>NZ_JAWMTH010000003.1:0-700218 GCF_033142195.1 Arthrobacter sp. B10-11
CGTGACCGCCTTGCGCTGGCTCATCGTCAAACCCATCCCTCAAGGATGTCCGCACCACGGCATTCCCGGACCTTTTCAGGTGAGGCAACGTATCCCGCTCCACGGACCTTTCCTATGAGTCAATGCGTTCCCTTGAAGATGCGTTCGGTATCGGCTTTACTTTGGCAAAGGGGGCGGGAGGCACTTAGAGATGACGAGCTCCAGCGCTGAGACGAAATCACAGATGAGGTCCCGAACATGGACATGCTGAACGGCGAGGAGGTCGCCGAGGCCAGGCTGACCGACTGGCGCAAGTTGGCCCAGGGACTCCACGCCCGCTACCTGGTCGACGACTTCGGCACCGGTGCACGGTTCGTTACCGCGGTAGGCGAGGCGGGCGATGCGCTTGGACACCACCCGAGCGTGTCGATCGGCAAAGGGTACGTCGATCTCAAGTTGGTCAGCGCAGACGCCATCTACCGCGACGACGAGGGCACCGAACACGTCGTCGAATGGGTAACTCAGCAGGACGTCGACCTCGCGCGACGGATCACCGAGATCGCCGCCGACCACGAGGTCGACCCCGACCCGGCCTCGGTCAGCGTCATCGAACTCGGTCTCGATACGGCCCACTCCGCGACTATCGCCCCGGTGTGGGCCGCCCTGTTGACCGGGAACGCCGAGGCCCAGGGTCACGGGTCGCCCAGCGACGAGATCAGGGACGCCACAGGGCGTGTACCGAACCTGTGGTTTGGGGACGCCGGTGAGCACGAGGCCCCGAGTCAGCGGTTCCACGTCGAGGTCTACGTGGCGCCCGAAGTGGCCGAGCAACGAATCGCCGCTGCCGTTGACGCGGGCGGGACTGTCGTCGACGACAGCGGCGCGCCGTCGCTCACCGTGATCGCCGACCAGGACGGCAACACAGGAGTCCTATGCGTCGCCGAGTCCCCCTCGACGAGATCTACCTCCTGACTTTCTTCAACCCGTTCCCGAGACAACCCCTGAGGTGGGCGTGACGACTTCGCACGTGATAGGCCGCTCACGGCCGAGACCTTCCCGGCGTGGCTGACGCTCGCGCAGAGGCGCAACGGGGTCTGGGGTGGGTGCTTGGTACGTTCCGGGTTCAGCGGGAACGTCTTTGGGTTAGCTATGGCTGGCGTACGATCCGTCGACAGGGTCCAGGTTTGGGATCCGGACTCTTCTTCCGGGGACGGTCCCGGTTTGGTTGACATCACCGCGGTCATTCCGCTGAACACGGCGACGGTCACGCTGGCGACACTGGCGTCGTGGACGAGGTAGTCGGCCGTTCCGGGCACTCGATGTGTGTCTGTCAGATTTGTGCGTTGATCTGATAACGGAGTCACCGCTGGGTAGTGCTGGGCTGGTTGCTGGAACTCAAACACAACCGCGGACTCGAAGACGTTCTCGCCCACGATGTGTTTGATTCGTGGCGGCGCTCACCACGTGGCGGCCGCCCCGGGAACTGAGCGTCACAGACGCGCCTCCGCTCGTCCCCGAGATGGAGGACGCTGTCCTGCAGACAGCCAGGAGCGTGTGCCAGCCAGAACACCACAATCCGCCCGGGCACCCGTCTACTTGCGGGACGGCCGGCCTCACCCTCCTGCCGTCGGCCCTATCCAGGCACTGTAGTTGCCTCCTGATCCTCCGCCGCCGCTATCGTCATCCTTGCCGCATCGTGAACAGCGTCTATACACGCCCCCGTCGTCGGCATGTTCGACGTGCCAATCGTGCCGAACGTTCAGCTTGCACAGCAGGGCCTGGATCATGGCAGCCTCCGATTCAAATCGTAACGCTCTTACCTCTAATGATGGCCTCCGCACCGCACCTGGGAAACGGGCAATCGTTGGATAGCGACTGACGTGTGTTTCCGTGTCCTATGGATGCTGAATGTTTCGTGGGACCGGGCCACTGAAGCGGAGACGTCGGCTCGGGTGAAGTGCGATGCGGCTGCAGGAACAGACTCCGGCCGCGCCAGCGTGTTCACCGTGTGCCCGTCTCTCAGGGTTCTATCTCTGAAGCCGCGTGGCGTCTCCACGTCCATATGTGGTTGCCGGGGCAACAGTTCCCTGGAAGCCTGGCAGGCCACTGTTACACTCTGCTCATGATCTGGCTTCCCTTCGCGGGAGACGTGTCGGTGCACGCCGGCGCGTTCGGGCTGGGAATCCTCGCAGCCTTGCTGTTCTACGCCCATGAGAAGCGCCGGCATGGTCTGTCCGACCCGGGGTTGTGGCCCGTTGCCGGTTTCACGGTAGCCTGCGGGGCCCTCGGTTCAAGGGTGCTCACGTGGGACTTTTCCCGGCAGGTCTCCTTGGCGGACTGGTGGGGAAACGGTGACCGCAGCATCCTCGCGGGCCTTGTGGGAGCGTGGCTTGGCGTCCACTTGGGTAAGCGGATCCTGTTCCATGTGGCCGCATTCGCGCTCAGGTGGCGCTATCGGGACCGCCTGCCTGGTCCTGGCGACCTCTTCATCTGCTACGTGGCGTTCTACGCCTTGCTCCGGTTCGGCGTCGAATTCGTCCGGGGCAACGAGATGCTCTGGCTGGGGATGAGCCGTCCCCAATGGTTCTTCCTGAACACTCTCCCCCTGCTGCTCTGGCGGATGCTGCGGGATTCGGGAAACCACTCCGCCCAAAGTTGGAAAGAAGAGTGGCATGAGCGACGACAACCCCGAAGAAGCCTGGAGCCCACTGCCACCGCCCCGAGAAGAGGAGCCGCCCTCTAAACCAGGGCTCGGCCTCGTGATGCTCGGAATCCTGTTAGGGGCTCCTGCCCTTTATGCCCTTTATTTTGGGACAACAAGGGGTATCGCTCCGGATGAAGGGTACAAGACCTTCCTCGCCGGGCCTGCAGCGTTCATACCCATCGCCATCTATCTGGTGGTGGCGATTGTGCTGGCGGTCCGGCCACGCACGTCCCGGTTGGGTGCGGGGCTGCTCATGGGCCTGGGAATCTTCACCCTGCTAGGCGGCGGGCTCTGCGTCGGATACCTCGCGCAGATGAGAGGCGAGGTCTGAGACGAATCCGTCACCGTTCTCTTCCCGGCCAGAGCCTGCCGCACCGTTCTTCGATGAACCCCATGCCGGGCCGCCAGCGCGCGGACCCACAGGCCCTCCACCCGGGAGTCCTTTTGGATCCGCGAACAACTCCACTTTCGACTCCATCCAAACCAGCCTTCCGCCGCATCCATCCACTGATGATCCAACGTTGGAGGCGGGGCGACACATGAGCGTCACAAGTGCCCCGCGAGTCCCGGAGTGGGGCCAGGAAGCCGTTGGGGTCGCGCCAGTCGTCGAAGATTTGGCCCTCGGACGTCTCCGCCCGAACGCCCCCACCGCGGTGGACCCGGACGCCAACCGATTCGACGACGTCGTCGGAGACGGTTTCGCGCTGCTGGCTCTCGCGATCACTCGTGAGGAGCGCGAACGGATCCTGCACAAGGGCGCGGCGCCCGTCGTGCCGGACCCCGGATCTGAGCTCCACCAGTGGCTCGTCCGCAATCGAGCCGCTGCTGCGGTTGTCCGCCCGGATCGCACCGTTATGTTCACCTCCGACTCCGTCGCCGGGAGCCTCACCCGCCTGCTCACGCTCCAGGACGTTGCCATTGAGTTGTCGGCCGCAACAGGACGGCCGATCGAATTCCTGCCTTGCAGCGCAGAGGAATTTGCGGCGTTTGGACCGTGCGGCACTCAGATGACGCAATCAGACGGGCAATATGGCCGGGATATTCCTGACGCCGTCCAGGATGTGCTGGTGCGGGTATTGCGCGAGAGCCGCACGGTTAAGCTTTCCCGTCAGCACGCCCACCGCCGTGACACCGGCGCGGGTGGCGGCGAGCAGGTCATTGGCGGTGTCCCCGGCGGCCAGCACTTCGCGGACATCCTGGACTCCGGTGAGTTCCATGGTCCGGTGGATCATGTACGGTGCGGGCCTGCCTGCGGCCACGTCATCGGCGCAGACCACGGCATCGAGCACGATGCCGTGGCGGGCCTTGCTGCCCCCGGCGGTGCCGTTACCGCCGGGGATGCTGCCGCCGTCGTCCGCAACGGTCCAGCCCAGCCCCGCCAGTAGCGGCTCCGCGACGTCGCGGGAGAAGCCGGTGGTGAGCGCGACCTTAATTCCGCGGTCCTGCAGTTCGCGGATGGCGTCCTCGACGCCGGTTAGCGGCACGGGCGGGTTGGCCGCGTAGGAATCAGCCAGCAGCTGTTTGAACCGGGCGAAGGCATTCCTGACGGTATCGGGGGCAGGGGTTCCGCCGCCCCGTTCGATGAGTGCGGTGATGGCTTCGACCTTGTCTGCGCCCATCCACTCCTGGACGGCCTCGGCTGTGGTGGCGGCGCCGGTTTCTTCAACCGCCCGGGCCAGCGCCACATAAACGTCGCCGTGTTCATCGATGGTGGTTCCTGCCATGTCGCAGGCGACGAGCTTAATCATTGGTTCCGTTGGCGCTTTCTGTGTGGACGCGGACCAGGGCTGCGCGCCGGTCCACGGTGTTGTCGATCGTAAAGTTGGTCAGGGATGGCAAATAGCAGTCTTCGGAGTATTCAAGCGGTAGCCCGTCAGCTGATGAGGTGAGCCGGCGTTCGCGCAGCAGGGGAGTGCCCGGGGCCTGGTTCAACAGTTCGGCGTCTTCGTCAGTGGCGGCCACGGCGTCAATAGTGTGTCGGGCGCCGTGCAGGTCAACGCCATGTGCCTTGAGGAACGCGAAAATGGAGCCGGAGTCCGTGTCGAAGTCAAAAAGCAGCCGGCCCACTTCCGGTACGAAGGTGGTCCGTTCAATCATGGCCGGTGTCCCGTCGAGGAAGCGGACCCGCAACACCTCCACCACCTTCGCTCCGGCAGGCACGCCGAGCTGTTCGGCGGCCTCGATGCCCGGTTCCCGGAGGGCTACTTCCAGGGTCCTCTGCCCGGGAACCTTTCCGATTCCCACGGCCCACTCCGTGAAGGAGTTGAACGTGGAGAAGGATTGTGACGGAACGGCGGCGCGGACCATGGGGGACCGGCCCCGGCCGCCCGTCAAAACTCCTTCGGAGCGGAGTGCGGCCAGCGCCTGGCGGATGGGTCCCCGGGATGTTCCGAACTCACGGCACAGCTCAGCTTCACTGGGCAGCTGAAAGCCTGGAGGCCAGGAACCGTCCGAGATCCGGCGCGCGAATTCCTCGCTGAGTCGAAGGTGAAGGGGAGCGTTCTGCTGGGTAGTCACAAGTTGATAATACAAGTTACCGTGACTGTTTTCCCGACTTTTCAGCTGTAAATGGTGAATTCGCGGTGAATGAACCACCCTTCAAGTTAAGACTCAGCAAACTTGTATATACAACAGCCGATCTGGCTTGATTCCTCTTTCCGCGACGTCCAGTGTCTACGTTGTGAAGAACGAAACGCATGAAACCAAGCCCCCCTCCGGAACAGGCGAAAGACCCGGCGCTCCCGCCGACCTCGTCATCGTCGGAGCGGGAATCATCGGCCTGGCCCACGCAGCCCACGCCGTGGCCAATGGACTGACCGTCACCGTCCTGGAGCGTGACCACCGCGCGGTGGGCGCCTCAGTGCGCAACTTCGGCCATTG
Source organism: Arthrobacter sp. B10-11 (assembly GCF_033142195.1). Taxonomy (NCBI): domain Bacteria; kingdom Bacillati; phylum Actinomycetota; class Actinomycetes; order Micrococcales; family Micrococcaceae; genus Arthrobacter; species Arthrobacter sp. B10-11. The sequence continues at coordinate 5,564 of NZ_JAWMTH010000003.1, forward strand.
CTGCATTACTGCGCAAACCGGTGAACTCTACGAACTGGCGCAGGTCTCCCGGAAGTACTGGCTCGAGTTCGCCGAACTGGCGGGATTCTGGGCCGTCGAGTCCGGTGCCGTGGTTCTGGCCCGAACTGCTGCGGAGATGACCGTCCTGGACGAACTCGCGGCCGTCCGCGAGCCCGGACAGGTGGTGCTGCTGTCCGCTGGAGAGACCCGCGAGCGGCTCACCGGAATGCCCGACGGCGGAGCCTCCGCCCCGGACGGAGGAACCATCGGTCCCAGTTGGCCGGGGCTGGTGGGCGGTGCGTTCCTGCGCGACGACCTGAGGGTTGACCCTAGGACCACGGCGGCTCGGCTGGCGTCCTGGCTGGAGCGGCAGCCCGGCGTCGAGTTCCGGTGGAATACCTCAGCTGTTGGGTTCGGACTGGACGCCAAGGGGACGGCCACGGTGAGCACCTCCCGCGGCGAAGTCCGCGGCAGGCAGGTCCTCGTCTGTGTTGGCCATGATGTGGATTACCTGTTCCCCGCACTGGCCGCCGAGCACCGGATTGAGCGCTGCTCCCTGCAGATGTCGCTCGCCACGCGGCCGGTCGGACTGGACTTGGCTCCGGCGGTGCTGACGGCCACCTCCATGCTCCGCTACCCGGCATTTACTGAGATGCCCGCCGCGGCGGCGCTCCGGGCCCAAATACGGGAGACGCGCCCCGAGCTGCTGGACATTGGCGCCAACGTGATGTTCACGCAGCGCCCGGATGGCAGCCTCATCCTCGGGGACTCCCACGACTACGACCGCACTGCCGCCCCCTTCCTCGACGAACCGGTCACGGCAATACTCAACGACGAAATCGCCCGGACACTCGGCGCGGAGCTGGACATTGTCCAGCGGTGGCAGGGCATATACGCCTCCAGCGACGTCGGGCCGCTACTGGAGCGAGAAGTCCAGCCCGGCGTGACCGTGATTTCCGTGACGTCCGGCGTCGGCATGACGCTGTCTTTCGGGCTGGCACACCGGACCATCGCCCGGCTCTTCTGAACCCTCCCTGCTGAACCTCCGACTGCTCCATCCATCGCATCCCAAGGAATCCCATGAAAACCAAGCTCTTGACCGGACCCGCCGCGGCCATCGCTGTTGTGCTGGCACTCACTGCCTGCGGCGGCAACGCCCGCTCCGGCGCGGACAGCGCCAGCGCCACCTGCCCCGGAGGTGAAATAAGGTTCGGCATTGAACCCTATGAAGACCCCGCCAAACTCAAACCGGCCTACGACGTCCTTGCCGCGGCGCTCGAAAAGAAGCTCGACTGCCCCGTCGAAGTCCAGGTCGTGGAGGATTACGCCGCCGAGGTCCTGGCAATGCGCAACGGGAAACTGGACCTGGGGCAGTTCGGCCCGCTGGGGTACGTCTTCGCCAGCCAGAAGGCCGGGGCCGAACCGCTTGTCTCCTTCGGCACCGCGGGGAAGGAACTCAGCTCCTACACAGCCGGTATCTGGGTGGCGAAAGACAGCCCGATCACGGACATCGCCGGCCTCAGGGGCCAGTCCCTGGCCCTGGGCAGTGTGGGGTCCACGTCCGGGGATGTACTTCCCCGTTTCGGTCTCCGTGAAGCGGGCATAGCGGATGCCGACCTCAAGATGGACTACACGGGCGGCCACCCCGAGGCCCTTCTCGCCCTCAAGAACGGCAAAGTCGAAGCGGCCGAAATCAACTCCCAGACCCTGGCCACCGCCAAGTCCGCCGGGACCTTCAACCCGGAGGACTTCCGCAGGATCTGGACCTCGGACCCCATCCCGAACGATCCCATCACCGTCCGCGGCGACGCAGACCCTGTCTTCAAGGAAGCAGTCAAGGCCGCCTTCCTGGACCTCGATGCAACCGACATCGCTAAAGTAGGCGAATTCCTCGACGTGACACCTCCCGGTCCCCTCCTGCCCGTGACCAAGGAAACCTATGCGCCCTTGTTCGAGCTTGCCAAGACCATGGACCTCTCCGAAGAGGACCTCTGATGCAGACTCCACTCCTCAGCGTCACGGGGCTGAGCAAGTCTTTTGGCGGCAGACCCGTACTCCAGGGCGTCGATTTCGACCTCAGGAAAGGTGAACTGGTCGCCTTCCTGGGGGCCAACGGCTCCGGTAAATCAACGACCCTCCGCTGCGTCATGGGCATCTCCCGGCCGGACGCCGGATCCATCAGTATCGACGGCGTGAATCTTGCCGACCTGCAGGGCCGCGCGCTTCAGCAAGCCACCCAGCGGACAGCCATGATCTTCCAGAAGATCCACCTGGTCCCGCGCCGCTCAGCCCTGGACAACGTCTGCGCCGGCGCCCTGGCCAGAATCCCCACCACGCGGTCGCTAACCCCGCTGTTCTATCCCGCTGCCATCCGGCAGGAAGCACTGGAATGCCTGGACCGGGTAGGGCTGGCGGACCGTGCGCTGGACCGGGTGGGACGGCTGTCCGGCGGCCAGCAACAGCGCGTTGCCGTTGCCCGCGCCCTGTGCCAGCGCGCAGATATCGTCCTGGCCGACGAGCCGGTCTCGGCCCTGGATCCACACGCCGCCGAACAGGTCATGGCTCTGCTGAGGGACCTCGCCCACCGCGAACAGATGGCCGTGGCCGCAGTCCTGCACCAGCCGGACCTTGCCCTGCGATATGCGGACCGATCCATCGGCCTGCTCAACGGAACCATGGCGTTCGACCTCTCCTCGGGCAATGTCAGTTCCGAGCAGCTGGACAAGCTCTACGCCCCGGACCGGAGGCTCGCGGCATGAACCCGGACGCCCCCACCGAGAATTCGGTCCGCCCGGACGCCAGGCTGCTAAAGAAGCCCACACGATGGGTGACGACGGCGGGCGTCACTGCCGCCGTCGTCGTCCTCCATCTTTTCGCCTTCGAAGGGACGGACTTCCAGCCCGGTCTGCTCGTGGACGGCGGGAAGGGCATGGCGGCGTTCGTCGGCGATGCCTTCCCGCCGGACCTGGACTGGGACCGGACCGTCAAACCTGGTCTTGACGCGACACTGGTCACGCTGTGGATCGGGCTGCTGGGCACCACCATGTCAGTGCCCTTCGCGCTGCTGCTGGCCGTGCTGGCAGCCGACACCACCACCCCGCACCGGTTGGTCTACCAGGCAGCACGATCTGTTCTGTCCTTCTTCCGGGCAGTACCGGACATCGTTTTCGCTCTGATCTTCGTCACGGCCGTGGGCCTGGGTCCCTTCGCCGGCGTACTGGCGCTGATCTGCCACAACACGGGTGTGATGGGCAAGCTGTGGGCGGAATCCATGGAGGAGATCGACGGCGGCCCGCAGGAAGCGCTGCGCACTGCCGGCGCCAGCCGGATCCAACAGGTGGCTAATGCAACACTGCCCATGGTGGTTCCCCAGTTCGTGGGGCTGCTGCTGTACCGCTTCGACGTCAACGTCCGGTCATCCTTGGTTTTGGGGCTGGTGGGTGCAGGCGGCATCGGACTCCTCATCAACCAGGCCATCAAATCCTTCCAGTTCGACGCCATGCTCACGCACATCATCATCGTGCTGGTGCTGATCATCGCGGTGGACCAGTTCTCGGCGTGGATCAGGCAGCGCCTGGCGGCCTGATCTCGTGGGGGAGGGGTCCCTACGGGCTCCGGTCCAGGAGCCCGGCGCGCTCCCGGGGCCAACTCGTTCACCGCGGACGGGTGGTGGATATCCTTCGGTCGGGCAATCTGTTTTGGATCCGCGAGTTGCGCACAGGGGACAGACGTTTGCCCGACACCGAGGAATTCAGCATCACGCCCGTTTCTTGACCTGCTCGGAAAGTGGAGCCTTCGGCCTGCGGATACATTAAGTAGCGGGGTGATGCCGCGGGGCAGCAGTCGCATTCAGTTCACGCGCCTGTGACCCAAAGAAGATTTCATTAGTGATACCCGGCGACTCTCCGCTGCCCCTTTGCCATACTTAATCGCGCGGACGGACGACGGCGGGTCCGCCTGCCGCATTGCTACAGTGAGCCCATGAGCATGGCTGGAGGGGAACAAAACCCGCCGGACGCCAGCGCAGGGGCGCTTCCGGACGGCCCAGTCGGCGTTGGTCCGGCTGCTGTTGCGCCCGTAGATGGGGCGGTGGGGAATCCTGTTTCCCGGTCCTCTACCGCGTCGGCTGTCCCGCTGTCTCAGCGGCTGCCTGCCTGGCTGGTCCGGAATCCGCTGCATTCAGGCTGGGTGTGGACGGGTTTCTGGGTGTTGCTGATCATTGGTGACGAGTTCGTGGACCTGGCCGGCTGGACCTGGTACGTGCTGGTGGGGATGGCTGCCTTGCCCACACTGGCCTGCACTGTGGCCGTGCTCCATGCGACCCCGCGCCAGTACCTCAAGCCCCAAAAAGAATCGGTGCTCGCGCACTTCTTTGTCCGGTTCCTCGCGCTGACGGCCGCGTTTATGGTGTGGGGCCTCTCCGTGGTGGCCAGCGCCTCGATTTCGACAACCGTCCAGGCACTGGCCGGGGACTCGGAGCGTGCCGTGACGTCCTTGGGGTTCAACCTGCTCCTGGCGGCGGTCCCCCTGGTTGTGTCGGTGTTGTGGATGGCGCTTATTGTGCGCTGCGCGTGGTTCCTGCGCCGTCTCCGCGGCTGGCGGCAGAGCCCGGAAGATTCCCGGCTGCCCAAGAGATTTCTGCGGCATTCGCCCCAACTCCGGCGCGTTGTGGTGGGTCTGGCCCATCCCGGCTTGCTTCTGGTGGCTGGGCTGGGCACGTCTGTTCTGGCACTCTTCCTCGGCGCCGTGGAACTCACGCTCAACCTGATTGCCTGAGGACCGGCACAATGTGCACACCCTCGGCTTCGGATCGGGTCGTCCGGGGGCGTACTGGGCCGGATCGCGGTGGTTTCGGGGGAGTGGCGGAAATTCAGGGGCAGGAACCCGGTTCGAGTCCCGCCTCGGGACAGTGCTGAATTGGTCCAGCGCATCCGCCAAGTTCGCGACTTATCACGACGCAGCGGCCAAGTTAGCAGTGCCTGGTTCATCCGTCCCGTAAGGAGATCGCAACACAGCCTGCGAAGCCCGTAGCCGCAATTCCCTTAGAAAAGCGGCCAGGGCACCGCCGGCGTCTCACCGCTCGGAGCCGGAAACCGCCCTGCCAAGCGCAATCGGGCGCAGCGCGCGGCGAGCGACGCGATTTCCTCGGCGCTGAGCAAACCCGCCAGGTTTCGGCCCAGCCCACCGTGAAGTCCCTCGCTGACACGATCGACGCCGTCGCGTTCCTCGGCGGTCAGATCGTCTCCCATCCATCCCCACAGCACCGTGCGCAGCTTGTGGTCACGGTGAAAGGTGAGCCCATGGTCCACTCCGTGCCGGTGTCCGTTCGTCATGGCCAGAATGTGGTTGCCTTTGCGGTCGGCGTTGTTGACGACCATGTCGAACACCGCCATTCGTCTGAGCGCCGGTGAGTCTTCGTGAACGAGGGCAACCATCCGTCCGTTCTCATCCTGACCCTCAAGGACTTGTTTCCACCCGGTCTCCGGTACGTCGTCGGCCGCAACGAGGTCCACTGCGCTCTGGTCGGGGTCTGACTCCTGCCACAGCTGCACCATTCCTTTACCTAATGGACCGTCGCGCAGCCAGGTGCGCGGCACGACGTCCCAGCCGAAGACTTGCGAGACCAGGTAGGCGGCCACCTCCCGGTGAGCCAGGGTGCCGTGGGGAAAATCCCACAGCGGACTTTCGCCTGCCATCGGCTTATAGACGACCGCCACGTTGCCGATGCTGCCCAGGAATGTAGCGTTTGAAGCCGTCGTGATGCGGCCCGTGAGCGTCAGCTCGGCGGTCACTAGGTCCGGCGCTGGCATCAGACCTCGGGAAGGGTGCAGATGTGCCCATCGGCGTCTATGGGGTAACCGCAGAGCGAGCACGTCGGACGCCCGGCCCCCACGATCTCACGGGTGCGCTTGGCGAATGCGCGGGCGGTGCCGACCGGCATTCGCACCAGCAGCATTTCGGGTTCGTTGGCGCCGTCCTCATCAAGCGATTCGTCGTTGTCATCAGCATCGACATCGGTGATGGGGTACGCCTCTACTACGACCTGGGCCGTGGTTGGGTCCCAACCCAAGCTCATGGCACCGGCGCGAAACTGCTCCTCAACGGCCTCAAGCTGGTCATTGTCGACAAGTTCAATGGGAGTACCCGCGGGAACGCTGAAGGGGTTGCCCTCGACGGTGATGAGCTGGTCGAGAATTTCGTCGATCTTCTCCGCGAGCAGAGCCGACTGCTGCTTCTCCAGGGCAATACTCACGATCTGAATCCCTGAGCGCACCTGCAAATAGAACGTGCGCGCCCCCGGAAGGCCAATGGTGCCAACGACGACCCGATCAGGCCAGGCAAACTCGTGAACTCGTGTAGGCATGTCAGTATTCTAGGCACATGAGGTTCATGGCGCCTTTTGCCCTGCACCGCCGCCCACCGGCGCATCGCCAGACTGGATGCCGTTCGACAGCCACGACAGATCACCCGCGTCGGTGTTGGTCGCGTAAACGCTCGGCCGACTAGCGCCGTAGCGCACGATCGATACGGAGGCGGGGCCCACGATAATACGCTGGAACAGGTCAAGGTGCATGCCGAGCGCGTCGGCGAGGATTGACTTGATGATGTCACCGTGACTCACCGCCACCCACACGGCCCCTGGCCCGTACTCGGCTTCGAAGGCTGCATCGTGGCGTCGAATCGCTGCCACCGACCGAGTCTGCATCGCGGCCATGGATTCACCACCGGGAAACACGACGGCGGACGGTTGCGACTGCACCACCGGCCACAAATCCTCGGTCGCGAGATCACTGAGCGTGCGGCCCTGCCACTGGCCGTAATCGCACTCGGTGAGATCGGGATCGACAGGCGCGTACGGCGAGCCAGCCTGACGATCGAGGATGAGCTGGGCGGTCTGCTGACAACGCTCAAGAGGGCTCGACACCACCCCGACTAAGGGCACGGCCGCGAGCCGGTCGCCGGTCAGAGCCGCCTGGTCGCGCCCCATCTGGTCCAGGCTGACGCCGACGGCCCGACCGGCCAGCAGTCCGGTGGCATTGGCTGTGGTGCGGCCGTGCCGCACGAGAATAACTGTCGCCATCCACCCAGCCTAACCACCCGCTCGATGTCGGTGTGAACCGCACCGGGTCCGGCGTCGTACGGGCACATAGAGTACTGGCGGAACCTTTCAAGGCACGCCGACGCGCACAAAGCCGCCCAGACGAACTCAGGACGCATTGAACAGCTCATGGCTGAGGCAGCAAAACCGGAGGAACCGGCACCGCCAGAACCCCCGGCCGAAGTCGCCCCCGCATGGAGGACGTCCTGTACCCGCGCCGCGACGGATCCAGTAGTTCCCGCCCTCTCAGAGCGGGTCGTGTGCCATTAATTGTGATGGACCACACCAGCCCCGCGCTGTGCGCCCAGGGACAGTCTGCATAACGGCGGATCCAGGTTTGGCCTGACACGCCGGGCGTTGCCCGGCGGGGAGGACTAATCATGAGCGACACCATGGATCCCATGGCGACTGATGTGGATCAGCAATGCTCCGCCTCCTTGAGGCGGCATTCGGCGGACAGGGCAAACCTATGCAGATAAGCCGCGTAGAGGACTATGCGCTGACAGCCAGGGAGCAGCAGATCCTTCAGTTACTGGGCAAAGGCTCAGGAGTGACCCGTAACCGCCAAGAATCCGGCCGGCACAACAGGCCCGGCCCGGAACGATCAACCATGATCGCTCCAGCGGTGCCCATTCATATTTCAGCAGGCGTACCGCCTGAGAACCTGGACTATTGCCACTGAAGTGTCCTGTGTTTGGTGATCGCGTGAAAGACATGTTTGCTCCTCCCAATGGTCATCTCGTTCGCTTCGAAAGCAACTCAGATACAACGATGGCAACATCAAGGGGTGCCAGACGGAAAGTTATCCACACCAAGACATCCGATACGGTTGATGTCGTGGGGGAAAAGAAGGCTGCCGACGCGCACTTCCTGCGGGCAGTGAACCGTCCGTACTACTACGGGTACGCCAAAACAGGTAAAACCGTCTACGCCTACACGAAGGAAGAATGGGGCATCGGTGCAAGCTCCGGCGGCGGCGACCAGCACGTGATTCGCTCCTTCTACTTCAGCCTCCTGGGAACCGTCCTGATCTTTCTCCCGGCCACCCTTGCCTGTGTCATCTTCGGGCTCCTTGTGCTGTTCAAGATGCCGCTCATGGCGTTGGTCATGCTTTTCTTCGCCGCCCTCTTCGGACTCGGAGTCCTCCAGGGATACTTCAACGTCACCGAAGAATGGCGGGGGAGGAAGGCCCGGAAACTCAAAGGCCTCCCCAAGCCCTGGTGGGAGGCGGCCGATGACCACGCCTACGAATGGTTCCTCACCCACCCTGATCCCCGCATCCAGTTGACCCTGGATTACTTCCCGTATTCGGTGAAACTCCGGAACGAAGACCGACGCAACGGCCAGATCAGCGGAGGGGCCTGACGTGCCTGGTGGCTCGCCTGCAGACTCCGACATCCCGCTCGAGGTGAGCATGAGCGTTAAAGGACGGCTGGGCCGGGTGGCCGCCCGTCGATGAAGAGTTGACCGTCACCCTTCTCGTCTCCGCATGGCACTTCGCCATACGGCAGCTTCGCAAATGGGACCAGGTTGCGCGACAAACCAACGGCAGTGAGCCGGGGCAGCCCGAACTCAGGGGCCCGGTAATCGCGTCGTTTGAACATCATCATGGCCCACCCGTCGTTTCCCTGGCAGGATGAGGCGCTCGCGGTTGCGGCGCGCCACACCAACGTCTGCATCGACCTTTCCGGTTGGTCCCCGAAGTACTTCCCGCGGACCGCTGGATCGCCGACTTCGAAAAACTGGCCATCAAGCCTGAAGTGCAGCCCCTCATCATGCGTGAAAACGCGATCAGGTTGCTTGGCCTGGGCGTAGCCTGAGCCTGACCCAACCACCGACTAGGCGCCCTGTTCGCTGATGTCGTCAAGGAAGTCGGCGGGCTGGATGTGCTGGTCAACAATGCCGGCATCGCCGGCCCCAACGCCCCGGTGGAGGAATACGACGCCGGGGCTTTCGCCGCCGTTCGTGGGCACCCAGCGGGCCATTTCGCTGCTGAAGGAATCCGACGCAGCCTCTATTGTGACCATGTCCTCCCTGGCCGGCCGCTTCGGGTACCCGAACCGTGTTGCGTACTCCACCACCAAGTGGGGACTGGTCGGCTTTGCCAGGACCCTCGCCACGGAACTGGGCCCTTCGGCATCACCTCGAACACGATCCATCCGGGAGCTGTGGACGGCCCGCGCATCATGAGCGTCTTCGAAGGCCGCGCCTCCGTCTCCGGGCGCACCCTCCAGGAGGAAATTGACTCCGCCATGGACAACCAGTCCGTGAAGAAGTTCATCAACTCTGATGACATTGCCGCACTGATCCTGTTCCTCGCCGGGCCGCACGCCCGCACCATCTCCGGCCAGATGTTCCCCATCGACGGCGACTCAAAGTGTGCAGTCTGAATGCGCACCCAGACAGCTCCCAACGAATCCCTTTTCCAAGCGGTTTCAGAGATCGTCTTCGGGTCGGGCAGTGAGGATCCGGTTGGCCCTGACCTGAAGGATGCCGAGCGACTCCTGGATCAGCGGCGATGCGATGCTGCCGCTGCGCACCGCAGCGACAATGCGGCGCGCGGGTTTCCCCTTGCCAGTAATGCGCAGCCGAACCACGTTTTCGGCTCCACGCAGGGGCGCCAGTCGCGGCAGCAGGCCCACGCCCAGTCCCGCACCAACGAAGGCGATCTGGGTTTCCCATTCAACTGCCTCGTGGGCAATCCGCGGTGTCACTCCGACTGCCGTGAACGCCGCGGTGAATAGGGAATGGTAGGTGGAGCCGGCGGCCTCGGTGATCCAGGGTTCCGATGCCAGCTCTTCGAGCGTCACCGTTTCCCGCGATGCCAACGGATGGTCAGCCGGAATGATCACGTCCAGGGGATCGTCAAGCAGAACGGTCTGCTCGAAGCGCGGATCGTCCTCAACGTAGGTGTCGGACTGCATGGCGACGATGACCGCGAGGTCGATTCGCTCGGCAACCAACAAGTCAAAGCAACGGTCCGGGTTGGCCTCGAGTACTTGCACATCCAGCAGGGGGCGTGTTGAGCGCAGGGTAGCGGCCAGCGGCGCGAGCAACTGTGCGGCTGCCGTGGAGAATCCGCCGAGGCCAAAATGGGATTGCACCTGGTCGCCGGCCTCCATGGCTGCGGCGCGCAGGCTCTCCCATTCGGCAATGATGGTGTCCGAGCCCGCCACAAGAAAGCGGCCCGTGGCGGTCAGCCGCACACCCCGGCCGTCCTTCGTCAACAGCTGCATTCCAAGTACCCGCTGGAGCTCCCGCAACTGCGCGGAGACTGCGGAAGGAGAATAACCTGTCAGCTCCGCAGTTGCGCCAATGGTGCCACACCGGGCGAACACCCGAAGTGTGATGAGCCTTGGGTCAATCATGCACCTATTATGCACGGTTATCTTCTAAATCTTGCGCTTTTGTTGCAGTTCAATCGTCCCTAATCTCATGACTACAAGGATTTCGACAATGCGGTTGCACCACGCACCCGTGGTCACGAAACGCATACTTACCCAGGCCTCCCGGGAGGAAACACATGTCTGCTCCAGTCTTGCCCCTCAACTCACGCGGAAAACTCGCTTCATCTTTGCCTGCAGAGCAGCTGGCGGAGATCAGCGAGCTGTTCGAGTTCCGGCGCAAGGGATATTCCCTCGACGCGCCTTTCTACACCGATGCCACGATTTTCAAGATCGACATGGAAGCCATCTTTGGCCAGCACTGGATTTTTGCCGCCAGCATCGCCGAACTCCCGGAGCCGGGCGACTACGTCACCGTCGACTATGGGCCCTACTCCCTGATCGTGCTGCGCAATGACGACGGCGGCGTGAACGTCCTGCACAACGTATGCCGCCACCGCGGCGCCCGCGTCCTGACTGAGCCCGCCGGGTCAACAGGAAACCTGGTCTGCGGCTACCACTCGTGGACATACTCCCCGGAGGGCAATCTGATCCACGCCTCTGCACCGGGGGAGACGAAGTTCGACAAGGGGTGCTTCGGCCTCAAGCGCGCCCACAGCCGCGTGGTTGCCGGACTCATCTTCGTCTGCATTGCGGACGAACCGCCGGCGGATTTTGACGAAACCGCCAAGATCTTCGAGCCTTACCTCGCGCCCCACGATCTGTCGAAGACGAAAATCGCCTACCAGCAGAACATCGTGGAGGAGGGCAACTGGAAGCTCGTCATGGAGAACAACCGTGAGTGCTACCACTGCGACGGCCACCCGGAGCTCGCCTGTTCGCTCTTCCCCACCTGGGGCCTGACGGAGGGCCTGATTCCGGCCCACCTTGAGGAAGTGTGGGACCGCAACAAGCAAGCCCAGTCCTCGCTCGAGGAGCGTTGCCGCCGCTATGGACTTCCCTACGAGGTGGTGGAGGAGCTCGACACCCGCATAGCGGGAATCCGCATCTCGCGGGAGTCGCTCGACGGCGACGGTGAATCGTTCTCGCCCGATGGGCGCAGGCTGTCCAAGAAGCTGCTCGGTGACTTGCGGGACTTCCGTCTTGGCCGCTGCTCGATGCACCTGCAGCCCAACAGCTGGTTCCACTTCCTGGGGGACCATGTCATCACGTTCGGCGTTTTCCCCATCAACGAACACCAGTCCTTGGTACGCACTACCTGGCTGGTAGCTGACGACGCCGAGGAAGGCGTCGACTACGACCTGGACAAACTCACCTACACCTGGAAGCAGACCAATCTGCAGGACAAGGCGTTCGTGGAGCTGTGCCAGACGGGCGCCGGCAGCCCCGCCTACGAGCCCGGCCCTTACATGAAGAGCGAATACCAGGTGGAGGCGTTCATCAACTGGTACGTGCAGCGCGTCCAGGAGCACTTGGCATGACTGAACTCCTCACTGAGACCGTAGTCCAGGAACCACATCGCATTCGCGGTCTTGAGATGCCGTGGAACAGGGTGATGGGCAGCACCGAGGGACCCGCCAGCGCTGCCCGTGCGCTGGGTCCCTGGCATCCGCAGGAGTTCATGGCCGAATGTGTCGAGATTGTTCCCGAAGTGGGCGGCATGATGACCTTCGTGTTCCGTCGCTCCGACGGTGCGCCCCTGGCGTTCCGTGCCGGCCAATACGTCAACGTTGCCTTCCCCGTGAACGGCGAGGACCATGATCCGCTGGACCGCAGCTACTCGCTGTCCAGCGCACCCACCAAACCGTGGACCTTCGACATCACAGTCAAACGTGATCCCACTGGTCTGGTCTCACCGTGGGTGCACGAGAACATCAAACCGGGCACCGTCCTTGAGATGCTCGGACCGGTGGGGGCATTCCACCTGCCCGACGCCGATCGGCGGGCTCGGTACCTCCTGCTGGCCGCCGGTGCGGGCATCACCCCCATCATGTCGATGGTGCGGACCATCCACTCCCTGCCCGGACAGGCCGATGTGGTGGTGCTTTACCACGGAGCGGAGGCGGGAGGCTTTGCCTTCCACAAGGAACTGGCCTACATCGCGTCCGTGGATTCACGCATCAAGGTCTTCTACTCGCTGGGCGACCGCAGCATACCCGAGGGCTGGGAAGGGCTGAGTGGAAGGCTGACGGCGGCCATGCTGGAGGAGGTGGCCCCGGATGCCAACGGCCGCCAGGTCTACGCCTGCGGCCCCGAGGGCTACCTGAACACCGCCACCGAGCTCCTCGGGAAGGTGGGCGTCGACGACACGTCCATCCACATGGAATTCTTTACGGGTGATCGCCAGACGATCCTTGAATACGAGGCGGAGCTCGCGCTTGCAGTGGACATCGCCGAGGAAATCGCCGAAGAAATCGCGGATTCCGCCGAGGACTACTACGAAAGCCAGCCCACAGCGTTCGGGCTTTACGAGCCCGGCTACGACGCGGAGGGGCCCCTGAAAGCCGCGGGGTTGCCGCTGGAAACCGTCGATCCGAACGCGCCCGATTCCGGGGCCTCCGACGGCGGTTCGGATGTGGGAGCGGAGGCCGCGGCCCCTGATGCTTCGAGCTTCGACACAGTGGGAACGGGAAGCCTCACCCTGTCCTTCATGCGCACCGGCATCAATGTGCGCATCGACCCCACCGAGCACATCCTTGGCCCGGCCCAGCGCGCGGGCGTCAGGATCGGCGCGAACTGCAAGGAAGGCATGTGCGGCTCCTGCAAGGTGGTCAAGCTTTCCGGGGAGGTGGAGATGAACCACCAGGGTGGGATCCGGGCACGGGAAATCGATGCAGGCAAGTTCCTGCCCTGCTGCTCCACCGCGCGGACCGACATGGTGATCGATGCCTAGCAGCTTCCAGATGCTCTGGCCGAAAAACTTCTGAACAGCTTCGGGCTACAGCCGGGGCCGTCCTGGGAGGCAGCCGAACAAACACGATGGTCCACTACGACGCAAACAATCCGATGCGGACTGAAGGACTAATAGATCAGGAAGTTCCTGCGTCAGCGGTCAGGAGCAGGCGGATCTGGGTCCTGATGTCCTGCACAATGTCCTCGACGCTAATAGCGGGATCCGAGCTCCCTGCCATGCTGAGGAACATGATTGCCGAGACGATGCGTGCGGTGGTTGCGGCATCACCGGCGCTGACCGGTCCATTGCGGCCCAAGACGTCTGCGATGGCCTCCTCAGTCTGCGCGACGATGCGGAGGGCTTCACTGTGGCGTGGCTCCGTCGGGTCACCGAAGACCATCTCCCGCAGGTAAGTGCGGCCATTGTGGACCTGGACGCGGTTGCACTCCACGATCGGCTGCACGATGGCCATTACCGCATCCAGTGCATCAGGGATGGTTTCAGCATCTGCCCGGCCCCGCTTGAGCGCTTCGGCGTAGTGGGCGTTCTGCACGAGCAGAAGGAGTTCTCCCTTGGTCTTTGCGTAGAGGAACAGGGTTCCGGTGCCAATGTCGGCCTTATCAGCGATCTGCTGCGTGGTCACATCTTCGACCCCGTGTTCTGCGAACAGCTCACTGGCTGCCGCAGCGATCCGGTCCAGCTTCTGCTGCTTGTTCCGCTCGCGCCGTCCGAGAGGCTGGGAAGCGACAGGCATGAGGACTCCTCCGGATTCAAACTGACTGGACTCAATTATGAGTATAGGGGGACCGGCCGCGCGAGTCAGGTGAAGTGCTGCACGTTCAATTGCGCGGTGAGGCGCCCTCGATAGCCTTGGTCTCTGAGCCTGGGTCAGTTGGCGAGGAATTCGACGGCGGCACGGGCGAACTTGTCATGATGCTGGAAGATGCCGCCGTGACCTGAGTCGGGATAGATGATCAGTTCGGATCCCTTGATGCGCCGGTGCAGGTCCGCAGAGAGGACGGAAGGCACCATGCGGTCGTTGTCGCCATTGGCGATAAGGGTGGGATGCGTGAGCGTGGACAGGTCCGACGGTGCCGAGCGCCCGAACTTCTGGATTGCCTTTAGCTGCGTCTGGAATGCACTGGTGCGGATCGGCTTGTCACGGTCCACCGTGCGTTCGTGGAGGCGCTTGATGAAGGACTTCGCGGCAGGCTTGCCGGTGACGTTGCGGTTGAAGAACAGGAACTCTTTGGGGTCCGACCGTGTCAGGGTGGCGCGGAGTATGTCCCAGTAGGTGGTGGCGACCACCTTGTCCATGTCCTTGCCTCCCCGCGGGCCCGTTCCCGCCAGCACGAGCCTGCGGACGAGGCCGGGATGCTTGAGGGCCAGGTCCTGGGCGATCATGCCACCCATCGAGAAGGAGAAGACGTCGATCTTGTCGAAGCCAAGCGACGTGATGAAGTTGTAGGCGTCGTCGGCCATTGCCTCGATGCTGTGCGGAACCCGCCCGCTGGATGCGCCAACACCAGGCTGGTCGAAGGTGATGACGTGGCGGTTCTGGGCAATGGGGTCGATGATGCGTGGATCCCAGTTATCCATCGTTGCCGCAAGGTGCACGAAGAATACGACGGGAATACCGCCCTTTGGTCCTAAGACCCGGTAAGCATAGGTGGTGCCATCTGCGGTAACGGTTTTGGTAGGTGCTTTCGCGTAGGAGGTGATGACGGAGTCGTGCGGGGTGTCGGTATTGTCCATGACGGTTTTCTCCTAGATAGTCAGCTGAGTGAAGGCCGACGGCGGGTCAGCCGGCGAGGGTGACCACGGCTTTGCCGCGGATTCCGCCCTTGCCGAGGGATTGCAGCGCCTGCGGGGTGTCGTCGAAGTTGAAGACCTGGCCGACGACCGGACGCAGCACGCCGTCGTCCACCAGGGCGCTGATCTGGCGCAACTGGTCGCCACTGGCACGCATGAAGAGGAATTCATAGCTGACGCCGAGCTTCCTGGCCTGCCGCCGGACCTTGCTGCTGAGCACGGTGATCGCCAGGCGCAGCACCGGGTTCAGGCCGGCTTTGCGTGCGAATGCCGGGTCCGGCGGCCCGGAGATCCCGATCGCCTTGCCACCGGGTTTGAGGATGCGCAGTGACTTCTCAAGGTTCTCCCCGCCGAGGCTGTCCAGCACAAGGTCGTATCCGGTCAGGAGTTGCTCGAAGTCCTGGGTGCGGTAGTCGACCACGATGTCTGCTCCGAGGTCACGCGCGAAGTCGGCGTTGGACCTGCTCGCGGTGGTTGCAACGGTCGCGCCGAGGTGCTTGGCGAGCTGGATGGCGATCGAACCGACCCCGCCCGCGCCGGCGTGAATGAGAACCTTCTGCCCCGGCTGCACGTTTCCCTGCTCGACGAGTGCCTGCCAGGCCGTAAGTGCAACGAGTGGCAGCGAGCCTGCCTCCTCCATGCTGGCCGTCGCGGGCTTCAGTGCCAAGTCTTCCTCGGCGACGGCGATGCGCTCGGCAAACGTGCCAATGCGGTCCGTGGCGGGGCGGGCGTAGACCTGGTCACCGGGCTTGAACCCCCGCACCTTAGACCCGGTGCGGATAACGGTACCGGCGAGGTCATGGCCGAGGATCAGCCGGAGCTTGTAGGGGAGGACCTGCTTAAACTCACCAAGCCGGATCTTCTCGTCCAACTGGTTCAAGCCCGCCGCCTCCACCCGCACTAAGACATCCCGGTCCCCGACGACTGGCTCAGCGACATCCGCTTCGCGCAGCGGCTCCCTGTACTTGGTAACGACGAACGCCCGCATGCCGTGATGCTCCTTCTTGGGTGGGATATTGGTTGAGTGGGTGCTGCTATCGGCGCAGCGATATCGGGGAGAGCCCTCCGGTCGCGCTTAGGTGCGTTGTCCATAAGGGAACTCCCGGTTGGCTCTGATTTTTGTTGACTGTAATCAATTATGACTATGCTCAGATTTTTGTCAATGCGCGCTGCCCTGGTCACCGAGCTCTCCGTCGTGGTCCGCTCAGGGGACCACGAACCTCTCATCGAACACTTCATCGACTGCTATGCCCCCGAAGTCGTGACTTGAGCTCGTGCGGAGGTGACTGCACACTAGTGGGATCACGGATCCTGAACGAAACCATCCCTGCAGCGGCCGGACCCGAAAGAGAACAGTGCCCAAGAACAAAGTGAGCGGTCCCCTCGATTACTGGCTATCCCCGGAACTAGCCCGCATCAGCCCGCAGACCGCCCCTTCCCGGTTGCGGGAATTAGCCGATACTCAAGGGACCCTGGCGGCAGGCTGGAGCAGTGCGATCGCCGGCGGACCCGTCCTGGCTTTGGCGGGTGCGTTCTTCTCAGCCATGTCAGGAAACCCTGCCCCGGTGTTGGTGCTCGGCCCACTGGGTACCGCCCTCCTGGTGCTTGGCCTGACCTCGTGGAAGCGGGTTCGTGGCAGGCTTCCCAATACTGACAAGCTGCTTATCACCCGAGGCCCCGGTAACGCCCGCGGCGGCATCACCATGGTGGCCGTACTGGCCGGCCTCGTTGGTGCGGCCATGGCCATGGCCGCACCAACGGCCGCCGAACGCGGCACAAGCGTTTCGCTGATTGGTGCGTACCTGCTCATTGTGGCTCTCCTGGGGGCCTGCATTGCGGTCCCGTCGGCAGTAATGGGCCGGGCCAGGCAGTCCTTCCGACGAAGGGTGCAGGAGAACGGTGTTCTCCGCCAGGCGGTCGAAGAGGATCTGGCCACTTGGCGTGACCCCTATGGCAATGCAGGTTATGGACCGCTCTAGGCTTCCGTGGCCCTGCTCATGACAGTCCCCGCTCTCCTGGCCCCCGGCGCAATGATGCCTTGTGCGCCGAACACAAGAAGGTTGCCGGAGGCCTGACGGCACACCTGTATGACCCGAGCAGCTTCAATGTGAGACTACGTCAGGCGGGCGACGCTCCGGCGGCTGGCGCGTGGTGCGGCGCCATCGGAAAACAGTTCCGGGGTTGATTCCTGGATGCGCTGGACGTCCTCGAAGACGCCCCGCAGGTGGAGGCGAAGGCTGCTGTCGGCGTCGGCGAGGTTGCCGGCCTCCAGTGCGTCCACCACCGCCGTGTGCTGCTTGATCAGCGTGGCCACCGGCCTGGTGTCGCGAAGGCTTAGGCGCCGGGCGCGGTCCAGGTGCGCCTTGGCGGAGTTGACCGCAGCCCATGCCGACTCATGGCCGGCCAGCCGCAGGAGTTCGCGGTGGAAGTCCTCGTCGAGGCGGAAGAACTCCTCCACATCACCATTGGCGTCGGCCGCCGCCTGGCTTTGCAGCATCTCCCGCAGTCCGGCGAGGCCCGCCGTGTCCGCGGCAACGTCCCGCAGGGACGCGCATTCAATGGCTTCACGGACGAACTGGGCCTCCGAGACGCGCGCCAGGTCCACCAGGGAAACGAAGGAACCGATCTGCGGGAAGACCTGGACCAGGCCTTCTTCGCGGAGCAGTATCAGACTTTCGCGCACGGGCGTGCGGCTCACGCCCATTTCTTGTGCAAGTTCGTTCTCTGAGAGCGGCTCACCAGGGGGAAGTTGCAGGGAAATGATGCGACGCCGAAGCGTTTCCAGGGTCTGATCCCTCACGGACAGTCGGGGCTGCTGTCCCTTGCCGCTTTTTTCGGTTGCCATGGCTCCAGTATAAGACTCTTGACACACTAGAATGGTAGTGCTTGTATGGTAGTAGCAACGGGATGCGGCGGATCACAACAGAGGATCTGCAGTCCAGCTTCCGTTCACCTCTCCCCTTCGTTTTTCATCGCCTGCAAAGGAGCATTAGATGACTGAGAGCATCGCGCCGCCCACAACAAAGCCGGATGCAAAGCCCACCCGTGAACTGGCCAAAGTGGCGGTTTCCGGCTGGCTGGGGACGGCCATGGAGTTCATGGACTTCCAGCTCTACTCGCTGGCAGCAGCCATCGTTTTCAATAAACTCTTCTTTCCCGATGTCAGCCCGGTCATCGGCCTGATCGCCGCCATGGCAACGTACGGCGTAGGCTACGTGGCCCGCCTTGCAGGTGCCGTCTACTTCGGCCGCATGGGCGACAGGATCGGCCGCAAGAAGGTTCTGTTCATCACCATCGCCCTCATGGGTGCCTCCACCACCCTCATCGGTGTCCTGCCCACTTACGCGATGATAGGAGTCTGGGCTCCCATCCTGCTGGTCGCGCTGCGACTGGCGCAAGGCTTTGGCGCCGGTGCCGAGATCGCCGGAGCCACCGTCATGCTGGCCGAGTTCGCTCCCGCCCGCCGGCGCGGCCTGATCTCCTCCCTCGTCTGCCTCGGCACCAACTCCGGCACCCTCGCCGCCTCCGCCATCTGGGCAATCCTCGTCTCCACGCTGTCTGAAGAAGACCTGCTCAGCTGGGGCTGGCGCATCCCGTTCCTGTTCAGCTTCGTGCTCATGATCTTCGCCGTCTGGGTCCGCCGCTCCGTCAAGGAAAGCCCCGTCTTCGAAGAGCGCGCCGACGTTGTGGATGGCGTGGCACTGTCCAAGCGGGAAATCGCCGCCGCGGAAGAGCTCGCCAAGACCAGTACCATCGAAGCTGCCCTGCATCAGCGCAAGGGAAAGGCGTTCCTGATCGCCCTGGGCCTGCGCTTCGGACAGGCAGGCAACTCCGGTCTGATCCAGACCTTCCTCATCGGCTACCTCGCCACCGTCCTCCTCGTCGATAAGAGCGTCGGCACCACCGCCATCATGTACGGCTCACTGCTGGGGTTCCTCACCATCCCCGTCATGGGCATGCTCGGTGACCGCTTCGGCCGCCGTCCGCTCTACCTGGCGCTGAGTTCACTCACCGCGCTGTTCGCGATCCCCATGCTGATGATGGTCACCAGTGGAAACACAGTCCTCATCACCGTCGCCATGGTGATCGGCCTCAACCTGGGCGTGCTGAGCCTCTTCGCGATGGAGAGCGTGACCATGGCCGAGTTCTTCGGTGCCCGCACCCGCTTTACCCAGCTGGCGCTGGCCAAGGAGATCGGCGGCATCCTGGCCACCGCCATCGGCCCGCTGCTTGCAGCAACCCTCACAGCAATCACCGGCCACTGGTGGCCGCTGGCCGCGATGCTCATCGCCTACTCACTGATCACCCTGGTCTCGGCCTTCGTGGGACCCGAGGTCCGCGGCCGCGACATGGTCCGCCTGGAAGACGCCGTATGAAAGCCGTCGTAGTCCACGGCGCCAACGATCTCCGCATCGACGAACGGCCGGAGCCGGAGGCTGGCCCCGGGGAGGTAGTGCTCGACGTCGAATGGGGCGGCATCTGCGGATCTGACCTTTCGTACTGGCGCCACGGAGCCTCCGGGACCGCGGCCCTGGAGTCGCCGCTGGTCCTCGGCCATGAGGTTGCCGGCCGGATCGCCCAGCTGGGCGCCGGCGTCGACAACCTGGAGATCGGACAGCCGGTCACGGTCCACCCGGCCGAACTCGTCGGCAACGGCACCATGCCCGACCGGCTCAGGGGGAGGACCAACCTCTACCCGCAGATCCGGTACTTCGGTTCCGCGGCCTTCGACCCCCACACCGACGGCGGCTTCAGCGAACGCAAGCTCGCAAAGGCTTCCCAGATCCGCCCGCTGCCCGACGGTGTCAGCACTCTCCACGGTGCGCTGGCCGAACCGCTCGCCGTAGCCATGCACGCCGTCGGCCGCGCCGGTGACCTTACCGGCCGGGACGTCCTGGTCAACGGTGCCGGCCCCATCGGCTCCCTGGTGGTGGCAGCGGCCAAGCATGCCGGTGCCAGGACGGTCATTGCCGCCGACATCAATGACGCGGCGCTGCAGATCGCCAAGGCCATGGGCGCCGACGAGGTCCGGAACGTCTCCGGCGGGGGCACCCTGCCGGAGGACATGGAGCTGGTGTTCGAGGCTTCCGGGATTCCCGCGGTGCTGGGCGGCGTCCTGCGGGCCACGGCCCGCGGCGGCATGCTCGTCCAGGTCGGAAACCTGCCGGGAGCTCCGGCCCCGGCGGCCCTGGGCGACCTGGTCACCCGGGAAATCACCTGGATCGGTTCCTACCGTTTTGTGGACGAGATGACCGACGCACTCCGCGCCATGGCAGAAGGCCTGGACGTATCCCCGGTCATCACGCACACGTTCGGAATCGACCAGGCCGCCGAAGCCATGCGCGTCTTCGGCGACCCTGCCGCCGGCAGCAGCAAAGTGATGCTCCGGCTCAGCCCAACTGAGTAGCAGCAGGTGTCGTTATGGGGGCTCATAACGACACCTGCTGCGACCTACATGCAGATCCAGATACTTACGAAGGACCAACCAGTGAAGATCACCGACGCACGGGTAGTGGTTTCGTCACCCGGACGGAATTACGTCACGCTCGTTATTGAAACCGAGGACGGCATCACCGGAATCGGCGACGCCACCCTCAACGGCCGCGAGCTGGCCGTGGCGTCATACCTGTCCGAACACCTCTGCCCGCTGCTGATCGGCCGCGATGCGCGCCGGATCGAGGACGCCTGGCAGTACTTCTACAAGGGTGCCTACTGGCGCCGCGGGCCGGTGACCATGACGGCGATCGCCGCCATCGACGTCGCACTCTGGGACATCAAGGGCAAGGCTGCCGGCATGCCGGTGTACGAACTGCTGGGCGGTGCCGCCCGCGAGGGCGTCATGGTCTACGGGCATGCCAGCGGCTCCAGCCTTGAGGACCTCAGCGCCGACTTCCAGCACCACCTGGACCTCGGGTACAAGGCCATCCGGGCGCAGGCTGCGGTTCCCGGCCTGGACAAGACCTACGGCATTGCGCCGGTGGACGGGAAACTTTACGAACCGGCCAGCGGCAATGTCCCGCAGGAAGACACATGGGAGACCTCGGCGTACCTGGACTTCGCGCCGAAGATGATGGCCCATGTCCGCGACGAATTCGGCTACGGCGTCCACGTCCTGCACGACGTCCACCACCGCCTCTCGCCGATCGAGGCCGGCCGGCTGGGCGCAGCCCTGGAGCAGTTCCGTCCGTTCTGGATCGAGGATCCGACGCCGGCCGAGGACCAGTCGGCGTTCCGCCTGATCCGCCAGCACACCACCACTCCCATTGCGGTGGGCGAGGTGTTCAACTCGATCTGGGACTGCCAGCAGCTGATCACCGAACGCCTGATCGACTACATCCGCACGTCCGTTTCGCACGCAGGCGGGATCACGCACCTGCGCCGGATCTTCTCCCTTGCGGACCTCTACGGCGTGCGCTCGGGCTCGCACGGCGCCGGCGACCTTTCGCCGGCGTCGTTCGCCGCGGCCCTGCACGTGGACATGAGCATCCCGAACTTCGGCATCCAGGAATACATGGGCCACCGGGAACCGGCCAACGAGGTGTTCACTACTTCCTACAGCTTCAACGACGGCTACATGCACCCCGGCGACGCCCCCGGCATCGGCGTAGGGTTCAACGAGGAAGCTGCCGCAAGATTCCCCTTTGACCCCAAATACCTGCCCGTCAACCGGCGGCTCGACGGATCGGTGCATGACTGGTGAGCCACTCCAACCAAAAACCCATGGCCCCGTTCGACGTCGTCGTTATGGGGGAGATCCTCGTTGAGGTGGCCACCGACGTGGCCTTCGCACACGGCGTGCCTGCCCAGCTTGGTATTTCCGGCGACGCACTCAACGTCGCGGCCGCCGCGGCGGCAGCCGGCGCCCGCGTGGGCCTGCTGTCAGTCCTGACCGACGACGACCTTGGCAAGGCGATCGCCGCCCGGATCGTTGAACTCGGCGTTTCCCCGGACCTGCTGACGTTCCGGACCGGGCAGCAGGGCGTTTACCTGGTGCACTGCGACCCCGACGGGCAGCGCGAGTTCTCCTACGCCCGCAGCGGCAGTGTCGGATCCAGCCTGGGACCGGACGACGTCGACCCGACTGTGTTCTCGGCCGCCGGCGCCGTGGTGGCGGGCGGCATCGCCTGCGCCATCTCGGAATCGTGCCGCGCCGCGGTCCTCAAGGCCGCCGCGCTGGCCAAACGCTTTGTGTTCGATCCCAATTTCCGGCCGCGGCTCACCTCAGCGGAAGAGGCGACGGCGGCGCTGCTGCACCTTGCGCCGCGCACGTTCCTGGTGACTCCGTCCTTCCCCGGTGAAACGTCCGCGCTCCTGGGCTGCGACACCGCGGTGGACGCGGCGGCCAAGCTCCGCGACCTCGGCGCCGCCAACGTTGCCGTGACCTGCGGCGCAGACGGGATCCAGCTGGAGGGTGAAGGCGGGGTCAGCACCTGGATCGAGTCCATCCCGGCGCCCGCTGTGGTGGACCAGACCGGCGCCGGCGACGCGTTCGTCGGCACCCTGACCGCCCGGCTGGTCCTGGGGGACGCCCTTCCCCTGGCGGCCCGCCTTGGTGCGGCGGCGGCATCGCTGGTGGTGGGCGGCAAGGGCGGCACGGGCTTCATCCCCACCCTGGAGCAGACCCGCGCCCATGCCGGATCTGCCGCCGCGCCGGCCCACGAAGGAGCGCAGCCATCACACGCCTAAACGCAGCCACTCTCGCGGCCGCCGGCAAGCACCAGCCGCCGCTGGCCCCCGGTACGGTCAGGCCCGGCATTGTGCACCTGGGCCTGGGCGCCTTCGCCCGTGCCCATACCGCCGTCTTCACCGAAAACGCCATGCTAGCGACCGGCTCCTCAGACTGGGGGATAGTGGGGGTGACCCAGCGCTCGGACACCGTGGCACGCCAGCTCGCACCGCAGGACGGGCTGTTCACCGTGGCCGAGCGGGGCAGCGGAGCCGGTCCGCTGCGCGTGGTGTCCAGCATCGTGGAGGCCATCTCCGGCCGGGACGATCCCGAAGCTGTCGTGGAGCGGATCGCCGCCCCCACCACGCAGGTGGTCACGCTGACCGTCACGGAAAAGGGATACCGGATTGATCCCAGCACGGGGTCGCTCAACACCGCCGACCCGCAAGTGGAGGCCGATCTTGCTGGCCACCCGCCGCAGACCGCCATCGGACAGATCGCCCGCGGCATCCAGCAGCGCGCCCGCACAGGGGCCGGGCCGCTCACCGTCGTCTCGTGCGACAACCTGCCCGGCAACGGCGAGCTGACCGGAACCCTGGTCCGCGCGTTCGCCGCGGCCCTGCCGAACACGGAGGCGGAGCCGCTGCTCGCCTGGCTGGATGCCAACGTCACGTTCCCGTCCACCATGGTGGACAGGATGGTGCCGGCCACCACCGAAGGCGACCTCGCCGCCGTCGAACATGAACTCGGACTCCGGGACGAAGCCGCGGTGGTGGCGGAGCCCTTCATGCAGTGGGTCATCGAGGACAAGTTCGCCGCTGGGCGTCCGGCGTGGGAGGAAGCCGGTGCGCTGTTCAGCACCGACGTTGCCGCGTGGGAGGCAGCCAAGCTGCGCCTGCTCAACGCCAGCCATTCGATGCTCGCCTACCTCGGCCTCGCCGCCGGGAAGATGACCATCGCAGACGCCGTGGGGGAGAATTCCTTCCGCACAGCGTGCCGCCTCATGCTGGCCGAGGACGCCCTTCCCACCATCAGCCTGCCCCAGGGCCTGGACGGCGCCGCCTACTGCGCCCGGATCCTGGACCGCTTCGCCAACCCGGCCCTGGGACACACCACTGCCAAGGTGGGCAGCGACGGCTCGCAAAAAATCGGCCTCCGGCTGCTGACCACTATCCGTGCAAACCTCGACGCCGGGCGCGAACCGAAGTGGGCTGTGCTCGCCGTGGCAGCGTGGATGCACCACGTGGCCACCACGCCGGCGAACGAGCTGAACGATCCCCTCACGGCGGACCTCAGCGCCGCACTCCCCGCGCAGCGCACCGCCGCCGCCGTCATTCCGGCGCTGCTTGGCGTGCGCAGCATTTTCGACGCCGGGCTCGCAGCGAACACAGCCTTCATGGACCTGCTCACACACTGGTACAACATCATCGACACGGACGGGCTGGACGGCCTGAGAAAAGAGATCACCCATGGCTGACGCAACCAGCGCCCTGCATGTTTCCCCCGTCATCCCGGTGGTCACCATCGCCGACCCGCAGCACGCCGTACCGGTGGCACGCGCCCTGGTTGCGGGCGGCATCTCAATTATCGAACTGACACTGCGCACGGACAGTGCCCTCGAATCGCTGGAGAGGATCGCCAGTGAAGTGCCGGACATCCTGGTGGGAGCCGGCACCATCCTCACCCCGGCGCAGGCCGACGCCGCCATGGCGGCGGGCGCCCAGTTCCTGGTGAGCCCCGGCGTAACGCCGGCCCTGCTGGACCACATGCTGCAACTCGACGTTCCCGTCC
Organism: Arthrobacter sp. B10-11; assembly: GCF_033142195.1. Lineage (NCBI taxonomy): Bacteria > Bacillati > Actinomycetota > Actinomycetes > Micrococcales > Micrococcaceae > Arthrobacter > Arthrobacter sp. B10-11. The sequence goes on from NZ_JAWMTH010000003.1 coordinate 30,169, forward strand.
TTCCCGGGGTGGCCACCGTGGGCGAAGTGATGGCCGTCCTCGAGCGGGGCATTACGGCCATGAAGTTCTTCCCCGCAGGTCCCGCCGGAGGGCCGGACTACCTTGCGGCCATCGGCGCACCCGTTCCCGCAGTGCAGTTCTGCCCCACGGGCGGCATCAGCCTGGCCTCCGCGCCGGACTACCTGTCGCTGGCGAACGTCACCTGCGTCGGCGGCAGCTGGCTGACCCCCCGGGCAGCGGTCGAGGGCGAAGACTGGCAGGAAATCACCCGTCTCGCACGGGAGGCCGCCGGGCTGCCGCGAGGCTGAGCATTTCCAAACCCAACGACGACGGCGGGCTTCCCGCCGTCGTACTGATCAGGCCTTGGCGAGCGGCAGCACCAGCATGTAACCGGTCGGCAGGTCGCTGCTCCAGCGTCGCGGCTCGCGGACCACGAACTGCGTCGCCAACTGTTCAGGGGTGAGGACGGCGTTGGGCGCGGGGGACGGTCCCCACTGCCCGTCGCCGTACGGGTAGAGCGGATCCTGGACGCGGATGCCGGTGACTGAGAAGTCCTGGAAACGGTCGGGATCTCCGAGTGACTCGAAGCCGCTCATCACCCATACGTGGCGGCCGCGCCACATGACCAGCCCGACCGGCCGGTCCGTGTCGGCGATGGCGCGCGCAGCGGTCTGCAGCGCTTCCTCGTAGTCAGCGATGCTGACAACGGCGTACGGCCCCATCCCGACCTCGTTCAGCACCTGCGCCCAACCCAAGGGGTTGGCACCGTTGAACGAGTTGGACGACCGTGCCCGGGCCATCTCCCACAGCTCGCCCTGCTGAACGCTATCGGCCCACGTGACGGTCCCCGTTTCGTCGATGAGGTTGTGCATCATCTGGATGCTCGCCGCCACACACCACTCAAAGGTGTACTGCGGCACGAAGTCCCCCTCCTGGTAGAGGTTGAGGGCGAACGCCTGGGGCACAGGGGGCGGCGCGGGAACCGGGGCCGGCGTGGGGACCGATGGCGGGGTCGGCGTGGGGACCGATGGCGGGGCGGGGACGTCATCGCGTGCGGCGGGCGGGGCCGAGGAGGACTGGATGGGTTGATCGGGGGTGTTCTCATCGAGTCTGATCGCGGGTGTGCAGGCCGAGAGGAGGGTCGCCAGGATGACGAACCAGGCCAGAAGCAGACGGAGCTGGGCACCGATCATGATCGATCCAGTTTATCCCGGTCAGGCGCAGTTCGCCCTCAGCATCGGGACGCTCGTGGCAGCACTGGCGGGGGTCCTCCTCATTGCCGTGCCCTATGCGGAGGCAGGTGTCCAGCTACTCCGCGAACGCAGGAATGTCGCCGGCGGATAATGCCAGTCACCCTGCCGCCCGGACTGCAGCCGGACTAGGATGGCCCCAAAACGAAGGGCTTCCCGAAACGAGCGGAGAACGACCGGATGGATCAGCAAACGACGGCGGCCCCCGAAACCGGGTACGCCCCCGTCAACGGAATGCAGATGTACTACGAGCTGCATGGTGCCGGCGGCACGCCGCTGCTGCTATTACATGGCGGACTGTTCGATATCGAGCAGCAATTTGGGGCTTTGCTTCCGGGCTTGTCGGCGGACCGCCGGGTCATCGCGACGGACTTCCAAGGTCACGGTCGAACCAACGACATCGACCGTCCACTGAACACCCGCGACCTCGCCTCCGACATCGTTGGACTGCTGGACCACCTGGACGTCCGGGAGGTGGATATCTTCGGATTCAGCGTCGGCGGCGCGGTGGCACTGCATCTGGCAGTCAAGCGCCCGGACCTGATCCGCAAACTTATCGTCTCGTCCGTGTCTTTCCGGCCAGACGGCGATCGGGGCGAAAACTCCGAAGCGGTCGCCGCAATGACCGTGGACATGATCGCCGGCACCCCCATGGAAGAGCGCTATCTGACGGTGTCGCCGCACCCCGACCACGAGCATCTACAGGGACTCCTGGACAAGCTGGGGCGCTACGACGCGGGCGCCACGGGATGGAATGATGACGAGATCCGGGGCATCGCGGCCCCCACCCTGATCACCGTCGGCGACTGCGACATGGTCAAGCTCGAGCACGCGGTGCGGTTCCTGCAGCTGCGCGGGGGAGACGTGAACGGCGACTTTGAGGGCGTACCGGCGTCGCAGCTCGCGGTTTTTCCCGGCACGACACATTTTTTCGGACTCGCGAAGACAAGTTTGGTGCAGGAAGTTGTGACCACTTTCCTCGACTCGCCTCCGCCGTCCGGGTGGCGGGACCGGTGACAACCTGAAGCGTTCGACGGCGGGTGCCCACCCGCCGTCGAACCCTTCAGGTCAAATGGTCGAAGTCTCCCCGCACCCAGGCAGCGTGCCTTTGGGCGGAATCGTGCAGGATCGCTTTAGCTCCGGACGCGATGACGTTGTTGAAGTTGCCGTAGATCCGGTCGAACGTGAGCTCTTCCAGCTGCGCGGCGATGCGCAACGCCACCTGTCCGGACAGCGGTAAATGATTCGGGTAACTGCGCATGAAGGAGATGGAGCGACGGTCCGGATTCGGGTACACGCTGTCACCGGTCAGCAGGACTCCTTTACCGCCCGCGCCTGCGGGCCAGTGCACCACCGCGCTGCCTGGGAAGTGCCCGCCGGTCTGGTGGAGCGTCAACCCTGCGGCGATGGTTTGGCTGCCGGACCAGTAGTCGATGACCGGATCCTGGCGCCCCAGCCACCGCCGGTCCGCGTCCGCCACGAGCACCGGGACGCCACCGAGGCGATGCGACCATTCGACCTGCACACCGAACATATGTGGATGGCTGGCGGCAATCGCCACGACCGGGCCTCGCTCGAGCACTGCCCTGACAGCACTGTCATCGACATATCCGACCGGATCCCACAGCAGGGAACCCCCGGTTGTCACCACAAGCTGGGCGGTCTGGCCGATCCCGACTTTGGGCTCCGTCTTGATCCCGATAAGTCCAGGTTCGTTCTCCTTCAGGATCGTCTGCTGGCCTGCCTGCGCCAGCCCGTCCAGTGTGAGCCACTTCTGTCCGTCTTCGGGCACGTACTGCCGCTCATCGGTGCAGATCGGGCAGAGCCCCGGAGCGGGTTCGTCGCGTTCGACGGCGCAGGTTGCGCAGATCAGCATGGTTGGTCCTTCCAGAGCGTCTTGGCCGCAGGCTGGCGTGCCCAGACTATGGCACGCGAACGTGTCCGAGGAAGACTGTTTGTCTTAGCCGAGGCCGTCGAGCCAGGAGCTGACTTCGGAATCAAACAGGAACTGTCGTAACACCTCACAACAGGTACTCCCACGTTCGAGAAGGGACTGGTTTCCTTGAATCAGTTCCGGTTTCCCCACACAAGGACATGATGCACACTCCAGCTATTGATCGACGCTCTGCGCTGCGCACCGCCGTCGCGGGCCTGGCCGGAGTGGTGTTCGCGGCCGAAACCGCGGCCTGTGTTCCGGCGCCGAACCCTACGCCGTCCGCTTCCGCGCAGAGCACCACAGACACCGACAGGAACGGCCGACGCGTGCTGCTCGCCTGCTTCTCCCGGGCCGGGGAAAACTACTACTACGGCGACCGCATTGACCTGGAAGTCGGCAACACTGAAGTGCTGGCCGGCATAATCCGGGAGCTCATCGGATGCGACGTCCACCTCATCGAGGCTGCGGACCCCTATCCGGAAGACTACGAAGAAACCGTTGCGCGGAACAGCCGGGAACAAAGGGAAAATGCCCGGCCGGGCATCGGCAATCCACTCCCGGACCTGTCTCAATATGACACCGTGCTGTTGGCAAGCGGCATCTGGGGCAGCCGGGCACCGATGATCATGACGACATTCACCGAGGCGCTCGATTTCGCCGGCAAGGCCATCCACCCCGTCACCACCTTCGCCGTGAGCGGTCTCGGATCCACCGAACGTGACTACGCAGCTTCCTGCCCGGGGGCCACCCTCGGCGAAGGGCTCGCCGTGCGCGGCGAGGAAGTAAAGGAAGCCGGTGCCGACGTCGAGGCCTGGCTCCTCCGCACCCTGCTGCTCGGCAGCTGAACAGTCCGCCCGGGAGGAAGACATGACCGAAAAATCCAGGAGGTACTGTCAGTGAAGCATTTGCTCACCACGTCGATGGCGTTGCTGTGGGGGCTGCAGTTTGCCTTCCTCACTCCGGCCTTGGCGCTCCTTCTTGTCGACCTGTACGATGCCACTCCTGCCGACGTGGGCTGGGTTCTTGCGGTGTACAACGCGGGAGGCTTTGTCGCCGCGCTGCTCATCCCGGCATACGCGGACCGGAAGAACGACTACCTTCGGCCCATGCTGCTTTGCGGCACCCTGGCCCTGGCCCTGCCCGGCGTACTGACACTCACCACGACACTGCCCGCTGCCGTGGCTGCACTGATCGCGATAGGCGGCCCGGCAGGGGTGGGCATGTCGCTCCTCTTCGCGCACCTCAAACACTCCGGGGCGGGACCCACGGATGTGGTCAACACTCGCGCGATCGTCTCGTTTGCATGGGTGGCGGGGCCACCGCTGGCCGTGTTCATCGTCGACACGTTCGGCAGCCGGGCGATCCTGCTGGCCCTCGCCGCGATCGCCCTCCTCAACCTCCTGGCGACGGGCGCAACCGCATTCCGGCAGAAAGGTATCCGACCGGAGCGTGGCATCCCGGCCAGCCCGACGGCTGAAGATGGACCTGTGCCGCCAAAGATGGCGGTTGCCGGAGTGGTCATTGGCTTTATCCTGCTTCAGGCCACCGACAGCGCGGCCGTGACCATCCTGGCATTGTTCGTGAGCGAGCGAATGGGGGAGGGACTCATTTGGGCAGGCATCGCCCTGGGCGCTTCAGCGGCCCTCGAGATTCCCGCGCTCCTCATCATCGCTCGCCTGAGCCGAAAGTTCTCAGGGAAAACACTCATCGCTTCGGGATGCCTTGCCGGCCTCGCTTACTACGCAGGAATGACTTTTGTCGCCGACCCGATCACCCTTATCGGACTTCAGCTGCTCCATGCCTGGTTCTTCGGAGTAGTGGCCGGCGTAGGCCTGACCTTGTTTCAGCAGATCATCCCGCGTCCGGGTCTGGCGTCGGGCATGTTCACCAACACGCGACGCCTTGGCGCCATCGCATCCGGTCCGATTATCGCCGTTGGATCGACGACAGCATTCGGATATCAAGCAGTTTTTGCCACCTGCGCGGTCCTCACGGCCGTGGCCCTGGTAATCATCGAACTGACAGCAAAGACCCGAGAGCAACCGCGGAGCCAGTCCGAACGGCGAGTAGCGTTGAGGCCATAAGTGGTCAAGTATCGAGAGGGGATAGACGTTGAAACTGACACTGACGCAGTTCCTGACCCTGGATGGTGTTTCCCAGGGTCCTGGATCCCCAGAGGAGGACACCACCGACGGATTCAATAAGGGAGGCTGGTTCGTGCCTTACCTGGACGAGGAGTTCGTGAAACTGGCCGCGGACTGGCTGGGCGAGGCTGATGCTTTGCTGTTTGGCCGCCGTACCTACGACAACTTTTCGCGGGACTGGCCACGGATCACGGACCCTGATGATCCGTTCACGGAAAAGATGAACGGGCTCCCAAAGTACGTTGCCTCCCAGAGCTTGAAGACGGCGGATTGGGCTCCGACGACGATCCTGTCGGGAGACATCGCCGCGCAAGTTTCTGAACTAAAGCAGGAGTCCGGCCGGGAGTTGCAGATTCACGGCAGTGCTGCCCTGGCCCAGTCGCTTTTGGCCGCAGGGCTGCTCGACGAGTTGCGCCTCGTGATCGCTCCGGTCGTGCTGGGCAGCGGCCGGAGGCTCTTTCCTGAGGGAGGCGCCGAGGCCGGGCTGCGGCTGATCCGCAATGAGGCGACGCCGGGTGGCCTGGCAGTTCACGTCTATGAGTCGGCGGGTCTTCCCAAGTACGGGACCTACGAGCCAGGCGCGTAGTTCCCCCGGGGGTTCGACCGCCGGAATAGCCTCGTCATTTCGGGACAATTTCAGGCCCTTGACGGCCTGCCTCGATCTTGGGATCGTGGAAATTGGACCGAGGAGGCGGGCACCATGCAAGAGAAAAACTGGTCGGTGAAAATCGTCATCGACGAACATGAAAACCAAACGAGGGCCACAGCGCGATTGAGGACCGGGAACCCGGCTGAACTGGAAGGCGTCGGGTTGGCCAGGCTGAATCCGGTGGACTCCAATGTGCCCGAGATCGGGGACGAGCTGGCCACCGCACGCGCCTTGGCGGACCTGGCGCATCAGCTGATCGAAGTCACCGCGGCCGATATCGAGAAAATTACCAAGGAACCTGCGCATCTCCGCCCTTAAGCCCGGGCGCTGCGTCGCTGGCAGCGTCGCCGTACCCTTGATACATGAGTGACATCGCGCATTCGACCGTCATGTTTGATGGCCGCTTCGCACGGGACTTCAAGGAGATGGCTATTCCCTGGCGGGCGGAGGAAGCTCCCGACCCGCAACTCCTGGTCCTTAACGAGGCCCTGGCCGCCGAGCTCGGCCTCGATCCTGCCTTTCTCCGGAGCCCAGAGGGTGTGCGTCTGCTGATCGGCAACGCCATAACTGCGGACGCCACTCCGGTGGCGCAGGCGTACGCCGGCCACCAGTTTGGCTGGTACGCGCCACGTCTGGGGGACGGGCGGGCGCTCCTGCTCGGTGAGGTCAGGCATTCGGACGGGCACCCGCGCGAGATCCACCTCAAGGGGTCAGGACGGACGCCGTTCGCGCGGAACGGGGACGGCCGGGCAGTGGTCGGGCCAATGCTGCGTGAATTCATCGTGAGCGAGGCAATGCACGCCTTGGACATCCCCACCACAAGGTCCCTCGCCGTCGTCGCGACCGGGCGTTCCGTGCAGCGGGAGACTCCGCTGCCGGGCGCCGTTCTTACCAGGGTTGCCAGCAGCCACCTCCGCGTGGGCAGCTTCCAGTACGCCAGGTCCACGGGCGACATCGGCCTGCTTCGCCACCTTGCCGAACACGCACTCGCCCGTCACTACCCGTCCATAGCCGCGGCCGGGAACCCATATCTCGCACTGTTTCAAGCGGTCATATCCGCCCAGGCGTCGCTGGTGGCCCGGTGGATGCTCGTGGGATTCGTGCACGGGGTCATGAATACCGACAACATGACGATCTCGGGCGAAACCATCGACTACGGGCCGTGCGCCTTCATGGAAGGCTTCGATCCCGGGGCCGTCTATAGTTCGATCGACGAGACCGGACGCTACGCGTACCGGAATCAGCCGGTGGTCGCGGAATGGAATCTTGCCCGGCTCGGGGAGTCTCTCCTACCTTTGCTCCACGATGACCAGGAGCAGGCGGTGGCCCTCGCTGTGGACGCACTTGGCGGTTTCCGGCGGCAGTACAGTGAAGCCTGGTCGGCGGGCATGAAGGCCAAGCTGGGATTCCGTGCGGGTCTTGACGATGAGGTGGCCTCGGCTCTCGTGGACGAGCTTGTGGCTCTGGTTCAGGAGTCACGTGCGGACTACACATCGTTTTTCCGGCACCTCGCCAACGCCGCCCGCGGACGAGCAGGGGCTGCGCGCGGCATGATGCTTGACCTGGCCGCATTTGATGCCTGGGCTGAACGCTGGCGCGGCTTGGGGCCGGATGCGGACGCCATGGACCGGGTCAACCCCGCATACATCCCGCGGAACCACATGGTGGAGGAGGCCTTGACGGCCGCCACCGGCGGGAACATGGGTCCGCTGGAACGGTTGATGGAAGCAGTTGGTTCACCCTTCGATGAGCGGCCCGGACTCGAACGTTACACCGCGCCCGCACCGGACAGCTTCGGCCCCTACCGGACTTTCTGCGGAACCTGAACCGCTGAGTCTGACGTGTGTCATCGCACGCTTCGCATGCCGCTGTAGGCTGCGACGGACCCTACCAGGAAAATGAGGACGGTGAGATAGACCGGGCCGAGGTGTCCGAGCGTGGCCAGCCCCCATGGGTAGTGTGCAGGGAGGGCCACGGCGAGTCCGACGACCGGGACAACAACGGCTGTGGCGAAGGCCCAACGGTTTCCGCGGCGCACCCCAAACCAGGACAGGCCCGCGATGGCCAGCCCGGTCGCAGCGATGAAGCCGCTGAGTGCGATGTGCAGATGGCTGATGTAGTGATACAGCTGCGCGCTGAACGCCTCGACGTCCGCCTTCCCCTTGTCCACCTCATCGGGGCCGATGCCCAGTTCGAGGAAGGTGCCCGAAAAGTTCAGTACCAAGAAGACTGCGGCATACCCCACGAAGGCCAGGCCGGCAAGCGTCATCAGAGCGGCTCCTGTCCGGAGGCGGGACTGTTTCCCTTGGGGAGCTTGGACGGCAGACAAGGCCACCACCCCCTTTCCTATTCACGTAGATAGGTGAATGGGAGTCCTCTCGCCCCTGGCTTGTCAAGAGACGACTTGTAGACGCGCAGGCTGGTCCGGAACGTTTTCCGGGTTCGCGGAGGTGCCTTTCGCCCATGGGGTCATTCTGCGTCAAGGCCGGCGCGGGAAGACTAGACTCTGATCGGACTGCCGGAGGCGGTCCTGCAATCGGAACGTACGCAAAGGAGCAGCGATGGCCGGCGGCAGCCGCGAACCTGGCCGTTCCGTGACGTCCAAGGTCCTGGCCATCCTGGAAGCATTCGAGAAATCCCGCGGCGCAATGAGCCTGACCGACATTGCGGAACAATCAGGGCTGCCGCTGAGCACCGCACACCGTCTGGTCAACGAACTCACGGACTGGGGTTTCCTGACGCGCGAACCCAACGGCCGCTACCAGCTGGGCATCCGGCTGTGGGAACTTGCCCAGAACACCGGACGGCAGCTCCGCGAAGCTGCCCGTCCCTACATCCAGGACCTGTTCTCCCTGACAGGCGAGACAGCGCACCTGGCCATCCGGGCGGGACATGAGGTCCTTTACATCGACCGGGTCTACGGTTCCAAGCGCGTGCCCCGGGCCTCCCGCGTCGGCGGCCGCCTTCCCATGCACGCCACAGCCGTCGGGAAAGTCATCCTTGCGTTCGAGGACGAGTGGGTCCGGGACGCCTACCTCAACCGCGACCTCGAGCGGCCCACCGCCCATACCCACATTGACCCGCGGCGGTTTGCGGAAGAGCTGATCCAGATCCGGGAACAGGGCTACGCCACCACCATGGAGGAGATGCGGCTCGGATCGTGTTCCATTGCGGTCCCGGTTTTCCACACCGGCAGAATCGGCGCCGGACTGGGCCTCGTGCTGCCCACATCGCAGGCATCCACCATGACCAGGCACCTTCCCGTCCTCAAGGGCATATCGGCCCAGATTGAGCGTGCCACTGCACGGATTCCGCTGGAAACGTTGATTGGCGTGCATCGCGGAGCAAGGGACTGACGGGTCAAAGCGACGACGCCGGGCCGGGTCTGACATTGCCTTCCGCTCAGTGGAAGTCAAAGCTGTTATCCCGAGGTGAGGTGGACCACACTGGTCCGTAAGAACCCCGGGCACCGTTGACGGTGCCGGGCGGAACCACTTTTCAAGGAGCCCCATGTCATCGTCGACAGAAACGGCCGGCCGCTGTCCCTTCGGATACGGCGCCGAAGCCCCCGCCGGACACCACGGCTATGAGCCCTTCCAGATGAAGGACCCTTTCGTTGCCTATGCCGAGCTCCGGGCCGAACAGCCAGTGATGTTCGATGAGCGCGTCGGTCTCTACGTTGTCTCCCGCTACGACGACATCAAGGCCGTTTTTGAGGACTGGGAAACCTTCTCCAGCGAAAACGCCCAGGCCCCGGTCCGCGAGCGCGGACCCGCCGCGAAAAAGATCATGGAAGACGGCGGCTTCACCGCCTACTCCGGACTTTCCGCCCGCCGCCCGCCGGAGCACACCCGGATCCGCGCCGTGGTGCAGAAGGCCTTCACGCCCCGCCGCTACAAAGCACTGGAGCCCTTCATCCGGCAGAACGTCGTGGCACTGCTCGAACGGATGCTGGCCCGCCCGGAACGCCGCGGCGACATGGTCAAGGACCTCGCCTACGACGTCCCCACCATCACCATCCTCACCCTGATCGGCGCGGACGTTACCCAGGTGGACACCTTCAAGCGCTGGAGCGATTCCCGCGCCGCCATGACGTGGGGTGACCTGAGCGATGAGGAACAGGTCCCGCACGCCCGCAACCTGGTCGAATACTGGCAGGAATGCCTGCGCCTGGTCCGCGTGGCCCATGAGGAAGGCGGGGACAACCTCACCGCTGACCTCGTGAAGGCACAGCACGAAGGCGCGGAAATCTCGGACCATGAGATCGCCTCGGTCCTCTACAGCCTGCTCTTCGCCGGTCACGAAACCACCACCACGCTGATCGCCAACGCCCTGCGGGAGCTGCTGGCCCGTCCTGCGCAGTGGCAGCAGCTGGTCGAAGACCCCAAGAAAATCCCCGCAGCGATCGACGAGGTCCTCCGCTACGCCGGCTCGATCGTCGGCTGGCGCCGCAAGGCCCTGAAAGACACCGAGGTGGGAGGGGTGCCCATCGAGGAGGGTTCGCAGCTGCTGCTCCTGATGGGCTCCGCCAACCGCGACGAAAGCAAGTTCGAAGCCGGCGAAGAGTTCGACATCACCCGCCCCAAAGCCCGCGAGCACCTCTCCTTCGGCTTCGGAATCCACTACTGCCTGGGCAACATGCTCGCCAAGCTCCAGGCCAAAATCGCGCTCGAGGAAGTGGCCCGGCTCGCCCCGGAGCTGCAGCTCGAGGACCCGGAAGCCATCGCCTTCCGCGAGAACCTCTCCTTCCGTGTACCCGAGACCGTTCCTGTTACCTGGAAGGCCTGACCCCATGCAAAGCAATGAATACATCCAGTTCTTCGACGGCGGCATCGAACCTGAGCTTGAAAACCTTGGGGGCAAGGGCGCTTCCCTGGTCACCATGACCTCCGCCGGCATGCCCGTCCCGCCCGGCTTTGTGGTCACCACCGCCCAGTTCGATGCGTTCATGGACGAAGCAGGCATCACCCGGCACATCCACCAGCTCCTCGCCGATCTGGATCCGGAGGACATGGGCCAGGTCGACAAGGTGTCCGCCGCCATCCGCGAGGACATCTGCTCCCGGCCCGTGCCGCAGGCCATGCGCGCCCTGACCGTCGGCGCGTACGAAGCCCTGATGTCGCGCTTCGACGCTCCGGTGCCGGTGGCCGTCCGCTCCAGCGCCACCGCCGAGGACCTGCCCGACGCCTCCTTTGCCGGCCAGCAGGATACCTACCTGTGGCTCGACGGGGTCAAAGCGGTCACCGAGCACATCCGCCAGTGCTGGGCCTCGCTCTTCACCTCCCGCGCCATCATCTACCGGCTCAAGAACAGCATCCCCAACGAGGGCCTGTCGATGGCCGTCGTAGTGCAGAAGATGGTCAATTCCAAGGTGTCCGGCGTCGCCATCACCATGGACCCCACCAACGGTGACCGCTCCAAGATCACCATCGACTCGTCCTACGGGGTGGGGGAGATGGTGGTGTCCGGCCAGGTCACCCCGGACAACATCCTGCTGGACAAGGTGACGCTCGCCGTCGTCAGCGAACACCTCGGCGACAAGCACGCCGAACTGGTCCCCGACGCCGGCGCCAAGCGCCTGGTGGAACGCGAGGTCGACGCCGAACGCCGCGGCCGCCGCAGCCTCACGGATGCGGAACTCACCGCCGTCGCCCGGATGGCCAAGCGGGCCGAGAAACACTACAAGTGCCCCCAGGACATCGAATGGGCCCTCGACGCGGACCTGCCCGACGGCGACAACCTGCTGCTGCTCCAGTCCCGCCCGGAGACCGTTCATTCCTCCAAGCCGGCCGTGCACACCGCCCCGCAGCCCGTCGTCTCCGGCGGCTACTTCAGCGGATTCAGCGCGCCATCACTTAACCCCTCTGCCTAAGGCTCCACACACAAGGCTCACCGCCGAGCCCTCTTGAAAGGACCGCCATGTCCCTGAAATCCTTCCCGAAACCCTCCGAGCTTCCGGTACCCGCCGGCGCCGAGGGATGGGAAAAGATCTACCCCTACTACCTCGTGTTCCAGGACAAGCTCAAGGAACAGGAGGACGCCAAGTTCTGGTTCTGCGACAGCCAGCACTGGCCCACCGTCTTCAAGCCCTTTGAAACCATCGGCGGCGAGTTCGCGGTCAAGTGCCTGGGCCAGTACAACGCCCGGCACCTGATGATCCCCAACGCCAACGGCATCGAGTTCCGCATCCACCTGGGCTACCTCTATATGTCACCCATCCCTGTGCCGGAAGACCAGATCGGCGCCCGTGTGCCGCTGTTCGAGCAGCGCGTGGGCCACTACTTCCAGAACTGGGAGCAGCTGCTCAAGGAGTGGCACGTCAAAGTCAAGGGCACCATCGCCGAGATGGAAACCATTTCCTTCCCCAAACTTCCGGACATGGTCCCCATGGAGGACATCGTTACCGGCAAGGGCAAGGACGGTTCCGAAAAGCTGCTGGAAAGCTACGACCGGCTGATCCAGCTGGCCTACCAGAACTGGCAGTACCACTTCGAGTTCCTCAACCTGGGCTACATCGCGTACCTGGACTTCTTCAACTTCTGCAAGCAGGTCTTCCCGAACGTCCCGGACCAGTCGATCGCCACCATGGTGCAGGGCGTGGACATGGAACTGTTCCGCCCGGACGACGAACTCAAGGGACTCGCCAAGCTGGCCGTGGAACTGGGACTCCAGGCCCACTTTGGCAACACGGACGACGTCGATGCCACCTTGGGTGCCGTCGCAGCCGCTCCGGGCGGGGACCGCTGGATCGCCCAGTATGAAGGCGCCAAGGACCCGTGGTTCAACTTCACGGTGGGTAATGGCTTCTACGGCCACGACAAGTACTGGAACGAACACCAGGAAATCCCGCTCGGCTACATTGCGGACTACATCCGCCGCGTGGACGACGGCCAGGAAATCATGCGCCCCGTCGAAGCCCTGATCATTGAACGGGACCGCATCATCGAGGAATACCGCGACCTGCTCGAAGGCGAAAACCAGGCAATCTTCGACGCCAAGCGCGGCCTCGCCGCCACCGCCTACCCCTACGTGGAGAACCACAACTTCTACATCGAGCACTGGACCATGGGCGTCTTCTGGCGCAAGATCCGTGAGCTCTCCCGCATGATGCACGCCGAGGGCTTCTGGACCGAACCGGACGACCTCCTCTACCTGGGCCGCAACGAAGTCCGCGACGCCCTCTTCGATCTCGTGACCGGCTGGGGCGTCGGCGCCAAGCCGATCGGCCCGGACTACTGGCCCGAAGAGATCGAGCGCCGCCGCGGCATCGTGGACGCGCTCAAGACCGCCCGGCCAGCACCTGCGCTCAACACCCCGCCGGAATCCATCACCGAACCGTTCACCCGGATGCTCTGGGGCATCACCACCGAGCAGGTCCAGCAGTGGCTGGGCGCAGGCGTTGCGGTGGAAGGCGGCGGACTGCGCGGCATGGCAGCCTCACCGGGAGTGGTGGAAGGCCTGGCCCGCGTAGTCACCGACGCCGACCAGCTCTCCGAGGTCCAGCAGGGCGAGATCCTGGTGGCCACCGTGACGGCACCGTCCTGGGGCCCGATCTTCGGCAAGATCAAGGCCACTGTCACCGACATCGGCGGCATGATGAGCCACGCCGCGATCGTGTGCCGCGAATACGGACTTCCGGCCGTGACCGGGACCGGTTCGGCCTCCACCACCATCAAGACCGGCCAGAGGCTGCGGGTGGACGGGACCAAGGGCACGGTCCAGATCCTCGACGCGCTGGAACCGGAACTCCTGGCCACCGGTGCCGGCGCGCACGCCCACAGCCACAGCCATGTCTGAGGTGACCATGCCTGAAGCAGGGAAAACCGTCCTGATCACCGGTGCCGCCGGCGGGCTGGGCCGGGCGTTCGCGCTCGGCTTCGCCGGCCGCGGCTACCGGGTCGCGGTGGCGGACATCAACCTTGAAGGCGCCGAGCAGACGGCGAAGCTGGTCCGCGAAATCGGCGGCGAAGCCGCAGCCTTCCCAGCGGACGTCACCAGCGTGGACTCCACGGAGGACCTCGCGAAAAGCTGCGCACAGTTCGGAAACGGAAGCATCGACGTCGTCCTTAACAACGCCGCGGTGTACGCGGGGGTGACCCGCACCCCGTTCGAGGACATTGACCCGGCCGAATGGGACCTGGTGATGAACGTGAACCTCAAGGGCCCGTGGCTGGTGACCCGCGCGGCCAGCCCCTACCTGCCGGGGGGAGGGCGCGTCATCAACCTCTCCAGCGCCACCATTTACAGCGGCTCCGAGCAATGGCTGCACTACGTCGCCTCCAAGGGCGGCGTGGTGGCCATGACCCGGGTCATGGCCAAGGAACTGGGCCGGCGGGGGATCACGGTCAACGCGATCGCCCCGGGGTTTACCCTCACCGAGGCCAGCTACGGGCTGATGGAAAACGCCGAGAACTACGGCGTGGACCGCGGTGCGATCAAGCGGGCCAGCCAGCCGGAGGACATCGTGGGGGCCGCGCTCTTCCTCGCCGGACCCGACAGCTCCTACTACACCGGCCAGACCATGGTGGTTGACGGCGGCCGCCAGTTCATCTGAGCGCTGTCTCCACCCTTTCCACATCACTTCACTTCCCAAGGAGGACCAATGCCAACGGTTCACTTCACCGACGCCCAAGGCGCCGTCCGCGACGTTCAGGGCAACGCGGGCGACTCGGTCATGGAAACCGCGGTACGCAACGGCGTCCCCGGAATCGTGGCCGAATGCGGCGGCTCACTGTCCTGTGCCACCTGCCATGTCTTCGTCCGGGAGGACTGCGTTTCGCAGCTGCCGCCCATGGAGGACATGGAGGACGAAATGCTCTACGGCACCGCCGTGGACCGCGAGGACAACTCCCGGCTGTCCTGCCAGCTGCGCCTGACGGACGAGCTCGAACTGTTCGTCACCACCCCGGAAACGCAGGTGTAGCCGTGGGTACCCACGCAGCGGCGCAGCCGACCAGCGTCAAAGCAGGGGCACAAACCCTCCCCACACGGACGGGGCTCCTGATCATCGGCGCGAGCCAGTCGGGCGTGCAGCTTGCTGTGTCCCTCCGGGCCCTGGGCTTCGACGAGCACATCACCCTCCTCGGCGACGAGGACCACCGCCCGTACCAGCGGCCGGCACTGTCCAAGGAGTTCCTGCAGGGCACGGTGGAGAGCGAATCACTGATCTTCCGCTCCAACGAGTACTGGGCCGAGCACAACGTGGAGCTGGTCAAGGGCGAATACATCGTCCGCATCGACAAGGAAGCGGACGGGTCCGGGGTGGCGCATGGGTCCTCCGGCCGGGAGTTCCCCTTCAAACGGCTTGCGCTCACCGTGGGTGCCCGTGCGCGGAAACTGAACATCGACGGCGGGGACCTGGACGGCGTGCTGTACCTGCGCAACGCCGACGACGCCCTGGCGCTCAAGGCCCGGGTGGGCGAAGCCACGGATGTGGTGGTGATCGGCGGCGGGTTCATCGGCCTCGAAGCCGCGTCCAGCCTGCAGAAAATGGGCAAGAACGTCACCGTTCTCGAGTTCGGTCCGCGCCTGGTGGGCCGGGCTGTGGGTGCGGAGACCGCCGAGTACTTCCTGCAGGCGCACCGCTCCCGCGGTTTGGACATCAGGCTCAACACGAGCGCGTCCCGCTTTACCGCCGCCGACGGCGGCAGGAAGGTCGCCGCCGTCGAACTTCAGGACGGCACGGTGCTGCCGGCCCAGATTGTGCTGATTGGCATCGGCGTCATTCCGAATACCCAGCTGGCCGAACAGCTGGGACTGGCCGTGGACAACGGCGTGGTGGTGGACCGGTTCGCGCTGGCGTCGGACGGGACCACTGTGGCGGTGGGGGATGTTGCCAATATGCCCAACCCGGTCCCCGGATCAACGCCGGGGGAGCGGATCCGGCTGGAGTCCGTCAACAACGCCATCGAGCATGCCAAGGTGGCGGCCTACTCGCTCACGGGCAGGCGGGAGGAATACGCCGGCATCCCGTGGTTCTGGTCCAACCAGGCCGATCTCAAGCTCCAGATCGCGGGCCTCTGCAACGGCTACGACCGGACCGTGCTCCGGCGCGACGAGGAACGCGGCAAATTCAGCGTCCTGTACTACCGCCAGGGCCGGATCATTGCCGCGGACTGCGTCAATGCGCCGCTGGACTTCATGGCTGTCAAGAACGCCCTGGCCAAGGGCCAGAACATCCCGGCCGATGCCGCCGAGGACACCGCAACACCCCTCAAGACCATCACCACGGACAGCTAACTGCACTCAGACAGCAGCTTGGCCCACCCGAAGGAGCATTATGAGCACCCCCAAGACTCCGGTCGCCGAGGCTGGCCCCGGCGCCGTCCCCACCGCTGTGGATACCGAAAATCCGGACCCGTTGGCCGAGGCCTTCGCCGCCGAGTACAGCATCCGGCCCGTTCCCGCACCGGGGCCGGTGGACACCACGCCCATCTGCACCACCCCCGCAGCCCTTGAGGAGCTCGACGCGCTGTGGCAGGCCGTTGTCCACGAGACCCGGACCCGCGGCAACGACATCCACCTGCCGATTTCCCTCGCCTTCGCCGAACGGCTGTGCCGGGCCTACCCCCGGGCCGACGCCGGACTGGTGAGGGTGGCCACCCTGCTCCACGACACCGGCTGGGCCCACGTTGATGAAACCCGCATCATTTCGGAGGGTTTCGCGGGGGACTGGCGCAAGGCGGCCATCCGCTACGAACACGAGCAGCAGGGCTGCGACGTGGCGCGCCGGGTGCTGCCCGGGCTGGGCTATTCGGCCGCGTTCGTGGAAAGCGTCTGCGAGATCATCGACGGCCATGACACCCGTCCCGTGGCGCGCTCGCTGGAGGATGCCCTGATGCGCGACGCCGACCGGCTATGGCGGTTCGACCGTGCCGGGATTGCGCTGGCCTCCTCGTGGTTCAAGATGGACCCTGCAACCTACACGGACAGGCTGGCCACCGAGATCGTGCCCGAACTCATCACCCAGGCAGCCGTGGACATGGCCGCCGCAGACCTCGACCGCTCCAATGCCCTGCTGAAGACGGCGGTGATCCGATGACGTCCGCCACCCCTGAAGCTCCCGCCCTGACAGCCCGGAGTGGACTCTCCCTGCCGCACACCCACGTGGACACGATTTTCGTCGACGGCGCCTGGCAACCATCCCGCGGCACCGGCCGGAACCCGGTCACCGACCCTGCCACGGGCGAAATCTGGGGCTCGGTCCCGGACGGCACTCCCGAAGACGTGGACGCCGCCGTCGGCTCCGCCCGGCGGGCGTTCCATAATTCCGACGACGGCGCCTGGCCCCGTCTGGCACCTTCCGAGCGCGCCGCCTATCTGCTGCGGATTGCCGACGAAGTGGAAAAGCGGGCTGACGAGCTGTCGCTGACCAACTCCCGGGAGAACGGCTCTCCGGTGGCCGAGTCCGCCGGTGCCGCGGCCAACGCGGCAGGCATCTTCCGCTACTTCGCGACCCTGGCTGAATACCTGGAGCGTGAGGACGTCCGTCCCTTCCCCCGCGGCGGGGGAGAGTCCGTGGTCCGGCGCGATCCCCTGGGAGTGTGCGCACTGATCGCGCCGTGGAACTTCCCCATCAACCTTGTGGTCATCAAGCTGGCGCCGGCACTGCTGGCCGGCTGCACCGTCGTGATCAAACCGGCGTCGCCCACACCCTTGTCCATCCGTGTGATCATCGAGGCGGTGGCCGCTGCCGGAGTACCCGCCGGCGTCGTCAACCTGGTCACCGGCTCCGGCCGGCTGGGAGATGCGCTGGTGAAGCACCCCGGTGTGGACAAGGTGGCCTTTACGGGTTCGACGCCCGTGGGCCGGAAAATTGCCGCCGCATGCGGGGAGCTGCTGCGCCCGGTCACGCTGGAGCTCGGCGGGAAGTCCAGCGCCATAGTACTGCCCGACGCCGACTTGGAGGCCATGTCCAAGGTGCTGATCCGCTCCTCCATGCGCAACACCGGCCAGACCTGCTACATCTCCGCCCGGATTCTTGCACCCGCGAGCCGTTACGACGACGTAGTGGACATGGTCACGGCAACCATCGCCGCCGGGAAGCAGGGTGATCCGCTGGACCCCGCCACCGTCTTTGGGCCCTGTGCCACGGAGTCCCAGTACCGGACTGTGCTGGAGTACCTGGAATCGGGGCTTGCCGAAGGGGCGCGCGCCACGACCGGCGGCCGTGCGGCGTCGTTGGCCGGCGGGTTGGAGGGCGGCTACTTTGTCGAGCCCACGGTGTTCGCCGACGTCACCCCTGACATGCGGATCTCCCGCGAGGAGATCTTCGGCCCGGTGATCTGCGTCCTCAAATACGATGAGGTCGATGAGGCGGTTGCCCTCGCAAACAACACGGACTTTGGGCTGGGAGGCCTGGTGTTCGGGCAGGACCCGGAAGCGGCGCTCGCTGTTGCTGACCGGATGGATACGGGCTCCGTAGGCATCAACTTCTTCGCCTCCAACCATGCCGCACCCTTCGGCGGCCGGCACGATTCGGGCCTGGGCACCGAGTACGGGATTGAAGGCCTGAACGCTTACCTGAGCTATAAGTCCATCCACCGCCGCGGGTAACGGGAGCCGGTTCCCGTCGGCGTCCGCTTACCCGACGTGGATGCGCGGGCGCCGGGCGGGATCCGGTTCGTGCTTCCGGATGATTTCCCGCACGACGGGCGGGGTGTCGCCGCGGCCCAGGAGGAGGTAGCGCATCAGGTGGGCAAGGGGGTTGCCTTCGGACCACTCGAAGTACGCGTGGGGGATGACGCCGGCCGTGTCCCTAAGGGCCAGGAGGATCGCGGCGATGGCGTTGGGAGCGGCCGGGCTTTCGACCCGCAGGATGCGGTGGCCGTCGACCTCCACGCCGCGCACGTCCAGGGTCCCCCCGAAGTTGGACGGGTCGATGATGTCGATTTCAAGGAAGATGATGTCGGCGGTCCCGGGGACGGCATTCTGGCCCCGTTGCTCATATTCCTTTTCGGCGTATTCCCTGGTGTCGCCGGTTTGGCGGCGGTTGGCGATAAGGTTCAGCGCGCCGTCGTAGTCCAGGGAGTCGGCGATGAAGCGGCGGGTGTTGTCGTCAAACCTGATCAGGTCTGCGCGCAGTTCCGTTGTCCGTGCGACGCGGGAAACCAGGGAGATCGCGATGATTCCCAGGATGAAGAAAGCCGAGATGGTCAGTCCGTCCGGTTTCTCGATGACGTTGGCGGCCAGCGCGTAAAGCAGGATCAGGGACAGCAGCGCGAAGCCCGCCCCCGATCGTCGGTTGCCTCTCCTTAACGCGGAGATTGTGACGGCGATGGATCCGGAGACCATCATGGCAAGGATGCCCGTGGCGTACGCGCCGGCCTGGGCGTTGACATCGGCATTGAAGCCGATGGTGATGAGGATGCTGACAGCCGTGTAGACAAGGACCACGGGGCGCACTGCCCGTCCCCATTCGGGGGCCATGCCGTAGGCGGGGAGGTAGCGCGGGACGATGTTGATCAAGCCGGCCATGGCCGAGGCGCCCGCAAACCATAGAATCAGGATGCTGCTGATGTCGTAGACGGTGCCGAAGGTGTCCCCGAGTTGCTCATGCGCGAGGTAGGCCAAGGCGCGTCCGCTCGCCTCCCCGCCTGCTTCGAATGCTTCGGCAGGGATCAGGACAGTGGTGACGAAACTGCTGCCGAGGAGGTAGACGCTCATGATGGCAGCGGCCGTGGTCAGCAGTTTGCGGGTGTTCCGGATCTTGGAGGCAAGGCGTGCCTCCGGTGTTTGGCCGTCGGAGGCAACCAGCGGCATCATGCTGACTCCGGTTTCGAAGCCGGACAGGCCAAGCACCAGAAGGGGGAAGGCTAGCACTGCCGGTCCCACGATGTCCGCGATACCGCCGCGCGAGGCCAGGAGCCCGGTCCAGGAGTCCAGCGCTGCCGGATCGCTGATGACCCTGGCCGCACCGGCTATGATGACCACCGCGTTCAGGAGCAGGAAGACCGCCACCAGGGGGATGGCTACGACGACGGCTTCACTGAATCCCAGCAGGAACACACCTCCCAGGATCAGGAGCAGAACCACGGTGATGAGCACGGCCTTGCCGTCGAGATAATCGTGAAGGAAAGGGTTCTCCAGCATGTGCACGGTGGCGTCTGCCGACGAGAGCGTGATGGTGATGATCCAGGATGTCGCCACAAAGCCCAGCAGGATCAGGACGAAGAGCTTCCCGCGCCAGAACGGCAGGAGGCTTTCCAGCATTGCTACCGACCCTTGTCCGTGCGGGCTTTCCCGTGCGACCCTGCGATACATGGGCAGCATTCCCAGGAGGGTAAGGGCCACGATCAGCAGGGTGGCGAGCGGGGACAGGGCTCCGGCGGCGAGGGCCGCGATGGCCGGCAGGTAGGACAAGGTGGAGAAGTAGTCGACGCCGGTCAGGCACATGACTTTCCACCATGCCTGCGGTGGAGCGTGGTCTTCGGGGCTTTCCGGACCGATCACAGGCTGGACCTGGTGTTTCAGCAGCCACCGCACCAGTGGGTTTCCGGTGTCGGTCTCCGGCCCCGGCCGTCTGACTTCGGCGGGAATGGTCTGGTGGCCCGTACCGCTCATCTGCGTCTCCTGGTGGTTCATCGGGCGCAGCTCCTGGTATGTCCGACACCTCGGCGATTCAACGTAGTCCCCGAACAGCGCTTCGAGGCGTGTTTTAGCGTTTTCTTTACGCGTTCTTAACGCCGCGCGCCGTGCGTCCAGCTGAAAGCCCTTGCCCTTCAGCTACTTAGCGATACTATGTACTAGTAGCTAGTAACACTGAGTAGTTGGAAAGGCATCCGATGGGCAAGCAGATGACGGAAATGCTCAAAGGGACACTGGAGGGCATCGTTCTTGCCCTGCTGACCGGAAAGCCCGCGTACGGGTACGAAATCACGACGCTGCTCCGGGCACAGGGTTTCACCGAGATCGCCGAGGGCACCGTGTACGCACTGCTTGTAAGGATCGAGCAGAAAGGCCTCGTCGACGTCGAGAAGCGTCCGTCCGAGAAGGGCCCGCCACGCAAGGTGTACACGCTCAACGCTCAGGGCGGGAAGGAACTAGACGAATTCTGGAACACATGGGGCTTTCTGTCCGAAAGGCTTGAACAGCTCCGTAAGGGAGGAAATTGATATGGCAGCGAAGTGGATCGAGCTGGTGACCGGCTCGCTCGAGCAGAAGAAGCAGTACAAGCAGGCCAAGGCGCGGCTGGATGCCTTGCCTGAGCCCTACCGCGCCGTGGCGAACGCCTTCAACCGATATTTCATGTACTACGGCGGGGTCACGGAGGGGGACACGATTGTGCAAATGTTCTCCGACCTCGCCGACCTGTGGGAACGCGCCGCCATCGACGGCACGCCGGTGAGCGAGATCGTCGGCGAAGATCCTATCGAGTTCGCCGAGAGCTTCGCTCAGGCATACGGCGGAAAGCGGTGGATCGACAAGGAACGGTCCCGTCTCAACGAAGCGGTCGACAAGGCCAATGCGAAGCAGGCGGGATCATGACGGCCACGGCAATCCGCGTGCTGGGCATGGAGAAGTCCTACAAGGACCTGCACGTCCTGCGCGGAGTGGACTTCGAGGTGGCACCGGGGAGCATCTTTGCCCTCCTCGGCTCGAACGGAGCGGGAAAGACCACCGTGGTGAAAATCCTGTCCACGCTGCTGAGAGTGGATGCCGGCACAGCCGCCGTCGAAGGATTCGACGTCGCAACAGAACCGCTCAGGGTCCGCGAGGCCATCAGCCTGACCGGACAGTTCGCAGCTGTCGACGAAATCCTGTCCGCCAGGGAAAACCTGGTGCTGGTTGCCAAACTGCGGCACCTGAAAACCCCCGGACACGTGGCGAATGATCTTCTGGCGCGGTTCAACCTCACCGAAGCCGGCTCACGGAAAGTGGCCACGTATTCAGGGGGCATGCGCCGCCGCCTGGACATCGCCATGAGCCTGATCGGGCAACCGAAGGTGATCTTCCTCGACGAGCCGACCACCGGACTCGATCCCGAAGCCCGCCTCGAGGTGTGGCAGCTCGTCAAGGAGCTCTCCAGGCAGGGCACCACCGTGCTGCTCACCACGCAGTATCTCGACGAGGCTGAACAACTCGCGGATCGGATCGCCATTCTCCACGGCGGGCGCATCATCGCGAACGGCACCCTCGCCGAGCTGAAGCAGCTGCTCCCGCCAACGAAGGTCGAATACGTCGAAAAGCAGCCGAGCCTGGAGGAAATATTCCTCGCCCTGGTGGGGGACAAAGGTGACGCCGTTGGGAACAACAGCAAGGTCGAGTCAACTAGGGACAAGTCATGAGCACACACCTCTTCGCCGACACCTCCGTGCTGCTGGGCCGCTCCATGCGGCACATCTTCCGCAGCGTGGACACGATCATCACCACCGCAATCACGCCGGTGGCCCTCATGCTGCTGTTCGTCTACGTGTTCGGCGGCGCGATTCGGACTGACACCGAGAACTACGTCAACTACCTGCTTCCCGGAATCATGCTGATCGCGATTGCGTCGGGCATCGCGTACACCGCCGTTCGGTTGTTCACGGACATGCAAAGCGGTATTTTCGAGCGGTTCCAGTCCATGCCCATCGCACGATCGTCCGTGCTGTGGGCTCACGTTCTGACCTCGCTGGTCGCCAACGGTCTGTCGCTCGTCATCATCGTGCTGGTAGCCCTCCTCATGGGGTTCCGGACCTCGGCAAGCCTCCTTGACTGGCTGGCTGTCGCGGGAATCCTGGCGCTGTTCACCCTGGCACTCACGTGGATCGCCATCATCGCCGGCCTATCGGCGAAGTCCGTGGACGGTGCCAGTGGCTTCTCCTACCCGCTGATCTTCCTGCCATTCATCAGTTCCGCTTTCGTCCCGACGGAAACCATGCCCGGCCCCGTACGGTTCTTCGCCGAAAACCAGCCCGTCACGTCGATCGTCAACACCATCCAGGATTTGTTCGCTCAGCGACCGGTGGGCAGCGACATCTGGATTGCCCTCGCATGGTGCCTCGGCATCCTGGTTTTCGCCTACGCCTCCGCCACGGCTGTATATCGAAGGAAGATCGCCTAAAAGGCCCCTGCTGTTTACCCTGCGCTGAAAAGATGGGTTCGTTGGGGCGGTCCCTGTCTTCTCCCGCTGGTCATTCGTCAGATAAACTGCCGTCGACGCTTCGGCAATGCCGGAAGGAGACCCGGATGGTGCAGGTAGGCCGGCCGTGGACACCCGGGGATTCGTGGTGGGTCCGGGACAACCTGCGTGAAGCCATAGATCGACTCGTCGAGGTGGGGTACACGGTCAGAGGCGGGCAGGGTGAGGATCCGGAGCTCATTGATCCCGGCGGCTCGGCGGTGGAGACCTGGCGGGAGGACTACCCCTATGAGGAGCGGATGTCCCGGGAGGACTACGAGGCCGAAAAATACCGCCTGCAGGTGGAACTGCTGAAGTTTCAGTACTGGGGCCAGGATCACGGCCTGAAAAATGTGATCGTATTCGAGGGCCGCGATGCCGCCGGCAAGGGCGGGACGATCAAGCGGTTCACCGAACACCTTGATCCCCGTTCGGCCCGGACCGTGGCGCTGAGCAAACCGTCGGACCGCGAACAGGGACAGTGGTACTTCCAGCGCTACATCCAGCACCTGCCCACAGCCGGTGAAATCGTGATGTTCGACCGGTCCTGGTACAACCGTGCCAACGTGGAGCGGGTCATGGGTTTTTGCACCGATGATGAGTACGAGACCTTCATGGGGCAGGCACCCTTGTTCGAGAGGATGCTGGTGGACTCCGGCATCCACCTGAACAAATTCTGGTTCTCGGTGACCCGGCACGAGCAGCGCACCCGCTTCGCGATCCGCCAGATCGACCCTGTCCGGCGGTGGAAGCTTTCGCCGGTGGACCTGGCCTCCCTGGACCGGTGGGAGGACTACACAAAAGCCAAGGAAGAGACGTTCCTGCGCACCGACACTGACCACGCACCATGGATCACGATCAAGTCCAATGACAAGAAGCGGGGGCGGATCAACGCCATCCGATTTTTCCTCAACCAGTTCGACTACGACGACAAAGATGCCTCGGTCGTGTACGACCCGGACCCGCTCATCGTCCGCCGGGGCCGCGAAGCCGTCGGAGACTGAATCCGGCGGCGCCTGGCAGCCTCGCGAGGGGCGGAAAGCCCTTCGACGTACGTAGCTTTCGCTTCCCTAAGGCCTTCGTCAGTGGCGCAGCCGGATCTTGAGTGAGTTCTTTGCGGCAGCCTTCCGGTACGCGGCCTGGGTGTCGCGGGCGATGTCCTCTTCGATCTTCAGCAGCCGTGCGTAGGTGCGCGCCGCTTCCGGGGGCAGCCCCGGCTCCGAGGCCAGCCGGGTCAGGAGTCCGCGGGCCAGGACGCTGTCCTGATGGTCGCCCAGGATCTGCTGAAGCCGTTTGGCCGCCTTGGCGAGTTTGCGGGCTCGTTTTCCGTGGATTACCTCGACGGACTCGGCTGCGTGCCGCAGTCTTTTGGCGTCCTTGCGGACCTGGTGCAGCGCGGCATCGCGGCCACCGGACTTGGCTTGCTTCGCTCTCTTGCGTGCACGCTTGAGGCGTTTGCCCGCCTTGTCGACCAGCGGAGCCGTCGCGGTGCCCGCCGGCCGGGAGGCGCGGGGAGTGGTTGGCGGATGGTCGCGGAAGTTCTCCAGATCCGTCAGGAGTTGGTGGTAGCGGCCGGAGCCCAGCGCGCTGAGGGTTTCCCTGAATCCGGTGTTGTAGGTGGTTTCGAGCTCATGCTCGATCGTTGCCTCGACGGGTCCGGTGCCGGACTGCCCCGGCAAGTCGTTCAAATGCTGACGGAGGCGTTCACGCATGACTTCGGCGTCCCGTGCTTTGCCGAGAATCCGGGCAAGCCATTTCAGTTCACCCGCGAGCTTCTTGACGGTGGATTTATCGAAGAGCGGACGGTAGGTGGCCAGGGCGGAGCGGGTACGCCGGGTCGCGGACCTCATCTGGTGGACGGCGTCCGGTGCTTCCACGCGCACACCGGGGTCGTGGGTGAAGAGTTCAGTGATCTGTGCGCCAAGATAGGCGGTGACGACGTCGGCTGCGGGCCCCTTGTTCCGCGGTTCCCGCGTGTCGGCCACCCGTTCCGGCGGCCATGCCTCCCCGAGAGCCCGCGCCAGTTTGGAGGGATGGCCCGAGCGGACCGCACCGGTTGAGGTAAGGACTTCCTCGGCGTCTGCGAAGAGGCGCTCCGTGCCGTGGACGAGTTCGACTTCCCATTCGCGCCACTCCTGCACCGTCTGGGCCGGATGCAGGGTCTCAGCGTGGACCATGTCGTCGGCCAGGTCGGCAAGGTGTTCGCCTGCCGGACCGTAGAGCCTGTGCGTGGTGCGCCCCGTGCTCAGCCGGGCGACGGGCACAAGTTTTTCTCCCCGGGTGTACACGTGCACGTGGCGGCCCAGTTCCTCCGGCACGGCGTCCGGTTGTCCGAGCGGGGCGTGAAGTTCCTGCCGCTGGTTGCCGCCGGCGGGGAGTTTGAGGTGCCACCCGTGGTCGTTGCCGCCGGTACGGCGGCGCAAAGTGATGCGCCGGGCAGCCAATGCAAGGGTGGGGGTGTCGAAGTACACCGCCTCAAGGCGATCCGTGACCGGTTCTGCGACGCGTCCCACACCGGGGACCTGCATCAGCTCCGGAAGCGCCGTGGAGGCAACGACGTCGTACTTCTGTTCGGTTTCGAGGCTCTCCGTGGACGGCACGGCGGTCAGGCGTCCGCGCCGGCGGCGCCTTCAACCGTCAAGGGGGCAAAGATCGCTGCGACGACGTCGTCGCGGAGGAAGTACTGGCGTCGCTCCAGGGGTACCAGGCTGCCGCGGACTACGTAGTAGCCGCGGCCCTCGCCGGGGCCCCCGGCAGCAGTGTCGATGGCATCAAGCATCTCCGGGGCCAGGACCTGGTCCGGGCCGCGCTCCTGCAGCGCAGTCAGGTCTTCGGGCCGGAGGGAGCTGACGAGCCCCTGAATATCTGTCATTGTCCGTATCCTTGCCGGCACCGCTGGAATGACATTTGTTCCCCCGCGGGCGGTCCCGGGGTGCCATGGCCGGTTGCGTCCACCCCGATTGTAGGACCCCTCGTAGCGCGGGGCCAGACCTTGAATTCGGACAGGAAAAGTGACTTCAACTGATCGCTTCGCGTTTACCTTGCGTTAGTGGTGGTCCCGGATGCTGTCCGGACGATCCCGCAAGGAAAGGTCACCATGACACTTCGCCTTCCCCGCGCCCTGCCGACGCTTCACACGGCCACAGGCCGCTTTGTCCTGTCGCCGTTCAGTCCGGACGACGTCGAGCCGCTGGCGCACCTCCTGGCCAATGACGACATCTGGGCCACGGGGTTCGGTGACGGGCACCACCGGCCAGGTACGCACGAGGAGTTGGTCCGCTTCGTCGACCGGCGCCATGAAGGTCTCCGGATCTTCGCGGTGCACTATACGGGCTTGCCAGGCGGCCCGTTGTTCGTTGGGACTACTGGTATTACGGAGTCGCACACACCGACACAGCGCGTGAAAATCGGCCGGACCCTCATCAGCCCGCCCTTCTGGGGAATGAAGGCAAACCATGAGGTGAAGCTGGCCCTGCTGGACTGGGTGTTTGCCCGCGGAGCAGGGCGCGTCGAATGCGATGTGGATCCGCGAAACCGCAGGTCCCTTTCGTCCCTCAAACGGTTCGGGTTCACTGTTGAGGGCACCCGTCGGCGTTCTTCGCGGCGGAACGACGGATCATGGCGGGACATCGTCGTGCTGTCATTGCTGACGGAAGAGTGGCCTGCGACCAGGGAACGGGCTCTTCGTGCCTTGGCCGATGTGCGCAATTTCCCGATGTGCCTCTGAAGTCGCCGGGTTGACTGTGGGCGGGGGCGTGGGACGGCGGCTGTGGTCCATCGTGGTCGCGGCCGTAGCATGCTTCGGCGTCGGGCGAGTTTTCGCGCCTAGATCCTTGTCCAAGGCTTCGAAGGCAGGGTCCAGGCCACTCTTCGGCCCGCGTCGGAGCTATTCGGCGGACGGCCGCTGGCGTTGCCTTTTGGTTGCCGACCGCAGCTGCTTTGTGGCGAGGCGACGCCGTTCCGATCCTCGGGTGGGCTTCGTCGGACGGCGGGGAGCCGCATCGGGAGCAAGGCCCTCGGAGACGAGTTCAGCCAGTTTGGCCAGCGCGATCTGTCGATTGCGGAGCTGTGATCGGCGCTCGGCGGCAGTCACGGTGATCACCCCGGAGCTTAGGCGTCGTCCGAGCCGGGCGACGAGCACCTCCCGCTGCCCGTCCGAGAGCACAGCCGACTCGGCGACATTCCAGGAGAGCTCGGCACGGCTGTCCGAGGTGTTCACGTGCTGGCCGCCCGGCCCGGATGAACGCGAGAACCTCCAGCTGAGTTCCGACGACGGGATCGTGAGCGCGGGGGTCACCTCCAGATCCATGCAACAAGTGTTGCATGGATGCTCCCTCCCGGTGCCGGACGGACTGGCGCGGACGGGTTCTGCGCCTTGTTGCTCAGGCTGCCTGCCAGCTGGCGGGAAGCGCCTTCAGCCCATAGACGATGGTGCTGTCCATCCGTTCCAGGCGCGCTCCCGGGGCGAGGGCCAGTCCGGGCAGCCTGGACAGCATGGCGGACAGTGCGATCCTTGCTTCCAGTCGTGCCAGCGGCGCTCCGAGGCAGAAGTGAATGCCGTGGCCGAAGGCCAGGTGCCGGTTCTGGCTCCGGTCGACGTCGAACTGCGCCGGGCGCTCAAATTGCCGTTCGTCGCGGTTCGCGGAGCCGATCCACGCGACCAGCGGGGCACCGGCCGGAATCCGGACGTCGCCCAGGGTGGTGTCAGCAACGGTCACCCGGTACATGGACTGCACGGGGGACCGGAAGCGGAGAACCTCTTCGATGGCCTGGGGAAGCAGGGCCGGCTCCTGCCGCAACCGCTCGATGGTGCCGGGCACTTCAGTCAGGCAAAGAACCGCGTTGCCAATCAGGTTGGTGGTCGTTTCATTGCCGGCCACGAGAAGCAGGCTGCAGAAACCCAGCAGCTCGGCCACATTGAGCTTCTGCCCGTCGATCTCTGCGGAGAGCAGGTTGCTGATCAGGTCCTTGCCGGGCCGGCTCCGGCGCTGCTCAATCAGGTTCAGGAAATACTCGGTCATCTCCACGTTGGTGAGGTGCTGGTCCTCATTCACCGCACCGGCCCGCGTTTGGCTGACGACGACGTCGGACCAGTGCTTGAAGCGGTCGCGGTCCTCAGCGGGTACACCCATGAGTTCCGAGATCACGATGACCGGCAGCGGATACGCCAACTCCTGGATCAGGTCTGCCGATCCCAGGGCAGCGAGCCCGTCCAGGAGCTCGTCCGTGAGCCGGGAGATGCGGGGAGCGAGAGCATCCACGGCTTTTGGCGTGAACGCCTGGGTCACCAGGGAGCGCAGCTGCCGGTGCCGCGGGGGATCGGCCGTGATCAGGCTGGACGCGAACAACTGCCCCGTCTCGGACGGGTCGTCACCGCCCATCCGCGAGGAGAACCTGGCATATTCGGACAATACCCGCTGCACATCGTCATACCGGAAGACATGCCAGCTGCCGGATTGGTCGTCATGAAAGACGGGTGCGGCCTGCCTCATTCTCTCGTAATGGGGAAAAGGATCCAGCGGATGCTCATCGGCCGCAGCGAAGTCCATGGCTGGGTCAGGCAGTCGCAGGGTAGCTGGAAAGGATGTAGTCCGCCGCGGCCGGTCC
Source organism: Arthrobacter sp. B10-11 (assembly GCF_033142195.1). Classification (NCBI taxonomy): domain Bacteria; kingdom Bacillati; phylum Actinomycetota; class Actinomycetes; order Micrococcales; family Micrococcaceae; genus Arthrobacter; species Arthrobacter sp. B10-11. Next base: position 58,856 of record NZ_JAWMTH010000003.1, read on the forward strand.
TTTCATCCGCCGCCGGGAGTTGCGCAGGTCAATGCCGCAGCGCTCCATGGCAGCCCGGAAGGCGATGTCGTCCACCGGAGTGATGTTGTGAAGCAGGCACCAGCTCGTGTACAGGCCGTAGAGACAGTCCGGTCCCAGGGGACAATGTGTGTCATCCGGAGCAGTGGCGTCGAGGAGGAATCGTTCGAAATGCGAGATGGCCATCAGGGGCTCTTTTCCGCGGGTGCAACATGGCGCCACCGTTCGGCTACAGCGGCTCTCCTTGCGGCCGTGCACCCGGCGGCAAAGAGGTCCCCACCTTGGAAAGGTGATTAGGACTGTTACGAATCTACGGAATTCCGACGCGCCTGTCTAGACTACGAAGCGGTCCGGAGGGGGCCTGGGAGCACCCCGCGAGGCAACCTACACGAGCGGCCACGGGTACCGCGTCCCGGTGCGGTCAACCGGCAGCACACCGCGGCCCTCGGCGAGCTGTGTCAGCTCCCGGCCGGACACCGGCTGTCCCCTGTCACAACGCCCTCAGGCCGCTCAAGGGTTCCGCACCAGCGGGAGCAGGGTGCCCCACGGTGTCGAAGTCGGTGTCGATTCCGACGGCGTTGCTGCAGTCATCAGCACCAAGCGTCGGCCGTTCCTCGGGCCCGCGCCCGGGAACTTCAGAAATTCCCTCGATTCCCCCAGCATTCGGGGACTACCGTAGAGAGGTGAGTGATCGTCCCGATATTTTCACGGTGGGTGAACTGCGTGCCTCCGGCCACGTCCACAAGGACCTGCGCCACGAAATCCGTGACAACCTGCTCGCCGCGCTCGCGGCCGCGCGCGATCCGTGGCCCGGGATGTACGGCTTCAGCAGGACTGTCCTTCCCCAGCTGGAGCGTGCCCTGATTGCCGGCCACGACGTCGTCCTGCTCGGTGAGCGGGGACAGGGCAAGACGCGGCTCCTCCGCACCCTGGCGGGGCTGCTGGACGAGTGGTCTCCGGTGATCGAGGACTCGGAACTGAACGAGCACCCTTATGAACCCATCACGGAGCACTCGCGCGCCCGGGCCCTCACCGAAGGCGACCGGCTACGGGTGGCGTGGCGCCACCGCTCGGAACGCTACGTCGAGAAGCTCGCGACGCCGGATACCTCCGTTGCCGACCTCATCGGCGACGTCGACCCGATGCGGGTAGCGGAAGGCCGCCGGCTCGGGGACCCGGAAACCATCCACTACGGCCTCGTTCCGCGCTCCAACCGCGGCATCATCGCCATCAACGAACTACCGGACCTGGCTGAGCGGATCCAGGTGGCGATGCTTAACGTGATGGAGGAGCGGGACATCCAGATCCGCGGCTACGTGCTGCGGCTGCCGCTGGACGTGCTCGTCGTCGCCTCCGCCAACCCGGAGGACTACACCAACCGTGGCCGGATCATCACGCCGCTGAAGGACCGCTTCGGCGCCGAGATCCGCACGCATTACCCGATAGAGCTGGACGACGAAGTGGCCGTCATCCGGCAGGAGGGGCGGCTGGTGGCCGACGTCCCGCCCGTCATCCTGGAAATCCTGGCACGGTACACCCGGGCGCTGCGGCTGTCCCCGGCCATCAACCAGACCTCCGGGGTTTCCGCGCGGTTCGCCATCGCGGGCGCCGAAACTGTCGCCGCCGCCGCGCTCCGCCGGGCAAGCGTGCGCGGGGAGGATGAGGCAGTGGCCCGGATTGTCGACCTGGAGGCGGCCGTCGAAGTCCTCACGGGCAAGATTGAGTTTGAATCCGGTGAGGAAGGGCGCGAGCAGGCTGTCCTCGACCACCTGTTGCGTACGGCCACCGCCGAAGCCGTACGGGCGCACTACCACGGCATCGACCTCGGTCCGCTCGTGGCCGCGCTTGACGGTCACACCACCGTGACTACCGGGGAGCAGATCACCGCCCGGGAGTTCCTCGAAAACCTTCCGTCCCTTGACGGGTCGAGCCTCTATGACGAGATCAGCGGGCGCCTGGGGGCCAAGAACGACGGGCAGCGGGCCGCGGCCATCGAACTTGCGCTGGAAGGCCTCTTCCTCGCCCGGCGGATCGCCAAGGAGTCCGACGACGAGGAAACGGTCTACGGCTAGCAATGGCCCCAGGCTGACACAGGATAGGGAAGGCAGCACCATGGGCGTTCACAACCGGTCATCCAGGTACAGCCGTTACAGGGGAGGACCCGATCCGCTGGCCCCGCCGGTGGACCTGGCAGAGGCGCTCGACGCGATCGCCGATGATGTCATGGCGGGCTACTCGCCCCGGCACGCCCTGCAGGAGTTCCTGCGGCGCGGCGGCCGTAACCGTGAAGGGCTTGATGACCTGGCCGGCCGCGTTCAACAGCGCCGGAGCGAACTGCTGGGCCGCCACCGGCTGGACGGCACCCTCAACGAGGTCCAAAAACTGCTGGACACCGCAGTGCTGGAGGAGCGCAAGCAGCTCGCCCGCGACGCCATGATGGACAACACCGACCGTGCATTCCGGGAAATGCAACTGCAGAACCTGCCCCGGTCCACGGCGGCGGCTGTCAACGAACTGGCCTCCTATGACTGGCAGTCGAGCACCGCCCGGGAGGCCTATGAGCGGATCAAGGACCTGCTGGGCCGTGAGGTCCTGGACCAGCGTTTCGCCGGCATGAAGCAGGCGCTCGCGAACGCCACCGATGAGGACCGCGAAGCCGTCAACGAGCTGCTGCAGGACCTCAACGGGCTGCTCGACAAACACCGCCGGGGTGCAGACACCGAGGCCGACTTCCAGAACTTCATGGGAAAGCACGGGCACTTCTTTCCCGAGAATCCCCAGTCAGTCGAGGAACTGGTCGACGCCCTTGCCCGGCGCGCGGCGGCGGCACAGCGGCTCCTGCAGTCAATGTCCGCTGAGCAGCGGGATGAGCTGATGCGCCTGTCCGCCCAGGCATTCGGCTCACCCGACCTCATGTCCCAGCTCGGCCAACTCGACGACACCCTGCGCGCACTGCGTCCCGGCGAGGACTGGACCGGCTCGGAACGCTTCGAGGGCCAGGAAGGACTGGGGCTTGGCGACGGCACCGGCGTACTCCAGGACATTGCAGAACTCGACGACCTGGCGGAACAGCTCTCCCAGTCCTACAACGGATCACGCCTCGACGATTTGGACCTGGACGCACTCGCCCGCCAGCTCGGGCAGAATGCCGCCGTGTCGGCCCGAACCCTCGCGGAGATCGAGCGGGCGATGCAGGACGGCGGCTACCTGCGGCGGGGAGCCGACGGCGACCTCCGGCTGTCCCCGGAGGCGATGCGACGCCTCGGCAGGTCACTGTTGCGGGACACCGCCAAGCAGTTGTCCGGCCGGCAGGGGCGCCGGGACACCCGGGTGGCCGGCGCGGCCGGCGAGCAGACCGGCTCCAGCAGGCAGTGGGAGTTCGGGGACGCCGAGCCGTGGGACGTCACGCGAACCATAACAAATGCGATCCGACGCACCATGGCAGACGGCGGTGATCCGGGCCGCGGACTGCGCCTCGGCGCGGGCGACATCGAGGTGGCGGAGACGGAGGCGCGTACGCAGGCGGCCGTCGTCCTGCTGGTGGACGTGTCATTCTCGATGGCAGCCGAGGGGCGGTGGGTGCCGATGAAACGCACCGCACTCGCCTTGCACCACCTGGTCTCGACCCGGTTCCGCGGTGACCGGCTGGAGCTGATCACGTTCGGCCGCTACGCGCAGTCCATGGACATTGGCGAGCTCACCGCCCTGGCATCCAGGCGGGAACAGGGAACCAATCTGCATCACGGTCTGCTGCTGGCCAGCCGGTTCTTTCGCCGCCACCCGTCGATGCAGCACGTCCTCCTCGTGGTGACCGACGGCGAGCCTACCGCGCATTTGTTGCCGGACGGGGACTCGTGGTTCGACTACCCGCCGGACCCGGAGACCATCCGTGTCACAGTTGCGGAGCTCGACCGCCTTGGCCGCGCAGGCGCACAAGCGACGTTCTTCCGGCTTGGGGATGATCCGGGCCTGGAGCGGTTTGTTCAGCGGATGGCCCGCAGGGTCGACGGCCGGGTGGTTGCGCCTGAGACCGGGGACCTCGGGGCCGCCGTGGTGGGGGAATACCTTCGCGCTCACTTCCGCGGCCGCCCCTACGACGACGCCGACTGGGCTTCGTAGCCGGTCGGAAGGCGGCCGGGAAGCGCGACTAACGATCAGCCGCGTCAGAGGCCGGAGCCCGGGCGGATAATTGAGGCGCCTTGGCCAGGTGCGGAGGTCCCTGTGTGAGACTGGTCTGGTGATTACAGAACACGCCCTCTTGCACGTCATCCCGGGCCAAGAAATGGACTTCGAGCGGGCGTTCAGTCAGGCCAAGCCAATAATTGCCTCGATGCCTGGCTTCCGAAAACTATCGTTGTCGCGTTCGCTCGAGTCGCCGGGTACTTATCTGCTGCTTGTCGAATGGGACCGGCTCGAAGACCACACGGTTGGATTCCGACAGTCAACGCAGTACGAGAACTGGCGCGCTTTACTGCACCACTTTTACGATCCCTTCCCTGTCGTGGAGCACTACACAAAAGTCCTCTAAGCGGTCGAGGCGCGGCGGATCACGGACCGCTTCGCGCGATAGTGGCCGTGCGACCGCTGAATCAGATGCGCCGCTCAACAGCATCTGCGAGGATAGTCCGGTCCCTGGAGTGTGAAGAAGGAGTCGACGCGATGACGAAGTACCTGATCTCGTTCCCGAGTGCCGCAATGGTCTTTCCCGCCGAGGACCTGCCGGCCGTTTCGGATGCGGCGCACGCGGTCGTGCAGGAGGCGAAGGACGCCGGCGTCTGGGTGTTCGGCGGCGGCATCGATGAGAGCATCCCGCCCGTCATGGTCGACGGCGATGGGACCGTGAGCGAGGGGACCTACCCGCAGACGACGCAACTCGAAGGCGGCTACTCCGTGCTGGAGCTGCCCTCGTACGATGCGGCGCTGGAATGGGCAGCCAAGATCGCGGCTGCCTGCCGATGCGCGCAGGAGGTGCGCGCATTCCAGTACGACCCCGCCAGCTGACGGCCCTCCACGTTCCTCTGCATCACGTGCGCTCACCACCCGGCCGTGCCCGGGCCACCCTTGAACGGGCCAACGATCTTCGTGGTGATCCAGCCGCCGTAAAAGTTACCTTCCTGGAAGGTGACCCGCTCGCCGTCGACCTCGCATGAATCCATGTGACCCGGGTAGAGGGCCACTCGGGTGCTGAGCGCCTCGAAACCCCGGGCCGGTTTCGGGTAGGTCCACCCGCCGCGGGGAACGAGGACTCCGCCGGCAACGACGTCGAAGTAGTGCGCTTCTCCCTTGAACTCGCAGAAGCTGGTGCCCTCGACCGGGACGAGTACACCGGCAGGGAATGCGTCCAGCGGCAGATAGTAGACAGGCGGATGACTCGTCTCCAGGACTCGCACTGCATCGGTGGTGTCGGCAATCACCTTCCCGCCTAGGCGCACAATAATCCGTTCCGATCGCGGCTCGACCCTCGGCGGCCGCGGGTAGTCCCACACCGATTCTTGACCAGCCTCGGGTTTGATGGGCTGGGGACGCCGAACGAAGCCGGGAAATCCGTGAGCAGGAGTCATGTCCCCATGTTGCCATCTTTCCCGGGCATGCCACCTGATACCAGGTTCAGCTTCCGCGCAGCGGCCAGGGACGCCACGCGCCGGGTACATCGCGCAGCCGGACCTCCGCGTCGTCGAGCCGGTAGGACGCGACAGGGACAGGTTCACCTTTTCCACTTTCAGAGCCGGATCCGTCGTACGCTGTCAGCGCGTATTCACTCCACCGCTGGCTGCCCACGGGGTAGCGTTCGCGGTAGCCGCCAGCCGCGACGGTGAGCACCAGCCGCTCCATCCGGTCTGCCGTTGTCTCAGCCGTTTCGTCACATGCATCGCAGCCGCACACGGGAAATGGAAAGTCGTGCAGCACCCCGGCATGCACTATGACGCCCGGATACCCGGTCAGCACAAACGTGAGGGACGCTGCCCCGGAGCGCCGCGGCGTGACCCTGACCGCCTGCAGCACGTCTCTGGCCTCCATCAGCAGTTCCGCGGCGAGCGCCGGGCCTTCGTGGACTTCCACGTCGTACACAGCAGCCAAGTGATCGATGAGAGCAAGGGCCACCCTGTGAAGGCCGGCGAATCGCTCCGGGTGGCTGTCGATGCCGTAGGAGTCCGGGGCCGGGCTGCCATCGCCCCATTGCTGACCGTAGGGAATGCGTGTCCCTTCAGCGGAGTAGTACGTGACCGCAGGAAGTGGCGGCCGGACGTAGCGCGGTTGTCCTGCAGGCGGCGAAACCGGGAGAGGAAGCCCTGCCGGGGACTCATCCGGCTTTTCCTGGGCCCAGTCTGCCAACACATCAATGAGGGCCTGCACCGCGGCTTCGTCTGCCCTGCGCAGGCCGTCGAGCAGACGATCGACCTCGAACTGCTTCTTCCTGTTTCCCACTGTAGGAGAGCCACCCTCGTAGGCGGTCCACCGCGAGTCAGGCCTCTGTCGGGCAATAGTGTTCCCGGCAAATATGGCTGCAGCAGCCCTTAGCATGCTGTCCTGCTCCAATTCGTACGCGTAAGCCCGAAGAAACCAAAAGAGCCGGCCAGGGTCATCGGCCAGCTCTTCGGCCCGCACACCGTGCCCGGCACAAAATCTCATGAACAGGACATAACCTCCAACATGCTTGACCTGCGGCTCAGGGCCCGATCTCGGCATGTATAGCCCGGTGCGGCGGGCCATTGGAGCCGGCAGTCCAGTTGGCTCCCCATCGAACAAGTCCTCTGCCGTTCCCATGCCGCGATCCCAGTCCGGGTGTCAGTCTTGCTTCAGTTTCTGGGCGAGCATCACGAGGATTCCGCTGGGACCCCGGACGTACGTGAGTTTGTACTCGTCGCCGTAGGTCGCCACGCCTCGCAGTGGATGGCATCCGTGCTTCGCGGCTACCTCAAGGGCTTTGTCGATGTCGTCGACCGAGAAGGCCACGCGGTGCATGCCGATGTCGTTGGGACGTGTTGGGTTCGACTCGATCGCTTTGGGGTGGATGTATTCGAAGAGCTCAAGTCGACCATGGCCGTCCGGGGTCTGGAGCATCGCAATCTTGGCGTGGTTGCCGTCAAGGCCGACAGCAGTGTCGGCCCACTCGCCGCTGACCGTGTCACGGCCAACGACCGTGAGCCCGAGGTCCGTGAAAAAAGCGATTGTTGCTTCGAGATCGCGAACGGCGATACCGACGTTCTCAAGTTTGATGGCCATGCGTTGAAGCTACCAAGGCGGACCCATTAGCTCCAGTGGCGACACTGGACGCGACTGAACAAGCACGGGAAGGCACAGAGCTTTTCTTGGGCGAAGCCGAACCCTGCCTGGGCTGAAAGTTGGCCTCTTCAGAGCTTCCCTTCCAAGGTGGCAAAGAATAGGCGGTCCGAAAGATTGCAACCCAATCGGCATTATTCATCGCATCAAAAAATGCCAAAACCCATCTTCGGCTGTGGCGCGCTCCCCGCACCCGGGCTGGCATCTTCCGGTGAGGAGCGGGCCGTTTTAGCTCCGCGGTGGTTTCTCGGACAACGATATGGGGACGAGTATCTGAATGAATATGAAGCCAGCGCCTACCGAACCATAATGATGAAATGAAGCTCTGTTCCCAGGGTTTCTTTTCCCCGCCACAGCAAGCGATTTGCGGTGTCTGTTGCGGTCTGTTCCGGTGTGGTGATCACTTTTTTGTCAGGTTGCATTGTGTCTTCGGGGGACGGATACCCGCCTTGTATGCCGCCGGCTTTCTCAGTGAACCCGCCGAGCGCGACAGCCGGCGGCATGGTGACGGTCCAAGCATCGGACGCCGGCTGTGATCCCCGCAATGGGGAGAACGCCCGCATCCAGGTCACCGTAACCGATGCGGCCGGCACGAAGGTCATCAACACAACTGCCCCGATGAATGACGCCGGCGGTTTCACCTACACCTTTGAGGTTCCATCCCAGGTGGCCATAGGAGACGCGACAGTTGAGGCTACACCGTACGGCATTGATTGGTGCGATGACACTGGCAGGAACAACCGCGCCGCCGGGCCAGACGCCACCATAGTGCGGGTGTCGTGTGCCGCACGAATTGAGCCACTGAGCATCACCCGCTAGAGGCTCCGGCAGTCCAATCAAGCTATTCGAACCTCATCAACAGCCGAACCTTGACCGGGCCGAAAACTGGCCATCTGGCGTGTGGGACTAGTTGGTGCCAGGAATTGGTCGCTCAGAGCGATAGCGACCTTTAACAGGCACCTGACTGGACAGCTCCTCCTGCAGTGTCGGTGAGCAGGGGCACGCGTCGGCCGGTGAGTCCAGTCAGGGTTGGGGCCAAATGCCAGCCCGTTGCTCTGCCCAAGGGGAAAGCCACCCTGACCGGGCAATTTTGAGTGCGAGCTTCCAGGACAATCCGTCGCCGGGGACTCCACGGGCGGCTTACCGCTCAGAGCCGAGGGAGGATCGCTGCAACCAAAAGGCTGATTGAGCGGAACCTCCTGCGGCGAGAAGCGATACTCCCGTTCCAAATAGGGACGAATGAGAATATGCTCCGTACAACAGCGCACCAGGCCGCCGGTTGTCCGGCTCCGGAGGGCTAAATGACGAAACGAGAAATTTTCGGATCTATGTTGGGCCTGATAGTCACCATCGGCGTGACCGTACTGGTCATGTCCTTATTGTTCCCTCCGGCCCATCCAAATTTCGGCGTAATGGTTGGAACGATCGTGACTGTGTTCGTGCTCCTCGAGGTTGCCCGAAACCTTTGGATTCACAGAATGCGCCGAAGTAACAGCGAATGACCTAGCTCAGATGCTCGGCACTGCTTCTGTGCGGTCCCGCATCGGCTCACTCGTAGACCGAACCCTGAGCGGCCCGAAAAGATGATCGGCCCGCCATATCGGCCGAAAAGTCCGTTCGCCGTGGGAACCAGTTGTCTTGGGATCAAAGCATTGGAATGCGGGCAGCCAGGAGCTCGTTTCAGGATGGGCTGTTTTTGGGACATGACCATGGTTTACGCTCTGGTCATGGCAAGCGGAACTGGGGGCACTGTCCTATAGCGGAAGGGAGCGAAAATGGCCAAGCGCCGAATGCACGGTATCTGGGTTTTGTACTTGTTGCCACCCTTCGCTTTCGCCGCCTTTCTCGTTTGGCTTATGAGGGACGTCTGGCACTGGTTCTGACAGGCCTCAGGGAAACTTTGAACCTCAAGTCCCTTACAACGGACTGTCCCTACACGCGCATCATCCGCAATTACCGCAGTGCGCATCCGCTGAGACTAGCCGCCAGCGTCCCGGGTGCTCCTGGTACAAACAGCGACCAGCTCCTGTTGCTTCCCACCGCAGTAACGCCATTCAACACGCGTGAACGTCAGTGGCGGCCAGCGGTGTCGCTGGCCGCCACTGACTTACTCGGCCGAGGCAGTTCAGGAATAGTCGTAGAAACCTTTGCCGGACTTGCGTCCCAGCTCGCCGCGCGCCACCAGGTCGCGGAGGATGCGGGGCGGGGCGAACCGCTCACCTAGCGTTTCATGCAGGTATTCGGCTATGCCAAGGCGCACGTCCAGCCCCACGATGTCCGTGGTGCGCAGCGGTCCGGATGCGTGCCGGTAGCCAAGGATGGGCTGGCGGCTGGTGAACAAGGCGATGCCGAAGGACTGGACGATCTCCCTGGGCGAGGCCACGGAGCGTTTGGCCGGGAAGTACGGCGTGACGCGCGAGGCGCAGGATGAGTTCTCGGCGAACTCGCACAACCTGGCCGCCGCGGCGTGGGACGAGGGGTTCTATGACAACCTGGTGGCTCCGGTGCCGGGCACGGACCTGGTCCGCGATGAAGGCATCCGGGCCGGGTCCTCGGCGGAGAAGCTCGCGGGGTTGAAGACGGTGTTCCGTGCCGAGAACGGCACGGTCACGGCCGGGAACGCGTCCCCGCTCTCCGATGGCGCGTCCGCGGCATGGATCGGTTCGGAGAACGCCGCCGGGATCCTGGGGATGGAACCTTTGGCCCGGATCGCGGGCCGGGGTGCGCACGCGAACGATCCGCAGTATTTCGGGTACGCGCCGGTGGAGGCTGCGAACAAGGCCCTCGCGAAGGCGGGCATCAGCTGGGAGCAGGTGGGCGCCGTCGAACTTAACGAGGCGTTCGCCGCGCAGTCCCTGGCGTGCATCAACGCCTGGGGGATCGACCACGAGATGGTGAACCGGCACGGCGGCGCGATCGCGATGGGCCACCCGCTCGGCGCCTCCGGCGGCCGGATCCTGGGCACCCTGGCCCGGTCCCTGCAGGCCTCCGGTGAACGCTGGGGCGTCGCCGCGATCTGCATCGGCGTCGGCCAGGGCCTCGCCGTCGTCCTCGAAAACGTCACAGCCGCCCGCAGCTGAATCTCGGAACGCGGGCTGCGGCACCGAAAGATGCCGCAGCCCCGTTCGCCTTCATGGTCATGCTTTTGGGATACGGATGGCGGATCATCTAAGGTTGATGCCCGATGGTAGCTCTTGATGAAACGCCCGATCAGTCGATGCCCGCGCCTCCGCGTGGGCCGGTCTTTGTAGACGGATCGGGCCGTCGCCTGCGGCTGGTGAAGCTTGTAGGCCTCGGGTCCGTGGGGCTTGTGGCGGGATATGTCGTTCTCCTGCTGGTTGCATTCATCGGGGGGCCCAACGTCGCCGCCCCGTACCTGCCTCTGCCTCCCGCCCCGGCGGCTCCCGCGGCCGGTGACGTTCCTTCTTTGCCTTCGACGCCGGCTCCCAGTAATTCAGCGCCCCCGGCTGGCGAGGCCGAGCCTGCGCCGGCCGCCTTCCAAGCGCCGGTGACCGAACCCTCTGCCGTTCCGGTGGCGCCACCGGCCGGTGGCACGGACGTTCAGCAGACGCACCCCTCTGATCCTGATACGGCTCCGGCGCCGCCCCCCGAGTCCACCTCGCCAGGCAAGAGCGGGACGGCTCCGGGCCAGACCACGCGGCCATCTGCCCCGTCGCAGCCGTGAGTGCGCGTCGCCCGGCTAAAACCGCAGTTCCCGTCAGTGTAAGGGCCCACTGGTTCGTCCTCATCGCCGTCCTGTTTGCGCTGGGAATTGCCCTCGCAGTGCAGGGATACATGCACCACCTTGCCGGGATCGGCGACGACTCCGTGCCGGCGAGTGCGTCTGCGGGAAGCGTGCCGGATGCCGTCTCGAGCGGCGGCCCCGTAGTAGACGCCCGGGGCGGGGAAGTCCGCACCGCGAGTCCTCCGGATCATACGCTCGCGCTCACGTTCGACGACGGCCCGGACCCTGTCTGGACCCCTCAGATCCTCGATGTCCTCCGAAAGCATCAGGTTCACGCGACCTTCTTTGTGGTCGGCTCCGCGGCCATCGACAACCCCGAGCTCGTGCGCCGCATCATCGCCGAAGGCCACGAGATCGGCGTGCACACGCTCACCCACACTGATCTCGGCACTGCCCCGTCCTGGCGACGCGAACTCGAAGTCCAGGGTGCTCAGGAGGCGATCACCGGGATCACCGGACAAGCCACCTCGCTGCTGCGCCCACCGTACAGCTCCGGGAACGAAGCGATCAACGACAGCACCTGGTCCGCCATGCGAACGTCTTCGGACGAGGGGTACATCACGGTGTTGAGCACCGTCGACAGCCAGGACTGGCGGCGGCCGGGAGTTGAAACGATCGAGCGGAATCTCGCCCTGTCCGGTCCGCAGGGGCAGGTGCTCCTCATGCACGACGGCGGCAGCGACAGGGAGCAGACGGTCGCCGCGCTCGATTCCGCCTTGTCGCGGTTCGCCGGCCAGGGCTACCGTGTGACAACCGTCGGCGACGCAATCGGGATTGACAGCATGCGGGACGCTTCCAGCGCGGAACAGATGACCGGAACCGCGTTCGTGCGGGGCATCCAGCTCAGCGATTTCGTCGTTACGGCTATCTCCTGGGGGCTGGTTGCGGCCGGCATCGTGACGCTTGTCCGTGCAGTCCTGGTGGTCGGCTTCGCGGCGCGCCACAGCCGGGCTGCGCGCCGTGTCCAGTCGGCGAGCCGGGGCCGGCGCCGCTTTGACGTGCCCGTCAGGCCGGAGATCACCGAGCCCGTCACCGTGATTGTCCCCGCCTACAACGAGGCCGTCGGCATTGAAGCCGCGGTCCGGTCCATCGCTGCCTCGAGCCACCCAGTGGAGATCATCGTGGTCGACGACGGTTCAACCGACGGCACCGCAGGCATCGTGGAAGCACTCGGCCTGCCCGGCGTCACAGTGATCCGCAAGGAGAACGGAGGCAAGCCGTCGGCCCTCAATGCCGGGCTTGACGCCGCCAGCCACGACCTTGTGGTGATGGTCGACGGCGACACCGTCTTCGAGCCGGATACGGTCCATTCACTGATCCAGCCGTTCGCCGACCCGCGGGTCGGGGCAATTTCGGGTAACACCAAGGTGGCCAACCGCGGCGGCATCCTCGGTGCCTGGCAGCACATCGAGTACGTCGTCGGCTTCAATCTGGACCGCCGATTGTTCGACGTCGCGGAGTGCATGCCGACCGTCCCCGGGGCCATTGGTGCTTTCCGCCGGGACGCCCTGCTGCGGGTCGGCGGAGTTAGCGACGACACGCTCGCCGAAGACACGGATCTCACCATGGCCCTGTGCCGCGACGGCTGGCGCGTCGTCTACCAGGACGACGCGCGGGCGTGGACCGAGGCCCCCGCCACCCTTGGCGCCTTATGGCGCCAGCGGTACCGGTGGTGCTACGGCACGTTGCAGGCAATGTGGAAGCACCGCGGCGCGGTGGTGCAGCGGGGAGCCGCCGGCAAGCTCGGCCGGCGCGGACTTGGCTACCTCCTCGTTCTCCAGGTGCTGCTGCCCCTGTTTGCCCCTATCGTCGACGTGTTTGCGGTCTACGGGCTGATCTTCCTCGATCCACTCCGGATCGCGGCGCTCTGGTTCGTCTTCCTGGTCGTCCAATTACTCATGGCCGGCTACGCGTTCCGGCTCGACAGGGAACGGCTCGGGCCGCTCTGGACGCTTCCGCTCCAGCAGTTCGTCTACCGGCAGTTGATGTATCTCGTGGTCATCCAGTCCGTGGTCACGGCGTTGGCGGGTGTACACCTTCGCTGGCACCGCATGGAGAGGTATGGCAGCCTGCGGGTCCCGCCAGCTACTGAACGCCAGGCGTAGGAGGGGCTGCGGTGGCATGGCCGGTGGCGATCCCCTGACGGTAGATCCGCCGGACGGCCGGCCAGTCGCCGTCGTGCATGGAACGGATGGTGACAGGGGACGGGACCGGCGCGGTCACAGGGTGGCCAAAAGTCCGGCCGTCTGCTCCAGGGCTCCGGGAACCAGGGAGTAGTAGGCCCACGTGCCGCGCTTCTCGCGGTGCAGCAGCCCGGCTTCCACCAGGATCTTCAGGTGGTGGGAGACCGTGGGCTGGCCAAGGTCCAGCGGCCCGGTCAGGTCGCATACGCAGGATTCACCGGAGGCGTCCGCCTTGACGATGGAGAGCAGGCGCAGTCGGTTCGGATCGGCCAGAGCCTTGAAGACCAGGGCTTTCTGCTTTGCCTCCTCTGCGCCCAGGGCAGGCGTACCTGCCGGGGCGCAGCAGGTTTCATCCGTGACCGGCTCGAGTACGGGCAGCGAGTTCATGTACCTATTATGCCCCAACATTGATAATCATCAATGTGTGGACGTCCCGCAAAACTCCGCTAGCCGGCCGCGGCGGAACTGTGCGGGAGCACGACGTCGTCCGCGGCACGGGCTGCGGCGGGGAACAGGACGAGAAGAAGGCCGAGGCCGATTGCCCCGCCGATCAGTTGCGCCACGACGAAGCCGGGCGCGGAAGGCGGGGCGATGCCGGCGAACGTGTCACTGAAGATGCGGCCGACCGTTACGGCCGGGTTCGCGAACGACGTTGACGACGTGAACCAGTATGCCGCCCCGATGTAGGCGCCCACCGCCGGCGCGGCCAGGACGCCCCGCTTGGTGGCTGCGAGGGCGAAAATGAGAAGAACGAGCCCCGCAGTCGCGACAACCTCGGCGAGCAGATGGCCCGGGGTGGCGCGCTCTTTGGTGGAGATGGAGGTCCCCACCTCAAACATCGCGTTCGCGAGCACGCTGCCACTTATTGCCCCTGCGGTCTGGGCCGCCACATAGGTGGCGAGTTCCGGCAAGGTCAATCCGGAGCCGATGCGCCGACCCAGGATCCAGTCGGCGAAGGAGACCACGGGGTTGAAGTGCGCGCCGCTGACCGGCCCCAGCATCAGGATCAGCACCGTCAGGCCCAGCACAGTAGCGGTGCTGTTCTGCAGCAGCTGCAGGCCAACATCGCCGGGGGAGAGTTGCTGGGCGGCGATCCCGGAGCCGACGACGATGGTCACGAGCAGGCAGGTGCCCAGCAGTTCGGCAGCGGCGCGGCGCCACAGGGGCGGCTGGTTTGAAGTCATGAAAACAGCTTGACCCAAAGAATAAACTCAGTCAAAATTGAATCAATGAAAATTGAGGCAACTGGGGAGTTCGGGGTTCGCGTCGCCAGGCACGCGGCCCTTGCCGATCCTGCGCGGCTGCGCATCGTGGATCTGCTGACCTTGGGGGACTTCTCCCCGACGGAGCTGCAGGCCGAGCTGGGAATGCCCTCCAATTTGCTGTCGCATCATTTGCGCACACTTGAAGACGCCGGGCTGGCCGTCCGGCGCCGCTCCGAGGCCGATCGGCGCCGCAGCTATTTCCATCTCGCAGCCGGCGCGCTGGAGGGACTGGTGCCAGGCGGCGGGCTTGGGGCCCGTCGTGTGCTGTTCGTCTGCACGCGGAACAGCGCCCGGTCCCAGCTTGCCGCCGCACTCTGGCAGCAGGCCAGCCATGTTCCGTCCATGTCGGCTGGCACTCACCCGGCTGACCGGGTCGCCCAGGGTGCCATCGACGCGGCCCGCCGTCACGGCATGGACCTCGAAGGCTGCCTTCCGCGCACGTTGGACCAGGTGGCGGAGGGCGGGGACTTTATGGTGACCGTCTGCGACAACGCGCATGAGGAGCTGCCGGGCCTTGCCGGTGCCCACTGGTCCGTGCCGGATCCGGTTCGCCTGGGTACGGAGGAAGCCTTCGAAGCGGCCTTCGCGGACATAGCGCGGCGCGTCCAGGGCCTGGCGCCCCGTGTGCTCACCGCGTAGTCGCCGCCTACGCAATCGGGTGGCAAGGCCTACATCCGTGACATATTGACAATCATCAATCTACTGCCAATACTCATTACATCGATCATCATCAATGTTCCACTGAGCGATGCCGAAACTGATTCCAGGAGAAACACTGTGAGCACCGAAACCGCCAAGAAGCCGTCCGTCCTGTTCGTCTGCGTCCACAACGCGGGCCGCTCGCAGATGGCCGCAGCCTTCCTCACCACGCTGTCCAACGGTGAAATCGAGGTCCGCTCCGCCGGTTCCCAGCCCGCCGAAAAGATCAACCCGGCAGCCGTCGAAGCCATGGCCGAGGTAGGCATCGACATGTCCTCGGAGATCCCGAAGGTCCTCACCACGGAAGCTGTCAAGGAATCCGACGTGGTGATCACCATGGGCTGCGGTGATGAATGCCCGTACTTCCCCGGCAAGCGTTACGAGGACTGGGTCCTGGAGGATCCGGCCGGCAAGGGCGTTGACTCCGTCCGCCCGATCCGCGACGAAATCAAGACCCGCATCCAGGGCCTGATCGAATCCCTCATCCCCGCCGCCAAGTAACCGTCCCGGACCAAGGAGCCTTTTGTGAGCACCCCCGCGAGCACCGAACAGCTGATCATCATCGGGTCCGGCCCCGCCGGCTACACCGCAGCCATTTACGCCGCCAGGGCTGGACTGCAGCCCCTGGTCCTGGCCGGATCGGTCACCGCAGGTGGTGCCCTGATGAACACCACCGAGGTGGAAAACTTCCCCGGTTTCCCCGGTGGTATCCAGGGCCCTGAGCTCATGGACGGGCTGCAGCAGCAGGCTGAGCGCTTCGGCGCCAAGGTGGTGTTCGACGACGTCACTGAAGTGACATTGGCCGGGCACCTCAAGCGCGTGGTCACCGGCGGCGGCGACACCCACGAGGCGCCCGCCGTCATCCTCGCCACCGGCTCCGCCTACAAGGAGCTGGGGCTGCCTGAAGAGAAGCAGTTCAGCGGCCACGGCGTTTCCTGGTGCGCCACCTGCGACGGGTTCTTCTTCCGCGACCAGGACATCGTCGTCGTCGGCGGCGGGGACTCCGCGATGGAGGAGGCGACGTTCCTGACCCGTTTCGCCCGGACTGTCACAGTGGTGGTCCGCAAGGGCGAACTGCGCGCCTCCCGCATCATGGCCCAGCGCGCCAAGGACAATCCCAAGATCAGCTTCGCGTGGAACACCGCCGTCACCAGGATCCACGGCGATGGCAAAGTCACCGGCGTGACCCTCACGGACACACGGACCGGTGAAACCCGCGAGCAGGCCGCAACCGGCATCTTCGTGGCCATCGGGCACCTGCCGCGCACGGAACTTGTGGAAGACCAGGTTGACCTGGACGCCGAGGGCTACATCAAGGTGGACGCTCCCACCACGGTCACCAACCTTTCCGGCGTCTTCGCCTGCGGTGACGCCGTGGACCACCGCTACCGCCAGGCCATCACGGCTGCCGGCACCGGGTGCGCCGCAGCCCTGGACGCTGAGCGCTACCTGGCCGCCCTGGACGATGCGGACAGCATCGCCACGGCTTTGGTGGAAGAACCCACCCACGCCTAGAGGCCGCCGCACCTACTGAAGAAAGAGGACCTGATGGATTCGACGACGAACCTTCCCATTGCAGTGATCGGCGCCGGCCCGGTTGGCCTGGCCGCCGCAGCCCACCTTTTGGAGCGCGGCCTGGAACCGCTGGTCTTCGAATCCGGGCCATCCGCCGGCGCGGCCATCGAACAGTGGCGCCACATCCGGCTTTTCTCGCCATGGCGGTACAACATCGACGCCGCTGCCGTCCGCCTGCTGGAAGCCGCCGGCTGGGAATCTCCCCGGCTCACGGCGCTGCCCTATGGCGGGGAACTGATCGACAATTACCTGGCCCCGCTGGCCGCACTGCCGGCCATCAGCTCACGGCTGGAAACCGGCGCAAAGGTCATCGCCGTGACACGGTCCGGCATGGACAAGACCCACACCCGTAACCGCGAAACCACCCCGTTCCTCGTCCGGGTGGAACACCAGGACGGCGAAATCCGCGACCATGCCGTGGCAGGTGTCATCGATGCCTCCGGCACCTGGTCCACCCGCAACCCGCTCGGCACCTCTGGCCTGCCTGCCATCGGCGAAGATACGGCTGCGGACAGGGTTTCCTCGCCGCTGCCCGATGTCACGGGACGTGACCGGGCCTCGTTCGTCGGACGCCGCGTCCTGGTGGTCGGGGCCGGTCACTCCGCAGCCAACACCCTGATCAGCCTCGCCGACCTTGCCAAGGAAGAACCGGACACCAGGATCCTGTGGGCCGTGCGCGGACCGTCCGCCGAGAAGGTCTACGGCGGCGGTGACGCGGACGGACTGCCTGCCCGCGGACAGCTCGGCAGCCGCCTCCGCCGGCTCGTTGGGGCAGGGACCATTGAACTGCACACCGGCTTCGGCATTGATTCCCTCAAGGCCCTGGAGTCGGGCGTAACCGTTGGAGCTGTCGACGGGCGCACGCTGGAGGCCGACGTCGTGGTTCCCTGCACGGGCTTCCGCCCGGACCTGGACATCCTGCGCGAACTCCGGCTCGACCTGGACCCTGCCGTCGAAGCGCCCCGGGAGCTCGGACCGCTGATCGACCCCGAATTTCACTCCTGCGGCACCGTTGCTCCCCACGGCGCCAAGCTCCTTGCCCACCCGGAACAGGACTTCTACATCGTCGGCATGAAGTCCTACGGCCGGGCGCCGACCTTCCTGCTGGCCACCGGCTACGAACAGGTCAGATCCGTGGTGGCAGCCCTCGCCGGGGACCGCGAGGCAGCAGACACGGTGCACCTGGAGCTTCCGGAAACCGGGGTCTGCTCCTCCGACGCCGGCACCAGCTGCGACGTTCCGGCCCCGGTCTCCGCAGGCACGGCGGATGCAGGCTGCTGTTCCGCACCCGAACCGGTACTGGTCGGCTTCCCCACAGGGCTGTCCCATGGTCGTTCCGGCAGCAACTGAACCAACATCGTCAGCAAACCCACCCTTGGAGTGCTGTTATGACTGAACACCGTGAACCCAGCCAGGGCCTGCAGGACCAAACAGAGCTTCTGCAGCGCATCAGCGCACGCCTCGCCGACCGGTTCTCAGGGATCTTCGCCGCGGAAACCGTCGAACGCTACGTTTTCGAGTCCTACACAGCCCTGGCCCGGACAGCGAAGATCACGGCCTATTTGCCGGCCACCACAGAACATTTCGCCACTGACAGGCTCAACGCCCTGGCCAAGTCCAAGGGCGCACTATCCACGGAAACTCCCGAAGTGCTGTTCGTCTGCGTGCAAAACGCAGGGCGGTCCCAGATGGCCGCCGCCTTGCTGACCGTCGAAGCCAAGGGCAGGATCAAGGTCCGCTCCGCCGGTTCCCTGCCAGCGGAAGAGCTGGACCCCGCCGTCGTGACCGTCATGGCCGAAATGGGGCTGGACCTTACCCGGGAGTACCCGAAGCCGCTCACAGACGATGTCGTACGTGCCTCCGATGTGGTGATTACGATGGGCTGCGGCGACTCCTGCCCCATTTACCCAGGCAAACGCTACGAAGACTGGGACCTGACGGAGCCTGCTGGCCAGCCGGTCGAAAAAGTCCGCGAAATACGGGACCACATCCACGACAAAGTAAAAGCCTTGACCGCATCCCTGCTCACTAAGGAAACGACTGTTTTATGACCCAGGAAACCACCCGTCCGGGGGAGGCCCCGGCCGTCCTCTTCGTCTGCAGCAAGAATGGCGGCAAATCCCAACTCGCCGCCGGTCTCATGAACCAGCTCGCAGGCGGGGCGGTGACCGTCTACTCCGCGGGCACCAAACCGGGCAAGTCCCTCAATCCCCAGGCCGTTGAGTCCCTGGCCGAACTCGGCGTCGATATCACGGGCGAGCACCCGAAACCCCTGACCGACGCGGTCCTGGACGCCGTGGACGTCGTCGTCGTGCTGGGCACCGAAGCAAAGGTCGAGCCGCGCGACGGCACCCGGTTCGAGGTGTGGGAAACGGATGAGCCCTCCGAGCGCGGCATCGAAGGCATGGAGCGCATGCGCTTGGTCCGGGACGACATCAAAGCCCGGGTCCAGAAGCTGAACGCGGAGCTGACCGGGAAGTAGCCGTGCCCGCCCCCGCGGTAACCCGGACACTGCTCGCGGAGGGTGCACCGCGGGGCGGCCTTGCAGCGTTGTGCGTTACCCAGACCACCGGCTGGGGCATCCTTTACTACGCGCTGCCCGCCGCGGTGCGGCCGATCAGCGAGGATACCGGCTGGGACCCGGCCCTCATCACCGCAGCCTTCTCCGCGGGGCTGCTTCTCTCGGCAGCTGCGGGCGTACCGATAGGACGTGCACTGGACAGGGCCGGGCCGCGAACCGTCATGGTTGGCGGCTCCTTTCTGGGAGTTTTGGCCCTGGCCCTGGCGGGATTGGCACCGAACCTGCCGCTGTTCGCCGGCGCCTGGCTGCTCGCCGGAACCGCACAGGCGGCGGTGCTTTATCAGCCGGCGTTCGCCGTGATCAGCCGCTGGTACGGCGCGCACCGGATCCAGCCGCTGACCATCCTGACCCTCAGCGCAGGATTCGCCTCCACGATCTTCGCCCCGCTCACTGCCGCCCTGAGCAACGGGATCGGCTGGCGGGCCGCTTTCCTGGTCCTCGCCGGACTCCTGGGAGTCATAACGGTGCCGCTGCACGCCCGCTACCTCAACCGGTCCTGGACCTCCGCCCAGCACGGGGTAAACCCCACAGTTGTCAGGCACCGGGTCCGCGACATCCGCCGCAGCCCTGAATTCATCGGGCTGCAGGGCCTCATGGTCCTGCTCTGCCTCGGCCTCTACACCGTGACGTTGAGCATCATCCCGCTGCTGATGGAAAAAGGCGCCGGCTATGCAACGGCTGCCCTCGGGCTCGGTCTTATCGGCGCAGGCCAGGTTGGCGGACGGTTGATCTTCTCTGCCATTCCATCCGCGGCGCGGCTACCGGTCATCACGGTCACCGCCACCGTTGCCATCCTCGTGCTCGCCCTCCTGCCAGGACCGGTGGCCCTGCTGATCGCGGCAGGCATGCTCGCCGGTGCCGTCCGGGGCTGCCAAACCCTGCTGCAGGCCACGGTCGTTGCTGATCTGTGGGGAACCGCCGGCCTTGGCACCCTTCAAGGCGCGTTCGCTGCACCGCTCACAGCCGCTACTGCCCTCGCCCCGGCCGCCGGACCGGCCATGGCGGCCTGGCTGGGCAGCTACACGAACATGGCCTACGCCATGGCCGCCGCCACCGGAACCGCGGCTGCCGTCATCCTCGCTGTTCGCTCGACAAAAGCCACCCACCGCCTTCGGGGGGTCGTGGAATGGGCGCCGGAGTGGCAGACTGCGGCCATGGATATCGAGCAATGGTGGGCGCAGCTCAAGCCGTCCACGAGGGCGTGGCTGATTGATAACAACGGCGACGCTGTTTCGGCGGAGATCGTCGCCGAGATCACGGACGCCGGAGGAAGCGTTGAGGCCGATGCCTGGTGGGTTGGCGAAAGCGGTCCCTCAGGTTTCTATTTCTCGGACGAAGCCATCGACTGGATCGAAGCGGTCGGAAACGGCGAAACGCCCGAACCTCGCTGACAAGGGTGAGAAGCATGACTATCTTGAAAATGACGCCCGAGGCCGAGGCCTCGGGCTTGACTGCTGAAATCTACGAGGCCGACCGCCGTTCCCTCGGCTATGTGCCTAGTCATACGCAGGCGATGAGCCTGAATCCCGAGGCCTACCTTGCCTGGGAGTCCCTCACCCGGGCCATCAGCTCCTCCCTCGGCCTCCGCCGGTATGAGCTGGTGACCCTGGCTGCCGCCCAGGCCATCGGATCGAGTCATTGCAGGCTGGCCCACGGGAAGAAGACGCTCACGATTATTGACGAAGAGCAGCTGCGTGCCATAGCCAGGGACTTCCACGATGCAGGACTGCCCGAGGCCGAGGTGGCCATGATGGACTACGCGGTGAAGCTGAGTGCTGACGCGGCTGCGATGACGGACACGGATGCGCAGCAGCTGCGCGATGTCGGTTTCAGCGACCGCGAGATCGCTGACATCACCATGGCTGCCGCCGCACGGAACTTCTTCAGCAGGGCTCTGCTGGCACTGGCCGTTGACACGGACGTTCCCGAAGGAATCAGCGACGAATTGCATGATGCGTTGCTGGCTCCGCTGGTCCGGGTTGACGCGCCCCGGACGGGCGGAGCGGCAGGCGCCTGAGTTCCTTGCCGGGCGAGCAAGGCCACCACGACCTATGCGCCGCCCGCCAGGGATCAGGTTTCGTCCAGATTGGCCGGGAATAATGAGCGGGGCGGCGCGTCGAACCGAACCGGCGCCCGAAACGAATTCATCCGGATAGGGCTGTGGAGGTCATTTGACGTTGCTGGTTGACGGAACGGTCGGAACGGTTGCCGGGCGGGCCGCCGGGCAAAGTGCGGTGCGACAGAGGCTGGACGGATTGGACGTCCTGCGTGGTGCTGCCGTGGGTGCCGTTCTCCTCGGACATTCCTGGCCAGGGGTTTTTCAGGGTGCCGGAATCGTCGGCGTCATAGCCTTTTTTGTGCTGAGCGGGTACCTGATCACGGGCGTGCTGCTTCGGGACATCGAACGGCACCGCAAAGTTCGCTACGG
The DNA here is from genome assembly GCF_033142195.1 of Arthrobacter sp. B10-11. Classification (NCBI taxonomy): domain Bacteria; kingdom Bacillati; phylum Actinomycetota; class Actinomycetes; order Micrococcales; family Micrococcaceae; genus Arthrobacter; species Arthrobacter sp. B10-11. The sequence continues at coordinate 80,631 of NZ_JAWMTH010000003.1, forward strand.
CCGTTTCTATGCGCACCGGGCCTTCCGGCTGCTGCCGGCGCTCATTGCCTTCCTGGGCGTCTATGCCGTCGTCGAACTGACGGCGGACGTCCTGGGGGATCGTTCCAAGGGAATCATCGGCTACACCCTCCTTGCCGGTTTTGGCTATCTCAAGGACCTGCCGCTTCCTTTTGATGTCAGCATGGCCATCGGGCCACTCTGGACACTGGCGGTGGAGGAACAGTTCTATCTGGTCTGGCCGGCACTGCTGGTGGTCGCGCTGCGGAGGAACCGCCAGGGACGGCTGGTGGGTTGGTCTGCCGCCGTCGTCATTTTCGTGATGACGGCCACTGTGCTGGGGATGCTTGTCCTGGCCCCGCACCTTCACTCGCTGGTTTACGCCCTTCCCACAACATGGGGACTGGGGCTGATCATCGGTTCGGCTGTGCGCCTCTACAGGGTCCGGGTGTTCCGCTGGTTCTCCGGCCCCCGGCTCCGGCTGGCGGCTTTGCCTGCCGCCGTCCTTGTCCTTGCCGCCCTGGCATTCTTCCCCAAGGCCAACGAATCGCCGGTTTTCTTCTTCGTTGGAGGCCCGCTGGCCATGGCTGCCGCGGCCGTCCTGGTAATACTGGCGGCATCCCGGCCGCTGAAAATGCCCGCGTGGACGCGCCCGCTGCAGTTGTTGGGCACGGTTTCGTACGCCGCGTACCTCTGGAACTATGTCATCATTCTCTGGCTGAACGACGGCTCCACGGCAGATCTGCCACCGCTGGTGGCTGTGTCGGCAATCCTGCTGACACTGCTCGTGGCGGTCATCAGCTGGCACACGGTCGAAAAGCTGGGCCGCCTGGGGCGCGATCGGTTCGACGCGCGGTATCAGGCCAAGGCGGGCTCCCGCCCATGAACGGCTGCCGGCCGGAGTAGGGTTTTGCCATAGTCGACGAAGGAGTCACCATGAGCTACAAATATCGAACCGTCCGGGTTCGCGGTACCGAGCTGGTGGGAACAATTGCCCGGAAACATGGCGGTGCGCCCGAAATTTACGAAACGTCCAAGGACGCGAGCACATCAGTGGTTCCGGTGTTCTTCGAGGAAACGGGCGAGATCCGCTTTTTCGACAGGTCAGTGCTGCAGGACGTTGTGGCGCCTGCCGGTTAGCAGCGAACGGCGGGGTAGACGCCGGCTGATGTGGCGAGCATGATGAAGCCGTGACTTCTGATGACTCAGCGGACGTGGAGGCGCCACGCCGGGCAACTCCGGCCGACGCGGTGACGGTGGCCCGGATGCTCCATGATTTCAACACCGAGTTTGAGACGCCGACTCCGGGCACGGACGAACTGACGTTGCGGCTTGCGCAGCTGCTGGCGGGGGAGGACGTGGCGGTGCTGCTCGTCGGCACGCCGCCCAAAGGGCTTGCTGTGCTGAGCTTCCGGCCCAATGTCTGGTACCCGGGCCCGGTGGCAATCCTGGATGAACTCTACGTTCAACCAGCCGTGCGGGGTCATCGCCTGGGGAGCGCGCTACTCGCCGCGGCTTGCGACATGGTCCGCGGCCGCGGCGGTGCGCTCCTTGAAATCAACGTCGACGGCGAGGACACGGATGCACGCCGCTTCTACGAAGCGCACGGGTTCACCAACACCGAACCCAACGGCACCGAGCCGATGCTCTACTACTATCAGGAGCTCTGACCGGCAGTCCGCGAACCGGCAGGATTCTCAAGGAGACACATCCGTGTCAGGATCAGGTATGCCCCACCGCCTGATGTTGCTGGACACTGCATCGCTATACTTCCGTGCGTTCTACGGCCTGCCCGACACGATCCGCCGCGAGGACGGCACGCCGGTGAACGCCGTTCGCGGTTTGCTGGACATGATCGCGCGGCTCACCATTGACTTTGAAGCCACGCATCTGGTGGCCTGCTGGGACGATGACTGGCGCCCGCAGTGGCGGGTTGACCTGATCCCGAGCTACAAGTCACACCGGGTGGCGCGGGAGGTGGCCGGTGCCCCTGACGTGGAGGTGGTGCCGGATGCGCTCGAGGCGCAGATCCCGATGATCCGCCGCGTACTGGAGCTTGCCGGCATCGCCGTCGTGGGGGCCGCTGAACATGAGGCCGACGACGTCGTCGGCACCTACGCCACCAACGCCGGCTTGCCGGTGGACGTGGTCACGGGCGACCGTGACCTCTTCCAGGTCATCGACGACGACCGCCAGGTGCGGGTGATCTACACGGCGCGCGGCATGAAGAACCTCGAAGTCGTGACCGACGCGGTGGTCGTCGGCAAGTATCGCGTGCTTCCCGAGCAGTACGCCGACTACGCGATTCTCCGCGGCGATGCTTCCGACGGGCTGCCGGGCGTGGGAGGTATCGGCGAGAAGACGGCCGCGGCGCTGCTCGGCGAATACGGGACGCTCGAGATGCTGCTCGCGGCGGCAACGGATGCGGAAAGCGGGCTGTCCGCATCCGTCCGGGCAAAGCTTGCAGCGGCAACTGACTACCTCAAAGTTGCACCCACGGTCGTGAACGTCGCACGCGACCTCGGGCTGCCGACGCTCGAGGAAGCGGGCGCGCAACTGCGCCCCGTGGCGGGCGATTCGCGCGCCGGCCTTGAGCGACTGGCCACCGAATGGAACCTTGGTGGTTCTGTCAGGCGACTCCTCGAGGCGCTCGACAAGCGGCAGTGAGGCGGCCGGCAGCGAAGGGGTCGCCTTCGCTGGTGCGCTAAGCCCTTGCTGCCGGCGCGGTGCTGTTGCGAACCACAAGGCGCGGGGTCAGCACTTCGGTGCGTTGGGGGAGGGCCGGGTCTGCCAGGCGTTCGAGGAGGAGCCGGGCGGCGCGGATGCCGACGTCACGGCTGACGGGGTCCACGCTGGTCAGCGAAAGGTGCCGGATGCCGGACAAATAGGTGTTGTCGTAGCCGACGAGGGAGAGCTGCGACGGAACGCCGATGCCGTGCTCGTCGGCAGCAGAGAGTGCTCCCACGGCGAGGATGTCGTTGGCGGCGAGGACAGCGGTGGGCGGCTGCACGCTGTCAATGAGGCCATTCATTGCTTCAAAGCCGGAATGCTCGCTCAGGTCAGTTGCCACCACGCGGATGTTCTCCCGGAGGCCATGACGGGACATCGTGTCCTCATATGAGCGGGCCCGCAAGGCAGCTGACCGGGTGGGTGCGGTGAGGTAGGCGATGTTGCGGTGGCCGAGTCCGATCAGGTGCTCGACGGCGGCGCGTGCTCCGGCGACGTCGTCATTGGTGACGATGTCCGCAGACAGTAGCTGGAAATCGCGGGCACCGGCGATCACCGTCGGAGTATGCGCTGCGGCCCGCACCAGGGTGTCATCGGCCTGGACGTCTCCGGCAATGATGAGGCCGTCGACCCGGAGATCCATGAATGCCGAGACCGGGCTCTCCCCGGGCCGGGCAAGATAGGTGGGATCACTCAGGACCATCCGCAGGTTCTGCTCACCGAGCACGCTCTGCAGCCCGTCGAGCAATTCCACGAACCAGGGGTTCGCCAGGTCGTCCAGCAAAACGCCGATGATTCCCGTGCGCCCGCTGGCAAGCCAGCGGGCAGCGTTGCTGGGCCGGTAATCGAGTGCTGCAATCGCGTCGGCCACCGCCTGCTTCTTTTCAGCACTGACTTTGGGGGAGCCACGCAGCACGAGCGAGACAAGGGCGCGGGAGACGCCGGCCACCCGGGCGACGTCGTAAATGGTGGGGCGTTTGGCCGCTTCCTGCTGCTTCACTTCACTCCCCGACGATCGGCCGTTTACTGCAGGCAAGCCTATCGCGGCCGGGGCGGCAGGTGCCGCTCCGGCCGCGATAGTTCACGGCGGCGTTGTGGAAAAGGCCGGACTCTACTTGGACCCGACCGGAGCGGCGATGACGGGCAGGCTGCCGGTGCGGAAGTGTACTTCCAGTTCCTCCAGCGACTGCCCCTTGGTCTCGGGAACGAACTTGGACACGAAAACCAACGAAACGATGTTCACCAGGACGAAGACTGCAAAGGTTCCGGTTGAGCCCAGGGCAACCACCAGGATCGGGAACAGGAAGGAGATGCCGGCGTTGACCGTCCACAGGGCAAAGACAGCGATCCCCATGGCGAACCCGCGGATGGCCATCGGGAAGATCTCCGACAGAAGGAGCCAGACGCACGTGCCGATGAAGCACTGCACGAAGGCGACAAACAGCATCATGGCGGCGAGGATCGTGTAGCTGACGAAATCTGACTGCGGCAGCATGAAGACGACGGCGAGGATCGCCTGTGACGCGACGACGCCGGAGAAGCCAATGACCAGCATGCGGCGTCGTCCGATGAAGCCCAGCAGGTAGATGCCCAGAATGGTCATCAGCACCGAGGTCACGCCCACCGCGACGGTGGCTACGAGTGAGGCGCTGACGCCGAGTCCGCTACGTTCCAGGATCGAGGGTGCGTAGTAGTTCACTGTGTTGATGCCGGTTGCCTGCTGGACCACTGCGAGGCCGATGCCGATCCAGAGGAGCTTGCGCATCCACGGGTTGTTCTTCAGGTCACGCCATGCGTGGGAGCGCTCATTCTTTGCAGTGTTCGCGGCTTCGACAATTTCCTTGTATTCGAAGTCGGCTTCTTCCGGGCTGCGGCTAAGGTCCAGGATGCGGCGGCTGTCCGAAAAGCGCTCCCGGATCGCGAACCAGCGGGGCGATTCGGGCAGGATGAGCATGCCGATCAACAGGGCGATGGCAGGAATGGACGCCACTCCCAGCATGAGGCGCCAGACCTCAGGATCGTGGATCAGCGAGTCGAGCAGGGCGTTGATGGCAAAGGCGAGCATCTGGCCGGTGACGATCATCAGTTCGTTGATGGTGACCATTCGCCCGCGCAGGTGGGCCGGTGCCATTTCCGCCAGGTAGAGGGGGCAGGTGACAGCGGCGGCGCCGACGCCGAGGCCGAGGATGACGCGGGCCACCACCATGAACCCGACCGTCGGTGCGATCGCACAGCCCAGTGCGCCCACCAGGAACAGCAGCGCGCAGATGAGGAGCGTGCCGCGGCGCCCGAGGGTGTCAGCCAGGCGGCCGCCGCTGAGGGCGCCTACCGCCGCACCCGGGAACAGCAGGGCGCTGACCACAGTGGCTTCTTCGACGGGGCTCATGCTCAGCGAATCCTGCATGTAGAGCAGTGCGCCGGAGATGACCCCGGTGTCATAGCCGAACAGGAGTCCGCCGAGGGTGGAGATGACAGTAAGGCGGGTCAGGTACCCGCGGTGTTTGGAGCCCGGTTTGTTCTGCGGTGCGGTAGGGCGTGCTGCATGCAACGACATTGTTGACTTCCTCGGATCGATTGGCCCGGACAACTGGACCGTGAGTGGGGTGCCGGCGAGTGTGCCAGATCACTTGCTGCACCCAACGTTAGAGCGCTCTAACGCTGAGGTCAAGACTTTGTTCTGACATGAGGTCAAATAGTCGGCCTGGCCGGCTCTGGACCAGCTCGGGGGACAATGGAGGCAAAGCCAACGAAACGAGAACACCATGACCACCCTCAAAGAACGCCTCCACGGCGACGTTGTGATCCATATGAAAGACCGGAACAAGGTGGCGCTAACCACCGTACGGAACGTCCTCGGCGAGATCGAAACACGCGAGAAGTCAGGCAAGACGCCGATTGAACTGGACGATGCCCAAGTCACCGGCCTGCTCCAGAAGGAGGCCGCCAAACGCCGCGACACCGCCAAGATCTATACCGAGGCCGGCGAGGCTGACCGCGCTGCCGCGGAAATCGCCGAAGCAGAGGTCATCGAGGCCTACCTGCCCAAAGCCCTGACCCGCGACGAGGTCGAAGCGATTGTGGACGAAGCAATCGCCGGCCTCAAGGCCGAAGGCCAGGAACCCTCCATGCGTCAGATGGGCTCAGTGATGAAGCCGGTCACTGCGAAGGTTGCAGGGCGGTTTGACGGCAAGACGGTCAGCGAGATCGTCCGGAGCCGCCTCGCCTAGCTGCCCCGGCTACTGGTGCGCGCAGCCTAACGGGACGAGAATGAGCTAGTGCTCTCACCTCGCCCCGGCGGCGACGTCAACGCCATGAGCGCCGGCGCCCGAAAGATCCAGCGTGTCTATCTCACGTTGACGCTGGGCAATACTGTTGCCGCCTCGTTCATCTGGGGCATCAACACGCTGTTCCTGCTGGATGCCGGGCTCAGCAACCTCGAAGCGTTTGCCGCCAACGCCTTCTTCACGGTGGGCATGGTGCTGTTCGAGGTGCCTACCGGAGTGGTCGCCGACGGCTGGGGACGGCGCGTGTCATTCCTGCTCGGCACTGTGACCCTGGCTGTAACCACCTACTTCTACTATCTCCTCTGGCAGCTGTCCGCCCCGTTCTGGTGGTGGGCGGTCGTGTCGGTCCTGCTCGGCCTGGGCTTCACCTTTTTCTCGGGCGCGGTGGAGGCCTGGCTCGTCGACGCCCTGCGCTTCGAGGGCTATGAGGGCGGGCTGGAAGCGGTGCTGGGGCGGGGAGTGATGGTGTCCGGCGTTGCGATGCTCGTGGGTTCTGTGGCCGGCGGCGTCATTGCGCAGATCACCGACCTGGGCGTACCTTTCCTCATCCGTGTGGCTGTGCTGCTGGCCATGTTTGTGGTTGCGTTCCGGCTAATGCACGACGTCGGTTTCACACCCGAGCGCTCGGCCCACCCCGTGCAGGCGACACGTGCCGTACTGAGGGCATCGGTCGATAACGGTTTGAAGAACCCGCCGGTCCGATACGTGATGCTGGCCGCGCCGTTCAGCGCCGGCGTCGGGATATATGTGTTCTACGCGCTGCAGCCGTATCTGCTTGAGCTCTTTGGCGATCCCCGGGCCTACTCCGTGGCGGGGCTGGCGGCGGCCCTGGTGGCTGGCGCGGACGTGCTCGGCGGATGGCTGGCGCCCCGGATCCGGCGTCGTGTTCGCAAGCGCACAACTCTATTGGTCCTGAGTGGCGCCATCGCAGCCATCATCCTGGTGGTGCTCGGCTTCACCCACGTATTCTGGGTGGCCCTTGTGCTGCTGACGCTCTGGGCGGTGGTCGACGCCGCGAGCGTCCCGGTGCGCCAGGCGTACCTGAACGACATGATCCCGTCCAAACAGCGGGCAACGGTACTCAGCTTCGACTCCCTTATTGGGTCAAGCGGTGGCGTGGTGGTGCAGCCGCTGCTCGGCCGCTCAGCCGATGCCTACGGATACGCGGCCTCGCTGGCAATCGGCGGCGTAATCCAGCTGATCGCGGTGCCGTTCCTGGTGGCCAGCCGCAGGCAGGGACACCCCGCCGATCTGTCCAACGCCCCGAGCGGCAAGGCTGTGTTGTGAACGCCCGGATCGATCACCTGGTGATCGCTGCCGATTCGCTGGAGCAGGGTGCCGCCTGGTGCGCGGCAATGTTTGGCGTTGAGCCCTCCGGTGGCGGCAAGCACGCGCTGATGGGCACGCACAACAGGGTGATGGCCATCAGCAGTGAAAGCTTTCCTGATTGCTACCTCGAGGTCATTGCGATCGACCCCGAAGCCCCGGAGCCGGGGAGGCCGCGTTGGTTCGGCCTCGACAACCCTGAACTGCGCGGTGCTGTCCGCGAATCACCCCGACTGGTGCACGCAGTCGCGCGCACGCGCCACATCGAGGTGCTGCGCGGGAACCTTGCGAACGTCGCCCTCGACCCCGGCGAAGTGCTGACTGCGCAGCGCGGCACCGCTCATGGCCTGTTGAAGTGGCGCATCACCATCCGCGACGATGGCCGAACTGAATGCGACGGCGCACTGCCCAGCTTGATCGAATGGGAAGGGCAACACCCGTGTGCCCACCTGCCTTTCAGCGGAGTGGCGCTGCATGGCCTGGTGCTGCGCGGAGTTCCGGCGCCGGCGGTCGAACTGTTGGGGCTTCCGGCCGTGCACACGGGCCCGATCGACGCTAATCACAAGGCGCCGCTCAGCGCGACGCTGGAATCGCTACGGGGCCCGGTGGTGCTCGATGCCTGGCGCCCCGCACGCTGAACGGTGCTGAAGCCTTCGGAGGGTGCGGCGCCGCCCCCATGGGCTGCCGTCCCAATGCATTGAGTGTTGAGTGTCACTACGGGCCGGAGTAACGTGACCCTCACCCCACTCCGCACCACCCTGACTCGGGAGCAACCATGCCAAAGGTGAGACGTCGAATTGCCGCCCTCACGGCGGCTCTGGCCATGAGCGTGACAGGCGGTGCCGTCATGAGCCCCGCCTTCGCAGATCCGCGGGAAGTTAAGAAGGAGCCCACCGCCGAGGGCTACGGCGGTGCTGTCAGCACCGTTGACCCGGAGGCATCCGCCGCGGCGATTGAGGTGCTCCGCAAGGGCGGCAATGCGGCGGACGCCGCCGTCGCCGCGGCCGCGACCCTGGGGGTGACCGAACCCTACAGTGCCGGGATTGGCGGCGGCGGCTACTTCGTCTTCTACGACGCGGAGAGCGGTGAAGTCGGCACCATCGACGGCCGTGAGACCGCCCCGGACGATATGCCGAACGATGCGTTCATCGACCCCGCGACCGGAGCGCCTTACAAGTTCACGCCCGACCTGGTCACGAGCGGCGTCTCCGTGGGGGTCCCCGGCACGCCGGCCACCTGGGAGCGCGCTCTCGACCGGTGGGGCACCTTGGACCTTGGCGACGCCCTGAAACCCGCAATCAAAGTGGCCAACCGCGGCTTTGTGGTGGACGAGACGTTCCGCCAGCAGACGCTCGATAACAAAGTCCGCTTCGCGGCGTTCACATCGACAAGCGATCTCTTCCTCCCCGGCGGCGACGCACCCGCCGTCGGAACTGTCTTCCAAAACCATGATCTCGCTGCGACGTACCGGCTTCTCGCGAAAGAGGGCACAAACGGCTTCTACGAAGGCCCCCTCGCGGACGAGATCGTGGCCACGGTGAAGGCCCCGCCGAAGGCCGCCACCACGACCCTCCCTGTTCCCGTCGGTTTCATGGAGGCTGAAGACCTCGCTGAATACGAAGCCCTGGACCAGGCACCCACGCACGTCGAGTACCGCGGCCTGGACGTCTACGGCATGGCTCCTTCGAGCAGCGGCGGCACCACCGTCGGCGAGGCCCTGAACATCCTGGAGCCGTTCAACCTGTCGGAGATGGCCACGCCTGATGGCAAGAATCCAGCCGCCCTGCACCACTACCTTGAGGCCAGTGCGCTCGCCTTTGCGGACCGCGGCAAGTACGTAGGAGATCCGGCTTTTGTGGACGTCCCCACTGACGAGCTGACTGATCCGCTGTTCGGCAAGGAACGCGCGTGCCAGATCAACCCGACGAAAGCGGCCAACAAGCCCGTCGACCCGGGCAACGTGTCCACGTACGACGGCGCGTGCCCGGCCGCCGCTGCGGCACCCGCCGATGAGACGGATACGGAGAACATCTCCACGACCAACCTGACGGTCGCGGACAAGTGGGGCAACGTGGTGGAATACACCCTCACCATCGAGCAGACCGGGGGATCCGGCATCGTGGTGCCGGGCCGCGGATTCCTGCTCAACAACGAGCTGACGGACTTCTCCACCGTGTACAAGGAGGACGATCCGAACCGGATCCAGCCGGGCAAGCGCCCGCGTTCCTCGATGTCACCGACCATCATCCTGAAGGACGGCGACCCGTTCCTGGCGCTCGGCTCGCCGGGCGGATCGACCATCATCACCACTGTCCTGCAGACCATCCTGAACCGGGTGGACCTGGGGATGGACATCTCCGAGGCCATCGCGGCGCCGCGTGCTGCCCAGCGGAACACAACCAATGTCACGGCTGAGCCTGCCTTCATCGACGCATACGGGGCGGCGCTGACTGGCTACGGCCACACGTTGGCCCCCGCCGGTGATGCTTTCACATCGGCGGCGGAGATCGGTGCGGCCACTGCTATCGAGTTCGGGCCCGGCGGGCTGATGGTCGCCGCGGCTGAACCCGCAAGGCGCGGCGGCGGCTCGGCGATGGTAGTCAAACCGTCGCGGTGATTCGGTCGCCACGGAGGGCGACGGCGGGACTGACTCCCGCCGTCGCCCTCCGTTTCATTGCCTATATCCGGGACGCCAATCTGCGGCCATAATGACGGTATGAACGCGGGGGAGACCCCCGGCCGGCCGTTGACAGCCGCGACGAAGGCCTCCCCGGCAACCGTCCCGGTGCACCGCAAACGGCCGGGAGCCGGCGCGAGCCGGCACCTCCGCCCCGCTTGCACCGCCTGCGGGGCGGGCATTTCGATCGCTTCACCTAAGGAGAATTCGACATGCTCAAGGACAGTGAAGTCGCCGCAGTCCTCCCTGCCAAGGACATCGCCAGGGCTCGTGGCTTCTATCGTGACGTCGTGGGACTGGACGACCCGGAAGTCATGGACGACGAAAACGTGTTCTACCGCTGTGGCAAGGGAACTGTTTTTATGCTGTACCAGACCGACAACGCGGGCACCGCGAAGAACACCCAGCTGGGCTGGATGACGGACAACCTCGAAGCCGAGGTCGACGAGTTGAGGGGCCGTGGAGCCACCTTCGAGGAGTACGACTTCCCGGGCCTGAAGACTGAGAACGGTATCGCTACCCTGCCAACAGGCAAGGCTGCCTGGTTCCTGGACACGGAGGGCAACATCCTCAACATCTTCCAGCGCACCTGACCACCCGTGGCTCCCGGCGACAAACCGGGGGCCACCCGCAGGTGCACAGCCTGCGACTGCTCCTCCGACGCGGCGTGCCGAGCGATACGACTGCTCCTCCGATACAACGTGTGGCGGTAGCCTGACTGCAGCGACCCCATGCTGCCTACACGGAGGATCCATCCATGCGCCTTGCCATTTTGGACGATTACCAGTCTGTCGCCCGGGACTATGCGCCCTGGGAGCAGCTTGCAGCGGACGGCGTCGAAGCCGCGTTTTTCGACCGGCCCTTCAAGGACGGGGACGACGCCGTAGCCAGCCTGGGTCGCTTCGACATCATCATCGCCATGCGGGAGCGGACCGCCTTCGGGCGCGATGTCCTGGCGCAGCTACCAGGACTGAAACTCCTGGTGACCACCGGCATGGCGAACCAGTCCATTGACCTTCGGGCGGCCGAGGAGCTGGGCGTGGCGGTGTGCGGGACCGGCGGCTCGCCGACTGCCGCCCCGGAACTGACCTGGGGCCTGCTGCTCTCGCTGGCCCGCAGCATTCCGCTCGAAGACCGGCGGCTGCGCGACGGGCGCTGGCAGTCCACGGTCGGCTTCGAGCTCGCGGGCAAGACGCTGGGCGTCCTCGGCCTGGGCAAAATCGGGCGCCGCGTCACCGCCTACGGACAGGCCTTCGGCATGAATGTCATCGCATGGAGTCCCAACCTCACTGACGAAGCCGCCGCCAGCGCCGGCGTCAGGAAGGTCAGCAAGGAGGCGCTCTTCCGGGAATCAGACGTTGTTTCAGTGCATGTGCGCCTCTCGGAGCGCTCCCGCGGCGTGGTGGGCGAGGAGGAACTACGTCTCCTGGGGCCGGCGGGAGTGCTGGTCAACACCGCCCGCGGACCCCTCGTCGATGAGGACGCCCTTATCCGGGGACTGAAAGAAGGCTGGCTCGGCGGGGCCGCTCTCGATGTCTATGACCTGGAGCCGTTGCCCGCCGGCCACCGCCTGCTGTCCGCGCCGCGGACCGTCCTGACGCCACATCTGGGCTACGTGACGCAGCAAAGTTACCGGGAGTTCTACGGCGGCGCGTTCGGAGCCGTGCAGGCCTGGCTCCGGGGCACTCCTGTTCGGCTGCTGACCGGTGTGAGCCGCTGATGACCGGGCGGACCGACGTCCGCGCCGCCCTGCTCGGCGGGAAGACCTTTCGGAGCCTGAGCGAGCAGCGGCTCTCGCCGCGGGAGGAGAAATTCGAGAGGGCCCGGCAAACCCTGGGGTTCTTCCTCGCCCCTGCGGCCGCCGTGACCTTCGCACTCCTCCCGGTACCAATGGACCGGACACCGCAGCTCCTGGCCGCGGTCCTTCTGGGCGTGATCATCCTGTGGATCTGCGAACCCGTGCCCATCCCGGTGGCAGGGCTCCTGGGGGTGGCTGCCGTGGTGATCCTTGGCGTGGCCCCGGCCAGCGACGTCCTGGCACCGTTCGGTTCGACGACGATCTTCACCTTCATCGGCGCGTTCATCCTTGCCCAGGCGATGCTCAAGCACGGCATCGCACAGCGGCTCGCGTTCGCCGTCCTCTCCCTCCCGGGCGTGGCCACGTCCACCTACCGCGTGATCATCGCGTTCGGCGTCATCACCTGCCTGTTGTCCGCGTTTGTCTCCAACACGGCAACAGTGGCCATGCTCATGCCCACGGCTCTCGGCATCCTGGCGGTCATCGGCCAGCTCATGCAGGACCGGGGCATCGTCCGGGCCGACTTCGACCCGCTGCGGCTGCGGGTCGGCGCGGCCCTGATGCTCACGCTGGCCTACGGTGCCAGCGTCGGGGGCCTGCTCACGCCGGTGGGGTCGCCGCCCAACCTCATCGGCCGGGGACTCATCGAGGAAGCCACCGGGGAACGGATTTCCTTTGCCCGGTGGACTGCCGCCGCTGCTCCGCTCTGCCTGGCGATGTTCGTTGTCCTGGCCTTGGTCATGTTTCTGCTGAATCGGCCGGAAGTCCGCCGGATCGAGGGCGTCGCGGAGTACATCCGTGAGCACCGGGCTGCGCAGGGCAGGATGTCGAGGGCCGAAGTAAATACCTTGGTCGCCTTCGGTTTCACTGTCACACTGTGGCTGCTTCCGGCCCTCGTCAGCCTGGCCGCCGGCACTGACTCCGGGCTTTATGTCCTCCTAGATGACCGGCTGGACGAAGGCATCGTGGCCGTTCTCGGGGCGTCCCTGCTGTTCATCCTCCCGACGAACTGGAGGGAACGCCGTGCCACGCTCACCTGGTCCGACGCCGCCCGGATTGACTGGGGGACCATCGTCCTGTTCGGCACCGGCATCATTTTTGGTTCACTCCTGGCCGCTACAGGGCTGGCAGACACCATTGGCGCCGCGGCGTCGCGGAACCTCCCGGTCACCAACGTCCTCGCGATCACAGCGTTCTCTGCAGTCCTGGCCATCCTCATCTCCGAGACGACGAGCAACACCGCGTCTGCCGCCGTCGTGGTGCCCATCGTTATCCCGCTGTGCCTCGCGACGGGAATCGACCCGTTCGTCCCAGCGTTGGCAGCCACTTTCGCTGCCTCCTTCGGATTCATGCTGCCGGTCTCGACACCGCAAAACGCGATCGTCTACGGTTCCGGCGTCGTTCCGATCATCAGGATGATCCGCACCGGGCTGGTCTTTGACATCGTTGGTGCGCTCCTGATTATTGGCATCCTCCCGGTGATGGTGGCCATCACCGGGATCGGCAGCTAGAGGAGGCTGGCCCCGATGTCTTTCCCGATCCGGCGGAGCAGCGCCGTGGAAAGCCCGGCGTCCTTCGAAGAGTCCCGGTCGGTGTATTCGGCCAGGGTGTAGACCCGGGTCAGGGCCAGCTCGGACCATCGCTCCCTCGGGAGGAGCGAGCGGCCGGCAACAGCGATGATCGGGCGGGTTCCGGAGCGGCGGGCGACGGCGGACGGCAGTTTCCCGGCCAGGGTCTGTTCGTCGATACTGCCCTCTCCCGTGATGACAACATCGCAGCTGTCCTTGCGGGTGTTGAAGTCCAGCAGGTCCAGGAAGAAGTCAGCGCCGGAGACCTGCTCCGCCCCAAGCAACAGGCAGGCGTAGCCGATTCCGCCGGCACTTCCGGCGCCGTCATGTTCGGCCAGCATCGCGGCGTCTGTGAATCCGGCTTCCGCCATCTTGGCCACGAAGTGCTCAAGGCCCTTGTGGAGCAATGCGACGGCGTCCGGTCCGGCACCTTTTTGGGGCGCGAAGACGGCGGGTGCGCCTTGGGCTCCGAGCAGCGGGTTGTGGACGTCGCTGGCGACGATGAGTTCCGTGGCGGACAGTCCCGGGAGTTCCGTGCGGTAGACGGAGTGGATTTGTTCCAGGGTTTGCCCGCTGCCGTAGAGCTGCCGTCCTTCCGGGTCGCGGAAGCTGTAGCCGAGGGCGGTGAGCATTCCCATGCCGCCATCGGTGCTGGCGCTGCCGCCCAGGGCCAAGACAATCCTGGCGGGGTTGAGGCCCAGTGCGAAAAGGATGGCCTCGCCGAATCCGCGGCTGGAGGCGTTCAGCGGTTCCAGCTTTCCGTCCGGCAGGAGGGCGAGGCCGCAGGTGTTCGCGACCTCCACGACTGCCGTCACGCCGTCGAAAGCGATGTCTGCCTGGACGGGCTGGCCGGTGGGTCCTGCAACGGTGTAGCTTCGGCGGCTGAAGCCGGAGGTGACGGCGGCGTCAACGCTGCCGTCACCTCCGTCTGCGAGTGGAAGGATCTCGCAGTGCACCGTCCCGGCGCCGGTGGCGGAACGGAGTCCGGCGGCCAATGCGTCGGCAACTTCACCGGCGGTGAGGCTGCCCTTGAACTTGTCGGGCGCGACCAGGGTCCGCACGGTCTTCGGGGCGATGGCGTTGATCATGTCAGATGGTTTCCGAGTAGGCGGGTCGGCGGTCGGTGGAGGGGTGCTTGGGCGCGTGGTGGCCGTATTCAGCCAGGTCGTCGTCGATATCGGTGACTTCGTCCAGGTGGATCGGGTCCTCGGCGGGCATGGGTTCAACGGATTCGCCGTTGAAGACGCGGCGGACCCGGTCGGCGTCGAGTGTGCGGTCCCACCAGGCGATAAAGAGGGTGGCGACGGCGTTGCCGGTGAAGTTCACGATGGCGCGGCACTCGGACATGAACTTGTCGATGCCGAAGATGAGCATGATGCCGGCGGCCGGGATGGTGCCGAGGGTGGTGAGCGTTGCGGTGAGGGCGATGAAGCCGCCGCCCGCGACGCCGGCAGCACCCTTGGAGGTCAGGAGCATGACGGCGAGCAGGCCAAGTTGCTGGCCAATGGTCAGATCCGTGTTGGTGGCCTGTGCGATGTAGAGCGCCGCCAGGGAGAGGTAGATTGCGGCGCCGTCGAGATTGAAGCTGTAGCCGGTGGGAACAACCAGGCCGACGGTTTCTTTCTTGACACCGGCGTGCTCGAGCTTGCGCATCAGGCCGGGCAGGGCAGGTTCGGCGGTGGAGGTGCCCAGGATGAGCAGGTACTCCTCTTTGAGGTGCCGGATCATCTTGAAGATGTTCAGCCTGAGGAAGGCCATCACGGAGCCGAGGACCACCACGACGAACAGGATCGAGGTGACGTAGAAGAGGGCGATCAGCCCGCCCATGCTGGTCAGGGAGGAGACGCCGTATTTTCCGACGGCGAAAGCCATGGCGCCGAAGGCGCCCAGCGGGGCGGCCTTCATGATGAAGCCCAGGATCTTGAACATGACGCCGGTGAGGCGCTGCACGCCGTCGAGAACGGGGGCGCCCACTTTGCCCATGGCGTTCAGAGCGATGCCGAAGACGACAGCGATGAAGATGATTTGCAGGATGTTGCCCTCAACGAAGGGGGCAACGATGCTTTCCGGGATGATTTTGGTGAGGAACTGCCACCATTCCTGGTGGGCGCCGGCGTCGATGAGCTTCGCGGCGGACTCGGAGGTCTCGATGCTGTCGGCGTCGGCGTTGACGCCGTCGCCGAGCCGGAAGACGTTGATAGCTACGAGGCCGAAGATCATGGCGCAGATGGTGCCTACCTGGAAGTAGGTGAGGGCCTTGAGTCCCGTCATACCCACTTTCTTCAGGTCTGCGACGCTGGCGATACCGCCGACGATGGTGAGGAAGACGATGGGGCCGATGAGCATCTTCATCGCATCGACGAACGTGGTGCCGATGGGTTCCATGGCAACGCCTGCGGCGGGGGCCAGCCAGCCGACCAGTATGCCGATGACGATCGCTGTCAGGACCCAGAAGTACAGCTGCCGGTACCAGCGTGTCTTGGGGGCCGCTGCCGGGGTTGTCCCGGCGCTGCCGGTGGGGGTGATGTGTTCCATGATTCCTACCTCATTGTGGAATGTAGCTGGAGGGGCTTGATGATTGGGCATGGCGGAATGGACGGCGGCAGCGTGTTGAGCCGCCGTCCACTCCGGGAGTGCTTGGCCGACGGGAGCCGGCCGGTCGCGTGCTCTGGCTAGACGGCGGCCAGGGTGTGGGTAAGTGCCTCGATGATCGCTTCGGTGACGTCATCGGTGGTGGCTTCGCCGCCCACATCACGGGTCAGGTGGCCGGCGGCGGTGGTCCGCTCGATGGCGGCTTCGACCAGCCGGGCCTCCTCATGCAGGCCGAAGTGGTCCAGCATCAGGGCAGCGCTGGCGATCGCGCCGATCGGGTTGCTGATGCCCTTGCCGGCGATGTCCGGTGCGGAGCCGTGGACCGGTTCGAACATGGACGGGAAGCGGCGCTCCGGGTTCAGGTTCGCGCTGGCCGCCAGGCCCAGGCTTCCGGACAGGGCCGAGCCCAGGTCCGAGAGGATGTCCGCGTTCAAGTTCGATGCGACGACGACGGAGAGGTCCTCCGGCTTGAGGATGAACTTGGCGCTCATGGCGTCAACCAGGACGCTCTCGGTGGCCACGTCCGGGTAGTCGAGGGCCACGCGCTGGAAGGTTTCGTCCCACAGGACCATGCCGTACTGCTGGGCATTGGACTTGGTGACGGAGGAGACCTTTTTCACCGTGCGGGTCCGGGCGAGGTCGAAGGCGAAGCGCATGATGCGCTCGCAGCCCTTTTCGGTGAAGAGGGCGGTCTGCAGCGCCACCTCGTTGCCCGGGCCGCGGCCGCTGAGGTTGCGTCCGCCGAGGCCCGCGTATTCCCCTTCGCTGTTCTCGCGGACAACAATCCAGTCAAGCTCGGTGTTGTCAGCCTTGCGGAGCGGAGACTGGATGCCGGGGAGGAACTTGACCGGGCGGATGTTGGCCCACTGGTCGAAGTTCTGCGTGATGTTCAGCCGCAGGCCCCAGAGGCTGATGTGGTCCGGGACGTTCTCCCAGCCGACGGCGCCGAAGTAGATGGCGTCGAAGTCCTTGAGGGCTTCAAGTCCCTTGGGATCCA
Organism: Arthrobacter sp. B10-11; assembly: GCF_033142195.1. Taxonomy (NCBI): domain Bacteria; kingdom Bacillati; phylum Actinomycetota; class Actinomycetes; order Micrococcales; family Micrococcaceae; genus Arthrobacter; species Arthrobacter sp. B10-11. Next base: position 97,597 of record NZ_JAWMTH010000003.1, read on the forward strand.
TCATCTGGCCGGTCTTTTCGTAGTAGCCGCAGCCCCAGGGGAACTCGGTCCAGTCAAAGGCGAACTTGCCGTTGGAGTTCGCTGCCAGGGCCTCCAGGACGCGGCGGCCGGCAGAGACGACTTCCTTGCCCACGCCGTCCGCGGGGATTGAAGCGATGCTGAATTTCTGGGTGGCGCTCATGTGCCTACCTCCTCGTTGAGTCTGTTAGCAGCGTCACACTGCCTTCCTCTTCAAGTAGACGGCCTGGGTGTAGTGGGCGTCCAAGACCAAGATTCGATACGGCAAATAGGCTCAGCCTATTGATTCCCTCCATCGATTGCTCCGCTAGCGCCGTTCTGGGCCCTCAAAACGGCGCTAGCGGAGCAGTGGATCGGTTTCGGCAGGTATGTGCAGCTCAGCCACCTTGAGGAACGCACGTGCCGCGGGCGTCAGGTCTTCCTTCCGGCTGAGTATTGCCACATCAAGGGTGGACACGGGTTCGATGAGCAGGGTGCGCAGCCCGGCCTTGTGCGCGGTGGGCGCCCAGGAGGAGGGCATCACGGCATGGCCCACTCCGGCGAGTACCAGCGGCAGGATGGAGGTCCGGTGGGCGACCTCGACGACGATCTCCGCGTTGACGCCGCGCGCCAGCGCGTCGTCCACCAGCCACCGCATCAGCGACCCGCGCTGGCTGGCGACCAGCCGGTGACCGCCGAGGTCCTCCCGCTCGATGGCTGTGCCCGGATTGAACGTGTCAGCCTGCGGGTTCACGATCAGGATCAGCGGCTGGCGTTCCAGCTCCAGGACCTGCACCCCGGGGACCCGGATGGGCGTTGAGGAACCTGCCAGCCCGATTTCGGTGCTGCCGGTTCGGACGGATTCGATGACCTCCTCGGGCGTGAACGCGGCGCTGACGTTGAGCCGGACCGAGGGATGCATCCGGGTGAACCCCGCGATCATCGAGGTCAGGGGTTCGATCCCCGGGGAGGGCATGGTGATGATGTCCAGCCTGCCGCTGCGCACCCCGCGGAGTGCCTGCACTGCGGACTGTGCGGCATCAAGGTCCCGCATCACCAGGCGCGCTGGCCCCACGAGTTCCCTGCCCGCTTCGCTGAGCACCGCCCGCCGGCCGATGCGGTGGAAGAGCGGCACTCCGAGGTCCTTCTCCAAGCCGGCGATGGTCTGGGACAGCGAAGGCTGGGCGATCAACAGATGCTCTGCAGCGCGGTTGAATCCGTCGTGGTCCACAACGGCGAGAAAATACTTCAGCTTTCGCGTGTCCACTCCGGCCCCTTCGCTGATTCGGCCTGGACAGCCCGGGCCGTGACACAATCGAGCATGCCGTATCCGCAGCTCCGGCTCAATCTCGATGCCCTTGACAACAACATCCGCGTCATGGCGGCCTGGTGCCGGGACCGGCAGGTGGATCTGGCGCCACACGTGAAGACCACCATGTCCGCCCCGATCATCACCCGCCAACTGGCCGCCGGTGCCGTCGGCGTGACCGTCGCCACCGTGGACCAGGTGGCCGCGGCGCTGGACTGGGGCCACCAGCAGGTTCTCATCGCCAATGAGGTGGTGGACCGGGAGGGCCTGGCAAGGCTTCGCAGCTGGTTGGATGAAGACCCCGGGCGCGAAATCCGCTGTTTCGTCGACTCCGCTGCCGGCATCACCGCAGCGGCGCAGGTGTTCACCGGGGAAGCGGGCCCGCCCCTGGAAGTGCTGCTCGACGTCGGAACGCCGGGCGGGCGCACGGGAGTGCGGAACCTCCACGATGCTGTCCGCCTTGCCGAACTGGTCCGCGCCGAGCCGGGCCTCAGGCTCGTTGGAGTGGCCGGCTACGAAGGCGTGGTGCCCAACAGCAGGGCGGACGAGACCGTTGCCGCCGTCGACCGGCACTGCCGCCTGGTGCGGGACATCTATCTGGAAGCCGTGCCGTTTTTTGAAACGCCCCGGCCCGTCTACTCCATGGGCGGCTCCGCGTTCCCGGACCGTGTGGCGGACTACCTTCCGGACGCCGGCCACGTGCCCGGAACGCGGCGGATCCTCCGATCGGGTTGCTACGTCACCCACGATCACGGCACGTACGCGGGCGTCAGCCCCGTGCCCGGTCTGATCCCGGCCCTGACTGTCCGCGCCGTCGTGCTGTCAATCCCCGAAGCAGGCATGGCCGTCGTCGGCGCCGGCAAGCGCGACCTTCCCTACGACGCCGGACTGCCGGTGGTCCTGTCCGCCCAGACCGCTGACGGCGCCCCAAGGGTCGGTGCGGCGGCTTCAGTGCGCAACCTCTTCGACCACCACGCAGTCCTCACCGGAGTGTCCGGCCTGGACGTCACGGACATGGTGGACTTCGGCATCTCCCATCCCTGCTCGGCCTTCGACCGCTGGCCCGAATACGTGGTCACCGACGGACAGGGACGGGACATCGATGTGTGGCACACGGATTTCCACCGGTCCTCTTTGGACGCTGTCCGCGTGGGGATCACCCGGCGATGATGCCGCCCAGGTTCCGGTACTTTGCCAGCCGCCGGGGGAGCAGCTCGTTCATCCCGGCGGCGGACAGGGCGGCGAGCTCGTACTCTATGGCCCGTCCCATGCGCAGGCAGAATGCCCTTGACTCAAGGGAAGCGTCGCCGTGGTCGGCGTGGCCGCGTTCGTCCACGATGTGCTCCACCAAGCCGGCGGCGTAGAGGGCTGCCACGTTGACGCCCTGGGCTTCGGACATGGCCGGGGCAAAAGCGGTGCTCCGGTGGACGATGGCGGACGCGCCTTCGGGCGGCAGCGGGGACAGCCATGCATGCCGGGCGGCGATGGTGCGGTCCGCGGGCAGGAGGGCCAGCGCCCCGCCCCCGGCACCCTGGCCCAGCAGTACGGACACGGTAGGGGAATGCAATCCAATCAGGTCGTGCAGTGACCGGGCAATCTCGCCGGCCAGCCCGCCTTCCTCGGCCTCCTTGGACAAGGCCGCGCCGCCGGTGTCGATGACCGTGAGCAACGGCAGCCCCAGCTCTTCGGCGAGCCGCATCCCGCGACGTGCTTCCCGGAGCGACGCCGGTCCCATGGCGGTCTGCCGTGCGGGCCTGGGCCGGGTGTGGCCGATGACCACGCAGGATTCCTGGCCGAAGCGTGCCAGGGCAAGCTGAAGCCCGGGGTCTTTTTCCCCCTGACCTGTGCCGTTCAGCGGGAGGACGTCCCGGGCCCCGTAGGCCAGGAGCTGCCGCAGGTCCGGCCGGCGGGGATTGCGGGAGATTTCGATCGATTCCCAGGCGCCGGTGTCGGACGGCTTGACTGAGAGGGTCTTCGGCGGCGCGAGCTGCGGGTGCGGACCGCTGACCAGCATGCCCAGGGCGCGGTCGACGACGTCGGACAGTTGCGCCGGAGGGACCACGGCGTCGATGAGGCCTTTGTCGAAGAGGTTTTCAGCGACCTGAACGTTCTCCGGAAACGGCGTGCCGTGCAGCGCCTCGTAGACGCGCGGTCCAAGGAATCCAAGCAGGGCGCCGGGTTCGGCCACGGTGATATGGCCGAGGGATCCCCACGACGCCATGACCCCTCCGGTGGTGGGGTGCCTGAGGTACACGAGATAGGGGAGCCCGGCCTGGCGGTGCGCGCGGACGGCGGCACTGATTTTCACCATGGACAGGAAGGCGATGGTGCCTTCCTGCATGCGGGTGCCGCCCGACGCCGGGCCGGCCAGGAGCGGCAGGCCCTCCCGGGTGGCCCGTTCGACGGCGGTGACGATGCGCTCCGCTGCGGCCAGCCCGATGGACCCGGCGAGGAACCGGAACTCGCTGACGATGACAGCCACACGCCGGCCGCGGATGAGGCCTTCACCGGTGATGACGGATTCGTCCACTCCTGTCCTGGCACGTGCGGCTGCCAGTTCCTCCTGGTACTCGGGTCCGGCATCGGGATCAACCACCGGAGCGTCCCAGCTCAGGTAGGAACCCGGGTCGAGCACCGCGGTGATGAGTTCGGCGGCGTCGAGGTGCCCGACCTTCTGTTCTGTCAGCATGGTCAGCGCACTTCCTGCTCCGGGCCGGCGGGGGTGCCGTTTGCGCCGGCGGGCAGCAGTCCGAGCCACTGCCGGATCTGTTCGCCGTCCTGGTCCAGCAGCGGCGGGGCGGTGTGCGCCGTGAGGGTCGTTTCGGCGGTGTCCGCTGCGCTGAAAAACCGCAGCGGTGGACCGGGCAGGCTCACGCTGCCCAGGATCTTGTGGTCGACGTCGATCACCAGCCCCTGGGAATGGACCTGCTCCCAGGCATAGACCTCGTCCAGCGTCCGGACCTTGCCGGCCGGTATGCCGGCTTCGTTGAGCTTTGTGAGCAGTTCCCCGGCCTCGTAATCGGAGAACGCCAACTCCACTTCTTCAATGACTTTCTCGCGGTTGCGCACCCGGTCCGCGTTGCTGGCGAATTCCGGCCGTGCTCCGTCGATTCCGAAGGCGGAGGCGAAGGTGTTCCAGAGCTTTTCGCTTCCCACGCTGATCTGGACCTTCCCCTGCCGGCAGTGGAACAGGCCGTAGGGGGCGATGGAGGGGTGGTGGTTGCCCTGGGCTTTCGGAACCTCGCCGGCCACAGTGGCCCGGGTGCCCTGGAAGGCGTGCACACCGATAAGGGCCGCAAGCAGTGAGGTGCGGACGATCTGGCCCTGCCCGGTCCGTTCGCGCTGCAGCAGAGCCGCCAGGGTGCCGAAGGCGCCATACATGCCGGACAAGAGGTCGGCGATGGGCACACCCACCCGCTGGGGGTCCTCGGGCCCCGAACCCGTCAGGGACATCAGCCCGGCTTCGCCTTGCAGGATCTGGTCATAGCCGCTGCGCCGGGATTCCGGGCCGTCATGCCCGAATCCGGTGATCGACAGGATCACCAAGGCGGGGTTGAGCGCGTGCATTTCAGCGGCGGAGAAACCCAGCCGGTCCAGGACGCCGGGGCGGAAGTTCTCGATCACGACGTCGGCGCGTTCCAGCAGTTCGCGCAGGACTGTCCGCCCGTCGTCGCTCTTCAGGTCCAGGGCGATGGATTCCTTGTTCCGGTTGCAGGACAGGAAGTAGGTGGCCTGCGGATCATCCTCAGGCCCGACAAAGGGCGGGCCCCAGCCGCGGGTGTCGTCCCCGGTGCCGGGGTTTTCGACCTTGATGACCCGGGCTCCGAGATCGGCCAGCATCATGCCGGCATGCGGGCCGGCCAGGGCGCGGCTCAGGTCCACCACAAGGTAGCCCGAGAGCGGGCCGTCGGTCCGCGTCGTGGATTCAGTGCTCTTCATGGGAGTTCCTTTTGTTGAATATGGATGCCTGGGTTGCAGCGGCGGGGTTGGGTGGCGGCCCTTACAGCCAGCCCGGGACCACCATGACCAGCCAGGCGATGGCGGGACCGGCCACGACGACGATGCCGCTGTAGGCCAGGATCTGCTTGTAGAACCGGTCCTTGTCCACGTCTTCGGGCGCGTTGGCAAGCACCAGTGCGCCGTTGGTGGAGAACGGCGAGACGTCAACGATCGTCGAGGCGACGGCGAGGGCGGCGATGACGCCCACCGCGCCGATTTCGCCGGTGGCCAGGAAGGGTACGGCCAGCGGGATGAGGGCTGCGAGGATGGCGGTGGAGGAGGCGAAGGCCGAAACGACGCCGCCGATGTAGCAGATCAGCAGGGCGGCGAGCAGCGGCATGCCGAGCTGGGCTACGCCGTCGGAAACGAACTTGATGGTGCCGGCTTCCTCGAGGACGCCCACGAAGGTGAGCATGCCGCAGATGAGAAGGACGGTAGACCAGCTGATCTTGTTCACAGCGCCCTTCTGGGCGGCCGGGGACACCAGGGCCAGGACGATGGCGATCGTGATGGAGACGAAGCCGACGTCCACCTTGAAGCCGAGCGAGATGACAGCGAGGGCGATCAGGCCCAGGATGGTGACGAGCTGGGGGATATTGGCGCGGGCCCCGTTCGCGGAGACGCCTGCTTGATCCGCTGCAGGCGCTCCGGAGCCGCCCGAAGTGCCCTTGGCCGAAACGCCGGCCGGGGAGATGTCCGAGCCGGAGCCCTGCAGGGTGACGCCGGCTGCGCGGGCGCCGACGCTGACGGACATCCGCGTTTCAGCGGCCTGTTCCACTACCCGGCCGGCTTTGGTGGACCGGAACCTGCCGCCGCCGAGGACGAGCGACAGCACCACCGCGATGGCCAGGTTGAACAGGAAGCTGGCCAGGAAGATGGCCATGGGGCTGGCTTCGAGGTCGGTCTTGCCGATAATGCCGTTGACCGTCACGCCGTAGACGGCGATGGGGGAGAAGCCGCCGGCCTGGGCGCCGTGGATGACCATCATGCCCATCATGAGCGGGTTGATCTTGTGCTTGGCGGCAAAGCTGAGGGCGATCGGCGCGATGATGGCGACAGCGGCGGGGGACAATGCGCCGACGGCGGTGATCAGCGCGGTGATGGCGAACATGACCCAGGGGATCAGCGCCACTTTGTTGCCTACCAGCCGGACGGCGCCGCGCACCAGGAGGTCAATGGTGCCGTTGTTTTGTGCGATGGCGAAGAGGTACGTGACGCCGACGATGGTCAGGAAAAGGCCGCCGGGGAAATTGGCCAGGATGTCGTTGGTGGACATGCCGAGGACGACCGACCCCAGCAGGAACGCCCCTACGAAAGCCAGGGCGCCCATGTTGAGGGGCAGCACCGTGGCCAGCAGGAACATCACCGCCAGGATGATGATGGACAGGACGGGAGCGGACATCGTTGTTCCTCCGGATCAGGGGTTGGTGTGACGTGGATTACTGGCTCACTGGCCTAGCCTCCTAGACACTAGGTGTCTTTGTCAATAGTTCTTCGGTAGGCTTGGGGTCAGGACGTCGCCGGAAGGACGCGCAATGCCAAAGAAGACAGCAACGCAACAGATCTCCAGGGTCTCGCGGCCGCGGCTCTATGAGCAGCTCGTGGAGCAGCTCATGGACTTCATTGAGGCCGCCGAGCTGGGGCCAGGGGACACCCTGCCGGCAGAGCGTGAGCTGGCCGAGCGGCTGGGGGTCTCCCGCGCAACGCTGGCGCAGGCCCTGGTGGCGCTTGAAGTTCTTGGCGTGATCGATGTCCAGCACGGCACCGGGGCCGTGCTGGTCTACCGGCCCAATGTTCCGTCCGTGATCAAGGGGCTGCGCGAACACCGCAGCAGGCTTCCGGAGATCGTTGAAGCGCGGAGCACGCTCGAGGTCAAGCTTGCCGAACTGGCCGCGGCCCGGCGCAGCGAGGCGGACATGAAGGCCATCGACAAGGCCCTCGATGCGATGGCTGAGGAGGTTGCCTCAGGCGGCCGGGGCGCGCATGGCGACGAACTGTTCCATCAGGCCGTAACCGCCGCCGCACACTCCGCGGTGCTCGCTCAGCTCATGACGTTCATCGCCGGGATGGTGCTGGAGACCCGGCTCGAGTCGCTCGGGCAGCCGGGCCGCCCGGAGCAGTCACTCGCATCCCACCGCAAGATTGCTGACGCCATCAGGGCGCAGGATTCTGCTGGTGCGGCCGCGGCAATGCTGGAGCACATCGAACTCGTCTCGGATGTGGCCCTGCTGAAGAACTCCTAGGCCGCCCCGCGGGGGGCGGCCCGCTGGGGCCCGGACGGCGGGCGAGGTGTGGCAAATACTTGCAGGTTCAACTAACCGGCTGTACGGTTAACTTCAACCTTCAAGTAATTTGCAACCCTTACCGAATGCTGAGGCCAAGATGACCGTTGTGTCCGAGCCCTTCACGCCGCTTGCTGTGGCAGTAGCCGCCGCTGCCATCCGCAGCAGGGTTACCGTACCGCTGCGCTTCCCCGACGGGTTCGTGTCCACGGCAGAGGTGCTGACGTTTCACGGGCTTGCCGACGGCAAGGAACACCTGCTGCTCGCCCTGGGCGCCTGGGAGCAGGCGCTGCTTGATACGGATGTGCAAGATCCGGCGATGCCTGGCGCAGGCCCGCTGGTCCGGCTGCACAGCGAATGCCTGACCGGCGACGTGTTCGGCAGCCAGCGCTGTGACTGCGGTCCGCAGCTGCGGGAAGCGGTGGAGGAAATCAGCGCCACCGGAGGGTTCCTCCTCTACCTCCGCCAGGAAGGCCGCGGCATCGGCCTGTACCCGAAGCTGGACGCCTACGCCCTGCAGGACACCGGTCTTGACACCTACGAGGCGAATCGTGCCCTGGGCCATGGCGACGATGAGCGCGACTACACGGCAGCTGCCCAGATGCTGGGCGCCATCGGGGCCACCACCGTCCGCCTGCTCACCAACAACCCGGACAAAGCAGCCCAGCTCCGCGTCCTGGGCATCGGCGTCACAGAGCAGGTCCCCACCGGGGTTCACCTCTCGCCGGCCAACCGCGGTTACCTGGCCACCAAGCGGGACCACACGGCGCATACCCTCGACCTTGCGCCCGCTGACCTTCCAAGCGATGAGGAGATGCTGGCCCGCGTCGACGCGCTCGTGCCACGCCTGCGGGAGCGGGCCGAGGAAACCGAGCGGATCCGCCGCCTTCCGGACGCCACGATGGCGGATTTGAAGGAGGCGGATGTCTTCCGTGTGCTCTCGCCGAAGGCCGTTGGTGGCTTCGGCATGGGCGTGGAAACATACGTTGAGGTTGTGCGTCGGGTCGGCCGGGGATGCCCCTCCACAGCGTGGACCGTCGGGCACCTTATTGAGCATGTCTGGATGCTCTCCCGTTGGCCGCGTGACGTCCAGGACGACGTCTTCGCCGACGGACCGGCACCTCTGGCCGCCGCCACCGGCGCCCCCGTCGGGCAGGCGGTCAAAGTTCCGGGAGGCTACTCCATTACGGGCCGTTGGACCTTTGCCTCGGGCGTGATGCATTCGGAGTGGGCGCTGCTGGCCGTGCAGCACGGGGACGCCCGCCTGCAGTGCCTGGTTCCCATGTCCGACGTCGAACTGCTGGACGTCTGGCATACCGCCGGCCTGAGGGGAACGGGCAGCAACGATATCCAGGCGGAGGGGCTTTTTGTTCCGGAGTATCGGACGCTTGACTGGGCGTTGCTGAGCGCCGCTGACAATCCCGGCAGCCGGATCCATCCGGATCCGATCATCCACACACCCCTGGCCACGCTGCTGAACCTGGTGGCACCCGCCGCCGCCCTGGGGGCGGCCGAGCACGCCGTCGAATTGTTCCGCGAACGCGTTCTGGTGCGCAAAGTCAAGAACACGGCTGAAAACCGGCAGGCTGATTCGCCCCTTGCACAGGCGCGGTTCTCGCACGCTTACGGGCTCGTTGCCACGGCTCGTTTGCAGTGGGATGAAGCGGTCCGGGTAATAACTGCCTCCCATCAGCGACGGCCCATGGCAATGACGGACCACGAGCGGGCACAATTCCGGCTCGCGCTCGCCCTCAGCGGCAAGGCGTCGGCCGACGCGGTTCGCCACATCATGGCAGGATCGGGCGGGAGCGCGCACCGCCTGTCCCATCCGCTCCAGCGCATCCAACGCGACGTTGACGTTCTGCTCAACCACCCGACGCTGACCCTGGACCCGATCCTTGAACAGGCGGGCCGCGGCCTGCTGGGCCTGGGGTTCACGGTTTCAGCGTTTTGACGGGTTGAAGGTTTTGACGGGTTGAAGGGGGCCACGGCCCGGCGTAAAGTCCATCGGACCACGGAAGCGAGGTGCCGATCATGGGTCGATTGATTGTTCAGGAATTCGTTACTGCCGACGGTTTCGCCGCCAATGCCAATAACGAATTTACGGCCTACGAGATGCTCGAAGGGGGCACGGCCGAATTCGACCGCAGCCAGTTGGCGTGGCTCGATACCGTCGATGCGATGGTCCTCGGCGCATCCACATACAGGATGTTCGCTGAATTCTGGCCCACTCCGGCATCAGAAGGCGAAATCATCGCGCCGGCACTCAACGCACTGCGCCGCTTTGTGTTCTCCCGGACGTTGAAGAACGCACCGTGGGGCGACTATCCCGAGGCCGCGGTCGAATCAGGGGATGCGGTTGCGGCGATCCGCCGCATCAAGGGCGAATTCGGGGGCAACATCGTGCTCTGGGGCAGCCTGACCTTGAGCGAGGCATTTTTTGACGCCGGCGAAGTGGACGGCGTCCGGCTTGTCGTCATGCCCGTTGCCATTGGCGCGGGCCGGGGCGTATTCCCTTCCGGCCACGATCCCCTCCTCCTCACCCTCCTGGGCGCAAAGACCTACGACGCCGGGCTGGTTGAGCTCGAATATTCTGTTGGGTCCGGCGGGCCGCGGCCTCGGCCGGAACGATGAAGATCAGCACGATGACGAGGGCGGCGGCGGATGGAAGCGTCCAGCACGATTTAGAAGTAGCTGACCAGGATGATCGCCAGAATCGCGGACGGGTTGGCCGGGCGTGCCGCGGCGTAGGCCGCCGCGAACGGTGTTCTGGCAGGCCCTCCCGGGATCGCGGGACCCGACGTAGCCTGATTCCATGGATAGCCAAAGCGACGTACGTGAGTTCCTCCGGTCCCGCCGGGCCAAAGTGACGCCCGAGCAGGTGAACCTGATCGTCGGCACCAACCGGCGCGTGCCCGGGCTGCGCCGGGAAGAAGTGGCCACCCTGGCCTCGGTCAGTGTGGACTACTACGCCCGGCTGGAGCGCGGTAACCTTACCGGTGTTTCCGACGAAGTCCTGGAAGCGATCGCCCACGCGCTGCGGCTTGACGAAGCCGAAACCGCCCACCTTTTTGCCCTGGCCCGCGCGGCTCAGCAGCGGCCTGCCCGCCGTCGTCGTCCGGCACCTCCGGAGCAGGTGCGCCCCGGGCTGCAGCGGTTCCTGGATTCCGTCACCGGCGCGCCCACCTGGATCCGCAATGAGCGCATGGATTTCGTCGCCGCCAACGCGCTCGGCCGCGCGCTGTACGCGCCGATCCTCGCTGATCCGGTGCGTCCCGCCAACAGTGCACGTTTTGTGTTCTTCAACCCGGGGGCGCGCACCTTTTACCCTGATTGGGAACAGGTGGCGAACGACGTCGTGGCCATCCTTCGCAGCTACGCCGGCCAGCGCCCGCACGACAAGGGCCTCACCGATCTGGTGGGGGAACTCGCCACCCGCAGCGAGGAGTTCCGCACCCGGTGGGCGGCCCACAACGTCCGTTTCCACCGGACCGGGATGAAGAAGCTGCACCATCCGGTGGTGGGCGACCTTGAACTCGCCTACGAGGCGATGGAACTGCCGGCCAATCCCGGCTGGACCATGTTCGCGTACACCGCCGAACCCGGTTCTGCCAGCGACGAGCGCCTGAAGCTGCTGGCCAGCTGGGCGGCCACCACCGTCAGCCAAGACGCCGTGCCTGCAGCGGAAAAGACGCAATAGGTGCGCTCCGGCCCTATTGTCCGGCGCCGGGGAGCATCTGACGGTTCCTGATCCGTGATTCGCCGAACTCTATGGTGAGCGGTTGAATCTCCCGCGTCCCGGCGTCCCTGGTGCGGGGGCTGCCCACGGCAACGTGCGGTAACCAGTGCGGGGACCTGAAGCCCAGGGCCCGGGAACTGAGGATGAAGTCATCGACGTTGTCCACCAGCAACCCGTCCAGCAGTTCGTGGAGGGCCTGGACGAGGAATACCTGGTATTTCCGGACGTGCTCCGGAACGTCCACTTCAAGCCCGGTCACGTTGCCGCCGCCCAGCGGAATCAACCGCTCGGCGCTGCCGGCGAAGCCGTCCAGCACGGGCAGCCCGTCCAACCAGGTCAGTGTGCTGTGGACAGCGGCATCAGCGCTGGTTATGCCTTTGGTCCATTCCGAGACGTCCTGGGAGAAATCGTCCAGTACCCCGAGGTGCAGCAGCGTCATATGCAGTCCGCGCGGCCTGCGCAGGGCACGGACGTAGCTGCCAAGGCCCTCATAGTCCGAGGGGCCGGATCCGATGCTGAGCACCGGCACCTCCACCGTAATCCGCGGAATAGTGTGCATTCCGGCCCCTCCTGACCGCGCCGACCGTAGCCTGTGGATGCCATTATCCGCCGGGACGGGCCTCCCAGCCCAGCGGCGGGCCTCCCAGCCCAGCGGCGGGCTCACCCGGCCAGCGGGCGCAGACCGTCAAGCAGGGGAGTGGTGGGACGGCCTGCCAGCCGGGCGAGGTCGCCGGTGGACAATGCGAGTGCACCCTGCTGGATGTTGCCGTCCAGGGCTGCGAGGAATCCTGCTGTCGCGGCGTCAAGGCCTGCGGCCTCCAAGGCGAGGGCGTGTTCAGCCGGACTCACCGAGGCATACCTAACGGGGCGTCCAAGGACCGTGGAGAAGGCCGACGCCAGCTCCTGGTAGGTCCAGGCGTGATCGCCTGACAGCTCGTAAACGTGGCCTTCATGTCCGGCTGTGCTCAGGACGGCGGCGATGGCTGCGGCGTAGTCAGCGCGGGTTGCGCTGGCCACACGTCCCTCGCCGGCACTGCCCAGGAGCGTTCCGGTCTCGCGGGCCGAGTGCAGGGCGGCAGCGTAGTTTTCCGTGTACCAGCCGTTGCGCAGGAAGGTGAAGGGTAGTCCGCTGGCGCGGATGAGCTCTTCGGCCTTCACATGGTCGGGTGCCAGGACCAGCGGGGTGGTGTCGGCCGCCAGGACGCTGGTGTAGAGGATGTGGCCGACCTTCGCCCGGACGGCGGCGTCGATGACGGTCTGGTGCTGGGTGGTGCGGTTCTGGACGTCGCTGCCGGATATGAGAAGGAGAGTGTCGCCCTCGTTCAGGGCAGCATTTACGCTGGCCGGGTCGTTGTAATCAACCGTTGCGGTGTTGACGCCGCGCGCCGATAGTTCGGCGAGCTGCTCGGCGGACCTGCCCGCCGCCACGATCCGGTCGGCCGGTACCCCGCGGCTCAGCAGTTCCTTGACGACGAGGCGTCCCAGCTGGCCGGTGGCTCCTGCAATGACAATGGACATGGGATTCTCCTAGGTATCCGGGCGCTTCTGTTCAGCGCCTTCTGTCATGGCCAACCCGCTTCGGGGGGCAACAATTCCGGCACCGGATGACGCACTTTGAAGTGCTATAGGCACCTTCAGGTAAGCATTGGCAGGGCGAAGCAGCTCTCTCCCAGGGGCGGCTGACAGGCGGCGATAGTATGAGCCAGTGCCTCACAGGATTTCGAAGGGCCAGGTCATTGCGTTTCGTCTTGGCGCCCACTGCCTCACCGAACGGCTAGCGGAGGACGGGCTGCCCCGCGCTGCCGGGCGGTGCGGCATTCAGAACAGCCCGCCCGGGTCGGCGCTGCTGGCCCTGCACGCCAGGGTGGGGAACTTCAGGCAGGATCAGTTGGCCTCCGCAGTCGCCGAGGAGAAAAGCCTGCTGCAGTCCTGGTGCATGCGCGGCTCGCCGTTCTACTTCCCGACCTCGGATGCAGCGGTCTTCACTACCGGAGTGCTGCCGCCCACCGAGGAGGCGATGCGCCACCTTGTTTCCGGCGTGGAGCCGGCGTTGGACAAGCTCGGGATGAGCTTCACCAAGGCCGTTGAGCTGACGGGCGCCGAGATCGGCGACGTCCTGTCCGGGCGGAGGCTCGCCATCAACGAGTTGGGCGCAGAGATCGCCACGCGAATTGCCCGCAGGCTGCCGCAGCGACAACGAGGCATCTGGCAGGAGAACGGTCCATACGCCCCCGGGCAGCCGTTTGGCGAGGGCATAGTCCATTTCTGCATCCGCATCCTCACATTGCAGCGTGTGGTCTGCTTCGCGCCGCGCACCGGGAACAAGGCACCACTCGTCCTGGTCAATGAATGGCTTGGCCATCCGATCCCGGACGTCGCCCCGGACCTCGCACGCGCCGAACTGCTTCGCCGCTACTTGCGCTGCTACGGACCGTCAACACGCGGCGGGTTCGCCGCATGGACGGGGGTCCATCCGGGTGACACCGGCCCATGGTGGAGCCTGATCGAGGACGAGATGACACAGGTCGACTTCGCCGGCCTGCCATCTTGGATCCTCACCGAGGATCTCGACGCGCTGCTGTCCGCGCCGATGCCGAAAGGGGTGCGTCTGCTCCCGCCACATGATCCGTACACCCAGATACACGATCGGAACACGATCGTCGACGAGAAGTACCACCGGGAAGTCTGGAAAGCGGCGGGCGGACCAGGCACGGTCCTTACGAGGGGGAAGCTTGCGGGCACATGGCGTCCGCGCCTGAGGGGGCCGAAGCTGACCATCGCCGTGAAGACGTTCGGCGCTCTGGGAGATCAAGACATCAAGTCGCTCAAGGATGAGGCCGGGCAGGTCGCGGCGCTGCGTGGCGCGCCGGCCGTAGAGGTCGAGTTCGAGGCCTATTGACCCCGCACCGGCGGACGCCGCGCGAGTATGACTGCCTGCGGTGACCGTTCAAGGCGCCCAGGTTCGCGTGTCATCCGGGCGACCGTGGTGAATCCGGCGTTGGCCAGTTGTTCGGAGATCCACGCCGATGGGAAGAATTGCGCATCCATGGAGACGTTGTGCCCGTAGGCGCGGGAGATGTGCCGGCGGCCCTCACCCGCCTGGAAGCTGACGAGCACATATCCTCCGGGCGCAAGGACCCGAAAGAACTCCGTAAAGACTCCGGGTATCTCCCAAGGTTGCAAATGGATGATGGAATACCAGGCGAAAATCCCGTCCAGCTGCTGGTCTGCATGGGGGAGGTGCGCCAGCTCTGCAACATCGAAGTCCAATCCGGGATGGTTCCTCCGGGCAACCTCAAGCATTCCGGCGGACATGTCAATCCCCGCCGTCGAGAGTCCCAAGGACTCCAACAAGCCGATCATCCGTCCCGTGCCGCACCCGGCGTCCAGCACTAGCCGGCCGTCCCCCTCTTTGATGTGGCTGGCAAACGCTTCGATCATTCCGCGGTCAGCCGGTGCCTCGATGCTGGCATCAGGGAGCAGCCGCGAATAGCTCTCTGCCACCAAGTCGTAGGCGGACCGGGCCCGGGCAAGTCGATCGTCAACAGGCATCCGGAAAGGCTATCCCGGGAATGCCATTACTGGCATACGACCTGCCGCAGGACTGCCACCAAATTGCCTGCTCGGGCTGCCGGATGGGCCGGGGAGCATTTTTTATGGCCAGTGTCTTTATTCGTCATTTTGATAAATATAATCGGCGCCTTTGCGGTGTTGCCGCGAATTGTGGGATATGTGCGCAAATGCCGGGACTACTCGAATCAATTTCCACTTGATGGGGAAGAAAGTCCGTAGTAATTCAGTCATGCGAGTACACCGGCTCAGGCGAGTTAGGTGTACACCACTGCTGTATTTGTCCGGCTCCCGAGTTTGACTGTGAGTGCGACTAATGTTTTTTCGCACTCCCGCCAGGAGTTTCCAGATCTATCGCGGGTGTGGTTAGGCCGGCCGGCCTCCGGCTGGCCGTTCATAATGAGGGAATTGCTGGGAATTCCAGGGTGTGGGGTTAATTCCCCACGTTGTTATCATCCAGCACAGAAAGTGAGAATTCCGTGAGAAATAAAACCGTCGCCCATTGGGGTGCAGGTTTAGCGTGTTTGGTGTTACTTCTCTCCGGCACCACAGCGGCCCAGGCCAATCTACCGGGAAGCCCCTTCGACGCATCCGACGGCAATCTGGTCCTCGATGACGAGACCAAGGACTGGATAAATGTTGGAATCAATTGCGTATCCGAGCCTAAAGTGGGCTGCGGCATTGACAAACCAACAGGGCAGAATGACGACTCGTTCGGCAACGGAACGAAGGAAGACACTGCCGTCCCGACCGTCATTGATGGATCCATTCCGAACAATAAGAGCGACCTGACCCGCTTCTACACAAAACTTGTCACTGAAGGCGACAAGGATTTTGCATACCTCGCCTGGGAACGGGTCCAAGAGCCCACCGGCACCACGAACATGGACTTCGAATTCAACAAGTCCGCCACGCTGTCTGGCAATGGGGTCACCCCTGTCCGCAGTGCGGGAGACGTTCTCATCAAGTACGACCTCTCCCAGGGCGGTACGGTTCCGACGCTCGGCTACCACCTTTGGGTGACGACGGGCGTAGGCCGAGATGTTTGCGAAGCATCCAATTCCGTCCCCTGCTGGGGCAAAGTTCAGCCGCTCACGGGCAATTTTGAAGGCTCGATAAATACTGTCAGTGTCGTTGACCCGATTGCTCCGGATAATCCCCGCACGCTCAGTGCCAGGACCTTCGGTGAGGCCGCAATCAACCTGACGGATTCAGGCATCATCCCGGCGGGCACCTGCAAAGGCTTCAGCACCGCCTACCTGAAGAGCCGTTCGTCCGATTCATTCACCGCCGCGGTGAAGGACTTCATTGCCCCTCAGCCACTGGACTTCGACAAGTGCGGCAAGATCGACGTTGTGAAGGTGGATGACGATTCGCCAGCCTCGGCACTGCAGGGAGCGGTATTCACTCTCTACAAGGACGAGGCTCCTGTTGGAACCGCACCGGGCACTGAGGACACCACAACCGGCCTGACCTGCACCACCGGCGCCGACGGCAAGTGCTCCTTTGCGGATGTGCCGACCGGCAACTACTGGGTAGTGGAGACCACCACCCCGGCTGGACATGACACCGCAGACCCGCAGCAGGCTGTTGTGGGGGCCGGAGGCACAGTGACACTGACCTTCATCAACCCCCGCGACTTCAAGGTCATCGTCCTGGTCTGCAAGGAAGCTGACAACTCCCTGTACCCCAGCACCGTGACTGTGAACGGAGAGGATAAGACGTCCCTCGCTGCCGCGCCGTCCGGTCTGACGGCTGCCCAACTGTGCGGCCTGGGCGGCGCCGCCTACGGCGACTTGAGCCACGGCGACCACCCGGCAAACGTCAACATCCCGCAGTAGGCGCAGAGTCTGAGCGCGAAGGACCCGGACCAGTTCGCCTGATCCGGGTCCTTCAGTGCTTCAGGCCGCACGCAGCTGGAGCGTCAATTTCGCCGTGCATGATGCGGACTCCACGGCCCGCCGCGCTGTCGCCCTGGGCGGCAGCATCCTGATGGCTCCGATGGACACGCCCGGATTCCGCAATGCCGTGATCGGCGACCCCCAAGGAGGCTTCTTCGCCGTCAGTGCAGCCGCAGGCTGACCCTCAGCGGTCACGGGCAGGCACAATGGAGGCGTGACTTCTCCGCTCCACCCTCCCGCCGCCGCACGCTCCAACCCAGCTTTCGACCTGGGCGTCATCGGTGCGGGTTTGGCCTTCGCTGCCTCCCTGGTGGACCTGGCAGGTGCCCTGCGGGCAGGCGGCGCGGGCGGAACCGCCGTGGTCCAGGCGCCGCCCGGTACAGGCAAGACCACCCTCGTTCCACCGTTGCTGGCCAACCTCGCGTCCCCCTCCGGATCCGGCGGCGCAGGCACCGCCCGGGCAGGAAAACACCGCGGCCCGCGCGTGGTGGTGACCCAGCCCCGCCGCGTCGCCGCGAGGTCGGCCGCGCGCCGCCTCGCAGCCCTGGACGGCAGCCGTCTCGGGGACCGGGTCGGCTACACGGTCCGGGGCGAGCGCGTCTCCGGTCCGGGCACCCTGATCGAGTTCGTCACGCCCGGAATCCTGCTGCAGCGGCTTCTTTCCGACCCGGGCCTGGAGACCGTGGACGCCGTGATCCTGGACGAGGTCCACGAACGCGGACTCGAGACCGACCTGCTCCTCGGCCTGCTCGCGGAGGTCCGCGAGCTGCGCGGCGACCTCATGCTGGTGGCGATGTCCGCCACACTGGACGCGCCGCGCTTCGCCGCCCTGCTCGGGTCAGGACAGGACGGAAACCACGACGGCGGCGGCCCGGCTCCCGTCGTCGACTGTCCGTCCGCACTGTTCCCGCTGGAGACGGAGTGGGCACCGGCGGCTGTGGCGCGGCTGGACACGCGGGGCGTGACCCGCGCGTTCCTTGACCATGTGGCGGACACCGCCGCGGCAGCGCATGCCAACGCATTGGCAGCCGACCCGGGCACCGACGCTCTGGTCTTCCTTCCGGGGGCGCGGGAGGTCTCGCACGTCGCTGACCGCCTCCGCGGCCGGACTGACGCCGAGGTGCTGGAGCTGCATGGCCAGGCCGGACCGACTGAACAGGACCGCGCGGTCTCCGGCCGGGAACCCGGCGGACGTGCCCGGATCATCGTCTCCACCGCGCTGGCCGAATCCTCCCTGACTGTCCCGGGAGTCCGGCTGGTCATTGACTCCGGCCTGTCCCGTGAGCCGAGGCGCGACACGAACCGCGGCATGTCCGGCCTGGTGACCGTGTCCTGCTCGCGTGCGTCCGCCGAGCAGCGCGCCGGACGTGCCGCCCGCCAGGGGCCGGGACGTGTGGTCCGGTGCTATGACCAGCGGACGTTCGGCGCCGCTCCAGCCCACCAGACCCCCGAAATAGCCGTCGCCGACCTGACCGGTGCGGCGCTGCTGCTGGCCTGCTGGGGATCACCGGGCGGGCACGGCCTGGCCCTTCCGGACGCCCCGCCCGCGGCCGCGATGGCGGACGCCATTGAGGTCCTGCGCGAACTGGGCGCCGTTGGTCCCGACGGCCTTGCCACGGGCCTGGGCAAGACCCTGGCCAGGATTCCCGCAGACCCGCGCCTGGCCCGCGCCCTCCTGGACGGTGCCGCAACCGTCGGCCACCGGACCGCTGCAGAAACCGTGGCCGTCGTTGCCGGTGACCAGCGCGCTCCCGGCGCCGACCTCACCCGGCTGCTGGCTGCGCTGCGTCCGGGAAACGATCCGGCGGCCCGCCGGTGGAAGGAGGATGTCCGGCGGATGGAAGCGATCGTCCGCAAGGAGATCGCCGCCGTCGAACAAACCCCGGCCGTGTCCCCGGTGGCCTCCGCGGAGGCCGTCGGGTTCGTCGTCGGCCTCGCCTTCCCGGACCGGGTGGCGCGCCGCGTCCCCGGGGCGGGGGAGCGCTACCTGCTGTCCTCCGGCACCCGGGCGGGCCTTCCGGCCGGCAGCCCGCTGTCAGGCCAGGAGTGGCTGGCTGTCGCCGAAGTCTCACGCGCTGAAGGCCGCGACGCGGCGGGAACCGGCGCCGTCATCCGCTCCGCGGCCCCGCTGTCTGCCGAGACGGCTGAAGCCGCCGCACGGCACCTGCTCAGGGACACCGTGGAAGCCGGATTCGCCCAGGGGCGCGTCACGGCCCGGCTGGAGCGCCGGCTGGGAAGCATCCTGCTTTCCTCGACGCCGGTCCGGCCGTCAGCCGCCGAGGGGCGGGCCGCTGTGGCCCGCGCACTGGCCAAGGAAGGGCTGGGAACCATCGGATGGTCGACGACGGCGGACGCCCTGCGCCGCCGTCTTGCGCTGCTGCACCGGGAACTGGGCGGTCCGTGGCCCGATGTGTCCGAACAGGCGCTGCTGTCCCGGCTGGACGACTGGCTGGCGCCCGAACTCGAAGCGCTGGCCGGCGGGAAGGCCACGGCCGGCGTCGACCTCACCGAACCGCTGCGCAGGCTGCTGCCGTGGCCCGACGCCTCCCGGCTGGGGGAACTGGCGCCGGAAACGCTGGAGGTGCCGAGCGGTTCGCGCGTCCGGATTGACTACCCTGATGCAGAGCACGACGACGGACGCCCGGTGGTGGCGGTCAAGCTGCAGGAGTGTTTCGGCTGGGCCGAAACGCCACGGCTGGCAGGCGGACGGGTCCCGGTGCTGTTCCACCTTCTGTCACCGGCACGGCGGCCGCTTGCGGTGACGGATGACCTCGCTTCGTTCTGGTCGGGACCGTACGCGCAGGTACGGGCCGAGATGCGCGGACGCTACCCGAAGCATCCCTGGCCGGAGGACCCGTGGACGGCGCCGGCCACCGCCGGGACGAAGAGCAGGATGTAACGCCGTTACGGGCAAGCCAGCCTCATTCGGCGGTGATGCGTATCCCGGCGACAGCCCCTGTCCAGGGGCCGGTGGGGTCCTGACGCGTCAGATGGACACCGACGTAGCCGGGCTGCAGTTCGACGACCTGCGACAGCACGCCTGAGCAATCGAGAACGAGTGGCGGCAACTCGGCCGCGGTCCCTGGATCCTGGCTGATTGAGATGTTGACCTCTTTGATGCCTGCACAAGCCGCCGTGACGGTGTACGCGCCCCCAGCCTTCACTCTTGCGGTTTTGCTGAAGCCGACCCCGGGTCCATCCGCGGGACCGGACTCGTCAAGCAGCACAGACCCGGCCGCCACTGTCAGGCGCTCTTTCAGCTCGGCGTAGTTGCGGGCTTCCCTGTCCAGAATGTCCGCACCTTTCGCCGGGACGGACGGCGCGGGACGGCCGCTGTACTCAAGGGCGGCGGTTGGCGGAGGATCGCTGGCGTCCTCGTACGAACATCCGGCCAGCACGCTGCCTAACACCACCACTGCCGCAGCACAGCGGCCCGGCCTCGTTCCCCCACGGCGTGACATGGGCCGAGTCTACGCTCCGCCCGAGGAAAGGTAAGCCATATCGGTCCGGATGGCGGATTCACGCTCGACGCCCCTACAGCGCCGAGACCAGACGCCCGAATCAAGACCATTGACCGGCGATACTTACCGATATATCGTTAAGTATCGCCGATGGTCGGCGGGCTTGGAAAGAAAGCGATGCCATCATGAAAGGCATTCAGGACAAATTTGCAGACAATGGGCCGGAACGCGGACGTTTCGGGCGCGGCCGGAGCCACCGGGGGCCCCATGGCCATGGCGGTGGCGGGTTCGGGCGGGGCTTTGGACCGGGTTTCGGGCCAGGCTTTGGGCCGGGGTTCGGACCGGGTTTCGGGCCGGGGGGACCGCGTCGGGCCAACAGGGGCGATGTCCGCTCCGCCATTCTTGCCCTCCTGGCCGAAGCGCCCTCCAACGGGTACGGGCTGATCAAGGCCATTGCCGAAAAGACCTCCGGAGCCTGGCGTCCCAGCCCGGGGTCGGTTTATCCGACGCTGCAGCAACTCGTCGACGAGGACCTGATCACGCAAGTTGGTGAAGGCCGGCGCACCGAGTTCACGCTCACCGATGCCGGCAAAGCCTACGTGGCGGAGCACGCTGAGGAGCTGGGCAGCGCCTGGAACACCGACCCGGAGGGCACAGGACCCGCGTTCCACCAGAGCGTGGGAAAGCTCATGGGCGTCATTCATCAGTTCAGGGTGGCGGCAACCGACGAACAGCGCCTGGCCGCCGTCGAAAAAATTGATGAGGCCCGGCGCGCGCTGTACCTCATCCTTGCGGAGTGAGCCGGGCAGATCCCGGAGTGCGTCAGTGAGGTAACTGATACACGGCGGAAACCTTGCGACGTTGCCGCGAAACATTGCACCGTTACGCTCATTCCTACCTGGACACAGCGGTCCACGCAGCGAACGGAAGGACACACCATGATGACTCTCTTGAGTACTTTGACACTCTCCCTTCATTCCGGCTGGAAGGACAAGGAACCGCACGCCGGCGGGCCGGGTTCCCTGAACGCTTTCCCCAGCGGGCAACTCTCCTCCACGCCCTGGGAAGGGTGGTGGCACGACGAACCCTAGCCCGTCAGGCAGGAGTCACAACCCTCCCTCTTGAAGTTCAGCCGCTTCAGGGTGTCGAATCGTCTTACGGAGGCCGCGCGGCGGCTCACGACTAAGACGCCTGGAGTTGCTCATGTCGGTAAAAGGCTCAAATGGCCGGGCCAAGAGCCCGGCCCGCGGCACCTCTGATTCCCGGAAGGCGGACGCCTCCGCCGGGGCCCCGGCCGAGGCGCCAGAGAAAGTCCGCAATGTGGCCCTGGTGGGCCACTCCGGTGCGGGCAAGACGATGCTGGTGGAGGCGCTGCTGGCGGCCACCGGCGTGATCTCACGGATGGGATCGATCGCGGACGGGTCCACCGTCAGCGACGCCGAACCCTCCGAGGTGCACCAACAGCGCTCCGTGGTGCTCTCCGTGGCCCCGCTGGTGGTGGAGGGCATCAAGGTCAACCTCCTCGACACACCTGGCTACGGGGACTTCACCGGCGAACTCCGCGCGGGCCTGCGGGCAGCCGACGCGGCCCTGTTCGTGGTGTCCGCCATCGACGACATCGATGCTGCCACCACGGCGCTCTGGGCGGAGTGCGACCAGGTGGGGATGCCCCGGGCGGTGGTGATCAGCCGGCTGGACCACCCGCGCGCGAACTTCGAGGCAACGGTGGCCGCGTGCCAGCGATCGTTCGGCGAATCAGTGGTGCCCGCCTACCTACCGGTGCGCACCGGCGATACCACCACCGGGCTGCACGGGCTGCTCTCCGGAACCGTATCGGAGTACTCCGCCGGCTCGGCGACGCCCGCTGTCCGGGATGCCAGCCCCGACGAGATCGCCGGCGCGGAAAGTGCCCGCGGAATCCTCATCGAGGGAATCATCTCGGAGAGCGAGGACGAAACACTCATGGACCGCTACCTCGCAGGGGAGGAGATCGACGTCGACGCGCTCGTCACCGATCTGGAGACCGCCGTCGCCCGCGGAACATTCTTTCCCGTGCTGGCGACATCCGCCGAAACGGGACTGGGCATGGCCGAACTCCTGGAAATGCTGACCCGCGCCTTTCCCTCTCCGCTGGAGCGCGCCCTCCCGCAGGTGACCAGCCTTGCGGGCGCGCCGGCAGCCCCGCTGGCGTGCGATCCTGCGGGCCCGCTCGCCGGCGAAGTGGTGCGGACCACCATAGACCCGTTCCTGGGCCGCGTCTGCCTGGTCCGCGTCTTCTCCGGCACGTTGCGCGAGGATTCAGCCGTCCACGTCAGCGGGCGGGGGTTGTCCGAGCGTGGCCACGAGGACCATGACAGCGATGAGCGACTCACCCACCTCTACTCCCCGGTGGGCTCCAACCTCAAAGCCGTGCCGTTCTGCGTGGCGGGGGATATCTGCGCGATTGCCAAGCTGGCCAGTGCCGAGACCGGAGACACCGTATCCGCCAAGGATGACCCGTTGCTGATCGTTTCGTGGGACATGCCGGAACCCCTGATGCCCGTGGCCGTGGAAGCGGCCTCCCGCAGCGACGAGGACGCCCTCGCCAAGAGCCTGGGGAAGGTGGCGGCCGGCGACCCGACGCTCCGCGTGGAACGGAACTCCGAAACCCATCAGCTGATCCTGTGGTGCATGGGCGAAGCCCACGGCGAGGTGGTGCTGGACAGGCTGCGTGAGCAGGGGGTCAAGCTGCAGACCGTGGACGTGATTACGCCGCTGCGGGAAACGTTCGCGGCACCCGCATCGGGCCACGGGCGGCACGTCAAGCAGTCCGGCGGCCACGGCCAGTACGCCATCTGTGACATCGAGGTGGAGCCGCTGGAACGCGGCGCAGGCTTCGAGTTCGTGGACAAGACCGTGGGAGGTGTCATCCCGGGGCAGTACATCGGCTCGGTGGAGAAAGGTGTCCGGGCACAGATGCAGAAGGGGGTGTCAGCGGGCTTCCCGGTGGTGGACATCCGAGTGACACTGACCGGGGGGAAGGCGCACAGCGTCGACTCCTCGGATGCGGCGTTCCAGGCAGCAGGGGCGTTGGCCTTGCGGGAGGCGGCAGCCGGGGGCCGGATCCAACTCCTCGAACCGGTCCTGGCGGTGACCATCAGCGTCGCCGATGACTATGTGGGCGCAGTGATGAGCGACCTCTCGTCCCGCCGCGGAAGGCTGACCGGAACCGCCTCGGCGGACGGCAGCGGAACCGAGATCAACGCGGAAATACCGGAGCAGGAACTGCTGCGCTACGCCGTGGAGTTGCGGGCACTGACCGCCGGTACCGGCCGGTTCCGCCGCACCTACCTGCGCCACGAGCCGGTCCCGCCGAACCTGGCCCGCTCGGCGCCGCGGCAGTAGGTCCCGTCCTGCGGACGCGGCCCGTCGGAACCTAGGCGTGTGAACGCAGATAGGCCGCGACCGGGGCCGCCACGGACGCGCCGATTTCGGCGGCCGTTCGCCTGGTGCCTTTGACCGCAAAGGAATGGTCGCCGCCGTCGTACCAATGGAGGGTGGCGGTTTGACCGATCCGGGCAACCACGCCCTCCAGCAGATCAGGGGTAGCGAACGTGTCCCGCGTACCCTGCATGAACAGCATGGGAAGGGTGAGGCCGTAGAGGTGCTCATCACGCAGCTTCTCCGGCCTGCCCGGGGGATGGAGCGGATAGCCGAGGTACACCAGCCCGGCCGCCGGCATTCCTTCGGCCACCGCCATGGACGCCATCCGTCCGCCGAACGACTTGCCGGCAGCCCACACCGGACCCGTGTCGGAGTGTGCGGCCGCCCTGGCCGCGGCCTCCTCCATGGCGGCACGCCACGCCGCTATGGCAAGGGGCGGCCGGTCCGGGAACTTCCGTCCGGCCTCGCGGTAAGGGAAGTTGAAGCGCAAGGTGGCGACGCCGTCGTGATTCAACGCGTTGGTGAAGCCGACCATAAAAGGGTGCTCCATGCCTGCGCCGGCGCCGTGCGCCAGGACGAGCGTGGCGAATGGGTCGTCCGGCCGGGCGTAGACGCCGGAGACCTGGACATCGCCGACGCTGATGGTGACGGGGGACTCGGGTGCGGGCATGAGTCCATCATGCCGGATACGCATGCACAGCCGGCACACAGACCGGCGGAAGTCCCCGGCTCAGCCGCCGGCCGGGGTGACCCGCAACCAGCGGAACTCCTGGGGCCGGAGGGGGACACCGCCGTCGATTCGCACCGGGTTCCCGGTCAGCACGTCCACGGCCCCGGACGCGAATCCGGAGAGCGTCTGCGCAGTGACGGTCTCGTGGCCGTCGCTGAAGTTGGCGAGGACCAGGATGAGGGTTCCTTCGCCTGGCCGCTGGTAGCCCAGGACGCCCGGGTTGTTCGTGCCGAAATGAACCAGATGGGTTCCGGCGAATTCCGGAGTCGCGGACCGCACCGAGATCATGGTGCGAAGGCCTTCAAACACCGCGCCCTCGGGGGTGTCCGGGTCGTGGCGCTTCGCGTATCTCCCGGCCGGGTAGTGGGGACGGTGCACCCATCTGCTGTCCGCGCCGTGGCCCTCCTCCGCCGCGTAGCCGTAGTCGTTGAGCTGACCCACTTCATCGCCAAGGTACAGCAGGGGGATCCCGCCGGTGCTGAAGGCCACCGAATGGGCCAGCAGGATCCGATCCACCGCCTGCCCGGCGCCGTCCTCCAGGCCGCACAGCGACGCCGTCGTGCCGGAGATGCGGCAATCACCCGTCCGCGGGTTGTCCTGGAAGGGAACGCCGCGCGCGAAGCTGCCCGGGAAACGGTTGACGTAGAAGGAGTTGAGGAAGCGGCGGTGGTCGAAGCCGTTGATGCCCAGTTCGGCGGCGTCCTCGTCCGCGAACGTCCAGCCGATGTCGTCGTGGCTCCGTACGTAATTCACCCAGGACGTACCTTCGGGGATGGTGTGCCGGCGCTCAAGGGCCTGTGACAGCAGGGCCACGTTCCGGGTGGCCATCGCCTCCCAAATCAGTGCCATCTGCAGCGGGTTGTAGGAAAGCTGGCACTCTGCCGGATCGATGTACAGGGCCACTTCGTCGGGGTGGACGATCGCCTCGGACTTGAACAGCAGCGACGGCGCGGCCAGGCGGCAGACGGCGTTGAAGGCCTGAAGCAGCGTGTGGGCCTCAGGGAGGTTCTCGCACGGCGTTCCGAGCTGCTTCCAGATGAAAGCGACCGCGTCCATCCGCAGGATATCCACCCCCTGGTTGGCCAGGAAGAGCATCTCGCCGGCCATGGCCCTGAAGACGTCCGGGTTGGAGTAGTTCAGATCCCACTGGTAGGTGTGGAACGTGGCCCAGACCCAGCGGCCGTCCTCCATCCGGATGAAGGACCCCGGGTGGTTCTCGGGGAAGATCTCGCGCACGTTCTGCTCGAACGCGTCCGGCATGGTCCGGTCCGGGAAAATCCAGTAGTAGTCGCTGTACCCGGGATCGCCCGCCGCGGCCTGCCTGGCCCACTCGTGCTCATCCGAGGTGTGGTTGAAAATGAAGTCAACCACCAGGCTGATGCCGTTGGACCGAAGCTCAGCGGCCAGTTCACGCAGCTGTTCCATGGTCCCCAGTTTCGGGTTGACCTGGCGGTAACTGGAGACGGCGTACCCGCCGTCGGAATGCGGTTCAGGCGCCAGGAACAGTGGCATGAGGTGCAGGTAGGTGAGGCCAAGCTCCTTGAAGTACGGAATCCGGGCGCGGACTCCTTCGAGGTCCTCCGCATACCGGTCCACGTAACAGACGCCGCCCAGCATGCTGTTGGAGAGGAACCATCCGCTGTTGTGCTCCCGTTCGGCATCCAGTGCCTTGAGCTCCGCCGGGCGCTCGTTCCACGAGCGGGCCGCCTGGATGACCAGCGACGTCAGCTGGTCCTGGAAGTCCGGCCGGGTGCCGTACAGGGCATGGAACAGCCGGTACAGGTCAGGGAAGTGACGGTCGAGCCGCTCACGGAAGCCGGCGCTGTCCTGCCCCTGTGGCAGGAGGCCTGCATGCCCATCCAAGGCGCTGAGTGCATGTTCCCTCGATGCGTGGTCCACACCAGCAGCTTCAACCATGGAACGGGTCTCCTTCGACGATTTCCGGGCACCTTCTCGGGTGCTTTCCCGGACGCCGCGGGGCATCCGGCCAGTTCACATCCTTACAGACCGTCGCTCGCGTGCCCAGTGGACAGGTCCAAGTTTCTTCCGTTGGGGCGCCAACTGCTGACGCAGCGGACCGGCCGGGGTAGGTTGTCACCATGGCGAGCGAATCCACCACCCTCACCGTCAACGGGCCCAACGGCCCCCGCGACATGCGCATCTCCAGTCCCAGCCGTGTCCTCTGGCCGGATCTGGGCCTGACCAAGCTGGACCTTGCGCGATACCTCGCGGAGGTGGGGGAGCCGTTCATCGCGGCGAACGGCGGCCGCCCGGTGGCGCTGCAGCGGTTTTCGGAGAACGTCGACGGCGACCAGTTCTTCTCCAAGAATCCGCCGAAGGGCACGCCGGACTTTGTCCGCTCGGTGAAGGTGACGTTTCCGAGCGCGCGCTCGCATCCCATGCTGGTTCTTGACGAACCGGCTGCCGCGGTGTGGGCCGCCCAGATGAATACCGTGGTGTTTCACCCGTGGCCCTCCCGGGCGGAGAATACGGACAACCCGGACCAGTTGCGGATCGACCTGGACCCCCAGCCGGGAACCGACTTCGACGACGCCGTCCCTGCAGCGCTGGAGCTGAAGGAGGTCCTTGCCGAAGCGGGCCTCAACGCGTTCATCAAGACCTCGGGAAACCGCGGGCTGCATGTGTATGCGCCCGTGGATCCCGTGCACGAATTCCTGGAGGTGCGCCATGCCGTCATCGCAGCGGCCCGTGAGCTGGAGCGGAGGATGCCGGACAAGGTGACTACGGCCTGGTGGAAGGAAGAGCGCGGCGAACGGGTGTTTGTGGACTTCAACCAGGCCAACCGCGACCGCACCATAGCCGGCGCGTACAGCCCCCGCGCACTGTCCCACGCGCCGGTCTCCTGCCCCATCACGTGGGACGAACTGGGCAGCGCCGATCCGAAGAACTTCACCATCCTCACCGTCCCGGAGCGGCTGAAGACCGTGGGGGACCCGTGGGCGGACATGAACGCCAACCCGGGAAGCATCGACGTCCTGCTCCAGTGGTGGGAGCGCGACGTTACGGCCGGGCTCGGGGAACTGCCCTTCCCGCCGGACTATCCGAAGATGCCGGGTGAACCGCCGCGGGTGCAGCCCAGCAGGGCGCGCAAGAAGGACTAGCTCATGCGCGGCTACTCGAACCGGGACGGATCGCCCATGCCGCGCCGCACTACCTCTGCCGAGCCGCTGGAAAAGTCGATGACCGTCGTCGGCTCCGCGCCGCAGTCACCGGAATCAACCACGGCGTCCACCACGTGGTCCAGCCGTTCCTTGATTTCCCAGCCCTGGGTGAGCGGTTCTTCCTCGTCCGGCAGGAGCAGCGTGCTGGACAGCAGCGGCTCGCCCAGTTCGGCCAGCAGCGCCTGGACCACGGCGTTGTCCGGAATGCGGACGCCCACGGTCTTCTTCTTCGGGTGCAGGAGTCGCTTGGGCACCTCCTTGGTGGCCGGGAGAATGAACGTGTAGCTTCCGGGCGTGACGGCCTTGATGCTGCGGAACACGTCGTTGTCGATCTGGACGAACTGGCCCAGCTGGGCGAAATCCTTGCAGACCAGGGTGAAGTGGTGTTTGCTGTCCAGCTGCCGGATGGCACGGATGCGGTCCAGGGCGTCCCTGTTGCCCAGCTGTGCACCGAGGGCGTAGCAGGAATCGGTGGGGTAGGCGATGAGGCCGCCGGACCGCAGCAGCTCCACTATCTGGCCTATCGCCCGGGGCTGGGGATCATCGGGGTGCACGTCAAAGTATCTGGCCATGCCCTGAGCTTAGGGCCCTGCGTTGATTTCTGCACGGAGGCTGGCACCTCAAATCAAACGCTGGCGCCTCAGTCAAACATCAGTGGCCCCGGCCGTCTCGTCGTGATGGATCCGCTCCGCGCGGGACCCCAGCGGCTCACCGCTGCCACCCCATTGCAGGGCGATGATCTCGGCGCCAATGGATACCGCAGTTTCTTCGGGAGTGCGTGCCCCCAGGTCCAGGCCGACCGGGCTGTGCAGTTTCAGCAGCTGCTCGTCGCTCAAGCCCGCGGCGCGAAGCCTTTCCATCCGATCGCTGTGGGTGCGCCGGGAGCCCATCGCCCCGATATAGGCGACCGGAGGGCCGCGAAGGGCGGCTTCAAGCACCGGGACATCGAACTTGGGGTCGTGGGTCAGGACACAAATCACGGTCCGCTCGTCGAGGAGCCCCCGGGCGAGCTGCTCGGAGAGATAATGGTGCGGCCACGCACGGACCACTTCCGCGGCGTCGGGAAACCTCGCCTGGGTGGCAAAGACGGCGCGGGCGTCGCAAACGGTGACCTGATAGCCCAGGAACGTGCCCAGCCGTGCCAGGGCCGCGGCGAAGTCGATGGCCCCGAAGACCAGCATCCGCGGCCGCGGGGCGTAGCTGGCGAAAAACACGGACATCCCGCTATCGAGCCGCTCGCCGTCCGGGCCGTATGTCAGGACGGAATTCCGGCCCGCGGCCAGCAGTCCCCGTGTGTCGTCACCGACGGCCTGATCAGCCCGCTCCGAGCCCAGCCCGCCTTCGAACCCGTCGGGCCGGACCACGAGGTGGCGACCCAGCCAGCCGGGAGCCGGGTGCTTTATCACAGTGGCGACCCCCACCGGGCGGGATGACTCGATATCCTCACGGACCCGGTCCAACTCCGCGAAGGTCTGCTGCGAAATTGGCTCGACAAACACCTCGATCGTGCCGCCGCAGGTCAATCCGACGGCGAAGGCGTCGTCGTCGCTGACGCCGTAGCTCACCAGCACCGGGCGGTGGTCTGCCTGAACCTGTGTGGCGAGCTCGTAGACGGCACCCTCGACACAGCCGCCCGAGACCGAGCCGAAGACTTCTCCGGTGGCCGTGACCAGCATGGAAGCGCCAGGGGGCCTGGGTGCTGAACGGAAGGTCCGCACCACGGTAGCCAACCCTGCGGTGCCACCCTGCAGCCAGCCGGGCATCATGGCGGCGAGTACGTCACGCATCTTCCTCTGTCCTCCCGGGCCGGCTTAGGGCCGGCCTGCGCGCAGCCCGGCACGGCGGCCCAGGCGATAGGCACAAAACGCGACGGCGGCCAGCAGCCCTACGAGCTTGCCGGGGTTGCTGAGCTGATCCGTGAGCATTCCCTTGGCTAGCGAAAGTGCGTCCAGGCTGTTGTCGGGCTGCGACGGAGCCGACGGAGCCGACGGCGACAACGGTGCGGATACCGCGGATACCGCTGGAACTGGTGACCCGGCCGGAGGTGCCGGCGGTGTTTCCTGCCCGGGCCCGCCCGGCGCTTCCCCGGCGGGTTCCGCCAGCAGCGACTGCAGGTTTGCGGCGAACAGTGCCATCATCTGCTCGGTGACGCCGCCGATGACGCTCTTCCCCATTGCGGCGGCCTTTCCGGACAGGGCCAGATCGGCGCTGACCGTACCCTGCGTGGAACCTTGAGCCTCAGCAAGGTTCAGCGTCACGGTGGCTTCGGCCGTTCCTTGGCCGCGGGTTTCCTGCGCCCGGCCCTGGAACACCGCGCGGTGTTCGCCGGCGTTCCGTTCGAGGACGGACATCTGCCCCTTGTACTGCATGGAAACCGGTCCCAGCTTCACCTTCATGCCAACCTGGTATGCGTCGTCGGAAAGCTTGTTCAGGATCTCAGCCCCCGGAACGCATCCGGCCACCCGCTGGAAGTCCATGAGCGTGTCCCACACTTGGTCGATGGGAGCGACTACGGAGAAAGCGCTGTCTATTTGCATGAGCGGTTGCCCTGCCTCTCTTGTGTTGTCCTGCGTCCGTCCCGGACTGCGGCTGCCACTTCCGCAAGGGCCGCATAGCTGTGGCCGCTGACAAAGGCGTCGCAGTAGGGAAGCGCCGCCGCCATGCCGGCCACCAGCGGCCGGTAGTTCACGTCCGCCTTCCTCGGATTAACCCAGACGATCCGGTAGGCGAGCCGTTTCAGGCGTTCCATTTGCGTGGCCACGAGGTCCGGATCGTCCTGGGCCCAACCGTCGGAGAGGACCACCACCACCGCACCCCTGGCCAAGCCCCGGCGGCCATGCGCGTCAATAAACCTCCGCAGGCTCTCGGCGATCTTTGTCCCTCCCGCCCAGTCCGGAGCAGTCGCGGCGGCCCGGGCCAGTGCCTGGTCAGGGTTCCGGACTGCCAGCTGCCGCGTCAGCCGGGTCAGACGCGTCGAGAACACGAACGCCTCCGCCCGGGCGCCCGTTACCGCGCCCTGGAGTAATGACAGAAAGACCCTCGTGTAGGGCTCCATGGACGCCGATACATCGCACAGCAGGACCAGCTGCCGCGGACGGGGCTGGCGACGGGCGTAGATGAGCCGCGTGGCATCCGAGCCGGCGCGCCGGGCTGCGCGGACGGTGCCCCGGATGTCGAGCCGTGCAGCGCTGTGCGAGGACTTGCGGGTCCTGCGGCTCAGGCGGGCCGGCGTGGAGAAGGCTATGTCGCGAACGAGCCGGCGTACGTGGACCAGTTCGTCGGAGGAGAGTTCAGCGAAGGACGTTTCGTGCAGCCTTTCCTCCGTCGAGGCCATGGCCAGGATGGCGGCGCGCTCAGGACCGGCGTCCTCCTCGGGGCGTTCCCTGCCGGGAAACAGCGCTGGCGGCGAAGCTTTGGGGAGAGCCGATGGCACACCAGCCGGCCCAGACGGCGGGGACGGCCGGAGGCGCGCCCCGGAGCCGATGGCAGGCGGTGCTTTGGCGGGGCCCCTGCTGTCTGCCAGGTCAAGCCGGGCGTCAAACACAGCGGCAAAGACGGCGTCGAAAAGGGATATTTGCTCCCGGGAGGACACCAGGACCACGCGGCAGGTCCAGTAAAGCGGCTCGCGGGCGAAGGGCGGGATCAGGCGGAGTGCTTCGGCCAGCCGGACGGCGCGGTCCGGGGAAGCCGGAAGGCCGGCACGGCGCAGCGCCGTGACAAGCCCGGCGGCCAGGGAAGCGGCCTCAACTCCGGGCGGGATGATGGCGGCGCTGAAATCAGCCATGACCGCCGCCGACCAGCCAGGCCGCGCCACGGGCTCCCACGAGCTCCAGGTCGTCCCGGTTCTTGACGATCGAGCCCCAGGTCTTCTCCACGGTGGGCGCATCGAGGTGCGTGATGCCGAGCACGGACAAAGCGGAGACCCAGTCGATTGCTTCGGCGATCCCGGGCGGCTTGGCCATGTCCAGTGACCGCATCTTCGTGATGGCCGATGCTGCCTCCTGCGCCAGGGGACCGGCGCTTCCGGGGACTCGACGCCGGACGATCTCGGCAATCCGTGCGGGTGCGGGATAGTCGATCCAGTGGTACAGGCAGCGGCGCGTGAGCGCGTCGTGCAGGTCCCTCGTCCGGTTGGACGTGAGGACCACAACGGGCGGATGGGTGGCCCGGATGGTGCCCAGTTCCGGGATGGTCACAGCGGCCTCTGCCAGCAATTCGAACGTGAACGCCTCGAATTCGGCGTCGGCCCTGTCGATCTCGTCCAGCAGCAGCACGGCCGGGCGCGGTCCGGGATGCTCGATCGCCTGGAGCAGCGGCCGGCGCAGCAGGTACTGCGGCCCGAAAAGGTCCGATTCGTTCAGGGCTGCATCGCGGACCTCTGCCAGCCGGATGCCCAGCAGCTGGCGCTGGTGGTTCCACTCATAGAGCGCTTCCCCGGCATCGATCCCCTCGTAGCACTGCAGCCGGAACAGGGGAGTGTCGAGCACGCGGGCCAGTGCCTTCGCAGCCTCGGTCTTGCCCACCCCCGCCTCGCCTTCCAGCAGGATCGGCTGCGGCAGGCGCACAGCCAGGAACAGTGCCGTGGCCAGTCCGACGTCGGCGAGGTAGTCGCCGTCGTCCAGTGCCGCAATCAGCGAGGGAACGTCCGGCACCAGCTGCTGCACATCCTTCTCCGCACCGGTGCGTGCAGCTTTGCTCATGGTGCCCCCCGAAGCGTGTCCAGCACCCGTTCGTAATCGTCATCGGTGTTGATGTCCAGGGGAATGGTTCCGGGCACAGCCACCTCGGTTACCTCCGGCGCGCGCTCCTCAAGCAGCTTCCACACCGCCTTGTCGCCGTGCAGTCCGGCGAGCGCCGGCAGTTCGGACCGGGCAAAGGCAAACGGATGGCCGATTCCGTCGTCGTAGCGGCATACGGCGATTCCGGACTGCCCGCGTCCCGCCAGCAGCCTGTGCACGTTCTCCGCCATAACCCCTGGCTGGTCCCCGAGCAACAGGACCACCACATCAGTGTCGGAATGAAGCACCGGCAGCGCGGCGGCTATTGACGATCCACAACCAGTGCCGAAGTCCGGGTTGACGGCGACATCGCAGCCGGCGGTGTTCACGCCCTTCAGCACCTCGTCGCTCGAGCCGCCCACCGCGAGCACCAGCTGGGCGAGCCCGCAGGCCCGTGCGGTGGCCAGCACGGCGTCGAGCAGCACTCCGTCCCCGTAGGGAAGGAGTTGCTTGGGACGGCCCAGACGGCGGGATCCGCCCGCGGCCAGGACCAGCCCGGCAACCCGGGGCCGGGCGTCAGCGGGCGGCGCCATAGCGTTCCGGATCTTTGCGGAATGCCTCGTAGCATCCCCGGGAACAGAAGTAGATTGTGGTGCCGCCGTGCTCGAGGTGGAGCGTTGACTCGACAGCGGCCACGGTCATGCCGCACACAGGGTCCACGGCCGACGCCGGTGAGCCCTGGGTTGCCGTTGAGCTTTGGCCAGGCGCAGGGCGCCTCCCCTTGGCCCGTTCTGCAATGAGCTGCGCGAGGATGGACACGGCGATCTCGCCCGGCGTGCGGGCTCCAAGGTCCAGCCCCGCCGGGCTGAACACACGGGAGCGCTGGGCTTCGTCCACATCCAGGGACGCCAGGACGGCAGCACCCCGCACTTCGCTGGCAACCAGCGCGACGTAGGGCACAGCGGCCCGCAGTGCGCCTTCCAGCGCACCTTCTTCCTCCCTGCCGTGGGAGGCGACGATGAGGGCGGCGTCGTCGGGCCGGGGGTCGGCCGCCCGGCCGTCAGTCAATTCCATCTGCAGGCCGACTCCGGCGCCGAGTGACGCCAGGGCCTGGGCCACCGGGGTGGTACCGACCACCAGGACCCGCGGCGCCGGGATGTGCGGCTCGAGGAAGATTTCCACCGTTCCTCCGCTGAGGCAGGGGTTTGACACCTCGACGGCGCCTTCCTCGCTCCGGTGCGACGGCTCGCCGGGCACAACGCGCAGCAACAACGGCTCCTGGGCGGCGAGTGCCTTCAGGCTGTATTCCCGCACTGAGGCCTCGACGCAGTTTCCGCCCACGAAGCCATCCATTTCACCGTTGGACAAAATCAGGGCCGTGTCTCCGGCGTGCGCGCTCGTGGGCCGCTGCGCCCGCACTACCGTGGCACGGACGAACGGCTCCCGGCGGCTGACGAGTTCCGTTGCCCTTGCCGCTAGGGTTTCCGCCATGGCCTGCATGTCAGATCGGTGGCCTTGGCCGGCCCTGCATGGCCTCCCAAACCCGGGCGGGTGTGCACGGCATATCCATGTGGACCACCCCGTAAGGTGCCAGGGCATCGACGACCGCGTTCACGATGGCCGGTGGTGAGCCGACCGTGGCGGACTCGCCGATGCCCTTGGCGCCGATGGGGTGGTGCGGCGACGGCGTCACGGTAAAGCCGGTCTCCCAGTCCGGCACCTCCATCGCCGTCGGGATCAGGTAGTCCATAAAGGACCCGCCCAGGCAGTTTCCCGCCTCGTCGAATTCAATGATCTCCATGAGGGCCATGCCGACGCCGTCGGTCAGGCCGCCGTGCACCTGGCCTTCGATAATCATCGGGTTGATCCGGGTCCCGCAGTCATCCACCGCGACGAAACGCCGCACTTTAACGTGGCCGGTTCCCGGATCGATGTCCACCACACAGATGTAGGCACCGAAGGGAAAGGTCAGGTTCGGCGGGTCGTAAGTCACCTCGGCGTCGAGGTTGCCGTCGATTCCCTCGGGCAGCGTCATGGTGCCGTGGGCGGCCATGGCGATTTCCTCAATGGTCTTTCCGGCGCCGGGATCACCCTTGACGAACCAGCGGCCCTTCTCCCACTCCAGGTCTTCGGGCCGGGTTTCGAGCATGGCCGCGGCGATGAGCTTCGCCTTTTCGCGGACCTTCCGCGCAACGAGGGCCACCGCACCGCCGCTGACCGGTGTGGACCGGCTCCCGTAGGTGCCCAGACCGAAGGGCGTCTGGTCCGTGTCGCCGTGGACCACGTCAATGTTCTCCGGCGGAATGCCGAGCTCTTCCGCGACGATCTGCGCGAACGTGGTCTCGTGGCCCTGCCCCTGGCTCTGGACAGAAAGCCGCACCACGGCCTTGCCCGTCGGGTGGACGCGCAACTCGGCGCCGTCGGCCATGCCCAGGCCCACGATGTCGAAGTGCTTGCGGGGGCCGGCTCCCACGACCTCGGTGAAGAACGCGACGCCGATGCCCATGAGTTCGCCGCGTTCGCGCTTTTCGGCCTGTTCGCGCCGGAGCGCCTCGTAGCCGGCCATCTCCATGGACAGCCGCATGGCCTCTTCGTAGTTGCCGGAGTCATAGACCCAGCCGGTCTTGTTCGCGTAGGGGAACTGTTCGGGCTTGATGAAGTTCTTCAGCCGGAGTTCCGCCGGGTCCATGTCCAGCTTCCGGGCCAGGATGTCCACCATCCGCTCCACCAGGTAGACGGCCTCCGTTACCCGGAATGAGCACGCGTAGGCAACGCCGCCCGGCGCCTTGTTGGTGTAGACGCCCCTGACTTTGCAGTACGCGGCCTTCAGGTCGTAGCTGCCAGTGAAGATCGAGAAAAAGCCGGCGGGGTTCTTGGTGGGCTGCGCAGTGGCGTTGAACGCGCCGTGATCGGCCAGCACGCTGGTCCTCAGCGCGAGGATCCTGCCGTCCCTGGTGGCGGCGATCTCGCCCTGCATGATGTAGTCCCGGGCGAACGACGTCGACATCAGGTTCTCCGAGCGGTCCTCCACCCACTTCACCGGCTTGCCGGTGACGATCGACCCGACGACGGCGAGGATGTATCCGGGGTAGATGCCCACCTTGTTACCGAAGCCGCCGCCAATGTCGGGGGAGACGATCCGGATCTTGTGTTCCGGGATGCCGGCCACAATCGCGAAGAGAGTCCGGTGCGCGTGCGGGGCCTGGGTCGTCTCGTAGAGCGTCAGCTTGCCGGAGACGGCATCAAAGTCCGCGACGGCGCCGCAGGTTTCCATCGGTGCCGGGTGGACACGGGGGTAGACGACTTCCTGGGCCACGACGACGACGTCGGCTCCGGCGAAGACCGCCTCGGTTTCCGCCTCGTCGCCCATCTCCCAGTCGAAAATCCGGTTGTCCGTCCGGCCTTCGAGATCATCCCGGATCACCGGGGCGTCTGTGTCCAGGGCTTTGCGCGCATCGATGACCGGGGGCAGCAGGTCGTATTCGACGTCGATCAGTTCCAGGGCGTCACGGGCGGCGTAGCGGTCCTCTGCGACGACGAAAGCGACCTCCTGCCCCTGGAAGCGCACTTTGTCGGTAACGAGCACGGCCTGAACATCCGCTGATAGCGTGGGCGCCCAGGCGAGGTTGAGCGCCAGCAGGTCCTTCCCGGTGATCACGGCGAGCACTTTCGGGTGCGCGAGCGCGTTGGTGGTGTCGATCGACACCAGCCGTGCATGGGCAACCGGGGCGCGCAGGACGGCGCCGTGCAGCATGCCCGGCAGCACCAGGTCGTCGATGTAGTTGCCTTTCCCACGGACGAACCGGGGGTCTTCCTTGCGCTGGATGCGCCCGAACCCGATCGGCCGGTCGGCGTCGCCGGCCGCCGGATTGCCGGGCCGGTCGTGGGTGACAGTCATGCCTTCACCTCTGTGTCTGCGATGTCCGGGATCGCCGTGTCCGTACCCTCGATGACGTCGTCTGTTGCTGCAACGTCTGCGGCCGCCCCTGCCGGGTGGGCGGCAGCCCACTGGATTGAGCGAACGATCGTGGCGTATCCGGTGCACCGGCAGATCTGCCCGGAAATGGCCTTCCGAATTTCGGTGTCGTCCGGATGCGGGTTCTTGTCCAGCAGGGCGCGGGCCGTGAGCATCATGCCGGGGGTGCAGAAGCCGCACTGCAGCCCGTGCTCCTCCATGAACCCCTGCTGGACCGGATCGAGGGTTCCCGCCGTGGCGAGTCCTTCGACGGTGCGGATATCGTGGCCGGCCGCCATTGCGGCGAGCACGGTGCACGACTTCACCGGCTGGCCGTCCATCAGCACCACGCACGTTCCGCAGTTGGTGGTGTCGCATCCCCAGTGCGTGCCCGTGAGGCCGAGGACGTCGCGGATGTAATGCACCAGCAGCACACGGGGTTCAATGTCGGAGACCACTTCGTTTCCGTTCACGGTCATGCTGATCTGCATGGAGTTCAACCTTCCTGTGTTCCGGCAGCCCGGGCGCATGCCTGCCGCAGGACCCTGCGGGTGAGCTCGTCGGCCAGATGCCGCTTGTAGTCGATCTGTCCGCGCTGGTCCGCGACGGGGTCACACGCAATGGCTGCCAGCCGGCCGGCTTCGACGAACAGCTCCTCGCGGGGTTGCTGTCCAAGGAGCACTGCCTCGGCCTCCGGGACGGTTCCGTCGAGGCCCAACGCCGTCAGGCCGATGGCGGCGGCATCGAGGCTGCCGTCGTCCGCCAGCGAGACGGCTGCCCCGGCTGCTGCTACCGCCCAGTCGCCAACCCTGCGCTCCACCTTTTCGTAGGCGCTTCCCGATCTCGGACGAACGGGGAACCGGACTTCGCACAGCAGCTCGTCAGGGGTCACCGCCGTTTCATAGGGTCCGCGGTGGAACTCCTTCATGCTGACGAGGCGTTCGCCGCCGGGACCGCGGACCACCGCCACAGCGCGCAGGACGTCGCAGACAGTGGAAAGGTCTTCAGCCGGGTCCGCCTGGCACAGGGAACCGCCAATGGTCCCGCGGTTGCGCACCACAGGATCCGCGATGACTGCTTCGGCGTCCGAAATGATCGGGAAAAGGCGGGCCGCTTCAGCTGATTCCAGGAGTGCCGTATGGCGCGTCAGCGCGCCCACCCGCAGCTGATCCCCGTCGAGAAGAATGAAGTCGAGCTCGAACAGGTCGTTGATGTCAATCAGCCATTCGGGCCGGGCCAGGCGCAGTTTCATCATGGGCAGCAGGCTGTGCCCGCCGGCGACGACCCGGGACTCGGGACCGTGGCGGGCAAGAAGTTCAATGGCATCGGCCACCGTGGTAGCCCGCACGTAGTCAAAAGGAGCCGGAATCTGCATGTGTCCCTACCTCACTCCATGGCGCTGCAAACTGGAAGGCGCCGATTTGAGGTCAGTCTTGCCCTGGCCCGAGCGGGGTGTCAATATCGTCATAAGCGAAGGGTTATGAAGCTGTGTCGATGACTTTGAGCCAGCTGCGGGCCTTTGCGCTCGTGGCCAGACTGGGGTCGCTTCACGCTGCCGCCGCGGCCCTGGCCGTCAGCGAGCCGGCCGTCTCGTCGGCCTTGGCTGCGCTCCGGCAGGACCTCGGCGACCCCCTCTTCGTCCG
Organism: Arthrobacter sp. B10-11; assembly: GCF_033142195.1. Taxonomy (NCBI): domain Bacteria; kingdom Bacillati; phylum Actinomycetota; class Actinomycetes; order Micrococcales; family Micrococcaceae; genus Arthrobacter; species Arthrobacter sp. B10-11. Next base: position 135,506 of record NZ_JAWMTH010000003.1, read on the forward strand.
GGCTGCCGGAGGCATTGCCCTGACCCCGGGAGGCCGGGCACTGGCAGATTATGCCCAGGAAATCGTGGGGCTGGCAGACCAGGCCAGGTGGGAAGTCTCCCACGCAACCACCGACGCCGGGTTGCTGAGAATCGTAGCAACAGCCCCCTTCGCTGAACATGCGGCCGGAAGGCTGCTTGACCTCTTCACCAAACGCGTCCCCGGTGCCTCCGTCGATGTCGTCGTCGAATCCGCCGCAGACGTAGCGTCGCTGCTGCGTGACCGCGCCTACGACATAGCCCTTGGGGCCAGGCCCGCGCAGCCGGCAGGTGCCGGTGCCGACGTCGGCCTGGAGATGGTCCCCTTCCTGCGTTATCAGCGGGTCTTTGTGGTGGCGGGATCGCATCCCCTGGCAGGGCTGCACGGGCCGGTGCCACTGGCACGGTTGCTGGACCGGCCGTGGTTCGCCGGCCCCTCCGGCATCCAGGCGGAGACGGATGAAGGGCGGTGGCTATCGTCGATGGGCATGGCGCCGGAAGTCATCCGGCTCAGCAGCGAAACCGACGCGCTCGCCGCAGTCAGGGCGGGGGAGGGCCTGACACTCGCCTTGGGGCATATCGTGCGGGCGGAACTCCAAGCCGGAGTACTGGTTCGCGTACCTGTGGTCGGAACTCCGGTGCCAGGACTGTGGTGGGCAAGCACGCTGGACCACGGCCGGACCACCTCCAAGGCAAAGGCGCTGCAGCGCTTCGTCACCACCTCGGATGCAACAGCCGCCATGGTTGCCCCGGGCGGTTCCCGGGGGCTTGAACGGCGGGGCTCCAAGGTTCACGTTGCCCTCTGGAGCTGAGGAGTCATGCCGTGGCCGCCCCTATGCAGTTCGGCAGGTCTGGGGCAACATATGAAGTGTTCCAGGCCCGGGGCCGCCGGTTCCACGGGTGGTCCGGGTATTGACCGGTACGAGAGGACACACCTGACGATGACCACGACACTCAATCCCTACCTCGGCTTCCGGGACAATGCGCGGGAGGCCATGAACTTCTACCAGTCCGTATTCGGAGGCGAACTGGCACTGAGCACCTTTGGCGAGTTCCACGCCAGCGAGGACGCATCGGAGCAGGACAAGATCATGCACGGCATGCTGACCACCGGCTCCGGCATGGTGCTGATGGGGGCCGACACGCCCAACGGCATGAGCTACAAGCCAGGCGACAACTTCTCCGTTTCCCTCAGCGGCGAGGACGACGCCGAACTGCGCGGGTACTGGGAGAAGCTGTCCGACGGCGGCACCGTGACGGTGCCGCTCGAACAAGCGCCGTGGGGCGACACCTTCGGCATGTGCACGGACAAGTTCGGCGTCGCCTGGCTTGTGAACATCGCCGGTCCCCAGCAGGGCGCTCCCCAGCAGTAGGTGTTCCCGGCCGCAACGGGCGGAAGGCCGTTCGGCGCCTACTTTCGGGCCACGAAGTAGGCGTTGAACGGATCCTCCTCGAGTTCCCTTACCTCCACAGAGCGGAAGCCCGCGGCCCGGACCATGGACTCGGCCAACTGCACGCCCCACACCGTCCCGAGGCCCTCGCCGCCCTGCGCCAGGGACACCGACATGCAGTGGAACGTGGAGATCGCGTAGAGGAACGTCCCCCACGGCAGCTCAATGTTGTCGCTCAGGTTGCTTGAGGCCTTGATGTCGACCATGAGGAATGTACCGTCCGGGCGCAGGGCCCTGTGGATGTTCTGCAGCACTTTCGCCGGCCGGGCCTGGTCGTGGATCGCGTCGAAGACAGTAACGAGGTCGACGCCTTCCACGATGTCCAGGTCCGCCGCGTCCAGGAGCTCGAACCGGGCGTTCGTGAGTCCCAGCCGCCTCGCTTCCGCCCGCCCGGCCTGGACCGCGTCCTCGAAGAAGTCGTACCCGGTGAACCTGCTCGCCGGGAAGGCCGCAGCCATCAGGTTGACGGCATGCCCGGCCCCGCAGCCGATGTCCGCGACGTCGATTCCAGCCCGCAGCCGGTCTTCGCAGCCTGCCAGCGGCAGGATGGCGGACACCAGTGACGCGTCGTGGACGGAGGCGCTGTCTCCGGCCTGGATGTCCAGGAAATCCGGGTAGTCCTCATACCCCAGGCCGCCGCCTGTCCGGAATTTCTGCGCAATCCGTCCCGCCACCTCACCCATCAGGGTGATGTACTGCAGCGTCCGGGCCAGGTTGTCCACTCCAGGGCCGGAGACGGACGGGGCCAGCGCTGGGTCCAGCCGGTAGGTGTCCCCGGCGGGCTGGTACTGCACGAAGCGGGCCGTCACCATGCCGCCGAGCCATTCGCGGACGTAGCGTTCGTGGAGCCCCGCGGCGTCGGCAATCTGCTCGCTCGATGCCGGTGGAAGTCCTGCCATCACATCGAACAGGCCGGTCTGGTAGCCAATGCTGGCCAGGACGGCGGCCGAACTGTCGTTGAGGATACCGAGCAGCCGGGCAGCGCCCTCCCCAACAGCCTCTTCCGTGGTTGCGGCCTCGTCGCCGGCAGTCCCGCCGCCTGCTGCAAGGCCGATATCGGTGGTGGTCATGATCTTTCCTTTCGTCCGCGGACGTCGATGTCCGGCTACTTCGAAAGTACTTTCGCGGCCGGGAGCGCCGCGTCGGGCGCATGATGCATTTTTCCCGGGGCCGTGGGGCAAATGATGCAGGGGAACCGGCTGGAGCCGGGACCGAAGCGGACGCACGACGGCGGCGGGTGCCGCCGTCGTCGTCGTTCGTCAGGTCAGTCCGTGTTCCCTTGCCCAGCCGGCCGCGGCTGTCCGGCTGGAGACTCCGATCTTGCCGAAGATGTTCGCCAGGTGCCGCCCCACTGTTTTTTCACTAATGACCAGGGCCTTCGCCACCTGACGGTTGCTGGCGCCGGTAGTGATGAGTGCCAGGACCTCGCATTCACGGGCTGTCAGGCCGCCCCTGTCCGCGGTGCCGGCGGCACCGCGCTCCAGCCGTGCGATGTCCGGAGCGGCGCCGAGCTGGCGGTATATGGCCAGCGCGGTGGCGAGGTCGCCGTCGGCAGCCCCCGCCTGGCCCAGCGCACGGCGGCAGCCGGCCAGCAGCTCATGGATCCGGGCCGTGCGGTACCGTGCACGCTGCCCGCGGTACGTACGGGCCGCCGCATCGAGGAAGGGCAGGGCGTCCTCCGCCCGTCCGGCGGCCAGCAGGACGGCGCCCCGGGCCTGGCATGCCCACGCCTGGATGCCCGGCGAAGCAAAGCGGCCGGCTGTCCGTTCCAGCTCGGCGGTCAAGGCTTCGGCGAGCGCCAGGTCACTCTGGTCCAAAGACAGCTCGACGGCCGGCAGGAGCAACCGTGCCCGGTCCAGGAGCCGGCTCTCGCCCAGGGCGGCACGCAGCTGGTTGAGCGCCTGCGCGGTGTCCCCGGCAGCGTGGCGCAGCAGGGCTTCTCCCGGCTGGGGATCCACGCCGACATCCCGGGCACGCCGGTAGGCGGCCAACGCGCCGTCGGTGTTGCCGCGGAGTCGCCGGACCTCGCCCAGTTCGTAGTAGCCCGCACCTGCCATCCAGCCGTGCGAATCAACCAGATTGTCGCTGGAGAGGCCGATTTCCCGTTCCACGGCATCCCAGCCGCCTTCGGCGCTGACCAGCTGCAGTTCGTGGACGCGGGCCACTCCGGTGTACACAAAGGCGGATGACTGGCCCGCGGTCCAGTGTTCCAGGGCGTCGGTCCAGGCGCGCATCCGGGCAAGGTCGCCGAGCTGATGGCAGAGGTGGATGACCGTGCAATAGATGTCCCCGGACCACACGGGTGCAACATCGCCGGCCAGGACCGGCAGCATAGCCTCGTCCAGGTCGCTGAACCCGTCCTCGGTCCGCCCGGCACGGACGCCGGCCAGTCCCGCCAGTACGCGGGCGAAGCAGCCCAGGGTGGGGTCCGCCAGGCGCCGGGCCAGGGAGTCCAGTTTGTCAGCGGCCGCCTGTGCCGGTCCGGGATCTTCCTCCAAATCCAGTGACATGGCACTTTCGAGATAGAGCAGGTATCCGTGCTCCGGCCGTTCCGGCAGGCCCTGCAGCAGGCGCCGTGCCCGGTTGAGCCAGCCCGAGGCAACCATAAGATCCCCGCGCATGCCCCACTGCAGTGACAGGACTATTGCCTTCATTGCCGCGGCGGGCCGGTCTCCACCCGCGGTAAGGCCGCGGTACAGCTCCTCGGCAACGGACTGCGATTCGGGAAGATTGCCCAGCCACCACATGGCGTCGGCGAGGGCGTCCAGGTCCTGGAGCTCCAAACCTGCCGCGGTCCTGGCGGCCAGCAACCCGTTCCGTGCCGCGGGCCAGTCCCTGCGGGCATAGGCCTCGCGGGCGCTGGTGATCAAATCCTGTTCAGCCATACGACGTCTCCAAAGGGTGCTTCCAGCGTACTGCCGGGTGGAGGTTGCCGAAAAGGCGGTGCCGCCGACAGACCCGGGGCGCGGGCAGCCATGACTTTCGGCCCTACGGGGACACCCGGAAGAAGCGGAAGCTAGGACGTACATCTCCTCAACGGGAACGCTGCCCGACGGAAAGCCGCCCGACGGGAACAGGGAGCACTATGAAAAACCGACACCCGCAACTCCGGTTCCTCGGAGCAACGGACAGCGTGACCGGTTCCAGGTACCTGGTGGAAGCAGGCGGGAAACGCATCCTCGTGGACTGCGGGCTGTTCCAGGGCTACAAGCTGCTCCGGGTCCGCAACCGGGCCCCGTTCCCCGTCCCGGCGCACTCCATTGACGCCGTGCTGCTCACCCATGCCCACCTTGACCACACCGGCTACGTTCCCGCCCTGGTCCGGGACGGCTTTGCCGGACCCGTGTATGCCACCGAAGGCACCACCGAACTGTGCACCCTGCTCCTGCCCGACAGCGGGCACCTGCAGGAAGAGGAAGCCAAATATGCCTACGAGCACGGGTCGTCCAGGCACAGCCCGCCGGTACCGCTCTACACGGCGGCAGACGCGGTCAGGTCCCTCGACAGCTTCCGCAAACAGGGCTTCGACACCCCGTTGTCGCTGGGAGCGGGCATCTCCGCGACGTTCCTGCCGGCAGGCCACATCCTGGGGGCCGCCCAGATCAGGCTCGAGGTCGGTCCGCACTCCGTGCATTTCACCGGCGACCTCGGGCGCACAGACGATCCCCTGATGTTTCCGCCGCGGGGGCTGGGCGCCGCCGATATCCTTGTCACCGAATCCACATACGGCAACAGAAAGCACTCGAGCCTGGATCCCGAGCTGCAGCTGGGCGAGATCATCACCCGGGTGGCGAAAAAGAACGGCGTTGTGATGATCGCCGCGTTCGCCGTGGGGCGGGCGAAGACACTGATGCTTCACTTGTCCCGCCTCCGCAGGCGAAACGCGATTCCGGACATCCCCGTGTACCTGAACAGCCCCATGGCCATCGACGCCTCCGGGATGTACCAGCGGCACCCCGACGAACACCGGCTCAAGCAGCAGGAATACGAGGACATGTACAAGGTGGCCAAGATGACCCGTACCGTGGACGATTCGAAGCTGCTCAATCTCCGCGGCGGACCCATGGTGATCATCTCCGCCAGCGGCATGCTCACCGGAGGCAGGATCCTGCACCACATTGCGGAATACGGACCCGATCCGAAGAACGCCATCATCCTGAGCGGGTACCAGGCCGGCGGAACACGCGGTGCCGCGCTCGCCGCCGGCGAACGGCAGCTCCGCATCTATGGCGGGGACGTCCGGATCCGCGCCGAGGTGATCCAGATGGAAAACCTGTCCGCGCATGCGGATTCGGACGGGCTGATCGAATGGATGAGGGCGGCCGGTCGGGAACCGCGGATGACGTACATCACCCACGGCGAACCCGAGGCATCCGATGCGCTCCGGGTCCGGATCAAACGGGAGCTGGGGTGGCGGGTGCGCGTGCCCGAGCACCTCGAAAGCATCCTCCTCGAGGACCCGACGTGACCAACGGAAACCGTGCCGTCCTGAGCATGCTGGATGAAATCCGGACGCTGGCACGGCCCCTCAACGGGTTCCGCGACCTGGACCGGCTGGTCCACCGGGCAGGCGCCGGCCGCTTCACGGCCATCGGCGAAGCCTCGCACGGCACGCACGAGTACTACACCCTACGAGCCCGGCTCAGCATGCGGCTGATTGAGGAGCAGGGCTACAGCTGGATCGGCGTAGAGGGGGACTGGCCGGACTGCTGGCGGATTAACCGCTGGGTCCGGGGACAAAGCGGGCATGACACCGGCGTACACGCCATGCTCGCCGGGTTCGGACGCTGGCCCACCTGGATGTGGGCCAACCAGGAAGTGGCAGGCTTCCTCGACTGGCTTCGCGGCTGGAACCTCGAACGCCCCATGGAGGAGCGTGTGGGGTTCTACGGCCTGGACGTCTACTCGCTGTGGGATTCCCTGCGGGAGATCATCGGCTGGCTCCAGGAAAACGAGCCGGACGCGGTTCCCGCGGCCATGCGGGCATGGCAGTGTTTCCTGCCGCACCATGAAGACCCGCACGAGTACGCCTGGCGCACGCGGCTGGTGCCCGAATCGTGCGAAGCGGACATGGTGGCACTGCTGGCCGAAGTCAGGAACCGGGCGCTGGCGCTACAGGACCACGAGCCCCGGGCCGAAAACGACGAGGCGTTCGACGCCGTGCAGAACGCCGTAGTCGCCGCCAATGCCGAGCACTACTACCGCATCATGGTGCAGGGGAACAGGGAGTCCTGGAACGTCCGGGACCATCACATGGCGGACACAGTGGACCGGCTCAGCGCGCATCTTGGCCCCACATCCAAGGGCATCATCTGGGAGCACAACACGCACGTGGGCGATGCACGGGCCACGGACATGGCGCGGGACGGGCTGGTGAACGTGGGCCAGTTGCTCCGTGAGCGCCACGGACCGGAAGGGGTGACCCTGGTGGGTATCGGCTCGCACCGTGGAACTGTGATGGCTGCCGACGCGTGGGGCGCCCCTGAACGTGTCCTGACGGTGCCCGACGCCCGCACCGGCAGCCACGAGGACCTGCTGCACCGGGCGCTGGGTGCCCCGGCCTTGCTGGAATTCGGCAGGGACAGGTCCGGGCCGTGGCTGTCGGCCTGGCTGGGGCACCGGGCCATCGGCGTTGTCTACCGGCCGGCCAGGGAATACGGAAACTACGTTCCCACCCGGATGGGAGGGCGCTATGACGCCCTGATCTGGCTGGAACAGACCTCGGCGCTCCGGCCGCTCCATCACGAGGCGCCGCCCGGGGAGCCGGAGTTCGAAACGGAACCCTCAGGCTTTTGAAGCCCTTGGCGGGCCGGCGCAGGGAGCCGGCCGGCGCCGCAACATGAATAAGGCCGCCGGAACCTGCCGACGGCGGGTCATGCCCGTTCCCTGGCCGCCAGCAGTCGGCCCATCACCAGGCCGGTCACCAGCGCCATTCCCGCGGCCATCAGGATGGCGGCGGCAACGCCGATGGCGATGACCGTCGTCGGCGGCTGTCCCGGCTGCCACAACGGGGTTGCGACGGCGAAGAACACTCCCAGCCCCACGCACCACGCCACGGCGTTCCCGGCAACCCACCATCCACTGTCGGGAAGGTGGCGGCGGAGTTCCGGCCATTGCGCCAGCCCGATCGAACACAGCAGCAGCAAGGCGGCGGGCACCGCGACGGCGAACTGCAGGACCGGCGGCCATGCCTGCCATTGCACGGCGAAGGTGCTCGGGCTCAGCCCGATGAGCCAGGCGATTGACGCGCCGGCGGCGGTGCGGACGGTCCAGGCGCGCACCCGGAGTCCGGGCAGCGCACGCTTGAGGACGTGGGCCTGGGCGAGCCCCAGGACCGTGCCCTCGGCCGCGCCCGCCAGCGTCAGCCAAACCAGCGCGGCTGCGGTGTCCGGAATGATCACGAAGACGGCGACGACGGCGGGAGCCAGGAAGCCTGCACTCTCGCCCATTGTGACCCACAGCAGCCAGCGCCTGAGGAACGGCCTTGACCGTAAGGGAGCGGCGGCCGCCCGGGTGTCCTCCATGGCCCTGACGCTACGCGGGGGCCACGCGGCCCGGTGAGGGGCTTAAGGCCCTAACCCGGCGTCTGCCCGCGGAGCACACTGAAGGGGTCAGCGGCCTTCGGCGTGCTGATCCGAAAACGCGACGGAGAAGAGCAGGATTCAGAATGAGCAAACCAATCGTCGTCGGCATCAACGGCTCCACGGGAAGTGAGGCCGCAATGTCGTGGTCCCTTCACCGGGCGGCCAGGCTGAAGCTGCCGGTCATCGGAGTCCATGCGGTGGACGACCGCTGGATGTCACCGGACTTCCAGTACCACGAACTGATCAGGGAATCCGGCATGGAACTCCTGAGGCAGGTGCAGGAGGATGCCGCCAAGAAAGCTCCGGATGTCGCCGTCGATGTGCAGTTGCGTCACGGCAGCGCCGGCTCAGCCCTGAAGGAAATGTCCAAGGAAGCCTCCATGGTGGTCATCGGATCGCACCACCGCCACTGGGCGGACGGCGGGCCCATGACGGACCGGGCCCTGCAGATCGTCACCGCCTCGGACAGCCCGGTGGCGGTCATTCCCACGGACCAGGGACCGGAGGGGCGTGGCGTGGTGGTGGGCGTGGACGGCTCGGAGGAGTCCCTGCAGGCCGTCGCTTTCGCCGCCGCAGAAGCCGACCGCGAGGGGGACGAGCTGACAGCCGTGCTGGCTTTCCGGCGCCCTGCCCGCTGGGTGCAGAGCGGGATGCCGGCCAGCGGCCTGGCCGAAGTCATTGAGGAAGAAGACAAGATCGTGCTCGCCGAATCGGTGGCCGGGCTGCGGGACAGGTACCCGGACCTGGTGGTGAATCAGGTGCTCGACAAGGACACCGATCCGGCCAAGGCGCTAGTGGAGGCCGCCGCGAACGCCCGGCTCCTGGTGATCGGCAGCCGCGGGCGCGGGGGATTCAGCAGGCTCCTGCTCGGCTCCACCGCCCACGCCGTCCTGCTGCGGGTTCCGTGCCCCACAGTGGTGACCAGGGTGCACAAGGTCAAGCACGAGGAATAGCGGGCACCTCCGGTGCACAAGGGAGGCCCCCTCTGCTGAACGTCTCAGCGGAGGGGGCCTCCCTTGCGCACAGGACTAGGCTCTGCCGGCATCCTGCCGATGTGAGCGCTCCAGCGCATGGGCGCTAGATCCATTTGGGTGCTGCGGGCACTTCGGGCAGGTCGGCGTCCGACGGCGGTGTGGCGGGGTCCGCTGTTGTGGCGCCTGTTGTTGTGGCTGTGGTGCCTGTTGCTGTCACGCCGTGGGTGCCGCGTCCGGTGGCCCATTGCGTGATGGCAGCGAGCGGGCCGGAGATGACCGTTGGTGTTTCGGCGTCGGTGTCCCCGAAGGTCATTCCGCCGGGCTGGTCGGTGACTTTGAGGAGCAGTCCGGTGTCGGTGCCGCGGGTGTGCCAGGCGCCGGTGATGTCCTTGAGCAGGCGGGACAGGACCGGTGCCGGGATGTCGGTGAAGGTGGCGCCGTTGTCCAGGTCCACGGCGTGGACCCAGACTTCGCGGGTGCGCATCCAGACGGTTTCCTCGGCCGGGACGATCCGTCCTTGCGCTGTTGTGACTTTGTGGTGCCAGGCTTCTTCGGGGAGGTCCCGCCATTCGACGTTCAGGTGTACCGCGGAGTGGTCGAAAAGGTGCCGCAGTGCGATCGGCGGCAGGGTGGCGCCGAAGTCGATTTCGTGGTCCCGCACCGACGTGGAGGCGTACATGGGTGTCTCCACGCCGGTGGCTGCCCACTCGATGAGACGCGCGATGGCCCGCGCGTTGTAGCCGATGTGGGCCGTCACGTGCCGCCGGGTCCAGCCTGGCAGCAGCGAGTCTCCGTCGAGGTCCGCGTCGGAGAGCTCGTTGAGCTTGCGGGCGAAGAACGCGGTGCCCCGCCTCGCCTGCAGCAGGCCCTCGAGCAGGACCGGGTCGGTGGTCTGGTCGTGGCGGGCGACCATCAGGCTTCCTTGACCACGCGGTTGTTCAGCTGGCCCAGGCCCTCGATGGTGGTGACCAGGATCTGGCCTTCCTGCAGGTAGCGCTTGGGATCCTGGGCGTGGCCCACACCGCCGGGGGTGCCGGTCGCGATCACATCACCGGGGTTCAGGGTGATGATCGTGGAGATGTAGGAGACCAGGAATTCCGGGGTGAAGACGAGGTCGCCGGTGGGGGTGGACTGCTGGATTTCGCCGTCCACGGCCGAGGTCATCAGCGGGCCGGCGGTGAACTCATCCTGCGTGACCAGGGCGGGGCCGAACGGGGTGGAGTTCTCCCAGGTCTTGCCCTGCAGCCACTGGATGGTGCGGAACTGGTAGTCGCGCATGGACACATCGTTCAGCACCGAGTACCCGGCGATGTAGTCCTTGGCGTCGGCTTCGGAAATCCGGCGTCCCTGCTTGCCGATGACGACGGCGAGTTCGGCTTCCCAGTCCACGGTGTCTGATTCCTGCGGCAGGGCCAGGTCGTCGTTGGGGCCGATCAGGGATTCCTGGTACTTGGCGAACAGGGTGGGGTACTCGGGGATTTCCCGGTCCATTTCCTTGATGTGGTTGCGGTAGTTGTGGCCCACGCAGATGATCTTGCCCGGGAACGGGACCACCGGGGCGAGGTCGGCGCCCTCGAGCGGGTGCGTCGCACCGTTGGCGGCCTTCGCGGTGGCCTCCCAGGCCTCGGTGCGGAGGAGTTCCCCGACGTCTGCGAAGCCCTCGATCTCGGTCAGGGTCTCGCCGTCCTGGCGCACGGCCTTGGTAACTGTTGTTCCCTCATTCGAGAGGCGGAGGGTGAGGAGTCTCATTACTTGGTGCGTCCTTCGATGTAGGTGCGGTTGAAGTTCAGGCGTTCAAAGATGGGGGCGTCGCTGAACCGGAACAGGTCAAACGAAGTTTGGGAATCAGTCCCGGCCTGCAAGGACCACGAGGCCCAGGACGGGACAACGAAGAGGTCGCCCTTGGCCAGGTTCCGGGTTTCGCCGTTCAGGACCACGGAGCCGGTCCCCTCGAAGACCTGCCAGACGCTGGAGCCGACCTCGCGGACGGTCTCGGTGGACGCGCCGGCACGGAGGCGGTGGAATTCGGCCCGGATGGTGGGCATCACGTCCCCGCCGGTGGTGGGGTTGGTGTAGCGGACGGCGGCGTGGCCCTGGGACACGGTGGCCGGGTGGCCCTCGTCCTCGAGCAGGAGCTGCTCGGTCAGGGCGCGGTCGGTGTATTCCCAGCGGTAGGCCGCGATGGGGGAGCTGGTGGTGTCATCCAGGCCCGAGAGCGGGCGCAGGCCCGGGTGGGCCCAGAGCCGCTCGGAACGGGAAATGTCCGGGGTGGCCTCGTCCGTGACCCGCTCGGTACCGAACTCGAAGAACCCGGCGTCGGCGTAGTGCACGAACGGGATATCCAGCCCGTCGATCCAGGCCATCGGCTCATCGGTGTCGTTGTGGTGGCCGTGGAAGTTCCAGCCCGGGGTCAGCAGGAAATCCCCGCGGGACATCCGCACCGGATCCCCGTTCACCACGGTCCAGACACCCTCGCCCTCAACCACGAAACGGAACGCGTTCTGCGAGTGGCGGTGCTCCGGAGCGGTTTCCCGGCCCCCCAGATACTGGATCGCAGCCCACAGCGTGGGCGTCGCATACGGCGTCCCGGCCAGGCCCGGATTCGCCAGCGCAATGGCACGGCGTTCCCCGCCGCGGCCCACCGGCACCAGGTCACCGGCACGGGCCGCCAGCGGGTACAGGTCACTCCACCGCCACACATGCGGGACCGCCTTCGGCGACGGAACCATCGGCATCAAATCCGCGATCTCAGTCCACAACGGGATCAGGTTCTCGCGGTCAAAATCCCGGTACAACTCCTTGAGCTGCGCAGCCTCTTCCGCAGTCGGCTCCGGAGCAGTATGCCCCGCGGCCACTGATTCATGAGTCGTGTTCTCGGCGCTGATGGACACGTGGGCCTCCTCTATAGGTCAGAACGGTTCTTTGGCGTAGTTCGACTCTACGGATGCCGCCGTGTGACCCCCAACATATTCTGCTGGTCAGAATTATCCGAGGTGCCGTGCCAGCTGCCCGAACTGCGGCCCGACCCGGTGCCTAGTCCGGCTCCGCCGGATTGGCGGCGATGTCGATCTCCAGCTGACGGCAGGTTTCCCGCAGCGCCCGCACCAGGCCGGCGTCGAACACCCTGCGGAAGCGGGTTGCCGGAGTGGCGACGCTGATCGCGCCGACGACGATCCCGTGCCGGTTGTGCAGGGCCATTCCCAAGGCGCTGACACCCTCCTCGGTGCCTTCGAAGTTGGCGGCAAAGCCGTTGCCGCGGATGGTCTCCAGTTCGCGCAGGAAGGCGGGGTACTCGGCATCCGGAATGGTGTCCCCGCCAATCTCGGCGTTGTTGCTGCGGAAGAGCTGGTCAATCATGTGGGGTTCCAGCTCGGCCAGCATGGCCTTGCCCCCGGAGGTTTTGTTGGCAGGCATCACCGTTCCCTGGCGGTCACCGACCCGCAACACATTGTTTCCTTCCACCGTGGCCAGGAAGCGCACTTTGGTGCCTACCCGCACCATCAGGTTGACGGTCTCGTTCAGCTGCGCGGAAAGCAGTTCCATGTGCGGCTGCGCGAGGGAGCGGAGCAGCCTGGTCCAGCTCAGTCCGGCCGGCCCCACTCCCATTGCCGGGCCGGGCACGTAGCGGCGGGTTTCGTCCTGAACGGCGAAACCGCGGTAGACCAGCATCGCCAGGAGGCGATGGGCCGTGGACGGGGCAACGGCCAGCTCCTCGGCCGCATCCTTGAGTCTCAGCGCTCCGCCGTCGCGGAGCAGTTGCAGGAGCTGCAGCGCGTTGTCCACCGCCTCGATGGAATAGGTGGGCCGCTTTTGCACGGGCTTCCGGGCGGGCTTCGGTGCCCGATTGGAGGTTGGCTCTTTCTGCACATCAGAATTATATTGTGGTTCACCTCCAACAGCCATGACAGTAGTGGCATGAATCACACACCTCCCGCTGCAGCGCCGCAACGGTCCTCGCCGGGGGCCTCCGCCCCCACAACCGTTGATGGGCCTGCATCACGGTTCTCGAAAGCTTCGGCCGCAGCCGTCCTCGTCTGCTGGCTCCTGGTGGTCTTCGATGGCTATGACCTCATCGTCTACGGCACGGTCCAGTCTTCCCTGATTACCGAGACCGGCTGGGGCCTGAATAAGGCCACCGCCGGCACCATCGGGTCCATGGCCTTCCTCGGCATGATGATCGGTGCGATCTTTGCCGGCCGGATGGCGGACTCATGGGGCCGCCGCCGCACCATCCTGGGTTGCGCAGTCGTCTTCTCCATCTTCACCGTCCTCTGCGCCTTCGCACCCAACGCCGGTGTCTTCGGTGCCCTCCGGCTCCTCGCAGGCATCGGCCTCGGCGGCCTCGTGCCGTCGGCGAACGCCCTCGTTGCCGAACTCGTCCCCACCAAATGGCGGTCCACCATCGCCACCCTGATGATGTCCGGTGTCCCCATCGGCGGATCCATTGCCGCCCTGGTCGGCATCCAGCTGATTCCCGCCTTCGGCTGGCAGTCGATGTTCCTCGTGGCCGTCCTGGCCCTGGTGATCGTGGTGCCGCTGGGACTGAAATATCTCCCGGAGACGCTGGCCCCGGCCGGCGCCGCAGTCGGTGCCGCAGGGAAAGACCCGGCGAACGGCGCCGGCACGGGCCATGCGGTCAAGGAACCTTCCGGCTTCTCCTCCCTGCTCCGGGCCCCCTACCTGGGCGTCAGCATGCTGTTCGCCCTGGCGACCATCGCCACCCTCTTCGCCTGGTACGGACTGGGAACCTGGCTGCCTAACCTCATGCAGCTGGCCGGCTACAACCTGGGTTCCGCACTGACCTTCGCCCTGGCCCTCAACCTGGGTGCGGTGGCCGGCTCGGTCATCACGGCGTGGGCCGGGACCCGCTTCGGCCCGGTGCCGACCGCCATCGCGGCTGCCGCCGTCGCCGCCGGCGCACTGGTGGTCCTTGTGACCGGACCGTCGGTGACGGTGGTCTATCTCATGCTGGTCCTGGCAGGCGTAGGCACCCACGGCACGCAGTGCCTCATCATCGCCGCCGTCGCGAGCCACTATCCCGGACACCTGCGCGGTACCGCGCTGGGCTGGGCGCTGGGGACGGGCCGCATCGGCGCCGTCGTCGCACCCCAGGTGGGCGGTCTCCTGCTCGCCGCCGGACTGGGCGTCAATTCCAATTTCATTGCCTTCGCCGGTGCAGCCGCCATCGCAGCGGTCCTGCTGGCCGCCGTCGGCCTCAAACTCAAATCGAAACTCTCAACACCCTCACATACAGGAGCAATCAATGTCTGAGCACGCCACGTCCACCGATGTCCTCGTCATCGGAGGGGGAATGGCCGGACTGGCCGGAGCCCTCGCCCTGCGCGAAAACGGTGCCAACGTCACTCTCGTGGAGCGGGCTCCGGAATTCGGCGAGGTCGGCGCCGGGCTGCAGATGGCGCCCAACGCCTCACGCGTCCTCCGCCGCTGGGGCCTGCTGGAAAAGGCGCTGGAAATCGGCGTCCAGCCCAAGCACCTGGTCTTCCGCGACGCCGTGACCGGCGAGGAGCTCACCCGCCAGACCCTCGGTGCTGGGTTCGAGGAACGCTACGGCGCCCCGTACGTCGTGATCCACCGCAGCGACCTTCACCGGGTCCTCCTCGAAGGCTGTGAAGCGGCCGGCGTGACGCTGGTCAACGACGTCATGGTGGAGAGTGTTGAAACCGTCAACGGCCGCGGAGTTGCCCACACTGCAGCCGGTGTGGACTACGAGGCAGACGTCGTGATCGGCGCCGACGGACTCAAGTCCACCCTGCGCCCCCTCGTGGCCAGCGACGAACCGGTCCCTTCGGCCTACGTCGCCTACCGCGGCACCGTGCCGATCACCGAAAACACCCCCAAAACGGACCTCGAGGACGTCATCGTCTACCTCGGCCCGGACTGCCACCTCGTGCAGTACCCGCTGCGCAAGGGCGAGCTGCTGAACACTGTGGCCGTCTTCAAGTCCGCCTCCTTCGAGCGCGGCGAGGAGCAGTACGGCGGCGTTGACGAGCTCGAGGCAGCCTACAAGGATTGCGTCCCGGCCGTTCAGGATGCGCTCAAGAACCTGGCCACCGGCATCCGCTGGCCGATGTACGACCGCGACCCGATCGAGAACTGGGTGGCCGGCAGGATGGTCCTGATGGGCGACGCCGCCCACCCGATGCTCCAGTACCTCGCCCAGGGCGCCTGCCAGGCGCTTGAGGACGCCGCCGTGCTGCAGGACGTCAGCAACGGAACCGTCTTCACCGCAGATGGCGTCAACCCGGAGGCCTGGGACGGAGCGATCAAGGAATTCAACAACCTCCGCGCCGGCCGCACCGCCCGGGTCCAGCGCACCGCCCGTGTGTGGGGCGAATCCTGGCACGTCTCCGGGCTGGCCCGGACGCTGCGCAACCTGCTCTTCAAGAGCCGGAAGGACAACGACTTCCAGTACAACGACTGGCTGTACGGCCAGACCGGCGAGGGCATGCCTGCCCAGGGCCGCCCGGCAGCGGCGGCGAAAGTTCCTGCCTGATCCGCGGACCCTCCTGAGAGCTGCACCGGTGCCTTGAACTGCACCTTTGGAAGTGCCGGACACGTTCCCGTGTCCGGCACTTCCTGCGTCTGCCGCTGTCAGTGCGGCCGTTTACGCCCGTCGGCGCTTGAGGACGCCGCCGTGCCCCTGGCTGTTGCCCGCGCCGCAGCCCGTCGGTAACGTTTTTTGTGGAACTCCCGGAGGAAAGGACGCCGCCGTGAGAAAAGTCTCCCTCTATCTGGATGTGGACGGAGTCGTCTGCCCGTTCGGGGCCGCCGGGGTTACCGACTGGGGGAGCAGGTGGCGGATGTCCAACGCAGGACTCCTTGAGGTGGCCTACGCCGGCGAGCTGGTGGAGTCCCTCAACACGCTGTCCCGGACACCCGGCCTCCGGTGCGTCTGGCTCACCAGTTGGGAGGAGATGGCCCCGGAATACCTGTGCCCGGCAATCGGCCTCGCCGGGCGGGAATGGCCCGTCCTGGCCAGCTCCGGACCGGCCGGCGGCGAAGGCTGGTGGAAACTGCGGGCCCTCCAGCGGGACCTTGAGGAGACGGCGCCGGACCGTGCCGTGTGGATCGATGACCAGCTCGAATTCGAAGCCGAGGCACGGGCCTGGGCGTCCATCCTTGGCCCTCGCCTGCTGTTGGTTTCACCACATCCCAGACGGGGATTGTCCCGCGCTGAACTGGGGGCCGTGCGTGCTTTCCTTTGACCGCCGGTTGTTTTGTCCTCAGGGCGTTGACGCGTACGATCGTTAGGGTTTCAAGCCCCTTCCGAACAACACCACGTGAATTTCCGGCAAACATCCGGGTAATGCTGCGTGCGGACAGGGCACGGGGAAGTGGAACTGCTGACCGTCGACTCTGCAGATTGGGCAACAGGTGGAAATCACCTTCATGGTGGCGCTGGTAATAGCGCTGGCACTATTTTTCGACTTCACCAACGGCTTTCATGACACCGCAAATGCAATGGCTACGCCCATCGCCACCGGTGCCATCAAACCCAAGACGGCGGTTGCCCTGGCAGCAGTCCTGAACCTGATCGGAGCGTTCCTTTCCACCGAAGTTGCCAAGACTGTTTCCGGCGGCATCATCAAGGAGGGCTCCGACGGCATCCAGATCACCCCGGACATCATCTTTGCCGGACTCATGGGGGCCATCCTCTGGAACATGATCACGTGGCTCAAAGGCCTCCCGTCGAGTTCCTCGCATGCCCTCTTCGGCGGCCTCATCGGTGCGGCGATCGCCGGCATCGGCATCCACTCGGTGAATTTCGAGTCCCTCATGCAGAAGGTCATCCTGCCCGCTATCTTCGCGCCGGTCATCGC
Organism: Arthrobacter sp. B10-11; assembly: GCF_033142195.1. NCBI lineage: Bacteria > Bacillati > Actinomycetota > Actinomycetes > Micrococcales > Micrococcaceae > Arthrobacter > Arthrobacter sp. B10-11. The sequence goes on from NZ_JAWMTH010000003.1 coordinate 152,373, forward strand.
CGGAGGCGTGGCGTACGTGTGCACCCGCCTGGCCTATGCGCTGACGGCCCGGCATGATCCGGAGACGGGCAGCAAGCTCACGCAGAAGCGTGGCGGTTTCCGCACCGGCCAGATCTTCACGTCCAGCCTGGTAGCGCTGGCTCACGGCACCAACGACGCACAGAAGACGATGGGCATCATCACGCTCGTGCTGATCGCCGCCGGCACGCAGCAGCCGGGCTCCGGCCCGCAGTTCTGGGTGATCGCGGCCTGTGCCTTCGCCATCGCCATCGGCACCTACGCTGGCGGCTGGCGGATCATCCGCACCATGGGTTCGGGCCTGACGGACGTCAAGCCGGCCCAGGGCTTCGCTGCGGAAGCCAGCACGGCCTCGGCGATCCTTGCGTCCTCGCACCTGGGCTTCGCGCTGTCCACCACCCAGGTGGCCTCCGGATCAGTGATCGGTTCAGGGCTTGGCCGCAAGGGCACTTCGGTGCGCTGGGGCACAGCCGGCCGGATCGCCGTCGGCTGGCTTTTCACGCTGCCTGCCGCCGGCATCGTGGGCGCCCTGACCGCACTGCTGGTCAAGACAGGCGTCGTGGGTGTTGTCATAGCCGCCGTTGCCGGGACCGCCGCAGTTTTGTTTATGTTCTTCGAGTCCCGCAAGTCCCATGTGGGCCACCACAACGCCGTGGAGGTGGAGGAGGCAGGGCAGGCCGTCCGCTTCCGCAAGAAAAAGGCATTGGCCGCCAGCCGCGCGCACAAAATGAACGGTGGAAAATAGATGAAATGGTTGGAATTGGTCCAGGTGGCCGGTGCCACGCTCCTCGCCGCCGTTACGGTGGTGGTCCTGTACTCCATCGGAGTCCGCTTTACTGCGATTGCCGGTGACCCCGAGCAGGCTACGCCCCGGTGGATGAAGTCGCTTGCCTACGCCTGCTTCGGGCTCTGCGGCATGGCCGTGTTGTTCGGGCTGTACCTGATCATTCCGTACTTCAGCAAGTAGCTTCAGCAGCCAGTGCTGACCTGCGCCACCTCTGGAACACGAGGTGCTGCTCTGGCGGATATGGCCCATCGGGGGAATAGTTAACACTGTTTCAGCGTGTTTGGTCCGGCGCCGGCGCCGGCCGATTCCGGGAGCCATCCCGAAGGGTTCTATCCAGGCCGGTTCCCCTGCCGGGAACCGCAAGCAGGTGGGTCTGTCATGCACAGTCAAACCGGGGCTGCGGCCCGGCTAACGGCCCGACTACCAGGAACCGCGGCGGCTGCGTGCCTGCTGGTCTTGATGAGTGGATGCTTCGGCCCGCCGTCGCCGTCGCCCGAGCCCGGGACAAGCACGACGACGGCATCCTCATCGACGTCCGATCCCTCCGCTACCGCCTCCCCGGACTCCTCCAACGACCCGCCAACGGCTGCGCCATTGCCGGGGCCCGGGGACGGCCCGCCGCCCGCGGCCGGCGCCCCCGTCATCCGCTGGGTCCCCATCGGGCCGGCGGCCCCCTCCGACCCGCCGGAGGGAGCCCTGTACGAGTTCCTGCGCAAGCGGGACTGTGCCGGCCTGCGCGACTCGGCGCTCAACACCGGTTTCCCTGCCGTGTGGACGGCTGCGGAGGCCACCTGCCAGGCCTTGGCCACGGACCTGCCGGTGGACTGGCAACGGGCACAGACTGCGCTGGCAGATGTCACCGGCCTTCCGCCCGAGCGTTGCTGGGAAATCAAGGTCACGGAATCCCTGCGGCAGGCCGTGGATCTCCGGAATGCACACCAGGGGGTTCAACTCCTCGTGGATGCCGCAGGCGCAGGCGACGACTGCCCCCGGCAGCTGACCGGACTGACAGTCCTCGACGGACCCCAGGCCGGCTCGGCTGCCCCCACCGTTCCCTCCGCCGGTGGCGCCCAGGTTCGGCTGGAGGGGTTCTTTGTGAACGTGGATAGAATCCTGGTGAACGGGAACCCGGTCGACAACGGCGGCCTGCAGTTCGGCCCGCAGTTCGGTCCGTTCGTATTCTTTGCCCCTCCGGCCGCAGGAGCTTCCTCCGCCACAGTGACGGTGGAAGCCACGCCGGCCGTGTCCGGTGAGGCAGTGCTGCTTTATTCCGACCAGACTCCTCCTGGTCCCGGGCCCGCGCCGACTGAACCGACCACGTCGGGCCCGGCAACGTCAGACCCCGCCACGTCCGCGCCGCCGCAGACAGAGTCGACCGCAGAGCTGGCGGCGCCGCAGCCATGAGCGGAGACCCGGAGGCAGATCCCCGCTGGAAACGCGCCGTCGACATGCTGGCGGTCATCGGCCCGCCGCTGACCATTGCCACGGCATTGCTGGTCTACTTCGGCTGGGCCCGGACGGATGCCCAGGCGAAGGCCATGGGGCTGGACGTGAGCCTCTTTGGATACACCGTGCAGGACTTCGTCCTCCGGAGCATCCCTTCACTATTCATCCCGCTTGTCTGGCTGCTGATTGTGGCAGTCGGCTGGCTCTCCCTGGACCGGTTCCTGGCAAGGCACCTGGCCGCCGGCCGCACCGCAGGCATCCGGCGGCTCGCCGCGGTGATCCTGATAGCCGGATTGGCCTGTGCAGCAGCGATGTGGCTTGTAGTGATCCTGCAGCCTGAACGCACGGTACTGTTCGTGCCGTACATCATGGCCGGAGGCGTCCTGCTGGCCGCCTGGGGCCTGAGCCTCTGGCGGCGCTCCGCGCCAGAGCCCGGCCGCAGCCTGGCCGCACTGTCGCGGGGATCGGAAAAAACGCTCATCTTCTGCCTGGTCACCCTGCTGCTTTTCTGGGGCACCTCGGACTTCGCCCAGGCGCTGGGACGGGGACTGGCGGTGAGCTACGAGGAGCGGTCCGCGCTGCTGCCCACGGCGGTTGTCTTCAGCAAGGACCGTCTGGGCATCAGTGCGCCCAACGTCCATGAACAGTCCAGCGGCACGGCGGAGAATCCGGTCTACCAGTACAGCGGCCTCCGCCTTTTGGTGGTCAGCGGCGGACGGATCTTCCTGCTTAATGAGGGCTGGACGCTCCGGAGCGGCAAAGTAGTGGTGCTCCGCGACGATCCCGGCATGCGCGTGGAGTATGGGAACCCTGAGTCGAAATGACTAGGCTGTGGCCATGTCCAGTCTCCAATACTTCGTGGCCGCATCCCTCGACGGATTCATCGCCACGTCAGATGACAATCTAGCCTGGCTCCTCCAGTTCGACGGGTTCGAGGGCGGACGCGAAAGCTACGAATCATTCATGGCAGACGTCGGCTGCATCGTGATGGGCGGGGAAACCTACGCCTGGCTTATGGAGCACGAGCCCGGCAACTGGCCGTACCCCGACACGCCATGCTGGGTTTTCACCCACCATGAACATTCCGCGCCCCGGGGCGCTGACATCACTTTCGTCCGCGGCGACGTGCGTGAATTCATGGATGACTTTACGGCCGAGGCGGACGGCAAGAACATCTGGCTGGTTGGCGGGGGAGAGCTCGCGGCCCAGTTCGCCGATGCCGGCCTGCTGGACGAAATCATCGTTTCCATCATTCCGGTGGTGCTCGGCGCAGGTAAGCCCGTGCTGCCCATCAGGACCGGTCCCACCCGGCCGCTGGAACTTGCGGCGTCCACCACCATGGGCAGGGGGATTGTCGAGCTGCGGTACCGGCTCAGCTGAACCGTAGGCGCTGAACGTCGGGCGCTGACACCTCAGAAGCTCCGTCAGGGAGCGACGTCCCTGATCAGGTTGGTGATGCGCGCCGTGGACAGGCGGCGGCCCTTTTCGTCGGTCATCACCACCTCGTGGGTGGTCAGCGTGCGGCCCAGGTGGATGGCCGTGCAGGTTCCTGTCACAGTGCCGGCGGTGATGGCACGGTGATGCGTGGCTCCCACCTCGATGCCCAGCGCCTGCCGCCCCGGACCGGCGTGCATCCCCGCGGCAAATGAACCGAGCGTCTCGGCCAGCACCACATGGGCGCCGCCGTGCAGGATCCCGGCCACCTGGGTGTTGCCTACCACCGGCATGGTTGCCACCGTGCGTTCCGGACTCATTTCGAGGAAATGGATGCCCATCTTCACCACCAGGGCGCCAACACCGAATTCGCCGAGCCACTCGTGCAGTTCTTCCGGGATTCCGGCGGCGGCCAGTTCGTCGGCGAACCGGCCGGGCGTGAAATTGTCCATCATGGGAACTAGGCTGGCACCTGTGAGCGAAACTACCAAACCGGCCCTTGCCCCATCTGCAACAGACATCCTTCCGGCACCAGAGTCCGCATCAGCGACTGCGGCCAAGCCCGCCCGGAAAACCACACGCACCGCGGAGCCGGTTTCCGCCACCGTGGCCCCCGTGATTCCCATCACCGACCAGCCCCGGCTCCTGGTGCTGGACGGCCACTCCATGGCGTTCCGCGCATTCTTCGCCCTGCCGGCGGACAAGTTCTCAACTGCCTCGGGACAGCACACCAACGCGATCCACGGTTTCACGTCCATGCTCATTAACCTGATCAAGGAACAGAAGCCTACCCACATCGCCGTAGCCTTCGACGTCTCCGACGAAACCACCCACCGCAAGGTCGAATACAGCGACTACAAAGGCGGCCGGAACGAGACGCCCCGGGAGATGAGCGGCCAGATCGACCTCATCGACAAGGTCATGAACGCGTGGGGCATCAAGACCATCAAGCTGCCCGGCTACGAGGCGGATGACATTCTGGCCACCCTTGCCGCAATGGGGGAAAGGGCAGGCTACGAAGTGCTGCTGGTGACGGGCGACCGTGATGCCTTCCAGCTGATTACGGACAATGTGTTCGTGCTGTACCCCAGGAAGGGAGTCAGCGACATTCCCCGGCTGGATGCGCCTGCCATCCGGGAAAAGTACTTCGTCAGCCCGGCCGAGTACTCCGACCTGGCAGCTCTGGTGGGAGAGACGGCGGACAACCTCCCGGGTGTGCCCGGCGTTGGCCCCAAGACAGCCGCCAAGTGGATCAACCTCTACGGCGGGCTGGAAGGGGTACTGGAACACCTCGATGCGATCGGCGGCAAAGTCGGTGACGCCCTCCGCGAGAATGTGGAGGCCGTCAAACGGAACCGCCGGCTGAACAGGCTCCACACCGACCTGGAGCTTCCGGTGACGCTGGACGACCTGGCAGAGCCGCGGCCGGACCAGGCCGCGCTCGAGCAATTGTTCGACGATCTTGAGTTCAAAACCATTCGCACCCGGCTCTTTGCCCTCTACGGCAGCGACGACGTCGACCTCGCCGAGCGGGAAAGCCTTGATGTCCCGGACTACGTCACGCCGGCTGGCGCAGCCGAGCTCAGCGCCTTCCTGGACGCGGGCGCCGGTCAGCGGTCCGCCGTCGCCGTCGACCTCGTCCCCGGACGAATCGGTGAAGACGCCGCGGCGCTGGCGATCGTCAGGGATGGTGCGGCGGCATACATTGATCTTTCCGGCCAGGACGCCGACGCCGAAAACGTCTTGGCCGCGTGGCTGCGCAACCCCGAAGTGCCCAAGGTGATGCACGGTTTCAAGGCTGCCCTGAAGGCCCTGACTGCCCGCGGCCTGGAGCTGGAAGGAGTCGTCGATGATACGTCGATTTCCGGTTACCTCATCCAGCCGGACCGCCGCACCTACGAGCTCGCAGAGCTGGCGCAGCACCACCTCAACATCGAAATCTCCACCGCCGTTGCGAAGGCCGGGCAGCTGGAACTGGCGTTCGACGGCGATGACGCAGCCGCCGCCGGCGAACTCGTCCACGCTGCCGCCGTCGTCCAAACCCTCAGCCGCTATTTCGAGGCGGAGCTGAAGGAACGCAAAGCGGAGGAACTGCTTTCAACCCTTGAGCTTCCGGTCAGCCGGGTGCTGGCCGACATGGAGCTCGCCGGAATCGCCATCGACATGGCTCGGATGGATGAGCAGCTGGCTGACCTCGCCAAAGTCATCGACAACGCCCAGGATCTTGCCTTCGCCGCGATCGGCCACGAGGTCAACCTGGGATCACCGAAACAGCTGCAGACTGTGCTCTTCGACGAACTGCAGCTGCCGAAAACCAAGAAGATCAAGTCCGGTTACACCACTGACGCTGCTTCGCTGAAGAACCTGCTGGAAAAGACGGGCCACGAATTCCTGGTCCAGCTAATGGCGCACCGGGAATCGTCGAAGCTCCGCCAGATGCTCGAATCACTGAAGAAGTCGGTCGCCGAGGACGGACGGATCCACACCACCTACGCGCAGAACGTGGCGGCCACCGGCAGGATCTCCTCAAACAACCCCAACCTGCAGAACATCCCCATCCGCAGCGAGGAAGGCCGCCGCGTCCGTGGCATCTTCGTGGTCAGCGACGGCTATGAATGCCTCCTGTCCGCGGACTATTCGCAGATCGAGATGCGCATCATGGCGCACCTCTCGGGGGATGCCGGGCTGATCCAGGCGTACCGGGACGGCGAGGACCTGCACCGGTTCGTGGGATCCAACATCTTCCACGTCCCCACGGACCAGGTAACCAGTGCCATGCGTTCGAAGGTCAAGGCGATGTCATACGGCCTTGCCTACGGCCTGACCTCGTTTGGGCTCTCCAAGCAGCTGGAGATTTCCGTCGACGAGGCCCGGACCCTGATGAAGGAATACTTCGACCGGTTCGGAGCCGTACGCGACTACCTTCGGGGCGTGGTGGACCAGGCCAGGATCGACGGCTACACGGCAACCATCGAGGGCCGCCGCCGTTACCTCCCGGACCTCACCAGCACGGACCGACAGCTCCGGGAAAACGCGGAACGCATTGCGCTGAACTCTCCCATCCAGGGATCGGCGGCGGACATCATCAAGCGCGCCATGCTCGGCGTGCACGCGGAGCTGAAGGCCCAGGGGCTGAAGTCGCGGATGCTCCTGCAGGTCCACGACGAACTGGTGCTTGAAGTGGCTGCCGGAGAGCGTGTTGCGGTGGAGAAACTCGTCACCGAGCAGATGGGCTCCGCAGCGGACCTCAGCGTCCCGCTGGAAGTCCAGATCGGTGTGGGTCCGAGCTGGTACGACGCCGGCCACTAGCAGTTTCAGGACGCGCAGGACGCCGGTAACCCCGGCGTCCTGCGCGGTCATCCATTCGGTTCAAGGGGGAGCAGGACGTGGCAGACAAATACGAGATCCGTCGTTTCAGGGCAGCTGAGAAGGGTCTTCCCGGCTATGAGCAGGGAACGGACTGGATCCAGGCCGTGGGTTTCGGATTCCACGACTCCCGCCGCAACAACGATTACGTGGACAAGATCATGGCCATGTACCGGACGGACGGACGCGAGCTGACCGGGGTCTACCAGACCGGTGCAGTGGCACAGCACTCTTTGGGTGCCACTGTCCCCGTGGCAACATTCGGCACGCTCCGCCGGGACCTGAATGTTGGTTACGGCCGCCAGCTCCTCACGCACATGGTAACGGCAGTGACCGTGCGCGGAACCCACCGGCGCCAGGGCCTCCTGCGTCGCATGATGAGCGAAGACCTTACCGCGGCGAAGGCGGACGGCCTGGCGATTGCGGCGCTGACCGCTTCCGAGGGCTCCATCTACGGCAGGTTCGGCTACGGTGTGGCAACATTTGAGCGCAGCATCAAGGTGGATACCGGGCCGCGGTTCGGCCTCCGCCACCAGCCTTCCGGGACAGTGGAAATCGCGGACCGGAAGGTGCTGCTCGAACTGGCCCCGCAGGTGTTCGAGCGCGTGCACCGCCACACCCCGGGCTCCATCGTCCGGCAGGACGCGTACCGGCAGAACATCTCCGGCACCGTGGGCCGTGACGGGAATGAAGATGAAGCAATCAAGTGCGCGCTGCACTACGACGGCGCCGGAACGGTGGACGGCTACGTCTCGTACAAGTTCGCCGGCTGGGACACCAAGCCGTACACCGTGGAGGTCGTGGACCTCGTAGCCGCAACGGATGATGCCTACCTGGAGCTCTGGCAGTTCCTGGGCAGCATCGACCTCATCCAGCGCGTCAGCTGGGCGGATGCGCCCGTGGACGATCCGCTGGTGTGGGCCCTCGCGGACCCGCGCTGCGTCGAGGCCTCCGACCATCGGGACATGCTCTGGCTCCGCATCCTGGACAGCATCGGTGCCTTGGGTGCCCGGCGCTACTCCGCCGACGGAAGCCTGGTCCTTGCTGTCGAGGACACCATGGGATTCGCCGCCGGGACGTTCCTCCTGGCCGTCAGCGGCGGTGAGGCCAGTGTTTCGGCGGCACCGGCCGGGGCACAGCCGGACCTGTCGATGGACGTAGCCGATCTCGCCTCCATCTACCTCGGCGCCGTCTGTCCGGTGACGCTGAAGGCGGCCGGGCGGATTCAGGAACACACCCCCGGTGCCGCGCTCCGGGCGAGGCTCATGTTCGCCGTCGAACGGGCGCCCCACTGCCTGACCCATTTCTAGGCGGCCTTCCGGCGTGCGTCCGCTTTGACCGGTGTTGGCCGCGGCGACTAGAATAAACGGGCGTGTACTACGTGCACGTATCTAGAATCCACAAAATCAGGATGAACCTGGCAGAACCATGCGTTCTGCCATCACCCGCGCACTCGTCAATACGGGTGGGCGGCGGTCCGCCTGACCGACTAACTATCCACAACGGAGCCCCTACTACATGACCATCACCTCCACCGAGAAGCCCGGTACCCCCGTAGTCGCCATTAACGACATCGGTACCGCTGAGGACTTCCTCGCAGCAGTCGACGCCACCATCAAGTACTTCAACGACGGAGACCTCGTCGAAGGTACCGTCGTCAAGGTCGACCGCGACGAAGTTCTGCTCGACATCGGTTACAAGACCGAAGGTGTCATCCCCTCCCGCGAGCTGTCCATCAAGCACGACGTTGATCCCGGAGACGTCGTCTCCGTTGGCGATCAGGTCGAAGCCCTGGTGCTCACCAAGGAAGACAAAGAAGGCCGCCTGATCCTCTCCAAGAAGCGTGCTCAGTACGAGCGCGCCTGGGGCGACATCGAGAAGGTCAAGGAAGAAGACGGTGTCGTCACCGGTACCGTCATCGAGGTTGTCAAGGGTGGTCTTATCCTCGACATCGGTCTGCGCGGCTTCCTGCCCGCATCCCTCGTCGAGATGCGCCGTGTGCGCGACCTTGCTCCGTACATCGGTCAGCAGATCGAAGCCAAGATCATCGAGCTGGACAAGAACCGCAACAACGTTGTGCTGTCCCGCCGTGCATGGCTCGAGCAGACCCAGTCCGAGGTCCGCTCCACGTTCCTCAACAAGCTGGAAAAGGGCCAGGTCCGTCCCGGCGTCGTTTCCTCCATCGTCAACTTCGGTGCATTCGTGGACCTGGGCGGCGTAGACGGCCTGGTTCACGTCTCCGAGCTGTCCTGGAAGCACATCGACCACCCGTCCGAGGTTGTCGAAGTTGGCCAGGAAGTCACCGTCGAGGTTCTCGAAGTCGACCTGGACCGCGAGCGTGTTTCCCTGTCGCTCAAGGCTACGCAGGAAGATCCGTGGCAGACCTTCGCCCGCACCCACGCCCTGGGCCAGGTTGTCCCGGGTAAGGTCACCAAGCTGGTTCCGTTCGGTGCGTTCGTTCGCGTCGAAGACGGCATCGAGGGCCTGGTCCACATCTCCGAGCTGGCTGTCCGCCACGTGGAGCTGGCCGAGCAGGTTGTCTCCGTAGGCGACGAACTGTTCGTCAAGGTCATCGACATCGACCTGGAACGCCGCCGCATCTCGCTGTCCCTCAAGCAGGCCAACGAGGGTGTCGACGCCGAGTCCACCGAATTCGATCCCGCCCTGTACGGCATGGCCGCAGAGTACGACGAAGAGGGCAACTACAAGTACCCCGAGGGCTTCGACCCCGAGTCCAACGAATGGCTCGAGGGCTACGAGAACCAGCGCGCCGCCTGGGAGCAGCAGTACGCTGACGCCCAGACCCGTTGGGAAGCACACAAGAAGCAGGTTGCCCAGCACGCTGCCGACGACGCTGCAGCTGCAACGTCCGGTGACAGCGATTCCGGCACCACCAGCTACTCCTCGGAGCCGGCTGCAGCCGAGACCGGTGCAGGCACGCTTGCTTCAGACGAGGCTCTTGCAGCACTGCGCGAGAAGCTGACCGGCAACTAATTTCCCGGTTCCCTGAGGACGTGATTCCTTGGGACCCAGGCAGTTAGCTAGCTGAAGGTGGCCGTCCCCCGAAAGGGGGCGGCCACCTTTTTGTGTACCCCAGCAACGTTCCCTACCGCAGCAACCGGTCGGTTGCAGGGTCCGAGCTTCCGTCGAAGTACCGGTCGAGAACTTCCTGGAACACGGGCTCGTCCGGAGCGGCGCGCAGGAACAGCGTCATGGAGGACTGCAGCTTCCGGGCGTCGATCCCGCCGAAGATCCGGACGGCGCTCAGTCCGGTGTGGGCGGCAACAGCCCGTGCGCACTCCAGGAGCCGCGGCCCAAGCGCAGGGTGCGCCAGGTAGGCCTTCGCCTCCGCCAGCGACGTGATGGCGTATTTCCGGGACGTGGGGCTCTGCCCGAGGCCGGCGATCTGCGGGAAGATGAACCACATCCAGTGGCTCTGCTTCTCTCCGTCGCGAAGCTCCTGAAGCGCCCGCTGGTATGTCCCGCCAGCGTCCTGGGCGTGCACAAACCGTTCAAGGTCGAAGGGATCTTCCACCGGGGGCCTCCTCAACTCAGCTGGACACTGTCCATTCATCCAACCACCGGACCCGGCCGCATGGCGAGGGGGTTGATGCGTGACGCCAGGAGCAGGCCGACGTCGGGCGTCTCAGCGCAGTTTGATCCGCGCCGTCACCCGGGTGCCCGCAGCGTCCACGGCCAGCTCTGCCCCCGCGGAGCGGAGGAGCGCCTGTGCGGCCGTATTCCCGGCGCTCGTTTCGGCCTGCAGCACGGAGGCACCGGTGCCTCGGGCCACAGCACAAACGAGTTCCAACGCCTCCCGGCCAATTCCGCGTCCCCGGAAGCTCCGGCCCAGCCACAGCCCGGTTTCCACGTCTGGAATCCCGGACGGCGCTGTTCCGGTTCGCTTGAGCCGGATCGACCCGGCAACCGTCCCGCCACAGCTGATTGCCCAGGACTTCTGGCCGCCCGGCCCGTCGAGGCCGGCTGCCGCGGCACGGTGGTAGTCGCGGAACCAGCTGATCCGGTCCTCGTTCCAGCCGGGTGTGGCGCCCAGCGGGGGAGTGACGTCGTCGGCTGCGGCATCGGTGAGGGCGAGGTCCAGCAGCGCCCCGAGGACTTCCTCGGTGACGTCGAGCAGTTCCACCCGGCACGGCACGGATGGTTGGTCAGAAGGGGACATCGATCCACTCCGTGTCTTCGGGCCGCAGAGCGGCGCTGCCGGCTGTCATCGACGCAAGGCGTTCGGCGGCCCGCTCGAGTTCGTCGGGCTGGTCGGCCAGGGCTACCCGGAGGACAGTGTCCCTGGCGCCATAGCTGGTTTCCGCCATCACGTAGCCGGCTGCGCGGAGGTCGTTCTCCAGCCGTCCGGCGCCCGCATGCGGAACCTCCACCGAACAGATCCGCAGCCGGCGGCGCCGGACCAGCGGCGCCAGGTCCAGCGCGGAGGACACCGACTCGGAATACGCCCGCACCAGGCCGCCTGCACCCAGCAGGATCCCGCCAAAATAGCGGACGACGACGGCACTGACGTCGCTGAGGTCCGTCACCCCGGGCACTGCCTCCCGCCGGAGGAGGGCCTCGAGCATGGGGATGCCGGCGGTTCCGGACGGTTCGCCGTCGTCGCTGGAACGCTGGATGTCCCGGTCCGGGCCCAGCACGAACGCTGAACAGTGGTGCCGGGCGTCATGGAATTCCTTGCGCAATCCGGCCACCAGGGCCCTTGCGCCGTCTTCATCCCCGGTACGCCGGATCACGGTGATGAACCTCGACCGCTTGATCTCCAGTTCGTGGCGGAAGTCCGGCCCCGCCGCGAGGGTGGTGTAGGCCGTGGCCCTGCTCTCGCCGCGATCCGCCTTTTCCACCACCGGTTCAGTTTAGTCTGGAGGGGTGCTGAAAATCGGGTTGACGGGCGGCATCGCCTCGGGGAAGTCAGTTGTCGCGTCGCGTTTCCGGGAGCTGGGGGCCGTGCTGGTCGACGCCGACGCCCTGGCGCGTGACGTGGTGGAGCCGGGCACGCCCGGGCTTGGCCGCGTCGTGGAGGCCTTCGGGGAGGACATGCTGGGTCCCGACGGCGGGCTGGACCGGGCACGGCTCGGCGCGGTGGTGTTCGGCGACCCTGACCGGCTCGCGGTACTCAACGCCATCATCCATCCCCTCGTCCGGGAGCGTGCCGCTGCGATGATCGATGCCGCCCCCGGCGGCGCCGTCGTAGTACAGGACATTCCGTTGCTGGTGGAAACGGGCCAGGGCAGCAATTTCCATCTGGTGCTGGTGGTGGATGCACCGGACGAGGCGCGGGTGCAGCGCATGGTGGAACAACGGAAGATGACAGCGGAACAGGCGCGATCCAGGATGGCGGCGCAGGCCGCCAGGGACATCCGCCTGGCCGCTGCGGACGTGGTCCTGGACAACTCCGGAAGCATTGATGAGCTCAGATCCGCGGTTGACCGGCTGTGGTTCCGTCGGCTGGCCCCTTTTGCGGACAACATCAGCAAGCAGCGCGCGGCGCCGCGGGCGGGCGGGCCTGTACTTGCCCCGTCCGATCCGACGTGGGAAACCCAGGCGACCCGCCTGGCCGCCAGGCTGGAGGCTGCAGCTCCGGCGGACATCCTGGCGGTGGACCATATCGGATCCACTGCCGTGCCCGGGCTTGATGCCAAGGACATCCTTGACCTCCAGTTGACCGTTGCGGACCTGGCGACGGCGGACCGGATCGCGCCGCTGCTTGCCGCAGCGGGCTTCCCCCTCTGGCCCGGGGTGTTTGCTGACAGCCCCAAGCCGTCGCACCCTGACCCGGCGGACTGGGCCAAGCGCCTGCACGGCAATGCCGACCCCGGCCGGCCCGTCAACCTCCACGTCCGGCCCGCGGGATCTCCCGGCTGGCGTTTTGCCCTGTGTTTCCGGGACTGGCTCCGTGATGATGCCGAGGCCAGACGCGACTACCTGGCCGAGAAACGGAGGGTTGCCGCCCTCCACGGCGTGGACAAGTCGACGGCGGGCTATGCAGCGGACAAGGAAGCGTGGTTCACGGAGCATGCCGCCGACCGGATGGACACGTGGGTGCAGCGCACCGGCTGGCAGCCGCCGTCGTACGGAACCGGGCCGGACGCCACCGGTACTCCCGGCATCACACCCCGCCCGGCAGGCAGCGATGCCGGGAGTACCGCCCAAAGCTGAATCGGGGCACGATGTCAGAGCCCGGCGGTAGATTAGATTCATGAGTCTTGCCCAGCAAATCAACCGCGTCGTGGCTCCGTTCGAGGTCATCAGTGAGTTCAAGCCGGCAGGCGACCAGCCGGCCGCCATCGCGGAACTGACCGAACGCATCAAGAACGGCGAAAAGGACGTGGTGCTGCTCGGCGCCACCGGTACAGGTAAGAGCGCGACGACGGCCTGGCTCATTGAGCAGGTCCAGCGTCCCACCCTGGTGATGGTGCAGAACAAGACCCTCGCCGCGCAGCTGGCCAACGAATTCCGCGAACTGCTCCCGAACAACGCCGTCGAGTACTTCGTGTCGTACTACGACTACTACCAGCCGGAAGCCTATGTGGCGCAGACTGACACCTTCATCGAGAAGGACTCATCCGTCAACGAGGAAGTCGAACGCCTCCGCCACTCCGCCACCAATGCCCTGCTGACACGGCGGGACGTGATTGTGGTGGCCACCGTTTCCTGCATCTACGGCCTGGGCACGCCGGAAGAGTACATCGCAGGCATGGTGACGCTCCGCAAGGGGGCGGAGATGAACCGTGACGACCTGCTCCGGAAATTCGTCTCCATGCAGTACACCCGCAACGACATGGACTTCCACCGCGGCACGTTCCGGGTGCGCGGCGACACCGTGGAAATCATTCCGATGTACGAGGAACTGGCCATCCGGATCGAGTTCTTCGGCGACGAGATCGAGAACATCCACACCCTCCACCCCCTGACCGGCGAGGTGATCCGGGACGAAGAGGAGATGTACGTCTTCCCGGCCTCGCACTACGTCGCAGGGCCGGAACGAATGGCCCGGGCCATCAAGCGGATCGAGGATGAACTCGCCGAGCGACTGCAGGTGCTGGAGAGCCAGAACAAGCTGGTGGAAGCCCAGCGGCTCCGCATGCGCACCACCTACGACCTTGAGATGATGCAGCAAATGGGCTTCTGCAACGGCATCGAGAACTACTCCTCGCACATCGACGGGCGCGCCCGCGGAACTGCGCCGCACTGCCTCCTCGACTACTTCCCGGACGACTTCCTGCTGGTGATCGATGAATCCCACGTGACGGTGCCCCAGATTGGCGCCATGTACGAGGGCGATATGTCCCGCAAGCGGAACCTGGTGGACTTCGGCTTCCGCCTGCCTTCGGCGATGGACAACCGGCCGCTTAAGTGGGACGAGTTCCAGGAGCGCATAGGCCAGACCGTGTACCTGTCCGCCACCCCCGGCAAGTACGAACTCGGCAAGTCTGACGGCTTCGTGCAGCAGATCATCCGGCCCACGGGCCTGATCGACCCCGAGGTGGTGGTGAAGCCCACGAAGGGCCAGATCGACGACCTGCTGGGGGAGATCAAGACCCGCACCGCGAAGAACGAACGTGTCCTGGTCACCACGCTCACCAAGCGGATGGCCGAGGACCTCACCGACTACCTGCTGGGCCACGGCGTGAAGGTCGAATACCTGCACTCCGACGTGGACACGCTCCGCCGGGTGGAACTGCTGCGGGAACTCCGGATGGGTGTCTTCGATGTCCTCGTGGGCATCAACCTGCTCCGTGAAGGCCTCGACCTCCCGGAGGTTTCGCTGGTGAGCATTCTGGACGCGGACAAGGAAGGCTTCCTGCGATCGTCCACCTCGCTGATCCAGACCATCGGCCGCGCTGCCCGTAACGTGTCCGGACAGGTGCACATGTACGCCGACCGCATCACCGACTCCATGGCGCACGCGATCGACGAGACCAACCGCCGCCGCGCCATCCAGGTGGCGTACAACACCGAAAACGGCATCGACCCGCAGCCGCTGCGGAAAAAAATCGCCGACATCACCGACCAGCTGGCCAAGGAGGACGCGGACACCCGCGAACTGCTCGCCACCGCCGGGAAAACCCGCGGCAAGGGCAAGGGCGCGACCACCGTGCGCCAGGACGGACTGGCGGCCGCACCGGCGGAGGACCTTGTGGGCCTGATCGAGCAGCTGACGGAACAGATGCACGCCGCGGCCGGTGAACTGCAGTTCGAACTGGCTGCGCGGCTGCGCGATGAAGTGGGCGAATTGAAGAAGGAACTGCGGCAGATGCAGGCCGCCGGCCACGCCTAGGGTAAAGTTGTTGTCACGTAGGGGAGTATCCCAAGCGCTACGATCGTCAACACGCACGGCATAGATGCCCTGCCGGGCGTAGCGGGCTGCCGTTTCAGCACTAAGTGCGCAGGCAAGTCGGAGAGACTTACACCGCATCTTTGTACCCTGCGAAAGGCATCCCTGTGCTCGAACTACCCGTCTGGTTCGAGGTCGGCTCACTCGTCGCCCTCGGCCTCATCCTGCTGATCGACCTGTTGCTGGTTGTCCGGCGTCCCCACGAACCTTCCATGAAGGAAGCCGGCCTCTGGGTGGCGTTCTATGTGACGCTCGCCCTGGTCTTTGCGGGCGCCATGTTTGCCTTCACAGGCCCGGAGTACGGCGGGCAATTCGTTGCCGGCTGGGTGACGGAATACAGCCTCAGCATCGACAACCTCTTTGTCTTCATCATCATCATGGCGCGCTTCTCGGTGCCCCGTAAGTACCAGCAGGAAGTGCTGATGGTGGGCATCATCATCGCGCTGGTCCTGCGTGGCATCTTCATCCTCTTGGGCGCCATCGTGATCGAACAGTTCAGCTGGGTCTTCTACATCTTCGGTGCCTTCCTGCTCTGGACCGCCTGGAAGCAGGCCCAGGACGAAGGCGAAGACGAAGAGGACAAGGAAAACCCGCTGATCGCAAGGCTCCGCAAGGTCATTCCGATGTCGGAGAAGTTCGACGGCGGCAAGCTGCGCACCACGGTTGACGGCAAGAAGGTCTTCACCCCGATGCTGATCGTCTTCGTCACCATCGGCCTGACCGACCTGCTCTTCGCCGTTGACTCCATTCCGGCGATCTTCGGCCTGACCCAGAGCCCGTTCATCGTCTTCACCGCAAACCTCTTCGCCCTCATGGGCCTGCGCCAGCTGTACTTCCTGCTCGGCGGCCTGATGAACCGCCTGATCTACCTGAAGCACGCGCTCTCATTCATCCTGGCGTTCATTGGCGTCAAGCTGGTCCTCCACGCAATGCACGTCAACGAACTGCCGTTCATCAACGGCGGCCAGCACATCGAGTGGGCTCCCGAGATCCCCACGTTCGTCTCCCTGGCGGTCATCGTGGGCACCATCATTGTTGCCGTGATCGCCAGCCTGGTCAGCTCCAAGGCTGCCCAGGCGAAGGTGGACGCCCGTCTCGAAGAGGACGCCCGCAAGAGCATGAGCGAGGCCGAGTAAAGGTTCCGCACCGCTTCGAACACGCACCAGACAACCCCGGTCACCTCCAGTGGCCGGGGTTGTCTGCATGGGAAGGCCTTCCCTGGTCCGCCGGCCCTGTTTGCCCGGGCGGCCCGGGGCTATGCTCTGAAGATGGCAGACACTTCCGGGGCGGAGCCCGGCGTTAGCCACGCGCAGCGGCTTCTCCTGCAACGCCATACCGTCCAGCGGCGCACCGTCATCCTCCTGGGGTCGGCGCAGCTCCTGAGCGGAATCGGCACGGGTGCCACCGTTGCCATCGGCTCGCTGCTGGCAGTGGACCTTTCCGGATCCAGCGTCTGGGCAGGCTCCGTCGCCACGGTGATGACACTCGCCGCTGCCCTGTCGGCGCTGCCGCTGGCGTCGCTGGCCGAGCGCCGCGGCCGCCGTGCCGGCCTGGTGACGGGTCTCGCGGCAGCCCTCGCCGGTATGGTGTGCATCGTGGGTTCCGTGGTGTCAGGAACTTTTGCCTTGCTTCTCCTGGGCACTGCCGGCGTGGGGGTCGGCACCGCGTCAAGCCTGCAGTCGCGCTTCGCCGCCGTGGACCTCGCCGATGACGAACACCGCGGGCGGGCCCTGTCCGCCGTCGTCTGGGCCATCACCATCGGCGCCGTTGCAGGACCCAACCTCATCCAGCCCGGCGCGGTGGTGGGCCAGGCAGTGGGGCTTCCGCCCATCGCGGGCCCCTTCATCATTTCCGCCGCCGGACTCGTGCTGGCCTGCGCCCTGCTGCTTGCAGGGCTCCGCCCGGACCCGCTGCTGTTCGCACGGCAACTCGCAGCGGCTGGAAGCCAGCCGGCCGCCGGACCTCAGCCGGCAGGCCCGCTGCCCGCCGGAGCACAGCCGGCCGCACCCCGCGGCCGGGCCCTCGGCCGGGGATTGCGGGCCGCCCGCAGCTCGCCGGCCGCCGTCCTGGCGCTGGCTGCCGTCGTGGGTGCCCATGCTGTCATGGTGGGCGTGATGTCCGTGACGCCGCTGCACCTTCAGGAGCTGGTGGCCGGCCCCGGCACCGCCGCCCATGCCGGGCACGCGGCCTCCGGGGACGTCCTGGTGATCATTGGCTTCACCATCTCGCTGCACATTGCCGGGATGTTCGCGTTGTCGCCCGTGATGGGGTGGCTGACGGACACGGCAGGGCGGAAGCAGACGATCGTCGTCGGGTTCGTCCTGCTGCTCGCGGCAGTGTCCGCCGCCGGCCTGGGACAGCGCTCGACGGCCGGAGTCGCCGTCGGACTGGTTCTCCTCGGGCTCGGGTGGTCCGCAGCTACGATCGCAGGATCAACGCTCCTGGCTGAAAGTGTCCGCCAGGAAGACCGTGTGGTGGTGCAGGGCGTGTCGGACATGCTGATGGGAGCAGCGGGCGCGGTGGGCGGCGCCATCTCGGGCGTCATCCTCAGCTGGGCGGGCTACCCGGGCCTCAACCTGGCCGGAGGACTGGTTGCCGGAGCTGTCCTTGCCGCGGCCGTCGTCGCGCTCCTGCCCGGGCGGGCAGGGGGCCGCACGGGCGGGATGTCCCGAACGGCCCGGGGCCGCTCACTTGCGGACTGAGCGCACCATTCCCAGCAGGCGCCCGAAGATGCCTTCGCCGTCGTCCGCAATGCCGTCGTGGTGGAAGTCCGCCGTCTCCCACACCTGGAGCCCGCGCACCGCCGAGGCCGTTTCGAGGGAGAGGTCCCGGTCAACGTAGATGTCCTCGCTGTACACCGCGGCGGCAACGGGAACGGTGTTAGCAGCCAGCCGTTCCGGGTTGTACAGCGGCTTCCAGTCCGGCTTCTCCGCCAGCAGCTGCGCAACGTTCCCCAGCGGACGCAAGGCCGGATCCTGTTCGAAGTACCAGGGGTAAACCATTTCGCCGGTCAGCAGCGGCTCGGCGGCGTCCGGACGGAATTCCGGGAAGTCCTGGAGCACACGCAACGCCGCCCAGTCTGTCGCCTCGCCCTGGCCATAGATGGATTCATGCATGAGGGCGTACAACGGGTTCCCGGCGCGGGTGACAAGTCCACGGACCTGCTCCAGGAAGGTGTCCGAGAGGCGCTCCCCGTGAGGCGTCGCCACAAAGGCGTCCTCCAGCAGGTGGTGCAGGGTGTCCACGCGGGTATTGCCGCCCATGAACGAGCCAACCATCTGGAAGCGCTCCACGGTGAGCCGCCCGCCGTCGGGCAGGTGCTCCTCCGTGTCACGAAGGTGCCGTGCAATCCGGCTCACGGCGGCGCGGTCCTCCGGATAGGCGGCGAAGTATTCTCCGTTGCGGGCGGCGACGCGGCGGTAGGTGGCCTGGTACACCCTGTCCGCCGGACCGTGCAGCGGCGCCAATCCCCCGGTGATGAGCGCCTCACGCAGGCCCTCCGGGGCGAAGGAGAGGTAGCTGAGCGCGCAGAAGCCGCCGTAGCTTTGCCCGTAAATCGTCCACGGGGCTGACCCGAGGGCATGCCGGATCGCTTCGGCATCAGCCACAATCGAGTCCGCGCGGAAGTGCGTGAGGTAGTCCAGCTGGTCCGCATCATTCCCGCGCAGAGGGAGCGTGTTGCGGTCGATCGGGGTGGACAGTCCGGTCCCGCGCTGGTCCAGCATGAGGATGCGGAAGTCCTTGGCCGCCGCCTTGCTCCAGCCGCCAAGCGCGGGAAGCCGGTTGCCGCGGCCTCCGGGGCCGCCCTGCAGGTAGAGCAGCCACGGAAGTTCCGCGGCTTCCTCTTCGCTGTGATCGGCCGAGACGTATTCCCGGGCAAAGACCGTGATCGTCTCCCCGGAGCCGGAGCCGGAGCCGCAACCGAAGTGGTCCAGCGGCACCTCGAAAAAGTGCTCGGCCGTGCGCATCCGGCGGTATTCATGCCGCGCCCTGACGGTATGCGGGACGGCCGGCGCGTTGGTGCCGGCGGCCGCCGCCTCCAGCATTCCCACGGCGGCCAGCCCGGTCATCGGAAGATCAGCCAAGGACCTGCGCCTCACGGGCGGTGCCGAAGGACTCAAGGGCCTCCCCGGTCAGCCGGAACGTGGACCACTCCTCCATGGGGAACGCGCCCAACTTCTTGTAGAAGTTGATGGACGGTTCATTCCAGTCGAGGACGCTCCACTCGACGCGGGCATATCCGCGTTCGACGGCGATGGCGGCCAGGTGCTGCAGCAGCGCCTTGCCGTGGCCTTCGCCCCGTGCCTCCGGAGTCACATAGAGGTCCTCGAGGTAGATGCCGTGGACGCCTTCCCACGTGGAATAGTTCAGGAACCAGAGCGCGAAGCCCTGGACGTCACCGGATTCGTTCTCGGCCATGGCGGCAAACACCCGCGGATGCTCGCCGAAAAGTACCGCGGTGAGCATTTCCGGTGTGTTCCGGACGGCGTGGGGTTCCTTTTCATAGACGGCCAGGTCGTGGATCATCTGCAGGATGACGGGGACGTCGTCTACCGTGGCTGGCCGGATTACACTCATGATGGGGTTCTCGTCTCTCCCTGCTGGAGGGTGTTTTGAAGCTCGGGCTTGATGTCCACTCTACTGAATCCTGCCGCCCTGCCGCTCGATGCGGGGGGAGGCAAGCGGCGCCCACACTACTACCGACCGGCGGTGAGCTATGAACGGCCAGAACGGAGTGCGCACCCGGGCGAAACTCCTGCTCATCGTGGTGCTGGTAGTGGGAGGTGCCGCGCTTGCCGGCGGGGCGCTTTTCCAATTGACCGGCCCGCGTCCGGATCCGGTATCACCAGCATCCGCTCCGGCGGGGGCCGTGCCGTCGCCGGCATCCGCTCCGGCGGGGGCCGTGCCGTCGCCGGCATCCGCTCCGGCGGGGGCCGTGCCGTCGCCGGCATCCGCGCCGGCTGGGGCCGTGCCCCTCACTGACCTCCGGGCGCTGATCAGCAGTCCCGGGGCGCTGACCATCAGCGTCCTGGGGGACTCCACCGGGGATGAACCAGGCGAATGGGTCGACTTGTGGGCCCGGGACCTGGCGGCACGCGGAACCGTTACCCTCCACTTCTGGGACGCGGCCGCAGGCGACTGGGAAGCGCATCCCACGGTGTACCCGGGCCCTGATCGATCCATCACTGTCTGGAACGGTTCCCGTGCAGGAGCCTCCTACGCCTATCCGCTCGAGCACCTGCACCGGATCCAGCCCTCGCGGCCCTCGCTTACCGTGCTGAATTTCGGGCACAACCCGTACCCGGACCGGGCTGACGAGGGGGCCGCGGAGCTGCTGGCGGCCTCTGACGCCAAGTGGGCCGCGCCGGTTCCGGCAGCAATCGTGCTGCAGAACCCTTCGTTGGGGATGTGGCAGGAGCAGACGGCAGGCAGTGTGGCCGCGCTTCGGGGCTGGGCGCCGGGTGCAGGCTACCCCGTGATCGACGTCAACGAAGCGTTCCGGGCACGTGGAGGCCTGCCTGGCCTGCTGGCGGACGACGTCCATCCGAATCCAGCAGGACAGCGGCTGTGGGCGGACACAGTCCGTGCCGCCCTGGGTTGACGGCCGCAGTCCCGGTCAGAGCCTGCTGACGTCGGTCACCCGCACCACAGCGGTGCCGGTCTCATCCGACGCCGCCAGGTCAACCTCCGCCGAGATCCCCCAGTCGTGGTTTCCGGCAGGATCGTCAAAGATCTGCCGGACCTTCCACGTCCCGGGTTCCTCGGTGATGATGAGCAGGCCCGGTCCGCGGGCGTCCGGCCCGGTGCCGATGTCGTTGTGTTCGTCGAAGTAGTCGTCCAGGACATCCTCCCAGCGGTCGGCATCCCAGCCCGTGCCGCCGTCGAGTTCGCCGAGTTCGGTAGCAGCCTCATCGGCGAAGAGTTCCACGCGCCGGAACATTTCGTTCCGGACCATCACCCGGAACGCCCTGATGTTGGAGGTCAGCGACGGCGGCGGAGGCGGGGGAGCGTCGTGCGGGGTCGGGGCGGCGCCGGACGTGAGTTCCTCCCACTCGTCCAGCAGGCTGGAGTCCACCTGCCGGACCAGCTCGCCGAGCCAGGCAATGAGGTCCTCGAGGTCTTCCCGCAGGGCATCCTGCGGGACCGTCTGGCGCAGTGCCTTGAAGCCGTCGGCCAGGTATCGCAGCACGATGCCTTCGGAACGGGCCAGGCCGTAGAACTGGACGAATTCGCCGAAGTTCATGGCCCGCTCATACATGTCCCGGACCACGGACTTGGGAGCGAGTTCGAAGTCGCCCACCCACGGCGCTGCCTTGCGGTAGACGTCGAACGCTTCGCCCAGGATTTCCGCGAGCGGTTGGGGATAGGTGACGTCTTCCAGCATGGCCATCCGCTGGTCGTACTCGATGCCGTCGGCCTTCATCGCGGCGATGGCTTCCCCGCGGGCCTTTTTCTGCTGGGCGGAGAGGATCTGCCGGGGCTTTTCCAGCGTGGATTCGATGACGGACACCACGTCAAGGGCGTACGACGGCGACTCCGGATCAAGGAGTTCCAGTGCCGCCAGCGCGAACGGCGAGAGCGGCTGGTTCAGCGCGAAGTTGGCCTGCAGGTGGACCGTGAGCCGGACGGTCCTGCCGTCCGGTCCCTGTTCCCCGGCCGGGATCCGTTCCACCACTCCTGCGGCCAGCAGCTCCCGGTAGATGCCCAGCGCCTTTTTCATCAGCTGCAGCTGTGAACTGCGTGGTTCATGGTTTTCCGTGAGCAGCCGCCGCGCGGCCTTGAACGGGTCGCCGGGCCGTTCCATCAGGTTCATCAGCATGGCGTGGGTCACGGTGAAGCTTGATGTCAGCGGATCCGGGACGGACGAGACCAGGCGGTTGTAGGTGGGTTCACCCCAGGACACGAAGCCCTCCGGCGGCTTCCGCTTGACCACCTGGCGGAGCTTCTTCTGATCGTCCCCGAACTTTGCGGTGGCCTTGGCCATCGCCTTGACGTTCTCAATCACGTGCTCGGGGGCCTGCACCACCACGGTGCCGGCGGTGTCGTAGCCGGCCCGGCCGGCGCGGCCTGCGATTTGGTGGAACTCGCGGGAGTTCAGCAGCCGGGTGCGGACGCCGTCGTACTTGCTGAGGGCGGTGAGCAGGACCGTGCGGATGGGCACGTTGATGCCCACGCCCAGCGTGTCGGTACCGCAGATGACCTTGAGCAGGCCGGCCTGGGCCAGCTGCTCCACCAGCCGGCGGTACTTCGGGAGCATGCCCGCGTGGTGGACACCGATGCCGTGGCGGACCAGCCGGTTGAGGGTCTTGCCGAACCCGGCCGCGAAGCGGAAGCCTGCAATCAGCTCCGCGATCTTGTCCTTCTCCTCCCGCGTGCAGACGTTGATGCTCATCAGGTTCTGGGCGCGGTCGATCGCCTCCAGCTGGCTGAAGTGGACCACGTACACCGGAACCTGCCTGGTGGAGAGCAGCTCTTCAAGGGTCTCGTGGACCGGCGTCTGCTCGTAGTAGTAGTGCAGCGGAATCGGACGTTCAGCGGAACTGACAGTCGTCGTCGGGCGCCCCGTCAACTCGGTGAGGCCGGTCTCGAAGCGGCTGACATCCCCCAGCGTTGCGGACATCAGCAGGAACTGGGCCTGCGGCAGCTCCAGAAGCGGCACCTGCCAGGCCCAGCCGCGCTGGGGGTCGGAGTAGAAGTGGAACTCATCCATGATCACCGCGCCCAGGTCCGCACCGGCCCCCTCGCGCAGGGCGATGTTGGCGAGGATTTCAGCGGTGCAGCAGATGATCGGCGCGTCCTGGTTGACGCCTGAATCGCCGGTAATCATCCCCACGTTTTCAGCGCCGAAGATTTCGCACAGGGCGAAGAACTTCTCCGACACGAGTGCTTTGATGGGCGCCGTGTAATAGCTGCGCTCCCCCCGGGCCATCGCCTGGAAGTGCGCGGCGATCGCCACCAGGGACTTGCCGGAGCCTGTCGGAGTAGCCAAAATGACGTTGTCACCGGACGCCAGCTCCATAATGGCTTCGTCCTGGGCCGCGTAGAGTGACAGCCCCCGGCTTTCGGTCCACTCGACGAAGCGGGTGTACAGCTCGTCCGGATCGTGGGCCGTCCCGCTGGAGGTGCGTTCGGCCGGGACAGGGAGCTGCTCAACGAGTTTCATTGCTTTCAAGCTTAGTGCCCGCCGCCAATGGGTGGTTCTTCCTTGGTCGCGGGGCCGGCCGGGGCTAGGCTCGGCCTGACGGCAAGAGCACGAGCCATTGGAGGGCGTCTTTGAAATGGGATCCTGCGAAGTACGTGGAGTTCGGGAACCACCGCGACAGGCCGTACTTTGACCTCACGGCGCGCGTCCATGCTGACGATCCGCGCCACGTGGTGGACCTCGGCTGCGGACCCGGCAACCTGACAGCCACGCTGGCAGAGCGCTGGCCCGGTGCCGAGGTGGTGGGCATCGACTCGTCCGCCGAAATGCTGCGCCAGGCTGAAGACCATGCGGCGCAGTACGCCAACCTTTCCTTTGCGCTGCGGAACATCACCGAATGGATGCCGTCGCACCTGACGGATGTGGTGGTGACCAATGCGGCGCTCCAGTGGGTCCCCGGACACACCGCGCTGCTGGCAGGCTGGCTGGAGGCACTCAGGCCGGGCGGCTGGTTCGCCCTGCAGGTTCCCGGCAATTTCGGTTCTCCCTCCCATGCGCTGATGAGGCAGCTGGCCGGGTCCGGCCGCTGGAAGGAAGCGCTCGACGGCGTGCTGCGCCACGATGACGCTGTCGCCGAGCCCGCCGGATACCTGAACATCATGCTCGACGCCGGCTGCGACGCCGACGCCTGGGAAACCACCTACCTGCAGGTGCTTCAGGGGCCGGACCCGGTGCTGGAGTGGGTCAGGGGAGCAGGGCTGCGTCCGGTGCTTGCGGCGCTGGCGCCGGAGGAAGCTGCGGAATTCGAAGCCGAGTATGCCGCCCTGCTCAGGGACGCCTACCCTGCCACCGCCCACGGCACCGTCTTTCCGTTCCGGAGGACCTTCGCAGTCGCGCGGAAACGGGCCTGACCATGCCGTCACTGCGGGGGGAGGTGCGGTGCTCCGAGGCCTGATGCTGCGGCTGCTCGCCGCGCACAAACCGGCGGTGCTGGCCATCGTGGTGCTTCAGCTTGTCCAGACAACGGCCAATCTCCTGCTGCCCACGCTCAATGCCTCCGTGGTCGACGACGGAATCGTCAAGGGCAATACAGACCTCATTCTTCAGCTGGGCGGCTGGATGGCCGCAATTGCCGCTGTCCAGGTGGCCGCTGCGCTGGCCGCGGGATACCTCAGCGCCAATGTGGCCATGAAGCTCGGCCGGCAACTGCGCCTGGAGCTCTTCGCAAAAGTCCAGACGCTGTCCTCCCAGGAAGTGGCGACGTTTGGTGTGCCGAGCCTGGTCACACGGGCCACCAACGACGTGCAGCAGATCCAGGCGCTGGCCGTGCTGGTCTTCACCATGCTGGTGGCGGCGCCAGCCATGGGAATCGGCGGTATTGTGCTGGCCCTGAACCAGGACGTGGCCCTGTCCGGCATCCTGGTGGCCATTGTGCCGGTGCTGGTGCTCATCATGTACGTGATTGTCCGCCGTCTGGTGCCCCTGTACAGGGAAGGCCAGGTGCTCATCGACCGCATCAGCAGCGTGCTGCGGGAGCAGATCATCGGAGCCAACGTCATTCGCGCCTTCGTCCGCCAGGCACACGAGGCGCGCCGCTTCGCCGTCGTCAACCGTGACCTGACCCGGAACAACCTGCAGTCGGCGCTGCTGGTGGCAGGAATGCTGCCGCTGATCATGATCGTGGTGAACCTGTCATCCGTGGGCGTGGTGTGGTTCGGCGGCCACAGGATCCAGGCCGGGGAAATGCAGATCGGCGCACTCACGGCGTTCATTGCCTACATCCTGCAGATCCTCATCGCCATCATGATGGCGATGTACGTCCTGATGACCGCTCCCCGCGCCGCCGCCTGTGCGGAACGGATCGGAGCCGTGCTGGACACCCGCCCGGCCATCGCGGATCCGCCGGTTTCCCGTTCAGGGCTGCCCCACGGGCGGCGCACACCCGGCGGTACGGTGGAATTCCGGGACGTCACATTCTCCTATCCCGGAGCTGAGGCGCCGGTGCTGGACAGCATCAGCTTTACGGCTTCGCCGGGCACCATCACCGCCATCATCGGTTCCACAGGCAGCGGAAAGTCAACACTGATCAACCTGCTGCCCCGGTTCCTGGACGCCACCGCAGGGGACGTCATGATCGGCGGGCACAACGTCCGCTCACTTCCGCTTCACTTCCTGCGGGACAGCCTGTCGCTGGTGCCCCAGCGTGCCTATCTCTTTGCCGGCACCGTGGCCGAGAACCTGAGGATAGCTGCCCCCCATGCCAGCGACGAGGACCTCTTCCGCGCGCTCCGCACCGCCCAGGCGGAGGACTTTGTCCGGGAACTGCCGCAGGGACTCAACAGCGCCGTCGGCCAGGGCGGAACAAACCTGTCCGGCGGGCAGCGCCAGCGACTGTGCATAGCCCGGGCTCTGCTCCGCGACGCCCCGGTGTACCTTTTCGACGACAGCCTCTCAGCGCTGGACTATGCAACGGACGCCCGACTCCGCCAGGCGCTAGCCCCGCTCACGCGCCGATCCACGGTGATCATCGTGGCCGAGCGCATCGCCACCATCCTTGATGCCGGCCTCATCCTGGTGCTGGACCAGGGCAGGCTCGTTGCCCAGGGGACGCACGCAGAACTCATGCGCACCTCGACGGTGTACCAGGAAATTGCTGCCTCACAGCTTGCGCTGGGAGGCAGTCTATGACCGGAAGCACGACGACGGCGGTCACCGGCGGCGGGCCCGGAGCCGGCGCCTGGGCCACCGGCCGGCGCCTCCTGGGACTCCTGGGGCCGGTCAAATGGCGGATGCTCGCCGCCGTGGCGGCAACGTGCGCGTTTGTGGCCCTTAACGTGACGGCGCCCAAATTACTGGGTGACGCCACCGACGTCGTCGTTGACGGTGTCTTTGGAGGCACCTTCAACGAACAGGGGCTGGCCTCCCTGTTGCTGACCGTGGCAGTGATGTACATCGGGGCATCTGTTTTTAGCTGGGTGCAGGGCGCCGTCACCGCCACGGCGGTGCAGCGGGTGAGCTACCGGTTGCGGGCCGCCGTGGAGGACAAACTGCCGCGCCTCCCCTCTGCGCATTTCGACGAGCAGCGCCGCGGCGATGTCCTCAGCAGGGCCACCAACGACGTGGACAACATTTCCCAGGCCCTGAACCAGCTGCTGAACCAGCTGATCCTGTCCGCGCTGATGCTGCTCGGCGCACTGTCGATGATGCTCTGGCTGTCCCCGGTGCTGGCCGTCATTGCGCTGGTGACCGTGCCGTTTTCCGCGCTGGTCACGGTCCTCGTGGCGCGGAAGTCCCAGGCGCATTTCTCCGAACAGTGGAGCACCACGGGCGAACTCAACGCGCACCTGGAGGAGTACATCACCGGCCACGAGGTGCTCAAGGCTTTCGGACGGCAGGGGATGGCCACCGAGACCTTCACCAACAGCAATGACAGGCTGTTCCGGACCAGCGCCCGCGCACAGTACGTCTCCGGCGCCGTCCAGCCCCTGCTGGTGTTCGTCTCCAACCTCAATTACCTTGCCGTGGCCGTGGTCGGGGCCCTGCAGGTCACGGCCGGCGCGATGACCATCGGCGGAGTCCAGGCCTTCATCCAGTTCAGCCGGCTCTTCAGCCAGCCCATCGGCCAGATCGGCGGCATGGTGACGCTGATCCAGTCCTGCATCGCCTCAGCCGGGCGCGTGTTCGCTCTGCTCGACGCAGCCGAAATTCCGCCGGAGAGGGTGGAACCCGGGCAGGCGGACCCGGTGCGGGGGGAGCCGTCAGGCGCCCTCAATCCAGGAACCGGAAGTACCCGAGCCGGAATCACCGGCGGCCGCGTGGTGTTCGACGCCGTCACCTTCGGCTACAGCAGTGAAGCCCCCGTGGTCCATGAACTGTCCTTCACCGCCGAGCCGGGCCGGACCGTCGCCATCGTGGGCCATACCGGTGCCGGCAAAACCACCATGGTGAACCTGCTGATGAGGTTCTACGAGCTGGATTCGGGCCGGATCACCGTCGACGGGGTGGACATCGCGGAATGCTCGCGGGATGAGCTCCGGTCCATGATCGCGATGGTGCTGCAGGACGCCTGGCTGTTCAACGGCACCATCAGGGAGAACATTGAGTACGGCCGCCCCGGTGCGAGTGACGCGGACATCCAGGCGGCGGCCGAAGCCACGCTGGTGGACCACTTCGTCCGGGCCCTCCCGGACGGATACGCGACAGTGTTGGGCAATGACGGCGATACCCTCAGCCACGGCCAGCGGCAACTGATCACCATCGCCAGGGCACAGCTGGCCGGCCGCAGCATCCTGGTCCTGGACGAGGCGACGAGTTCGGTGGACACGCGTACTGAGGTGCAAATCCGGCGGGCGATGCTGCAGCTGCGGCAGGGCCGGACCAGCTTTGTGATTGCCCACCGTTTGTCCACCGTGCGGGACGCTGATCTAATTCTGGTCATGGACCACGGACGAATCGTTGAACAAGGGAACCACCGCCAGCTGCTCGCAGCCAACGGGCACTACAGCAGGCTCTACGATGCCCAGTTCGCCGGCAAGGAAGAGGCTCTGCGCGCAGGGGAGTCCGGGCTGTGAGCGGTGTGAACGAATTTCCCGGGAGCTGGAAGCCGAACCAAGGCAGTTCCGTGCCGCTCTTCGAACAGTTGCGCCTGAACATCATCGAGCGGGCAGACAGCGGCGTCCTTGCCCCCGGTACGCGCCTGCCGGCGGTCCGCAGCCTGGCCACCGCACTGGGTGTGGCTCCGCACACCGTGGCCCGCGCATATAAGGAGCTGGAAGCGGCAGGAGTCGTTGCAACCCGCGGCAGGCACGGAACCATCGTCTGCGCCAGGGACGAAGCCTGGTCCTCGCTGAGTGCGGCGGCCGCAGAATTCGCTACCGCGGCTAAGGCCCAGGGCGCCAGCTTCGCCGAGGCGGTCCAGCTGTTGGCGGCAGCCTACGACGCCGAATAGGCGGCCGCATGGAAATTCGAAGAAGTTTTCGATTAGCATTAGTGGGTGCCTAAAGCCGTAGCTGAAGAACCAGCCGTTGATGCCCGCCCCGCCGTCGTACCCCTAAACCAAGGAAAACCGGCGCGCCCTGACCTTTCCCGCCTCGTGGTGAAAGGGGCGCGCGAGCACAACCTGCGAAACGTGGACCTGGACCTGCCGCGGGACTCGATGATCGTTTTCACCGGGCTGTCCGGATCCGGCAAGTCATCCCTGGCGTTCGACACGATCTTCGCCGAGGGCCAGCGCCGCTACGTTGAGTCGCTCTCCGCATACGCCCGGCAGTTCCTGGGTCAAGTGGACAAACCGGACGTCGACTTCATCGAAGGGCTGTCCCCGGCGGTCTCCATCGACCAGAAATCCACCAGCAAGAACCCGCGCTCCACTGTTGGCACCATCACCGAGATCTACGACTACATGCGTTTGCTCTGGGCCCGTGTGGGGCGCCCGCACTGCCCCATCTGCGGCGAGCAGGTGGCCAAGCAGACGCCGCAGCAGATCGTCGACCAGTTGCTGGAACTTCCCGACGGCACCCGCTTCCAGGTGCTGGCACCCGTGGTCCGCGGGCGGAAGGGCGAATTCGTCGATCTCTTCAAGGAACTCACCGCCAAGGGCTACTCCCGGGCCCGGGTGGACAGCGAACTGATCCAGCTCAGCGACCCGCCCAAGCTCGGAAAGCAGTTCAAGCACACCATCGAAGTGGTGGTGGACCGGCTAGTCGTCAAGGACGGGATCCGCCAGCGCCTGACCGACTCCGTGGAAACCGCGCTGGGTTTGGCCGAGGGCCGGGTTCTGGCGGAATTCGTGGACCTCGAAGCGGACGATCCGGAACGGGTCAGGGCGTTCTCCGAGCATCTCGCCTGCCCCAACGAGCACCCCCTCGCCATCGACGAAATCGAACCCCGCTCGTTTTCCTTCAACAATCCGTTCGGTGCGTGCTCGGCGTGCAGCGGCATCGGCACCAAGCTCGAAGTTGATGAGGAACTGATCATTCCGAACGCCGAGCTTTCCCTGGGTGAGGGCGCCATTGCCCCCTGGTCCCTGGGCACGGCCACCAGCGAGTACTGGAACCGGCTGCTGTCCGGGCTGGCCAAGGAGCTTGGCTTCTCCATGAAGACACCATGGCAGAAGCTCCCCAAGGACATCCGGCAGACCGTCCTGCACGGCAAGGACCACAAAGTCGTGGTGCAGTACCGCAACCGCTTCGGCCGGGAGCGCAAGTACAGCACCGGCTTCGAGGGTGTCATCCAGTACGTGCACCGCAAACACCTGGAAACGGATTCCGATTCCGCCCGGGACCGGTACGAAGAGTACATGCGCCAGATCCCGTGCCCTGCCTGCAACGGCGCCCGCCTGAACCCGGCCTCGCTCTCGGTGCTGATCAACGGCAAGTCCATTGCCGAGGTCGCCGCGATGCCCATGCGTGAATGTGCGCACTTCCTGGACACCCTGGTGCTGACCGGCCGCGAAGCCCAGATCGCGCACCAGGTCCTGAAGGAAATCCAGGCGCGCCTGACCTTCCTCCTTGACGTGGGGCTCGAGTACCTGAACCTTGAGCGCCCCTCCGGCACCTTGTCCGGCGGCGAGGCCCAGCGGATCCGCCTGGCAACCCAGATCGGTTCCGGCCTGGTGGGCGTGCTCTACGTCCTCGACGAGCCGTCCATCGGCCTGCACCAGCGTGACAACCGCCGCCTGATCGAGACCCTCACCCGCCTGCGCGACCTCGGCAACACGCTCATCGTGGTGGAGCACGATGAAGACACCATCCAGGAAGCCGACTGGGTTGTCGACATCGGACCCGGCGCCGGTGAACACGGCGGCCAGGTGGTGCACTCCGGCTCATACAAGGAACTCCTGGAGAACACGGAATCGCTCACCGGGGACTACCTCTCCGGCCGGAAGAAGATCGACATTCCCAAGAAGCGGCGCAAGTACGACAAAAAGCGTGAGCTGAAAGTCATCGGGGCCAAGGAGAATAACCTCGTTAACGTGGATGCCGCGTTCCCGCTGGGCCTGTTGACGGCCGTGACGGGGGTGAGCGGTTCCGGCAAATCCACCCTGGTCAACGAAATCCTTTACAAGGTGCTCGCCAACAAGCTCAACGGCGCCAAACAGGTGGCCGGACGGCACAAGTCAGTGCAGGGCCTTGAGCACCTGGACAAGGTGGTGCACGTCGACCAGAGCCCCATCGGCCGGACGCCGCGTTCCAACCCCGCCACGTACACGGGTGTGTTCGACAACATCCGGAAGCTCTTCGCCGAGACCACGGAAGCCAAGGTCCGCGGCTACCAGCCCGGGCGGTTCTCGTTCAATGTGAAGGGCGGTCGCTGCGAGGCCTGTTCCGGCGACGGCACGCTGAAGATCGAAATGAACTTCCTGCCGGACGTCTACGTGCCCTGCGAAGTCTGCCACGGCGCACGGTACAACCGGGAAACCCTGGAAGTCCACTACAAGGGCAAGACCATCGCCGACGTTCTGGACATGCCGATCGAGGAGGGCGCTGAATTCTTTGCCGCCTTCACTCCGATCGCCCGGCACCTCCGCACGCTGGTCGACGTCGGACTCGGTTACGTGCGGCTGGGACAGCCGGCCACCACGCTGTCCGGCGGTGAAGCGCAGCGCGTCAAGCTGGCAGCGGAACTCCAGAAGCGCTCCAACGGCCGGAGCATCTACGTCCTGGACGAGCCCACCACAGGGCTGCACTTCGAGGACATCCGCAAGCTGCTGATGGTCCTCCAGGGGCTGGTGGACAAGGGCAACACCGTGATCACCATCGAACACAACCTCGACGTCATCAAGAGCGCGGACTGGATCGTTGACCTGGGACCCGACGGCGGCTCGGGCGGTGGCCAGATAATAGCGACCGGCACCCCCGAACAGGTCGCAAAGTCCACCACGAGCTACACGGCCTCGTTCCTGGCTGAAATCCTGGGCTAGCCGACCACTGCGCCGAATGGCTGGAGCGTGCTGATCCGGCGGGAAGAAGTATTCCCGCCGGGGAATGCGAGTTTCAGCCATTCGCGCACTCATGAGAAACTAGCCCGGTGACCCTTTCAACAGTGCCCGTGATCTTCGACCTGGACGGCACTCTTGTCGATCCGGCAGGCGGGATTACGGGCGGAATCTCCGCGGCCCTTACCCAACTCGGCATCAGGGTTCCCGCCCAGGCCCAACTGGACGCCATGATCGGTCCGAAACTCAGCGACTCCCTCCTCAACATCGCCGGGGTTCCGCAGGAGCAGCTGGCAGAGGTCATCCGCCTGTACCGGGCCTACTACCTGGAAACCGGCATCGCGCAGAGCCGCCTGTATCCCGGCATCCCCGACCTCATCGAGGAATACGCTGCGTCCGGCCGTCCCATTGCAGTGGCCACGCAGAAGCCCGAAGGTCTGGCACGGATTGTGCTTGAACACCACGGCATCGCGTCCTCGTTCCACTTCATCCGCGGTTCGGCGGCCGATGAAGCTGCCCACGCCACGGCTCCGCGCGGCAAAACCGAGATTGTTGCCGCAGCCCTGTCCGACCTCCGCACACAGCACGCCGTCATGGTGGGCGACCGTGCGCAGGACGTCGCCGGTGCCCTGGCCAACGGCCTTGACTGCATCGGCGTGAGCTGGGGCTTCGCGCCCGACGGTGAGCTCCAGGAGGCGGGTGCCGTGGCGATCGTGCACTCCACCACCGACCTCGCCGCCACCGTTGACAGCATGGACGCACTGCGTGCCGCGGCCCTGGGCGAGGTGAACAACGATGGCATTGTTTGATGCGATCCGCTGGACCACCCGCACGCTGATCTCAGGAACGTGCCGGCCCACCGTCATCGGGCTGGAGAACGTTCCCAAGGAGGGGCCCTTTATCGTCGCTCCGAACCACCTGTCCTTTCTGGACAGCGTGATTGTGCAGGCCCTCATGCCGCGGCCGGTGGCCTTCTTCGCCAAGGCCGAATACTTCACCACCGGAGGCGTCAAGGGGAAG
Organism: Arthrobacter sp. B10-11; assembly: GCF_033142195.1. Lineage (NCBI taxonomy): Bacteria > Bacillati > Actinomycetota > Actinomycetes > Micrococcales > Micrococcaceae > Arthrobacter > Arthrobacter sp. B10-11. The sequence goes on from NZ_JAWMTH010000003.1 coordinate 184,879, forward strand.
GTCATGAAGTCCTTCTTCGAATCTGTCGGCTCCATTCCCGTGGAACGCGGAGAACAGGCTGCCAGCGTGGCGGCGCTCAAGACCCTCCTGGACATCCTCGAATCCGGAAAAGGCATCGGCATCTACCCGGAGGGCACCCGGTCCCGGGACGGCATCCTGTACCGCGGACGCACCGGTGTCGGCTGGCTCGCCCTGACCACGGGTGCGCCCGTCATTCCCGTCGGCCTCATCGGAACCGAGCACCTCCAGCCGGCAGGCCAGAACGGGGTCAAGCCGCAGCACTTCACCATGAAGGTCGGCGAGCCGCTGTACTTCGAAAAGACCGGGCCCGACCACTCGCTGCCGGCACGCCGACAGGTCACCGACCGCATCATGGACGCCATCGCCGAGCTCAGCGGCCAGGAGCGCTCCACCAGCTACAACCAGAGCAAGGTTGCGGAGTAGCGTCGGGGGCACCCGTGCATCCTCAGTAGACTTGATTCGTGGCAAATCCAGCTAGTTACCGACCCCAGACGGGTGAAATTCCAACCAACCCGGGCGTGTACCGCTTCCGGGATCCGCACGGCCGCGTCATCTATGTCGGCAAGGCCAAAAGCCTGCGGTCCCGCCTGAATTCGTACTTCGCCAATCCGGGCGGCCTGCTTCCCAAGACGTACGCGATGGTCCACGCGGCCAGCAGCGTGGAGTGGACCGTCGTCGGAAGTGAACTGGAATCGCTCCAGCTGGAATACACCTGGATCAAGGAATTCAAGCCCCGGTTCAACGTTGTCTTCCGGGACGACAAGACCTACCCGTACCTCGCCGTCACCATGGGGGAGAAGCTGCCCCGTGTGCAGGTGCTCCGCGGAGAACGCCGCAAGGGCACCCGCTACTTCGGCCCGTACACGGCAGGGGCCATCCGCGAAACGATGGATACGCTGCTGCGCGTTTTTCCCGTCCGCAGCTGCAGTCCCGGCGTCCTGAAGCGGGCGCAGGCCAGCGGACGGCCGTGCCTTCTCGGCTACATCGACAAATGTTCAGCACCGTGTGTGGGCCGCGTGACCCCGGAGGAGCACCGGGCACTGGCGGAGGACTTCTGCTCATTCATGGGCGGTGAGGCCAAGCGCTTCATCGGACGCCTGGAAAAGGACATGGCCGCTGCGGTCGCCGAACTCGACTATGAGCGGGCCGCGCGTGTCCGCGACGACATCATTGCCCTACGGAAGGTCTTCGAACGCAACGCCGTGGTCCTGTCGGAAGACACCGATGCCGATATCTTCGCGTTGCATGAGGACGAACTGGAGGCAGCCGTCCAGGTGTTCCATGTCCGGGGCGGCCGCGTCCGCGGCCAGCGCGGCTGGGTAGTGGAGAAAGTCGAGGACTCCACCACGCCGGACCTGGTGGAGCACCTGCTCCAGCAGGTCTACGGCGAGGAAGGCGAAACGCAGGGGCGGATGCCGCGGGAGGTCCTGGTTCCCGAAGAGCCGAGCAACGCGGCCGAACTCGCTCAGTGGCTTGCCGGCATGCGGGGTGCGAAAGTGGACATCCGCGTCCCGCGCCGCGGCGACAAGGCAGCGCTCATGTCCACTGTGCGGGAGAATGCCGAGCACGCCCTGAAACTGCACAAGTCGCGCCGCGCCGGAGACCTGACGAACCGGTCGCTGGCATTGCAGGAACTCCAGGAGGCCCTGGACCTGCCCGTCGCGCTGCTCCGCATCGAATGCTTTGATATCTCGCACGTGCAGGGGACCAACGTGGTGGCGTCCATGGTGGTGGTGGAAGACGGCCTTCCCAAGAAGTCCGACTACCGCAAGTTCTCGATCACCGGCGCCGCAGCCGCGGACGACACGGCGGCCATGCATGATGTCCTCACGCGTCGCTTCCGGAACTATCTCCAGGAGCAGGCGGACCACGCCGAAGCCGCCAGGCTTCCCGGGCACCAGGCGGCGCTCGAGGCCATGGCGGTCGCTTCCGTGCAGGACACCACAACGCCCGCGCCGCGCGCCAAGTTCGCCTACCCGCCCAACCTCGTGGTGGTGGACGGCGGCAAGCCCCAGGTCAACGCCGCGGCACGTGCCCTGGCGGAGCTCGGCATCGACGACGTCTACGTGGTTGGCCTTGCCAAGCGCCTTGAGGAGGTGTGGCTGCCGGACAGCGACTTCCCGGTGATCCTGCCGCGGACCTCCGAGGGCCTTTACCTGCTTCAGCGGATCCGCGATGAAGCCCACCGTTTCGCTATTACCTTCCACCGGCAGAAGCGCGGCAAGGCCATGACGGTGTCCGCCCTGGACAGTGTGCCCGGCCTGGGAGAGGCCAAGCGCAAGGCCCTGCTCGCACAGTTCGGCTCGGTCAAGAGCATCCGGACAGCCAGCGCGGCGGAACTTGCTACCGCCAAGGGCATCGGGCCGTCGCTGGCGGACGCCATCGTCAGCCATTTCAGTAATGTCGCCGCATCCCCGGACGCTGAATCGCCGGCCATCAACATGACGACCGGCGAAATCATTGAAACTTAGCTAGGGTAAGGACCTGAAGCGGAACGCGCGGTTGCGTCGAATTACATAGCAGGAATGGGGCATTACTCATGGCAGAGTCAACGGCAGGATCCGACGCGGAACAGGACGGCATGACGCCGGTCAGGCCCGTTGAAGCGGAACTGCTTGTGGTGACGGGTATGTCCGGGGCAGGGCGCAGCACGGCTGCGGATGCACTCGAGGATCATGGCTGGTATGTCGTTGAGAACCTTCCGCCGCAGATGCTCGGCACCCTCGCTGAACTGGTCTCGCACGCCCCGCAGTCCATTCCCAAGCTCGCTGTGGTGGTGGACGTGCGCAGCAAGGCTCTCTTCACCGACATCCGTGCAGCCCTTAAGACACTTGAGGCGAGCGGCGTAACGTTCCGGGTCTTGTTCCTTGACGCCAACGACGACGTTCTGGTGCGCCGCTTCGAGCAGGGACGCCGCCCGCACCCCCTGCAGGGAGGCGGGCGGATCCTCGACGGCATCGCCGCGGAGCGGGACCTGCTGCATGAACTCCGGGATTCCGCGGACATCGTGCTGGACACCTCCGAATTCAATGTCCATGCCCTCGCCACTGCCATCACGGAACTCTTCAGCGACACCGGTCCCGTGGCCCTGCGGCTGAACGTCATGAGCTTCGGCTTCAAGTACGGGCTCCCGGTGGACGCCAACTTTGTGGTGGATGCCCGCTTCATCCCCAACCCCCACTGGATCCCGCAGCTCCGCCCCCACACGGGCCTGGACAAGGACGTCAGCGATTACGTCCTGGAGGCTGAAGGCGTCAAGAGCTTCGTGGACCGCTACGTGCTGGCCATCGAGCCGGTCCTGGATGGCTACCGCCGGGAGAACAAGCACTACGCCACCATCGCCGTGGGCTGCACGGGCGGAAAACACCGCTCGGTGGCCGTCGCCATGGAGTTGTCCAAGAAGCTCGCGCAGTATCCGCGTGTCACAGTGACCACCACCCACCGGGACCTGGGCCGCGAGTAATGGGACTGCTTACCGGGCCGCTCCCCATGGTTCCACCGGCCGGCGGCGCCGGCGGCGGCGGGCAGCTGGACAAAGGTCCGTCCGTCGTCGCCCTCGGCGGAGGCCACGGACTGTCCGCCTCGCTGTCCGCCCTTCGGCTGCTCACCTCCGACCTGACGGCCATCGTCACCGTAGCGGACGACGGCGGGTCCTCCGGCCGCCTGCGCGAGGAGTACGGCGTCCTCCCGCCCGGCGACCTGCGGATGGCGCTCACGGCGCTGTGTGACGACACTGACTGGGGCCGGACCTGGCGGGACGTCATGCAACACCGCTTCCACCCCGGTGGCGGCCGCGGCGGCTCCCTCGACGACCACGCGATGGGCAACCTGCTGATCGTCACCCTCTGGGAACTGCTGGGCGACACTGTCGGAGGCCTCAAATGGGCCGGCGCACTGCTGGGCGCCCGCGGACAGGTCCTGCCCATGTCCAGCGTGCCACTGACGATCGAAGGGGATGTCCGCGTACCGGGTCCTGACGGGTCGTACACGCTGGAGACGGTCACAGGGCAGGCCAAGTGCGCTGTGGCCGGCTCGCTGGAGAGCGTGCGGCTCCTGCCGGAGTCGGCGCACGCCTGCGTGGAAGCCCTGACGGCCATTGAGCTCGCCGACTGGGTGATTCTGGGGCCCGGGTCCTGGTACACGTCAGTGCTGCCGCACCTGCTGCTGCCCGAGATGCGCCAGGCGCTCTCCGATACGCCGGCAAAGCGGTGCCTCACCATGAACCTGGCCACGGACACCAAGGAAACCTCCGGGATGTCCGCCGCCGACCACCTGCACGTGCTGCGGAGCTATGCGCCCGACTTCAGCATCGACGTCGTGCTGGCGGACCCGGTCTCCGTGCCGGACGTCGAGGAGTTCAAGCGGGCAGCGGGGATGCTCGGTGCCGAGGTGGTGTTGGGTAAAGTAGGGGCGTCGAGCCGCCGACCGATCCACGACCCCCTGCGTCTGGCAACGGCGTACCACGATATTTTCGGGAACAGTTAGGAAGGTGCCATGGCACTGACATCATCAGTCAAGGAAGAACTGTCCCGCCTGGACATTAAGAAGTCCTCGGTCCGCAAGGCTGAAGTCTCCGCAATGCTGCGATTCGCCGGCGGTCTCCACATCGTTTCGGGCCGCATCGTGATCGAGGCCGAGGTGGACCTCGCGTCCACGGCACGCCGCCTCCGGGCCGCGATCGCAGAGGTCTACGGCCACCAGAGCGAGATCATCGTCGTCTCCGGCGGCGGGCTCCGCCGCGGCAACCGGTACGTGGTGCGGGTCGTGCGGGACGGGGAAGCCCTGGCCCGCCAGACCGGCCTGCTGGACGCCCGCGGCCGCCCTGTGCGCGGCCTGCCCTCTGCCGTGGTCAACGGTTCCGCCGCCGACGCAGAAGCCGTGTGGCGCGGCGCCTTCCTGGCCCACGGATCGCTCACCGAGCCGGGCCGCTCCTCGGCCATGGAAGTGACCTGTCCCGGGCCCGAGTCGGCACTTGCCCTCGTCGGCGCAGCGCGGCGCCTCGGCATCCAGGCCAAGGCCCGGGAAGTCAGGGGAGTGGACCGGGTGGTCATCCGGGACGGGGACACCATCGCAGCCCTGCTCACCCGGATGGGCGCGCACGATGCGCTGATGGTCTGGGAAGAGCGCCGGATGCGCAAGGAAGTCCGGGCCACCGCCAACAGGCTGGCCAACTTCGACGACGCCAACCTGCGCCGCTCGGCCCAGGCCGCGGTCGCCGCCGGGGCCAGGGTTGACCGCGCCCTGGAGATCCTCGGTGACGACGTGCCGGACCACCTGAAGTATGCCGGCGAACTGCGCGTGGCCCACAAACAGGCCAGCCTGGACGAACTTGGCCGGCTGGCCGATCCGCCCATGACCAAGGATGCGATAGCAGGCAGGATCCGCCGGCTCCTGGCCATGGCGGACAAACGTGCCCTCGACCTTGGCATTCCCGGCACCGAGGCCAATGTGACGCCGGAAATGCTGGACGAGTAACGGCGCCCCTAGAATCGAGACCGGGTTACGGAAACCCGATAAATTTCCGGGTGACCAGTCACCCGGATGCACAATCCGAGAGTTACCAAACCGGACAACCTGTCCACGACATTGGAGGATTTTGTGACCGAGTACGTACTGCCTGAACTCAGCTACGACTACGCAGCGCTGGAGCCCCACATCTCCGCACGCATCATGGAGCTGCACCACAGCAAGCACCACGCAGCCTATGTGACCGGCGCCAACAACGCGCTGGCCCAGCTGGCTGAGGCACGCGAAAAGGGCGACTTCGCCAACATCAACCGCCTTTCGAAGGACCTGGCTTTCCACACCGGCGGCCACGTCAACCACTCCGTGTTCTGGAACAACCTCTCCCCGGACGGCGGCGACAAGCCCGAGGGTGAACTGGCCGCAGCCATCGACGACGCCTTCGGTTCCTTTGACGCCTTCCGGGCGCAGTTCAGCGCTGCCGCACTGGGCCTGCAGGGTTCGGGCTGGGGCTTCCTGGCCTACGAGCCCATCGGCGGAAACCTCGTTATCGAGCAGCTCTACGATCAGCAGGGCAACGTTGCACTGGGCACCACGCCGCTGCTGATGCTCGACATGTGGGAGCACGCCTTCTACCTGGACTACGTCAACGTCAAGGCCGACTACGTCAAGGCATTCTGGAACATCGTGAACTGGGCCGACGTCGCCAAGCGCTTCGACGGTGCACGCAAGAACGCCACGGGCCTCATTACCCTCTAAAGCCGTTCAGGCGTGACGTGGCAGACATGCCCCTGTAACAAACTTCACATTTAGCCCGTTTCGGACCGAATCGTGGAAGGTCGGCCCCCGCACTTGCGGGGGCCGACCTACTTAAACGTAAGATGGATCACGGAAGGCGGTTAGCCTTCAGCAATGTGGCTGGTCGCCCTCCGATCTGGTAATCATCTCTGCCCAATGGCGTGCGGGATCTGTTAGTTGGCTTGAACGCCCGCTCAACTAGTTGTGCTTCTACAAGCACCAAGGAGACTGAAAAAGTGACGACCCGTATTGGTATCAACGGCTTTGGCCGTATCGGCCGCAACTACTTCCGCGCAGCACTCGCACAGGGCGCTGACCTCGAGATCGTTGCAGTCAACGACCTCACCAGCCCCGAAGCGCTGGCCCACCTCTTCAAGTACGACTCCGTCGGCGGGCGCCTGAAGGAGACCATCGAGGTCAAGGACGGCAACATCGTCGTCAACGGGAACGTCGTTAAGGTTCTCGCCGAGCGCGACCCCGCCAACCTCCCCTGGGGCGAGCTGGGCGTTGACATCGTCATCGAGTCCACCGGCTTCTTCACCAAGGCCGCAGCTGCCAAGAAGCACATCGACGCCGGCGCCAAGAAGGTCCTGATCTCCGCCCCGGCCTCGGACGAGGACATCACCATCGTGATGGGCGTGAACCACGAGCTGTACGACAACGCCACCCACCACATCATTTCCAACGCGTCCTGCACCACCAACTGCCTCGGCCCGCTGGCCAAGGTGGTCAACGACGAGTTCGGCATCGAGCGCGGCCTCATGACCACGGTCCACGCCTACACGGCTGACCAGAATCTGCAGGACGGCCCGCACAACGATCTCCGCCGCGCCCGCGCCGCCGCCATCAACATGGTTCCCACCTCCACCGGTGCGGCCAAGGCAATCGGCCTGGTCCTCCCGGAGCTCAAGGGCAAGCTGGATGGCTACGCCATCCGCGTGCCGGTCCCCACCGGTTCGGCCACCGACCTCACGGTCACCGTTTCCCGCGAGACCACCGTTGAGGAAGTGAACGCCGCCCTGAAGAAGGCGTCTGAGTCCGAGGCACTCCAGGGCTTCCTGACGTACACGGATGAGCCGATCGTCTCCTCCGACATCGTCGGCGACCCCGCCTCCTCGATCTTCGACTCCGGTCTCACCAAGGTCATCGGCAACCAGGTCAAGGTTGTTTCCTGGTATGACAACGAATGGGGCTACTCCAACCGCCTGGTCGACCTCACGGAGCTCGTCGCATCCAAGCTGGGCTAGGGTTAGACACATGACATTCCACACCCTCAACGAACTGATCGCTGATGGTGTCCGCGGGCGGTACATTCTGGTCAGAAGTGACCTGAATGTGCCGCTCGACGGCTCTGAAGTGACTGACGACGGCCGCATCAAGGCCTCCCTGCCAGTACTGACGAAGCTCACGGACGCCGGTGCCCGCGTGCTGGTCACAGCCCACCTCGGCCGCCCCAAGGGCGCCCCGGAAGAGAAGTACTCCCTCAAGCCTGCCGCCACGCGGCTTGCTGAACTGGCCTCCTTCAAGGTCACCCTGGCCGGAGACACTGTCGGTGCCTCGGCCCAGGAGCTTGCCGCTGCGTTGCAGGACGGCGAAGCGCTGATCCTTGAAAACGTCCGCTTCGATGCCCGTGAAACCAGCAAGGACGACGCCGAGCGCGGCGCCTTCGCGGACGAACTGGTGGCGTTGACGGGGGAGAACGGTGCTTTCGTGGATGACGCCTTTGGCGCCGTCCACCGCAAGCACGCCAGCGTGTACGACGTCGCCACGCGGCTGCCGTCGTACCAGGGCGACCTGGTGCACACGGAAGTCGAGGTACTGCGCAAGCTCACGACGGAAACCCAGCGGCCCTACGTTGTGGTTCTCGGTGGCTCCAAGGTTTCGGACAAGCTTGCCGTTATCGACAACCTGATCGGCAAAGCCGACACCATCCTGGTGGGCGGCGGCATGCTGTTCACGTTCCTCGCGGCTGAGGGCCACAAGGTGGCAGGCAGCCTCCTCGAAGAAGACCAGATCCCCGTAGTGCAGGAGTACCTGAAGCGGGCGGCGGACGCAGGCACCGAGTTCATCGTGCCCACGGACGTTGTGGTTGCGGCCAGGTTCGCTGCGGACGCTGACCACGAGATGGTCGGTGCTGACGCCATCGAAGACAGCAGCTTCGGCGCGCAGGGCATCGGCCTGGACATCGGCCCCGAATCCGCGGCTGCATTTGCCGCCCGGATCAAGGGTGCCAAGACGGTGTTCTGGAACGGCCCCATGGGTGTGTTCGAATTCGAGGCATTCGCCGGCGGCACCCGTGCCATCGCGCAGGCGCTCACCGAAGCGGATGCGTTCACCGTGGTTGGCGGCGGCGACTCTGCTGCTGCAGTGCGTACGCTGGGCTTCGCTGACGACCAGTTCGGCCACATCTCCACGGGTGGCGGCGCCAGCCTGGAGTACCTCGAAGGCAAAGAACTGCCGGGCCTCAGCGTCCTCGACCGCTAGATCCTCCAGCCGGCAGGGCACCCCACTGAAAAGTCGGGGCCCTGCCGGCTGTTCACATCACAAGCATTTTTGGAGAACACGTGACTACGTCAACGAATGGCAAGTTCGACCGCACGCCCCTCATCGCCGGCAACTGGAAGATGAACATGGACCACGTCCAGGGCATCACGCTGCTGCAGAAGCTGGCCTGGACCCTGTCCGACGCCAAGCATGATTACAGCCGCGCTGAAGTTGCTGTCTTCCCGCCTTTTACCGACCTCCGCGGTGTCCAGACCCTCGTCCAGGGTGACGAGCTGGAAGTTGTCTACGGCGCCCAGGACCTGTCGCAATTCGACTCCGGCGCCTACACGGGTGACATCTCGGGCCAGTTCCTGAACAAGCTGGGCTGCAAGTATGTGCTGGTGGGACACAGCGAACGCCGCACCATCCACAACGAGTCCGACGACGTCCTCAACGCGAAGGTGAAGGCTGCCTTCCGCCACGGAGTCACCCCGGTGCTCTGCGTCGGCGAAGGCCTGGAGATCCGTCAGGCCGGGACGCACGTCCAGCACACCCTTGACCAGCTGCGCGCCGACGTCGAAGGCCTTGGCGCCGAGGACGCGGCCGAACTCGTGGTCGCCTACGAGCCCGTCTGGGCCATCGGCACCGGCGAGGTGGCAGGTCCGGAGGACGCGCAGGAAATGTGCGCCGCCATCCGTGCCGAACTCGTCACTCTCTTCGGCGATGACGTTGCCGCCAAGGTCCGCCTGCTCTACGGCGGTTCGGTCAAAGCCAACAATGCAGCCGCCATCCTGAACGAACGCGACGTTGACGGCGTGTTGGTGGGCGGGGCCAGCCTCGATCCTGCCGAGTTTGCTAATATTGTCAGGTTCGAGAGTCACCTGCTGACGGATTAGTCCGGACACAAGCGTGACCCCCGCAATCATCAACTTCTGAAAGGCCGTCGTGGACGTTCTTCATGTCATTCTGCAGATCCTCCTGGGCATCACCAGCCTCCTGCTGACGCTGCTCATCCTGCTCCACAAGGGACGGGGCGGCGGTCTGTCGGACATGTTCGGCGGAGGCATGAGCTCCGGCCTCAGCTCGTCCGGAGTGGCGGAACGGAACCTCAACAGGTTCACGGTCATCCTCGGCGTCACCTGGGGCGTTGTCATCATCGCGCTCGGCCTGCTGATGCGCTTCTCCGGGGGCGGCGACTCCTAGCATTCCGCCCGAAACAGATCGGGGATCGGGAGTTTTCCCGGAATTTACACCCCCGGTACTAACGGCCCTGCCGCCGTCGGGAACTCCGCACTAAACTGTGGCTGTTGGCTTCCAACAACCGGTCAGTCGAGTAGCCAGGAGTTCCCGATGGTGCATGCTGCTTCAGGGTTCCGGGGAACCCGTGTCGGGGTGGCCGAAGGGTCAGCTCCCAGAATCCAGCCAAACGACGTTGTCGGTGAACGCTTGCCGCGTATTCGTGTTTCCTATTGGTGCGCCAAAGGACACGAGACGCGGCCAGTTTTCCTTAAGCTCCCGGAAGACCAGATCCCCGTCGTCTGGGACTGCCGCCGTTGCGGCTGTCCGGCGTCGCGCGACGAGACGCTGGTGGAAGTCCCGCACCATTCCGAAGAGGGCTACAAGAGCCACCTTGAGTACGTTAAAGAGCGGCGCTCCAGTCAGGACGCCGAAGACGTACTGGCTGGAGCGCTGGAACGGCTACGAGCCCGCGGAACCCTTTCGGACTAGCTGCTCGGGAACCCTTGAGGCGGCATTCTCATCGATCAGCCACAGTGTCCGTGAGCGGCCCCTTGGCCCCGCCGCCGGGACCTGTACCGGGTTTGCGCCGGCCAGGGCAAGCCCTACGGCCCCGGCCTTGTCCTCACCCGCAACAACCATCCACACTTCACTGGCCGTGTTGATCGCAGGCAATGTCAGGGAAATCCGCTCCGGCGGCGGTTTCGGCGAGTTCCGGACACCCACCACCGTGAGCTCCTTTTCCCGGATGCCGGCCTGTTCCGGGAAGAGCGAAGCAACATGGGCATCCGGGCCCACGCCAAGAAGGACCACATCAAACCGCGGCAGCTTCCCCGGGTTCTCGGGTCGGTCGTCGGACATGTCCGCGGCATGCTCCGCTGCGGCTGCTTCGGCGAGTCGGCGCGCGTAATCGGCCGCCGCGTCCTCCGGGCTGTCGAAGTCGTCCGTGGACCCCGGCTGGTTTACGCGGTCCGGGTCCACTGAAATGCGGGACAGCAGGGCGTCGTGGGCCTGAAGGGTGTTGCGGTCGCTGTCGGTGCTGCCGACGAAGCGCTCGTCGCCCCACCAGAAGTTAACTTTGGACCAGTTCACTGCCGGAGCCGCCGCGGAGTCGGCAACCGCCTTGAGGGTTCCAATGCCCACAGTGCCGCCCGTAAGCACCACCGTCGCCTCATCGTGTTTGTCCTGGACGTCCACGAGCTTGGTGATGAGCCGCGCCGCAATGGCAGCCATTAGTACGGATGAGTCAGGGTGGATGCTTACTCTGGGATCAGCGCTCACTGGGACGGACACTCCTTAGATTTGTACGGGGCAGTCCAATAGTAATCACTTCGCCGAACACTTCGTCGGGATCCAGGCGCCGGAGCTCTTCCGCCAGGCAGTCCTTCAGGCTGCGGCGCGGGAGGGAGATGCGCTGCGCCGGCTGGCCGGGCTGGGTCAGTTCCGCCACGGACAGTCCCGGCCGGAACAGCTGGACGTCACCGCTGGCACGGCTCAGCCGCACCCGGCGGATACCGGTCCCGGCAGGGTCTGCCACGATGGTCACGGGGGCGTCCAGGGCCAGCGTCAGCCATGCTGCGAGGAGCAGCGTGCTGGGGGAGTCCGAGGCGCCTTCCACGGCCACGGCCGTCACGGGAGACGGGTCCACCTGGTCCAGCACTGCGGCCAGCTGGATCCGCCAGTTGGTCAGGCGGGTCCAGGCGAGGTCGGTGTCCCCGGCCTTGTAGGTGTTCCGGATGTTGTCCAGAGCCCGCTGCGGGTCCTCCTCGTTGGCTGAGTCGGTGATCCGGCGGTGGGCTATGCGGCCAATGGACGTATCACAGGCGCTCTTCGGCGCGCCGTGCGGCCACCAGGCAACGATCGGTGCGTCCGGGAGCAGCAGTGCCGCCACCAGGGACTCGCTTTCCTCGGCGAGTTCGCCGTAGCCGCGGAGGACGATCACTTCGGACGCGCCGGCGTCGCCGCCCACACGGATCTGGGCATCCAGCCGGGTGGGGGCCTTGGCACCGGCATCGGCGAGGACGATGATTCGGCACGGGTGTTCCCGGCTGGCTTCGTTGGCCGCTTCGATGGCCTCTTCCTCGAGCCCGGACTTGGTGACAACCACGAGGGTCAGCACACGTCCGAGCGCGATCACGCCGCCCTGCTCGCGCAGGGACATGATCTTCTTGGAGATGGCGGAGGTTGTTGTATCGGGAAGATCTACGATCATGGCCTTCTCCAGGTTCGTCCGTCGCGGGCAAGCAGCTCATCTGCCGAGGCAGGGCCCCAGCTTCCGGGGGCGTAGGGTTCGGGCTGTTCGTCAAGGCTGGCCCAGTACTCTTCAAAGGGATCCAGGATCTTCCAGGACAGTTCCACTTCCTGGTGCCGCGGGAACAGCGGCGGCTCACCCAGCAGCACGTCCAGGATGAGGCGTTCGTACGCTTCCGGGCTGGATTCGGTGAATGAGTGCCCGTAGCCGAAGTCCATCGTCACGTCACGGACTTCCATCTGGGTGCCCGGAACCTTCGAACCGAAGCGGATGGTTGCGCCCTCATCAGGCTGCACGCGGATCACCACGGCGTTCTGGCCGAAGTCGTCCTCGCCGTGATCGCGGAACAGCAGGTTGGGCGCGCGCTTGAAGACGACGGCGATTTCCGTCACGCGGCGTCCCAGGCGCTTGCCGGCACGCAGGTAGAACGGCACCCCGGACCAGCGGCGGGTGTGGATGTCCACACGGACCGCGGCGTAGGTTTCCGTGGTGGAGTCGGCGGGGATGCCTTCCTCCTCCAGGTAGCCGAGGACCTGTTCGCCGCCCTGCCAGCCGCCGGCGAACTGCCCGCGCGCCGAGTGGGTGGACAGGTCATCCGGGAGCTTGACCGCGGCCAGGACTTTTTCCTTCTCCGCACGCAGGTCATCGGCGTTGAAGGAAATGGGCTCCTCCATGGCCGTGAGCGCCAGGAGCTGCAGCAGGTGGTTCTGGATGACGTCGCGGGCAGCGCCGACGCCGTCGTAATATCCTGCCCGGCCGCCGGTACCGATGTCCTCGGCCATGGTGATCTGGACATGGTCAACATAGTTGGCATTCCAGAGCGGCTCGAACAACTGGTTGGCGAAGCGCAGGGCCAGGATGTTCTGGACCGTTTCCTTGCCCAAATAGTGGTCGATCCGGAACACGGCATCCGGCGGGAAGACGGACTCCACGATGTCATTGAGCTGCCGTGCCGACTCAAGGTCGTGCCCGAACGGCTTCTCGATGACCACGCGGCGCCACTTGTCACCCTCGGCCTGCGCCAGCCCGTGCTTGGACAGCTGCCGGCAGACCTGCTCGAACGCCTTCGGCGGGATGGACAGGTAGAACGCATGGTTGCCCCGCGTTCCGCGCTGTTCGTCAAGTTCATCGATCGTGTCGCCGAGCCGCTCAAAGGCGTCGTCGTCGTCGAACTCTCCCTGGACAAAACGGATGCCCTCGGACAGCTGGTTCCACACGGCCTCGTCAAACGGGGTCCGGGCATACGCCATGACCGCCGCCTTCACTTCGGCGGCGAAATCCTCGTTCTCCCACTGCCGCCGCGCGAAGCCCACCAGGGCAAAGCTCGGCGGCAGCAGGCCACGATTAGCCAGGTCATAGACGGCAGGCATGAGCTTCTTGCGGGCAAGGTCGCCGGTCACGCCGAAGAGGACAAGCGAGGAGGGGCCGGCGATGCGGTTCAGCCTGCGGTCCCGAGGGTCCCTCAGCGGGTTGCGGCCCCGCGCTGCTGACTTCCTGCTGCCGTTTTCAGTTTCTGGCATGGTTGGTTCGGTGCCTTAGCTTTCAGTGTGGGATGCTGCCTGGCCGGCAAGCTCTGAAACAATGTCCTGCAGCTGCTTGACGCCGGCGGCGCGGTCCGTCAGGTGCAGGCGGAGGACCGGACGTCCGTGGTCGCTGAGGACCTGGGCATCACCGGCGGCCTGAGCCGAGATCAGCTCACCGAACGTGAACGGCCGCTCCGGAATGGAGAGGTCCGTGGCGGACTCGGCGGTGACCTGCAGGAACACACCGATGGCAGGTCCGCCCTTGTGGAACTGGCCGGTGGAGTGCAGGAACCGCGGACCCCAGCCGAACGTCACAGGGCGGCCGCCGACTGCAGCAAGCTGGTCGCGGACGCCTTCGAACGGTGCGTATGCCAGCCGGTCGAAGTAGGCCTGGACGCTGAGGTAGCTGTCGTCTGCGAGCTGGGCGAGCAGTGCGGACACGGCGCCGGACGCCGTCGAAGCATCTCCGAGCCAGTCTCCGCCACGGACCTCAATGGCGCCGTCGACGAAATTGGCGGGCGTGGGCTCGGGCTGGGCGTCCAGCAGGCCCCGGGCGGCCACCTTGGCGGCCTCGACGTCGGGCTGGTCAAACGGGTTGATGCCCAGCAGGCGGCCGGCAACGGCCGTCGCAAATTCCCACACCATCATCTGCGTCGCGAGGCCGCCCGCGATGGCAACCTCGTTTTCGCCGAGCTGCACGTCGTCAGCGTCGGCTGATACAAGTCGTACCACCAGGACATCGGCTGCTCCGGAAGTGACCTCCGGTGCCTCCGGGCCGGCCACCACGGGGAGAATGCCGGTGCCCAGCTTGCCGGTGGATTCGGCGATGAGCTGTTCGGCCCAGTCAGCGAAGCCGACAATGCCGGACCCGTCCTCCGCAATGACGACCTTGTTGCGCAGCGGGCTGGTGCCGCCGAGGGCGGTGCCCAAGGCGAGGCCGATGTTTTCGGCGGTGTCCTCATTGAGGATCTCCGCTGCCTCTTCGGCCTCGTCCAGGAACCCCTGGATGTCCACTCCGGCGAGTCCGCAGGGAACCAGCCCGAAGGCGGTCAGCGCCGAGAAGCGGCCGCCGACGTTCGGGTCCGCATTGAAGACGGCACGGTAGCCGGCCTCCCGCGATGCCTTGTCCAGCGGCGAGCCCGGGTCGGTGACGATGACGATCCGGCTCTTGGCATCGATGCCGGCGTCAGTGAAGGCCTGCTCGAAGATCCGTCGCTGGGAGTCAGTCTCCACGGTGGAACCTGACTTGGACGACACCACGATGGCCGTTTCGGCAATCCGGTCCACCAAAGCGGCACTGACCTGTTCGGGGTCGGTGCTGTCAAGCACAGTCAGCTCGACGCCAGCGGTGCCCGCGATGACTTCAGGCGCGAGCGAGGAACCGCCCATACCGCAGAGGACAATGCGCGTCACGCCGTCGGCCTTCAGTGCATCACGGAGTTCCAGGATGTCGCTGACCAGGGGCTGGGAGACGGCGGCCGCCTCGACCCAGCCCAGCCGGACAGCCGATTCCTGCTCGGCATCCGGACCCCACAACGTATGGTCCTTCGCGAAAATCCGGGTGGCAATGCGGTCTTCCAGCAGGGCGGGAAGGTGCTGCTCCAGTGCCTTGCGGGCTGCGCCGGTGGCGTCGTAGCTGAGTGTGCTCATGGTGGGTTAGGAAGCCTTCCGTGCAGAGGCCAGCGCGGCTTCGACGTCGCCGAGGAGTTCCTTCCAGCTGGCCACGAACTTGTCGAGGCCTTCGGATTCGAGGAGTGCGACGACGTCGTTGTAGGAGATTCCCAGCGCGTCGAGGGCGTTCAGGGTCGCGTTCGCGTCGTCGTAGCCGCGGGTGACGGTGTCACCGGTGACTAAGCCGTGGTCGAACGTGGCGTCCAGGGTCTTTTCCGGCATGGTGTTGACCACGCCGGGGGCGACGAGTTCGGTGACGTAGAGGGTGTCCGGGTAGGCCGGGTCCTTCACGCCGGTGGAGGCCCACAGCGGGCGCTGCGGCAGGGCGCCGGCTTCGGCGAGCAGTGCCCAGCGTTCGGTGGAGAAGAGTTCCTCGTAGACCTGGTAGGCCAGGCGGGCGTTGGCCAGGCCGGCCTTGCCCTTGAGTGCCTTGGCTTCGTCGGTGCCGATGGCGTCGAGGCGCTTGTCGATTTCGGCATCGACCCGGGAGACGAAGAAGGACGCGACCGAGTGGATCTTGGAGAGGTCGTGGCCGTTGCCCTTGGCCTGCTCCAGGCCGGACTGGAAGGCGTTGATCACGGCGCGGTAGCGCTCGAGCGAGAAAATCAGGGTCACATTGACGCTGATGCCCTCGGCCAGGGTGGCCGTGATGGCTTCGAGGCCTTCGAGGGTTGCCGGGATCTTGATCAGGACGTTGTCCTTGGCGACCTTCTTGTACAGGTGCTTCGCTTCGGCGATGGTGCCGGCGGTGTCCCAGGCGAGGCGGGGATCCACTTCGATGGACACGCGGCCGTCAACACCCTTGGTTGCCGCGGCGACGGGAGCGAACAGGTCGCAGGCGTCGGCCACGTCGGTGGTGGTGATTTCGAAGACGGTCTCTTCGACGGTGGCGCCGGCTGCTGCCTGGGCGGTGATGACGGAGTCGTAGTCGTGGCCGGTGGTGATGGCGGCGTGGAAGATGGACGGGTTGGTGGTAACGCCAACGACGTTCTTCTCTTCGATCAGCTTGCGGAGGGTGCCGGTCTGGAGGCGGCCGCGGGACAGGTCATCGAGCCAGATCGAGACGCCGGCGTCGGAAAGCTGCTGGGTGGGGGTAGTCATGTCGAACTCCTTGAAGTCATGAGTTCCGGGGGACGGGGTCCCCCGGAACCGTGGTGGATCAGTTGGAGAGGCCGGCGAGGGATTCCTTCGCCGCGGCGGTGACGGCTTCTGCCGTGATGCCGAATTCCTGGAAGAGGCGCTTGTAGTCAGCGGAGGCGCCGAAGTGCTCGAGGCTGATGGTGCGGCCGGCGTCGCCGACGAATTCGCGCCAGCCCAAAGCCAGGCCGGCTTCGACGGAGACGCGTGCCTTCACAGCCGGCGGCAGGACGGCGTCGCGGTAGGCGGCGTCCTGCTTGTTGAACCATTCCACGCACGGCATGGACACCACCCGGGTGGGGATGCCTTCGGCCTGGAGCGCTTCGCGGGCATTCACGGCCAGCTGGACCTCTGAACCGGTGCCGATCAGGATGACCTGGGCGTCGGCGGTCTTGCCGTCCTTGGAGGCCTCGGCCAGGATGTAGCCGCCCTTCGCCACACCTGCGGTCGAACCGAAGGTGTCGCCCTCGGCGTCGCCCTCGCCGCGGGCGTAGGTGGGGATGTTCTGGCGGGTCAGCACGATTCCGGCCGGGTTCTCGTGGTTTTCCAGCATGACCTTCCAGGCAGCGGCGACCTCGTTCGCGTCACCGGGGCGGACAACGTCCAGGCCCGGTATGGCACGCAGGGAGGCCAGCTGCTCCACCGGCTGGTGGGTGGGGCCGTCTTCGCCCAGGCCGATGGAGTCGTGCGTCCAGACGTACAGGGACGGGACACCCATCAGTGCGCCAAGGCGGATGGCCGGGCGCTGGTAATCGGAGAAGATCAGGAACGTGCCGGAGAACGCCCGGGTCTTCCCGTGCAGGGCGATGCCGTTCACGATGGACGCCGCGGCGTGTTCACGGATGCCGAAGTGCAGCACGCGGCCGTACGGGTTGCCCTTCCAAGCACCGGTGGACCGGGACGCGGGAATGAACGAGGGCGAACCCTCGATGGTGGTGTTGTTGGACTCGGCGAGGTCGGCCGAACCGCCCCACAGTTCCGGCATGACCGGGCCGATCGCGTTCAGGACCTTGCCGGACGCGGCACGGGTGGAAACATCCTTGCCTGCTTCGAACACCGGCAGGGCGGAGTCGAGCTCGACGGGGAGCTTGCGGGCCTCGACACGCTCGAGCAGCGCGGCGGCTTCCGGGTTGGCGGCCTGCCATGCCTCGAAGGAGTCCTGCCATTCGCTGCGGGCAGCGGCACCGCGGTCAACGACGGCACGGGCGTGCGCCAGGACCTCCTCGTCGACCTCGAAGGTCTTCGCCGGGTCAAAGCCCAGGACGTCCTTCAGCGCCGATACTTCTTCGGCGCCCAGGGCCGAACCGTGGATCTTGCCGGTGTTCTGCTTCTTCGGCGCCGGGTAGCCGATGATGGTGCGCAGCGACACGATCGAGGGCTTGGTGGTCTCGGCCTTCGCCGCGACCAGGGCCGCGTACAGTTCCTGGACGTCTTCCTTGTATTCGCCGGTCTTGGTCCAGTCCACGCGCTGGACGTGCCAGCCGTAGGCCTCGTACCGCTTGAGGACATCCTCGGTGAACGCAACGTCGGTGTCATCTTCGATGGAGATGTGGTTCTCATCGTAAACAACCACAAGGTTGCCGAGTTCCTGGTGGCCGGCCAGTGACGAAGCTTCGGACGTCACGCCTTCCTGGAGGTCGCCGTCGGAGGCAATGACCCAGATGGTGTGGTCGAACGGGGACTCGCCCGCGGGAGCGTCGGCGTCGAATAGGCCGCGCATCCGGCGCTGGGAGTAAGCGAAGCCGACCGAGGACGCCAGGCCCTGGCCCAGGGGGCCGGTGGTGATTTCCACACCGGCGGTGTGCTTGTACTCCGGGTGCCCCGGGGTCAGTGAATCCCAGGTACGCAGCGCCTTCAGGTCCTTTAGCTCCAGGCCGTAGCCGGAGAGGAACAGCTGGATGTACAGCGTCAGGGACGTGTGGCCGGGGGAGAGGATGAACCGGTCACGGCCGATCCAGTCCGGGTTCTTCGGGTCGTGGCGCATCAGCTTCTGGAAGAGAAGGTACGCGGCCGGGGCGAGGCTCATCGCGGTGCCGGGGTGGCCGTTTCCTACTTTTTCGACCGCGTCCGCGGCCAAAATGCGGGCCGTATCAACAGCTCGCTGGTCCAAACTGGTCCATGACAGTTCTTGCTCTTCCAAATGTGGCACGAAAACCGGGCCCCTCTCTGTGCTGACGGCAGGTGGTACGAACAGGCCGGAGCGGGGGCACACATAATGGCGCCCGCTGCGGTTAGTACCAGCCGTTCACCATTGAAACGTTGATCTTCATTCAGTCGCGTCCGAGATTCCGGGAATGCGCATTCCATAGGCATTCCTTGCGTGCTGATCTGCAGACAGCTTAGCCCCATTCCAAGGGCTGGTCAGCGTGTATCTCACTAAGTGGACTGAATTTTCCTTATATGAATCACCGCGTCGCGCAGCGGCCGTGAGGATGGGTTAACGTGCCGGAATCATGGAGGCTTCGGAGTCCTAAGAGCCACGGTATGATATTCGGAGGCCACCGCCGGAGGGAGCGGGCCCGTTTTGGGCCGCCGCCGCTGCGAGAACCAGCCGGACTGAACAGCCAGACAGAACAGAGTGACTGCCACCGTGAGCACAACAGATACGCCGCTGAACGCCTCCCGGCTTCCCGGAAAGATCGGGATAGCCCGCAAAGCCAAGGCGTACCTTGCCCTCACGAAACCGCGGGTCATCGAACTGCTGCTTGTGAGCACCCTGCCAACCATGATCTACGCCGAACGCGGATTCCCCTCCATCGGGCTGATCCTTGCGACGCTCGTGGGAGGAGCGTTTGCCGCCGGAAGTGCAGGGGCTTTCAACTGTTACCTCGACCGTGACATCGACAAGCTGATGCACCGGACCGAGAACCGTCCCCTGGTTACCGGCGAAGTGACTCCGCGCGAGGCATTGGTGTTCTCCTGGCTTCTGGGTGCCGCCGCCATCGCGATCCTCTGGTTCGGCGCCAACCCGCTGTCGGCGTGGCTGGGCCTAGGGGCAATCGTCTTCTATGTGGTCATTTACACCATGATCCTTAAGCGCCGCACGGCCCAGAACATCGTCTGGGGCGGAGCGGCGGGTTGCTTCCCGGTGCTGATTGCGTGGGCCGCCGTCACCAACACGGTCGAGTGGCCGGCCATCGTCCTGTTCATGGTCATCTTCCTGTGGACCCCGCCGCACTACTGGCCGCTGTCCATGCGCTACGGCGAGGACTACCGCAACGCGAACGTCCCGATGCTCGGGGCAATCGCCGGGGCCAAGGTCGTCTCGGTCCAGGTTGTGCTGTACGCGTGGGCCATGGTGGCATGTTCACTGCTGCTGGTCCCGGCCGGCGGGGCGGGCTGGGTCTACACGGTCACCGCCGTGGCCGCAGGTGCCTGGTTCCTGTATGAATCGCACGCCCTCTACAACCGGGCCCAGGGTGGCGACGTCTCCGACAAGGGCGCCATGAAGGTCTTCCATGGTTCCATCAGCTACCTGACCCTGCTCTTCATCGCCCTGGCCGTTGACCCCTTTGTGGGTTCGGCCATCATGGGCTAGACGCTCTCTCACTTCCTGTCGCTTTATCCCGGACGCTCTCTCACCTGCAAGGTGAGGGGGCGTTCTGTCATCCCTCAGGGAGTGAGTGAGCGCTGCCAAAGGACCCGCAGGAGCTGCGAGAGCGTCCCGGGAAAACCCGCAGGAGCTGCGAGAGCGTCCAGGGAAAACCCGCAGGAACTGAGAGAGCGTCGTGGGTACCGGTGGCAGGGCACACAAAAGCACCCCGGTCACTGCGGACCGGGGTGCTGACTCTGCGCTGCTTTACTTATCCGGGCTGCGTTACTTAACCGGGCGGCCTTACTTGACCGGGCTGGACCGCGCGACGTCGGCGGCGTTCGTGGCGGCGCTCATGAGCAGGGCCGCACCCAGCATGTGGGCGCCCACCAGGAGGGCGGGGATGCCGTTGTAGTACTGCGTGAATCCGATGGCTGCCTGGAGCACCGTGACTCCCAGCAGCATCAGTACGGCGCTGCGGAACGGGCCTGTGATCCGTGCGCGGAACACAAGGTACAGGCCAAACAGCGCGCCTGCCGTGACGAGGTACGCGGGCACCGCATGGATGTGCGAGAACAGGTCCCAGTCCAGGCCGTTCCGGGGGGCGTCGGCATCGCCGGCGTGCGGTCCGGCTCCCGTAACCACAACACCGAGCATCACGGCGACGGCGGAGAAGAGGGCGACGGCGGCCATCACCGGCCGTGCAGCGCCCGGCAGGGATGGAAGTACGACGGCGGCGAACCGTCCCGTCCGGCCGTACGCCCTGTTGACCAGCAGAGTCGCAATCACGACGAGGGCCATCGACACCAGGAAGTGCAGCCCCACCACCCAGGGGTTGAGCTGGGTCAGCACGGTGATGCCGCCGATGACGGCCTGCGCCGGGATGCTCGCCAGCAGGCCCAGGGCCAGGAGGAACAGGTCCCTGCGCTCCTTGCGGAGATTCCACAGGTACACCAGCATGAGGACCGCAATCGCGGCCAGTGCGAACGTCAGGAGCCGGTTTCCGAATTCAATGAAGCCGTGGATGCCCATTTCCGGGGTGTTCACCAGGGATGCATCAGTGCAGCGCGGCCACGTGGGGCAGCCGAGCCCGGACGCGGTGAGGCGGACGGCCCCTCCGGTCACGACGAGCACCGTCTGGCCGATGAGGGAAAGGACCGCCAGCCTGCGGACGGTGCTGTCGACCGTGACTGGCAGCTTGGACGTCATTCGTCCGAGAATCTGGGGGAGGCGCGATGCCGTACTCACGGTTTTCTCAATTCCACTTGAACCAACGGATGGCAGCTGCACCGGCGAGGACCGTCCAGAGCAGCAGGACTAGGGTGGCGCCTCCATTAAGGGTGCCGGCGAGGAAAGCATCCCGCAGCGCCTCGCCCAACGCGCCGGACGGCAAGAAGTGGACCACTTCCCCGGCGGGCGCGGGCAGCCGCTCCGCGGGAATGACGATGCCGCCCAGGGCACCGAGCAGTATCCATAAAAGGTTGGTGAAGGCCAGGGTCGCCTCCGGCCGGACCGTGCCGGCGACCAGGAGGCCGAGGGCGGTGAAAGCTGCCGCCCCCAGGACCAGCAGCGCCAGCGCCGGTACCCATCCCGTCGTCGTCGGCTGCCAGCCGAGTGCGAAGGCCACGGCCCCGACCACCAGCACCTGCAGGGCCAGCACGGCCAGCACGGCCAGGATTTTTCCTGCAATCAGGCCGGCCCGCCCCAGGGGAGTGGTGGACAGGAAGCGCAGCACCCCGTAACGGCGGTCGAACCCGGTGGAAATGCCCTGGCCGGTGAAGGCCGTGGACATGGCGCAGAGGGCCAGGATTCCGGGCACCGCAACGTCAACGCGGGTGCCGCCAAGGCCGTCCAACAGCGGGGTGACGGTCAGCCCCACCAGGGCCAGCAGGGGAAGGACGATCGCCAGAATGAGCTGCTCGCCGTTGCGCAGCATGGTGACTGCTTCGTACTTGCCTTGGAGCAGAATGCGGCGGTGAAGCGGGGCAGGAGCGCTGCCCAGGACGCGGGTCATCGCATCTCCCTTCCCGAGATGTCCAAAAATACGTCTTCCAGGCTCCGGGCTTCCAGGCTCATGGAGCCGGGCATAATGCCATGGCCGGCCCACCAGGCCGTCAGTGCGGCCAGGTCTTCCGGCGTCAGCGCTCCGGTGGCGGCGTAGCTCCCGGCACGGGTTTCCCGGATGTCGACGGCGGCAGGCAGGACACCCGCGAAGTCCAGGCCGGGACGCGCCTCGAAGAGAAGGGTGCGGACGTGTTCCTGGGCGGCGTCCGTGCTCAGGTTCCGCATCAGCAGTTGGGCCACTGTGCCCTCGGCGACGTTCCGGCCGGCGTCGATGATGTAGACGTAGTCGGCCAGCCGCTGGGCATCGTCCATCAGGTGGGTGGTGAGGATGATTCCCATGCCGGCGTCGCGTAGCTCGGAAATCAATTCGAACACCAGCTGGCGTGACTGCGGATCCAGCCCCGCGCTCGGTTCGTCCAGGAAGAGGACCTCGGGGTTTCCCGCCAGGGCCGCTGCAAGGGCGAGCCGCTGGCGCTGGCCACCGGAAAGGCGCCGCACCGTAGTGCGGCTGAACGTATCAATGCCCAGGCGTCCGACCAAGTCATCCACGGACCATGGATCCTGGTACATTCCGGCGATATGCTTCAGCAGTGGGATGGGCCGGGCCGACGGCGGCAGCCCGCCGTCCTGGAGCATGACACCCACGCGGGAACGAAGGGAAGCCCCCGCCGTGTCCGGGTCCTGGCCCAGCAGGGAGACGGTGCCGCCCGACCGGCGCTGCAGTCCCTGCGCACATTCAATAGTGGTGGTTTTGCCGGCGCCGTTGGCTCCCAGCAGGGCCGTGACCTGGCCGCGTTCGGCGGTGAGGGAGACGCCGCTGACCACCCGGAGCATTTTGCCGTCAAGGGAGGCCAGGGGGCCAACGTCCTTAATAAGTCCCGTGATGGACAGGACGGGAGAATCGGGAGATCGCACCAAAGCATTCTACGCGATGTAGTACGCGCGCCATCCGACGGGATGTGACCGTAGGTCAGCCTCGCCTTACTGGAACGGGGGAGTAAATTACGACATGATTGTGTTGTGTATTCCATGAGCACTCGACTTTCTGCGCCCCGAACCGGGTCCGCCGCGCCAAACGGCGCCGCCGGTTCGTTCCGGCCCGGGACGGCTGCGCCCCAGGCGGCCTCCGAAGCCCGGCCTGCGTCGACGCCGCACGCGTTGCCGGCGGACTCGGATGAGCGCACGCGTGACCGCGTACTGAATGCCGTGCTGGAGCACGGTCCGGTCAGTGCTGCCGAACTCGGCGACCTGCTGGGCTTCACGCCCGCGGCCGTGCGCCGGCACTTGGACCACCTGTCACGCAGCGGTGTGATTGAGGTCAAGCGCGTGGCCAAGGCAGGTGCCGGTGCCGGACGCCCGGCCCGCCGCTACGTCCTGAGCTCGCAGGGCCAGTCCCGCCTAGGCGACGACTACCTTGACATTGCCGGCCTGGCTCTCCAGCGCCTCGGCGAAGTTGCTGGCCCCGACGCAGTCCGCGAGTTCGCCGTCGAGCGCTTCGCGGACATGGAACGCCGCTACGCGCCGGAGATCGAGGCCGCCGGGCCGGATATCACCGCGCGGGCGCAGGCCCTTTCCGCGGCGTTGAGCCGGGACGGCTTTGTGGCCTCGGCAGCGTCCATTGAAGCCAAGGCGCCGCTCCCTGCTGCGCTCTCCAGCGTCCAGCTGTGCCAGGGCCATTGCCCCATCCAGCAGCTGGCCACCAGGTTCCCCGTGTTTTGCGACGTCGAAACCGAACTGTTTTCCCGGCTCGTCGGCGTCGACGTGCGCAGGCTTTCCACGCTGGCACGCGGCGGACACGTCTGCACCACCCACATACCTACAGGCCGTCCGGCCGCCAAGGGTCCCGCGGGTCCCGGACACACCACGGACAGCCTGGGCGAAGTATCCAACCATCTGCAAGAAAGGCCGTGATGACGGACCAACTATCAGAGAATAAGGTTGCTGAAACTACTGTGATTTCGGAGATTCTGGAGAAGAACCCCGAGCTCCACGGTATTGGCACCTATGAGTACGGCTGGGCCGACAAGAATGATGTCGGAGCCAACGCACGTCGTGGCATCAACGACGAAGTTGTCCGGGACATTTCGGCCAAGAAGAACGAGCCGGAGTGGATGCTGGACCTGCGCCTGAAGGGCCTGAAGTACTTCGACCGCAAGCCCATGCCCACCTGGGGTGCAGACCTCTCCGGCATCGACTTCGACAACATCAAGTACTTCGTTCGCTCCACGGAAAAGCAGGCCGCCACGTGGGAAGACCTCCCCGAGGACATCCGGAACACCTACGAGAAGCTGGGCATTCCGGAAGCTGAGCGCAGCCGCCTCGTTTCAGGCGTGGCAGCACAGTACGAATCCGAGGTCGTGTACCACCAGATCCGCGAGGACCTCGAGGCCCAGGGCGTCATCTTCCTGGACACGGATACTGCCCTGCGCGAGCACCCGGAGATCTTCCAGGAGTACTTCGGGACCATCATCCCGGTGGGCGACAACAAGTTTGCGTCGCTCAATACGGCTGTATGGTCCGGCGGTTCGTTCGTCTACGTCCCCAAGGGCGTTCACGTGGACATCCCGCTGCAGGCATACTTCCGCATCAACACGGAAAACATGGGCCAGTTCGAGCGCACGCTGATCATCGCCGACGAGGACTCCTACGTCCACTACATCGAAGGCTGCACGGCGCCGATCTACACCTCGGACTCGCTGCACTCTGCCGTTGTGGAAATCATCGTGAAGAAGGGCGCCCGCGTCCGCTACACGACCATCCAGAACTGGTCCAACAACGTGTACAACCTGGTCACCAAGCGCGCCATCTGCGAAGAGGGCGCCACCATGGAATGGATCGATGGCAACATCGGCTCCAAGGTCACCATGAAGTACCCGGCCGTCTACCTCGTGGGCGAACACGCCAAGGGCGAAACCCTGTCCATCGCCTTCGCCGGCGAAGGCCAGCACCAGGACACCGGCTCGAAGATGGTGCACATCGCACCGAACACCAAGAGCTCCATCGTCTCCAAGTCCGTGGCACGCGGCGGCGGCCGTGCCGCCTACCGCGGCCTGGTACAGATCCGCGAAGGCGCCAAGCACTCCGCCAACACGGTCCGCTGCGACGCCTTGCTTGTGGACACGATCAGCCGTTCGGACACGTATCCGTACATCGACATCCGCGAAGATGACGTCCAGCTGGGCCACGAGGCAACCGTCTCGCGCGTTTCCGAAGAGCAGCTCTTCTACCTGATGTCCCGCGGCATGCGCGAAGACGAAGCCATGGCGATGATTGTCCGCGGCTTCATCGAGCCGATCGCCCGCGAGCTTCCGATGGAATACGCCCTCGAGCTGAACCGCCTCATTGAACTCCAGATGGAAGGATCCGTCGGTTAATGACTGCCGAAACTGTTACTGAAAAGGCCCGCATCGGAGCGCCTTCCATCGCCGGCTTCACCGAGGAGGGCGAGGGGCTGGTCGCCGCCAAGGTGGACCACAGCCACAATCACGGCGTCACCGTGATGTCCTCCCGCGCCGAACGCCTCACAAGCTTCAACGTGGCCGACTTCCCGCTGCCCACGGGCCGCGAGGAGGAATGGCGCTTCAGCCCGGTCCGCGGGCTTGCCAACCTGCTCTCCGACGCCCCCACGGACCGTGATCCCGTGCCGGCCGCCGGCTACACCGTTGAAGCGCCTGAAGGCTACGTCCGCGGCACGCTGGCTCCCGGAGCAGCACCCCGCGGAAGCGTCCTGGTCCCGGCCGACCGGGCCGCCGTCGTCGCCTCCGCCAACACGGACGAGGCCTTGCACGTGGTCATCCCGGCGGAAGCCGAGCCGGCAGAGCCGCTGCGGATCCTGGTCCACGGCGAAGCCGCGGGCCGCCGCTCCAACGCACACTTCGTGCTGGAAGCGGGTGCCAACTCGCGCAGCGTCGTGATCCTGGAGCACACGGGTTCGGCCGACCACAACGGCAACCTGGAAGTCATCGTTGGCGAGGGCGCCAAGCTCACCGTGATCTCGGTACAGCTCTGGGAAGACGACGCCAAACACCTGGCTCAGCACGACGCGCAGGTAGGCAAGGACGCTGTGTACAAGCACATCGCCGTGTCCCTGGGCGGCTCGATCGTTCGCCTGAACTCCAACGTCCGGTTCTCGGGCGAGGGTGCCGACGCCGAGCTGCTGGGCCTCTACTTCGCCGACGCGGGACAGCACCTGGAGCACCGCTCCTTCGTTGACCACAACGTGGCCAACTGCAAGTCCAACGTGCTCTACAAGGGCGCCCTGCAGGGCAAGGACGCACACACCGTCTGGGTCGGCGATGTCCTCATCCAAAAGCAGGCACTGGGCACCGATTCGTACGAGAAGAACCAGAACCTTGTGCTGACGGACGGCTGCCGTGCGGACTCGGTCCCGAACCTCGAGATCGAAACCGGCCTCATCGAGGGTGCCGGCCACGCGAGCTCCACCGGCCGTTTCGATGACGAGCACCTGTTCTACCTCATGGCCCGCGGCATCCCCGAGGATGTAGCCCGCCGCCTGGTTGTCCGCGGGTTCCTCAACGAGATCATCCAGAAGATCAAGGTCCCGGCACTCGAAGAGCGCCTGACCGAAGCTGTTGAGCGCGAGCTCGCCGCGAGCGAGAACTGAAACGGGCAGGCAGGAACGCATGAGTGAACAACCCAAGGGTGAGCTGGTATGCAATGCCAACGACATCCAGGTCAAGCAGGCGCTGCGGATCCTGATCGACGACTACCCGGTAGCCGTCGTCCGGGACTCGATGGGAGAAATCCACGCCATCGGCGACACCTGCTCGCACGCGGACATTTCACTGTCCGAGGGCGAGGTGGAAGGCTGCGCGATCGAGTGCTGGGGCCACGGCTCGCAATTCGACCTGCGCAACGGCCAGCCCCTGCAGCTTCCTGCCTACGATCCCGTGCCGGTCTTCGCCGTCGAGCTTGACGGTGACGACGTCTACGTGGATGTAACCAATGTCCTGAACGGCGCCACGGTCAACACCTACTGAGCGCCCCGGCCTCACAAGACTTACGAACGAAAAAGAAAGAAGAGCATGTCAACTCTTGAAATCAAGGACCTGCACGTCAGCATTGAGACGGAGCAGGGCACCAAGGAGATCCTGAAGGGCGTCAGCCTGACCATCAGGACCGGCGAAACCCACGCCATCATGGGACCCAACGGTTCGGGCAAGTCCACCCTGGCCTCCACCATTGCCGGCCACCCGCGCTACAACGTCACCAGCGGTTCCATCACGCTCGACGGCGAAGATGTCCTGGCCATGAGCGTGGACGAGCGCGCCCGCGCCGGCGTCTTCCTGGCCATGCAGTACCCGGTGGAGGTCCCCGGCGTCAGCATGACCAACTTCCTCCGCACCGCCAAGACCGCCATCGACGGCGAAGCGCCCAAGCTGCGTACCTGGACCAAGGACGTCAAGGCTGCCATGCAGAAGCTGCGCATCGATGCCGACTTCACCCAGCGCAACGTCAACGAAGGCTTCTCCGGCGGTGAAAAGAAGCGCGTGGAGATCCTGCAGCTCGAGCTCTTCAAGCCCAAGTTCGCCGTCCTGGACGAGACCGACTCCGGCCTGGACGTCGACGCCTTGAAGGTTGTCTCCGAGGGTGTCAACCGTGCCCACGCCGAAGGCAACATGGGCACCCTGCTCATCACGCACTACACCCGCATCCTGCGCTACATCAAGCCTGAGTTCGTCCACGTCTTCGTTGACGGCCAGGTTGTCGAAGAGGGCGGTCCGGAACTCGCCGACCGCCTCGAAGAAGAAGGCTACGACCGTTACGCCAAGGGTGCCGGCGCAGCAACCATCCCTGCAGCCGACGCTGCAGTCCAGGGCTAGTAAGGACAACGCCATGACCGAAATCAAAGCGGCCCGCACGGGCCTCGAAGATGTCGAAGAGGCACTGAAGGACGTCATCGACCCCGAGCTGGGCGTCAACATCGTTGACCTCGGACTGCTGTACGGACTGAAGTACTCGGACGACGACGGCGCGCTCCTGATCGACATGACGCTCACCACGGCGGCCTGCCCGCTCACGGACGTCATCGAGGAGCAGGTGGGCAAGGCCCTCGACGGCGTTGTTGACGACTGGCGGTTGAACTGGGTCTGGATGCCGCCGTGGGGTCCGGAGCGGATCACCGAAGACGGACGCGACCAGATGCGTGCCCTCGGGTTCAACATCTAGGCACCGACTCCGGTCGGCTTAAAGCACGACGGCGGCCGTTAACCTTCCCAGCGAAGGTGACCGGCCGCCGTCGTACTTTAAGCGGTTGCTCCGTAGGCGCCCTTATGGCGCGTCGTAACGGCAGTTGCGCAGCAGCGGATCCAGCTACAGGGTTGCCGCGCTGAACGTATCGCACTGGTTGATGTCGCCGGTCTGGTAGCCCTGGTAGAACCACCGCTGCCGCTGCTCGCTTGATCCGTGCGTCCAGGCTTCCGGCGAGACGCGCCCGGTGGCAGCCTCCTGGATGCGGTCATCGCCGACGGCCGATGCCGCGGAGAGCGCATCGTTCAGGTCCTGCTGGGTGAGCGGTTCAAGGAACGGCTGGCCGGTCTTCGGGTCCTGCTGGGTGGTGGCGTACCGGACCCAGAGGCCCGCATAGCAGTCCGCCTGCAGCTCCACGCGCACGGCACCCGATTCGGGACCCTGGGGATCCTGCTGGGCGCGGTCCAGGTTGCCGAGGACGTTCTGGACGTGGTGGCCGAATTCGTGCGCCACCACATATTCCTGCGCCAGGGGACCACCGGACGATCCAAAGCGGTCCACCAGGTCCTGGAAGAAGCCGGGGTCGAAGTACGCGGTGGTGTCAGCCGGGCAGTAGAACGGGCCCACCGCGGAGGTTGCGCCGCCGCAGGCCGTATTGGTGGCCTGGCTGAAGATCACCGTGGTGGGACGCGGATACTCCGTGTTGTACTGGGCCAGGTAGGCCGGCCAGAACGCGTTGAGGCTGTTCACCGTCCCGGTGATCCGGCAGTCGAGCCGGGCATCGGCATCAGCGCCGGTTTCGCAGGCGGGTGCCGTGCCTTGGCTTTGCGGCTCCTGCGCAGCCCCGGTCAGGCCTTCCAGCAGTTGCGGGTTGACCCCGAACAGAGCGGCCAGCAGGAGGATGATTCCGCCCCCGATACCGCCGCCGATCTTCGTTCCGCGGCCCATGCCGCGCCGGTCCTGGACCTGCGACGGGTCCAGTTGGACGTTGTCATTGAAACTCATAGTGTCACAATAACCCGACCGGACCGGCCCGGAGCCGTGGACGCCGGTAAAGTTGATCCGATGCCTTTCCTCAACAGACTCCAACAATGGGCCGATGACCGTCCCGACGACACCGCCGTCGTCGTGGCCGGCCGGCACCTGGGCTGGGCGGCGCTTCGGGACGCCGCGACGGCGCGGATCCCGGACGCCGCGGCCGTGACGATCCTCGCTGAGCCGAACTCGGTGGACTTCGCCGTAGCCTTCGCAGCCGCGGTGGCGGGGGACCGGCAGTGTGCCGTCCTCGACCCCGCCTGGCCCGTGCAACTGCAGGCCGACATCGCCGCCCGGCTGGACAATGCCGTCGCCGCCGGCCCGCCGGCGCCAGCGGAACTTCGTGACGGTCTGCCGGAATCCCCCTTCCTGATCGGGCTGACCTCCGGCACCACCTCCGTGCCCAAGGCCTTCACGAGATCCCGGCGCTCGTGGCAGCTTTCCTTCGACGCATCCATCGAATTCTTCGGCCTCACCCAGGAGGACAAGACCCTCGCCCCGGGTCCGCTGGCGGCCAGCCTTAACCTGTACGCGCTCTCTGAGTGCCTCTACGCCGGCTCCGAATTCCACACGCTGGAATCGTTCGACGTCGGCGACGTGCACGCCGCCATCACTCACGACGGCATCACCCGCCTTGTCCTGGTTCCCACCATGCTCCGGTTGCTCAGTGAGCGCGGACTGGCCGGGTGCGTGGACGCTTCCGGCATCACCTCCATCATCTGCGCCGGGTCCAAGCTCGATGCCCGGACGTTGGAAGCCGCGCGCCGCTGGGCACCCCGGGCCACCATCTTCGAGTACTACGGTGCGTCCGAACTGAGCTTCGTGTCCGGGGCGGGCCTGCGCTCGGGCGCGCCGCTGGACGCCGGAGGAACCGGTATCGGCAAACCGTTCCCCGGCGTCGACGTCCGTATCCTTAGCGACGCGGGCGACCGGGTTCCCGACGGCACGGACGGCAACATCTGCGTCCGGAGCGGCATGCTCAGCAACGGCTACCTCTGGGGCGACGACGGTCAGGCGCTCCGCTGTTTCGACGGCTGGTACACCGTGGGGGACCAGGGCTACCTGCTGGACGGTGAACTCCACATCCTGGGACGGCGCTCGGACATGATCATCACCGCCGGCAAGAACGTGTATCCGCACGAAGTGGAACTGGCCCTCGCGTCCGTCCCGGGAGTGGCGGCCGCCGTCGCATCGGGCATGCCCGATGATGTGCGCGGCCAGCGCGTGGTTGCCGGCGTGGTCCCCTCCCATGGAGGCATCACGGCAACCCAGCTGAAAGCCGGTCTTGATGACGTCCTGCCCAGGGACAAGCGGCCGCTCCAGTATTTTGCCTTGGCCGAACTGCCCGTCACGGACCGCGGGAAAGTCAGCAGGCAACTGCTGCTGGACTGGATTGAACGCGGAGACACAAGGGTCCGCCGCCTTGGCTGAACCTGTGCCGGACCAAGCACCGCCCGGGCAGCTGATGCCCGAACAGTTGCCGCCGGACCGGCAGCCCGTGGTCATCGCGGCCCTGCGGACGCCCATCCGCAAGGCCAACGGGGCCTTCAGGGAGATCCGCGCCCATGAGCTTTTGGCGCCTGTGCTTCGCCGCCTCCTGATGGACAGCGGCCTGCCGGCATCAGCTGTTACGGACGTTGTGATCGGCAACGCGGTGGGAGGCGGCGGCAATGTTGCGCGCCTGGCTGCCTTGGAGGCCGGCTTGCCCGTCAGCGTCCCCGGTGTAACGGTTGACCGTCAGTGCGGTTCCGGGCTGGACGCCATTGTGCTCGCCGCACGGCTGGTAGCTTCCGGAGGCAACGGCGCCTACCTTGCGGGCGGGGTCGAAAGCATCAGTACCGCACCCCTCCGGGCGAACAGGGCCGCCGACGGCAGCCCCGAGTTCTTCCGCCGCGCGCAGTTCGTGCCTGTGGCTTACGGCGATCCGGACATGGGGGTCGCGGCGGAGAATGTGGCATCCGTTGCGAGGGTCAGCCGGGACTGCCAGGACAGGTTTGCGCTGCGAAGCCACCAGCGGGCACTGGCCGCGGCGGCGGCGGGACGCTTCCTTGGCGAGACCGTGCCGCTGGAGGCCGCCTCCGGCACCGTGGCGTCCGACGACGGCCCGCGGGCAAGCCTGTCGGCCGCCCTGTTGTCCCGGTTCCCGCCCGTATTCGCCGAGGGGGGCACGGTCACCGCCGGGAATTCCTGTTTCGACGCGGACGCCGCGTCCGCCGTCGTGGTCACCTCACTCCGGCGTGCCCGGGAGCTGGGGGCAACCGACGGACTGCTGGTGCTCGGTACGGATACCGCGGGTGTGGACCCGCAGGTTCTGGGTATGGGCGCGGCAGCGGCGGCCGGACGGCTCCTGGCGGAACACAACGTAGCGGCCGCGGACATCGGGCTCGTGGAATTCAACGAGGCTTTCGCCTCGCAGACGCTCGCCTGCCTGGATGCCCTCGGCATCGATCCGGAACGGGCAAACCTCGACGGCGGTGCGCTGGCGTTGGGCCACGCGTACGGGGCATCGGGGGCCGTGCTGGTGACGAGGCTCCTTGCGCAGGCGCGGGGTCACAGGACGCCGGGCCCCGCCACACCGGCAGGAACGCTGGCGCTGGCCATGATCAGCATCGCCGGGGGAATGGGGACCGCAGCACTTTTCCGGTATGGGCAACTGGCGCAGGCCCAGGCGGGCGGCTAGCGGCCGGGCTGCCCGCCGTCGGTGCTGTCATCGTCCATGCCTGGTTCACCAAGCCCCCGGGCGGCGAGGGCATCGCCGGTCTGGCGTGCGTAGGCCACCGTAGTAATGAAGACCGGCAGGACCAGTGCCCGGGGGTTGCGTTCCAGTCCGCGCGCGCGGGCGGAGTCCCTGACGTCGGAGTAGGCCCCGGCGATGAAGGGAATGCTGCGGAGCATGATCGCGATGGTGAGGGCGAAGCGTTCAGGATCCGCGCCAAACCGCCGGAATGGCACGGCCAGGGAGACGACGCCGTCGAGGAGCCGCTGCATGGGCGTGGTGGCGGTCAGTATGGACGCGGCCACCACGCACACCAGGATGTTCAGGACAATCCGCGCCGCGACGGGACCGCCCAGCTGCCACCACTGGAACAACCCGATGGCCGCCAGCACGGGGAGGATGGGCCGGACGGCCTTGAACAAACGTGCCGGACCGGCGCCGCTGGCGAGGAACAGGGCGCACATGAGGCCCAGCACCGTTGCGGCGACAGCCCAGTCAACCACCAGGAATGAGGCCAGGCCGCAGCCGACTACTGCGAGGAACTTCAGCCAGAGCGGCGCCCGGTGGACCGGTGAGTTGCCGGGAACGTAGTTGACCAGCAGGAAGTCGTGGCCGCTCACGTGTCCTCCGGAGTGTGCGGGGCCAGGGTGGCGCCCACCGGCGGCAGCCCCGCGGCTGCCAGTGCCCTGTAGTGTTCGACGGCGGCGTCTGCACCGCCGTCGAACACCACCCGTCCGGAGTCCACAACCAGTACGCGGTCCATGTCGCGGACCAGATCCAGGTCGTGCGTGGACATCACAATTTGTTGGCTGAGGCCCGCGATGGTGCGGCGGAGAAGCTCGCGGTTGCGAAGGTCCAGCAGCGTGGAAGGCTCGTCCAGCACCAGAACGGCAGGCTCCACGGCCAGGACCGCGGCCAGCGCCATCAGCTGCCGTTCGCCGCCCGACAACTCGTAGATGCTTTGGTCTGCCAATGGCATCAGGCCGAAGCGGTTGAGCATCGCCGCGGCCGCGTCCCGGCGTTCCCCTGGGTTCCTGACGGACCGCCGCAGGGAGAGTTCCACGTCCTCCCGGCCGGTGGGCATCACCAGCTGGGACAGCGGATCCGTGAACACAAAACCGACCTTCCGGCGCACGGCACGCACGGAGTCGACAGTGTCGGCGCCGTCGATCGTCACCTGTCCACGGCTTGGTGCGACCAGACCGTTGAGCAGACGCAGGAGCGTGGATTTCCCGGAACCGTTCGCTCCGATCACCCCGATCCGCTGTTCGGTGAGATGGAGGGAGATTCCGTCCAGGAGTGTCTTGGGATCCGGACGCCCGTCCACGGCCACCCGGACACTGACCCCGTCCAGAACGATGCTGCCCATGCTAGTTAGCGGCCCCGCCCGTTCGGGCCGTGACCGCTTCGGGGTTCCGGCCGGTGCGGCGGATCAGGAGATCCGGGAACGCCTTGTGCAGGGCGAGTGCGATCGTCACGGCCAGGACGTTCTTGATGATGTCGCCGGGGTAGTAGGCCAGGTCAAGGAGGAATGCCTTGGAAAGGTCCAGTTTGCCGTTGACCATCATGCCGAGGACACCGAGGCTGTGGATCACCACAACGCTGGAGGCCATGGCTGCGGCGAAGAGGAACAGCCCGCGGTATTTCACGGTGCGGCGCAGCACGATGGTCGTCAGCCAGCCGACAGCGAGGGCACCGAGCGGGAAGGCGATGATGTAGCCGGCAGACGGACCGGCGAGGATCCCCAGACCGCTCCTGCCGCCGCTGAAGATCGGCAGGCCGGCCAGGCCCAGCAAGGTGTACAGGCCGACGGCGGCGAACGCCCGGCCGGGGCCAAGCGCCAGGCCCGTCAGCATCACGGCAAGGGTCTGCAGGGTGATGGGGACGCCGAGTCCGCCCACCGGGATGGCCGCTATGAGCGCGGAGCCGGCTACGAGGGCAGCAAAGACGGCGATGAGGCCGAGGTCCGTGGCGTTCCACCGGGTCCGGCCCGGTTTACGGTCTGATGTACCGCCGGAGGCGGCCTGGCCGGTGACGGCGTTGTCAGTCTGGGACATGGGAGTTCCTGTCGGTGGGTGCGGGTGCGGTGTTATGGGGAGGAGGGCGGCTGCCCGCGGGCGGCTGTTTTCCTTCAATTCCGACGATACGTCTCCGGCCACGGACCTATTTTGTAGGGGATCCACTAACGGAGGGCGCCGGCTCTGGACGGGGTGGCCAATGACCACCCGCCACGCCCCCGGAACGGGGTTGAGGTCGCAGGGTCCTCCGGGACGCGCGGGGCCGGTAGACTGGTAGAGGCCGTTCTCTCGGCCACACTGCCCCGGCCCCGAGACTCCATCCGTTGTGCCGCGGCGTTCCCTGTTGTGAAAGGCCTTACCTGCATTGATTACCGTCCAGGATCTCGAACTGCGCGCCGGCGCCCGCCTCCTCATGGACCAGGTGAGCTTCCGGATCGACAAGGGAGACAAGATCGGCCTGGTCGGCCGTAACGGTGCAGGCAAGACCACGCTCACCCGGGTCCTCGCCGGCGAAGGACTGCCGGCTGCCGGAAAGGTCACCCGCAGCGGTGAGATCGGCTACCTTCCCCAGGACCCCCGCACGCCCGACATGGAGCAGCTCGCACGGGACCGGATCCTGTCCGTCCGCGGACTGGACATCGCCGTCGGCAAGCTCCGCCTGGCCCACGAGGAAATGGCCAGTGAGGACGCCGCTGTCCAGAGCAAGGCGATGAACCGCTATGACCGGCTCGAATCCGAGTTCCTGGCGGCGGGCGGCTACGCTGCCGAAGCCGAGGCAGCAGCGATCTGCTCGAACCTCGCGCTCCCGGACCGTCTGCTGAACCAGCCGCTCAAGACGCTGTCCGGCGGACAGCGGCGCCGCGTGGAACTCGCCCGCATCCTCTACTCGGATGCCGAGACCATGCTCCTCGATGAGCCCACCAACCACCTCGATGCCGACTCCATCGCCTGGCTGCGTGACTTCCTGAAGAACCACCAGGGCGGGCTGATCGTGATCAGCCACGACACGGAACTACTCGAAGCAACGGTCAACAAAGTCTTCCTGCTGGACGCCAACCGCGCGCAGATCGACTTCTACAACATGGACTGGAAGCGCTACCTCCAGCAACGCGAAACCGACGAACGCGCCCGCAAGCGGGAACGCGCCAACGCCGAGAAGAAAGCCCAGGTCCTCTTCGACCAGGCCAACAAGATGCGGGCAAAGGCCACCAAGGCCGTTGCGGCGCAGAACATGGCCAAGCGCGCCGAACGCCTGCTCAGCGGGCTGGAAGCCGTCCGCGAAAACGACCGCGTGGCAGCCCTGCGCTTCCCGGATCCCTCTCCCTGCGGCAAGACCCCGCTCACCGCGGACGGCCTCAGCAAGTCCTACGGCTCGCTGGAAATCTTCACGGACGTGGACCTCGCAATCGACCGCGGCTCCAAGGTGGTCATCCTGGGCCTCAACGGCGCCGGCAAGACCACGCTGCTGCGGATGCTGGCCGGCGTCGACAAGCCCGACACCGGCGAAGTGATCGCAGGCCACGGGCTGAAGGTGGGCTATTACGCCCAGGAGCACGAAACGCTCGACGTCGACCGCACCGTCCTGCAGAACATGCGTTCCTCCGCGCCCGACATGAAGGACGCCGAGGTCCGGGGCATCCTTGGCTCGTTCCTGTTCTCCGGCGACGACGTCGACAAGCCCGCCGGAGTGCTCTCCGGCGGCGAGAAGACCCGGCTGGCCCTGGCCACGATCGTGGCTTCGAGCGCGAACGTGCTGCTCCTCGACGAGCCCACCAACAACCTGGACCCCGCCAGTCGCGCCGAGATCCTTGGCGCACTGCGGAACTACACCGGCGCCGTTGTCCTGGTGAGCCACGATGAGGGTGCTGTCGAAGCCCTCAACCCCGAGCGTGTTGTCCTGCTGCCCGACGGCGTCGAGGATCACTGGAACGAAGACTACCTGGACCTGATTACGCTGGCGTAGGCTGCGTCGCTCGTCCTATCCGATGGTTGCGTCCGCTTCGCTGCGCTCGGTGACACACCGACGTCTCAGCGGACCGGCATCTCCTCTGCGCCGGTGATCTTCTGCAGCTCTTTGTAGGTGATGGAAAACATCGAGTTGTGGTCTCCCGCTCCTGCCCAGAGGAGTTCGTGGGTTTTCAGGGACTCGTCCAGCAGGGTCTTGATCTTTTCGGGGTGGCCTACCGGGGCTACGCCGCCTACTTCCTGGCCTGTGTGTTGCAGGACGAAGGCCGGGGAAGCGCGGCGGATTTTTCCTGAGCCCAGCGTGGCTGCCACCAGCGCCGTGTCCACTTTCGCGGCACCGCTGGCGAGGATGAGCAGCGGTGCGCCGTCGACGTCGAACACCAGGCTGTTGGTGATCGCGGCGACATCGCAGCCCAGCGCTACCGCGGCGGCTGCCGCCGTCGGGACTTTTGAGTCGAATACTGTCACGGTGTCCTCGGCTCCCAATGCGGTGAGGGCGCGCTTGACGTTGGCCACCGGCTCAGGGATGGCGGGATCGCTCACCGGTCAGTACCCCTGGGCGTCGAGGATGGCGTCTTCCTCTTCCTCGGCCGTCGCGTTTTTCCGCTTCCGGGGCGCGGGCCGGCGCCGGTTCGCGGCCATGGCGTATTCGGGCGTACCGTCCGCCTCCGCGTCCTGGGCGTCAATTTCCGCGTTGCGGGCCTGCTGCCGCGCCGCGTAGCCGAAGCCAATAAACATCAGGACGCCGAAGGCGAACCACTGCAGTGAATAGGACAGGTGTGTTCCTTCTTCGGTCGAAGGCTTCGGGAACGGATACGGCATGGCCGCAGCAGCCGGCGTCTCGGAGGCGAGCTGCCCGTATGCGCCGGTCAGGACCGGGTAGCCAAGCTGGGCGGCGTAGGCCGGCAGATCGATGGAGGCAAGCTGCCCGTCGGGGGCGCCGCGCTGCAGTTCGGGCTCACCTGGCTTCAGGCGGACCACAACGGTGACCTCGCCGGAGGGCGGCTCCGGGACGGCGTCCGGGCGCCCGGGCGTGTTATTCCCGATGGGGAGCCAGCCGCGGTCCACAACGACTGTCTGTCCGGTATTCAGTTTGAAAGGGACCACCACTTCGTAGCCCGGCTGGCCGTTGAGCGGGCGGTTGCGCACCACGCGCTGGCCGCCGGCATCGTAGCGGCCCTTCATCTCCACCTGGGTCCACTCCTTGTCGGCATCCAGCCGGGAGAACTGCGCTTCGACGGCGGCGAACGGCAGGGGAGTGGCCGAGTAGTTCGACGTGACACGGTTGATTTCCGCCAGGGTCTCTGCCCTGCGGTCCATCTGCCATCGACCAAGGAAGACGCAGGCTGTGGCAAAGATCGCAGCCAACAGAAGGTAGCCCAGCCATTTGCTGGAGAAGAGGAAGCGGTACATTCAGCTGTCCCTGTCTGCCACAGGGGCAAGATCCAGCGGCAAAGTCTCTTTCCAGAGGCCGCGGGTTTGCAGGTAGTCTTCCAGCCATGTCCTGTGCTCCTCGCAGGCCAGCCAGGTCTTGCGTCTTTCCGGGGTGTGGATCTTGGGATTGTTCCACAGCAGCTGCCAGGCTGCGCCGGAGCGGCAGGCTTTCCGGGAGCACATGGGCGCGGCCGTTTCGGCTGGGGCGGGGCTGCCCCCGGCCAGGTCAAAAATGTTCATGAAGCTGCCCGTTCCTGCCCGTCGATATCGTCTTCGTCCTCAATGACCTCACCCTGGAGAACGGTTGGCCCTTCGTCTGCGCCGGCTGCCGGTGATTCCGGCGCTTCGAGCTCTGCCAGCGGTGCGGCGTCCAGCAGGTAGTCGCTGTGAACCTCGGCCTTGTCGCTTCCATTGGCGATGACCACGGCAATCCAGGGCAGGAACACTGCGCCGGCAATCGGTATGACCTTGAACCAGCCGTCAACGACAAAGACGAGAATGAGGCACACCATGCGGATGCCCATCGCGACGGCGTACTTGATCATCCGCCCCCGCATCTCTTCCGAGTGGGCGGTTGCGGCGTCCGTAATGCTGTGCACCTGGGCGTCACCGGAGGCGGCGTCCGGATCACCGGACATCGAAGGTCCGGGTCGTTTTGCAAGTGTCACGGCTGTTTGATCACGCTCCCAAGGCTTAACCCAATTCTCTCACCCTCACGAGTGCCGCCCAAACGGGGGCTAAGATCGGAGGCAGTAAAAATCCAGCCCCTCACCGCGGTGCCCCGTGCCGCAGAATCCCGGAGCAAACTATGACTGAAGCAGCATCAACCGGCCGCAGCGTTCTGATCACCGGCGGCAACCGCGGCATCGGACTGGCCATCGCAGAGGCTTTCCTGGCCAACGGTGACAAGGTTGCCGTGACGTACCGCAGCGAGTCTGCGCTTCCGGCGGGGATCCTCGGGGTCAAGGCCGACGTCACCGATGAGGCTTCCGTTGACGCCGCCTTCGCCGAAGTCGAAGCCGCCCACGGTCCGGTGGAGGTACTGGTGGCCAATGCCGGCATCACGAAGGACACGCTGCTGATGCGCATGAGCGAAGACGACTTCACGTCCGTCATCGACACCAACCTGACGGGTGCTTTCCGTGTCATCAAACGGGCGTCCAAGGGCATGATCCGGATGCGCAAGGGCCGCGTTGTGCTCATTTCCTCTGTTTCCGGACTGTACGGCGCCCCCGGCCAGATCAACTACTCCGCTTCCAAGGCCGGACTGGTGGGCATAGCCCGCTCGCTGACGCGTGAATTGGGAGGCCGCGGCATTACCGCCAACGTCGTCGCGCCCGGCTTCATCAACACGGACATGACGGCGGAGCTGCCGGAGGCCACCCAGAAGGACTATCTGTCCAAGGTGCCGGCGGGGCGCTTCGCCGAAGCCGCCGAGGTGGCGAACGTGGTTCGCTGGATTTCCAGTGATGAAGCGTCGTACATCTCCGGCGCCGTCATCCCCGTTGACGGCGGCCTGGGGATGGGACACTAACCCTCCTCCAGCTGCCCCAAACCCCTTGCCATGAAGGGACCTTTTGCCCATTACATGCCCCTCCGGCGGGTGTGTAATGGGCATACCGGCCGGTCCCGCGTGTGGACCGGCCCCAAATTGCGGTGAAAAACACAAGGGAGCTATCATGGCCGATCTCAATAAATGGACGCCGTCTGAGGTTCTTGAGCCGATTCGGCGGTTTCTCGACGGGGACCTGACAATGTCGTCAATCCGCGTGGAACAGTTCATGGACGGCAGCGTGCTCGTGGTGCGCGCCGAGGTGCCCGGCCTCGAACCCGAGAAGGATGTTGACGTCTCGGTGGCCGACGGCATGCTGCACATCAAAGTGGAACGCGAGGAAAAGTCGGAACACAAGAGCAAAACCGGTTACCGTTCGGAGTTCCGTTACGGCTCATTCTCACGGAGTGTCTCGCTGCCCCCTGGCGCCCGGGAGGAAGACGTCACCGCGTCCTACAAGGACGGCGTGCTTGAAGTACGTGCCCCGGCTCCCGAGCAGGCACCGGCCACCGGAACGCGCAAGATCCAAATCGACCACGGCTGAGCCGGCGCGGTCGGTCCGCTTCCCGGTCCGCTTCCCGGCTCCCGAGGCAAGTCGCAGGCATAGTCCGGAACTAGGCCGGGTCCGCTTCTTTGTGGACGTCAAACAACTGAAAAGTTCCCATCCGCTGGCATGATGGATGGCAGACCCACAGATTTTGGACGTTTGTAACAAAGGAGCTCGAATGGGATTGCTGGACAACAAGACCGCCATTGTGACCGGTTCGTCGAGGGGGATTGGCGCCGACGTCGCCAAGCTCCTCGCAGCCGAAGGTGCCGCCGTCGTCGTGAACTACCGCCAGAAGGCCCCGCGGGCCAACAAAGTGGTGACCGAAATTGAATCGGCCGGCGGCCGCGCCGTTGCCGTCGGTGCCGACCTCACCACGCAGGAAGGCGTCCAGGCCCTGGCCAGCGCCGCCATGGAAAACTTCGGTTCACTCGACGTTCTGGTCCTCAACGCCTCCGGCGGCATGGAATCGGGCATGGCAGACGACTACGCGCTGAAGCTGAACCGTGATGCCCAGGTCAACATGCTGAACGCCGCCGTGCCGCTGATGCGGGAAGGCTCCCGCGTGGTCTTCGTCACCAGCCACCAGGCCCACTTCATCGATTCCGTACCCACCATGCCCGAATACGAGCCGGTGGCACGCAGCAAGCGCGCCGGCGAGGACGCCCTGCGCGCCCTGATCCCGAACCTTGCGGACAAAGGCATTTCCTTCGTCGTAGTTTCCGGCGACATGATCGAAGGAACCGTAACCGCCACGCTGCTTGACCGCTCCAACCCGGGCGCCATCGAGGCCCGCCGGGCCGAGGCCGGCAAACTGTATTCAGTCGCCGAGTTCGCCGCCGAGATCGCCAGGATGGTGACTGCCGACGTCGAAACCGGGCACACCGAGTACGCCGGCGGTGCCGATTACTTCGGCAAGGGCACCGGCCAGGCCGGCTAGGACCGCCGGCGGCCAGTCCGCCGGGATGGCACGTCACGGCAATGTTCCTCGAAGCAACTGCCGCGACGTGCCATCCTGCGGTTAATGCCTGAAGCGGTTAATGCTCAGACCCCGGCGATATGCCGCACGGCGTCGAGGTACGGCAGGCTGACCGCTGCGTCCGCTGCCGCGCGGACAGCCGGTTTCGCATTGAACGCGACGCCAATTCCGGCCGCGCTGAGCATGTCCAGGTCATTGGCGCCGTCGCCCACCGCGATGGTGTGCTCCATGGGGATGCCCTCGGCGGCGGCCCACTCGCGGAGGTACTTCTCCTTCGCCGCACGGTCGACGACCTCCCCGAGCACCTTGCCCGTCAGTGCGCCGTCGACAATCTCCAGTTCATTGGCGATCCAGTAATCCAGCCCGAGGTCCTCCGCAATGGGGCGCAGGATCTGGTTGAAACCGCCCGATACCACTGCCACGGCGTGGCCGGCCGCTTTGAACGCCGCCACGAGATCTGCGGCCCCTTCCGTAAGTCTCACCTCGGCCCGTACGGAATCGACGACGTCGGCAGGCAACCCCGCGAGGACCGCCACCCGGGCGTGCAGGCTCTGGGCAAAGTCGAGCTCGCCGCGCATGGCAGCTTCGGTCACTGCCGTGACCTCTTCCTTCTTCCCGGCGTAGGCGGCCAGGAGCTCAATGACCTCCTGCTGGATCAGCGTGGAGTCAACATCCATGATGAGGAACTTCCGGGGTGCCTCCCTCAGCGACGCCGGGACGATGGCCGTATCCATGCCGCGAAAAGCCGCGGAGGTCACCTCATGTCGCAGCGCAGTGATGTCGGCAGCCGTCCCGGATTCAACGGCGAAGTCCACCGTGTACACCTCGAAGCGGGCGTCGCCGGTCCGGGATTCAGCGGAGAAAGAAGCCCCTGATCCAGTCAGCAGGGAACGGAGGTGCTCCAGTTCCGAAGGGGACAATTTCACGCCGTAGCTGACCGCAGTCACGTTCGAACTCATGGCTGCAATCTTAGCCAGCGCCCACCTTGCGCCCGAATTCGTTTCGTTCCGCCTATTGCAGTTGCCGACAGCGGGCCGTGGGGCGGTGTATCAGTTATCAGTCGGACCCCGTTTTGTCCTAGTGTCTACTCCTATGAGTGATGTTCTGGAATTGGACGCCGTCAGCGTTGTCCGAGGTAAAAAGACCCTGCTGGACAAGGTTGACTGGCAGGTCAACGAAGGCGAACGCTGGGTGATCCTGGGCCCCAACGGCGCCGGCAAGACCACTCTTCTCCAGATCGCCGCTGCCCGGATGCATCCGAGCAGCGGCACGGCCGGGATTCTTGACGAGATCCTGGGCCGGGTGGACGTCTTTGAGCTCCGACCCCGCATCGGCCTCTCTTCGGCCGCCCTGGCCACTCAGATTCCGGAACACGAGAATGTCCTCAACGTCGTGGTCACCGCCGCGTACGGCGTGACCGGCCGCTGGCGCGAGGGATACGAGCGCGACGACGAACGGCGGGCTTTCCGCCTCCTCAACGACTGGGGAATGGGCCCGCTACTGAACAGGACTTTCGCAACCCTGTCCGAAGGTGAACGCAAACGGGTCCAGATCGCCCGCGCCCTCATGACCGATCCCGAGCTGTTGCTGCTCGATGAACCTGCCGCCGGCCTCGATCTGGGCGGCCGCGAGGAACTCGTCCACAAACTCGGAGAGCTTGCCATGGACGAGGCAGCACCAGCCATGGTCCTGGTGACCCACCATCTTGAGGAAGTTCCGCCGGGGTTCACGCACGCCATGCTGCTGCGCGACGGCGGAGTGGTTGCCGCCGGCCCCATCACCGACGTCCTGACAGCCGAGCACCTCAGCGAGACCTTCGGCCTGCCCCTCGATGTAACGGTCAACGCGGGACGCTACACCGCCGTCGCCCGCCGCTGACCCGGCGGTCACCCGAGCGTGGAGTTACTCAACGGCGTCTTCATCTTCTTCGCGGGGTTGTGGGCCGGAACCATCAACAGTGTCGTGGGGTCGGGCACCCTGGTCACGTTCCCCGTCCTTATCGCCCTGGGCATGGCCCCGGTAACAGCCTCCATCAGCAATGCCATGGGGCTGGTCGCGGGGAACGCCGCGGGCGC
Source organism: Arthrobacter sp. B10-11 (assembly GCF_033142195.1). Lineage (NCBI taxonomy): Bacteria > Bacillati > Actinomycetota > Actinomycetes > Micrococcales > Micrococcaceae > Arthrobacter > Arthrobacter sp. B10-11. The sequence goes on from NZ_JAWMTH010000003.1 coordinate 227,590, forward strand.
GTGGGGGTACCGGAAGGAACTCGCGGGCCGCGGCAGGCAGCTCCTGCGGCTGCTGCCTGCATCCTTGCTGGGCGGCATCAGCGGCGCCTGGCTGCTGCTGCACCTGCCGGAAAAGGTCTTCCACTACGCCGCCCCCGCCCTGATTGTGCTCGCCCTGCTGATGGTCGTCTTCCAGCCCCGGCTCCAGCAGTGGGTCCGGAACCGGGAGGCGAACCCGGAGCATGCCATCAGGGACAAACGCCACGGCGTGCTGCTGATTGTGCTGGTGTACCTGGCCGGGGTTTACGGGGGCTATTTCGTAGCAGCCCAGGGCATCCTCCTGGTGGGAATCCTTGGCGTGTTCATGACGGGAACCATCCAGAACGCCAACGCCATGAAGAACATCCTCGTCCTGGGCGTGAACATCGTGGCGGCAGTGTCCTACTTGCTGTTCGCGTTCGGGCGCATCAACTGGACTGTTGTGGGAATCATCGCCGTGAGTTCGCTCATCGGCGGCGTCATCGGCTCAAAGGTTGGCCGGAGGCTTTCCCCGCCGGTCCTGCGCGGAGTCATCTTTGCGCTGGGCCTCGTTGCCCTCGGCTTCATGATCGCGAACCTCTTCAAGTGACCCGCGCCTGTGACCGGCGCCCCGTGCCCGATGGACCACCGGCCCCGATGAATGGCTTCCAGTGACTTTCCACTATCTCGAATCCGCTGACGATCCACGCGTTTCCGACTACACCCGCCTGACCGACGTCCACCTCCGCAAGGTGCGCGAACCCGCGGAAGGCATGTACATCGCCGAATCTTCGCGCGTACTCCGGCGGGCCCTGGCTGCCGGCCACATGCCACGGTCATTTTTCCTTGCCGAGAAATGGCTCGGTGACCTCGCAGACGTTTTTGACCGGTTTCCGGACGTCCCGGTGTACGTCGGCAGCGCCGCCTTGCTGGAAGAAATCACCGGATTCCACCTGCACCGGGGCGCCATGGCGGCGATGCACCGGCCGGCTCCGGTACCGCTGCCCGAACTGCTCGCCGGCGCCCGGCGGGTTGCTGTCCTCGAGGACATCGTGGACCACACGAACGTCGGTGCGATCTTCCGGTCCGCGGCCGCCCTGGGTGTGGATGCCGTGCTGGTCTCTCCGCGCTGCGGGGACCCGCTCTACCGGCGCAGCGTCCGCGTGAGCATGGGCACCGTGTTCCAGGTTCCGTGGGCGCGCCTGGAGTCATGGCCGGCCGACCTTGAGGCACTCCGGGAGCAGGGTTTCACGGTGGCCGCCCTGGAACTGACCGGCGACGCCGTGGACCTCGACGAACTGGCTGCCCGGAATCCGGACAAACTCGCGCTGGTGCTGGGCACGGAGGGCGCCGGGATGAGCGCCGACACCCTCGCCGCCGTCGACCTCGCCGTCAAGATCCCCATGCGCGAGGGAGTCGACTCGCTCAACGTCGCGGCGGCGTCCGCCGTCGCTTTCTGGGAACTGCGCCCGAAAGGCTGACGACCCGCGGCCGGTCAGGCGGCGAAGGCGCCGGTTTTCCGCTATGATTGATAGCTGGCCGTCCGGTACATTCCGCGGCCATCCCATTCATACCTGGCAACTGGCAAAATCCAGTTGTGCGAACAAAGGTCCCATTATGAAGTCTGATATCCACCCGAAGTACGAAGCTGTTGTATTCAACGACCTGGCTTCCGGCGTCAAGTTCCTGACCAAGTCCACCGTGTCTTCCAAGAAGACCATCGAGTGGGAAGACGGAAACACCTACCCGGTCATCGACGTCGAAATCTCCTCCGAGTCCCACCCGTTCTACACGGGCAAGCAGCGCATCATGGACTCCGCAGGCCGCGTCGAGCGCTTCAACGCTCGCTTCAAGGGCTTCGGCGGCAAGAAGTAACAACTTCTCCCCAAGGTCAATTGGGAAAGCCCGCACCTTCCGGAACTTCCGGATGGTGCGGGCTTTTCGCGTTTTTGGGGCAGGATGGGAAACATGACATTCCCTCCTTTTGAGGCCGGCCCGGCGGATGGCACGCACGACGACGGCGCCCGCCGCCACGGTGAGTACAAGGTTCCGGGCGGCAAGCTCGTTGTGGCGGATTTCGACGTCGTGGACGGGCGTCTGGCCCATGTTTCGGTCAGCGGGGACTTCTTCCTGGAACCCGATGAAGCGTTGCTGGACATCAACCGGGCACTGACCGGCCTCCCGGACTCAACAGACGCCGCAGACATCTCCGCGGCTGTGTCCGCCGGCCTTCCCGAAGACGCCGTCCTGTTCGGATTCTCCGCCGATGCCGTGGCCATCGCCGTCCGCAGGGCGCTGGCGAAGGCCACCGGCTGGGCGGACCACCACTGGAATGTGATTGCCCCGACCGTCCTGCCGACGCACGTCAATGTGGCCCTCGACGAGGTGCTCACTGAGGAAGTGGGGGCCGGACGCCGCAATCCCACGCTACGGTTCTGGGACTGGGAGGAACCGTCCGTGGTGATCGGCAGCTTCCAGTCCGTCCGCAACGAGGTCCATCCTGAGGGTGTGGCACGCCATGGCATCAGCGTGGTCCGCCGGATCAGCGGCGGGGGAGCGATGTTCATGGAAGCGGGCAACTGCATCACCTACTCGCTGTACCTTCCCCAGACCCTGGTGGACGGTATCAGCTTCGCCGACTCCTACGCGTTCCTGGACGCCTGGGTCATGGCTGCGCTGGAGAAACTGGGCATCAGTGCGTTCTACGTCCCGCTCAACGACATCGCCACGGAGCACGGCAAGATCGGCGGGGCTGCCCAGAAGCGGCTGGCAAACGGCGGCATGCTGCACCACGTCACCATGAGCTACGACATCGACGCCGACAAGATGGTGGAGGTGCTGCGGATCGGCAAGGAGAAGCTGTCGGACAAGGGCACCACCAGTGCCAAGAAGCGGGTGGATCCCCTGCGCCGCCAGACCGGGCTGGCCCGGGAGGACATCGTGGAGGCCATGATGGACGTCTTCACCGGCCGCTACGGGGCAACCCCCTCCGTCCTCACGGACGCGGAACTTGCCGCTGCCCGTGACCGCGTGGCGGCCAAGTTCGGCACCGCGAAGTGGCTGCACCGGGTGCCTTAGAATTTTCATCGATTGCTCCCCACCGGCACCCTCGCCTCACAAGCCCGGCCAGGGAACCCTGCCGGCGTGGCCGCAAGCGCCGTTCTGAGCGGCCTAAACGGCCGTTACGGAGCAACCGATCGTGCTTTTGCGGCCGCTGCCTGTGCAGTGAGGGCCCGGTGCAGGTGGCTCCGCTGCTCGATGATGATCCGGCGAAGCGCCCGGGGAGCCTCCGGATGCCCGGCGAGCCAGCCGTCTGTCTGGACTATCACGGCGTGGCTGTCCGGGCTGGTGCCGTCCAGGTCCTGTCCTGCCGGATAGAGCCCGCGGACAATCCTGCTGGCGATTTCGATGCTGCGCTCCGCCCACACGCGTTCCAGGCAGTCGAAGTACGGCTCAACGAACGGGTCCAGCAGCCCGTCGGGTGCCGTATTGAAACCGGCGATGGTGGCGCTGAGCAGCTGGTTGGAAAGCGCGGTGCCCTGGACGGCCGCGTCCCACGCAGCGGCTTTGACGGCGGCGTCCGGCCGGGCTGCGAGGGCCGTGGCGTGGCCGGCGCGGCCCGAAGCCGTGGTGTCGCGGGCCAGTTCCGCGTCGAGCTCGGCCTCCGTGGCCTGCCCGTTGGCTGCCAGGGCGTGCCACAGGCTCCAGCGGAGTTCCGGGTCAACCGAAAGCCCCTGAATGACGGTGGTCCCGGCCAGGATTCCCCGCACAAGGTCCAGCCGGCCTGTTGCCTGCCGGCTGGTGGTGGCCAGGGTCCGCGCCCAGGCAAGCTGATGGTCCGAACCAGGCTCTGCGGCGGCAAGCTCCCGCGCGGCCGCGTCCAGGAAGCTGCCACGGACTGCGGCCCGTTCTGCCGCCGGGACGTAGCGGTCAATGGCGGTTGAGGCGTTGCCCAGAATATTCAGCAGGACGCCGATGCCCGTTTCGGCAGGACCGAATTTTTCCACCGCGGCCACATAACGGTCCGCCGGTGCCACGCCGTCGCGGGCCGCATCCCAGAGCGCCGTCCAGCAGAGTGCCCTCGCCATGGGGTCCCGCAGGGCGCCAAGGGACTCGCGTGCGGTCGCTTCGGAACGCGGATCAAACCGGACCTTCGCATAGCTGAGGTCGTCGTCGTTGACCAGCAGGAGCGCCGGCACCGGCTTGCCGTCCAGTTCCGGGATCTCTGTGGCGTGCCCGCCCAGATCCGTTTCCACGCTGTCCATGCGGACCAGCGAGCCGTCAGTGTCGAAGTCGTAGAGTCCGATCCGGAGGCGGTGCGGACGCAGTTCCTGCCGTCCGGTGGCAGGGTCCACCGCGTCCTGGACGACGACCACCTTGCCCAGCACGCCGTCGTGCTCTTCGATGTCGGCAGTGATGGTGGAAATGCCCGAGGTCTGCAACCACTGGCGGGCCCACAGCCCGAGATCGCGGCCCGAGGCCTCGCTGAGGGCGGCGAGCAGGTCTGCGAGCGTGGTGTTGCCGTACGCATTGTCCTTGAAATACCGGCGGGAGCCGGCGATGAACGCTTCAAATCCGACGTAGGCCACCAGCTGTTTGAGGACGGATGCGCCCTTGGCGTAGGTGATGCCGTCGAAGTTCTGTTTGGCCGCCTCGAGGTCCGGGATGTCCGCGACGATCGGGTGGGTGGTGGGCAGCTGGTCCTGGACATAGGCCCAGGCCTTCCGGTTGTTGGCGAAGTTCACCCAGGCCGTGTCCCAGTCCGTGGCGCTGTCCACACCCAGCGTGCCCATGTAGTCGGCGAAGGACTCCTTGAGCCAGAGGTCGTTCCACCACTGCATGGTCACGAGGTCGCCAAACCACATGTGGGCCATCTCGTGCATCAGGGTGTTCGCCCGTCCCTGGTACTGGGAATCGGCCGCCCGGGACGTAAAGACGTAGTTCTCCGTGAATGTGACGAGCCCGGGGTTCTCCATGGCGCCCAGGTTGTATTCGGGCACGAACGCCTGGTCGTACTTGCCCCAGGGGTACGGATAGTCGAAAAGGTCGTTGAAGAAGGCGAGGCCCTGCTTGGTCAGCTGAAACAGGTGCGCGGTGTCGAAGGATGCCGCCATCGAGCGGCGGCAGAAGAGCGCTAACGGGATCTCCAGCCCGGAGCCGTCCGCCAGGGTGCCGCTCCAGTGGTCCTCGGCCTTGAAGTACGGCCCTGCCAGCACTGAGGTGATGTAGGTGGACATCCGCCGCGTCGGCGCGAAGTCCCACCGGCTTGTCGCGGGGTCGCTCGTCAGCTGGGTGCGGTCGGCCTCGGCACCGTTGGAGGCGACCTCCCAGTCGGACGGAGCCATCACGTGGAAGGTGAATTCCGCCTTGAGGTCGGGCTGTTCAAAGTTTGCGAACACCCGCCGGGCGTCGGCGGGTTCGTACTGGGTGTAGAGGTAGCACTTGCCGTCCGCGGGATCAAAGAAGCGGTGCATGCCTTCGCCGGAGGTGCTGTAGAGGGCGGTGCCGGTAACGGTGACCTGGTTTTCGGCCTGCAGGTTCTCCAACCGGATGCGGGACCCGTCCACCACGTCGGCGACCGAAAGCCCCTTGCCGTTCAGGAACACGCTGTGCACATCGCCGCTGATGAAGTCCAGGAAGGTGGATCCGCCGGGTTCCCGCGCTGAAAAGTTAATGACGCTGCGGCTGGTGTAGCCGGTGACCTCCGGATCCTGGGCCTGGCGGACGTCGAGGGACACGTCATAGCTGTGGGTGGTGATCAGGGCTGAGCGATTTGCCGCTTCTTCGCGTTGCAGGTTCTCATTCGACACCAAGCTATTGAATCATGGGCCGCTCGATCATCGGCGCGGCCGGAAGGTCCGTGCCAGTGAGCAGTGCAAGTGGCCTGTACGAATGATCAGTGCGGCTGGATGATCAGGACGGCGGCGCCAAGGCCCAGCGCGGCGATAAGCAGCCACGCCGCAAGGGCTGCCAGCAGTGCCCGGGCACCGGTGTGGAGCAGGGTCTGCACGCGGACTGCCGAGCCCAGGCCGAAGAGCGCCATGCCCAGTAGCAGGTCCTGCACGGCCGCCGCCGCCTCCAGCCAGCCGGGGGACAGCCATCCTGTCGACCGCACGCCTACCATGGCCACAAAGCCGATGACGAACATCGGCACAACCGGCGGGAGGCGGAGCTCGGCGCCGTCGGCTTCGGCTGCCGGATGGGTCGGCCCCGGCTGTGCCGCCCTGCCCGGGCCAGTGTCGGTCCGGGAACCTTTCCCAGCCCTGTTTCGGGCGCTATTACGGGTATTGTTCCCTGCCACGCGGCTCATTGCAGTCCTCTGGTGGACGCCGGCGGCGGCCACCATGGGGGCCAGGAGGATCACCCTTGTCAGCTTGACGACGACGGCGATCGCCAGGGCGCCGGTCCCCGCGGTCTGCGCGGTGGCCACCACCTGGCCCACATCGTGCACCGAGGCGCCGGTCCACGCGCCGAACACCTCGGGGGTGAGCTGCAGCGGGTGCAGGAGGAGCGGCAGGACGCCGATGGCCAGCGTGCCGCACAGGGTGACCAGCGCTACCGGCAGGACGGTGTCCGCGTGCCGGATCCGCCGGACCGCCGCCATCGCGCCGATGGCCGAGGCTCCGCAGATGGAAAAACCGGTGGCGATCAGCAACGAGGTGTCACGGGTCAGCCGGAACAGCCGGGAGATGCCGTAGGTCCCGGCGAAGCTCGCGAGCACCACGCCCGTGATCAGCAGCAGGGACTGCCAGCCGAGGCCAAGGATGTCCATGACGCTGACCTTCAGTCCCAGGAACACAATGCCGGCGCGCATCAGGTGCTTGCCGCCGAAGTCGAGGCCGGCGCGCCCCCGCCCGGCGGCCCAGGTTCCCGTGCCGGGAAGGTTCGCTGCGAGCAGGCCCAGGACGACCGCGACGGTCATGGCAGGCAGGACAGGCACCATTGCGTGTACGGTAAAGGCCACCCCGACGGCGAAAACGGCAGTGAGTAGTCCCGGCAGCAGGGGTGGGATCCGTGCGACGATCCGTCCTTGGCGGGCGGCGGGGAATCTGGGCAATGGCACTCACATACTTTGCCGGAACAGTGCGGAAAAACACGAACCGGAGGGCGTGGCGCCAACACGCCACAATGGGCATCAGTAATGAATTCGAAACAAAAAGGTGGTTGGCTAATGACCATGTCTGACCTATTCCAGGATTACTCCGAGGCCGCCGAACGCACCGGTGCCTACGACGAGATGTTTGCCCCCGGCCAAGAAGCCAGGAAGTCCTACGGGCAGGTCGCAGGGGCCCTGCGGGAGCTTTCCCTCACCGATGTCACCGCCCGTGCCGATTCGATGGCCCGGACGTTCCTGGACCGCGGTGTCACGTTTGACTTCGCAGGTGAGGAACGGCCGTTCCCCCTCGACATCGTGCCCCGCGTGATTCCTGCGGATGAGTGGACTGTCCTGGAAAAGGGTGTCGCGCAGCGGGTCCGTGCGCTGGAGGCCTTCCTCAACGACGTCTACGACAAGATGACCGTGGTTGCCGACGGCGTCATCCCGCGTCAGCTTGTCACCACCAGCGCCCACTTCCACCGCCAGGTTCACGGCTTCGAGCCGGCCGGCGGCGTCCGCGTCCACATCTCAGGGATCGACGTCGTCCGTGACGCTGCGGGAACCTTCCGGGTGCTGGAGGACAACGTGCGCGTGCCGTCCGGCGTGAGCTACGTTCTGGAAAACCGGCGTGCCATGGCCAAGGGCCTGCCGGAAGCATTCGGCCAGCAACTGATCCGCCCGGTGGAGGAGTACCCGCGCCGGCTGCTGTCCGCGCTCCGCAAGACGGCACCGTCCGGTGTGGATGACCCGACGGTGGTTGTCCTGACCCCCGGCGTGTTCAACAGCGCCTACTTCGAGCACACCCTGCTTGCCGGCCTCATGGGCGTGGAGCTCGTAGAGGGCCGCGACCTGATCTGCCGCGGCAACCGTGTGTACATGCGGACCACCGCCGGCGAACAGCGCGTTGACGTCATCTACAAGCGGATCGACGACGACTTCCTCGATCCGCTGCAGTTCCGGGCCGACTCCATGCTGGGCTGCCCCGGGCTGGTGAACGCCGCCCGCGCCGGCGGCGTGACCATCGCCAATGCCGTGGGGAACGGCGTCGCTGACGACAAGCTCGTCTACAGCTACGTGCCCGACCTCATCCGCTATTACCTCAACGAAGAGCCCGTCATTGCCAACGTGGACACGTTCCGGCTGGAGGAAAAGGAAGCGCGTGAGCACGTTCTGGACCGGCTGGACGAACTGGTCGTCAAACCGGTGGACGGCTCCGGCGGTAAGGGCCTGGTCATCGGACCCGATGCCTCCAAGGACGAACTCGAAGCGCTGCGCAAGCGCGTCATCGCCGATCCCCGCGGCTGGATTGCCCAGCCGGTCCTGCAGCTGTCTACAGTCCCGACGCTCAGCGGTGATAAGTTTGGCCCTCGGCACGTGGACCTGCGGCCGTTTGCCGTCAACGACGGCGACGACGTCTGGGTGCTCCCCGGCGGACTGACCCGGGTGGCCCTCAAGGAGGGGTCGCTGATCGTCAACTCCAGCCAGGGCGGCGGTTCCAAGGACACCTGGGTGCTGTCTGACTCGCCCCAGGTTCCGGTGGAACTCCTGCCGAGGCCGTCCATCACCGTCCGCGAGCGGGTTTCGGTGTGGCCGGTCGAAAGCAACTGGCGCGACCGCCAGACGGAGCAGCAGCAGTGAGCCGCCGCCCGCTGGTTCAGCCCGTATTATTTTCGCCTTTGATGTTTACGCAGATTTCGGACCCGCAGGAGGTAGCCGCAAATGCTTAGCCGTATTGCCGAGTCCCTATTTTGGATCGGCCGCTATGTGGAGCGGGCCGATGGCACTGCCCGCATCCTGGATGTCCACCTTGAGCGGCTCAACCATCTGCCCACGGAGGAGCGGGACAATGTTGCGCGGGAACTCCTGGCGGTTATGGGAGCCCGGCCCGAGGGTGACGAATTCGGCCTTGAGGAGCTGTTGCACGCCCTCGCCTACGACAAACAGAGCGCCACCTCGATCGCCGGATCACTGGGGGCCGCCCGCGAGAATGCCCGCCGTGCCCGCGAAACGGTATCCTCCGGGCTCTGGGAGAGCCTGAACACGACGTATTACGGCCTGAACCAGCACCGCAAGGACGTGGTGGGCACCTACCGCTTCTGCCACTGGGTGCTGGAACGTACGGCCATGGTGAGCGGACTGGCCGACACGACTGTCAGCCATGATGACAGCTGGCTGTTCCTGGCTCTGGGCCGTTCCCTGGAGCGTGCCGACATGACGGCCCGCATGCTCTCGACCCGCGATGTGCTCTCTGCAGGCATGTCATGGGTCAACATGCTCCGGTGCGCCGGAGCCTACGAGTCCTTCCTTCGGACACGCCGGGCTGCCTTCGGGGACCAGCATGCTGCCGAGTTCCTGCTGCTGGACCGTCTGTTTCCCCGCTCCATCGTTTACGCGCTGCGGGACGCCGACGATTGCCTGGCGAAGCTGGACCCCTCCGCGCAGCGTGTTGGCTTCATCAACGACGCGCGCCGGATCGTGGGCCAGGCCCGCACCTTCCTGGAGTTCCACCGCACGGACGACCTCATGTCTGAATTGCCGGAGCACATGGAGCGCGTCCAGAAGGCTGTGTCGCAGGCTTCAGACGCCATTTCCCGTAAGTACTTCAATCAGGCGGACGAACTGGCCTGGGTGGGAGAAGTTTCATGACCCGGCTGAGTATCATCCACAAGACCGGCTACAAGTACAACAAGCGTGTCACGCTGTCCTACAACGAAGCCCGCATGACGCCGCTGACGGATCCGCAGCAGGTGGTGCTGGAGTCGTCCATGAAGGTTGCGCCGTCGCAGGCCGCCATCAGCAGCTATCGCGACTACTGGGGCACGCGGGTCACTGCCTTCGATATGCAGATGCCCCACGAATATCTGGAGGTGGTCGCCACCACCACGGTCGAGGTGCACCGTGCGGAGCGTGTGCCGGCTGACGGCGACATCGTTGCCTGGGACGTGCTGCAGGCACCTGAGACGCTCAACCAGTTCAGTGACTGGATCCCGCAGTCCCGGCTGAGCGGTCCCGGAGACGAAGTCCTCGGCATCATCCCGGGGATCGTCGAAGGCCGCGACCCCCACGGGGCCGCCATGGCCATCTTCGAGTGGATGCGCGGCGAAATGACCTACATGAAAGGCTCAACCGGGGTCACGACCAACGCGGCACAGGCCTGGGGCCAGCGCCAGGGGGTCTGCCAGGACCTGGCGCACCTCGCCATCGGCGCGCTGAGAAGCTGCGGAATTCCGGCCCGTTACGTCTCCGGTTACCTTCACCCGCGTTCGACGGCGGACATCGGTGAGACGGTGGCCGGCCAGTCCCATGCGTGGCTGGAGTGGTGGGACGGGGAATGGCGCAGCTGGGATCCGACCAACCACAAGCCGGCCGGCGACTTCCATGTCACCGTGGCACGTGGCCGCGACTACCGGGATGTGCCGCCGCTCAAAGGCATCCTGTCCGGAGGCGGCGGCTCCGCGTTGAACGTGAGCGTGGAAATCACCCGCCTGGCGTAGCCGGGCGGCACAGCTTTCTGACGCGTACCCGTTTACTCGTACCCGGAACGGGTGGCGTCGTCCAGCGGCGTCCACCAGGTCAACGGGGGAGTGACCTTGAAGCGCCGGCCCGTAACGGTGTCCGGGGTGATCCGGACGAAGTGTTCTTTCTTCCCTGCCTGCCAAGGGAAGAGAAGCAGCCCAACCGTGTCCAGAACCTCCTGCGGGTTCTTGACCGGGGCGGCCTGCCCCTTGATCACGACGCTCCAGGCGATGCCGGTGTCGGCGTCAACGCCGTCGGCTTCCACGGCCACGGGTGTATCACCGGTAGCCGCCTGCAGCTTCGTGCCGTCCGCCGTGCGAAAGACCAGCGTTCCGTGGTCCACCTTGTAGTTGATGGGGAAGATGTCCGGGTGGTCCTCGACCCAGACAGCCAGCCGGCCCACCGAGACGCTCCTCAGCAGGCGCCAGCATTCGTGGTTGTCGAGGTTTTCGACTTCGTGCGGGTGGTCAGCGCCGGGTTTCCGATCAGTGCTCATGACGCCGAGCCTAAGCGAGGAAACGTCCGGAAAGCTAGGGCCCAAGGACCCCTGCCGCCCCTCACGGACGGTTTCGGCCCAAGGATGAAGGCCTTAACGGTATTCTGGCCTCACGACGCCGGAGCGGACAGGCGCGGTCAGGAGTGGGTTGTGGATATGCATGCCGATGGCGACGGTCCCGGACGATATACGGCAGCCAGCGGCACGAGGATCGAGGACCTGCTCAAGGACTTCGTTTCCCGGGCCGGTGAACTCCTCCAGTTCCAGGAGCGTATGGGCGGCCTCCTCGAAGCGGTTGTGGCCGTTGCAGAGGACTTGAGCCTCGATGCCGTGCTGGAGCGGGTTGTCCAGTCAGCCTGCCAGTTGCTGCGCGCCCGCTACGGGGCACTGGGTGTTATCGGGGACGACCGTGCACTCAGCCACTTCATCACCGTGGGTATCGACGGCGAACTCGCCAAGAAGATCGGCCCCCTTCCCACCGGCCATGGCGTCCTGGGCTTACTGATCTCGGATCCGCGGCCGCTGCGGCTCCATGACTTGCGGAGCCATCCCGAGGCATACGGCTTTCCCAAGCACCACCCGCCCATGCAGTCGTTCCTTGGCGTACCCGTCCGGGTACGCGACGTTGTCTTTGGAAACCTCTATCTAACGGAAAAGGAGGGCGGCGGCGATTTCACGGTGGAGGATGAGGAGCTGGCCGTTGCCCTCGCGGCCGCTGCCGGCGTCGCCATTGAGAATGCGCGGCTCTACGACGACGCCCGGCGGCGTGCGCAATGGCTGGAAGCCTGCATGGATGTCTCAGGGCTGATGCTGGGCACCGATCCCACGTCGTCGGCCGGCCTCGATCCCATTGCCGGACGGGCGTTGCGGGAATCCGGTTCCCGGCTTGCGCTGATTGTGGAGCCCATACCTGACGGCGCCGGCTACATCGTTGCCGGGGCGGACGGCGCGGATGCGGAACTGTTTTCCGGATTGCCCCTGTCCATGGATTCGGAGGCACTCCAGGCTGTGCTCGAAGGAGGCGAGCCTGTGTTGGTGGACAATGCCGCCGACGTTCTGGGGGTTCTGGAGGGGACTGTTGCCGGTCCGCTCCTTGCCGTGGCCCTCAGTACACAAGGCGCGCACCACGGCTTGCTGCTCCTTGTCCGGGATGCGGGAGCCGGGCCCTACGGACGAACCGACGTGGAGATGGGTGCTGTCTTCGGGTCGCACGTCGCGTTGGCGCTTGAACTAGCCAGGGTCCACCGGCTGCGGGAAGAGCTGCTGGTCTTCACCGATCGTGACCGCATCGCCCGAGACCTGCATGACCTCGTGATCCAGCGGCTGTTCGCTGCCGGCCTCAGCGTCCAGAGTCTGAACCGCTTCACGAAGGAAGACCTTGCCCTTGAGCGCATCCGCGCCATCACCGGGGAACTCGACGAAGCCATCCGCAGCCTCCGGGACACCATCTACTCGCTCAAAACCGGCTCCAGCGACACTGAACTGCTCAGCGGGCGGCTCCTGCGTGCCACGCGAAGTGCTGCCAAGTCAATGCCGTTTACGCCCGGCCTAAACCTGGAAGGTCCGGTGGACTCGGTTCTCCCCGACAAGGCCGAGCATGTGGTGGCCGTGGTGACCGAGGGGCTCAGCAACGCCGTCCGGCATTCGGGGGCAGACTCGATCGAGGTGTCCGTCTCCGCCCTGAACGGCAGGATGACGGTCCTGGTCACGGACAACGGCCGCGGGTTCAACGGTTCAGTGAAACGCAACGGACTCAACAACATGGAGGAGCGGGCCAGAATGCTGGATGGCACATGCGCCATCACCGGCACGCCGGACGCGGGAACCAGCCTGGAGTGGTCCGTCCCGCTTTAGCGCCGGTGTCCGTCCGCATCGTTGCCGGCGGCGTGGGCAGACGCTGAATGGGAGGCGCCGGAATGCCCCGTCGATGACGGGGCCGGCATCGCGTTGTTGGCAATATACACAGCCGCCTGCGTGCGCCGTTCAAAGCCCAGTTTTGCCAGGAGCGAGGACACGTAATTCTTCACGGTCTTCTCCGCCAGGAACATTTCCGCCGCGATCTGGCGGTTGGTGAGGCCGCCGCCCACGAGTTCCAAGACGCGCCGTTCCTGAGGCGTAAGCCCGGCGATCCTCGGATCGACCTGCTGGGGCGCTACCAGGCTCTCGACGATGCTCGCCGCCACGCCGTCGTCGAAGAGTGAGTCACCGGCAGCGGCACGGCGCAGTGCCCCTATCAGGTCAGTGCCGCCGATCTCTTTGAGGACGTACCCTCGGGCGCCGGCGAGGACCGCACCGCGCAGTGCCTGCTCGTCGTCGAAGCTTGTCAGGATGAGGCAGTTCAGGTTGGGGTCGACGGAACGCACGTCGCGGCAGACTTCGATTCCCGTTCCATCCGGAAGGCGGGCGTCGAGCACGCTCACATCCGGATGCAGGGCGGGAATGCGCCGCGTGGCCTCGACAGCGGAACCTGAGCTTCCCACAACCTGGAAACCCTCGCCTTCAAGAAGCTCCTGGAGCCCCCGCCTGACAAGTTCGTGGTCATCGAGGATGAACACGCGGATCAGGTCAGTGTGCATGTCCTGAGCGGAGTGACCTTGGTCTGCCCGAGGAATCATGGTCCTCCTGTCCGGCGGCCGGAGCTGCCATAATCGGTCCGCAACCAGCTTGCCGGTGCGGTGCAGATCCCATTATCGCTGTCTGGACCCGGTTTCCGTCATCCGGCTCTGCAATTCTCGTTGACGGCGGTAAGTGCTGCAAGGGTCCTTGGACCCACCGGAGCATGACTTTAGGCCCTAGCGAGGGCCGCACCCCGCCCACATCCTTGAAGGACACCTGCCGGCGTGCCCGTCGGGTCCTGCCCGTGACAGCCGCCCTCGAGAGGGGAAGCCATGAATGAGTCCAGGGATGCCCGTACGATCGTAGTGGGCGTCGACGGTTCGGATGCGTCCGTGGAAGCCCTGAAGCAGGCCCACGGCCTCGCAGGCCAGCTGGGAGCGCAGCTTGTCGCAATGGGGTGCTGGGATTACCCGCCTGTGTACGACGGCTACGTGGCCATGGGGATCGATGACTTCGATGTGCGTGCGGGCGAGATCCTCCAGGAAGCCGTGGAGAAGGCGTTCGGTCCCGAAACGCCGCAGGACGTCGAGGTCCGGCTCGTGCAGGGACGCCCGAGGCATACCCTCATTGAGGCGAGCCGGACTGCTGACATGCTGGTTGTGGGACGACGCGGCCACGGAGGCTTCGGAGGCCTGCTGCTGGGCTCGGTGAGCTCTGCCTGCGTTGCCCACGCCCACTGCCCGGTACTAGTGGTGCACACCCCCGAAAAACGGTGACTCAGGAGTGCGCTCCGGCGCTGCGACCTACTCGAACGCGGCGCGCCGGGGATCGGACAGCCGGGTGTTCCACAGGTCGGGCTTCTTGACCTTGAACCGGCGGCCGGTCAGTGCCTTGGGCGCAAGGCGGACATAGTAGTCCTTGTCTCCGGGCTGCCATGGTTCCAGGAACAGGGCATCCACTTCGTCCTTTTCGTCCTGGGTTTCAATCAGTTCTGCTTCGCCGCGGGCAACCACGCTCCATGCCATCTCTTCGTGGGCGTCATAGCCGTCGATTTCGAATGCCACGGGCTTGGCCGTCATGGCTGCCCAGAGCTTGGTTCCGCCCGCTGTCCGGAAGACTATGCTGCGGCGCTGGAGCACGAAATTAACCGGGAAAATCTCCGGGTGCGCATCGACAATCAGGGCGATTCTCCCCACCGTCTCGGTGTCGAGCATAACCCAGCACTGGTCAATGGACAGCTGGCCCTCAGGCGGTGACATCGTGTTCATGTAAACCCACGTTACGGTCCCACCCGGGCGCCCATTAGGGCCATTAGGCCCCTAGCGGCACCCCCAAAGACCCTGCTAGAGGGGATGTGCCTACCAGGGGCTCGGCTTGTAGTCCTTGAGGAAGACGCCGTACTGGTCCTCGCCGTTTTCGCCCATGACGATCGGATCGTAGACCCTGGCTGCACCGTCCACGAGGTCCAGCGGCGCGTGGAAGCCTTCCTCCATGAGCCTGACCTTGGTGAAGTGGGGCCGCTCGTCCGTAATCCACCCGGTGTCCACCGCGGTCATGAGGATGCCGTCGGAATCCAGCATTTCCTGCGCGCTGGTGCGGGTCATCATGTTCAGTGCGGCTTTGGCCATATTCGTGTGCGGGTGGCCCGGGCCCTTGTACGCGCGTGAGAACTGCCCCTCCATGGCGGAGACGTTCACGATGTACTTCCGGTGCGCGGTGGAGCGCTTCATGGCAGCCCGCAGCCGGCTCACCAGCAGGAAGGGCGCAGTCACGTTGCAGAGTTGCACCTCCAGCATTTCCAGTGGATCCACTTCGTCCACCACCTGGGTCCAGCTGTTGATCGTGGCGAGGTCCGGAACCAGGCCGCCGGCGTCGATGGCCGTTCCGGAAGCAATCCGTTCCAGCGATGCGGACCCTGTGGAGAGGGCAAGGGAGGTGATGGCGTCCCCGGCCAGGACGGGGTGCTCCATGACGCTGCTGGCCAGGGCAAGCGGGTGTTTGTCATGGGCGTGGCCGAAAGTCACCAGTTCCGGGCCGCCGTTGGCCGTCTCAAGGGCTGCCGGCAAGGGTTCGTCCTCGGCATCGACCAGCGGTTTATAGGCGTTGCCGGACCGGCGGACAGTCTGGGCGGCATTGTTGATGATGATATCCAGCGGTCCTGCAGCGTCCAGCGAGTCGGTCAGGGCCATCACCTGGGAGGGGTCACGGAGGTCGATGCCCACAATCCGGAGCCGGTGGAGCCAGTCCCCGCTGTCCTCCATCGCCGCGAAGCGACGCGCGGCATCCTTCGGGAACCGTGTGGTGATGGTGGTGTGTGCTCCGTCGCGGAGCAGACGTAGTGCGA
This sequence comes from Arthrobacter sp. B10-11, assembly GCF_033142195.1. Lineage (NCBI taxonomy): Bacteria > Bacillati > Actinomycetota > Actinomycetes > Micrococcales > Micrococcaceae > Arthrobacter > Arthrobacter sp. B10-11. The sequence continues at coordinate 243,595 of NZ_JAWMTH010000003.1, forward strand.
TGTACATGCCGATTTTCGCGCGGCCGCCGGTAAGCAGCGCGCGCCGGCCCTTGAGGTCCGTGCGCGCATCGCGCTTGCTGTGGCTGAATGCGGCACATTCAGGACACAGCTGGTGGTAAAAGGCGTCAACCTGCGTGTAGTGGTTTTTGCAGATGTAGCAGGGGCGCGACCTGATGAGGTGCCCGGCCACCTTGCCCGTTGCTGAAGGCTCCAGCTTGTTCCCGCGCGTTTCGTCATCGATGCGGTCGGGAGCTGCCGTTGCCGTCTGTGCTATCACGGCGCGGTCAGATTCCGCGATCAGGTCCCGCTTGGTGACCCGGCGGTGGCGTTTGACAGCCTTAAACATCTTGCCGGTGGCGCGGCGTACCGAGACATAGTCAGGGTGTTCCTCGTCGTAGGCGTGGATGGTGTTGAGAACCTTGAGGCAGGCCTGGATGTCCTCAGGCGTCAAATCGGGGGTGTTCATTGGTCCAATTTTACAGCCTGGGAATCCTGCGGCCTGCCGTCAGGGTTCAGCAGCGGCGGATAGCCCCTTAGTCGGTGACAGTCACACCCAGGGCCGCGGCGTGGGCTTCTCCCACCTTGGCCACGGAGTCCCGCGCAGACGGGTAGTTTTCGGTAGCTGCCTTAATCGCATTGGGGACCAAATGAAGGTTGGCCGCCGAAAGTGCTCGTTCAGCTTCGTCCGGCTCCGGGACTTGCTGGCCCTTCGACAGCACCGTAATGCCCGAGTCCGTGACCTTGAAGCCCCGGGCGCGGTCACGTTCGGGATCCAGGCCGATGGCCGCACCGGCGGGCACCTTGACGTTCTTGTCGATGATGGCACGGTGAACCACGGCACCCTCGCCGATCTGGACCTTGTCCATGAGGACCGAATCCACCACACGGCTCGAGGTGCCCACGTAGACGTCGTTGGACAGGACCGAACCCTCCACGATGCCGCCGGAGATCACTACGCCGCTTGCCACGATCGAGTCTAGGGCCGTACCCACGGTGTTTCCCTGGCCGCGAACAAACTTTGCCGGCGGTGAAATGCTCTGCCGGGTGTAAATGGGCCAATCCGAGTTGTACAGGTTGAAGACCGGCATCGGCGAAATAAGGTCCATGTGGGCGTCGTAGAAGGAATCGATGGTTCCGACATCGCGCCAGTACGTGCGGTCCCGTTCGGTCGAACCCGGAATATCGTTCAGCGTGAAGTCGTAAACGCCTGCTTCGCCCTTGTTGACGAAGTACGGGATGATGTCCCCGCCCATGTCGTGCTTGGTGTCGAGGCGCTCGGCATCCACGTGCAGTGCGTCCACCAGGGCGTCGGCATCGAATACATAATTTCCCATGGACGCCAGGAACTGCGTCGGGTCGGCGGCAAGGCCGGGGGTCGAGGAAGGCTTCTCGACGAAGGCCGCGATCTTCTGGGGATCGTTCTGGTCCACCTCGATCACGCCGAACTGGTCTGCCATGTTCAGCGGCTGGCGGACGGCGGCTACGGTGGCCTTGGCGCCACTGGCAACATGCTGTTCCACCATTTGGGCGAAATCCATGCGGTAAACGTGGTCTGCGCCCACCACGACCACAATGTCGGGGTTGGCGTCATGGATCAGGTTCAGGGACTGGTAAATGGCGTTGGCGCTGCCAAGGAACCAGCTCTTGCCGACGCGCTGCTGTGCGGGGACGGAGGCAATGTAGTTTCCCAACTGGGTGGACATTCGCCACGTTTCGGAAATGTGCCGGTCAAGGCTGTGGGATTTATATTGCGTAAGCACCACAATCTGCAAATACCGGGAATTCACCAGGTTGGACAGCGCAAAGTCGATCAGCCGGTAGCTTCCGGCAAAAGGCACGCCGGGTTTGGCCCTGTCAGCCGTCAATGGCATCAGACGGTTACCCTCGCCGCCCGCGAGGACAATAGCCAGGACTTTCTTATTCAACGGCATGGTGGTCGCTCCTGTACGCCTTCGTATCTTCCCCAAAAGTCCGGCACGCCCGGACTCCTTCACACTAGAACAGATACGCCGTAAGGACTACCTTGGGTATCGTGCGAATAGACATTGTGACTAAAGAGTTCCCGCCCGAGATTTACGGCGGCGCCGGGGTCCATGTGGCCGAATTGAGCCGTGTGCTGGCCAAGCATGTGGATTTGCAGGTGCGGGCCTTCGGGGCGCCCCGGGATCCCGACTACCACGGGGCGAAGGTGACGTCCTACTCCGTTCCGGAGGATCTGGGTGCGGCCAACGCCGCCGTCCAGACGCTCGGAGTGGATCTGCGGATCGTGCCGGACATTGCGGGGGCAGACCTTGTGCATTCGCACACGTGGTATGCCAACATGGCGGGCCACCTTGCGTCGCTGCTGCACGGCATCCCGCACGTGTTGAGCGCCCACAGCCTGGAGCCGCTGCGTCCGTGGAAGGCCGAGCAGCTCGGCGGTGGCTACGCCCTGTCGTCCTGGGTGGAAAAGACCGCCTACGAGGCCGCGGCAGCCATCATCGCCGTCTCCGAAGGAATGCGCCAGGACATTCTGCGCAGTTACCCGGAAGTCGATCCGGCCAAGGTCCGCGTGGTGCACAACGGCATTGACGTCGAACTCTGGACCCGCGACGAAGGCGATGACGCCATCCGCGCCCTGGGAATCGATCCGGAACTGCCCAGCGTCGTATTCGTAGGCCGCAACACGCGCCAGAAGGGCGTTCCCTACCTGCTCCGTGCTGCCGCGAAACTGCCGGCCAACGTCCAGCTTGTCCTGTGCCTCGGCGCGGCGGACACTCCGGAACTCGCCGCGGAAACCGCCCGCCTCATCGAGGAACTTCAGAGCCAGCGCACCGGCGTCGTCCTTGTTGAACGGATGCTGCCCCGCAATGAACTGATCCAGGTGCTCAGCCACGCAACCGCGTTCGCCTGCCCTTCCATCTACGAGCCCCTGGGCATCGTCAACCTGGAAGCCATGGCCTGCGGCGCGGCCGTCGTGGCAAGCGCCACCGGCGGGATCCCCGAGGTTGTCCAGCACGGTGAAACCGGACTGCTGGTGGAGCTGGAGCAGGTCACCGACGGTACCGGAACGCCGCTGGATCCGGAGAAGTTCGTCAACGAGTTCGCCGCTGCCCTCACCGAAGTGGTGTCCGATCCCGAGCGGGCGCGCGTCATGGGCCAGGCGGGGCGGCGCCGCGCGGAGGAGCACTTCTCCTGGGAGTCCATTACGGAAACCACCCTCGAGGTGTACCGCTCGGTCCTTGCCTGATTCGGAATAAACAACGACGGCGCCGCTCCCGGTATCGGGGGCGGCGCCGTCGCTGTTTCCAGCGTCCATTGGCGACGGGCAGTGGAACTAGCGGCGCGGAGCCTTGGCATCACGTGCCTGCCGGGCCACGAGGACCTTTTCGTCAACGGGGGCCTTGCCGTCGGCGCGCTGCGTCCGGAAATACGAACGTGCCTCATCCTGCCGGGCCTGTTCGGCGCCGGTCGCAATTGCTGCACGGAGGTGCTCCGGGCCGTAGCCGAAGGCGTCCACCAGATCCAGGGCGTGGGGCCGGATCTTGACCAGGAGGCGGTTGATGTAGTCGCCCACGGTGCGGGCACGCTGCATCGACAGGCGCCCGTTCATGAGGTACCAGGACAGGTTCTTCTCGATGAGCGAAAGTCCGAACAGGTCCCGGAGCCACGTCAGCACCCGCTTCGTGCCCGGGTCCTGCACGTCGGCCAGGGCTTCCGTGAAGGCTTCCCACTGCAGCAGTTCCGCGTGCGCCTGCGCCGCTTCGATCAGCTCATGCTGATGTTCGTTGAAGGCGGCAGCGGCCTTCTGCTGCGGCAGCTTGTTGGTCCCCTTCAGCGCGGCACCGGCCTCGGCAACCATGGTCTGCACCCGGTCGGTCAGCAGTAACCGCTGCGTGCCCTCGTCCCGCAGGGCAATGGCTGCCTTCTGGACCGAGCCCGTGTCGGCCACGAACTGGGCAACCTGGCGTAGGCCCGTCCGGTGGACTGCGGTGCCGGCGGCCTGGCTCACCACGTAACGGGCCAGGACCCCGACATCGACGCTGCGGAATTCCTTCGCGTAATCCGCGAGGAGCCGCTTGGCCACAAGCTGCAGCAGCACCGTGTTGTCACCTTCGAAGGTGACATAGACGTCCAGGTCGGCGCGCAAGGATGCAAAGCGGTTCTCAATCAGGAACCCGGCGCCGCCGCATGCTTCGCGACATTCCTGCAAGGTGTCCAGGGCGTGCCACGTGCTGAGCGGCTTGAGCGCGGCCGCCAGTGTCTCCAGGTCCTGCCGGTCCTCGTCCGTGTCATGTGCACCGGAGAAGACGTCGTCGAATTTCTGCAGCAGTTGCTCGTGGGCGAAGCCCGCAGCGTAAGTTGTGGCAAGCCGGGTGAAAAGCCGCCGCTGATGGCGCTGGTAGTCCAGCAGCACTTCCTCGTCAGTGTGGGAGGAGGCATTGAACTGGCGGCGTTCGGTGGCGTACTGGATGGCGGTCTTGAGGGCGAGCTTGCTGGCGGCCACCGCGGCACCGTCAAGGGAGACCCGGCCCTGGACCAGGGTTCCCAGCATGGTGAAGAAGCGGCGGCCCGGGCTGGCAATGGGGGAGGTGTAGCTGCCGTCAGCGTCTACGTTGCCGTACCGGTTGAGCAGGTTGGTCCGTGGAATCCGGACGTTGTCGAAATGCAGCCGCCCGTTGTCGATGCCGTTCAGCCCGCCCTTGACGCCGTCGTCCTCGCCGCCGATGCCCGGAAGAAATTTCTTCGTTTCCGGATCCCGCAGGTCAACGTAGAAGGCGTGCACGCCATGGTTCACTCCGTTCGTGACGAGCTGTGCGAACACCACGGCGCCGAGTCCGTCTATTGCGGCGTTGCCGATGTAATCCTTCCACGCAGCACGGAAGGGGGTGTGGATGATGAACTCCTGGGCGGCCGGGTCAAAGGTTGCCGTGGTGGCGATGCTGGCGACATCGGAGCCGTGGCCTGTTTCCGTCATCGCGAAGCAGCCGGGGATGTCCAGGTTCATGATGCCCGGCAGCCATTTGGCGTGGTGCTCCCCGGTGCCAAGGTGCATGACGGCTGATCCGAAAAGCCCCCACTGGACGCCGGCCTTGATCTGGAGCGACGGATCGGCGGTGACGAGTTCCTCGAACCCGGCGATGTTGCCGCCGTGGTCATCGGAGCCACCCAGCGACGCGGGAAAGGCGCGGTGGACGGCGCCGTTTTCCACCAGGTACTTGAGTTGGCCGAAGGTGCGCTTGCGGTGCTCCGTATGGGTAAGGCCCTCGGTCTTGTGCAGTTCGGGCCGGCCTGACAGTTCGCGCGAGTGCCGGCGGATGTGGGCCCACTTCCCCAGGAGCTGCTCGCCCAGGGCAGCGACGTCGACGGCGGGGGACGCCGAGACAGGGTGGTTTGTGCGGCCCGCGGGGCGGCGGCCTGCCTGGCTGGCGGGGCGGTCAACTACGTCAGTCATGTCGATTCCTTCTTTGGTTCTGACAATTCACTCAGGGTTTGGATTGTGGGGTCCAGGGTTTTCAGCTCGGGGGCAATGCCGACGCACAGCCAGGCGGTGATCTGACGGGCCATGGTTTCCTGGTCCGGTTTGGCGGGGGAGTCCGGGGTGCCGAGCCATTGCTCGCCGGCGTTCCGGACCAGCCCGATCGCAGCGGTGGGCCAAAAACCGATCACGGCCTCCTTGCCGGCGCCCAGGTGGGCGCGCATGGGGCGCGCGATCATGTCCCGGACCTCTTCGAAGAAGTGGCCCAGGGCCCCGGCAGCAGCGATGCCCCCGGGGGCCGTCCCCGGCTCGCCGGCGGAGTAGGTGGTGACGAATGTGTAGACATTGGGACTGGTCTCCGCCATTTGGAGGTAGGCGGACACCATGGCCAGAAGCCCCTCCCGGGGTGTTTGCGCGCCCTGGGCAGCCTCGTGGATGCGGCGCTGCATCTGGCTGATCACCACTTCGCCCACAGCCTGCTGGAGCCCCGCCTTGTCGCCGAAATAGCGGTAGAACACCGACTTGGACGTTCCGGCTGCGGCGGCGATGTCCTCCATGGATGCGTCACTGCCCAGCGCGTGGACCGCTTTCCGCGCTGACTTGATGAGCTCGCGCCGGCGCTCTTCCCGGTGGGACTGCCAGCGGGCCGCGCGTCCATCAATCGTGCTCCCGCCCTCGGAGCTGTCGGGCGCCGGATTGGCGGTCGCGGGGGTGCCGCCCGCGGGCACGGCAGGATCAACGGGAAGGATGTTCACGATACTCAGCGTATCAGGTACGCTGGGTATCGGTAATCAGCGTTGAGCAAAAGGAGACAGCACATGTCCTTTAACGGACAGTCCGCCACCGGACCAGAAGAATCATCCAACGCCGCAGCGGCCCCTCACGGAGAAGCCCCGTTGCGCAAGGCTGTGGTGGTCGGCGGGAACCGGATTCCGTTTGCCCGGACCGGCGGGGCTTACACCAAGTCCTCGAACCAGGACATGCTGACTGCGGCACTGGATGGCCTGATTGCCCGCTTCGGCCTTCAGGACGAACGGATCGGGGAGGTTGCCGCCGGCGCCGTGCTCAAGCACTCCCGCGACTTCAATCTCACCCGGGAGGCCGTGATCGGCTCCGCCCTCTCCGCGGAGACCCCGGCGTATGACCTCCAGCAGGCGTGTGCCACGGGACTGGAGACCGTCCTCGGCCTGTCCAACAAGATCAAGCTCGGACAAATCGACTCGGCGATCGCCGGCGGTGTCGACTCGGCCTCGGATGCACCGATCGCCGTCAGCGAGGGCCTGCGGGAGGTTCTGCTGGACCTCAACCGCGCCAGGACCCTGCCCCAGCGGCTGCAGGTCCTGAGCCGGCTTCGCCCCAAGGACCTCGCACCTGACGCTCCCAATACGGGGGAACCCCGGACAGGGCTTTCCATGGGTGAGCACCAGGCCCTCACCACGGCACAATGGAAGATCACGCGGGAAGCCCAGGACCAGCTGGCCTACAACAGCCACCGCAACCTGGCTGCCGCCTACGATGCCGGCTTCTTCGACGACCTGCTCACGCCGTACCGCGGGCTGACCCGGGACTCTAACCTCCGCGCCGACACCACCCTCGAAAAGCTGGCTACCCTCAAGCCTGTCTTCGGCAGGAACCTTGGCGCCGAGGCAACCATGACAGCGGGCAACTCCACGCCGCTCACGGACGGTGCGTCCACCGTGCTGCTTGCTTCGGAGGAATGGGCGGACGCGCATGAACTTCCCAAGCTCGCAACGGTCGTCGACGGCGAGGCGGCAGCGGTCGACTTCGTCCACGGCAAGGACGGACTCCTCATGGCGCCGGCATTCGCTGTACCTCGCCTGCTGGCCCGCAACGGCCTGACGCTTGGTGACATCGACTTCTTTGAGATCCACGAAGCATTTGCCGGCACCGTCCTGAGCACCCTCGCCGCCTGGGAGGACGAGGAATTCGGCCGCACCCGCCTTGGGCTGGAGGGCGCGCTGGGAAGTGTGGACCGGTCGAAACTGAACGTCAACGGCTCATCGCTGGCAGCCGGGCACCCCTTTGCCGCCACCGGCGGGCGGATCGTGGCGTCACTGGCCAAGATGCTCCACGAAAAGGGCCAGGTGGACGGCCGTCCGGCCCGCGGCCTGATTTCCATTTGCGCGGCCGGCGGCCAGGGTGTCGTCGCCATTCTTGAAGCACTTTAGGAGGCTGGCGTGACGGACAAATACACACAATTTGTAAGCCGCGGAATCGGCAAGGATGCTGCCAGGAAACTTGGCCTGCCGCAGCCGGTGGTGTTACGGCGCTACCAGCCGGGGCAGCCGCTGGTTCCAGGTCCCATCCTGGTCCAGGGATCCAGCGGAGGGGCTGACGAACTGGCCGCCGCCCTCCTGTCCTGGGACCTCGATGTCCGCCGGCATGCAGTGCCCCGGGAGAAACTGGGTGCCATCATCCTGGTGCTGGACGACCTGGAGCGGCCGGAGGATCTGGAAAGGCCCGTCCTCTCGGCGGGAGCTTCCGTCCGGGACCTGGCACCCAACGCGCGCGTGGTGACCATCTCCCGGTCCCCTGCGAGCGCTCCGGGACCGGCGTCTGCGGCGGCTCGCCAGGGAGTTGACGGACTGCTGCGCTCCCTCGCCAAGGAGCTGCGCGCCGGGGCCACGGCAAACGGCATCATGCTGGCAGACGGGGTAACCGCCACCGCTCCCAGCGCCCTCGGGGCCCTGCGCTTCTTCCTGTCCGGGAGATCGGCCTTTGTAGACGGACAGTTCCTCACCGTTTCAACCAGTGAAGGACAGCTCCCCGCAGATCCCGAAAAACCGCTGGCCGGCAAAGTTGCCGTCGTAACCGGCGCCGCCCGGGGCATCGGCGCGGCAATTGCCCGGACGCTCCACCGCGACGGTGCCACTTTGGTCGTCGTCGACATTCCCGCAGCCGGAGACCATCTGGCAGCGGTTGCCAACGAGGTCCGCGGTACGGCACTTCAGCTGGACATCAGCCGGGAAGACGCCGGCCAGCGGATCATCGACCACGCGGCGGGCAGGCACGGACGCCTGGACATCGTGATCCACAACGCGGGAATTACGCGGGACAAACTGCTGGCCAACATGGACCAGGGCCGCTGGAATTCCGTCATTGCCGTGAACATCGCAGCCCAGCTGCGCATCAATGAAGCGCTCCTGGCCTCCGAACAGTTCCGCAACTCGCCGCGGATTGTCTCGGTTGCCTCCACCAGCGGTATAGCGGGCAACCGCGGGCAGACGAACTACGCGGCGTCCAAGGGCGGCGTGATGGGCATGGTGCGCGCCACGGCACCCCTTATGGGGGACCGCCACGGAACCATCAACGCAGTGGCGCCGGGCTTCATCGAGACTGAAATGACGGCCCGGATCCCGTTTGCGACGCGGGAAATCGCCCGGCGCCTGAACTCCCTGCAGCAGGGGGGCCAGCCCGGAGATGTTGCAGAGGCCATCGCATTCCTCGCCAGCGACGCCGCGGGCGGCATCACGGGCGAGGTGCTGCGGGTGTGCGGCCAGAACCTGGTGGGCGCATGACCGGCGCCCAGCCCGTCATCCTCGGGGACATGCCGTCCTTGTCCAAGCTGTATGTGAATGCCGCGGCCACGGCGGCCCGTCGCCGCGTGCTGGGTACAGACGCGGGGGCCTCGCTTCCGCCCTGCGGACACGAGGTCAGGGGAGTGCTGGCGCAGGTGGGCAACCTCACGGCCTACCAGCACCTGGTAGGGGAGACGGCAAGCGACGTCCTTCCCGCCGGATTCCTCCATGCCCTGGCTTTTCCCGTGGCAATGAGCGTGATGAACCGTGATGACTTCCCGTTGCCGTTGCTGGGCATGGTGCACCTGGCCAACACAGTGGAGCAGCACGGGCCCCTCCTGTTCACGGAGTCGCTGGACATCACGTCATGGGCCGAAAACCTCCGCGGGCACCGCGCCGGCACGCAGATTGACGTCGTCGCGGAGGTCCGCCGCACGGATCAATCCGGGGTCGTGTGGAAGGGCACCTCCACGTATCTGGCCAGGGGTGTATTCCTTCCCGGGATCGACAAACCTTTGGTCATGCCTGAACCCGCGACGTTCGCGGCGCCCGACCCCACGGCACAATGGCAGTTGGGCGTTGACACCGGCAGGGCGTACGCGGCCGTGTCCGGCGACTTCAACCCCATCCACCTGAGTGTGCTTTCGGCCAAGGCGCTGGGCATGCGACGCTCCATAGCGCACGGCATGTACCTGGCCTCGCGGGCACTGGCCGACGTCGGCGCCGTCAAGGGGGATTCGTTCCGCTGGGATGTTGCCTTTGAGGCACCGGTGTTCCTGCCGGCCCGCGTTGCCCTGGACATCAGCTCGGTCCATTCGGGCGCCGGGGCCTGGCACCGCTCCGACTATGTCGCGTGGAACCCCCGCTCCGGCCGGCGGCATTTCAGCGGCAGCGTAACGGCGCTTTAGCGCCGGCCCGCCCAAGAAGGAAATGACGACGCCGGAGCTCCCCTCCCAAGGGGGCTCCGGCGTCGTGGTTGTTTCTGCCAGCCCAGCTGGTCAGGACTGTCCCGCCCTGACCACCCTGAGAATGCGGTGCAGGTTCAGCACAATTGATTCGGCGGCGCTGGGAGCGTCCGGGTTGACGTCGTCGGAGGCCATGCGCTCGGCCAGGGCGTCCACGGATGCCGTGGCCGCAGCAATCAGCTCGTCCTGCCGTTCCGGATGCTCGTCTTCCATGGACCGGAGGACCTCGCTGACCGCGGCCAGTGCATCGGCAAGCGGTTCGCTGTACGGCAGCGGGATGACGAAAGGAACGTCCTTGTCCCAGATGACATCTGAGAGCACTTCGGTCATGTCCTGGATGTGGAAGGTAACGCTTTCGAGACCCCTCACGTTCTTGTAGTCGCGGTCCAGGTCGTGCGGATGGAGCTTGCGCCGCGGATTGACCTGCCTGCTCGCATCGGCCTTCTGGACGGCCGCCCTGACCGCACGGGCCGACTGGGCGAGCTCGTCCGAACGCGCCGCCCAGTCCTCGTGTTCGGGCGGCCATTTTTCCCGGAGGGCTTCACCCATGTCGGAGAGCTGCTTGGCGAGCGCCCACCGGAGTTCGGCGAGGCTGAGCGCAGCGGCTTTGAAATGGAGCGGCGGGAACACCAGCATGTTGACTGCGATACCCACAATGACCCCCACGCCCATTTGCAGGAGATAGCCGAACGAGAAGTCGTCCGGGTCGTGTCCGCCCACCAGGAGGACCAGGAGCGCCGCCGTCGGAATCCAGTCACGGCCGGCGCCAAGCCGCGGCAATCCCGCGAGCAGGACCCCCAAGGCCATGACGATCCCCACCGTCAACGGCGAGGGGTCGGTGACGCTGACCAGCAGGAACGCCAGGCCGATCCCGAGCCCGAGCCCCACAAGCGTCTGCACGCCCTGCTTTACGGATCCCGACACGTTCTCGTACATGGCCACAAGGGCGCCCAGCGGGGCGTAGTACGGATACTGGGCAGCGGCGCCGGGCATCATGGGTGCAATGAGGAATGCCAGGCCCGCCGCGAGCCCTGCCTTCGCGGCCAGCTGCAGCCGGGGACCCGACAGTGCGACCGCGACGCTCCCCGTTACGGACTGCCGTATTTTGCCCACCCGCGACGGGGCGGCCTCGTCCTGCTGTTTTGTATTTGCCATTTGGCCCAACCATAAAGGTGCATGGAAGATGCTACAAATGGACAAACCTACTCACGGGTAGGTGCGGGCCGCCCCTGACCGGCCAGCCGGCGCAGGCCTGGGGCGGGAGGCCGCAGCCTGCCGCGCCGCCTGCGCCAGCCGGTGTGCGCGGCCCGGTGTCCTGCCTTCTTCCTGAGTTCCGGGAATGTACCCGAAAGCGAGATCATAGGCGGGGTCGGCAAAGCCCAGCGCGCCATTGGCACCTTCGTGGCCGAACGCCCTGTGGCTGCCGAAGTTCCGGCTGGGGTGCGGCTTCATGAAGATCACCGCGAAGGCATTGTCCAGTCCTGAGCTGCGGTCCAGGCCCCATACTTGCTCCTCGGACATGATCCTGGCGGTCTCCGGTGCCAGGAAGGCGGGTTCCCCGTCAACACCGGTTGTGGCGGCAGCATAAACCCGGGCAAGTCCTTCGGCTGATCCCACGCCACCGGCGCTGCTCATGCCGAGTTCGCGGACGATCCTGTGGTTGGGGAGCTCCATCACCGTGCTGACCGCAGCGTTGCCGTTGAGTCCCTCAAGGCCAAGCGGATCCAGCCAATCCTGCCGGGGATCGGCGGTGTACAGCACGTCCAGGTAGCGGGGTTCCTCCTCTTCCGGCAGTCCGAGGAAGAAGTCGATGCCGAATGGCAGCCGGATGCGGGAAGCGTACAGTTGCTGCAGGGTCGTGCCGGCGACGCGGCGGCACAGCTCCTCCATGATGATGCCGATGGCCAAGGCGTGGTATCCGAACGTGGCGCCGGGGCGCCACTGGGGTGCTGTTGCAGCAAGCTTCCGGGCAGCATCCGGCGTCGTGAATTCACTGAGAGCCAGTCCGCCTTCCACGCCCAGCAGCCCCGCCCGGTGGGAAAGCGCCTGGCGGACGGTGATGCCCTGTTTTCCGTGGGCAGCAAACTCCGGCCAGTAGTGGGCAACCGTGCGGTCCAGGTCCAGCAAGCCATCCTGGACCAGGAGCGCGATGACGAATGCTGCAACGCCTTTCGAACACGAGTAGGCGCCCGTGATCGAATCCGGAGCCAGGCGGGGCCCGCCGCTCAGCTGCAGCACCCTGACGCCCGAATGGTAGACGGCGACCTGGGCGCTGTACTGCGGGTCATCAAGAAGGAACGATTCAAACAGGTCCCGGACCGCTTGGTATTCGGGCGCGGAAACGCCTGACGATAGTGGCATGGGACAAGACTAGCGGCGGGCCGGGACGGCTCCCGGTCAGCGGGCGCCGTGTCCCGGGGCCACTTCCTCGCCGCCGCGGACGGGACCGGGCGGAGTGCCGTTTCCGAACGGGCGCCCTCCCAGTGCCTCACGCCCGTGCTCCGTCAGCCAACCGGCGAGGTCCGGGCCCTGCGGGACTATGCCAGTGGGATTGATGTCCTCGTGAACGATGTAGTAATGCTGCTTGATCTGCACGAAATCGATCGTGTCACCGAACCCGGGTGTCTGGAACAGATCCCGGGCATAGGCCCACAGCGCCGGCATCTCGCTGAGCTTTTGGCGGTTGCACTTGAAATGGCCGTGGTACACGGCGTCGAACCGGACCAGCGTGGTGAACAGCCGCACATCGGCCTCCGTGATGGTGTCGCCCACAAGGTACCGCTGTCCGGTGAGCCGCTCCTCCAGCCAGTCCAGGGCGGTCCAGAGCCGACTGTAGGCAGTGTCATAGGCGTCCTGCGAACCGGCAAAGCCGCAGCGGTAGACGCCGTTGTTCACCTCGGTGAACACCCTTTTGTTGACCTGGTCGATCTCCGCCCTGAGATGCGCGGGGTAGAGCTCGGGGGCGCCTGGGCGGTGGAACGCCGTCCACTCCGTGGAGAAGTCCAGCGTGATCTGCGGGAAATTGTTGGTGACCACCCCGCCTGACCGTACGTCGACGATCGCAGGGACGGTGATTCCGCGCGGATAGTCGGGGAACCTTCGGAAATAGGCGTCCTGGATCCGTTCAATGCCCAGCACTGGATCGACACCGTCCGGGTCCAGATCGAAAGTCCAGGACCGTGCATCATGTGTGGGACCGGGCTGCCCCAGGGATATGGCTTCCTCAAGCCCCAGCAGCCGGCGGACGATGACCGTCCTGTTCGCCCACGGGCAGGCACGGGCTGCGACAAGGCGGTACCGGCCGGCTTCCACCTGCCAGCCAGGTTCACCGTTCCGCCCCGGGGCGCCGTCGCTGGTAATCCGGTCCTCAATGTAGTTGGTGTCCCGGGTGAATTCCTCTCCTCCGGTGACGTAGGACCCCCTGGTGCTGAACCCGGGGTCGGATGAGTGATCGGAAGGACGGAAATCGGAGGTCATGGTCCCACCCTATTGGGTTGTGACCGCCAAAAGCACCCGGGCCATGGGTTGCCAGGCCACCCACCAGGCGCCGGCTACGACGCCCGTGAAGAGCAGGATCCAGACAACGGAGGGCACCGCCGTGGCCCGGTAGAGGAGGTGTGCGTCGGACGTGGGCAGCCTGTCCCGGCGCCGCAAGTGGACGTTGGCGAGTTTAGCCAGGTCACGGACGGCGGCCACCAGCAAAGCCAGGCCCAGCGCAATCACCACATGGCCGGTGAACTCGGGCGGGACGAAAAGCACCAGGAGGGCGCACCCCAGGACGGCCGCTGCCGTGATGAGGAGCCCGATTGCGTTGCGGATGAAGAGGAATGAGCCCAGCAGGGTCAACGTGCCCACGGACATCGCCGCCGGTCCCCAGCCGTTGAAACCGGACCACACCATGGCTGCCCCGACGACTCCGGGCACGGGATAGCCCCAGAATGTCGACCACACGGCGGGAAGGCGTCCCCGGCTGTACGTGGTGGTCGTCCCGGAGTGGTCCAGGCTAAGCCTGATGCCGCCGAGGCGCTGCCCGGTCGTGAGGGCCGCGAATGCATGCCCGAGTTCGTGGGTGACGGTGGCCAGCAGCCCGAAGTACCGCCATGAAGCCCGCGGCAAGGACAGTGCCGTGGCGAGCACGATGACAATCACGAGTTCCGTTGCCGTGACCTGCGGTGAGGGCGACAACGAAAATCCTGAAACGATCCTGTCCCACAGCGGGCCGGCCACGTCCGTCACGGCCTGCCCCCGGACTTGCCGCCGGCATGATCGATGCAATACGGCGTCCAGGGGCGTGCTTCGAGCCGGCCTTCGGCAATAGGCTCGCCGCAGATTTCACAGAAACCATAACTGCCGTCCGCGATCCGGCCCAGCGCCTTCTCGACTTGCGCGAGTGTGGCGCTGCTTTGCTGCATCAGGGCGGCAGCCTGGGAGAGCTCGAAGGCGATGGTGGAGCCTTCGGGGTCATGTTCGTCGTCGACGTTCGAATTTTGCCGCGCGGCGTTCGCGGAGGTGATGTCGGCGCGGAGTGCCGGCAGCAGCAGGGTTTTCCGGGCGCGCTCCGATTCCAGCAGGATCCTGAACTTCTCGACGTCGACCATAGAGTCCAAGGCTAGCGCGGTCCGGGGGATCGAGGCTAAAGAGCTTGGCGTAGTCGGGCCCAAAGACCCCTTGCCGCGGCACAGCGCCGCCGTAGAGTGAAAGTGCGCGAAGCCAGTCCATGTCCGGTGAGGGGCCGCCCGCCGGATGGCAGGCGCGCCTGAGACCGGGAGACACGATGAACGATCCGTCGATGAAAGACTCCGCAGCGGAAGCCGAAGCCCTGGCGGCGGTGGAGAGGCACCACGGCAGCATGCTGCGACGGCTCACGGCCCTGACTGACGCGCTGACGAGCGCCGTGGAGAAACACGACTCCGTATCCGAGCATGACGCGCACGAGGTATTGCTGGAGTGGTGCGAAAACGAACTGGTGCCCCATGCGCTCGCCGAAGAAGGCCCGCTCTACAGCGGACCCAGGGAAACCGCGGAGGGTAGGTTGCTGGTTGAAGGCATGCTGGCCGAGCACCAGGTGATCGTGGCCCTCGTGGAGGAGTTCCGCGGAGCCCGGGGGGTGGCCGCTGCTGTAGCCGCCGGGGCCGTCCAACGCATCTTTGCCCTGCACCTGGACAAAGAGAACAGGCTTCTCATGCCGTTTGTGGTGTCACAGCCCGGGCTGTCACTGGCCGAAGCCGTTTCAGGGTTGCATGAACTTGTGGGTGAAGAGCATGGACACCCGCGGCGAAACGGGCACGGTTAGCGGGCCGTCCAATAGAGTAAGGCCATGGCGGACGGAACGGAACAAGACCACACAGGAATAGCCGACGACCTGCTCCGCAAACTTGCGGCAGTCCGCGGCGTGAGCACCTCCTTCCGCGGCTGGGACGGCGCGGAACACCCGGTCGCAGCGAAAACCCTGCACGGTGTTTTAACGGCGCTGGGGGACCGGACCGGAACCACGGACGAGATTCAAAGCACCCTGCGTGATGCGGAGCTCGAGCCATGGCGGCGGCTGCTGCCGCCGTCGGTCGTGTCCAGGGAAGGGCGCGAAATAAACGTTGCCGTATTCGTCCCGCACGGAACGCCTGTCAGCGTTTGGGCGGTGACTGAGGACGGAACGCGGGTGGAGGCCGAGCAGCGCGAGGACTGGGAAGAGCCGCGCGACGTGAACGGCGTCCTTAAAGGGCGCGCAGCATTCGCCCTTCCCGGCGATATGCCACTGGGCTGGCACACCCTGCATGCCGAAGCGGCCGGGGAAGAGGCTGAATGTGCCCTCATCATTACCCCCGAGCGGCTCGGGACCACCCGCCGCCTGGCATCCGAACGCCATTGGGGACTCACGGCCCAGCTGTATTCGGTCCGCTCTTCCCGATCATGGGGCATCGGTGACTTCGCCGACCTGGCGGACCTGGCCGCGATTGCAGGACACGACGGCGCCGGTTTTGTCCTGGTGAATCCCCTGCACGCAGGTGAGCCCCGGCCCCCCATCGAAGACTCGCCCTACCTGCCCACCACCCGCCGCTTCTTCAATCCCCTTTATATCCGCGTCGAGGACGTGCCGGAGTACGCCTACCTGGAGCCTGCAGCCAGGACGAGGATCGAAAACAACGCCTCGTTACTCCACGCTGCCAATACGGCCGACGGCCTGCTCGACAGAAACGCCAGCTACCAAGCCAAGCTCGAGTCGCTGGAGCTCATCTTCACGGTCCGCCGCAGCCCCGCCCGGGAGCGCATGTTTGAAAACTTTTGCGCAGCGGAAGGCAAGGGCCTGGACGACTTCGCCCTGTGGTGCACCCTTGCGGAGCGGCTTCCGCCCACGGCGCCTGAGTGGTCCGGAGAAGCGTCGTCCCCGAACACCCCGTATTGCGACACCGTGCGGGAAGAGCATGCGGACCGGATGGAGTTCTACCGCTGGATGCAGTGGATCTGCGACGATCAGCTGGCCACTGCACAGCGGACGGCCAAAGAGTGCGGGATGGCCATCGGGATCGTCCATGACCTGGCGGTGGGCGTCAAGACCTCCGGAGCCGATGCCTGGATGCTTCGCGGCGAGCTGGCCCAGGGCGTTACCGTAGGGGCCCCGCCGGACGTCTTCAACCAGCAGGGGCAGAACTGGACCCAGCCGCCCTGGCACCCCGGACGGCTTGCGGCGTCGGGCTACAAGCCCTACCGCGACATGCTCCGTACGGTACTCCGCCATGCAGGCGGCGTCCGCGTGGACCACATCCTGGGCCTCTTCCGGTTGTGGTGGATCCCGGAAGGCGCCGGACCGGACGAGGGCACATATGTGTACTACGACCATGAAGCACTCATCGGCATTCTGGCACTTGAGGCGCAGCGGGCCGGCGCGACGGTTGTCGGCGAGGACCTTGGCGTGTTCGAGCCATGGGTCCGCGACTACCTGGCGGAGCGGGGCATCCTGGGCACGTCCATCCTGTGGTTTGAACACAATGACGCAGGTCCGCTGCAGCCCGAGGAATACCGCCAACAGTGCCTGACCAGCGTCAACACCCACGACCTGCCCCCGACGGCGGGTTATCTCGCCGGGGAGCACGTCACCCTCCGCGAATCGCTGGGACTCCTGCTGCGTCCTGTCGAGGAGGAAAGGGCGGAGGCTGCAGCCGAACAGGAGTCCGTACTTGCCCTTCTCCGCGAACGGGGGCTGATCCCTGAACCGTCCGGAGGCATTCAGAGAACGGTTGAAGCCCTCTATGCCTTCACCGCCTTGACGCCGTCGGCCCTGCTGGGTGTGGCCCTCGTGGACGGCGTCGGGGAAACCCGTACGCAGAACCAGCCCGGAACCGATGCGGAACACCCCAACTGGCGCATTCCCCTCGCCGGGCCTGACGGCCCGGTTCTCATTGAGGACCTGCCCCGGAACGGCCGGTTCAATTCGTTGGTGGGCGTCGTCCGGGAGGCGCTGAGGCCGTCGGGCTAAAGGTTGCCTGCTGACTCAGCGTTCGGGAACCGGCGGATGCTCCGGATCAGCGCCCGAAGGGCCAAGGATCCGCAGTGCCTGGTTGTGCGCTTCAAGCTCTTCGGGGGCCATGGTCCGCCCGCGCAGGAAGCCCGCGTCGGAAATAACCCGGCGAAGCTCCGAAAGCGTTCGTGGCGTGCTCACGCCGAGGTGCGCCATGGCGTGGCAGTTCGCGCACAACGGAATCAGGTCCGTGACCGGATCGAGTCGATAATTGCTGCCCAGAAGCGATGGCGGCACGGTGTGGTGGACGTCGATGAATTCCGTGCCGGCGTCCCCGTAGGCGATCTCGAAGGAGAAGCCGCAGGCCGCACAACTGGTTCCGAAGTGTGCGATGCAGGCACGGCGCGCCTCCGGATCCCGTTCATACCGGTTCGCTCCGACGGTGCTGACGGCCCACGCGGGGTACGTCCCGGGCGCCGGCAGGGTCGGGTCCGGAAACAGCGCGGGGCCTTTCAGGCGCCAGAGGTCACGGATCCGGGCTTCCGCGGACGGATCCAGGCCCTGGCCGTGGCGGATGTGGTTCCAGCCCACGTCCGGGAGCGCGTGCCTGAGTAGGTCCGGCCCGAGATGGTCACCGAGGGGCAGGAGGGAATCGAAGGCCACGAGCGGCCGGGAGAATGCCGTGCCGGCAGCGGCTGTCGGCGGAACACTGCAGGGCTCCGCCGTGATCACCACGCCATGCCCCAGCAGGCCCGTCCCATGCTTTCCCCTCACCAGCAGCCACGCGTCCGAACCGGCGGCCGCACCGGCGGCGGGCCACTCGCAATGGAACCGTCCGGTTTCGTGTACTTGCCCGACGGCGGCGGCATAGTTCCAGCCCTCCCGGCGGTCCGGGTTCCACAGCAGGAAGATGGCAGTCATGCGCCCTTGCTTTCAAGGAAACCGCGGACTTTACACGCCGAGGACATGGTGCTCCAGCACATAGTCTGCGATCGCCATTGCGGAGGTCGCCGCGGGGGAGGGGGCATTGCGCAGGAGCGTCACCGGACCCACTTTTTCGATGGCGAAGTCGTCCAGGAGGCTGCCGTCCAGCGACCACGCCTGGGCGCGGACGCCAGAGGCGGTTTTGGCCGTGAGGTCCTCGATGCTGAGTTCCGGGATAAACCTCCGCGCCTGCTGGAAATACAGCGGCTTGATCAGCGACGCCGCGATTTCCCTGGCACCCATCCGCCAGTGTTTCCTGGCCAGGGCCCTCGCACCCGGCCACATGATGGACGCGGCAGTGTCCCGGAACGACATCTTGTTCCAGCCGTAACCTTCGCGGGCTAGGGCAGGGACGGCGTTCGGACCCACATGGACGGTGTTGTAGACGCCGCGCGTGAAGTGGACGCCCAGGAAAGGAAACCCTGGATCCGGCACCGGATAGATCATCCCCCGGACCAGATATTGCTTGGCCGCTGACAGGCCCCAATACTCGCCGCGGAAGGGCAGGATTCTGGGCGCCGGAGCAGCGCCCACCAGCCCGGCGACCACGTCGGACTGCAGACCGGCACAGACAATCAGGCGATCGAACACGAACTCGGCCTGCGTTGTGGTGACGCGGACTTCGGCATGCCCGGACGTGATCGCAGTGGCCTCGTGGCCGAAAATGATCCGGCCTCCGGCGGACCGGATGTCCTCGGCCATGGCTTCCGTGATGGCCACGAAGTCGACGGCGGCAGTGTGTGGCGAGTGAAGCGCCGCCACCCCCGCAACGTGCGGTTCGACGTCGCGCATTGCTTCCGGACCGAGACGCCGCAACCCGGGCACGCCGTTCGCGATGGAGCGGCTCTCGATGTTCGCCAGGGCAGGAAGCTCGTCCTCAGTCAACGCGACGACAAGCTTGCCCAGTTCCCGGTACGGCAGGTTCCTCTCCCTGCAGTAGTCCCGCGTGAGCACCCGGCCGCGTTGGCACAACAGGGCTTTCAGCGAGCCGGGGGCGTAGTAGAGGCCCGCATGGACCACCCCCGAATTGTGCCCGGTCTGGTGTGTGGCGACCCGCTGTTCCTTCTCAAGGACGGTGACATCCGCCAGGCCGCGCGTGCTGAGGGCGCGCGCCATGGCGATCCCGAGGATGCCGCCGCCGATGATGCCGATACGCTCAGTCATTGATTCGGGTTTTCCGCCGGGTTCCAGCCGATTCCCGCCCAGTCACATCCATTCATGCCGCCGTAACGGCGGTTCGGCTCCGCCGGGGCGTTGGACCAGTACCTGGTTGACGCCGGTCAGGCCGCTCTCGAAGCCGAGTGCGCTGGCGGCCATATAGAGCCTCCAGATGCGCGCCCGCCCGGGGCTGCTGGCGCCGACTGCCTCCTCCCAGTGCTCCTCCAGGTTGTGCACCCAGGCGCGGAGGGTAAGTGCGTAGTGTCGCCGCAGCGCCTCGACGTCGAGCACTTCGAACCCGCCGGTCTCCAGCGCGCTGATCATGTCGGCGAGGCTGAGCATTTCGCCGTCGGGAAACACATAACGGGGTATGAACGAGTCCGGGTCCGGGCTTGTGGGGCCCGCATTCCACGAGATCGCATGGTTCAGCAGCCTGCCGCCGGGACGCAGCAGGCCATGCAGCGTGGAGACGTAACGGGATATTTGCTCGCTGCCTACGTGCTCGGACATGCCGATCGAACTGATCGCATCGTACGGACCGTCGTCCACGTCGCGGTAGTCCTGTACCCGGATGTCGACGCGGTCGGTCACGCCGGCGTCGGCCACGCGCTTGCGGGCGAGCCCCGCCTGCTCGCTTGAAAGGGTGACGCCCACGACGTCGACGCCGAAACGCTGGGCGGCGTGGAGCGCGAAGCTGCCCCAGCCGCACCCGACGTCCAGTACCCGCATTCCCGGCTGCAGGCCAAGCTTGCGGCACACGAGGTCGATTTTGGCCTCCTGGGCAGCCTCAAGACTGTTTTGACCGCCACGTCCGTCCGGCTGGTCGCTCCAAACAGCGCAGGAGTAGACCATCGACGGGCCGAGCACCAGGGCATAGAAGTCATTGCCGACGTCGTAATGATGTGAGATCGCAGCGGCATCGCGGCTTTTCGAGTGGCGCCGGCCGTGTCGATGGATCCTGGCCTCCTCCGGTGGCGGAGCGGGACTCGGTCCGATCGCGCCCGTCCGGACTGCGGTCTTGAGGAGGGCCAACGCTTCCTTGGCCGACAGCGGGGGAAACGGCCCGGGTTCGGCGAACTTTCCGGCCGAACTCAGCGCGGCGAAGCTGGCGAAAATATCACCGGGTGCGTCTATGTCCCCGGCTACATATGCCCGGCTGAGACCCAACTGCCCGGGCGACCACAGGATTCGGCGCAGCGCCCGCCGGGAACGGAACTCGAGCACCGGGGCGCCGTCCGGACCCGCCTCCGATCCGTCCCAGGCGCGCAGGCGTAACGGGATCCCTTCAGTGCCGAGGACTATGGCCAGCGCTTCGGCCAGCCGTGATGCCACACCTGTTGTCTTCGCCATGTGCACTGCCTCTCATTCCACAACGAAACTGCTGCCTGCCGGTCCTCATCTCCTGGCTGCGGGAGGGCTGCCTGCGCCCCGCCGCACCTGTAGTTGTTCAATCTATGGTGCAACCTCACCCGGTGTCTTGGGCCTAACGACACCCCCGGAGCCAGCCCGCAAAAAACAGTCGACCAGCCTGCACATTGGGAGGACGATTAATTGGGAGGACGATTAAAGGGCATTCACTATGAGGAGGTCAGTGATGTGCTATCCGTATAACAAGGAATTCCGGAGGGACGCTGGAAAAGAGGAATCGCGGAAGCCGGAGAAGCAGCCGGAACCGCGTGTGGAGGCGAAGGACTTCAAGTTCTGGGCCTTCCCGCGACGGGAACGGAAGTTCACGGGTTCGGAACCGGTAGTGGACCGGACTCCCGAAAAGGTCTAACGGAACCTGGACAAGGGATAAGGAAAAGGCCCCGCATGGCGGGGCCTTTTTCCTGGTTCCCGGCGCCTGGCTTAGAGATCTTCCTGGGAGAGCGCCTTGGTTTCAGCCGGAGTGGGGCGTCCCAAACGTTCATCGAGGGCAACACGCAGCTTGGCTGCGGCAACCTGGACCCGGTGCTCGGAAGGGGTCAAATGCCTGTCGCGGGGCGTGGACACGTGACGGGGCGTGCGGGACTTCTTTTGTTCCGGTGTGCTGGTGCTCATGGCCTTCCCTCCTCCGTTCGATCCGTGGTCGTTGTTCCATTGTCGCCGATTGGTTCCCCTGAGTCCACGGCGTCGACGTCCTCGTCCCATGTGCCGCCCTCGCCGTTGGCCTCCGTCACCGATTGCCAGGCAATGTCCAGCAGCTCAAGTTCTTCTTCACGCGCGAGGTCGCTTCGCGCCAGCACGGCGAGGGACGCCAGGCCAATGGCCTTGGCATCCTCGTCTGCCTCCAAGGCCTTGTCCAGTGCCCACTGCGTGCGCTTCCACCATTCGGCGCGGTCGTCAGCCCGCGTTTTTTGCCTCAGCGCCTGGGCGTCCGCCACGGCTTTTTGACGCAGTGTCCGCCAGCCAATGAAGGCAGCGAGGACGGCGCCCGCCAGCACCGCCAGTGGCCCCAGCGCGGCCACGATCTGCCACCACTCGGCAGGGGCGGAGAGCGCAGCTTCAAGAGGGGCCGGGGACAACTTCACAGACCCAGCCTAGGCCGTGCACACCGGCCGGGCGGGTATTTGCGCAGCCGCCGCCGCGAGTCTCCTGATTGGTCGCGCCATTCGCCGGTACCGTTATTTTGGGGGTGCATGACATGGAGAACGGCGTGACGGACCGGCTGTGGGACAGGGACGTGCAGGAGTTCATAGCTGCCTGCCGCCAGGAGAAGCTGAGCGATATTTCGGTAAGCCAACTCGACACTGAAAGCGGACAGTCGCTCTTGTCCGTTTCGGCAGCCTACCGGTCCAGGAAAGGGCGCATTCTGCCCGTCGGTTACCGGTGGACGAAGTCACGATCGGGCCCGATGGGGGAGGTCTACATCGGTCGGGCGAACGCGCCGGCCGGGCTGGAGCTGGACGGACTCTTCTGGTTGGCCCTGAGGTCCGGCCTCTGGGTTGAGCGGCGCCACGTCGCCTTTGCACTGCTGGCTCTGACTGATCTTCAGTCAAAAGCCGACGGCGTCCGCGTGCGGCTGCAGCTCGAGTACCTCAAGGTACTTGGCGGCAATGAACCAGTTGCACAAGCGCGGGAGCTGACCCTGCAAACACTCAACGACCTCGCTTTTCTGTACGGCACCCGTTCTACGCCAACAGCCTGAGCTGAACACCGCATCACGAAGGACACGACGATTCCACCCCGCAGCTCCAAAGTACTGACCATTGCGACCGCCTTACTCCTGCTGGGAGGACTGTCCGGCTGTGACGCCGCAGCATCCGCCGGCGCTGCGATTGCCAAAACCCTCCGGAGCGCAGCACCCCACCCTGGTGCGGAGGAGCCGGTTCCCCAACCGGCAATAGGCCCGGAGGAGGTTGCTGCTGCAAACGCCCAGCTTGGCAATATCCCGGTGAAGGGGCGCGCACCGAAGACCGGTTATAGCCGCGACCAGTTTGGCCCGGCCTGGGCGGATGTGGACCGAAACGGCTGTGACACACGAAATGACATCCTTGCCCGGGACCTGACCGGCGAGACATTCAAACCGGGGACCCGCGACTGCGTCGTGGCAAGCGGCATTCTGGCCGACAAGTACACCGGTGCAACCATCCGGTTCGTCCGCGGTCCGGATTCCAGTTCAGCGGTGCAGATCGACCACATCGTTCCGCTGTCACTGGCCTGGCAGACCGGCGCCCAGCAGTTCAGCGCCGAGCAACGGAAGCAATTCGCCAACGATCCGCTGAACCTCATGGCGGCCGACGGCCCGGCGAACTCGGCCAAGGGGGACAGTGACGCCGCCTCCTGGCTGCCACCGAACAAGTCCTTCCGATGCGAATACACTGCCCGCATGACCGCGGTGAAGGCGAAGTACAAGCTATGGGTCACCCGGCCGGAGCGTGACGCGATCCAGCGCGTCCTGGCCGCCTGCTAGCTCGGGTGAGCCTGGGACTCGCGGGTTTGGAGACAGAAAAAAACCCCCGGAATCCTTGGATTCCGGGGGTTTTCCCTTGTGCGCGGAGGGGGACTTGAACCCCCACCCCCTTTCGAGGACTAGCACCTCAAGCTAGCGCGTCTGCCATTCCGCCACCCGCGCAGGTGGTAATTCGGAGATCGTTTCCGCCTTTCAGCGTTTTGGATTTCTCCGAAGCAGCGAGAAAGACTCTAGCACGACTTTTCGGGAAACAAATAATCGGGGGTTGAAGGGGGCTTGTAGGTAGGCTGAAGCCAGCAATCAAGCCGCCCCCACGAGGAGTGAAACATGACTGAAGTACGCCCCGAGGATGAAGTCGTCAGGATCTGCCAGGAACTGATCCGGATCGACACTTCGAACTACGGCGACGGAACAGGTCCGGGGGAGCGTGCGGCCGCTGAATACACCGCCGGCCTCATCACCGAGGTGGGGCTGGATGCGGAGATTTTCGAATCGGCGCCCGGCCGGGCCAACGTGGTGACCCGGATTGCCGGGGAGGACCCCTCGGCCAGCGCCCTCGTGGTCCACGGACATCTGGACGTGGTGCCGGCGCTCCGGGAGCAGTGGTCGGTCGACCCCTTCGGCGCCGAACTGAAGGACGGCCTGATCTGGGGCCGCGGAGCGGTGGACATGAAGGACATGGACGCCATGATCCTCTCAGTCATGCGGAACTTTGCCCGGACCGGACGCAAGCCTAAGCGGGACCTGATTTTCGCCTTCTTCGCCGACGAGGAAGCGGGCGGCACCTACGGCGCCCGTTACGCCGTCGAAAACCGCCGGGAACTCTTCGACGGCGCCACCGAGGCAATCTCCGAAGTCGGCGGCTTCTCCGCCACCATCGGCGGCCAACGGACGTATCTCCTGCAGACTGCCGAGAAAGGCCTCTCCTGGTTGCGACTGGTGGCCCACGGCCGTGCCGGCCACGGTTCGCAGATCAACACGGACAACGCCGTCACGCGCCTCGCCAGCGCGGTGTCCCGAATCGGTGAGTACAGGTGGCCGGTGGAGCTGACACCCACCACCCGGCAGTTCCTCGACGGCGTGACGGAACTCACGGGCGTGGAGTTCGACCCGGACGATCCGGAAAAGCTCCTCAAGGAACTCGGAACCGTGGCGCGGTTCGTGGGAGCCACCCTGCAGAACACCACCAACCCGACGCTGCTCAAAGGCGGATACAAGCACAACGTCATTCCCGAGTCTGCTGAGGCCCTGGTGGACTGCCGGACACTTCCCGGCCAGGAACAGCAGGTGCTCGAGATCGTCAAGGAACTCGCCGGCACCGGGGTCGAGGTTTCCTACGTCCACAACGACGTCTCATTGGAAGTGCCGTTTGCCGGCAACCTGGTGGATTCCATGATCGACGCCCTGCACGCCGAGGATCCCGGTGCCAAGGTCCTGCCCTACACGCTGTCCGGCGGGACGGACAACAAATCCCTCAGCCGGCTGGGCATCACCGGCTACGGCTTCGCCCCGCTGCAGCTTCCCGATGAACTGGACTTCACGGGCATGTTCCACGGCGTGGACGAGCGCGTGCCGGCCGACTCCCTCAAGTTCGGCGCCAGGGTCCTGGACAGGCTACTGACCACCTGCTGATCCCGCCCGTTCCCGAATGACCAGAGACGCCCCCGGAAAGCCAGTCCATGACTCCTGACCAGATCCTTACCGAGCCCTTGCTGGAGCGCATCCGCGGCCGCGCCGCCGGTTACGACCGGGAGAACGCATTCTTCACTGAGGATCTGGAGGAACTCGCCGCAGCGGGTTACCTCAAGATCTTTGTGCCGGCGGCCGACGGCGGGCTGGGCCTTGGGCTAGCAGCGGCAGCCCAGCTGCAAAGGAGGCTGGCGACGGCGGCGCCGGCCACCGCACTGGCCATCAACATGCACCTGGTCTGGACCGGCGTCGCGCATGTCCTGGCCGCCCGCGGCGATTCCTCGCTCGATTTTGTCCTCCGGGAGGCCGCGCAGGGAGAGATCTTCGCGTTCGGCAACTCGGAGGCCGGCAACGACTCGGTGCTTTTCGATTCACAGACCGTTGCCACGCCGCATGCGGACGGCAGCTACACCTTCACCGGGCGAAAGATTTTCACCAGCCTTTCCCCGGCGTGGACCAGGCTCGGCATCTTCGGGAAAGACGGTTCGGCCCGGGGCGGCGAGGGGGAACTGGTCCACGGCTTCCTCGGCAGGGACGCTTCCGGCTACGAAATCCTCGAAGACTGGGACACGCTCGGCATGCGGGCCAGCCAGTCCAACACCACGGTGCTGCATGGCGCCGTGGTGCCTGCGGACCGGATCTTCCGCAAACTTCCGGTAGGACCGAACGCGGACCCGCTGATTTTTGCCATCTTCGCCTGCTTCGAGACGCTGCTGGCGGCGGTCTACACGGGAATCGGCGAACG
Organism: Arthrobacter sp. B10-11; assembly: GCF_033142195.1. Lineage (NCBI taxonomy): Bacteria > Bacillati > Actinomycetota > Actinomycetes > Micrococcales > Micrococcaceae > Arthrobacter > Arthrobacter sp. B10-11. Next base: position 269,478 of record NZ_JAWMTH010000003.1, read on the forward strand.
GGCTCTCGCCCTGGGTGTTGAGGCCGTGAAGCGGCGCACGTCCTTGAAGAATGGGGGGCGCAGTTATGCTCAGGACCCCGACATCCGATGGAAAGTGGCAGAAGCGGCCATGGCGATGGACGCGTTGTATCCGCAGCTTGCGGAGCTGTCGCGGGACGTTGACGGGGTAGTGGACCACGGCAGCCAGTGGTTTCCCAGGCTTGTGGGCCTGAAGGTGCGGGCCACGGAAACAGCGCGCACGGTGGTGGATCTGGCAATCAGGGTGTCCGGCGGATCGAGCTACTTCCGGGGGTCCGAACTGGAACGGCTCTACCGCGACGTTCTCGCGGGCATGTTCCACCCGTCGGACGACGAATCAGCGCACAACACGGTGGCCAACGCCTGGCTGGGACGGCTGGAGACACCGTAGGCGGCCGGACGGGACGTCGCGCCGGGCAGCTGACGCCGGCAGGTGACCTAGACAGTCCGCTGGACCTGAATGACTTTCCGGCGGAGCCAGAAGCGCCGCCCGCCACCCAGGTAGAGGACGCTGCGCTCCAGCTCCCACTTGCCGTACTCGGAATGTTCAACCAGGCGCCGGCGGGCCTCCGGGAGCGAATCCTCAGGACTGACCGTCAGTACGAGGTACTCGTACTGCCTCGCGTAGTCCCGCTCCCGCTGGACTGAACTGCTCAGAAAATGTTCTTTCATTGCTCTCCATTTTCGTCTTTTTCCGGCTAACGTGAAGTCATGAGCATCGATCCGCGTGTCGCGCTTCAGTCACTGACCACAGCCCTTGAAGAACACCTGATCGCAGCCTCCGCCCGGCGGGGCGAAGGGGACCCAACGGTCGAAGCGGCTTTCTTTGCCGTAGCCGATGCCTTCGAAGTTTATGACGATTCCCTCTACGAGGCATATGGCGAAGTGACTCCGCTGGAGGTCATTGACGACGTGGAAGACGACGACGATGACGAGGATGCCGAAGAAGACGAAGAGCTGGAAATCGTCGACGACTAAGTCGCCAGGCAACCAGGAATCCGACTGCTCACTCCGCGGCTGTTCACTCCGTCCCTGAGACGTCTTCCAGCGCCCGTGCGATTTCCGCGGGCACATGGGTCAGTTGGGAATCCAGGATCTCTTTCAGTTGCACGGGGGACCTGGCTCCCACAATCGCGGTGGCCACGCCATGCTGAGACAACAGCCAGCTCAGGGCAACATCGATGGGGGAGCGGCCAAGACCCCGCGCGGCCATGGCGACCGCTTCCACGATCCTGGACGCAGGCTGCTCCAGATAAGGTTCCACGTAGCTGGCCAGCCGCTTCTGCGCCGCCCGGGATTCGGCCGGTATGTGCCCCCGGTACTTCCCCGTGAGGACCCCGCGGCCCAGCGGTGCCCAGGCAAACAGGCCAAGGCCGGCGTCCTCAATGGCCGGAATGAGCTCGGACTCGGGCTTCCGCTGCAGCAACGAGTACTCCGACTGGCTGGCCACCAGCGGGAAGCCTGCAACCGCCGCGGCCTTTGCCGTCTGCCATCCGTTGAAGTTCGATACTCCGGCGTAGCGGGCGCGGCCCGTTCGCACCGCAAACTCGAGGGCCGACAACGTCTCCTCCAGGGGGACGTTGGCATCCCAGGCCTGGGCAAACCAGATGTCGACATAATCGGTGCCCAGCCGGGCCAGGCTGGCATCGAGGCTGGAGAGCAGGCCGTTACGCGACGTATCGACGCTCCTGCGGCCGTCCGACGTCGAGATTCCGGCTTTGGTGGAAATCACCACTTCAGAGCGGGAGACGACGTCACCCAGCATTGAGCCGAGGAGTGCCTCCGCCTGGCCGTCGGCGTAGGAGGCGGCCGTGTCGACCACGGTTCCGCCGGCGTCAACGAACGTACGCAGCAGTTCGGAGGCATCCTGCTCATCCGTCTCCCGTGCCCACGACATGGTTCCCAGGGAGAGTGAGGACACGCGCAACCCACTGTTGCCGACATAACGCTGCTGCATAGCAGTTAGCTTACGGGGATTCACCCTGCTCCATGACGTAGGGTCTATAAACGTGAACTGGTTTGAAGCGGCCCTGCTGGGTCTTGTCCAAGGGCTGACCGAATTCCTCCCGATTTCCTCAAGCGCCCACCTGCGCATCATCGGCTCGTTCCTGCCGAACGCAGCGGACCCGGGGGCGGCCTTCACCGCCATCACCCAGCTCGGAACCGAGACGGCTGTAATCGTCTACTTCTGGCGGGATATCGTACGGATCGTCAAGGCCTGGTTCGGCTCGCTGACGCGGCGCGTGCCCTCGGACGATCCGGATGCCCGCATGGGTTGGCTGGTGATTCTGGGCAGCCTGCCCATCATTGTCCTCGGCCTGATCTTCCAGGACCAGATCGAGTCGGTCCTCCGCAGCCTGTGGATCGTGGCCACCATGCTGATCGTCTTCGGCCTCATCCTCGCCGTGGCAGACGCCGTGGGCCGCCAGGAACGCGACCTGACTGCCTTGACGTACAAGCACGGCATCTTCTACGGGTTCGCGCAGGCCATGGCCCTTATCCCTGGTGTGTCGCGGTCCGGCGGAACCATCACAGCCGGCCTCCTGATGGGGTACACCCGCGAAGCCGCAGCCCGGTATTCGTTCCTCCTTGCAATCCCCGCGGTGTTCGGCAGCGGCCTCTACCAGCTGTACAAGGTGGTGTCCAAGGACGGCATCACCGGCCCCTACGGCCTGCCCGAAACAGCACTGGCCACAGCCATCGCCTTTGTCGTTGGCTACGTCATCATCGGCTGGTTCCTGAAATTCGTTTCCACCCGGAGCTACCGGCTCTTCGTCTGGTACCGCATTTTCCTCGGCCTGGCGCTGTATTTGCTGCTCGGTTTCAATGTCATCAGCGCCTAGCACTAGGCTTGGCCTGTGAAATCCTGGATCTCCCGCCCCGTACCTCAGCTCCCCGGCCGCATGTCCGCCGTTCGGATTTTCGACACCGCCGAGAGGGCCTACAGCACCCTTGAAGCCACGGGTGAACAGTCACTGTACGTCTGCGGCATCACCCCGTACGACGCAACCCACATGGGGCATGCGGCCAGCTACGTCGCCTTCGACCTGCTGAACCGGGCATGGCGGGACGGGGGCCAGCGGGTTGCATACGTCCAGAACGTGACCGACGTCGATGATCCCCTGCTCGAGCGGGCAACAGCCACAGGCGTCGACTGGCGCGAACTGGCCGCAAGCCAGATTGACCTTTTCCAGACCGACATGGCCGCCCTTAACGTCCTGGCGCCGGACCACTACGTCGGAGCGGTCGAATCCATCCCGGACATCGTTCCCCCCATCGAACGACTCCTAAGTCTGGGGCTCGCCTATCGCGTCACAGGCACTCCCGATGAACCCGACGGAGACGTCTACTACGACGTCGAGGCTGCCAGCAAACAGTCAGCCGACACCGGCGCCTGGACCCTGGGATCCGTGTCGGGGCTTTCCGAAACCGAAATGCTGGAGCTGTTCGCGGAACGCGGCGGCGACCCGGGCCGCCGCGGCAAGCGGCAGGCCCTGGATCCGCTGCTCTGGCGCGTGGCCCGCGAGGGTGAACCCAGCTGGCCCGGCGGCAAACTGGGCGACGGCCGCCCGGGTTGGCACATTGAGTGCACCGTCATTGCGCAGAAATACCTGCCGGCACCGTTTACCGTCCAGGGCGGGGGATCGGACCTTATTTTCCCGCACCATGAGATGGGTGCGGGACACGCCTACTCGCTGGCGGGCGTTCCCCTGGCCCGGCATTTTGCCCACGCCGGAATGGTGGGCCTCGACGGCGAAAAAATGAGCAAGTCCAAGGGAAACCTGGTCCTCGTGTCCAAACTCCGCGCCGCCGGCGAGGAACCCGCGGCCATCCGCCTGGCAATCCTCGCCCACCACTACCGCAGTGACTGGTCCTGGACCGATGCCGGCTTCGCCGAAGCCAAGGACAGGCTCGCCCGGTGGCGTGGCGCCCTGGCCATGGCCCCGGAAGGGTCAGCCGCGGCCCTCATCGCCGAGATGCGGAACGAACTGGCCGACGACCTGAATGCTCCGGGCGCCGTCGCGGCGGTGGACCGCTGGGCAGCAGACGCGCGCGCCCGCGCAGTTGCCGGCTCGCCCATGGACCAGGCCCTGGTCAGCGACGCCGTCAACGCGCTTCTCGGCGTCGAACTCTAGGCTTCGCGCCGAACTCCAGGCTTTCGGACCCTACTGTTTGTCCTTGCCGCGCCGCTTGAGGTACCGCTCGAATTCGCGGGCAATCGACTCACCGCTCGCTTCCGGAAGGTCAGCGGTGTCTTTCGCTTCTTCCAACTGCCGCACGTAGGCCGCGATCTCCGGGTCCTCGGTGGCGAGCTCATCCACGCCGCGCTCCCAGGCGTCCGCTTCCTCCGCGAGTTCGTGCGTGTCGAGCGGCACCTGGAGCAGCTCCTCGATCCGGTGAAGGAGGGCAAGCTGAGCCTTGGGCGAGGGGGCCTGGGCGACGTAGTGCGGGACGGCCGCCCAGAGGGACACTGTAGGCAGGCCCGCCAGCAGTGCCACTTCCGAAAGCACTCCGACGATTCCCACCGGACCCTCGTACTGTGAGGCCTCAAGGTTCATCCGTTCGCGCAGGGCGCTGTCGTCCGTCGACGTGCTCACCGGGATGGGTCGGCTATGGGGCACGTCCGCGAGCAGGGCGCCCACAAGGATGACGTAGTCCACGTGCAAGGCTTCGGCATGGACAAGCAGCTCAGCCGTGTACGCACGCCATTTATACGACGGCTCCGTACCCTGGACAAAGATCACATCGACATTCGCGTCCGGGGCGCTGGCCTTGTAGATCCGCGTGGACGGCCATTTGATCTTGCGCTCCCCGGATGAGGTCCGGCGGATGGTTGGCCTGGTGAACTGGAAATCGTAGTATTCGTCTGCGTCAATCGAGGCCACTTTCTTGCCGCCCCACAATTTGTTCAGGTACCGAAGGGCATCGCTCGCCGCTTCGCCGGCATCGTTCCAGCCTTCGAAAGCGGCGAGCATCACTGTGATGCGCTGGCCTTCGGGCACGGGCTGCAACAGCCGCTCCGGCTCGGGCGTGGCACCCGGTTCGCTGGTGTCTCCCTCGAAGCTATTCATTTCTTCACCCTACGTCCAAGACGCCGTCGGGTGCATGAAATGAAGCCCCACTAATCTTGGCCGCGCCGCAGCCGGAGCCCCCGGCGGGGCTCCGCCGGGGCCCGCGCCGTTCCGGCATCCTGCAGGATATTCGCCATGGGCGTACTGCAGGGCTGCGGCCGATTGCTTCACCGTAGACTTGGAGCTATGCGATCCTCAGCCTCCCAGCCACTTCTTAAAGCCGCGTTATGGGACATGGATGGCACCATCGTCGACACCGAACCGTACTGGATCGAAGCGGAGCACGCCCTCGTTGCAGCCCACGGGGGACAGTGGTCCCACGCCCAGGCCATGCAGTTGGTGGGCCAGTCCCTGGTGTTCTCGGCCGGCGTCCTCCAAGGGGCCGGTGTGAAGCTGGAGAAACGGGAAATCATCGACACCCTCACAGCCCAGGTCGTTAGCAAAGTCCGTGCCTCCGTTCCCTGGCGGCCAGGGGCGCGCGAACTGCTGGACCAGCTCCACGAAGCAGGCGTCCGGTGCGCCCTGGTGACGATGTCCGAAGGGCCTCTGGCGCGCGAGGTCGTAGCGGCGCTGCCGAAACCCTATTTCGAGTTCCTGGTGACCGGCGACACCGTAACCAACGGCAAGCCCCACCCCGAGGCATACCTCAAGGCAGTCGACCTGCTGCGGCAGCAGGACCCGGACCTCACCATCCACGACTGCGTAGCCCTGGAGGACTCGGCCCCGGGCGTGGCAGCCGCCATGGCGTCCGGAGTCGTGACCGTGGCAATCCCGCACATCGTTCCGCTGCCTGCCGATCCGGCGCGGGCCACGTGGCATACCCTCGAAGGCCGCACCGTGGCCGATCTGCAGCAGCTCGTGGCCGCGCGCGGCGACTTCCCGGCCGGGGACGCCGGCCTGGAAGACTCCATGGTCCGGAGCCACGGCCTTGACTGAACCAGCTGGCGGCAGGAACCCGAAGGTCACCACGGGCCGCAGGGAAGGCATATCACTGGGCCGCATCGCGGGTATCCCGGTGGTCCTGGCCTATTCGTGGTTCATCATCGCAGCGTTCACCGTGATTGTGTATGGGCCCGTACTCGAGCGCCAGTACCCGGACATGGGCGTTGCGGCCTACTACGTGGCCTTCGCGTACGCCCTTCTCCTGCTCATCTCCGTGCTCGTCCACGAGCTCGCGCACGCCCTGACGGCCAAGATCTTTAACTGGCCCACCGAGAAAATCGTGCTGAACCTCTGGGGCGGCCACACCCAGTTCGAGGGCTTCACCGCCACCCCCGGACGCTCGGTGCTGGTGGCGATGGCAGGGCCCGCCGCGAACCTGCTGCTTGCCGGGGCCGGCTGGCTGTTCATCATCGCAACGGATCCCTCCGGCGTAACGGGCATCCTGTCAAACATCTTTGTCTGGGCCAACCTGCTCATCGGCATTTTCAACGTCCTTCCCGGGCTTCCCCTCGACGGCGGACGCCTTGTTGAGTCCGCCGTCTGGAAAGCCACCGGCAGCCAGGAAAAGGGCACGGTGGCCGCGGGCTGGGCGGGCCGGATCATCGTTATTGGGCTGGCGGCCTGGTTCGTCCTGCTCCCGTTGGCTCGCGGCGACCGCCCGGACGTGTCGCTGATGCTTATCACGGTACTGGTGGGCAGCTTCCTCTGGATGGGCGCTTCGGCCTCCATCCAGCACGGGCGGCTCCGCAGCCGGCTGCACCTCGTCAACGCCGCCGCCCTCGCCGAACCGGCGCTGGGAATACCGGAATCGTCCACAGTGTCCGATGTCCTGCAGCTGGCCCCGCAAGGGACCCCGGTCATTGTCCTGTGCGGACCGGACGGCCGGCCGGCACGAATCGTCTCCGACGCCGCCGTCGCCTCCGTCCCTGCAGGAGCGGCGGCCACGACGCCCGCCACCGCCGTGTCGCATGCCCTGGGTGCCGGCGCGTATGTGCCCGAGTGGTCCCAGGGCCAGGAGCTCGTACAGTTCCTCGCCCAGCTCGAAGGGCAGGAGTACGCAGTGGTGGATCACCACGGCAAAGTGACCGGCCTGCTCCGCCAGTCAGCCGTGGTGAGCGCCATTACAGGCAAAGAATTGCGCCGCGGCGGGCAAGCCAGGGCACAGAACCGGTAGAGTTACCTGCCGGTCGTGAAATACCGGCGCCCGGGGCCGGCAGCCGGTGCCCGGCCGTCCTGATGCACGGCCACCCAGGTTTACAAAAGCGAGGAATATTCCATGAGCAGCGAAACTGCCGCCAATAACATCACGCCGGGCGACGCCGTCGGCACCGCAGGCAGCACCGGGGCAGTGCCGGTGGGCGCTGCCCGGCGCCGGGGACCGTTCCGCGAAGGCGAGCGTGTGCAGCTGACTGACGAACGCGGCCGGATGAACACCATCTCCCTTGAGGCCGGGGGAGCATTCCACACGCACCGCGGCTTCCTGAACCACGATGAAATCATTGGCAAGGTCGACGGATCAGTCGTAACCAACAACGTGGGCCAGCAGTACCAGACGCTCCGTCCGTTGCTCTCGGATTTCGTGTTGTCCATGCCCCGCGGCGCCGCTGTGGTTTATCCGAAGGATGCCGGCCAGATCGTCACCATGGCGGACATTTTCCCGGGCGCGCGCGTGGTGGAGGCCGGTGTGGGTTCGGGTGCGTTGTCGATTTCGCTGCTGCGTGCAGTAGGCGACAACGGCTATCTGCATTCCTTCGAGCGGCGCGAGGAATTCGCGGACATTGCCCGAGGCAACGTGGAGACGATCTTCGGAGGTCCGCACCCCGCGTGGAAGATTTCCCTCGGCGACTTCCAGGAAGAAGTGGTTCGCAGCGAAGCTCCCGGGTCCGTGGACCGGGTGGTGTTGGACATGCTGGCACCGTGGGAGTGCCTTGACGCAGTGGCCACGGTCCTAGCCCCCGGCGGCGTGTGGATCAACTACGTTGCCACTGTGACCCAGTTGTCCAGGACCGCCGAAGCGATCCGCGCCGACGGCCGCTTCACCGAACCTGATGCCTGGGAATCCATGGTCCGCGGATGGCACCTCGAAGGCCTGGCCGTACGTCCGGACCACCGCATGGTTGCCCACACCGGCTTCCTGCTGGTCACGCGCCGGCTTGCCGACGGCGTTACCGGCATCTCGGTAAAGCGGAGGCCTTCCAAAACTGACTTCAACGAAGAGGACGTCAACGCCTGGACGCCGGGCGCCGTGGGCGAGCGGCTTGTCTCCGACAAGAAACTGCGCCGCGCCGCCCGCGATGCCATCGCCGGAACCCACGTCAAGGACGATCCGGAGGTTACGAACTAGTCCGTATTTCGGATGTCTCCAGCAGTACCCGGCTTCTTGGGGCTAAGGTCTTAATAGAAGCGCAGGAAGGGGCTGATGCATGATGGAAACTCCGAATAACGATTCCTCATGGACACCGGACGAAGCCGTGGGGGCAGAGGAACCTGAGAATGCCCGCTACGTGGCCAACGAACTCTCGGTTGCAGACCGGCAGGTAAACATCCTTCGGGACAAGCTGCGGCACATAGACCGCCAGCTTGCTGCCGCAACGCAGAACAACTCAAAACTGGTGGGCATGCTGGAAACCGCGAAGGCGGAAATCCTGCGTCTGAAGAACGCCCTGGACCAGGAAGGCCAGCCGCCTTACAGCTTCGGCACCATTCTGCAGCTCAACCCCAGGCGTCAGGCCACTCCCGGGAACAGCGGACAGGCTGCCACGGAGGAATCCGTGGACATCTTCAACGCCGGCCGCAAAATGCGCGTCGGGGTGAGCCCGCTCGTCAATATGAACCATCTGGCCGTCGGGCAGGAAGTCCTCCTCAACGAGGCCCTGCTGGTGGTGGCAGGTCTCGGATACGAACGGGCCGGCGAACTCGTGACGCTCAAGGAAATGCTGGGCTCGGACCGTGCACTGGTGGTGGGTCGGGCAGACGAGGAGCGCGTCATCCGCCTGTCCGGGGCGCTGATGTCGGAAAAACTCCGTGTGGGCGACGCCCTCTCCATCGACTCCCGGACGGGCTACGCCCTCGAAAAGGTTCCCCGCTCCGAAGTGGAGAACCTCGTGCTTGAAGAGGTCCCGGACATCACGTACGAGGACATCGGCGGCCTCGGCCCGCAGATTGAGCAGATCCGGGACGCCGTGGAGCTCCCGTTCCTGCACCCGGACCTTTACCGCGAACACGGGCTCAAGGCTCCCAAGGGAATCCTGCTCTACGGCCCGCCGGGTTGCGGAAAAACGCTCATCGCGAAAGCAGTGGCCAATTCGCTGGCTGCCCGGGCTGCCGAGCGCACCGGAAACGTGGACCTGAAGAGCTACTTCCTCAACATCAAAGGTCCGGAGCTCCTGGACAAGTACGTGGGCGAAACGGAGCGGCACATCCGCCTGATCTTCTCCCGGGCACGGGAGAAGGCGTCGGACGGGAGCCCCGTCGTCGTATTCTTCGACGAAATGGATTCCCTGTTCCGCACGCGCGGCACCGGTATCTCATCCGATGTCGAAACGACCATTGTGCCCCAGCTCCTGAGCGAGATCGACGGCGTTGAACGGCTCGACAACGTCATCGTCATCGGTGCGTCGAACCGCGAGGACATGATCGACCCGGCCATCCTGCGGCCCGGCCGGCTGGACGTTAAGGTCAAGATCCAGCGCCCGGATGCAGAGGCAGCCGCGGATATTTTCTACAAGTACATCACCACGGACCTTCCGTTCCACGAGTCCGACCTCGCGGAACACGGCGGCGACGTCCAGGCAACCGTGGACGCCATGATCCAGCGGACCGTCGAAGCGATGTACTCCACCGAAAAGTCCAACGAATACCTTGAGGTGACATACGCCAACGGGGACACCGAAATGCTGTACTTCAAGGACTTCAACTCCGGCGCCGTGGTGCAGAACGTGGTGGACCGTGCCAAGAAGTACGCCATCAAGGATCTGCTGACCTCGCAGCAAAAGGGCATTCGCATCGACCACTTGCTGCGCGCCGTCGTCGACGAATTCCGCGAACATGAGGATATGCCCAACACCACCAACCCGGATGACTGGGCGCGCATTTCCGGAAAGAAGGGTGAGCGCATCACCTACATCCGCACCATCGTCCAAGGCAAGGCAGGGCAGGAGCCCGGGAAATCCATCGAGACAATGCCGAGCACGGGCCAGTACCTGTGACGCCGCGCAGCGGACGGGTGCCGGGCGCCCCGCTCCCGGTGGGCGGTGCGATGCGGGTCATGGGATCGGAAACCGAATACGGCATCCACGCTCCGTCGGCGCCCGGAGCAAACGCCACGATGATGTCTGCCCGGGTGATCCAGGCCTACGCCCAGCTGACCCGGCAACGGGCCGCGGGCGGGGCGGAAACCCGGTGGGACTACACCGACGAGGAACCCCTGCATGACGCCCGCGGGTGGACCCTCGAACGGAACCAGGCGGACCCCAGCCAGCTGACGGACCAGCCTCCGGTTCTTGACGCGGAGGCGGTGGCCCTGGCCTATGGACGGGAGGAACTCGAGCAGGACGGCGAGGACGAAGCCGGCTCACTCCTGATGAACATGGTGCTGGGCAACGGCGCGCGCCTCTACGTGGACCACGCCCATCCGGAATATTCCAGCCCGGAGGTGACGAATCCGGTGGACGCGGTCGCGTGGGATGCGGCCGGAGACATGGTGGCGCTTTCGGCGGTTCGCCGGATGGCCGCTGATCCGCAGCTTCCGCCCGTGAACCTCTACAAGAACAACACCGACAACAAGTCAGTGTCCTACGGCTCCCACGAGAATTACCTCATGCCGCGCGCGGTGCCCTTTGGCGACATCGTTCGGGGGCTGACGCCGTTCTTCGTCACCCGGCAGATAATGTGCGGCGCCGGCCGGGTGGGCCTTGGCCAGGACAGTTCCCGGCCGGGTTACCAGATCAGCCAGCGGGCGGATTTCTTCGAGGCAGAGGTGGGCCTGGAGACCACCATCCGCCGGCCCATCATCAACACCCGGGACGAACCGCACGCCACGGCGGACAAATACCGCCGGCTGCACGTGATCATCGGTGACGCCAACCTCAGCCAAGTTTCCAACTACCTGAAGTTCGGTACCACGGCCATGGTGCTCAGCCTGATCGAGGCCGGCCTCGCGCCACGCGTGGAGGTCCACGAGCCGGTGGCCGCCCTGCAGGCCGTCAGCCACGACACGGCGCTGAGCGCCACGATCCGGCTTCTGGACGGACGCCGGGTCACGGCGCTGGACCTGCAGTGGATGTACCACGAAGCGGCTGCCAAGCTCGCCCAGGACACCGGTGTGGGCGACGCCGTGGACGGTGACGGACATACCCATGCCCTCCTGGAACGCTGGGCTGCCACTTTGACGGACCTCGACAGTGACCGGACAGCCGCTGCCTCCTCCGTGGAATGGCTGGCCAAGCTCTCCCTGCTGGAGGGCTACCGGCATCGGGACGGCCTGGAATGGAACGACGCCCGGCTGGGCCTGGTGGACCTCCAGTGGGCCGACGTCAGACCCGAAAAGGGTCTGTACTACCGGATGCTCGCCAGGAACCGCATGGAGCGGATCGTCGACGACGAAACAATCGGCCGCGCGGTGACAGCACCGCCGTCGGACACCCGCGCCTATTTCCGCGGCCGCTGCGTCAGCAGCTTCAGCAAAGACGTCGTCGGCGCCAGCTGGGACTCGGTGATCTTCGACGTTCCAGGCCGCGGGCGGCTGCAACGCGTGCCCACCCGTGAGCCGCTCAGGGGCACTGAAGCACTCACCGGAGGCCTCTTTGCAAGGCATCAGGACGCCGGATCGTTCCTGGCAGAATTGCTCGGACAAACTCCGCCTCCGCCACCGGCATAAAGCACCCCACCACGGCTTAAGGCGTGGCAATATGGGCTTACAGGATGTCCCCTCTCATCAGGGGCGGATAGAAGGAGAAGGAAATGGCAGGCCAGGAGCAGCAGAAGCCGCAGTCACGCGAAGACGAATTCGACGACGACGCCCCCGCAACGCCGCCCGCATCCGGTGATGCCCAGGCATCGGCAGCCACCCAGGGTGTGGACGATCTTCTGGACGAAATCGACGGCGTCCTTGAATCGAACGCCGAGGAATTCGTCCGGGCCTTCGTCCAAAAAGGCGGCCAATAGGGCCCAGGCTGCCACCGCCTGAATGGAGGGACGGCAGCCCGGACGGCCGAAAAGACGTTGATCCACCACGTTGAAGGAGTGCATCAGTGCAGGACACCACAGCCAACCAGGTAGCTGCGAACGCCACGTCATCATTCACTGAACACCTCCAACGCAACAGGCCCGGCTTACTGCCCTTCAACCAGGCCGTGCCGGCGACCGCCGTAGCAGGTTCACAGCCGCTGCAGGTGCCGCATGCCACCACCATCGTCTCGATGACGTATGGCGGTGGTGTCCTGATGGCCGGCGACCGCCGCGCCACGATGGGGAACGTCATTGCGAGCCGGCACATTGAAAAGGTCTTCCCGGCCGACCGGTATTCCGTGCTGGGAATTGCGGGCACAGCCGGCATCGCCATCGACCTCACGCGGCTGTTCCAGGTGGAGCTGGAACACTACGAAAAGATCGAAGGAACGTTGCTGAGCCTGGAAGGCAAAGCCAACCGGCTCGGCGCCATGATCCGCGGAAACCTGCCCATGGCCATGCAGGGACTGGCGGTGGTGCCTCTCTTTGCCGGGTTCGACCTGCCTGTGGGCGTGGGCCGCCTTTTTTCCTATGACGTCACCGGCGGGCGGTACGAGGAACAGGAGCATCACGCGGTGGGTTCCGGCTCCATGTTTGCCCGCGGAGCCCTCAAAAAACTCTGGCGGCCGGGACTTACCGAAGAGGAAGCCGTAGCGGTGGCCGTTGAAGCGCTCTACGATGCCGCGGATGACGACTCGGCAACCGGCGGACCGGACCCCGTCCGGCAGCTGTGGCCGGTTGTCTACACCGTGGGCCGGACAGGTGCCCGGCGAATACCCGAGCATGATCTGGCCGCCGTCGCCGGCGCCATCATCGAGGCCCGGACAACGGCTCGGCGGGAGGCCTGATATGACTCAACAGTTTTATGTGTCGCCCGAACAGCTGATGAAGGACCGTGCGGACTTCGCACGGAAGGGTATTGCCCGCGGCCGCTCCGTCGTCGTCATCAGCTGCGAGGAGGGCATCGCCCTCGTCGCGGAAAATCCGTCGCCGTCGTTGCATAAGATCGGCGAGATCTACGACAAGATCGCCTTCGCCGCCGTCGGCAAATACAACGAGTTCGAAAGCCTCCGCCAGGCGGGAGTCCGCTACGCCGATGTCCGCGGCTACTCCTACGACCGTGAGGACGTGACGGCCAGGGGACTGGCCAGCGTCTATGCACAAAGCCTTGGTGCTGTGTTCACCGCCGAGCAGAAACCCTTCGAAGTGGAGCTGGCCGTGGCCGAGGTCGGGGAAAGCCCCTCGGACGATCACCTTTACCGGCTGACGTTCGACGGCTCGATTGCCGACGAAAAACGTTTCATTGTCATGGGCGGCCAGGCGGACAAGGTCGCCGAGACAGTGGAAGGCGGGTGGCAGCGGGAACTGAACTTCGCCGGTGCAATCAGGCTCGCCATGAAGGGGCTGGTCACCGACAAGGAAGCCGGCGAACTGCCCGCATCAGCCCTGGAGGTGGCGGTCCTGGACCGCGGTTCGGAAAGCGCCCGCGGATCCCGGCGGGCTTTCCGGCGCCTCGGCGACGACGAAATCGCCGCCCTGCTGTCTGAGGAGAACTGAAATGGACAAGCGCATCTTCGGCATCGAAACCGAATTCGGCATCTCTTACTCGAGCCCGGACTCCCGCCCGCTCGCACCGGAGGAGGTGGCGCGCTACCTGTTCCGCAAAGTGGTCAGCTGGGGACGTTCCTCCAATGTGTTCCTGACCAACGGTTCCCGGCTGTACCTCGATGTGGGCTCCCACCCCGAGTACGCGACAGCCGAGTGCGACGACCTGGGACAGCTGATCGCCCACGACCGCGCGGGCGAACTGATCCTGGACGACCTCGTGGATGAGGCGCAGGAGAGGCTTGCCGCCGAAGGATTCAACGGAACGGTCTACCTTTTCAAGAACAACACCGACTCCGCCGGCAATTCCTACGGAAGCCACGAGAACTACCTCATTCCCCGCCGCGGGGAATTCTCGAGGCTCGCTGAGATCCTCATTCCGTTCCTGGTGACACGCCAGCTTATCGCCGGGGCGGGCAAGATCCTGAAGACCCCGCATGGCGCCACCTTCGCCTTTTCCCAGCGCGCGGACCACATCTGGGAAGGCGTTTCCTCCGCCACCACCAGGTCCCGTCCCATCATCAACACCCGGGACGAACCCCATGCTGACGCGGAGTTCTACCGCCGCCTCCACGTGATCGTGGGCGACTCCAACATGTCCGAAACCACTGCCCTGATGAAGGTGGGCACCGTGGACCTGATCCTTCGGATGATCGAGGCTGGTGTGATCATGCGGGACATGCGGATGGAGAACCCGATCCGCAGCATCCGCGAAATCTCGCATGACCTGAGTGGACGGGCACTCATCCGCCTTGCCAACGGCCGGCAGCTGACCGCCCTGGAAATCCAGCGGGAGTATCTGAACAAAGTCACGGCTTTTGTCGCTGAGAACGGCGCCCACAACCGGCACGTGCCCGTGATCCTGGACCTTTGGGAACGGACGCTCACGGCCATCGAGAGCGGAGACACCAGCACGATCGACACCGAGATCGACTGGGCCATCAAGAAGAAACTCATGGACAGTTACCGGAACCGGCACGGGCTCGGGCTGGACGCGCCGAGGATCGCCCAGCTGGACCTCACGTACCATGACATTTCGCGGACACGCGGGCTGTACTACCTGCTGCAGGCCCGGGGAGCCGTCCGCCGCGTGGTGGACGACACCGCGGTCAAGGACGCTGTGGATGCCCCGCCGCAGACAACCCGGGCAAAGCTCCGCGGCGACTTTGTCCGCCGCGCCCAGGAGCTGGGCCGCGACTACACGGTTGACTGGGTGCACCTGAAGCTGAATGACCGCGCCCACCAGACGATCCTGTGCAAGGATCCGTTCCGCAGCGTGGACGAGCGCGTGGATGCCCTCCTGGACTCTATGGGCTGATACCCAGCTTCAGGGGCTATTCTGGATGGGGCCGTTTAACCGGTCACCGACTGCGTTGCCGTGCGCTCCATTCGCGGCACGCATCCATCTTGCCCCGACGAAAGTTCTTACGTGCGCCGACTACTAGCAATTCTCATTCCCGGACTGCTGCTGATCACCGCCTGCGGCGGATCGCCTGCAGCCCCGGAGCCCACCAGCCAGTCTGCTGGCGAGACCGCCAAGCTCGACTCCCTGAAGCTTACGGACAACGGGGACAAGAAGGCACCCGGAGTCGAATTCGACAAGCCCCTGGATGTCACGGAGCCCACCGTCAAGGTGGTCACCGAGGGCAACGGGGAGCGCCTTAAGGCCAACCAGATCGCTGACATCTCCATCCTCGCCCTCAGCGGCAAGGACGGCTCCACCCTCGAAGACACCTTCGCCAAGGACCCCGAGCCGCTGGAGCTGAACGATGACCTCAAGACCGGCAACGCCGTCATCTACAACGCGTTCGTAGGTGCAAAGATCGGCTCGCAGCTTGCCCTTGCCGTGCCCGGCCAGGCGGCCCAGGAGGGCGCCGAGGCCAGCCCCACGCAGCTGCTCGTCGTCAAGGTCCTGTCCGCCAAGGACGCCCCGAAGGTGCTGGACAAGCCGGAGGGTGAGACTGTGACGCCGCCCGCCGGCCTTCCCACCGTCAAGGAAAACGACAAGGGAATCCCGGAGATCTCCGTTGACGGCGTCAAGGCCCCCACTGAGCTTGTGTCGCAGGACCTCATCAAGGGCACCGGCCCCGCCGTCAAGGAATCCGACACCCTGACTGTCAACTACGTCGGAGTCACCCTCAACGGTGGCACAAAGTTCGACTCCAGCTTCGACCGCGGCGAAAAGGCCAGCTTCCCGCTGACCGGCGTCATCAAAGGCTGGACCCAGGGCCTTGCCGGCAAGACCGTCGGCTCCCGCGTACTCCTGGTCATCCCGAAGGACCTTGCCTACGGCGATGCCGGACAGGGCGAGGCCAAGGGCGATCTGGTGTTCGTCGTCGATATCCTCGGCGTCAAGTAAGCCATCCCGAGCTAGAAGCCAACCCACACTACAAAGGAGCAACCATGTCATTTGGACAACGCAACTTCGACCGCCAGAAGCCGGAAATTGACTTCCCCGAGGGCGACGTTCCCACTGAGCTCGTGATCACCGACCTCATCGAAGGTGACGGCGCCGAGGCCAAGCCGGGCGACACCGTCTCCACCCACTACGTCGGGGTCGCCTGGTCCACCGGCGAGGAATTCGATGCTTCCTGGGGCCGTGGCGCTCCGCTGGACTTCCGCGTCGGAGTGGGCCAGGTCATCCAGGGCTGGGACCAGGGACTGCTGGGCATGAAGGTCGGCGGCCGCCGCCGCCTGGAGATCCCCTCCGAACTCGCTTACGGCTCCCGCGGTGCCGGCGGAGCGATCGGCCCCAACGAAGCATTGATCTTCGTGGTGGACCTCGTCGGAGTCCGCTAAGCGGAAAACGGCCCGGCACCGGCCGGCCTGCCGTAGGGAGCGCGGTAACAATCGGAAGGAAATTTCCGGTTGTTGCCGCGCTTACGGCGTTAAGCCCCACCGGCTTTAGTAACGTAGCCAAGGTGTCCGCCTCACGTACAGAACGCCTCCTGAACCTGCTCATCGCGCTTCTCAACACCCGCTACGGCCTGCGGCGCGGTGAACTTCGCGAAAAGGTCTACCACGACACGAGCAGCAGCGAATCCACGTTCGGCCGTATGTTCGAGCGGGACAAGAGTGACCTCCGCCAGTTCGGCTTCGAGGTCGAGACGGTCATGGACCAGGGGTGGGGCTCCGATGATCCTGCCACAGCGCGCTACCGGATCGGCAAGGAGTCCAACCGGCTCCCCGACGTCGACCTGACCTCCGCCGAGTGCACTGTCCTCATCCTTGCTGCCCAGCTCTGGGAGCAGGCCGCGCTCGGCTCGGCAGCACAAGATGCCATGCGCAAGCTGCAGGCGGCCGGCGGGCTCGCTGAGGCCGAACTGCCGGCCGGCGTCCAGCCCCGGATCAAACCCGCCGGGCAGGCCTTTGAAGACCTGGTCACGGCAATGCACACCCAGCACCCGGTGAGCTTCACGTACCTTGCCGGGAGCACCGGCCGCGAAGAACTCCGGACCGTTGAGCCCTGGGGACTGGGAAGCCGCTTCGGGCAGTGGTACCTGGTGGGCTTCGACCGGGCCCGCGGCGCAAAGCGCTTCTTCCGGCTGTCCCGCTTCACGTCCGCCGTGGCCGTCGAAGAGAAGGATCGCTACTCCCCGCCGGAGGCATTCAATGTGCGGAAGGAACTGGACTCGCTTCCCGAGCTGCCTGTGCAGTCCGCGACCGTTGACGTGGCGGCGGGAAGGCTGCTCGGCCTGCGCAAGCGGGCACAGGAAGCCGGCGCGCCTGACGCCGCCACCGGCACGCCCGACGCCGGTTGGGAGCGGCTCCATGTTCCCTTCAGGGATGTTGAGGTGCTGGGCGAAGAACTCGCGTCCTACGGCCCGAACGTGGTGGTGGCTGCGCCGGCGGAACTGGCATCCGCTGTCCGGAGGAGGCTGCAGGCCGCCGCGGACTTTGCGGCGTTGCCCGTTCCCGCCGTAGATTTTCCGGACACCGTTCCGGCCAAGCGCCCGCGCAAGCGGACGTCCGAGGACCAGCTCAGGCGGATGCTTCAGCTGGTGCCGTTCCTGGTCCACAACCAGGGCCTGCATATCAGCGAGGTTGCTTCCAGTTTCGGCGTGACCCGGAAGGAACTGGAAGACGATCTGCGGATCCTGATCTGCTCCGGCCTGCCCGAGGGATACCCGGATGACCTCCTGGACATCCAGTGGGAAGATGACCACGTTTACATCACCCAGGACCTTGACCTCAATCGTCCGGTCCGCTTCACCGTGGACGAGGCCTGCGCCCTCCTGACGGGCCTGGAGACCCTCAACGGCCTGCCGGAGCTCGCCGAGGGGAGTGCGCTGGAGTCCGTCACCGTGAAACTGATGGCGGCAGCGGGGGAGGAGGGCCTGAAGGCGGCATCCATTGCGGGGCCCCAGGTGGGCCCGGCGAATTCCGCCCATCTGGCCACCATCCGGGACGCCATCACGGGCGGCCGGCAGCTGCACCTCACGTACTTTTCCGCGCAGCGCGACTCCATGTCCGAACGGGAGGTCGATCCACTGCGGCTCTACTCGCTGGACAACACCTGGTACTTCGAGGCCTACTGCCACAGCGCACACGGCCTAAGGAACTTCCGGCTGGACCGGATTGAGGCACTGGAACCGAACGGACGGCGCGTCACCGAAGCGGCCAGACCCGCCGAAGGATTCCCGGTCAAGCTGTTCACCCCGAACGACGACGACACCGTGGTCACCGTGGAACTGGCGCCCCAGGGCATCGGCCTCGCCGATGACTACTACGCCGAACGGACCGCGCCGCTTCCGAACGGCGGGCTGATTGCCGACATCAGGTTCGGGAGCACGGGATGGCTGCCCATGTTTGTTGCCCAGCACGGCGGCGCCGTCCGGATTCTCGCGCCCGCCAACCTGGCTGACGCCGCGGGGGATTGGATCCGCGCGGCCCTGGCCCGTTACGGCGGCTAGACTACTCAGCATGCCTTGGTGGTCTTGGATCCTGATCTGGATAGCGCTCGTAGCCGTCTCCCTGCTCTTCTATGTGTTGTTGGGAATCAGGCTGTTCAGGCAGTTCATGGCCACGGTCAGGGACCTGGGCGCTGCCGGCGAACGCTTCGGGGCGCCCCTGGCCAATATCACCGACCCCGCCCCCGGACTGGGGCCGGCCCCGGACGGTGAACCTGACAACGGGCACCGGGCAACGCCCGGCTCTGCAGTTTTTGCCTCGCCGATGCAGATGAGACATGATTACGTGGCGTCCAAATCCTCCCGCAGGGAAGAGCGCCGCCAGCGGCGCGTTCAGCGTAAAGCGGACCGTGGCCAGCCACAGGCGCTGCGCGACATCGAATTCAGTTAGACGTAGGATGTATTTCGAGGAAAGGACTTCCAGTGGGACGACTCTTTGATGGCCCTTGGCCCATCGTCATTATTATCATCGTGGCTCTGCTGCTGTTTGCCGCGCCCAAGCTTCCGGCCATGGCCCGCAGTCTCGGCCAGTCAATGCGGATCATCAAGTCCGAGGTCAAGGAAATGAAGAACGACGGCAAGCCCGAGGCCAAGGACGGCGACCCGGTCGAGGGAAAGATCGTCAACCACCCGCAGTCCCGGCCGCAGAACGGTGACGCCACGGGCAGCACCGGCAGTGCAGACGGCACGGACGTTCCGCCGTCGAACCGCGTTTGACCTGAAGTGGCACTGACGAAGGGCCGTAAATCCAACCCTGAGGGTCGGATGGCCCTGATGGATCATCTTAAGGAGCTCAAGAACCGGCTCGTTAAGTCCGCCATTGGCCTTGTCATCGGCGGCATCGGCGGGTGGATCCTTTACGATCCCGTATTGAGCGCCCTCAAGGAGCCGGTTGACCGGATTGCCGAGACCACGGGCGGCACGTCCTCCGTGAATTTCTCCAGCATTGCGTCTCCGTTCGACTTCAAACTCCAGCTCTCCCTGCTGATCGGCGCTGTCATCTCGAGTCCCATCTGGATCTACCAGCTGTGGGCCTTCATCACCCCCGGTCTTACCAAGAAAGAGCGGCACTACACCCTCGGCTACATGGCCGCGGCGGTGCCGCTGTTCCTTGCCGGCGTGTGGGTCGGATGGATGGTGACGCCGCAGGTGGTGCGCGCGCTGACCCAGTTCACGCCTGCGGGATTCTCCAACCTCATCGATGCGCGCGACTATGTGGATTTCGTCACGCGCATGGTGTTGTTCCTCGGCCTCGCGTTCCTGGTTCCCGTGGTCCTGGTGGGCGTCAACATGGCCGGAATCATCCGGGGCGAGACCATCCTGAAGGCTTGGCGCATCACGGTCTTCCTGGTGTTTGTGCTTGCTGCCGTTGCCGCTCCGGGCGCGGATGCCCTCTCCATGTTCCTGCTCGCGGGTCCGCTCCTTGCGCTGTTTTTCGCCGCAATCGGGCTCTGTATCTTCAATGACCGGCGCCGGGACCGGAAGGCCGCGAAGATCGCCGCAGAAACTGAGGCGACGGCCGACGTCGCAACGCCCGGCACGGAACTGGGGAAACTCTAGTCCCGCGCCCACTAGGCTGGAAGTATGTCCTCCACAACCGGGCCACAGTCGCCGTCGGAACTCTATCGGGCCAGTGCCGAGCGGACCGCCGAAGCCAATACATATTTGGGTAAATTCGTGCGGACGCTGGATTTCGAACTCGACGATTTCCAGCGCCAAGCGTGCAAGTCCCTTCAGCAGGGCAGGGGCGTCCTGGTGGCGGCACCTACCGGCGCAGGCAAAACAATCGTGGGCGAGTTCGCCATCTATCTGGCACTCCAGCGCGGCCTCAAAGCCTTTTACACCACCCCGATCAAGGCGCTGAGCAACCAGAAGTATGCTGAGCTGGCCGACAAATACGGCCCGGAAAACGTCGGCCTCCTCACAGGGGACACGAGCATTAACGGCGACGCCCCGGTTGTCGTCATGACCACCGAAGTCCTCCGCAATATGCTCTATGCGGATTCGGACACGCTGGATGACCTCGGCTTCGTGGTCATGGACGAGGTGCATTACCTCGCCGACCGGTTCCGCGGCGCCGTCTGGGAAGAGGTCATCATCCACCTGCCGAGCGAAGTCCAGGTGGCATCGCTGAGCGCAACGGTCTCTAACGCCGAGGAATTCGGGGCGTGGCTGGATACCGTCCGCGGGCACACTGACGTCATCGTCTCCGAGCACCGTCCGGTGCCGCTCTGGCAGCACGTCATGGTGGGACGTGAAATCGTGGACCTCTTCGCCGGCGAAACAACGTTCGACGAGATCGCCCCTGAAGGGGAGTCGGATCCAGCCGCCACGGCAATGACGGCCAACGTCTCCCTCGAACGGGGGTTTGAAGTGAACCCGGACCTGCTGGCGATGGCCCGCACCGAGAGCCAGATGAATTCACGGGCCCGCTTCGGCCATGGCGGACGCAGCCAGCGCCGCCAGCAGAACCAGCGCGGCGACAACCGCTCCCAGGCGCAGCAGAGTGCCGTCCGCAAGGCCAGTCGTCCCCAGGTCATCGCCAGCCTGGACCGGCAGGATCTGCTTCCCTCCATCACGTTCATCTTCTCCCGTGCCGGCTGCGACGCCGCCGTGGCGCAGTGCGTCTCAGCCGGGTTGTGGCTGACCACCGAGCGTGAACAGCGCGTTATTGCCAGCCGTGTTGATGAAGCGGCGCAGGACATTCCGTCGGATGATCTCGACGTGCTCGGGTTCTGGAGTTGGCGTGACGGCCTCCTGCGGGGCCTCGCGGCGCATCACGCCGGCATGCTGCCCACCTTCAAGGAGGTCGTGGAGAAGCTGTTCGTCGAGGGCCTGGTCAAGGCGGTGTTCGCCACCGAAACCCTCGCGCTGGGCGTCAACATGCCAGCACGTTCGGTGGTACTGGAAAAGCTGGACAAGTTCAACGGTGAAGCCCACGTTGGCATCACCGCCGGGGAATACACGCAGCTCACCGGCCGCGCAGGGCGCCGCGGCATCGACGTCGAAGGCCACGCGGTGGTGCTGTGGCAGCCCGGAACCGACCCGACGGCGGTCGCCGGCCTGGCATCGCGCCGGACCTACCCGCTGAACTCGAGCTTCCGCCCCACCTACAACATGAGCATTAACCTCCTGGCGCAGTTCGGCAGGCCCCGCGCCCGTGAAATCCTGGAATCCTCTTTTGCCCAGTTCCAGGCGGACCGTTCGGTGGTCGGCCTGGCAAAGCAGGTCCGGAGCAGGGAAGAGTCCCTGGCCGGCTTCCAGAAATCCATGACGTGCCATCTGGGTGACTTCACCGAGTACTCACGGCTGCGGCGAGAACTGTCCGACGCCGAGAACGCCGCTTCCCGCAGCACCTCGAAGGCCCGCAAATCCATCACGGAGGATTCGTTGAGCAGGTTGCTGCCCGGCGATGTGGTGGACGTGCCGACGGGCAGGGCGCCCGGCTTCGCTGTGGTGCTGGGCTCCGACCACACCTCCCGCGAGCCGCGGCCGGCTGTCCTGACCCTGGACAACCAGTTGCGAAGGCTCGGCATTCAGGACCTCGAGGGGCCCATCACGCCCGTGACCCGGGTCCGCATACCGAAGTCGTTCAACGCGAAGGTCCCCAAATCGCGCAAGGACCTGGCATCGTCGGTCCGCAACGCACTCCGGGAAAACCGGCCGCCCGCGCCCGGGAATACCCGGAACACTGATTTCGGCCGCGCCGCCGCCTTGCCGGACCAGGAGAAGAGGATTGCCGACCTGCGGCTGGCGCTGCGGTCCCATCCCTGCCACGGCTGCAGCGAACGGGAGGACCACGCGCGCTGGTCCGAGCGCTGGTGGAAGCTCCGCCGCGAAACTGACGGGCTGGTTCGCGAAATCCAAAGCCGCACCAATACCATCGCCAAAACGTTCGACCGGGTCTGCGATCTGCTCTCCAGCTACGGGTACCTGGAAACCTCCGATTCCGGGAGGGTCACGATCAACGCCGACGGACAGAAGCTGCGCCGTATCTACGGTGAGAAGGACCTCCTCATATCCCAGTCGCTGCGGCAAGGAGCGTTCAGCGACCTCGATGCCACTGAAGTGGCAGCCCTCGCTAGTGTGTTGGTTTTCCAGGCAAAACGGGAGGAGCGGGGCCTGCGGCCCAGGATGCCCAGCGTGTCGCTGGAGACCGCCGTGGACATCGTGGTCCGGGAGTGGTCCGTGCTGGAGGATGCCGAGGAAGCGAACCGGCTTCCCCTCACCGGCGAGCCCGAACTGGGGCTCGTCTGGCCGATCTTCAAATGGGCCAAGGGCAGGCACCTTCAGGAAGTGCTCAGCGGCACAGACCTGGCAGCAGGCGACTTTGTCCGGTGGGTCAAACAGGTCATTGACTTGCTGGACCAGCTGGCCAAGATCCCGGGCCTGGACCCGAGGCTTTCACGCCTCTGCTCGGAGGCCATCATCCTGGTCAGACGCGGCGTGGTGGCATACTCCACGGTGGTCTGACCCGCCGGTCCCGCCTGCACATACCTACTCACTTCAAGGCTGCTGAGGAGCAACACACACTATGACTGACGCACGGGCGGACCTGCCGGCCAAAGACCATAAAGTAACGCTGTACCGCAACGGTTCCGTCTACACCGCAGCCGACCCCTTTGCCACCGCCATGCTCGTGGACGGGGACACTGTGGCCTGGGTCGGTTCGGAGCAGGCCGCCACGTCAATAGCCGATTCGTCCATGGACATCATCGACCTCCAGGGCGCCCTGCTGGCTCCCGGTTTCGTGGATTCACATGTTCACCTGACTGAAACAGGCATTGCCCTCGATTCCCTGCAGCTCGGCGGCATGCGCTCAGCCGCCGACATCCTGGACGCCGTGGCTGCATCAGTTGCAGGCCTTCCAAGCGGTGGGAATGGCACTGTCCTGGGCCACGGCTGGGACGAAAGCGGCTGGGCCGACCAAGCCCTGCCAAGCCGTGAGGAGCTGGAGCGGGCGGCGGGCGGCCGGCACGTGTATCTCTCGCGGGTGGACGCCCATTCCGCACTGGTGTCATCCTCCTTTGCCGAGGCAGCGGGCCTGGCCGGCCTGGACGGCTTTTCGTCCGGCAGCCAGGTAAAGCGCCATGCCCACACGTCAGCCAGGCTCGCCGCGCGGCAATTGCCCGACGAAATACTGCGGGGGTATCAATCACGCGCCCTCGCGGAAGCCGCCGCCAACGGGTACGTGGCCGTGGCGGAAATGGCTGCGCCGCACATCGGCAGCACAGCCGACCTGCGGATCGCAGCGGGGTGGAACAGCCAAGGTGCCTTCCGGGACGCCGTGCCTGAAGTCCTTCCGTACTGGGGACAGCTCGCGGCGTCCGAGGCCGATGCCCGCACCATTCTCGACGGACTTGGGGCCAGCGTCCGCGGCCTCGCCGGGGACCTGAACATCGACGGATCCATCGGCTCCCGGACTGCTGCACTGAGAGACGACTACAGCGATGCTCCGGGGGAGCGCGGCAGCCTGTACCTTACCGTTGACGAAGCTGCCGCCCATGTGGCTGCGTGTTCGCTGCTCGGCATACAGGCCGGGTTCCACGTGATCGGCGACGCCGGACTCGACGCGGCGCTGGACGCCCTGGACCGTGCAGCGGCGGAAGTGGGGGAGCAGCGGGTCAGGGCTGCCGGCCACCGGTTTGAGCATGTGGAATTGGCCGATGCCGCGGCCATCGACCGGCTGGCAAAATATTCGGTCACCGTCAGTGTGCAGCCGGGCTTCGACGCTGAGTGGGGCGGGGCGGGGCGCCTCTACCAGGAACGGCTGGGTATCCGGGAGCGCGGAATGAACGCCTTCGCCTCCTTCTACGCTGCAGGAGTTCCCATCTGCTTCGGCAGCGACAGCCCTGTGACTCCGCTCAACCCCTGGGCCAGCGTCCGGGCCTGCCTTGAGCACAGCAACCCGGACCAGCGAATTTCGGCGCGGGCAGCTTTCCTCGGCCACACCAGGGCCGGCTGGCGCGCCGCCAGGTACCGCAATCCAATGGCCGGCCAACTGGTTCCGGGCGCCCCGGCAAGCTTCGCGGTCTGGGAAGTGGAGGAACTCATGGTGCAGGTGGCGGACGGCCGCGTGCAGTCCTGGAGTACGGACCCCCGGGCGCGTACACCTTTGCTCCCGGCGCTGGACACCGGAAGCGACCCCGTGTGTCTGCAGACAGTACGCGACGGGAAAGAGTTGTTCACAAACGGTTCCCTGCGGTCATAGACCGGAAAGCTCCCGGCGCGCCGTATGGTCCTGACCTGCGGCTATGACTAAACCCGCACGTCAAAGCCGGGTTGACACGGTGCGGGCCGTCCGTAGCATTGAGTCGCAACGGACGGTTCCACCATCGCGCGGTTCCGTCTGGCCACGCGACCCGCCGGCAGGATGCCCCGTTCGGACCTGACGACGGGCCACGCCGTGGCAGTCCAGGGGCAGGTCCACTGTGCAGCAGAAAACAGTTCCGCCGAGGCAGGCCGCATCCGGCTGGAACTGGCCCGAGGCATGTGGACCTGCCCGCGGCCTGCCCCCTAACGCGCCTGGGCAGCGCAAACTCCCTATAATGGTGACTTGCGCCTTAAGCCCGGCACTTCTGTTGTGCTTCCTGGCGCGTGACCGCTCCCATCAAGGAAAGGGCCTCGCTGTGCGTGTCCTCACCATCATCCCCACCTACAACGAGCTGGAATCGTTGCCCAAGACACTCGCGCGCTTGCGTGCGGCCGTTCCGGCTTCCGATGTGCTGGTGGTGGACGACAACAGCCCGGACGGCACCGGACAGCTGGCGGACCGCATCGCTGCCGAAGACAGCCAGGTTCACGTACTGCACCGCCAAGGCAAGGCCGGACTGGGCGCCGCCTACATAGCCGGCTTCAAATGGGGCCTCGAAGCCGGGTACGACATCCTTGTGGAAATGGACGCGGACGGTTCACACCAGCCTGAGCAGCTGCAGCAGCTTCTGGACGCCGTGGAAGAGGGCGCCGACCTGGCCATGGGTTCACGCTGGGTGCCGGGAGGCAGCGTGGTCAACTGGCCGCTGTACCGGCAGGCAATCTCCCGGATCGGCAGCACATATGCCCGGCTGATGCTGGGACTCAAGATCAAGGATGTCACCGGCGGTTACCGGGCCTTCCGGCGGACGACGCTTGAGAAGCTCAACCTGGACCAGGTGGACTCCGTGGGCTACGGGTTCCAGGTGGACCTCGCCTGGCGGGTGGCCAAGATGGGCCTGAAGATTGTGGAACGCCCCATCACCTTTGTGGAGCGCGAGCTCGGAGCCTCCAAGATGAGCGGCAACATTGTGGTGGAAGCCATGATCAACGTCACCAGGTGGGGGCTCGCCGCCCGCTGGAATAAGCTCACCCGCCGGGGCTCAGCCTCTTAGCCCGGCCCCTCAGGACCGGGCTGCACCCATCATGTCCGGGACAACAAAAGGGCCGGGCCCGTAGCCTCTCGCGGAGGGTACGGGCCCGGCCCTTTCTTTAGGCTACGACGCCACGTTGCTGAGCCGTATTAAGCTGAACGCCGTTCGCCGCGGCGTTCCCGCAGAATGGTCAGGCGGTCTTCGAGGATCTGCTCGAGCTCGGGCAGGGAACGGCGTTCCAGAAGCATGTCCCAGTGCGTACGCACTGCCTTCTCGTTGCTGTTGATGGGGCGTTCGCCGTCCACGAGCAAGGCTTCCTTGCCGGTCTTCGAAACCCACACCGGAGGAATCTCGGCTTCGGAGGAGAAGGTAACGAAGACCTGCTCGCCGTCCTCGCAACGGTACTCAACCCGCTGGCGCGGAGCCGGCTCAACACCGGATTCGGTCTCCATGCTCTGTGCGCCAAGACGCATGCCCCGGAGGCTGCGATCGCTCATGATTTCTCCCTTTGGTCGGTTCGCGGAGTCAGGCCCCGCGCTAGCCGGGGCAGCACACGCCACGGACTACTGTTTGCACTGCACTGCATCTTTAGACACAACGCTCTGCCAAGCTTGATTGTTCCAGCAGGTCTGAACCAGCCGGACAAATATACTATTATACGGGGTCCGGCCCGGGCCCGTAAAGCCGGGCGCCTGTCGCGGGCCGGAACACGGGAGGCACCCGCACCTGCGGATGCCTCCCGAGACCGGTCCTGCGAGGTTATTACAGCGGCAGCCGCGGCTCGTCGGCCCGGGTGCCGCCCGATGCGGCGTCAGGGCCGGCGTTGTTACCGGCCTCAGTTCCGCCGTCGAAAAGGCCGCCTGTCCGGGGGTCCGGATTGGTGCCGCCGAGCGCGTTGCCGATGCCTTTCAGGGCTTCGCCGACTTCGCTGGGGATGATCCAAAGCTTATTGGAGGAACCTTCGGCCAGCTTGGGCAGGGTCTGCAGGTACTGGTACGCCAGGAGCTTCTGGTCCGGGTTGCCCTTGTGGATCGCGTCGAAGACCTTCTGGATGGCCTGGGCTTCGCCGTCAGCCCGGAGGATGGCGGCCTTGGCGTCGCCCTCCGCCTTGAGGATGGAGGACTGTCGCTGGCCTTCAGCGGTCAGGATGGCCGACTGCTTAGTTCCCTCGGCGGTCAGGATGGCGGCGCGGCGGTCGCGTTCTGCCCGCATCTGCTTCTCCATCGAATCCTGGATGGAGTGGGGCGGGTCGATGGCCTTGAGCTCCACACGGGAAACGCGGATGCCCCAGCGCCCCGTCGCTTCATCCAGGACGCCGCGCAGCTGGCCGTTGATCTGGTCTCGGGAAGTCAGGGCCTCTTCAAGGTTGAGGCCGCCAACCACGTTTCGAAGTGTTGTGGTGGTGAGCTGTTCCACCGCCTGGATGTAATTCGCAATCTCGTACGTGGCCGCCCGCGCGTCGGTGACCTGGAAATAGACCACTGTGTCAATGGAGACGACGAGGTTGTCCTCGGTGATGACCGGCTGCGGGGGGAACGAGACGACCTGCTCGCGGAGATCCAGGAGCGGCAGGAGCCTGTCCACGAAGGGAATGAGGATGGTGAGGCCGGGGAGCAGGGTCCGCTGGTATTTGCCGAGCCGCTCGACGACGCCGGCGCGGGCCTGCGGGACGATCCGCACCGACCGGACCAGCACTATTATTACGAACGCAACAAGAACCAGCAGCACGATTGCGACTGCGATATCCATACATCACCTATTCCCCAGTTATGTGCCTTGCCATGGTGCGGCTGCTCTGCCGCGTGACCGGTGCCAGTGGCGGCTGCCGGAAAATTGTTCCTGCCTACGTTTGCGTGTACTGCTTGCCTGCCGGCACTACTGGACGGCCGTTTCCGGCTGCGGCGCCACAACCGCCGTCGCACCTTCAATGGCGGATACAACGACCTTCTGCCCGGCGTTCAGGACTCCGTTTTCGGAGCGTGCGCTCCAGACGTCGCCGCCGATCTTGACCAAGCCGGAGGAGCTGCTGACGGTTTCCATGACGAGGGCGGATTCGCCGATCAGGCGGTCGATGTTGGTGCGTTGTTCAGCGGGGCCCTTCTTCAGGTGCTTCAGCGCAACGGGTCGAACAAAGACCACCATGAGCAGGGAAACAACGCAGAAGACTACGATCTGCAGCCAGAAATCGGCGCCGGCGAAATCAGCCAGCAGTCCGGCCAGCGCTCCGCCGCCGAGCATGATGAAGAACAGGTCCAGCGTCAGCATCTCCACGACGGCGAACGCCAGGAATACGGTGAGCCACAGCGCCCACCAGTTCTCGCCAAGCCACTCAAACATGCCTACCCCCTTCGTCCCGGGAGCTGCGGAAGCAGGCCCTCAGTAACTGTTCTTCCATCCTAGACCGAAGCCATGGGGCGCAGGAGGGGACTGTTGGGCACGTTTGGAAAGTAGTCAAGTCGTTATGCGGACGGCTGCCGCAGGGGCACGAAAACGCTCATTCGGAACCTGGCCGAGACCTTGGTGACGGGCGGCAGTGTGCCAACGAGGGCTTCCAGTGCTGCCGGTTCCAGATGATGGCCGGCGGGCCCCATGAGCGCGAGGTGGCCGACGTCGTCGGGTCCGAGTCCCAGTTCGAGGTCCAGTTCCCGGCTGGAGTGCGCCGCGAAGTGACCCTCCAGGCTGCTCGCTAGCCGTTCCTCCTTGGCCGGCTCAATGCCGAGCATGCCGGCCTGGTCCGCGATTTCCGCGAGGTGGCCGGGCCGCGGGGTCACCACAATCAGCCGCCCGCCGGGACGAAGCACCCGGGCGAATTCCGCGGCGTTCCTCGGGGCGAAAACCACCGTGACAACGTCGACGGCGGCGTCCGCGACCGGAAGCGGCTGCCAGACATCGCCGACCAGGTTAACGGCGTCGGGATTCATCCGGGCCGCGCGCCGCAGCGCGAACTTGGAAATATCCAGACCGATGGCACGGGCAGGGACAGCGGCCAGCAATGCGTGCAGGTAGTGCCCGGTTCCCGTTCCGGCATCCAGCACCGTGGGCTGCGGCCCGCGCAGCGCGGGACGGGCCAGTTCCGCGACGGCCTCGGCCAGGGGCCGGTAGTGCCCCTTGGACAGAAAGTCGAAGCGCGCTGCCACCATGGCGGCGGTATCGGCCTCGAAGACAGTTCCCTTGCCCACCAGCATGTTGAAGTAGCCCTGCCTGGCTGCGTCGAAGCTGTGGCCCTCAGGGCAGGTCAGCCGGCTGCCGCCAGGAGCCGCGAACAGAGTCAGGCTGTTCCGGCAGACGGGGCACAGGAGGGAGCGGACGGCGTCGGAAAGCATGCTCCCCATCCTAGGGGCCGCCGGCGCGGCAGCCTCCCGGGATCCCGGCGGCACCCGGCGGGCCGCAGCTGGACACGTGAGTTGTTTCACAGGCCGTTCGCGAGCGGTTAGGCTCACAAGCGTGAAACCTGAAGATCTGCCGCTGCTGAAGTCCGTTTCCGCCCCGGCCGCCCACCCGGACGGCACCAGGGCCGTGGTTTCGGTCATCCGCCCTGATTTCGATGCCGACAGCTACGTTGGCCAGCTATGGACTGTGCCGCTGGACCCGGAGAAGCTGCCACGCCGGCTGACCCGCGGCTTCCGGGACACAGCGCCGGCATTCTCGCCGGACGGGCTGGTGCTGGCATTCCTCCGCGTCACCGCCGACGGCAAACCGCAGCTTCACGTTGTGGAGGCAGCCGGCGGCGAACCGCAGGTCCTGACCAACGCCAGGCTCGGCGTCTCCTCCTTTGCCTGGTCGCCCGATTCGCACAGCATTGTCTTCGGTGCCAGAACGCCCGACGACGGCCGGTACGGCACGCTGGACGGCGTGTCCGCCGGCGCCGAGGAAGCAAGGCTCATTACGGACTATAAATACCGGATGAACGGCGTCGGCTACACGGCGGACAAGCCCGTCCAGCTGTACATCGTGGACGTCCCCGAGCTGGACGAGGAACCACGTGTGGCGCCCGCGGGCCGCGCCTTGAAGGCCCGCAAGGCAGCGCAAGGCGCGTTATCGAAAAACGGCCCCGAGCCCGATTCAGCCAAGAACGCAGAAGACGCAGCCGCCGACAGCCTGCTCCCGCAGGCCCGCCAACTGACATTCGCGGCGACAGACCACAGCGGTGAATCGTTCAGCACGGACGGACGCTTTGTGTACTTCGTCGCCGCCCTCCATGAGGGCAGCGACCACGATCTTGAGGCCGGCATATACCGTGTCAGCGTCTCGGGAGGAGAGCCCGAAGCCGTCAAGGCAACCAACAGCGGCCGGCAGACGGTCGCCGCGGCACGCCAGTCCAGGGACGGGAAGTGGCTGTTCTTCCTTGCCCAGGAACTTGGCCCGTCCGGCCAGGACTTCGTGGCACGGAACACTGCCCTCTACGTGATGCCGGCGGACGGCGGGGAGGCGGGCATCCTTAGCGACGTGGAAACGATGGACCTCGCCGGAGGCGCCGGGGGACTGGAGCTCCGCGGCCCGGATTCGGTGTTGCTGCTCAACAACGCGCAGGGCACGGTGGAGTTGCTGGAGTTCGGGGCGACGGGCAACCACTCGCTTCTGGTCCATGGCGACCGGGTGGTCACCGGCGCCGCCTCCGCGGGCGGCGGCCCGGTGGTGGTCAGTTTCTCGGATGCATCCACAGCGGGGGACGTCGCTGCCCTGGAGGACGGCCAGCTGAGGCTGCTGACGGATTTCTCGGCGGAGCTTCGCCTGCGGGCCGAGATCATCGAACCGCGCGAGCTAACGTTCAACTCGGCCGACGGCTATCCGGTCCACGGCTGGCTGGTACTGCCGCCCGGGAAAGGACCGCACCCCGTCCTGCTGAACATCCACGGCGGGCCCTTCGCGCAGTACACCGTGGCGCTGTTCGATGAGGCCCAGGTGTACGCCGCCGCCGGCTACGCCGTGCTCATGTGCAACCCCAGGGGTTCTGCCGGTTACGGCCAGGCCCACGGCCGGGCCATCAAGGAAAAAATGGGGACCGTGGACATGCAGGATGTGCTGTCCTTCCTCGACGGTGCCCTGGCCAAGTTCCAGGAGCTCGACGGCGGTGCGCTCGGAATCATGGGAGGTTCGTACGGCGGATACCTCACGGCGTGGACCATCAGCCAGGACCACCGTTTCAAGGCAGCCATTGTGGAGCGCGGTTTCCTTGATCCGGTGAGCTTCATCGGATCCTCGGATATCGGCTGGTTCTTCGGCGGCGAATACACCGGCAGCACGGAAGAGCAGATGGCGGCACAGAGCCCCATGGCAACAGTCCGCAGCGTGCGCACGCCCTCACTGGTCATCCACAGCGAAGAAGACCTCCGCTGCCCGGTGGAACAGGGCCAGCGGTACTTCACGGCACTGAAGCAGCAGGGTGTGGACGCCGCCTTCCTCGTGTTTCCGGGGGAGAACCATGAGCTTTCCCGGTCCGGCACCCCGCACCACCGCAAACAGCGCTTCGAAGAGCTCCTGCGGTGGTGGGCCCGCTACCTGCCCACCCGGGCCAACCCTTAGTCCGCGGGTACGTCCGGCAGGAACCCCAATTCCTGCCGGGCGAGCCGGATGTCCGGATGGGCCCAGCGGAGGCCGTATTCTGCGTTGTTGCTCAGGGAGCGCAGCTCAGCCTTGTCGATATAGAGAATGCCTTGCAGGTGGTCGGTTTCATGCTGCACGATCCGCGCCTGCCAGCCGGAGAATTCCTGCTGCCGCACAGCCCCGTCTACGTCGGTGAAATCGAGGCGGACGGACTCGTGCCGCGCCACCACTGCCTGCAGGCCCTGGAGTGACAGGCAGCCTTCGTAAAACTCCGCCGCGCCGCTCCCCACGGGCGTGTACGACGGGTTGATGACCGCGAAGAACTCCAGCGGTGACCGGCGGCGGACGGCGGATGTTTCGGCGTCGACGTCGTACTGGTCCTCGAGCACCGCGAGCTGCAGCGGGATGCCCAGCTGCGGGGCCGCCAGGCCGACGCCCGGAGCGGCATGCATCACCTCGCGCATCAGTGCAATGAGTGCCGAGAGGTCTGCGCTGTCCAGCTGGCCGTCGTACGCGGCTGCCTGCTGCCGGAGTACCGGATGGCCGGCCTGGACGATGGGGGGAAGCACTTCCGCGGCAAGGATCTCCTGGACTGTTTCCCGGATCCGGGCGGCGCTGAACGGCGTGGGGTTCGCGACATGAAGCATGGGAAAAGCCTAGTGTGCTCCGCAGGCAGCCGAGACGAACTCGTAAATCTGCCCCTTCAGGGCAGTGTCGGCGGCCACCTTGAGCGCCCCGCGGCGTCCGCCGACAATGAGGTGCACAGGCAGCAGGGTGCCTACTTTGTCCTCCGCGACGGCATGCGGATCACATCGGGCCGGCCGTATGCGGAGACGGAATTCTTCGGGATCCCCGCCGGCAACCACCCTGACACCCCGCGGCCACGGACTGTCCGGGACTTCAGCCAGGAGTGTGGTGCCCTCGATGCTTTCGATGGTCAAGGCGTCCGGTGTTCCTTCCCGTACTCCGCGCGGCGTCACCTGAAGGCGTACGACGGCGGTCCGGCCGTCCGCCGCCACCTCCAGTTCCGGGTCGAGGTCTATCCGGGCGATCTGGCCGGCATCCTGCGCGAGGCACAGTTCAGAATGATTCCGCGCCAGGACGCCGAAGGGGTCTGCGGCGGGGAGTTTCACCTCACTGGTTGTGGAACCAGCGCGCACGGACACCGTGATGTCGGCCGGTCCCGCGTCTGCGGAGGTGCCCGCCTCGCCGTCCGTCCCGGAGATGCTGCAGGAGGGCGCCGGGAGCGTGGCCGGAAGGCTCTTGGTCTGGCCCGGCGGCACCTCTGTGCCCTGTGGCTCATTGGCCCACCTGGTACCTGCCGGGAACAGGGCACTCGACACCTCGGCGTTGAAGACCGTGACGGGCGCCGAGGACGTGTTGCTGAGCTGGATCTGGATGATCTTTGTCCCGTAGTTGTCCCTGAACTGGTTGAGTTCGGCACTGAGCGCGGGCGCCTGCGGTTCCGGATTGCAGCCCTGTGCCGTTGCCCCTGCCACCAGGGCAGCAAGTACGACGGCGGCTGCCGCTGTCCGCCGTCGCCTCCCTTGGGCTGCCCCGTCCATGCCAGCAGTCTAAGGGCCCGCTGAATCGGGGGCCGGCCGATGAGCTACCCTCGTTCCATGACTGAACAGACGCCGCTCGACTGTGTCCTGGGATTCGTGCGTGCCATTGAAGCCGGCGGCGGCGCAGCAGACGTGGAGAGCTTCCTTGCCGAGGGCTTCACCCTGGTCGAAGCGCCGCATGTGCTTGCCCCGGAAGGATCCACGCGCACCCGTGAGCAGGTGCTGGCCGGGGCGGAGCAGAGCCGCCATGTGGTGTCCCGGCAGCGGTTCGAGGTCCGGCGGACCACCTGCGAAGGCAGCCGCGTGGTGCTGGAAGTTGACTGGTCGGCCACGCTCCTGATGGACCTGCGCTACTGGGACGCCGGCGAAACCATCCGGGCCCGCACCACGTCGGTGTTTGAGGTCCGGGAAGGCCGGATCGCCAGCCAGGACAGTTACGACTGCTACTTCACCGGTGACCCAGACATGGAATGAACAGGGTGCCGGGGATGCGGGCCGGGCATTAGGTGAAGGAGAAACCGCTAGTGCATGGTGAACCGGGCGGCCACGTGTGAATTGATGGCCGGCATGCCGGCGGCACCCGTGATCAGCCGGTTCCGGATGTTCCACAGCGGCCGCGGCAGGGGCCGCCCCAGCGCCATGTTGATTTCGGACTGCCGGGCCGCCTTCGCGGCCGCCTTCAACCGGTGACTCTCGAAGTCCCCGAAATCGATTTCCCGCACAGTGCCCGCCAGGCGGCCGAGGATGAGCGGCGCCAGCTCGGCAGCATCCAGCCAGCCCAGGTTCATGCCTTGTCCGCCGATAGGACTGATCTGGTGGGCAGCGTCACCGATCAGCGAAATCCGGCCGTGGATCATTCGCTTTACCAGGCCTGACCGGACACCAAAGCTGCTCAGCATCGAATTGGTGCCGGCGTCGACGGGTATGCCGGTCCGTTCCCGCACGATCCGGGCCAGGGAACCGGCAGTGGGCGCGTCAGGGCTGGCTCCGGGCAGCCTGGCAACCCACCGGCGCACCGCTCCCGGCAGCGGAAAGGACTCCACGATCCCTGCTGCTTCCAGGAACAGTGCCGCGTCCGGGCCGAACGCCGTGCTGTCGGCGAAATCTCCCATGAGGTACTTGTCGGGGTACACCTTGAGCGGGGCCGGAGCGCCCAGCCATTGCCTCACCGTGGAGCGGCCCCCGTCCGCGGCCACGGCCAGGGAGGCATGCATCCGGGATTCCCCGGCTGCGGTGAGGAGGTCAACCGCAACGGCTGAGCCGTCGTCGTGAATTCCCGTCACGGTGGCTCCGCGCACCAACGCCGCGCCGTCCAGTTCGTGCACCCGCCGTTCCAGGGCGGCTTCGGTGCGCGTCTGCGGTACCGACAAAACGAACGGGTAGTTCGCGGACACGGCGTCAAAGGACATCTTGGCCAGCTCCACGCCGCCGCCGATGGCGACGCCGCGGCGGATCCGGACACCGTCCGATACCAGGCCGGCCGCCACTCCGACGCTGTCGAGTGCCTCCAGCGCCGGGGGATGGATGCCGATGGCACGGGAGTGGGTGCCGGGTTCCGTGCGCCGTTCGAGGACGCGGACAGTCACACCGGACTGCATCAGCAGGGCCGCCAGGTACAGCCCTACCGGGCCGCCGCCCACGACGACGACGTCAATCACCGCGGGCGGTCCGGTTCAGGTCGGTCCCGGTTCAGCATGAGGAGGTTGCGGAAGGGCGGGCGTGGCGTCACGGACCAGCCCGGGGGAGCCGCAGCCCGGAGTTCCGCGGTGGTGTAGCTGCGCCGGATGGACGTCAGTCCGTCTTCCCTGATGTAGGACCGGGGAAAAGGCCAGGATGCCGCGTAGAACAACGCATAAGCGGCTGGGCTGCGGCGGATGTCGTTGTGAAGGACGGTGCGGAGCGACAACAGCGCCGACTCTGCCAGGAACTGCGGCAGTTCGACCCTGCCCAGGTGGTGGAGGACGTGATTGGACACGACAAAGTCGTAGCGCTGCCCTTCGGCGGCCAGATCCGCTGTGGACGCCTGCCGGAACGTCACACCGTCCACGTGCCCGCGGCGGAGGGCGAACTCAAAGGCCCTGGGGTCCGGATCAATGGCGGTGAGCTCCAACCTCAGTCCGTCCCGGGCCGCCCACGCCGCCAGCAGGACGGGCACATCCCCGCCGCCGCAGCCGATGTCCAGCAGGGTTGTCACCCTTGTGGCGGAAAGGACGGGCCGGAGGTGCGCCCGGTAGATCCCGCGCCAGCCGGACACTGCCCTGTTAACCACCGCGAATTGTGCGTAGGTCCGGTCCAGCCTGGCAGGGTCACACCCGGGACGATCCATCTCCTCCACCGCATTGACGTCGCGATCGCGCAGCCATCCAAATGCGGCCGTCAAGTGGGCGGCCATCAGAGAAATGACGGCTCAGTCCGTGCTGTTTCCTGGCGCGCTGAGGAGGCTTCATGGGACGCCGGTGCAGCATCCCCCTGAGGTGCACGCACCTTGGTGAACATCGCCGTTTCCACCGTGAGTCCTGGGCCGAACGCCATGGAACAGATGCGCTCATCGCCGTCCTGCGGCGGGAGCCCGGCGATGTGCTTGAGGACAAAGAGCACCGTGGCGCTGCTCATGTTGCCGAAGTTGCGGAGGGTTTCCCGGGCGGGAACCAGCTGCTCGTCAGTGAGCTCGAGCCGGGACTGCACTTTATCCAGGATGCTCCGCCCGCCGGGGTGGATGGCCCAGTGGGTGATGTCCCGGTAGGGGAGTCCGCGCAGGGTTTCATCGCGGGAAAGCAGCGGCTCCAGGGCGCCGATGATGTGGTCGTCGATGATGTGGGGAACGTAGTTGCCCAGCACCATCTCGAAGCCTTCGTCGCCGATGTTCCAGGCCATGGACTCCTCGCCCACCGGTGTGAGCACGGTTTCGAAGTGGTCCAGCCGCAACAGGGCGGTGCCGTCCGGGATGTCGCGGGCAGAGATGACCGCCGCCGCGGCGCCGTCCGCAAACAGGGCCGAGCCCATGATGGTGTCCGGATCGTTGGACGTGCGGACGTGGAGGGAGCAGAGCTCGGCGCAGACCACCAGGACAACGGCGTCCGGGTCTGCTTCGCAGAAGGATTTGGCGGCACGCAACGCCGGAAACGCCGCGTAGCAGCCCATGAAGCCGAGGTGGTAGCGCTGCACGGCAGGATTCAGCCCCAGCGCGCGGACGATTTTGTAGTCCGGCCCCGGGTTGAAGAAGCCCGTGCAGGAGACGGTCACCAAGTGGGTGACGTCAGCCGGGCCGATGCCGGGGCAGGCATCCAGTGCGGCCCGGGCGGATTCCACAAACAACTTGGTAGCCTCGCGGCCGAAAATGTCGTTCCGGACCTTTGTGCTGGGACTGAGCACAAGGCCGGTGTCCGGGTCGAAGAACTGCGGATTGTCCGCCCGGCTGTCTTTGGTGAGCTCGGTGACCGCCGTGTACCGGGTGTCGATGGCTGCGGAGTCAAAACACGTGTTCACCAGCCGGGAACCCAGCCTGGTCAGCCCCGGCTGGGCAGCAAATACATCACGGGCTTCAGACTGGATGAGTACGGTGGGCGGGACAGCAGTTTCCAGGGACCTCATGTAGACCGTCATGGTTCATTCTCAGTGAGCTTCGGCCTTAAGACAATGGTGGCCTACCAACGCGTAGGTAAGCCGCCGGGATGCCCGAAGCTGGTTAGATAGAGCCAGGTGGTGCCGGCAAAAGCCACGAAGGCTGCCCCTGACTGACAGATGGAGACACGATGAGCTTGGCCACCCAGCAGACGGACCCGCAGTCGCCAGCGCAGCAGCACGTGGCCGACACCCACGACCTGATCCGGGTGCAGGGCGCACGGGAGAACAACCTCAAGGACATCAGCCTGGAGATCCCGAAGCGGCGGCTGACGGTCTTCACGGGCGTCTCCGGCTCGGGCAAAAGTTCGCTGGTGTTCGCGACGATCGCAGCCGAATCTCAGCGGATGATCAACGAGACTTACAGCGCGTTCGTGCAGGGATTCATGCCCAACCTGGCCCGGCCCGACGTCGACTTCCTCGAAGGCCTGACCACGGCCATCATCGTTGACCAGGAGCGGATGGGAGCCAACCCGCGGTCCACGGTGGGCACGGCCACCGATGCCAACGCGATGCTCCGGATTCTGTACAGCCGTCTTGGCACCCCGTACGTCGGCCCGCCGACTGCCTATTCTTTCAACGTGCCCACCCGCAAGGCGAGTGGCGTCATGTCCACCGACAGGGGCGGCCGCGTCGAGAAGAGCGTCGTCAGCCAGGCCGTCTACCTGGGCGGGATGTGCCCGCGGTGCGAGGGCATGGGCAACGTCAGCGACATCGACCTCACCGCTTTGTACGACGACAGCAAGACCCTCAGCGACGGCGCCCTCATGGTTCCCGGCTACTCGATGGACGGCTGGTACGGCCGGCTGTTCGAGGGGGTCGGCCTGCCGATGGACAAGCCGATCGCCACGTTCACCAAGAAGCAGCTCGACACGATGCTGTACGGCGAACCGACGAAGATCAAAGTCGAGGGCATCAACCTCACCTACGAGGGAATCATCCCCAAGATGCAGAAATCGATGCTGTCCAAGGACCCGGAGGCCATGCAGCCGCACGTGCGCCGGTTCGTTGAACGGGCGGTGACGTTCCAGACCTGCCCCGACTGCAACGGCACGCGGCTGACAAAGGACGTCCTGACCTCGAAGATCCAGGGCAAGAACATCGCCGAGCTCTGCGAGATGCAGATCACCGACCTGGCCGACTGGATCCGCGACCTCAACGAGCCGTCGGTCGCGCCCTTGCTCAAGGGCCTGCAGCACCTGCTCGACTCGTTCGCCGAAATCGGCCTTGGCTACCTCTCGCTCAACCGGCCGGCGGGAACGCTGTCCGGGGGAGAGGCGCAGCGGACCAAGATGATCCGGCACCTGGGGTCGTCGCTTACGGACGTCACGTACGTCTTCGACGAGCCGAGTATCGGCCTGCACCCGCACGACATCGAGCGGATGAACCGGCTCCTGCTGCAGCTGCGCGACAAGGGCAACACGGTGCTGGTGGTCGAACACAAGCCGGAGACCATCACCATCGCAGACCACGTCGTCGATCTGGGCCCCGGAGCGGGTACCGCCGGCGGCACGCTGTGTTTCGAAGGATCAGTCGAGGGACTGCGGGGGAGCGACACAATCACCGGGCGCCACCTCGACGACCGCGCGGCGCTGAAGGAGTCCGTGCGCTCCGCGGCCGGCAAACTCGACATCCGCGGCGCCTCGACGCACAACCTCCAGGACGTGGATGTGGACATCCCGCTTGGCGTGCTCTGCGTTGTGACGGGTGTGGCAGGTTCCGGCAAGAGCTCACTGATCCACGGCTCTGTTGCCGGCCGCGACGCGGTGGTGGTAATCGACCAGGCCGCCATCAAAGGCTCGCGCCGCAGCAACCCGGCCACGTACACAGGCCTGCTCGAACCGATCCGCAAGGCGTTCGCGAAGGCCAACGGGGTCAAGCCGGCGCTTTTCAGCTCCAACTCCGAGGGGGCCTGTCCCACCTGCAACGGCGCCGGCGTCATTTTCACTGAACTCGGTGTGATGGCCACTGTCGAGTCTCCCTGCGAGGACTGCGAGGGCCGGCGGTTCCAGGCCTCTGTGCTGGAATACACGCTGGGCGGCAGGAATATCGCCGAGGTGCTGGAGATGCCCGTCACCGAGGCCACGGGGTTCTTCGATTCCGAGGAGGCGAAGGTGCCGGCAGCGCACAAAATCCTTGCCCGGCTGTCCGACGTCGGACTGGGCTACCTCAGCCTGGGCCAGCCGCTCACTACGCTGTCCGGCGGTGAGCGGCAGCGGCTGAAGCTGGCTGCCCAGATGGCCGAACAGGGAGACGTCTACGTCCTCGACGAGCCGACCACGGGCCTGCACCTTGCCGACGTCCAGCAGCTGCTGGGTTTGCTCGACCGGCTCGTCGACTCGGGCAAATCGGTCATCGTGATCGAGCACCATCAGGCGGTCATGGCGCA
The DNA here is from genome assembly GCF_033142195.1 of Arthrobacter sp. B10-11. Classification (NCBI taxonomy): domain Bacteria; kingdom Bacillati; phylum Actinomycetota; class Actinomycetes; order Micrococcales; family Micrococcaceae; genus Arthrobacter; species Arthrobacter sp. B10-11. The sequence goes on from NZ_JAWMTH010000003.1 coordinate 308,718, forward strand.
CGCAGACTGGATCATCGACCTCGGCCCGGGCGCAGGCCACGACGGCGGCCTGATCGTCTTCGAAGGCACCCCGGCCGAACTGGTGGCAAGCCGGTCGACGCTTACTGGCGAACACCTCGCGGCGTACGTCGGCGGCTGAAGCGTCAACGACTGAACGGGACGGCGAAAATCTCGGCCTGATCACGGCTCAGAAATGAGCCCCTCTTCACGTGGCCGGACTTCCACCCAATAACGCCGATAATCTACATTATGTAAAGTAGAGGAAAATTGCCGGTCCCCTCAGGATGTGCGTTCGTCGATGATCCGGTCTATTTCGTCGTCGTCAGGGCACGGCTGATCGTCGACGGGACATGGCCCCGGTCCGAGCTCCCGGCCAAAGACTTCCATGCACATCGAACACAGGATCCTGGGGTCACGGGCGATCGTCATTTCCGGTTCCTCATAGCCGCACAAGGCGCGCCGCCAGTCCAGATCCCGGCAACAGACAAGATGGACCACTTCGTCGGGGTCCTCGCTCCAGTCGTACTTGACCTTCCATGCCGGAGCGCGGCGCAACTCCATCGCCCCGCCATCGCCTAATACCGAAGGCTCCGCAGCGCCGCCCTTCGTTTCCGTCATCGCGGCCCCCTTCCGTTGACGTCAAGCAGGATTCCCTCCTGCGCTCACCCGATGCTTGCTGCCTCATCCAGCGTGTGCGGTTCAAAGTGCTCCAACAACCCGCGCATGGCTTCATATCCCTGGGTGAAGGTGTCCGAGGCGCGCCACACTTCAACCTGCTCGAGCGATTCCCACGGGCCTGTGCTGATGAACCTGTTGGGAACGTCACGGTCGTGCATCAGTATTGCTTTCGCGCCGGGAAAATCCTCTTGTGTCTTCCTGGCGAGGTCACGCCACGCCTGCACAAAATCATTCTCCCTACCGGGCTTCACCAACCAGATTCCGAGCGTGTAAACAGACATCGCGAATGCCTCCATTCAGGTGCGGGGTAGGTATTCCCGATTATCGTCCGGCAGTCCCGTGCCGGGTAGGGCCGGATGGCATGTGGGCCACTCCCCTGCGCCCAAGCCAAGAGCCGGTTCGCTCAGGCTCCGTCGTAAGCGGCCTGGAGCTCAGCGATCTCGAGTTTCCGCATGCCCAGCATCGCCTGCATGGCCCGCTGCGCACCGTCCGGGTCCGGACCGCCGAGCAGCTGCCCCAGGGCGGACGGCACGACCTGCCACGACACTCCGAATTTGTCCTTGAGCCAGCCGCATTGGCTCTCGGTGCCGCCTGCCGTCAGTGCCGACCAGTAGCGGTCCACTTCTTCCTGCGATGTGCAGTCGATCACGAAGGAAACGGCCTCGTTGAATGTGAATGCCGGTCCCCCGTTAAGTGCCAGGAACTTCCGGCCCTCGATTTCGAACTCGACAGTCATGGCCTGTCCGGCCGGCCCGGGTCCCCCCTCTGCATAGCGGGCCACGTTGAGGATTTTGGATCCATCGAAGACCGAGACGTAAAAGTCGGCGGCTTCCTCAGCCTGGGTATCGAACCACAGGCAGGTGGTGATCTTTTGGGTCACGTTGTTTCCTCATCTCGCTAGCAGCGCCGGAAAGACTCCCGACGGCGGTTCTTCAGTCGCGTTGCGAGCCTAGCCGGGCGTGATTCCCAGCACAATGGCGCGGTTATCATCGGATATGTCCATCCCTGAAGCCCTTCTCCAGTTCGCCGTGGTCGCCGCCTTGCTGACAGTGATTCCCGGGCTCGACACTGTGCTTGTGCTCCGCACCGCGGTCAGCCGCGGGCGCGGTCCGGCCTTCGCAACGGCAGCGGGCATCTGCACCGGCACGGTGGGCTGGGGCGTCGCGGCGGCACTAGGAGCGTCCGCGCTGCTTGCCGCCTCTGAGGCCGCCTTCACGGTGCTGAAGATCGCGGGCGCCTGCTATATGGGGTGGCTCGGCATCTCGATGTTCATCAGGACTTTCAGAAGGGGCCAGACAGCACCGACGGAGCTATCGCAGACTGCCGATAACGCCGCAGCGCCCTTCCTGACCGGCGTGACCACAAGTCTGCTGAATCCCAAGGTGGGCGTCTTCTACATGGCCATGATTCCGCAGTTCCTGCCGCAGGATGTCCCGCCCCTTCTGATGGGCGTCCTGCTACCGCTGGTACACAACGCGGAAGGCATGCTGTGGTTCGCCGGCATTATTGCTGCCACCCACTACGCCCGGCGGTGGCTGCAGTCCCCCGCGGTGGGCAAAACCACGGACCGCATTGCCGGCGTCGTACTTGTGGCCTTTGCCGCGAAGATAGCGGCCAGCAAAGCCTGACAGCTACCGCTGCAGCTGGCTGACCAGGCCAACGGTGTTGCCTTCGCTGTCGCGGATGAAAGCCATCCACTCGTCAGTTCCGGCCGGTCCCAGACGGTTGTCCTCATGGCTGAAAATCACCGCGGGTTCCTCAAGGATCTCCACTCCCCTGTCCCGGAGCCCGGCCACGGACGCCCTGACGTCCGGGACTGCCAGGTAAATCAACGCAGACGGTGCGCCGGACTCGAGCAGCAGCCGCACGCCGTCAAGGTCAAAGAACAGGAGCCCTGGCGGATCGAACACCGCCCGGGCTTCGGCACCGAGCAGGGCGGCGTAGAACCCTGCCGCCCGCTGCAGGTCGCTGGCGTGTTGCGCGATCTGGACAAGTCTCATGCTGTCTCCGGTGTGTAGCCCTGGACGTACTGGCGGTCGAACCGGCGCTCCACCGGAACTACTGTAAAGGTATGCCTTCCCGCACCCATTCCGTACCTGCCCGCACCACCGCGAGAAACGCCGTGGTCCTCGCCGCCCTCGCCGATGCCGTCCTCATCCTGACATTTGCCGCCATCGGCCGGGACGCCCACCAGCGCGGGGATGTAATCACCGGGGTCTTCCTGACCGCCTGGCCGTTCCTGGCCGGAGCGGCAATAGCGTGGCTTGTGATGCGCGTGTGGCGTGCTCCGCTGCAGCCCTGGCCGGCGGGCGTCGCTGTCTGGGCGGGCGCCCTCGCCCTGGGCATGCTGCTGCGCGCGCTGACCGGACAAACGGTGGTCCTGCCGTTCGTCATTGTTGCCCTGCTGAGCCTGGGGACATTCCTCGTGGGCTACCGCCTCATCGTGGCCGGATTCCGTCGGCTGGCGGGGCGCCGGCAGCACCGCTGAAGCACCCCCGATGTACTAGGCTGGCAGCACACAGTATCGCCTGCCACGCCTGCAACGGCCCACCCGATCCGAAAGGTCAAGAGTGATCACCGCATTCGTCCTGATCAAGACAGACGCCTCCCGAATTCCGGAGACGGCGGAGGAAATTTCGGCGATTCCCGGCATCAGCGAGGTCTACTCCGTGACCGGCGAATGGGACCTGATTGCCGTGGCCCGGGTGGCGAAGCACGATGAATTGGCGGACGTTATCGCGGACAAACTGTCCAAGGTTCCCGCGGTTGTGCACACCACCACGCACATTGCGTTCCGGGCCTACTCGCAGCACGACCTCGACGCAGCCTTCGCCCTGGGCTTCGAACAGTAACCCGGGCGGTACTCCTGGCCCTGGCCCATTAGCCCTGAACGACTAGCCCTGGGTGAGGGCGACCCACTTTTCCAGCACTGCAGCCGCGGCACCGGAATCGATCGATTCGGCGGCGCGCTTCAGCGCTGCCGCCATCCGGTCGGTCAACGGGCCCTCGGCGTCGGCGTCGAACGCCACCAGCCCGGCCGCGGCATTCAGCAGGACAGCATCACGCGCGGGTCCGGGCACGCCGCTCAAAACATCACGGACGACGGCGGCATTGGCTGCGGCGTCACCGCCGCGCAGGTCCTCAACAGTTGCGGGACGGATGCCCAGCACCTGCGGATCAAACGTCTGCTCGGTCACTTCCCCGTCGCGGATCTCCCAGACGGTGGACGGTCCGGTAGTGGTGAGTTCATCCAGTCCGTCACTCCCCCGGAAGACCAGGCCGCGGCTGCCGCGCTTGGCCAGCACGCCGGCAACCAGCGGTGCCATCCGCGCGTTGGCAACACCCACCGCGGAAGCCTGCACGCGGGCCGGGTTGGTCAACGGTCCCAGGAAGTTGAACGCCGTCGGAATGGCAAGTTCCCGGCGGGGCACGGCCGTGTGCCGGAAGGACGGGTGAAACACCTGGGCGAAGCAGAACGTGATTCCCGCCTCGTCGGCGTTGCGCGCCACGCGATCGATGGGGAGGTCCAGCCGGACCCCCAGCGCCTCCAAAACGTCCGCTGAACCCGATGACGACGACGACGCACGGTTGCCGTGCTTGACCACCTTTGCGCCGGCCCCGGCGCAAACAAGCGCAGCCATGGTGGAAATGTTGACTGTGTTCAACTGGTCGCCGCCGGTGCCGACGATGTCGAGCTTTTCGCCGCCGATGGTGACAGGGTTTGCGTGCGCCAGCATCGCCTCAACGAGGCCGGCAATCTCGTCCACCGTTTCGCCCTTTGCCCGCAGGGCAACCAGGAATCCTGCGATCTGCGCCGGGGTGGCCTCGCCGGACATGATGGTGTCCATGGCCCACTCCGTGTTGCCGGCTGTAAGGTCCGTGCCGTTGATCAGCGCCGAAATGAGACGCGGCCAGGTGTTGCCCGCCGCCTGTGCAGATGCCTGTGAAGTCACCTCCTGATGCTATCGATGCACCCGCCCGTCTGACCAATGTGAACGGGTCCGGGAACTTTTCCGCGCGAATTCGCGTCTTTGTAGAAAAAGTCCCCGCAAAAGGCGGTTTGCATTGGGCAGGAGGAACTTTTACAGACATAATGTCTATGTGACATCTGCGACCCATGCCCCCAGTACCCCGGCGCACCCGACGCTGAACCGCCCGAATATGGTTTCCGTAGGAACCGTTGTCTGGCTGTCCAGTGAGTTGATGTTCTTCGCCGGTCTCTTTGCCATGTACTTCACACTCCGTTCGACGTCCGGACAGATGTGGGCCGAAGAGACAGCCAAGCTCAACTTCCCCTTTGCGCTCGTAAACACGATCGTCCTCGTGGCAAGTTCCTTCACTTGCCAGATGGGCGTCTTCGCCGCTGAGCGGCTCCAGCCGCGCCGCGCCGGCGGCCCCCTTGCCTTCACTCGTTGGGGGATGAACGAGTGGTTCACCCTCACGTTCGTCATGGGTGCCTTCTTCGTTGCCGGCCAGGCAACTGAATACGCCATGCTCGTCTCGGAGCATGTCTCACTTTCGTCGAATGCCTACGGCTCAGCCTTCTACATGACCACGGGCTTCCACGGCCTGCACGTCATCGGCGGCCTGGTCGCGTTCCTCTTCATCATCGGCCGTTCGTTCGCCGCCAAGAAGTTTGGTCACTTCGAAGCAACGTCCGCGATTGTCACCTCCTACTACTGGCACTTCGTCGACGTCGTGTGGATCGGCCTCTTCCTGGTCATCTACGTCCTCAGGTAGCCCCGACTTGACTCTTTTTCTACAAGAGGCAGAATTTCAAGAAGCGGCTCCCGGAGCCGACGCACGATCGAAAAAAGGAACCACCACGTGAAGGCACTCTCGCAGAAGCGACGTCACCCACTGGCAGCCATTGCGCTGCTGCTGATGGGCCTCCTCCTCACTGGTGGGCTGTACGCCGTTGCCACCACCGTCAACGAGGCCAAGGCTTCCACCACCAGCTTCAGTGCGAACGACACTGAAGAAGGCGAAAAGCTCTTTGCCGCCAACTGCGCCACCTGCCACGGCATGGGCGCAAGCGGAACCCAGGACGGACCCTCACTTGTAGGCGTCGGTGCTGCCGCCGTTGACTTCCAGGTAGGCACCGGGCGCATGCCCATGCAGATGAACGGCCCCCAGGCTTACAAGAAGCCTGCACAGTTCAACGATGAACAGACCCATCAGCTGTCCGCTTACGTCGCTTCGCTTGGGCCGGGCCCGTCCATTCCTGAAGAGGAACTCCTGGACGCGCAGGGCAACGCCGCTGAAGGTGGCGAGCTCTTCCGGGTCAACTGCGCCATGTGCCACAACGCAGCGGCCGCCGGCGGTGCCCTGACCCGCGGCAAGTTCGCTCCGGCCCTGGCCGATGTCTCCGAAAAGCACATTTACGAGGCCATGGTTACCGGACCGCAGAACATGCCGGTCTTCAGCGACGCCAACGTCACCCCCGAAGGCAAGCGCGACATCATCACCTTCCTGAAGCAGATCGAAGCCAACGGATCACCCGGCGGTGCCGATCTGGGCGCCCTGGGTCCGGTCTCTGAGGGCCTGTTTGTCTGGATCGCCGGCCTGGGCGTCATCATCGCGTTCACCATCTGGCTGACGTCACGTACGTCCTAGCAGCGTCCGTAACTTGTAAGAACTCCTGCTGACGAGTCAGCAGTATGGAATTGAAAACTAACCCGGCATTGGCCGGGACGAGAGAAGGATGAGGCGAATTATGGGCAACCATAGTGACGGCAGTCCGAACCACTCGGGCACCGTAGCTACGGCTGGTCAGAATGAGGTGGAGAAGTTCCAGGATCCTGGAATTCCCCCGCATCGTTTGCGCCTGGCTGACACGGACCCGAAGGCCGCAAAACGTGCAGAACGGCAGGTTGCCATTCTCTTCGGCAGCTCCGTCGTGGGCACCGTGATCTTCCTGGTGGCGTACTTCGCCATCGATCTTGGACCCGACTCCACGATCGCCACCATCCGGCTGCAGAATGCGCTGCTGGGCATCGGAACCGCCTTCGCCATGCTTGGCATCGGCACCGGCATCGTCCACTGGGCCAAGGCCCTGATGCCGGACCATGAAGTCTCAGAAGAGCGCCACGCCATCCGCACCGAGGACGACCGCCAAGCGGCAGTCCGCATCGTGGATGACATTGTGGACGAAACCGGAATCAAGCGCCGCCCGCTGATCCGCAACACTCTTCTCGGTGCCGTCGCATTGGCTCCGCTGCCTGCACTGGCCATCTTCGGCGACCTCGGTCCCCGTCCGGACGACAAGCTTGCACACACCATGTGGGCTCCGCAGGAGGGCAAGCTCAAGCGCCTCACCCGCGACCCGGACGGCACGCCCATCAAGGCCTCGGATGTCACCATCGGTTCCGCTTTCCACGTGATTCCGGAAGGCCTCAACGAGCTGCATGAGGGCAAGCTGAACGAAAAGGCCAAGGCCGTCGTCCTGCTCATGCGCCTGAACCCCGAGTCCCTGAAGCCCTCCGCGGGCCGCGAGGACTGGAGCTACAACGGCATCGTTGCCTACTCGAAGATCTGCACCCACGTTGGTTGCCCTGTTGCCCTTTACGAGCAGCAGACCCACCACCTGCTGTGCCCGTGCCACCAGTCGACCTTTGACCTGACTCAGGAATGCAAGGTTATCTTTGGCCCCGCCAGCCGGCCTCTCCCCCAGCTGCCCATCGCAGTTGACGCCGAGGGCTACCTGGTCGCTACGAGCGACTTCAAAGAACCCGTAGGACCGAGTTACTGGGAGCGTGATGAGCATGAGCGCAACATCAACAGCTAATGCCCCCGCCTTCGTCGCCAAAACCAAGGGCGGCCGCATTACCGACTTCGTTGACCAGCGTGTTGGCGGATCCGGCATCCTCCGTGAGTTCGGCCGGAAGGTCTTCCCGGACCACTGGTCCTTCATGTTTGGCGAAGTTGCCCTGTACTCCTTCGTCATCCTGCTGCTCTCCGGCACGTTCCTGACGTTCTTCTTCGATCCGTCCATGGCCGAGACGCACTACGACGGCTCGTACACGCCGCTGAAGAACGTCGAGATGTCCGTGGCCTACAGCTCCTCGCTGGACATCTCCTTTGATGTCCGCGGAGGCCTGTTCATGCGCCAGGTGCACCACTGGGCCGCACTGCTGTTCGTGGCGTCGGTCTCCGTGCACATGCTGCGCGTCTTCTTCACCGGCGCGTTCCGCAAGCCCCGCGAACTCAACTGGGTGGTGGGCGGTGTCCTGCTCATCCTCTCGATGGCTGCCGGCTTCACCGGTTACTCCCTCCCCGATGACCTGCTCTCCGGTAACGGCCTGCGCATCATCGACGGTGTCATCAAGTCGATTCCTGTGATCGGTACCTACATTTCGTTCTTCCTCTTCGGCGGCGAATTCCCGGGAACGGTCATCATCAGCCGGCTCTACATGCTGCACATCCTGCTGGTGCCGGCCCTGATCCTGCTGATGATCGTGATCCACCTCTTCATGGTGGTCGTTCACAAGCACACCCAGTACCCCGGCCCGGGCCGCAACGACGGCAACGTCGTCGGTTACCCCCTCGGCCCGGTCTACGCAGCCAAAGCCGGCGGCTTCTTCTTCATCGTGTTCGGTGTCGTTGCGCTCATGGCGGCGTTCTTCACCATCAACCCGATCTGGAACTACGGCCCCTACGACCCCTCGCCGGTATCCGCAGGCACCCAGCCTGACTGGTACATCGGCTGGGTTGACGGTGCCCTGCGCCTGATGCCCGGTGTCATCGGAGACTTCCACTTCGAGTACGTCATCTTCGGCCAGGTTCTGACCTTGAACGTGCTTCTCCCGGCTCTTGTACCCGCCGGCCTCGTGTTCACGGTGCTGTTCATGTACCCGTGGATCGAGCGCTGGATCACCAAGGACGACCGCGAACACCACGTCCTGGACCGTCCGCGCAACGCTCCTACCCGGACGGCCATTGGCATGGCGGGCTTCACGTTCTACTGCGTGATGTGGGCTGCAGCCAGTTCCGACCTCATCGCGACGCACTTCCACGTTGCCCTGAACGACGTGACGTACTGGTTGCGTGCACTGTTCTTCATCGGCCCGGTCATCGCCTTCATCGTGACCAAGCGCGTGGCCCTGGCCCTGCAGCGCAAGGACCGCGAGATCGCCCTGCATGGCCGCGAAACCGGCCGCATCGTGCGCCTGCCGCACGGCGAGTTCATCGAGGTTCACGCCCCGCTGGATGACTACAAGCGCTACAAGCTGGTGGGCTTCGAATCGCCGGTCCCGCTGCCTGCCGTTCCGAACGAACACGGCGTGGTCACACGCAAGGAAAAGCGCCGCGCAGCACTCTCGCGCTGGTTCTTCGAAGACAGGGTTGCACCCGCTTCGCCGGCTGAACTCGAGGCGGCCCATGGCCACCACGAAGCCGTCGAATCGGCCGAGGGACAGAAGACCCTCAGCCACTAGGTCTTCACCGCACCAAGAAAGAGGCCCGGTCCGAAAGGACCGGGCCTCTTTCGTATTCCCTACTGGTTCCGGTATCCGGAAGCGTAGTTACGCGTGGGACGCACGCCCGGACGCTGCAGCGGGACCCACAGCTTGTAGCGGTCCGCGCGGTAGTAGGACACGGAGTAGTCCACCATCGAGCGGGCAACAAAGGCGTGCCGCTGGATTTTAAGCAACGGAGACCCCACCTCGACATTCAGCAGCCGGGCGGTGGAAGGGGAAGCGGCCGTGGCCTCGATCATGTCCTCCCCCCATTCCATGACCAGCCCGAACCGTTCGCTCAGAACGTTGTACAGCGACGTCGGGGGTTCGCCGTCGAGCAGCCCCGGAACCCGGTGTGCGGGAATGAAGTTCTCATCAACGCTCATGGGTTCATTGTCGGCCAAGAGGAGCCGCCTGAAGCGCACCAGGGGCGTCCCCTCGTCCAGCTGGAGTTCGCGGGCCAGGAACGCACTTGCGCCGATCTGTTCGAAGCTCAGGACCTTGGCCGCCGGCACCATGCCGCGGCGCTGCATTTCCTCGCTGTATGAAGTCAGCTTTACCTGCAAGTCGAGTTTGGGTTTGCGGACGAAGGTCCCAAGGCCCACGACCCTTTCAATGACTTCTTCGCCCACCAGCGCGTCGATGGCCTGGCGCACGGTCATGCGGGCCAGGCCGAATCTCTCCGCAAGGTCCCGTTCAGAAGGCAAAGAGGACCCTGGAGGGCAGGAAGAGGTGATGTGCGCGCGCAGGAGCTCCCGCAGCTGGACGTAGATGGGCGTCCCGCTCTCACGGTCGATCTCCCCCACCATCCTGCTCGCGTCAGAGGCCGCCATGGCAACGTTCCGGATCTACATTCATGCCTTTAAGGGTAGGGCAATAATGGGGCAGGTCTAGACCACCCTGATTAGCGGTTTCGGCCAGCGGGCCTGCCGCCGCTAACCTTGTTCAGGAATGCAGTAGTGACGGCCGAGCCCCGTCGGATCAAAGGAGTCCTGTTGCCAGTGCGCAAGGCCATCGTTCAATCACCCATCGGCCTGCACGCGCGGCCCGCCGCAATCTTTGTCCGTGCCGTCACGGAATCGGGCCTGCCGGTCCGGATCGGAAAAGAGGGCATTGCGCCTGTCGACGCGAGGTCCCTGCTCGAGGTGATGACCGCCGATTTCCACTGCGGCTGCGAAGTGGAACTCTCGGTTGACCCTGAAGCGCTCCCTGCCCGCTACAGCGTCGAATCTGCAGAAGCCGCACTGGAAGGGCTGACTCTGCTGCTGGAGGCTGGAGCAGCCGCCTGACGGCTCTGAGCCGCCTTAGGAACCGCAGACAAAACGACGGCGGGCCCCACCATTTGGTGGGGCCCGCCGTCGTTTTCAGTAAGCCGATATGGGCTTAGTGGGCGTGGTCGCCGCGGCTGTACTCGTAGACCCAGCCGACGAGGGCGATAACCGCGAGGCCCGCTGCGATGTAGACGATCCAGAAACCGACCGCCAGGCCGAGGAACCCGCCTGCACAGGACAGGCCCAGGACCAGCGGCCACCAGCTCCAGGGGCTGAAGTGCCCCTGCTCGCCGGCACCTTCGTGAATCTCTGCGTCGCTGCGGTCTTCGGGGCGCATTCCCACGCGCTTGCCGGTGAAGCCGAGGTAGGCGCCGATCATGCCCGCCAGGCCGCCCACCAGCAGGACGCCGAGGATGCCGACCCACTCAGTCCAGTTGGTCAGGAATCCGTAAACCACGGAGACCGGTACGAAGAAGAAGACTCCGGCTCCAAAAATCCATGATTCGATCTTCACTTGGCGGTGTCCTTCTGATCTGCGTTGCCGAGCACGGCTGCTGCCGGTGCCGGTGACTCAACGGTGTGCGACTGTGCGAGCTCCGGGTGGTGCAGGTCCAGGGCAGGACGCTCCGAACGGATGCGGGGCAGCGACGTGAAGTTGTGGCGCGGCGGCGGGCAGGACGTGGCCCACTCCAGCGATGCACCGAAGCCCCAGGGGTCATCCACCTCGACCTTTTCGTTGCTGCGCCAGGTGATGTACACGTTCCAGAAGAACGGGATCAGCGAGGCGCCCAGCACGAACGAGGAGATCGTGGAGAACTGGTTCATCCAAGTGAAGTTGTCCTGCGGCATGTAGTCCGCGTACCGGCGGGGCATGCCCTCAACGCCCAGCCAGTGCTGGATCAGGAAGGTTCCGTGGAAACCGAGGAACAGGAGCCAGAAGTGGATCTTGCCAAGGCGCTCGTTGAGCATCTTGCCGGTCCACTTCGGCCACCAGAAGTAGAAGCCCGCGAACATCGCGAACACCACGGTGCCAAATACCACGTAGTGGAAGTGCGCCACCACGAAGTAGGAGTCGGAGACGTGGAAGTCAAGCGGCGGTGAAGCCAGGATGATGCCCGTCAGGCCGCCGAACAGGAAGGTGGCGAGGAAGCCGATGCTCCAAAGCATGGGCGTCTCGAAGGTGATGGAACCGCGCCACATGGTGCCGATCCAGTTGAAGAATTTCACGCCGGTAGGTACGGCGATCAGCATCGTCATGAAGGAGAAGAACGGCAGCAGGACCGATCCGGTGACGTACATGTGGTGCGCCCACACCGTTACGGACAGCGCCGCAATGGCGATGGTTGCGTACACAAGGCCCTTGTAGCCGAAGATCGGCTTGCGGCTGAAGACCGGGAAGATCTCCGAAACAATGCCGAAGAACGGCAGCGCGATGATGTACACCTCGGGGTGGCCGAAGAACCAGAACAGGTGCTGCCACAGGACGGCACCGCCGTTCTCGGGGTCGAAGATGTGCGCACCGAAGCGGCGGTCGGCACCCAGGGCGAACAGGGCTGCTGCCAGCGGCGGGAAGGCCATCAGAACCAGGATGGCCGTAACCAGCGTGTTCCAGGTGAAGATCGGCATGCGCCACATGGTCATGCCCGGAGCGCGCATGCAGATGATGGTGGTGATGAAGTTGACCGCACCGAGGATGGTGCCGAAGCCTGAAAGCGCCAGGCCGAAGACCCACAGGTCACCGCCGACACCGGGGCTGAAGGTCGTGTTGGACAGCGGCGCGTACGCGAACCAGCCAAACGATGCAGCACCCTGCGGCGTGATGAAACCTGAGACGGCGATCGTGGAACCGAAGAGGAAGAACCAGAAAGCCAGGGCGTTCAGTCGCGGGAAGGCGACGTCCGGGGCACCGATCTGCAGCGGCATGATCACGTTGGCGAAGCCCGCGAACAGCGGGGTCGCGAACATCAGCAGCATCACCGTGCCGTGCATGGTGAACAGCTGGTTGTACTGCTCTTTGGTCTGCAGGATCTGCATGCCGGGCTCGAAAAGCTCGGCGCGGATCAGCAGGGCCATGACGCCGCCGAAGCAGAAGAACACGAAGGACGCGATCAGGTACATGTACCCGATGGTCTTGTGGTCGGTCGAAGTGATCCAGTTGACGACAATGCGTCCCTTGGACTTCGGTACGACGGGAGCCCCAAGGGTCCCGACAGGTGCGGATGGAGTGTAAGTAGCCACGTCGCTCCCCTTACTTAATTTCGTTCAGGTTCGGGTTGCGGTCATACTCTTCGCCGATCAGGCCGGTGTTGCCGTCCTGGCGCAGCTGATCCATGTGCGCCTGGAACTCCGACTCGGAGACAACCTTCACGCGGAACAGCATTTCGGAGTGGTATTCGCCGCAAAGTTCGGCACACTTGCCGTCATAGGTGCCCTCTTTAGTGGGGGTAAACCTGATGTAGTTGGTCTTGCCGGGGATCATGTCGCGCTTCTGCAGGAAGGCGGGAACCCAGAAAGAGTGGATAACGTCGCGGGAGTTCAGCTCCAGGTCAACGGACTTGTTGACGGGGAGGTACAGGGTGGGCAGCTTTTCCTTGTCCACTTCAGCACCCGTGAGGTGTGCCTGCACGCCGGCTTCGTGGACATCTTCGGTGATGACTTCGCCCTGCTTGTAGTTGAAGTCCCAGGCCCACTGCTTGCCGCGGACGTCAACAACGACGTCGGCCGGCTCGGAGCGGTTGTCAATTGCCTGCTGGTCCCGGTCGGTGAAGTAGAAGAACACCAGCACCATGAAGAGCGGAATGGTCAGGTAGAAGACCTCGAGGGGAAGGTTGAAGCTGGTCTGCCGCGGGAACCCCACGGTGCCCTTGCGGCGGCGGTAGGCCACAATGCACCAGACCATGAGTCCCCAGGTAATGATGCCGACGACCAAGGCGGCAATCCATGAGTTGACCCAGAGGTCCATGATGCGGTCAGTGTGATTGGTGGTGCCACGCTCGGTGGGCAACCAGCCTCTCTGTACCTCTGGTGAACATCCAGTCAAAGCCAACGCGCCGGCTAGTGCCAAGCCAGTGATCGTAGTGATCTGTTTGCGTCGGCTGCCGGTTCGGTTCTGCGAACTCACAGACGGCCCTTCCTACTTGTTGCTGTTGCCCGGGCCGTAGATGGCTCCCCGGGCACACTAAAAGTTTTACTACTCGATGTAGAGCTTACCGCTCCCCGGGGGTTTTCGCTCACATGTCGGCACCGTGCGTCGGCACCGGTTTGCACCGGTGCCGAAAGCAAGCTGTCATGGGGCAAAGAGCCGGGTTAGTGGAAAGAATCTCCGCATGCGCACGAGCCGCCTGCGTTGGGGTTGTCAATGGTGAACCCCTGCTTCGAGATGGTGTCCTCGAAGTCGATACTGGCGCCGCTCAGGTACGGGACGCTCATCTTGTCGACAACGACCTCGACGCCGTCGTAGTCGCGGACGGCATCTCCGTCGAGCAGGCGCTCATCGAAGTAGAGCTGGTAGATCAGCCCGGAGCAACCGCCCGGCTGGACGGCAACGCGCAGGCGCAGGTCCGTGCGGCCTTCCTGCTCTAGCAGGCTGCGGACCTTGCCGGCGGCGACGTCGGTCAGCTTGACCTCGTGGGTCGGAAGCTCTTCGCTCGCGGTGCCGGTGGCTGCGGCGCTGTTTTCATTGGTTGTAGTGCTCATTGGCCTACCTTCTTACGACGGTGGTGGCGACTCGGCTTGCGCGTTGCCCGCCCCTACGGAAACGGTATGGGCTATAGCTACATGCTACGTCGATCCTGCGTGTAGCTCTAACTCCTGACGTAACCGTGGCCATACCCTGAATGTTCCCTCTCAGGCGGAGCCTTCATGGTTAAGCCGGGCCAGCAGCAGGGCCTCCGCAACGACTGCGTTGCGGAAATCGCCCAGGTGCAGCGACTCGTTGGCGCTGTGGGCGCGGGAGTCGGGATCCTCGACGCCGGTTACCAGGATCTGCACATCCGGGTACACCTCCGTCAGGTCCGCAATGAAGGGAATCGAACCGCCGATGCCCATTTCCACCGCGGGAACGCCCCAGGCTTCACCGAGTGCCCACATCGCCATCCCGGCGGCCGCGGAGCCCGTGTCTGTCTGGAAGGAGTTTCCGCTCTCCCCCGGGGTGAACACCACCTTTGCGCCGAAGGGCGCGTTGGATTCGACATGGTGCTGCACGGCGGCCATGGCGTCGGCGGGATCCTGGCCGGGTGCCAGCCGCAGGCTGAACTTGGCCCGGGCCCTCGGCAGCAGCGTGTTGGAGGCTACGTCCACGGCGGGGGCATCGAAGCCGATGATGGAGAGTGCCGGCTTGGTCCACAGCCGGGACGCAATGGTCCCGGTGCCGGCCAGGCGGACGCCGTCCAGGACCGACGCGTCGGCCCGGTATTCGGCTTCGGTCAGGTCCACGGATACGTCGTCCCTGCTGACCAGCCCCTTCACTGCGACGTTCCCGTCGTCATCATGGAGGGTGGCGATCAGGCGTGAGAGCAACGTGGGCGCATCGAGAACGGCTCCGCCGAACATCCCGGAGTGCACGGCGTGCTCCAGGACCTGGACCTCGATGGTCCCGTCCACCAGGCCGCGCAGGCTGGTGGTGAGCGCGGGGATGCCCACCTTCCAGTTGCTGGAATCTGCCACCACAATCACGTCCGCGCGCAGGAGTTCCCGGTGGGTTTCGAGGAAGGTGCGGAAAGTGGGCGAGCCTGCTTCCTCCTCGCCCTCGAAGAAGAACGTCACGCCGAGGCCCAGCTCATCGCCCAGCACCTCGGTGACTGCGGCGTAGGCGGCAATGTGGGCCATGATGCCTGCTTTGTCGTCGGCCGCTCCCCGGCCGTAAAGCCGGCCGTTGCGTTCGACGGCGGTGAACGGTTCGGTCTCCCACAGCGCCAGATCCCCGGTCGGCTGCACGTCGTGGTGGGCATACAGCAGGATTGTGGGCTTTCCCTCGGCAGCCGCCCGACGCGCCACCACGGCCGGCCCGCCCGGCGTGCCGTCCTCCTTGTTGCAGCGCAGGATCCGGACGTCCTCGATGCCTGCAGCCCGCACCAGGTCCGCGACGGCCTCCGCACTGCGGTCCAGCGGTGCCGGGTCGAAGCTCGGCCAAGCGATGCCAGGCAACTTTACAAGGTCCTTCAATTGTCCAACGGTGGTGTCGAAGGACGCGTGTACGGCCTGGCGCAGTGCCTCGGCGTCGGTCTCGCCGAATCCCGTGCTGAATTTGTGCGGGGTCCCCGCCGGTGATGAAGTCATGGCCAAAACCCTACCTGTGTCCGCGACCACACGAAACACTGCAAAGCAACCCGGCGCCTCCCCGGTTACGGCGGTGCCGCGGCGGCGTGACACATGACTTTTGGCCTGCGTGTGCAAGGTATTCTGTAGGGGTGTTTGGACGTAAAAAGGAAGCGCCAACGGCGCAGGACGTAGTTGACCAGCAGGCAGCCGAGGCACTGGCCCGGGATACCGCCCTCGGCAAGGGCGCACCCACGCCCAAGCGCAAGGCACAGGAAGCGGCGCGGAAGCGTCCCCTGGTGCCGGAGGACCGGAAGGCCTCAAAAGCAGCAGAACGGGCGGCCGTGCAGGAGCAGCGGATCAAGATGCGCCAGGCCCTGGATACGGGCGATGAAAAGTTCCTGCCGCTTCGGGACAAGGGCCCGCAGAAGCGCTTTGCGCGCGACTACGTCGACGCCCGCTTCAGCCTGGGCGAGTACCTGATGTTCGGCGCCCTGGTTTTCGTCATCGTCTCACTGCTGGTTCCCTCCACCAGCGAGGCCATGATCTACGTCCTGGGCGGATTCTGGGTCATGTTCCTTGCCGTGTTCGTTGACGTGTTTATCCTGTCCCGCAAGCTCCGGAAGCGCCTCACCGAAAAGTTCGGGGAGGTGGAACGCGGCACGGTCTGGTACGGCTCCATGCGTTCCCTTCAGTTCCGCCGCCTGCGCCTGCCCAAGCCGCTCGTCAAGCGCGGAGAATTCCCCTCCTGATTCAGGACACGAAGTAGCCCCCGGCGATCTGATCAGATCAGAACGCCGGGGGCTACTTTTGTCTGCGGTACCGGCAGCCCCGGCTTACATGCTCAGCGGCGGGCGGGGTGCTTGGCCAACTGGCGGTTGATGTGCGCCGCCCAGAACGGGCCCTCATACAGAAAGGCCGTGTAGCCCTGAACCAGGGTGGCGCCGGCGTCGAGCCTTTCCTGGACATCCCGGGCAGTCTCCACGCCGCCAACGGACACCAGGGTGAGCGTTCCTCCGGTGGCCTTCCTCAGTCGTCGGAGCACTTCGAGGGACCGGGCCTTCAGGGGCGCGCCGGAGAGCCCGCCGGGTCCGCACTCCCGGACCTTTTCGGCGTCGGAGCTGAGTCCCTCCCGGCCAATCGTGGTGTTGGTGGCGATGATCCCGTCCAGTTTCAGGTCCAGGGCGAGCCTGGCGACGTCGTCAATGTCCTCGTCGGTCAGGTCCGGGGCGATCTTCACCAGCAGCGGGACGTGCCTGCCCGCGGCGGCGTCGGCTTCTTCGCCCACGGATTTGAGCAGCGGGCGGAGGGTCTCAACGTTCTGGAGCAGGCGGAGTCCGGGCGTGTTGGGGGAACTGACGTTGACCACGAGGTAGTCTGCAGCCGGCGCCAGGCTCCGGGCGCTGGTGAGGTAGTCGCTGGCCGCGTCCTCGAGCTCCACCACCTTGCTCTTGCCAATGTTGACCCCGATCACCGGCCGGACGCCGGGGTGGCGGCGCTGTAAGGCAGCCCTCGCGGACTTGAGCCGGGGCGCGACGGCGGTGGCGCCGTCGTTGTTGAAACCCATCCGGTTGATCACTGCCCTGTCCTCAACGAGGCGGAAGAGCCGTGGCTTTTCGTTGCCGGGCTGGGCCTGCCCGGTGATGGTTCCCACCTCGACATGCCCGAACCCGAGTTCGGTCAACGCCTCGATGCCGTGCCCTTCCTTGTCAAAGCCCGCTGCAAGGCCGAAAGGCGACGGGAAGGTGATTCCAAAGGCGTTGGTCTGAAGTGACGGCGCGGGCGCAGTGAATTTCGCCAGCACCTTGCCCGCCCCGGAGCTGTGGACCAGCCTGATGGCACGGAACCCGATCTTGTGGGCGCGTTCGGCGTCCATCCATGAAAAGGCCAAGCGGAAGAAGGTGGGATATACGCGCATGACTCCAGTTTTCCGGTTCAGGCTCCGGAGACCAAACCGGCGCGCACCCTGGCCGGCGGTGTGACGCGCCAGGCATCCGACCCGGCCCGTTCGCTGCCGCGGCGTGCGTTGTCTAGGCTAATCAAATGAGGTGGCAAAAAGATATCCTGGGGGACGATTTCGAAGCCTGCTCCTACCAGGCCACGGGCGACGACGGCGTGGAACGCACGGCTACCCTGGTGCGCCACGTGCCCAAGAACGAAGCGGTCGGGACCGCCCGGTCCGAACAACGGCCGCTCCCCCGCCGGGCCGTCCTGTTCCTCCACGGCTGGAGCGATTACTTCTTCAATGTGGAACTGGCGCGATTCTGGACGGACAAGGGCTTTGAGTTTTTTGCCCTGGACATGCACAACCACGGGCGGAGCCTGCGGCCTGATACCCATGGCGGCTACGTGGCCGACCTTGACGACTACGACGCCGAAATCAGCAAGGCGATCGGGATCATCGGATCGCTGTGGCCGGAGCGGGCCGGCAAGCCGCCGCTGACCCTGATGGGGCACTCGACCGGCGGCCTCATCGCCGCGCTGTGGGTCAGCCGTCATCCTGGCGGTGCTGCCCAGCTGGTCCTTAACAGCCCGTGGCTGGAAATGCACGGAAGTTCACTGGTAAGGCGCGCTGCCAGGTCGATGGTGGGCCCCCTGGCGAAGTACCGGCCGGAGGCTGTGCTGCGGCTGCCGGAGCGCGGTTTCTACTGGCGGAGCATCAGCAGCGAGGCTGAGGGTGAGTGGACGTTGGACAACAAATACCGGCCTCCGCTGGCTTTTCCCGTCCGGGCGGCCTGGCTCAGCGCCGTCCTGGCCGGGCATTCGCGGGTGGCCCGCGGACTGCGGATAGACATTCCCATCCTGGTCCTTCTGTCCGGAGCCAGCGAAAACGGCATGTTCTGGACCGAAGCAATGCGGAGAACCGACGCCGTACTGGACGTGAACACCATTGCGATCAGGGCAATGGCCCTGGGCCGGACGGTGACCCTGGAGCGGATTGACGGCGCGCTTCACGACGTCTTCCTGTCTCCGGCCCATGTCCGGGCGGACGCCTACGCCCGGCTAAACCGCTGGATCCGCGGATACGTCCTCGACGAAGGCGGCCAGGAGTGAAAGCGGCGCCGCCGGTCGCGGCGCCGTGGCAGCCCGACCAACTCGGAGCAGGCTTCGAATCGCTGGAACTGCCCCTGCCCGACGACGACGAAGGCGCGGTATGCGCCACGCTGGTGAGGTACGTGCCCGCCGCGCCGGCGGGTCCGCCGGGCTTTCTTTCGGCGCTGCGGAACGGCGGCTTCCGGCCGTTTGCCTGGCCCGCGGATTCGCCTGCCCGCATCAGTTCCGGGCGTCCCGGTGCCGTCCTCTACCTGCACGGCTGGGCGGACTACTTCCTGCAGTGCGAACTTGCTGAATACGTCGGTGCCCACGGACTGCACTTCTATGCGCTGGACCTGCGGAAGTTCGGCCGCAGCCTTCGAAGTTGGCAGACGCCGGGCTACACCACGGACCTGGCTGTCTATGACGAGGACATCGCCGCCGCCATGGAGGTGATCAGGACGGATGTGGCGGCGCGCTCGGGACTGGCCGGGGAACCATCCGTCCACCTGCTGGCGCATTCACTGGGCGGACTGATCGGTGCGTTGTGGGCGGACCGCCATCCGGGCGCCCTGGGGAGTCTCGTCCTGAACGCGCCCTGGCTGGAGCTCCAGGGCAGCAGCCTGATCCGGAACATTGCCATGCATCTGGTGGAGCCAATCGCGCGGACGGATCCGCGGCGGCCATTCCGTTTTCCGGAAATGCCCGGCTACTGGGAGAGCGTCAGCGACCAGGCCCATGGCGAGTGGT
The DNA here is from genome assembly GCF_033142195.1 of Arthrobacter sp. B10-11. Lineage (NCBI taxonomy): Bacteria > Bacillati > Actinomycetota > Actinomycetes > Micrococcales > Micrococcaceae > Arthrobacter > Arthrobacter sp. B10-11. The sequence goes on from NZ_JAWMTH010000003.1 coordinate 328,162, forward strand.
TCCTGGACCCTCAGTGGCGCCCGACGGCGTCGTTCCCCATCCGTGCGGGCTGGACCCGCGCGGTCCTGGCCGGACATGCAGCCGTGGAACGGCGCCTGGACATCGCGGCACCGGTTCTGGTGATGCTGTCGGACCGGACCAGAATCCAGGCCGAATGGTCTGAGGAGCTGATGTTCGCAGACGCCGTGATCGATGTGGAACAGACAGCACGCCGTGCCCTTGGCCTGGGACGCCGGACTGCCGTTTTCCGCTATCCGGGCGCCATCCACGACGTCTTCCTTTCACGCCGCGGTGTGCGCCAGGAGGCGTACCGTGACCTGGTCGCCTGGCTGCATTCGCATCCGGGCTAGTGGCATGTCAGGCCTGTGGGGCGGCGGCATCCACGGCGCCGCCGTAGCGGCGGTCCCGCCGGGCATAGACCTCGACGGCGTCCCAGAGGGTCCGGCGGTCGACGTCGGGCCAGAGCGTGTCCATGAACACGAATTCCGCGTAGGCCGATTGCCAGAGCATGAAGTTGGAGAGCCGCTGTTCGCCGGAGCTCCGGAGGAAGAGGTCGACGTCGGGAAGGTCCGGTTCGTCGAGGTACTTCTGGATGGTCCGTTCGGTGATCGCGCCGGGCTTGAGTTTGCCGGCCGCGACATCTTCGGCGATGGCCGAGACCGCGTCCGCGATTTCGGCACGGCCACCGTAATTAACACACATGGTCAACGTGCAGGTGCTGTTGCCCCGGGTGTAATCTTCCGCTTCTTCCAGTTCCCGGATCACGGAGCCCCATAGCCGGGGCCGGCGCCCTGACCAGCGGATGCGCACACCCCATTCGTCCAGCTGGTTCCGCTGGCGGCGTAGCACATCCTTGTTAAAACCCATCAGGAAGCGGACTTCCTCCGGGGAACGCCGCCAGTTCTCGGTGGAGAAGGCGTAGACCGTGACGTACTTGATGCCCAGCTCAATGGCACCGGCAACGACGTCCAGCAGCGCGGGCTCGCCAGCCTTGTGGCCTTCGATCCGGGGCAGTCCGCGCTGATTGGCCCAGCGGCCGTTGCCGTCCATGACGATCGCCACATGCTGCGGGATGAACTCTGCTGGGATCGACGGCGGCACGGCCCCGGAACTGTGCGGATACGGCGCCGTCACCGGTGTGGTCCGCTGCCGGACGGGTGTTTTCTTCGTTCCAAGGGCCACTGTCAGTTACGCTCCACATGTTTGAGAGATTTCAGCACACGTTCAAGATGCCATTGCAGATAGCTGGCCACCAAACCGGCAGCCTCCCGCCGGTGGACCGCCACGGAGGCATCCGCTGTGGTCCAGTCCCCCGTCAGCAGTGCTCCGAGGAGGAATACTGTTTCGGCCGCGGGCGCGGGCGATCCCGGGGGACGGCAGTTGGCGCACACCATGCCGCCCAGCGGCGCTGAAAAAGCGGTGTGCGGACCCGGCGCACCGCAGCGGGCACATACCGTGAAGCTGGGTGCCCATCCGCCGGTAGCCAGTGCGCGCAGAAGATACGAGTCGAGGATAAGTTCGGGGGTGTGTTCCCCCCGGCTCAATGAGGCAAGTGCTCCGACCAGGAGGTTGTACTGCGCTGTTCCGGCCTCGCCGTCCACGTCCGTGAGCTTTTCGGCCGTCTCGGTCATGGCCGCCGCAACAGTGTAGCGGCCGTAGTCCGCCGCGATGTTCCCGCCGTAGGCGCCCTTAGCCACGGCCTGGGTGACAATGTCCAGCGTCCGGCCGGAAATCAACTGCAGGTCGGCCACCATGAAGGGCTCCAGCCGGGCACCGAAGCGGCTGCTCGTCCGACGTACTCCTTTAGCCACCGCACGGACCTGGCCGTGGTGTTTCGTCAGGAGCGTGATGATACGGTCCGCTTCGCCCAGCTTATGGGTACGCAGCACCACGGCGTCATCACGGTAGGCACGCGCAGAAAAGGAGGATTGTTGGGCCACAGTTAATCTTCGCACTGACCTTCTGGAAAACGCGGACGCTGCGCCCCCGGACCGGTCCGGGGGCGCAGCGTCTCAGCGGATCGAATGATGATCCTAGGCCTGTGCGTCCCGTACCGCGCGGTTGACGGCCGAGATGACGGCCTTCAGCGAGGAGGTGGTGGTGTTGGAGTCAATTCCGACGCCCCACAGCACCCGCTCGCCGACAGCGCACTCAACGTACGCGGCGGCGCGGGCATTGCCACCCTCCGAGAGGGCGTGCTCGCTGTAGTCGAGGACCCGGACGTCCACGCCGTCCTGGCCCAGGATCGACAGCAGCGCCGCAATCGGGCCGTTTCCGGACCCGGTACGGCGGACCTGGACGCCGTCAACGGTGACCGTCGCGTGCAAGGTCATGGCGCCGTCGTCGTCCGTTTCCGTGCTGAACGAACCCAGCGAATAGCGGCCCCACTGGCCGTCCTCCTTGCTGGAGGGCAGGTATTCGTCCTGGAAGAGCTGCCACAGCTGGGCGCCGCTGACTTCGCCGCCCATCGTGTCCGTCTGCTTCTGGATCACGCCGGAGAATTCGATCTGCGCACGGCGCGGCAGGTCCAGGCTGTGCTCGTTCTTCAGCAGGTACGCCACGCCGCCCTTGCCGGACTGCGAGTTGACCCGGATGACGGCTTCGTAGCTGCGGCCCAGGTCTTTGGGGTCGACCGGCAGGTACGGGACCTGCCACGTGTAGTCAGCGACGTCCTTGCCGGCAGCCGCTGCGTCTTTTTCGAGCGCTTCGAAGCCCTTTTTGATGGCGTCCTGGTGCGAGCCGGAGAACGCCGTGAAGACCAGGTCGCCGCCATAGGGTGAACGCTCTGCGACCGGCAACTGGTTGCAGTACTCCACCGTGCGCCGGACGTCGTCGATATCCGAGAAATCGATCATGGGGTCGATGCCCTGGACGAACATGTTCAGCCCCAGGGTGACCAGGTCCACGTTGCCGGTCCGCTCGCCGTTTCCGAACAGGCAGCCCTCGATCCGGTCTGCGCCGGCGAGGTAACCCAGCTCCGCGGCGGCAACACCGGTGCCGCGGTCGTTGTGCGGGTGCAGCGAGAGGATGATGCCCTCGCGGGGGTGCAGGTGGCGGCTCATCCACTCGATGGAATCGGCATAGACGTTGGGCGTGGCCATTTCCACCGTGGCCGGCAGGTTGATGATGACCTGGCTGTCAGCCGAGGCCTCGAAGACATCGGCCACGGCATTGCACACGCGCACGGCGTATTCGAGTTCCGTGCCGGTGAAGGACTCCGGGGAGTATTCGTAGGTGATGTGCGTGTCCGCCAGCGTTTCCTCGTATTTCTTGCACAGGCGTGCACCCTGCAGCGCAATGTCCAGGATGCCGTCTTCGTCCTGGTTGAACACCACGCGGCGCTGCAGAACGGACGTCGAGTTGTAGAGGTGGACGATTGCCTGCTTGGCGCCGACCAGCGATTCGTAGGTCCGCTCGATCAGGTGTTCACGGGCCTGCGTCAGCACCTGGATGGTGACGTCGTCCGGAATGTGGTTGCCTTCAATGAGCTGGCGGACGAAGTCGAAGTCAGTCTGCGAGGCGGACGGAAAGCCGACCTCGATTTCCTTGTAGCCCATGCGGACCAGCAGGTCGAACATCTTCATCTTGCGCGCCGGGCTCATGGGGTCGATCAGGGCCTGGTTGCCGTCCCTGAGGTCCACGGCGCACCAGCGCGGGGCCTTGGTGATGACCTTGTCCGGCCAGGTCCGGTCCGGCAGCTCAACTTTGATCTGGTCCTGGAACGGCAGGTAGCGGTGGACGGGCATTCCGGAGGGCTTCTGTGCGTTTCGCATTACTATCGGGGCCTTTTCTGTGGTTCCTGAGTGAAAGGTGGCCGGGCAACACAAACTCCGCGACGAGGATTGGCCTTGCGCTAGATCGCGTCTGAGGCCTCGCCGCGGCAGCTAAGAAGAAGGAGTTCTGCGCGCACCATTTCACAGTAACACGGGTGCGTAAGATGAAGGAGCAACACCTCCAGCAACGTCCACTATGCAGACGCTGCCACCGGTGCCAGCGCCGGGGCAGCCTTCACCTGAAGGAGCACTTGTGCCAAACTCGGGGATCGACCTGTCCAACATCGACCACTCCGTGCGGCCGCAGGATGACCTGTACCAGCACATCAACGGCGCGTGGCTCAAGAGCACGACCATCCCGGACGACCGGCCCCTCGAAGGCACATTCACAGCCTTGCGGGACGGCTCCGAGCTGGCGGTCAGGGAAATCATCGAAGAAGCCGCCGCCCGCGGCGCCGACGCCACGGGCATCGAACAAAAGGTCGGGGACCTCTACCGCAGCTTCATGGACGAAGCCGCCGTCGAAGCCAAAGGCATGGATCCCATCCGGGATCGGCTTGCCGGGGTCTATGCTACGAAGTCCGCCACGGAAGTGATCGAACTGGCCGGACGGCTCTTCCGTTCCGACGTGTCCGGGCTCTTTTATATCTACCCTGCCCCCGACGCTGGAAACCCGGACCGGATTCTGCTGTACACCGGCCAGGGCGGGCTCGGCCTGCCTGACGAATCCTATTACCGCGAAGAGAAGTTCGCACCCATGGTCACGGCATACCGGGACCACGTGGGGACAATGCTCGGCCTCGCAGGGAACACGGATCCCGAAGGCGCGGCCGAGCGCGTGGTGCGCTTGGAAACGGCCCTTGCCTCGCATCACTGGGACAACGTGACGCTACGGGATCCTCAGAAGACGTACAACCTGAAATCCGCCGCGGAGGCGCGCGAGCTGTTCCCACTGCTGTTTGTGTGGTTCGACGCCGCACAAATCGACCCGGACAAGCGCCAGGAGCTGGTGGTGAGCACGCCTGATTTCTTTGCCGGCGCTGCCGGCCTGCTCGATTCCGAGCCGGTGCAGGCCTGGCAGGACTGGCTGGCCATGCGTGTTGTCAGCTCAGCGGCCGCTTACCTCTCCGCCGAGTTCGTGGATGCGAACTTCGCGTTCTACGGCACCACCATCAGCGGAACGCCGCGCAACAAGGACCGCTGGAAGCGTGGCGTCGCCGTCGTTGAAGCATCATTGGGCGAGGCAGTCGGCCAGATCTACGTCGCCCGGCATTTTCCGGAGACCCACAAGGCCCGCATGCAGACCCTGGTGGCCAACCTCATCGAGGCCTACCGGCAAAGCATCACCGGGCTGGCGTGGATGAGCGAGGACACCAAGCTCGAAGCCCTTAAAAAGCTCGAAGCCTTCCGCGCCAAAATCGGCTACCCGGAGGAATGGATCGACTACTCCGCGGTGGAGATCGATCCCGCCGACCTCCTCGGAAACGTTGAACGGGCCCATAACGCCGACGTGGACCGGCACCTCGACGAGGTGGGCAAGCCGGTGGACAAGAACAAATGGCTCATGACACCGCAGACTGTCAACGCGTACTACCATCCGCTCCTGAACGAGATCGTGTTCCCGGCCGCCATCCTGCAGGCTCCGTTCTTCACAGCGGACGCCGACGACGCCGTCAACTACGGCGGCATCGGCGCCATCATCGGACACGAGGTGGGACACGGCTTTGATGACCAGGGCTCACAGTTCGACGGCGGCGGCGCCCTCCGCAACTGGTGGACGGAAGAGGACCGGACAGCTTTCGAAGCCCTGACGTCCAAGCTGGTGGCGCAGTTCGACGCCTTGTCACCCACTGCGGCGCCGGGCCACCACGTCAACGGCAAGCTGACCCTCGGCGAAAATATCGGCGATCTCGGCGGACTCACCATCGCCTACAAGGCCTACCTGATCAGCCTCGACGGTGCGGAACCACCCGTGCTTGACGGCATGACGGGACAGCAGCGGTTCTTCGCCTCCTGGGCGGCCGGCTGGCGCCAGGTGATCCGGGGCGAGGAAGCAATCCGTCGGCTCGCCACGGACCCGCACTCCCCCAACGAGTTCCGCACCAATGCCATCGCCAGGAACCTGGATGCCTTCCATGAAGCGTTCGGAGTGGCGGAGCAGGACGGCATGTGGATGCCTGTGGAGGACCGCGTCAGCATTTGGTGACCGAAGATCAAACGACGGACCCGCGGGGCCGGCCACAGTTTGTGGCCGGCCCCGCGGGTCTGTCGGTGGACGCAGGGACCGGACGCTGCACGCTCCCGGTAGGCGCCGCCGCTACTGGACGATCAACTCCGGGTTTGCCTGCTGGCAGACGGTGTCGCCGGCAGTCTGGTTGACAATGTCGGTCGGAAGCGGCGCCGCGCCCATCTTGGTTCCGGACATGAAGTCGGCGCCGAGGTAGACCTGCACGCCGCTGACGCCGGCCGCGGGAAGCACCTGCGTGGCCGGAATCTCAAGGAGTGCCGCGACGTCGGCCGCCACGTCCTCGAAGCCGGGTGCGTAGTACACCGCCGTCTTATCCACCGGCTGTGCCACCAGCGGGGCTACCTGGGTGAAGCCTCCGGCGACGATCGCCTCGGTGATTTCCTGGACCCGCTCGGGAACCCCCGTTCCGTTGGCGACCGTGACGGGCTGCAGCGACTTGTCGTAGCCCGGCGCTGTTTCGGTCGGCATCGATGGCGAAGGAGCGGGCGTCGACTCGCTCGGCTCCGGCGTGGGGCTGGGGGTGGCTGTCGGGTCCGTCAGGTCGACATCCTTGCGCAGCGCGGCGAACAGCTGCGATCCGGCCGGTTCGGCGACAGTGAGGCGGTTGGGATCGGACGGCGCCGGGGTGGTGGGCACGGCCACGAAAGCGACCTTGCTGATGTCGATGTTCTTCAGCCGGTTGCCGATGGTCAGGAGCGACGGCACCGAGGCCAGCCCGTCGTCCACCGTCAGGTTCTGGGTCACGACGTCGGCAATTTTCAGCATTTTCTGCGGATCGGAGAGGGTGCCGTCATCCTTGATTTTGCGGGTGAGGGAAGACAGGAACCCCTGCTGCGCCTTGATGCGGCCGAGGTCGCCGCCGTCCGCGAAGGCATGCCTGGTCCGCAGGTACGCCAGCGCCTGTTCACCCTGCACCTGCGAGTTCCCTGCCGGCAGGCGCAGGCGGGAGTCGGGATCGTAAACGGCGTCGCTGATGCAGACTTCCACGCCGCCCACGGCGTTGGAGAGTTCCTTCACCGCGTTGAAGTCAGCCATCATGAAGTGGTCGATTTCAAGGCCGGTAATTTTGTTCACCGTGTCCACGGCACAGCCGATGCCGGCCTGCTTCATGGCTTCGTTGATCATCACGCCGGTCTGTGCGGGGAAGACCTCGTCGGTCTTCTGGTCCGTGCATTCCGGAATGTCCACCAGCAGGTCGCGAGGAAAACTGATGACGCTGACCCGCTTGTTGTCAGCGGAGATGTCCATCATCATCATGACGTCCGACTGTCCGTAGCCGGTGGAATCCTCGGCAGTACCGTATTCGGAGTTCTTGCCGTCCCGGGTGTCGGAGCCCAGAATCAGGATCTGCATCCGGTCCTTGGAGTCGTTGACGGGATCCTCGGTGCGGCTGCTGCCGGCACCAAGGGGTGCCTTGCTGATGTTCATCTGCAAACGGATGACCCAGAAAGCGGCGAAAGCCAGACCGCCCACCAGGAGGAGGGCCACGACGGCGCTGATCACCTTGAACCAGGCGGGCTTTCCCCGCAGGGCGCCGAGGTGCCGGGCGGGGCCCATCGCTTTGTTGTCCGAATGCCGGGCGGCGGCGTCGGACGCTGGCGAACCAATGCCTTGTCCGGGAGTGTCTCGGCGTCGCACCACGTGGTGTTACCTTCCTCTATAAAACGGGGGTCGGTCCATTTTAGTGGTCCAGACTGGGAAAATGCCCGATGCGCGGGTCCGGCTAGAAACCGAGCTTGACCAGCTGCTTTGGATCCCGCTGCCAGTCCTTGGCCACCTTGACGTGCAGGTCCAGGTAGATCCGCGTTCCGAGCAGCGCTTCAATGCCCTTGCGCGCATTGGTGCCGACTTCCCTCAGACGGGCGCCGCCTTTACCGATGATGATGGCTTTCTGGGACGGGCGTTCGACATAAAGGTTAACCCGGACGTCGAGGAACGGGCTGTCCTCGGGGCGGCCCTCACGCGGAACGATCTCCTCAACCACCACGGCCAGGGAGTGCGGCAGCTCGTCGCGCACCCCTTCCAGGGCAGCCTCACGGATCAGCTCGGCCACCATGACGGCTTCGGGCTCGTCCGTCAGGTGCCCGTCCGGATAAAGCGGCTGCGACGGCGGCATGTGGCTGATCAGGACATCGGCCACTGTGTTCACCTGGAAGCCGTCCGTTGCCGACACCGGAACGATGTCCTTCCACCCGTCCTCGCCGAGGACTTCACGCCCCAGGGCGGCGACGGCAAGGAGCTGTTCTGTCAGTGCCTGCCGGTCAACGAGGTCGGCCTTCGTCACGATGGCGATGATGGGCTTCTTACCGACGGCGGCCAGCTGCGCGGCAATAAAGCGGTCACCCGGACCGATCTTTTCGTTGGCCGGCAGGCAGAAGCCGATGGCATCCACTTCGGAGAGCGTGTCCGCCACGAGGTCGTTGAGCCGTTTGCCGAGCAGCGTCCGCGGCCGGTGCAGGCCGGGAGTATCGACGAGGATCAGCTGGGCGTCATCCCGGTGGACAATGCCGCGGATGGTGTGGCGCGTGGTCTGCGGCTTGGCCGAGGTGATGGCCACCTTTTTGCCCACGAGGGCGTTCGTCAGTGTGGATTTGCCGGCGTTGGGCCTGCCCACGAGGATGGAAAATCCGGCACGGAAGCCGCCGAATGCTTCCCCGGCGTCCGCTTTATTCTGCTTGCTCACGTGGAACTCCCTGTTGCGTTGTTTCGGCCTCGTCGAGTAGGTCTTCAAGGTCAGTTTGTTCTGGAACAGCGCCCATTGCAACGGGCGCCGCGATGATGTGGCTGACCCTGTTGCGGCGGCCTTCCAGGCGCTCCGCGCGCAGCGAGATCCCGTCCACTTCGACAGTGCTGCCCACGATCGGCACCCTGCCGAGGGCCTTGGCCAGCAGGCCGCCCACGGTGTCCACTTCGTCGTCGTCGAGTTCAACATCAAAAAGCTCACCGAGGTCATCGATGCCCATCCGCGCACTCACGCGGTAGCTGCCGTCACCGAGTGCCACGGCCTCGGCGCTCTCGGTGTCGTATTCGTCCACGATTTCGCCGACGATTTCCTCGATCAGGTCTTCGAGGGTCACCAACCCGGCCGTCCCGCCGTACTCATCGATGACGATGGCCACATGCGTGGATTCCTTCTGCAGCTCGCGGAGCAGGTCACTGACCTGCTTGGACTCCGGAACGTAGCGGACTTCGCGGGCAAGGTCGTCCACGATGGGCGGTTCCTCGTCCGGGCCGAGGCTATGCAGGGCCGCAGCAACATCCTTGAGGTAGATGATGCCCACGATCTGGTCCGTGTTGTCCCGGATGACGGGAATCCGCGAATATCCTGACCGCAGGAACAGGGACATGGCGCGGTGAAGGCTGGAACCGGCGTCGATGCTGAGAATGTCCGTCCGGGGCACCATCACTGCCCGCACCAGGGTGTCACCGAAGTCGAACACGGACTGGATCAGTTCCGCCTCGTTGTCCTCGATCATGTCCGATTCGGTGGCGCGGTCAACCAGTTCGCGGAATTCCTCTTCGCTGAAGGAGGCCTCGTCGCCGCCACGCGCGCCGGGCGCAACGGCACTGCCCACAGCGACAAGCCAGCCCGGGACGGGCCCAAGAATCCAGCAGAGGAAGCGGATGATCGGCGCGGTGAACCGCACGACCCCGGCCGCATGGGCACGGCCCAGCTGCCGCGGTGATACTCCCACGATAACGAAGCCCACGAGGGCCATGATTCCGGTGGCGGCCAGCCCTGCCAGCCAGACACTGTCCAACAGGCTGTGCAGGAGGACCGCGACCGCCACGGCCGAGGCAGTTTCGAACCAGATCCGCCAGAACCTCAGCGAACGCATGTGCGCTACGGGCTGGTCAAGGATGCGCTTCAGGGCCTGGCCGTTGCTTCGAAGCACAGCTTCTTCGGCGTCGTGGCGTGGCAGGAAGTTGAATGCGGACTCGGCCGCGGTCAGCAGGGCGGCGAAACTGAGGAAGATCAGCGCCATGCCAACGAGGATCAGTGGGGTCACTGCATCGTCTCTGAGGGGGCGTCTTTACCGGTGAAACCCTCAAGCAGTTCGCGCTGCAGGCCGAACATCTCTTCCTTTTCCTCGGGATCGGCGTGGTCGTAGCCCAGGAGGTGCAGGATCCCGTGGGTGGTCAGCAGCAGCATCTCGTCCTGGGTGGAATGTCCGGCGTTCCGGGCCTGGACCTCCGCCACCTGCGGACAAACGGCGATATCGCCGAGCATGCCCTGGGGCGTCGGCTTGTCCGGAGTCCCCGGCGTCAGTTCGTCCATGGGAACGGAGAGCACGTCGGTGGCTCCCGGCTCATCCATCAGTTCGAGGTGGAGCTTTTCCATGGCCGGTTCGTCCACCAGGAGGATGGACAGCTCGGCCTGCGGGTGGATGTACAGGCGTTCGAACACAAACCGGGCCAGTGCAACCAGTTCGGCTTCGTCCACCCGGACGCCGGATTCATTGTTTACTTCGATGCTCATGCGTGCTCTCCCCGCTTTTCCCGGGGCACGGAATGCTTCACCCGGTTCCTCTGTGTTTCGTCCCAGATGCCGTACGCGTTGACAATGTCGCCCACCAGCCTGTGGCGGACCACGTCCGAGGCGTCCAGCACGCTGAAATTCACGTCGTCAATACCCTGCAGGATTTCCTCCACGATCCGGAGGCCGGAACGGGTGCCGAAGGGCAGGTCCACTTGGGTGACGTCCCCGGTGACCACCATTTTGGAGCCGAAGCCGAGCCGGGTCAGGAACATCTTCATCTGTTCGGGGGTGGTGTTCTGGGCCTCGTCGAGGATGATGAATGCATCGTTCAGGGTCCGGCCGCGCATGTAGGCCAGCGGAGCCACTTCGATGGTGCCCGCTGCCATCAGCCGGGGAATGGACTCCGGGTCCATCATGTCGTGCAGGGCATCATAAAGCGGACGCAGGTACGGATCGATCTTGTCGCTGAGCGTCCCCGGCAGGAAACCAAGCCGTTCACCGGCTTCCACAGCAGGCCGGGTGAGGATGATGCGGCTGACTTCCTTCTGCTGCAGGGCCTGGACAGCCTTGGCCATGGCCAAGAAAGTCTTGCCGGTGCCGGCCGGTCCGATTCCGAAGATCACAGTGTTGGCATCGATGGCGTCCACGTAGTTCTTTTGGTTCAGCGTCTTCGGCCGGATCGTCTTGCCACGGCTGGAAAGTATGTTGTACGTCAGCACCTCGACCGGGTTCGGGAGCGACTGGCTCCGGAGCAGGGCGGCGAGTTGCTGGAGGACCGCCGGCGTAATAACAGTCCCCCGGTCAACGAGCCCGCGCACTTCGTGGAGCAGCCGCATAATCCTGGGGACGTCCGCGGCGGGACCGCTGATGGCCAGTTCGTTGCCGCGGACATGGAAGTCCACGGCCGGGAACTGTTCCTCGATAAAGCGCAGGGCCTCATCGTGGCTGCCAAGGGACTGAACCATCTGTTCGGAGTTGTCGAAGATGACCACCTCCGTCCGGACACCGGGAAGACTATGGGGAAATTCACCTGTGGTGCGCTCTCCGGCGCTGAACCGGGGCCTTCCGTTTGTTGCTTCAGTCATGGTGCCGGCCTGCGGGCCTCTGGTCCCCTCCAGTTAGGAAATGTGTCTCCCCGGCCGGTCAGTTCGCCGTTGCCGCCTTAGCGCCAGGCGCCGTGCTCGGCCGAGTCCTTCCATCTTACGCCAGTGCGCCCTGCAGGGGCCGCGGAGCGTGAGAGGCAGTCGACCGGACGCAAACCATATTCGTTGCAGGTTCCCGTCATTAGGTATCAACTTTGTATCGGCCTCATATCGTTCCCGTTGCAGTTCGGCAGAGCCCGGCCAAACACCGCTGGGCGCCGGGGACTCTATGCCATGCTGGAATCCGCCGGTATTGCACCGGCAGGGAAGACTTCACCGAGACATTTACAGGGACAGGGCGGGGACCCGGAACACCATGGAGATCAGCAATCCACGACGCCGGAAGGCAGCAGGAGGCAGGCGGACCCGGTCCGTGGTTCTCCTGTTTGTGCTGCCCGCGGCCATGGTGCTCTCCGCCTGTGTGGCCACCCCCCAGCCGTCCGCAAGTACCGCAGCCGGCAGCACTCCCCAGGCGGTGACCGGATCCGCCACTGCCGGGGTTCCCAGCACCAGTGCACCTCTGGAAACCACCCAGGCTTCCAACAAGGCCCCCGTGTACTGGATCGGCCGCAGCAACGAGAACGTCTTTCTGTACCGCGAGTTCCGGGACGTCCCCGAGCAGGAAAACCCGGTGACCCGGGCATTGCGCGCCATGATGTCCGACAAGCCGCTGGACCCGGACTTCTTCACCCCGTGGCAGGACCCGAAAAAACTGGCCACTTCGATCTCGGGCAAGAACGTGATTACGGTGGACGTCTCACCGGATGCCTTCAACAGCAACCTCGACGAAGACATGGCCAAGCGCGCCATCCAGCAACTGGTCTACACGGCAACGGCCGCCGGTGCGAGCTCCGGGCTGGTGGACGCCGGCCAGCAGATCCAGGTGGTGATCCTGGTGGACGGCCACACTGACTACCTCGCCTTCAACCACGTCAGGCTGGGCACTCCCACTCCCCGCGCAGCGGGCATGGTGGCCCCCGTATGGATCATCGATCCGCAGGAAGGCGTGGGCGTTGCCGACGGCAGCGTCAAGATCAGCGGACGGAGCACGCTTCCCGGGGCGAAACTTCGGTGGAAGATCCTTAAACTTGTCGGCAGCAGCGACAAGACCGCGTATTTGGGCGGCGAGGTGACGGCGTCGGCGGAACAGAACCAGTCAGGGCTGTTCTCGCTGAACGTCAACCTGGCGCCCGGAAACTATGAGGTCCGCGTTTCACAGATCGACCCGGGGGCTCCCGACCGTGAGATGAACGTGGACACCCGCAGCTTCAAGGTCGAATAGCGGCTGAGTAGCGATTAAGCTGCCGGCGGTCCGCTGCCGGCAGCCTTACTACCAGCGGCCCAGGATATCGCTGGCCAGCACTGTCGCCGCAGGACCTGCCGTAGAAGACCTGAGCACGTGGTGCCCCAGCAGGGCCGTTACGGCGCCGGCGCCGCAGAGCCTGGTGACTTCCCGCGGACTGATGCCGCCCTCGGGACCCACGATGAGGAGTATTTCGCGGGGCCCCGGGGCCGGGATCCCGCCGTCGCCCTCGCGCCATGACTCCAGGACCCTCCGGAGCGGGCGGACGGCATCCTCGTGGAGGATGATCGCCAGGTCCGCCGCGGAAACCGCTGCCTGCAACCCGGAACCGTCGACGGCGGCACGCACCTCGGGGATCCACGCCCGCCGCGCCTGTTTTGCCGCCGCAGTCACCACGGACTGCCATTTGGCGTGCGCCTTGGCTGCGCGCTCCCCTTTCCACCGGACGATGGAGCGTTCCGACTGCCACGGGATAATGGCGTCGATCCCCAGCTCGGTGGCGGTTTCAGCGGCGAGTTCGTCGCGGTCCCCTTTTGCCAGCGCCTGGACCAGGACCAGGCGGAGATCCGGGCGCTCCTCCGATTCGAGGACGGAACATTCCACCGTCAGTTCGCCGTGGCCGACGGCCGCGACAGTACCGGTGAGCCTTTTGCCGGCACCGTCCGCTATGTCAACGGACTCCCCCACGGTGATCCGCTTGACGGTGACCGCATGACGGGCCTCGGCACCCTGCAGGACAAAGTGCGAACCGGGCCCCTGGTCGTCCAGGGCGCCCGGGTTCGCGAAAAAGACCGGATTGCTCACCGCTACAGGTTACCGAGACGGTCCCGCAGCTTGGCGAAGACCCCGCCGCTGGCGGAGAGTTTTCCTTCGGTGTACTGCTCGCCCCGCAGTTTGGCGAGCTGCCGGAGCAGGTCTTCCTGCGCGGCGTCAAGCTTGGCGGGGGTTTCGACCTGCAGGTGGACTTTCAGGTCGCCGCGGCCGTAGCCACGGAGGTGCGTGACTCCGAGCCCGCGCAGGGTGATCACCTCACCGGACTGGGTGCCTGCCTTGACGTCGATCTCCTGCTGGCCGTCAAAGGTGTCCAGGCTGAGCTCGGTGCCCAGGGCCGCGGCTGTCATCGGGATGTGCAGGGTCGCGTGGAGGTCGTCGCCGTCGCGGACGTAGGTGGCGTCATTGTTGACCCGGATCTCCACGTACAGGTCGCCGGAGGGGCCGCCGGCAGGTCCGGCTTCGCCCTGGCCGCCAAGCTGGATCCGCGTTCCGGTGGCTACGCCGGCGGGGACCTTGACCGTCAGGGAACGGCGGCTGCGGATGCGGCCCTGTCCGTTGCACTCGTTGCAGGGATCCTTGATGACGGTCCCGAAGCCTTCGCAGGAGCCGCAGGGCGCGGCAGTCATGACCTGGCCCAGGATGGAGCGGACGGCCCGCTGGACCTGGCCGCTGCCGCCGCAGATGTCGCAGCGCACGGGGTGGCTGCCGGGCTGGCAGCAGGAGCCCTCACAGGTGGGGCACGTGACGGCAGTGTCCACTTCCAGCTTCTTGTTGACCCCAAAAACGGCGTCGCGGAGGTCGATGCGGACGCTGATGAGGGCGTCCTGCCCGCGGCGGACCCGCGATGCCGGGCCGGCCGAGCCGCCCGCACCGAAGAAGGTGTCGAAGATGTCCTGGAAGGCAAAGCCCTGCCCCGAGTAGCCGGCGCCGCCGAAACCGTTGTCGGTGCCGTTCTCGTTACCGGTGGTGTCATAGACACGGCGCTTCTGCGGATCGGACAGCACTTCATAGGCGTGCGTGACGGCCTTGAAGCGGTCCGAGGCATCCTCACCGGGGTTCACGTCCGGGTGCAAGGTGCGCGCAAGCTTTCGGTAGGCCTTCTTGATCTCTTCGCCCGTCGCTTCGGGCGAGACTCCAAGAACGTCGTAGTGGCTGCTCAAAGTTCGTATCTCTTCCTGGTTGTACTGCCTGTAATGCCTTGGGTGTCTATGATGCTGCTGCCGTCCCCCGGAAGCCGGGGCACGGAGGCCCGGGTGGCTGATGTATTACCGTTTACGGCCCGAGGATCCTGGAAAGGTAGCGTGCCACGGCACGAACCGCGGCCATGGTGGTGGGATAGTCCATCCGGGTGGGGCCCAGCACGCCCACCTTGGCACTGGAACCGGGGCCGTAGCCCGTGGCCACCACCGAGGCTTCCGCGAGGCCGTCGTACGGGTTCTCCCGGCCGATACTGACCGTGACGCCGCGCGGGTCCTGCGCCATCTCGCTCAGGAGGCGGAGCATCACCACCTGCTCCTCGAGGGCTTCGAGGACCGGGCCGATGCTGAGCGGGAAATCAACGTTGGACCGCGCGAGGTTGGCGGTACCGGCCATGACCATCCGCTCCTCGCGGGTGCTGCTGGCAAGGGCGTCCAGGCCGCGGGCCAGCCCTTGGGCTGCGTGCCGGCGGGAGGGTTCGCAGCCGGCGACGACGGCGGGAAGCGCCTGCGGGAGCAGGCTCAGAGGCGTCCCGGCCAGGCTTTTCAGGAACCGTGTCCTGAGTCCTGCGAGGGCCTCGTCGCTGAGTTCCTGTCCGACGTCGATAACCCGCTGCTCGACTTTTCCTGTGTCCGCAATGAGAACGGCAAGGACCTGGCGCGGGGCCAGCAGCACGAATTCGATGTGCCGCACCATGGCCCGGCTAAGGTGCGGATATTGCACCACGGCCACCTGGTTGGTCAGCTGCGACAGCAGCCGCACCGTGCGCTCCAGGACGTCGTCCAGGTCCTCCGACCCTTCCAGCAGCGTTTGGATGGCGCGGCGCTCAGCCGGCGACAGCGGCTTGACGGCAGAGATCTGGTCGACGAACAGCCGGTAGCCCTTGTCGGTGGGGATCCGGCCTGCGCTGGTGTGCGGCGCCGTGATCAGGCCCTCGTCTTCCAGCGCTGCCATGTCATTGCGGATGGTGGCGCTGGAAACCCCGAGGTGGTGCCTCTCCACCAGCGCCTTGGAGCCCACAGGTTCGCGGGAATGGACGTAGTCCTCCACGATGGCGCGCAATACTTCAAGCTTGCGTGGTTCGCTCATTCTCCACCTCCGATCGGCTTTGCCGGGCTGCGGCCCCGGTGCGGGGACCAGCGCATCTGCCCGGGCGACAGTTAGCACTCGTCATGTCTAAGTGCTAACCAGTCTAATATGAGTCGCCCCGTTGTTAGCATTGGTACCGCTCCGGGCGAAACTCCGGCGCGGAACAGGACGTGCACGCCGCATAGCCGCAGCCGGCCTGTTCGCTTCCCTTCTTTCACTTTTTCTAGCGCAAGGTTGTGTCTAACGGATGTCGTACCAGAACTGGGGCCCGCAGGACATCACGGTTCCCCGGAAATCGGAGCTTCCCGAAGTGCCGGTGGAGCGGGGCATGGTGCTGGAGGACGTCCAGTCCGGCTGGGTGGGGGCCGTCACCAGGGTGGAAAAGTCCGGCGGCATGCATGTGGTGGCCCTGGAGGACCGGCGCGGCAAGTCACGCACCTTCCGGCTTGGCTACGGCTTCCTCCTGGAAGGCCTGCCGATCCGGCTGATGCCACCGGCGCCCCGGGCGCAGTCAGCTTCCGCGGCAGCCGGCAGGACGGCGTCGGGTTCGGTGCGGGTGGCCGGCCAGCGTGCGCAGGTGGCCAAAGCCAGCCGCATCTGGGTGGAAGGCAAGCACGACGCCGAACTCGTGGAAAAAGTCTGGGGTGACGACCTCCGCGTGGAGGGCATCGTCGTCGAGCCTTTGCACGGCATTGACGACCTCGCTGCGGCAGTGGCCGCGTTCCGGCCCGGCCCCGGCCGGCGGCTGGGAGTGCTCGTGGACCACCTGGTTGCCAATTCCAAGGAATCACGGATCGCTGAGGCCGTGATGGCCTCCCCCGGTGCCGCCGGTAACGTGCTGATTGTGGGCCACCCGTACGTGGACGTGTGGCAGGCCATCCGGCCGGCCGTCCTCGGCATAGACGCGTGGCCGGTCGTCCCGAGGGGCGTGGACTGGAAGACCGGAATCCTGACGGCCTTCGGCTGGCCGCACGAGACCAAGGAGGACATCGGCCTCGGCTGGCAGAAGCTACTGGGTGCAGTCCGCAGCTACGCGGACCTGGAACCGTCGCTGCTGGGCAGGGTGGAAGAGGTCATCGACTTCCTGACGGTCCCTTAGGGGCAACTTGCACTCCTGACCCAGTATTCTTGATACGGCGGTTGTTGCTTTTCTTGCAGCGTCCGCTTTTCCGGGAACCACCGCACCACTGCAATCCGAAGGACGACACCGTGGCAGAAGACGCACGCGAACAACGGGACAACCAGGCCGGCCATGGCCAGCCCCAGTATCATGGTGTCCCCGCCAATGCCCTGCCGCTGACGGCCAACGAAGACCGGCAATGGGCAACCCTCGCCCACTTCGGCGGCATCCTAGGGTGCGTCCCGTCGCTGTTGATCTACCTTATTTTCAAGGACCGCGGCCCGTTCACGGCGCAGGAATCCAAGGAAGCCCTGAACTTCACCCTGCCGCCCACGATCGCCGCTGTCATCTGCAACGTCCTGGTGATGCTGCCTGTGGTGGGCAATATCTTCGCGGTGCTGGCCACACTGATCTGGATCGCCGTGACGTGCTTCTCGGTGGCAGCCGGGATCCACGTAAACCGCGGACAGCCGCACCGCTATGACTACAACCTGCGCTGGATCATGTAACCAGCCGGATTCAACCGGCCGGGACGGCAGCCGGCCGGATCCCGCAACTTAGTCGGGCAGGATCCTTCTGACCACGGCGTCGGCAAGGAGCCTCCCCTTCAGGGTGAGGACAAGCCGGCCCCGGAAGGCCGCTGCGGGATCCACCAGGCCATCCGCGATCAGCCCGGCGACGGCGTGCCGTCCGGAGGATCCCAGCTCTGACACCTCAAGTCCGCTGCTCAGCCTCGCCTCCAGCATCACGCGCTCGACGTTCCGGGTCTCGGCGTCGAGCGTTTCCCTGCCGGCTGCCGGCGATGCCCCGGCGGCGAGCCTGCCCGCGTAGGCGGTGGGGTGCTTCACGTTCCACCAGCGGACTCCGCCGACGTGTGAGTGAGCCCCGGGGCCGATGCCCCACCAGTCGTCCCCGCGCCAGTACGCCAGGTTGTGCCGGCACGCCTGCTCCGGCGTACGGGCCCAGTTGCTGACCTCGTACCAGTCCAGGCCGGCGGCGGTGATGAGTTCGTCGGCGAGTTCGTACTTGGCCGCGTGGTCGTCGTCGTCGATTCCGGGAACTTCGCCCCGGCGGATCTGGGCGGCCAGCTTGGTGCCGTCCTCCACGATCAGGGCATAGGCGCTGATGTGGTCCGGCCCGTACGACAAGGCGGTTTCGAGCGAACACCGCCAGTCCTCGAGGGATTCGCCGGGGGTGCCGTAGATGAGGTCCAGGCTGACCGCTAGGCCGGCGTCACGTGCCCACTGCACCACCTGCGGCACCCTGCTGGGCGTGTGGGTGCGGTCGAGCACCTTCAGAACATGCGGGACTGCGGACTGCATCCCGAAGGAAACGCGGGTGAAGCCGGCATCAGCCAGCAGCTGCAGCGACTCGGGTGTGACTGAATCCGGGTTGGCTTCGGTGGTGACTTCGGCCCCGGGCGCCAGCCCCCATTGCGCTATTGAGGCGGCGAGGATGCGGGCCAGGTCCTCCGCGGGCAGCAGTGTGGGCGTGCCGCCGCCGAAAAAGACGGTGCCGAGCTGCCGGGCAGGCAGTCCGCTGCCTTGCAGCGCCTTGGCGGCGAACTCCACCTCGGTGATGGCCGTGGAGGCGTAGGCGTCCTGCGATGCCCCGCCGCCGAGCTCGGTTGCGGTGTAGGTGTTGAAGTCGCAGTAGCCGCAGCGGACGGCACAGAAGGGAATGTGGACGTAGAGTCCGAATCCCCGCTGCGCAGCTCCGTCGGCGGCCTGCTCGGGAAGCAGGCCGTCCGACGGCGCCGGGTCGCCCAGCGGTAGAACGCTAGGCACGGGTGCGGCCTCCGGAAGTTCCGGCCACGATCATCACTACTTCTTGGCCTTGTCCTTGGATTCGTCCGTGGTGAGCGCTGCGATGAAGGCTTCCTGCGGCACTTCCACACGGCCCACCATCTTCATGCGCTTCTTGCCTTCCTTCTGCTTTTCCAGAAGTTTGCGCTTACGGGTGATGTCACCGCCGTAGCACTTGGCAAGGACATCCTTGCGGATGGCGCGGATGCTTTCACGGGCGATGATCCGGGAACCGATGGCCGCCTGGATGGGCACCTCGAACTGCTGCCGGGGAATGAGCTCACGCAGCTTGGTGGTCATCATCACGCCGTAGGCATAGGCCTTGTCCCGGTGGGTGATGGCGCTGAAGGCGTCCACCTGTTCACCCTGGAGCATGATGTCAACCTTCACAAGGTCGGCAACCTGGTCGCCGTCGGCCTTCCAGTCCAGCGAGCCGTAACCACGGGTCTTGGACTTGAGGATGTCGAAGAAGTCGAAGACGATTTCGGCCAGCGGCAGGCGGTACCGGATTTCCACCCGGTCCTCGGAAAGGTAGTCCATGCCGCCCATCACGCCGCGGCGGCTCTGGCACAGCTCCATGATCGCACCGACGAACTCGTTCGGCGCGAGGATGGTGGCGGACACCATCGGCTCCCGGACCTCGGCGATCTTGCCGGTGGGGTATTCGCTGGGGTTGGTGACATGGACAACCTTCTTGTCCTCCAGGGTCACCTCATATTCCACGTTGGGTGCGGTGGAAATCAGGTCCAGCTTGTACTCGCGTTCGAGGCGTTCACGGGTGATTTCCAGGTGAAGCAGGCCAAGGAAGCCAACTCGGAAGCCGAAGCCCAGGGCGGCCGAGGTCTCCGGTTCGTACACCAGTGCGGCGTCGTTGAGCATCAGCTTCTCCAGCGCATCCCGGAGCACCGGGTAGTCCGTGCCGTCCAGCGGATACAGGCCGGAGAAGACCATGGGCTTGGCGTCGGCATAGCCCGGGAGGGATTCCGCGGCAGGCTTGGCAAGGTTGGTGACAGTGTCGCCCACCTTGGACAGGCGGACATCCTTCACGCCCGTGATGAGGTAACCCACTTCGCCGACCCCGAGGCCCTTGGAAGGCGTGGGCTCCGGGGAACTGACTCCAATTTCGAGGAGTTCGTGAGTGGCGCGGGTGGACATCATCTGGATGCGTTCGCGAGGGTGCAGCATGCCGTCGACCACGCGGACGTACGTGACCACACCGCGGTACGTGTCGTAGACCGAGTCGAAGATCATGGCGCGGGCGGGCGCGTTCGGGTCGCCCACGGGGGCCGGCAGGTCGCGGACGATCTTGTCCAACAGGACCTCGACTCCCATGCCCGTCTTGCCGGAGACACGCAGCACGTCATCGGGGTCTCCGCCGATCAGGCTGGCAAGTTCCTCCGCGTACTTCTCGGGCTGGGCGGCGGGGAGGTCGATCTTATTAAGGACCGGAATGATGGTGAGGTTGTTCTCCATCGCCAGGTACAGATTGGCGAGGGTCTGTGCCTCGATGCCCTGGGCCGCGTCAACAAGCAGCACTGCACCTTCGCAGGCGGCAAGCGACCGGGAGACCTCGTAGGTGAAGTCAACGTGCCCGGGAGTGTCGATCATGTTCAGCGCGTAGCTGGTGCCTTCAACTTCCCATGGCATGCGGACGGCCTGGGACTTGATGGTGATGCCGCGCTCACGTTCGATATCCATGCGGTCCAGATACTGGGCCTTCATGTCGCGGGACTGAACGACGCCGGTGTACTGCAGCATGCGGTCGGCCAGAGTGGACTTACCGTGGTCAATGTGCGCAATGATGCAGAAGTTCCGGATGATGGCCGGATCTGTTGCGGCGGGCACCGGGGCGGTGCGGGCCATGGGAGACACGCAGGGTCCTTACTGTTGGCATTTCCGCGGCTGTGCTCAGGATGGCCAAGGCCATCGCGCGACCGGCCGCACGTGAACTTCTAGTGTCCCACGTCCAGCCGCCACACAGTGCATTGTTAGTACGGCCGGTCCGCGGGAACGCCTCCGGCACCGTCCGGGGGCACAGTATCGTTGCAGGATGGCTTTCAATCTCCGCTCCCTCGGCAGGGCTGTCCGCACCGCCCTGCGCCTTCTGGAAGGGCGCCCCGCAGTCCCTGCCCCACGCGCCGGAACCCGCCCGGCGCCCGCCCGAACAACACCCACCCGGTCCACACAGCCGCGCGACGCCGTCGCCGGTATCCGCGGAAACTACCCGGGCGACTTTAAGGGCACCGCGACTATCAAGTACGCCCCCTCCCCCAACGGCAAGCCGGAACCGGGCGAAGTGGTGTGGACGTGGGTCCCCTATGAAGAGGACCACTCCCAGGGCAAGGACCGGCCGGTCCTCCTGATCGGCAGCCGCGGGCGCTTTCTGTTGGGTCTGATGCTCACCAGCAAGGACCACGACCGGGACCGCCGCGATGACGCGAACTACGTGGATATCGGAACGGGCAGCTGGGACCGGCAGCGCCGGCCCAGCGAAGCCAAGCTGGACCGCGTCATCCAGATCAGCCCGGATGACATCCGCCGGGAAGGCGCAGTCCTGGACCGGAAGCGCTTCGACAGCGTCTCGACCGTCCTTCGCGAGCTCCACGGCTGGAGATAAAGGACTGTCTCACCGAAAATGGCGGAAGGACACCGGCATTGGCGCGCGTCTGCTATTATTGACAGCTGTGTGTCCGTGCAGGTCGACGGCCACTGATGGTTGGCCGCCATAGGTATCCCCACGCCGCTCAGTCAATGGCCAATCTGAAAGCCCTCTAGACCATTTCCGCATTAAAAAGAGAGTTCACACGTGGCTAATATCAAGTCCCAGAAGAAGCGCATCCTCACCAACGAGAAGGCTCGCCTGCGTAACAACGCAGTCAAGTCCGAGCTGAAGACGGCCATCCGCGCCGTCAACACTGCCGTTGAGTCCACCGACAAGGATGCCGCTGCTGCTGCGCTGGTTGCTGCAAGCCGTAAGCTGGATAAGGCTGTCAGCAAGGGCGTTCTTCACAAGAACAACGCTGCAAACCGCAAGTCGGCGATCTCCAAGAAGGTCAACGCACTCTAAGGTTTTCCAGTTCAACTGAACTGATGATTGTGGCCGGCACCCCGTACGGGGTGCCGGCCACATCCATTTAACGACGGCATGGAACTAGTTGCGGCGGACCGACGTGGCGATGACGGTGACGGCGTGCTCCACCGCATACACCGGATCCCGGGACAGGCCCTTGACCTGCGCGTCCGCCTCGGCAGTTACCTGGATGGAGCGGACCAGGCCGTCCGGAGTCCAGCGACGGACGTCCCGCTGCGCCTGTTCCACCAACCACGGCTGCATGCCCAGCTGCCGCGCGATCTGGGCCGATGACCCCTGCGCGCCGGCAACTTTCGCCACCGTGCGAAGTTTGGCGGCCAGGGCAGCCACCAGCGGAACGGGGTCAGCGCCCGTCGCCAGGGCGTGGCGAAGCGTGGAGAGGGCCAGCGGGGCGTTGCCTGCCAGCGCGGCATCGGCGACCTTGAAGGCTGTCGCCTCGATCCGGCCGCCGTAGTAGCGGTCCACCATGTCGGTATCAACGGCTGTGGCAGCGTCGGCGATGAGCTGGCTGCAGGCGGCGGCGAGTTCCGAAAGGTTGGCTCCTACCGCATTGACCAGGGCATGGACGGCTTCCGGCTCGATGCGGCGGGAGGCGCCCCTGAATTCGGCTGTGACGAACGCTGATTTGTCCGCATCCTTCTTCAGCGGCTGGCAATCAACCACCGGCCAACCGGCCGCCTTAATAGCATCGAGCAGCTTTTTGCCCCGGACGCCCCCGCCGTGGCGGACCACCAGGACGGCGTCGGGTTCGGGGTCAGCCAGGTACTTGAGGGCGTCCGCCAGGAAAGCGTCGTTCATCGCTTCCGCGGACTCCACCTCGATCAGCTTGGATTCGCCGAACAGCGACGGGCTGACGTTCATGGCGAGGGAGCCGGGTTCGTAGCTGCCCGCGTTGAGCCTGGTGATTTCAACATCGGGGTGGGCCGCACGGACCTGTGACCTGATGCGGTCCATGGCGCGGATGCCGAGATACTCTTCGGGCCCGCCGATCAGCACCACAAGGGCGGGGGTTACGTCACGCCAGGTGGCCGTCGCCGACGTCGCCGGCTTGGATCGTGCTTTTTGCGCAGCGGCCACTCTTGGTTCCTCCCGGACATCAGATTAATACCTCTAAGACTCCCATGGCAGCGGCGCTCGTCCAAGCCGGCCATGGGCGGCCATAGCTCCAGCAGATCGATGGTCTTTTGGTGTGCCGCCAGAACCAGCCGCCACACCGTCCGCGGGTGCAGAACGGTCCAGAGCAAGGCCGTGGTGCAGGCCGAGAATGATGCCATGGTGGCTGCGCCGAATACTCCCTCCGGCCACGGCAGGGCGGCCCCGGGGAGGGCAGCGAAAAACCTGGCAACGCCGGCAACTCCGGCAGAGAATACCCCCGCCACCGCGATGGGAACGGCAGCTATCCACGGGGCAAATGGCACCACCGGGACCGCGGCGGTGCCGAGGATGGTGACCGGTGCCACCAGCGGCGCAGCCACCATGTTTGCCAGCAGTGCGTAGGACGAGAACTGCGGCTGCAACAGGACTATCACCGGGCCGCAGAAGAGCTGTGCGGAGAGCGGAACGGCCAGGCCGGCGGCCAGCCAGCGCGGAACAACGGGCGGCAGCCATTCCATCATCCGCGGGCCGGCAACCACGATGCCGAGCGTTGCCAGAACGGACAGGAGGAAGCTGAAACTGGTCCCCAGTGCCGGATCCGCCATGAGGAGTCCGATCACCGCGAGGCTGAGGAAACTGAGTCCGCGTCCGGTCCGGCCCCCGGACAGGGACACCAGTCCGATCGCTCCCATGAGCGCGGCGCGGAGGACGCTGGCGTCCGGGCCCACCATCAGGACGAACAGTGCCAGGCCGGCGAGGGCGGCTGCGGCAGCGGGAGCCCTCGGTAGGCGAACAGTCCGGGCTGCCAGCAGGAGAGCCCCCAGGATGAGGCTGCAGTTTGCCCCGCTGACAGCCGTCAAGTGGGTCATTCCCACGGTTTTCATGGCACTTTCGAGCTGTTCATCGAGAAAGGTCGTGTCACCCGTAACCATTCCCGGCAGCAGGCCGCGGGCATCCCCGCCGATCCATTCCGCTGCCGCAGCGAACCCGCTACGCAGGGCGCCGGGCCCCTCCTGCAACACCGAGGCAGCAACCGTGGTGGCCGGGCCCGTGGTGGCTGACAGGGTGCCCGCCTGCGTTTGGCCGTCTTCGGCCGGCCTCAGCTTTCCCGTCGTCCGGATCCGCTCGCCGGGCACCACGTGCTGCCACTCTGCTCCGCCCACAATCAGCAGGCGGGCCTCGCCCCTGATAAGGGCGCCCTTGGCAATGATCCCGAACGCCGTGGCCTGGACCGCCCACCGGCCCGACCCGGCCCGGCCGGGAACCTTGAGCTGGCGCGGAGTCCCGGTGATTTCCGCCTCAACCACCACAGCAGCGCCGGCCCTCACGGCACCGGCCACCGGCCCGTCATGCTTCTGCGAGGCGGCAATCGCCGAATGGGACGCGACCGCTGCCGACAGCAGCAAGGCAACGGCGAGGGTCGTCAGGAAACTGCGTGCGGCCAGCCCGGACCCGGGGGCGCGGACGCGCCGACGGCGGATCGCAACGAGCAGCACCGCGGCCGCCACGAGGAATCCCCCGATCAGGACACTGAGAGCCGGCAGCGGCAACCAGACGCCCGCGACGGCGGCCGCCCAGGCGAGGAGGACGGGAGGCGCCAACCGCAGGTCAGTCCGGCGCCGCGGCCTGTCGCCCGTTCCGGATGCAGCGGCCTTTCGCGAGCTGCCCGCCTTTTCCTCGGGCCCCGGAAGCAGCCGGCCGGCGAGCATTCCGCGCAATCCTGTCGACGTCCGCGGAAGGATGCCCTTTATCCCGGCGGCGCGGACTGCCGGTCCCGCCTGGGGTGCAGCCATCGAGTCCCGGGAAGCGTCCGGTGGCAGCGGTTGGGCTGCGTGCTGCTCACCCCGGACTGCGGCTTCGACGAAACGGTGCCACGGGCTCGGCCTGCCCATCTCAGGAAATCCGCACGAGTGGCAGCAGCGTTTCCAGCATCTTGGGCCCTACGCCGTCCACGGCGTCGAGTTCTTCAACCGAACTGAACCGCCCATGTTCCTTGCGCCAGTCCACGATGCGCTGGGCCAGGACCGGACCCACCCGGGGCAGTGCCCCCAGTTCCTCCACGGATGCCGAGTTCAGATCGATTTTGGCCCCGTCTGCTCCGGGTTCGCCGGCCCCGGACCCGCCTCCGTCGGACCCGGTTTCGCTGGCTGCAGTCCCGGGTGAATCCGCCGGATCGCCGAGCTGCGGAACATGGATCTTCTGGCCGTCGGTCAGGACAGCAGCCAGGTTCAAGCGGTTGAGGTCCGCTCCGGGCCCGCTGCCACCCGCCGCGGCGATCGCCTCGTGGATCCTGCTCCCCGGCGGCAGTTCCACCACGCCTGCCCTGTTCACCGCCCCCGCGATGTGGACCACGATCTTCGCACCGGATGCGGCATCCCTGGCCCCCTCCGCTGCCGGGCCACCGGACTCCGGCGGCGGCCCGGCGCCCGGCCCTGCTTCCGGCTGCCCGCGTGCCTCCGGGCTGCTGACGTCGCTCAGGGGCACCACGTGGGGACGGCTGACTGCAACGTCCCACCAGAACCAGCCGCCCAGCAGGAGACTCAGGATGCCCAGCACTACCGCAACGCGCAGCCCGGTACGCCATCTGTATTTCGCCGGGGCCAGGGTCCCGTGGCCGGCAGACGCGTCGATGCCTCCCGGAGCCTGCTGCGCACCGCCGTCGTACGTGAAGGGCTGACTCCCCACGGTTCCGGCCACCTGCTGCAAGAGTCCCGTCAACCCCGTTTTGTCCGTCCCCGCCGCATTGCCGTCGTCACCGCCATTATGGTCCTCACCGGTGGCTGCCGGGCTGAGGGAAGCCGTCAGCCGCCGCCGTGCGCGGGTGGCCGCGGCAGGTGCTCGCGCTTCCGCGTTCCGGCGTGACATACAGCCCACGCTAGAAGCACAAGCCCGGGAGAAACAGCGGGAACGGCCGTATGTGGAAAGCACAGCGCGCCAAGGGCCCCCGGCTGGCGCGCGGGACTTTCACCATTCACTGGAGTTATTGACCGCGAAGGCCGACCGGGCCTACGATTTTGCCCTGCCCCCGAAAATCGGCGGCAGTTCTGAGCGATGGGGGCGGTCATGGTGTCGAAAAAGTCTGTGCTCTTTTCCGGTTGCGGCGTGGGTTTGGTGCTGGTGTTTGCGGCCGGGGCGGCGCCAGCCAGCGCGGCCAGCAGCGACGGCACGCAATTCACCGAAACCTCCACGTGCGTCACGGATGAGGTCTCAGGGTGGACGTTCTGCCAGACGGGCTCGGAACGGCACATCGAGGTGCGGACGCCAAGCGGAGTCGCTGTCTTCCAGGGAAGCGGCCAGGTCAGCGCCACCCAGGTCTCCCCCGACGGCGAAACCACCACCGTGGACAACACGCACACGTTCGTCAGCGTGTTTTCCTACTACGAAAGCCCCTGGTCCTTCGACCCTAATGTCATCAAGACCGACGCAACCAGCGTCTACACCTTCCCCGGCGGCGCCACCTGCACCATCGTGTCGGACAGCATCAGCGTCCTCGAGGATAGCCGCTACAACCGCGACACGGTGACCTGCAGCCCCTGAAGAGGGGCTTGTTACTTCTGGTAGGTGATGTAGGCCTCGTACTGGACCCGCCAGGAGTCCGGGGCTTTCGGATCGGGAACGCTCGTGGTCAGGAACTGGACGCTTGTCACCTGGCCTTTGAGATATTTCAGCCAGTTGGTCACTTCCTCCGACACGTCCTTGTCGAACTGGGCAACATGGTGCACCTGCATTGTCATGGGAGCCTCCTTGCTCGGCGGAGAGCTTGCTCGGTGGGGAGACTGTACTACCGGCGCAGCTACTGGACCAGAGCGGGTTCCTTCTGCGGCGTGCTGCTCTCCCCCACGATCACGGCGAGCACGCCCAGCCCGGCGTGGGCCGCGAGGACTGCCGGCAGCGAACTGATCTGGGCCGGGGGCACGTCCGGGAGCGACGCCGAAAGCCTGTCCGCAAGCTCAGCGGCTTCCCCGGGGTTGCCGAAGTGGTGGACGGCCAGGCGGGCCTGGCCGGTTGGCCGTCCCGCGGCATCGGCAACCACGATTTCCTCGAGCCGCGCCACAGCCCGCACGGCGGACCTGACCTTCTCCATTGGAACGATCTTCCCGTCCTCCACCGCGAGGATCGGCTTGATGGCAAACACGGTCCCCCAGAGGGACGCCGCCGCTCCGATCCGGCCTCCGCGGCGAAGCTGCTCCAGGCTCGGGACGTAGAAATACACCTTGGTGCGGGCCAGCCGTTCTTCGGCAAAGGTGCGCACGTCGGCCGCCACCCGGCCATCGGCAGCCGCGACCACCGCGCTCTGAACGCCCATGCCCAGCGCCATGCCCACGGTTTTCGAGTCGACCACTTCCACGGGGATGTCCACGCGTGATGCGGCAAGCCTGGCAGAGTCTGCAGTCCCGGACAGCGCTCCGGAGATGTGCACTGAGACCACCGCTTCGAAGCCGCGGCGCTGCGCCGCAAGATAGGCCTGCTCGAACTGGCCGGGCGACGGCCGTGACGTCTTGACCGGCGTGCCCGTGGCCAGCGCCACCGCAATGGTCTCGGAGATGTCGTCTTCGCCTTCGCCGTAGATCTCCGGCCCCACCATCACGGGCATGGGAACCACGGTCAGCCGCCCGTCGGCGGCGAAGTCCCTGACCCAGTCGGCGGGAAGGGCTGCGGCCGAATCCGTCACCACCGCGGTGCGCACGACGACGGCCGGCACCACTGCTTCCGGTGCAGCTCCCGTTCGGGAAGACTGCCGCAGGCGGATCAGCCGTTCCTTCAGCCACGGCCAGCCGGCCGGTTCACGGTCGTTCACGGCGTCCCCCTGCTGTTCCGGCCAAACGTGGTGAACGGCCGCCGGCATGCCGGCGGCCGGTGTCCCGGCTACGACGGGACGATGTTGACCAGTTTAGGGGCTCGCACGATGACCGTGCGGATACCCCGCCCGTCGAGGGCGCGCTGGACATTATCCGACGCGAGGGCCAGTTCACGCAGCTCGTCCTCGCCGATCTCCGGTGAGACCTCAAGGCGGTCGCGGACTTTGCCCTGGACCTGGACCACAGCGGTGACGGTCTCCTGGACCAGCAGTGCTTCATCGTGGGCAGGCCAGCCGGCGTTCGCCACCGACGCGGGGTGCCCCAGGACGTTCCACATGTCCTCGGCCGTGTACGGCGCGAAGAGGCTGAGGATGACGGCGACTGCCTCGGCAGCTTCGCGGACAGCGGGATCCGCCCCGCCGGCGCCGGCATCGATGGTCTTGCGGGTCGCGTTGACCAGCTCCATCAGCTTGGCCACCACCACGTTGAACTTGTTGCTGTCCAGGAGCGTAGCGGCATCCGCAATAGTGCGGTGCGTGACGGACCGCAGGGCACGGTCCCCCTGCGCTGCGTCCGCACCGGGCGCGCTGGTGACGTCCTGCGCCAGGCGCCAGGCCCGGGCCAGGAACTTCGCAGAGCCCGACGGCGAAACATCCGCCCAGTCGACGTCGTCCTCCGGCGGGGAGGCGAAGATCATGGTGAGGCGCACGGCGTCCACGCCGAATTTGTCCAGCTGCTCACCGAGGTCAACACCGTTCCCCAGGGATTTGCTCATGGCCTTGCCCCCGTTGAGGACCTGGCCCTGGTTCAGCAGCGCGCTGAAGGGCTCGTCGGCGTCGATCATGCCCAGGTCATGGATGACCTTGGTAAAGAACCGGGCGTACAGCAGGTGCAGGATGGCGTGCTCCACGCCGCCCACGTATTGACCCACGGGCATCCAGTCGTTGATCTTCTCAGGATCGAACGGGCCCTCGGTGTACTGCGGGGAAACGAACCGCAGGAAGTACCAGGACGAGTCGACGAACGTGTCCATGGTGTCAGTGTCGCGCTTTGCGGCACCGTGGCAGTTGGGGCACTCAACGTTGACCCAGCCCTCGGCCGCGGCCAGCGGGGAGGTGCCCTTCGGGGAGAGGTCCTCGCCGCGCAGGTCGGCCGGCAGGGTGACCGGCAGCTGCTCGTCGGGAACAGGAACTTCACCGCAGGCGGGGCAGTGGATGATCGGAATGGGCGTGCCCCAGAAGCGCTGACGGCTGAGCAGCCAGTCACGAAGGCGGAAGTTGACGAATTTTTCGCCCGTGCCCTGCTTTTCCAGCATGGCGATCGCTGCCGGAATGGCTTCGGACTTGGGCAGGCCGTCCAGGTTGCCGGAGTTGATCAGCGTTCCCTCGCCCGCGGTGGCCGTACCGGTCACCACGGGGTCGTCTTCGCCGGTGTCCAACACAGCACGAACAGGCAGGTCGAACGTCTTGGCGAAGTCGAGGTCGCGCTGGTCGTGGGCCGGAACAGCCATGATGGCCCCTGTACCGTAGTCGGCCAGCACGTAGTCGGCGGCCCAGACCGGCAGCTTCTCCCCGTTCAGCGGGTTGACGGCGTACCGGCCGGTGAACACGCCGGTCTTCTCGCGCTCGGTGGACTGGCGTTCGATCTCGGACAGTGCCTTGACCTGCTCGCGGTAGGCGTCCAGGTCGGCGGCGTGGGCCTCCGTCACCAGCTCAACAGCAAGCGGCGCGTCTGCCGCCACCACGAAGAACGTCGCGCCGTACAGCGTGTCGGGCCGGGTGGTGAAGACGGTCACGTCCTTGGCGGGCTTGCCGCCGTCGGCTTCAATGACGAAGTTGACATGGGCACCTTCGGAGCGGCCGATCCAGTTCTTCTGCATGGCCAGCACGCGCTCGGGCCAGTGGCCGCGCAGTTCGTCCATGTCATCCAGCAGGCGGTCGGCGTATTCGGTGATCTTGAAGTACCACTGGTTCAGGGACTTCTTGGTCACGGCGGTACCGCAGCGTTCGCACGCACCGTTGACCACCTGTTCGTTCGCCAGCACGGTCTGGTCCTTGGGGCACCAGTTGACCGGTGAATCCTTGCGGTACGCCAGGCCGCGCTCGTAGAAGCGCTTGAACAGCCACTGGGTCCAGCGGTAGTACTCGGGATCCGATGTGTGCAGGCGCCGCGACCAGTCCGCCGAGATGGCGTAGCGCTTGAAGGACGCCGCCTGGGTGTCGATGTTGGCGTAGGTCCACTCGCTGGGGTGTGCATTGCGCTTGATGGCGGCGTTCTCCGCGGGCAGGCCGAAGGAGTCCCAGCCGATCGGGTGCAGGACGTCGAAGCCCTTCTGCCGCAGGTACCGTGCCACGACGTCGCCCATGGCAAACGCTTCAGCGTGGCCCATGTGCAGGTCACCTGAGGGGTAGGGGAACATGTCGAGGACGTAACGGCGCTCGCGCGAGCCGTCATCAACGGGTGTGAACACCTTGAGGTCTTCCCACACCTGCGGCCACTTGGCCTCCATCGCGGCAAAGCTGTAGGTGCCCTCCTCGGGGCCTTCCGTCGCGACTGCTGCTGTTCCGGTCTCTGTCTCCGGCTGAACGCTCACTGCTGCCCTCTTCTGTTCTGTACCGCTTTTCGTACGGCCACGGCGTGCTGTCCCGCCCCGGCCCCCTGATCCCCTGCTTGCGGGCCGGGAAATACCCCAGACACACAAAAGCCCCTCGACATGGAGGGGCGGCCGCTCGGCAATCCGTATTTGGTCGGGATACCGGGCGGCTAGCTAAGCAGAAGGATCGCACGCATAGAACTACTTTAGCGCACCCTCACCCTGCGCTAAACGTAAGTCGCCACGAGCGGCTGAAGTAGGCAAGTGTGCGAAGAGGGGGGCCGGTGACTCCCCGCCATGGTGTGGTGGGCACCGCGAAGCGGGCGGGCGGGAGTCACCGGCCCCTCTCTCATCTCAACTCACGCCTACTTCACGTCCTCGTCGACCCAGTCCATGGACTTCGTGACGGCCTTCTTCCAGAGGCGCATCTGGCGGTCCCGTTCAGCCTCGTCCATCTGCGGTTCCCAGCGCTTGTCCTCGGACCAGTTGGCCGAGCACTCCCCCAGGTCCTTCCAGAAGCCGACGGCCAGGCCTGCGGCGTAGGCGGCACCGAGGGCCGTGGTCTCCACAACCTTCGGCCGGATCACCGGAACGCCCAGAATGTCCGCCTGGAACTGCATCAGGGCGTCATTGGCAACCATGCCGCCGTCGACCTTCAACTCCGTCAACGGAACCCCGGAGTCCGCGTTGACGGCGTCGAGCACCTCACGGGTCTGGAAGGCCGTGGCCTCCAGGGCCGCGCGGGCAATGTGGTTCCTGTTCACGAAGCGGGTCAGGCCAACGATGGCGCCGCGGGCGTCGGACCGCCAATAGGGTGCGAACAGTCCGGAGAACGCCGGCACGATGTAGACGCCGCCGTTGTCCTTAACCGCGGCCGCCAGCGTCTCCACCTCCGGGGCGCTGCTGATCAGGCCGAGGTTGTCACGCAGCCACTGGATGAGGGATCCGGTGACGGCGATGGAGCCTTCCAGCGCGTAGTGCGGAGCCGCGTCCCCCAGCTTGTAGCCCACGGTGGTCAGCAGGCCGTTCTTGGAGTGGACGATTTCCTCACCGGTGTTGAAGATCAGGAAACAGCCTGTGCCATAGGTGTTCTTGGCCTCGCCGGCGTCAAACGCCGCCTGTCCGAACGTGGCCGCCTGCTGGTCGCCCAGGATGCCGGCAACCGGCGTTTCGCGGAGCAGCTGGGACGTGTGCACGGTGCCGTAGACCTCGGAGGAGGACTTGATGGCGGGCATCATCGACGCCGGAACGCCGAAAGCGTCCAGGATCTCCTGGTCCCAGGAGAGCGTGTCGAGGTCCATGAACATGGTCCGCGAGGCGTTGGTGACGTCGGTGACGTGCACCCCGCCGTCCACACCGCCGGTGAGGTTCCACAGCACCCAGCAGTCGGTGTTGCCGAAGACGAGGTTGCCGGCTTCGGCCTTGGCGCGGGCGCCTTCCACGTTGTCCAGGATCCACTTGATCTTGGTGCCGGAGAAGTACGTGGCCAGCGGCAGGCCCACCTTCTGCTTGAAGCGCTCCGGCCCCCCGTCCTTGGCGAGTTCATCCACGATGTCCTGGGTCCGGGTGTCCTGCCAGACGATGGCGTTGTAGACGGCCTCACCGGTTGTTTTGTCCCAGACCACGGCCGTTTCGCGCTGGTTGGTGATGCCGACGGCGGCGATGTCGTGCCGGGTGAGGTTCGCCTTCGACAGTGCGGAGGCAATGACTTCGCGGGTGTTGTTCCAGATTTCGGCGGGGTCGTGCTCCACCCAGCCGGCCTGCGGGAAGATCTGCTCGTGTTCCATCTGCCCGGAGGAGACGATGCTGCCGCTGTGGTCGAAGACGATGGCGCGCGTGCTGGTGGTGCCCTGGTCGATGGCGATTACGTACTGGTTCATGTTGACGTCCTTGTCTGTTGTCTGAAGTGCTTGGAGTGGGTCTTGGTCCGCAGGGCGGGAATCAGGAGGCTGCGGCGGCGATGATGGGGACAACTGCCGCCACGGCACCGGCCAGGCTGCCGCCTACCAGTGGCCCGACAACCGGGATCCACGAGTAGCTCCAGTCGCTGGAGCCCTTGCCCTTGATGGGGAGCAGGGCGTGCGCGACACGGGGCCCAAGGTCACGGGCGGGGTTAATGGCGTAGCCGGTGGGACCGCCGAGGGACACGCCGATGCCGACAACCAGCAGGGCCACAGCGAGCGGGCCCAGGCCGGACGGGGTGCCGCCGAACGTCAGGATGACGAAGACGAGCACGAACGTGCCGATGATCTCGGTGATCAGGTTCCAGGGGGTGGAGCGGATGGCGGGGCCGGTGGAGAACACGGCGAGCTTGCTGGCGGGTTCCGGTTCGGCGTCAAAGTGCTGCTTGTGGGCCAGCCACATGACCACTGCGCCCAGGAACGCACCCAGGAATTCACCGCCGAAGTAGGTCAGCGTGGACGCGAAGTCGACGCTGACGCCGGGAGCATACTCCGCCTTTCCGTTGACCAGCAGGCCAAGGGTCACGGCCGGGTTGAGGTGCGCGCCGGACCTGGCGGCGACGTACACGCCGGCGAAGACTGCGATGCCCCACCCCCATGTGACCATCAAGAATCCACCGTTGTTGCCCTTGGTGCCTTTGAGCGCGACGTTTGCCACGACGCCGCAACCCAGCAGGGTCAGCATCGCGGTTCCGAATACTTCGGAAAGGAAAACTATTCCAAGAGACATCTTTGACTCCTCTATTTTCTGTTGTCAGCCCCTCGCGAGTTTGAGGGGCTGTGGGGCCGGCATCGTTTGTGCGATGCCGGCCGGCTGCTGCGCCGGTGCTCCTCCAGCGGAACCGCGCAGCCCTTGCGCCCGGGCATCGCCGCCCGGGCACGCAAGCTTTCTAAGCGACCAGGCTGTGGACCTGGACGCCGTGGAAGCGTTCAAGCACCTCCTGGGCATGGTGGATTTCGGCTGTCTTGGCGGCGGCGTCCCAGCCCAGCGGACCAGCGAGGACGTCCGCAACCTCGTTAAGGAGCTCACCGGTCACCAGCCCGCGGAAGGCCAGGGACGTGCGCCGGATCAAGATATCGACGAGGTGTCCCACCTGTTCGTTCCGGGCCATGAACTCCAGTTCGCGGACGCTGAGTTCCCGCGTGGAGTGCAGGGGCCGGTCCGGTCCGGCATCGAGGTAGCGCAGGACCTCTTCGGCGCGTGTGCCGTAACGGGTCAGCAGTCCGGAGATCCGGTCGGCGTCGCGGCCGGCGGACATATGCGCCTTGATCCACTGCTGGATTCCCGCGTCGGTATCCGGGAACCCGGCCCCGCCGCCGATGGCGAGCTTCGCCGTCGAAACCTTCCGCTCCAGGCCCAGTTCCTTGAGCACGTCATTCGTGAGGTGCTCGGCCAGCGCCCGGAACGTAGTCCATTTGCCGCCCACCAAGCTGAGTACGACGGCGCCGCTGGCTGACGTTGCCTGTCCGCCGGACACCGCTTCATGCCCGCCGGCCCTGCGTTCGATGCGGTAGTCGCGGCTGACGAAGCCGGGCTGGGTGGCGTCGTGCTTAGGCAGCGGGCGGACGCCGGCAAAGGTGTAGACGATCTGGTCCCTGTTCACGGCAACTTCCGGGAAGACGTGGCCGATCAGGTCGAAGAAGTAGTCGATCTCGGCGTCGGTGCAGACGGCGTCTTCGGCCATGTCTGC
Organism: Arthrobacter sp. B10-11; assembly: GCF_033142195.1. Taxonomy (NCBI): domain Bacteria; kingdom Bacillati; phylum Actinomycetota; class Actinomycetes; order Micrococcales; family Micrococcaceae; genus Arthrobacter; species Arthrobacter sp. B10-11. The sequence continues at coordinate 362,323 of NZ_JAWMTH010000003.1, forward strand.
GTCCACGTCGGTGGTGCCCACGAGGACGCGGTCGCCCATCGGATAGATGAGGACAATCCGGCCGTCGGTGTGTTCGAAGAAGATTTCACGGCCGTTGCAGGCTTCGAGGAGCTCCGGGTGGTCCAGCACGATGTGCGAGCCCTTGGTGCCGCCCATAAAGGTGGACGCGGCGCCCATGGCCTGGTTGGTCAGGTCCACCCAGGCGCCCGTGGTGTTCACGATAACGTCCGCTGTGAAGTCAAAGACCTCGCCGGTAAGCTCGTCGCGCAACTGGACTGTGCTGCCGCCCGTGGAGCCCGTCGGGTTCCCTGCCGCTCCGCCCATGGACAGGAGCGAGAGGTAGTTGCTGGCCCGCGCGTCGCTGTGGCCGCCGGCGCCGGCTTTCTCGCCGTCCTGGAGGACGTCGAGGGTGAGGCGCTCGGGGTTGTGGACCGAGGCGTCGAAGTAGGTGGCCGCGTACTTGATGCCCGGGTGCAGCCGCGGCAACTCTGCCAGGGCCTGGGTCCGGCCGCGGAACTGGTGGCGCGGAACCGTGCCGCCGTCGCGTGAGAAGAAGTCGTACATGCTGAGGCCGAGCTTGATCAGGAAGGCACCGCGTTCCTTCGGTTTGCCCTGCTGCTTGTGGGTCAGGAACCGCAGCGGCGCGGACAGTACACCCGAGAAGGTACTGAAAATGGGGATAGTGGTCTGGAGCGGCTTGACGTAGTGGGGAGCGATGCGCAGGAGCCTGTTACGTTCGACGACGGACTCCTGGACCAGCCGGAACTCACCGTTCTCCAGGTACCGGATCCCGCCGTGGATCATGTGCGACGACGCACCGCTGGCCCCCTGGCAGTAATCACCCCGTTCAACGAGCGCAACGTCGACGCCCTGCAGTGCCAGGTCGCGGAACGTGCCGACTCCGTTGATCCCGCCGCCGATGATCAGGACTTGTGCGCGGGGCCGCTGGCGCAGGCTCTGCACTGATGACCGCTGGCGGCTGGAAGCCGGATGGCCGGATGAATCGTTGGTTCCCAAATCTGCTCCTTTGGGTTTGGTCCTGTGCGGCGCGCCTCACAGCGCGGCGCCGTTCACCACTATTGTTTGGAGTAATGGAAAATGGAGTCAAGCACTATGCACAAACGTGCAGAACGGAAGCCCGATGCCGCGTTCACGCCACTCAGAAGCCCTCAGGGCTGCACAACTGTATTACCTCCAGGACCTGACCATGGACGCAATAGCCAGGGAGCTCAGGACCTCAAGATCCACGGTTTCACGGCTTCTTTCGGCTGCCCGGGAGACCGGGCTGGTCCAGATCCAAATCCGCAATCCGCTGGACACCGGCCCGGAACTGGAGAACATGATCCGGACCCAATACCGGGTGGATGTCCACGTTGTTCCGGTGGTGGATACCCTGAATGAGGCGGAGACCCTTGACAGGGTAGCCATGCAGGCCGCAAGGACCATCGGCCCGCTGGTTGACTCCAACGCCATCATCGGAGTCGCCTGGGGCTCCACCCTCAGCGCCGTGAGCCGGCACCTCACCCGGAAGATCACCCATGACAGCGTGATCGTCCAGCTCAACGGCGCCGGCAACATGCAGACCACGGGCATCACCTACGCGAGTGACATCATGCGCAGGTTCGGCAGCGCCTACGGCGCACGCGTTGAACAGTTTCCCGTTCCGGCCTTCTTTGACCATGCGGCCACCAAGACCGCCATGTGGAATGAACGCAGCGTCCAGCGCATCCTGGAACTACAGTCGCGCATGAGCATTGCCATCTTCGGCGTGGGATCCGTGGACGCCGACTACCCGAGCCACGTCTACGCCGGTGGCTACCTCGACGAAAGCGACCTGAACATCCTGGCCAACTCGGATGTGGTGGGGGACGTAGCCACGGTGTTCTTCCGCGGCGACGGGTCCTCCGACGGCATCACCCTCAACGAAAGGTCCACCGGCCCTGCGCTGGCGCAGTTGCGGCAGGTCCGGCGGCGCATCTGCGTCGTTTCGGGTGCTTCGAAAATCAACGGGCTGCGCGGCGCCCTCGCCGCAGGGCTTGCCACGGACCTGATCCTGGATGAGGCCACGGCACGGCGACTGGTGAGTACTGACGGGCTGTCCTGACCCCTGCTGCCAGCCACGTCCGGCCTGTCCAGGGGAGGATGGCGGTGCCGAGTCGGTAGAGTCAGTGCTATGAAAAATTCGCCCCGGCTTAGCCTTAATAACGGTGTGCTGATCGACCAATTGGGCTTCGGGCTCTACAAAGTTCCGCCGGCTGACGCTGCCGGCCTGGTGACCATGGCGCTCGAGGCCGGTTACCGCCACTTCGATACCGCCGCCATGTACGGGAACGAAACCGGGGTGGGCAAGGCCATTGGCGGGCTCTCCGGCTTTGCCGGAGTCGGTCCGGCCGGAGGCTCCGGAGAGGCGGCACCATCCCTCTCCCGTGAGGACCTCTTCGTCACCACGAAGGTGTGGAACGACGACCATGGCTACGACGCAACGATGCGGGCTTTCGACACCTCCATGTCCAACCTGGGAATGGAGTACGTTGACCTCTACCTCATCCACTGGCCATGCGCCGGCCGCGGACTCTTCACGGAAAGCTACCGGGCCATGGAGACGCTTTACCGCGAAGGCAGGATCCGGGCCATAGGCGTGTCCAACTTCCAGCCCGCCCATCTTGAGCGACTGCTGGAAACCGCCGAGGTGGTCCCCGCCGTGAACCAGATTGAGCTCCACCCCTGGCTGCAGCAGGAGGAACTCCGCCAGCTGCACTCCCGGCTCGGGATCCGCACCGAGGCCTGGAGCCCGCTGGGCCGGGGCAAGGTACTGGAGGATCCGGTGGTCCTGGAACTGGCGGCCGCACACCGCCGGACCGCGGCCCAGGTCATCTTGCGCTGGCACGTGCAGCTGGGCAACGTGGTGATCCCGAAAGCCAGCTCCTCCACCCGGATCCGCGAAAACCTGGACATCTTCGGCTTTGCGTTGAATGACCAGGACATGGCCGCACTGGCCGCCCTGGAACGCGGCCAGCGGACAGGTTCCCACCCGGACAACGTCAATTAGGATTCAACAGCATGGAACAAGTGGACACCGGACCGGCGCAGGCCCCGCCCCTCTTCAGCGGGCAACTCGATGACAGGACGCGGGCCGCCAGTGTGGACCTGCACGGCTGCAATGTGGACTACTGGGTCTACGAACCGCTCAGCGTGACGGCTGAGACGAGGACGATCCTGGTCATCCACGGCTTCCGCGGCGACCATCACGGCCTGCTCCGGGTCGCGGACCAGCTCCCGGACATGCGGCTCATCATGCCGGACCTGCCCGGTTTCGGCAGTTCGGATGCGTTTACGGACGGCGAACACAGCGTCAGGCGGTACGGGCAGTTCATCAGCGACTTCATGGCGGCCGTGGGCCTCGGTCCTGACACGGTGCTGCTGGGACATTCCTTCGGATCCATCATTGCCGGCCATTTCGTGGCGGCGAACCCGGGGGCGGTGTACCCGCTGATACTCATCAACCCCATCGCGGCGCCGGCACTGGAGGGACCCAAGGGCGTAATGACCAAGCTTGCCGTCCTCTACTACGAGGCCTCCGCCAGGCTGCCACGCGCACTGGGACTTTACCTCCTCCGCAGCCGGCTGATCGTGAGAGTCATGAGCATGGCCATGGCCAAGACCCGGGACAAACGGCTCCTGAGCTTCATCCACGGGCAGCACAGCGCGTACTTCTCCGCTTTCGCCAACCGGGACAGCCTGCTTGAATCCTTCAAGGCATCCGTCGGGAGCAACGTGTCCGAGGTTGCCGCTGACCTGGCACTGCCGGTACTGCTGGTTGCCGGCGAGAAGGATGAGATCGCGATGCTTCCGGACCAGCACAAGCTGAAGGCGCTGCTGCCGGACGGCACCCTGGAGGTCATTCCCGGCGTGGGGCACCTCATCCATTACGAGACACCTGAACCGGCCGCCGGCTACATCAGACGCTTCCTGAAGGACCATCCCGCGTGAAAATAATCATCGACGCCCGCTTCACCCGCCTGGACCACCACGACGGCATCAGCAGGTACGGCGCCAGCCTGATCGCGGCCACGGCCAAAATTGCCGACGTCTCAATGCTCATCAGCGACCCCAGGCAGTTAGCCCTGCTCCCGGATGTGCCTTACACGCTGATCAACAGCCCGCTCTCCCCCGCGGAACTGTTCGTGGCTGCCAAAGTCAACAAGCTGGGCGCCGACGTCGTGGTCTGCCCGATGCAGACCATGGGGACGCTCGGTCGGAAATACGGCCTGGTGCTGACACTTCACGACCTGATCTACTATGAGCACCCTGCCCCGCCGGGCTTCCTCCCGGCGCCTGTCCGCGTGCTCTGGCGCCTCTACCACAAGGCGTACTGGCCGCAGCGCATGCTCTTGAACCGGGCGGACGTGGTGGCCACCATCAGCCACACCACCGAGGCCCTGATCGCAAAGCACCGCCTCACCCGGCGGCCGGTCCGGATTGTGGGGAACGCCCCGCAGCACGGCCACACACCGCGCGACCCCGGAGCCGGCGCTGACCGGACCCTCCTCTACATGGGTTCGTTCATGCCGTACAAGAACGTGGAAACCATGGTGCGCGGGATGGCCGAACTGCCCGACATGACGCTCCACCTCCTCAGCCGCATCACGCCGCAGCGTAGGGCGGAACTCGAGGACCTGGTGCCGCCTGGCGCCGAGGTTGTGTTCCACAACGGCGTCACGGACGCTGAATACGAGGAACTCCTTGCCCGGACCACGGCGCTGATCAGTCTTTCGCGTGCGGAGGGTTACGGACTCCCGCTCGTGGAGGCGATGTCTCACGGCACACCCGTCATCGCCAGCGACATCCCGATTTTCCGTGAAGTAGGGCACGACGCCGTGAGCTATGTCCATCCGGATTCCCCGTCCGAATTCGCCGAAGCTGTGCGGAGGCTGGAAGAGCCGGAAGTATGGAAGGCGCTGTCCCGCCGTTCCGTGGAACGGGCAGCGGAGTTCAGCTGGGACCACTCCGCGCGGCAACTCGTGCAGCTGGCCGAGGAAGCCGCCGGTCTCAACCGGCGCTGAGGCCCGGCTGCCGGGGCTCCTCCGATACAGGACGCCTTACAGGACGTCCACGCCGTCGAGCCTCAGCTGGACGGGATCATCGCCGCGGCGCGCGGCCGCCGCCGCTTTGACCGCCCGCATCACGCGCGTCGCCTCGGCCGCCTGGGCGTACGGAATGAACAGCAGGGTCCGGACGTCCTCGCCGGTGTCCCGGCGGGGCGCCCGTGCGTCCGTCAGCACCAGGGGCGCCGGACCCGCTGTCCGAAGGTGGATCCCCTGTCTGGCCAGCTGCTGCTCAATCGCTTCGGTAAAGTGCCCGACGGCGGTCCGGCCGCCGGTTACGGAGGCAATCCTGACCGCCGGCGGCAGCTGGAGTTCCTGCCGCAGTGCGAGCTCGCGCCGGGCGTACCCTCCGGCGTCCCAGCGAAGCAGCGCACCGACTCCGGCAGTGTCATCGGCGGTGATCACCACCAGCCCGCCCTCGCGGGCAGGCTTGACGAGCGCTGCGGCGTTGAACCAGCGCCGGACGGCGTCCTCCCCCGCCCGGAGATTTTCGCGGCGCAGCAACGAGTCTCCGTCCAGGAGCAGCGCTGCGGCATAGCCCCCGGCTGCCACCGGTTCCGCTCCAATCGTGGCCACGACGAGGGACTTTGTGTCCAGGACAGTGGCTTTGACGTGGTCCCCCGACGAAGTGACCACGGGTTTGCCGGGAAACGCCCGGCCGAGTTCCTCCGCGGTGCGCATCACCCCGGTGGCGGAGCGGCGCAGCCTGGGGCTGGTGCAGTGGCTGCAACGCCAGTCCGGCGCGGAAGCGGAACACCAGCGGCATTGCGGCACGGCTGAGCTGCCGGCGGCACCGGCAACAGCGAGGGGTCCACTGCAGACAGGACACCGGGCCGGTTCCCGGCAGGAATCGCAAACCAGCGACGGCGCGTAGCCGGACCGGGCCACCTGGATGAGGACCGGACCGCGCTCCAGGCCTTCCTTGGCGGCACGCCAGGCCGCCCCGGGCAGCCTGGCGATCCGGGCAAGGGGGTCGCGTTCCTGCTCGAAGCTGTCTGCCGTATTGACCACGCGCGGCACGGTGCGGCGGACTTCCTGCCGGCCGGCTTCCACTGGCCGGGCCCAGCCCGCCTCCACCAGTCGCTCGAGTTCGGTGCTGCGGGTGTGTGCCGCCAGCAGGCACGCCGCACGTTCCTGCTCCGCCCGCAGGAGCAGGACGTCGCGGGTATGGGCATAGGGCGACCGCTGTTCGATATGGAGGTCGTCGCCGTCGTCCCAGCACACCACTAGGCCCAGGTTGTGCACGGGAGCGTAGGCCGCCGAGCGGGTACCGACCGCCACCCCGGCGCTGCCGGTGAGCACACGGAGGTAATTGCGGTAACGGGGCGTCGGACCGTCGTCCGCGGTAAGCCTGGCGATGTCTTCGCGTGGAAGGAGCAGGGCCAGCGCCTCCTCGACGCGGTCCAGGTCGCGGTAATCCGGAACCACCACCACCGCACCCCGGCCCGAGGCCCGGACGCCCGCCACGGCCTCGGCAATGAGGGCGGGCCAGCCAGCCGGCCCGAAGCCCTGCAGGGCGCTCAACACGGCCCGCGGCGACTCGCCGGCCCGAAGGTGCTGCAGGAATGCCGCTCCGCTGACGTACTTAGACCAGTTCCCGGGCGCCTGGTCCCGGCCCGTTGCGGGACCCTGGTCAGTTACAGGCCCTGGGCAGGCCGTGGCACCGGAAGCGGCCGGGCTTGCGGAGAGTACGCCTTCCGCGGCGAGTTCCTTCTCGAGCCGGGCTACCCGCGGCGGAATGGCCACGCGCAGCACGTCACTGATGGTGCCGGCATAGCGGGCAGCAACCTTCCCGGCGAGGTCGGCCAGTTCCGGAGTGAGTACCCGGACAGACGAAACCACCTTGTGGAGCGGGACGAGCGCGTGCCCGGCATCGGATTCAACTATCCGGTCCAGGATGTAGCCGCTGAGTTCCTGCCCGTTGAATTTGACCTTGACGCGCACCCCCGGCTGCGCGGCGTCGTCGAACGCGGCGGGCACGCTGTAGTCAAAGGGCCTGTCCAGGTGCGGCAGCGAGGACTCGATGAGCACCCGGGCGACGGGCAGCGAGGGGGCGAGGGCAGGACCGCCGGGCATTTGCGGGCGGCCGGCCGGGAAGCCCTGCAGCAGGGACAGCTGGAGCGGCTCGTCGGTGGCCGAAGTGTCGCCCGGAAAGGAAGCGATGGGACCAACCTCCGTTCAGCATGCTGCCAGTAGTGGCGCCAGTGGTTCCGGCGCCATGAATGCAGCGCCATCAGCGCCGGAAAGCACTGTAGCAGGGCCGCCCGGACGGGGGCCCTGCTACAGCCAAACACATGGCACCGACAGTAATCGGTTCTCAGGCGTTGAAGAACGCCTTGAGGTCGTCCACGCGGTCAAGCCGTTCCCAGGTGAAGTCGGGATCGTCGCGGCCGAAGTGTCCGTGCGCCGCGGTTTTGGCGTAAATGGGCCGCTTGAGGTCCAGTGCGTCGATGATGGCGCGGGGACGGAGGTCGAAGATCTCCGAAATCGCTGCGCTGATGCGGTCCGGGTCCACGGTTTCGGTGCCGAAGGTCTCCACGTAGGTGCCCACGGGGCGTGCCTGGCCGATGGCGTAGGCGATCTGGATTTCGGCCCGCTTGGCAAGTCCTGCGGCAACTACGTTCTTGGCCACCCAGCGCATGGCGTAGGCCGCCGAGCGGTCAACCTTGGACGGATCCTTGCCGGAGAAGGCGCCGCCGCCGTGGCGTGCCATGCCGCCGTAGGTGTCCACGATAATCTTGCGGCCGGTCAGGCCGGCGTCGCCCACGGGTCCGCCGATCACGAACGCACCGGCAGGGTTAAGGATGTTGCGGGTACGGGAGATGTCCAGGTTGGCCGCCGCCAGCACGGGATTGATCACATGGGTGGCGAGGTCGGCGCGCAACTGCTCGAGGCTGGCGCCTTCCGCGTGCTGGCTGGAGATCACGATGGTTTCGACGGAGACCGGCCGGTCACGGTCGTAGCCGATGGTGGCCTGGGTCTTGCCGTCCGGGCGGAGGTAGGGAAGCTCGCCGTTCTTGCGCACTTCGGTAAGCCGTTCAGAAAGGCGGTGCGCGATCCAGATCGGCACCGGCATGTAGGACGGCGTCTCATCGCTGGCATAGCCGAACATGAGGCCCTGGTCCCCGGCGCCCTGGAGGTCGTAGTCGTCTTCCTGGCGGCCTTCACGGGCCTCCAGGGAATTGAACACGCCGCCGGCGATGTCGTTGGACTGCTGGCCGATGGACACGGAGACACCGCAGCGGGCACCGTCGAACCCGTTGGCGGAGGAGTCGTAGCCGATCCCCAGGATGGTCTCGCGAACGATCTGCGGGATTTCCACGTAAGCGTCGGTGGTGACTTCACCCGCAACGTGAACCAGCCCGGTGGTGGCCAGCGTCTCAACGGCCACGCGCGACTCGGGGTCCTTCGCCAGCAGGGCATCCAGGATTGCATCGCTGATCTGGTCGCAGATCTTATCCGGATGGCCTTCAGTCACGGACTCGGACGTGAAAAGGCGAAGGGATGGCGGCGTCGCGCCATGGGAAGCGGGAATGTGCAGCGGTAAAGTCACTCAACTACCTTACTGGTTGGGGATCGGTCAGGCCTCAGCATGTGTCCCCCTGCTAAGGAGGCCTTGCACACGCCGGGCCCTCAGGCTCTTGGAAAAACGCGGCTCAACTCGGAGCTGATGCGGTCAATAACGGCGGCCGCAACATCGTCCTTCGAACCGGATGCCGCTTGTGGTTCGGAGCCGGAGCGGGAAAGGATGACCACCGAGTTGTTGTCCTGTCCGAACACCAGGCCCTCACCTACGTGGTTGACCACCAGCAGGTCGCAGCCTTTCTTGCGCAGTTTGGCTTCGGCGTGGGCCAGCACGTCCCCGTCGGCGTCGCCGGTTTCCGCGGCAAAACCCACGATCAGCTGACCGGGCCTGGTCGTCCCGCGCACCTCCACGAGTTCCTGCAGGATGTCCGGGTTGCGGAGCAGGTTGATGACGGGGTCGGCGGTATCTTCACGCTTCTTGATCTTGGTGTCCGACACCTCAGCGGGCCGGAAGTCCGCCACGGCGGCGGCCATGATGACGACGTCGGAATCGGCTGCCGTGCGCAGCGCCGCTTCCCGGAGCTGCAGCGCCGTTTCCACGCGGACCACCTCCACGCCGTCGGGAGCCGGCACGTCCATGTGGGCCGCCAGCAGCCGGACGCTCGCGCCGGCATCGCGGGCCGCCGCGGCAAGCGCAACTCCCTGTTTGCCGGAGGATCGGTTGCCGAGGAACCGGACGGGATCCAGCGGTTCGCGCGTGCCGCCGGCACTGATGGTGACGGTGCGCCCGGCCAGCGGCAGCTGCCCGGCAATTCCGCCGTCCTGCATCAGGGCCATGGCGGCTGAGAAGATGGCCTCGGGTTCGGGCAGCCGGCCCGGACCCGAATCGGAGCCGGTGAGCCGGCCGCTCGCAGGTTCAAGGACGGTGACACCACGCCGGCGCAGCGTTTCCACGTTGGCCTGGGTGGCGGCGTGCAGCCACATTTCGGTGTGCATGGCCGGTGCCATCAGCACGGGACCACTGGCCATCAGCAGCGTGTTGGTCAGGAGGTCGTTGGCATGGCCGCCGGCGGCACGGGCCAGGAGGTCGGCTGTCGCCGGAGCCACCACGATGAGGTCCGCCTCATGCCCCAAACGAACATGGTTGACCGACGGAACGTCGTCGAAGACGCTGTTGCTGACGGGGTTACCGGACAGGGCCTCCCACGTGGCGACCCCGACAAAGCGGTTCGCCGCCTCCGTGGGAATCACCGTGACGTTGTGTCCGGCTTCAGTAAAAAGCCGGAGGAGCGATGCCACCTTGTAGGCGGCAATCCCTCCCCCGACTCCGAGGACTATGCGCACGTGACCTCCGTCAACAGGCAGTCTGTGTATGTGCGGAGATCTACTCTGCAGGCTCGATCGGCGTGGAAACGAGCTTGCCTTCGTTGATCTCGCGCAGGGCGATGGACAGCGACTTCTCGTTCAGCTTGGTGTCGACCAGCGGGCCAACGTATTCGAACAGGCCCTCGTGCAGCTGGGCGTAGTATGCGTTGATCTGACGTGCACGCTTGGCACCGAAGATCACCAGGCCGTACTTGGAATCAGCTGCCTTCAGCAGTTCGTCGATCGGCGGGTTGATGATGCCTTCAAGGTTCGTGGACACGAATTCTCCAAATTCTAACGGGCCGATCCGACCCGGCGGCTAGTGCGGGTGCGGGGTCAGCCCCATGAGTGAAACAAGCTCGTCCGCTGCGCGTCGAACGTCATCATTGATGACGGTGTGATCGAACTCCGGCTCAGCGGCAAGTTCTAGTTTAGCGGTTTCCAGTCTCTGCTGCTGTTCGTCGGCTGTTTCCGTGCCGCGGCCCACCAAGCGGCGGACCATTTCCTCCCAGCTCGGCGGTGCCAGGAAGACGAACTGCGCCTCCGGAACGGCCTGCTTGACCTGGCGTGCGCCCTGCAGATCGATCTCCAGCAGCACGGAGCGGCCATCGGCGATGGCGGCGTCCACGGTGCTGCGGAGCGTGCCGTAGCGGTTACGGCCATGGACCACGGCCCACTCCAGGAGCTCCCCGCCGGCCACCAGGGCGTCGAATTCCTCGGCTGACTTGAAGAAGTAGTGAACCCCGTCCTGCTCCCCCGGCCGCGGCGGACGCGTGGTGGCCGAAACGGAAAGCCAGACTTCGGGGTAGTTGTCCCGGATGTAGGTGGACACGGTGCCTTTGCCAACAGCCGTCGGACCGGCGAGGACTGTCAGTCCCGGTTTCTTGCTCACATATTCCTTTGGGCGTTATTCGGATGGACGTGATTCTCGTTCATAAAATCTACCAGCGCCCGGCGCTGGTGAATGCCGAGCCCCCGCAGCCTGCGGGATACGGCAATACCCAGCTCGTCCATGATGGCGGCCGCCGTGACGCGGCCCACGCCTGGGAGCGCCTCCAGCATCTCGGAAACCTTCATCCGCGCGATGGCGGGATCGCCGTCGCCGGACGCGAGAAGGTCAGCCACGGAGAGTGTTCCTGACTTAAGTTGCTCCTTGGCTTCGGCCCGGGCCGCGCGGGCCGCTGCCGCCTTGCCGAGGGCTTCTGCGCGTTCCTGGTCCGTCAGGGGCCGCAAGCTCACTCAAGTCACCCCCGAATCGTCAGTCCGAACCAAGGCAAAGGCCGTTGGAGTCCTCCTGAACCTACCCTTTGCCCGGCGCGGAAATCAATGGACACAGAAATCAGCAAATCAGTTGGATAGCAGGGGCTCCAGAGTACGCACGGCAGCCTCCCGGAGTCCGCTCACGGTGGGCCCTGCCGAGAGGATGTCCCGGCTCGACGTACCCAAAACCTGCGGGTACGCTGCACCGAACGTTGCCCGCAAATCAGCGGCCGTGGCGCCCTGTGCACCGAGTCCGGGTGCAAGGATGATCCCCCGCACCGCAGCCAGGTCCAGCTGCAGCTCCTGCAGGGCTCCTCCCACCGTGGCGCCAACCACCAGGCCCACAGAGCCCAGCGTGCCCGGGTACCGGCGGTTTTCGCCCGCCGCCGCCTCGACAATCCGGCGGGCCACCGAATCCGTGCCGCCCACGTGCTGGACGGAGGCGCCTTCCGGATTGGACGTCAGCGCCAGGACGAAGACCCCGCGGCCGTACTCCGCCGCAAGGTCGAGGGCGGGGCGCAGTGACTCGAAGCCAAGGTAGGGGCTCAGGGTCACCGAATCCGCGGCCAGCGACGAACCGTCGCGCAGCCAGGCGTCCGCGTAGGCCGCCATCGTGGAGCCGATGTCGCCGCGCTTGGCGTCGGCGATGGTCAGCACGCCGGCATCAGCGGCGGCTGCGAGGGTGCGTTCAAGCACCGCCATACCCGCAGAACCGTGCCGTTCGTACAACGCCACCTGCGGCTTCACGGCGGCAGCGAGCGAACCCACGGCCTCCACAACGGTGAGCGAGAAGCGTTCCAGGCCGGCGGCGTCGTCGTTTAGTCCCCAGGACTTCAGGAGCGCGGGGTGCGGATCGATCCCGACGCATAGCGGACCGCGGTCCGCCATGGCCCGGCCGAGCCGGGAGCCGAAAGACTCCCGGCCGGCCGTGGCTGGTGCCTCGTGATCAGCCATTCTGCAGTGCCTTCAGGTTAGCGGCGTGTTCCTGCAGGCTGGTCACGGACCATTCGTAGGTGCGCTGGGCTTCGATGGCCTGGACTGCTGCGTTGAACTCGGCCACCGTGGTGATGCACGGAATGCCGATGGACGTGGCTGCGGCACGCAGTTCATAGCCGTCGATCCGGGCTTCCCCGCCGGAAGGAGTGTTGAAGACCATGTCGATCTCGCCGGCGACGATGAGGTCGGCAATGGTTCCTTCGCCTTCGGCGCTGCTGCCCTCGGCGACCTTGCGGACCGGGGTTGCCTGGATGCCGTTGCGGCGCAGGACGTCCGCGGTGCCGCCGGTGGAGACGATCTCGAAGCCGAGGTCGGAGAGGCGCTTCACGCCCATGATCACCGAGCGCTTGTCCCGGTTGGCCACGGAGACGAAGATCTTCCCTTCGGTGGGCAGCGCGTTGTTGGCGGCGGCCTGGCTCTTGGCGAAGGCAGTGTCGAAGTGCTTGTCGATGCCCATGACCTCGCCGGTGGACCGCATTTCCGGGCCGAGGAGGGAGTCCACAACCTTGCCTTCCGGCGTGCGGAAGCGGCTGAACGGCAGCACTGCTTCCTTGACCGAGACGGGTGCATCGAACGGCAGGGTGGAACCGTCACCGGTTTCCGGCAGCATCTTGTAGGCGCTGCGGAGCTGGTTGATGGTCACTCCGGTGCCGATCAGGGCTGCCGCCTTGGCCATCTGGACGCCCGTGGCCTTGGACACGAAAGGCACCGTGCGGGAGGCCCGCGGGTTGGCTTCGAGGACATACAGCACGTCGGACGCCAGGGCGAACTGGATGTTGATGAGGCCGCGGACGCCCACGCCCTCGGCGATGGCCAGGGTGGCGGTCCGCACGCGTTCAATCACGTTGTTGCCGAGCGTGATCGGAGGGAGTACGCACGCGGAGTCACCGGAGTGGATGCCGGCCTCTTCGATGTGCTCCATGATGCCGCCGAGGTACATCTCGGTTCCGTCGTAGAGGGCGTCGACGTCGATTTCGACGGCGTCCTCCAGGAAGCGGTCGATCAGCACGGGGTGTTCGGTGGTGATCTCGGTAGCGTTGGCGATGTAGCGCGAGAGGTTGGGCTCGTCGTAGACGATCTCCATGCCCCGTCCACCCAGCACGTAGGACGGGCGGACCAGGACCGGGTAGCCGATTTCGTCGGCGATCTTCTTGGCATCCTCGAAGGACACTGCGGTGCCGTTCTTAGGCGAGATCAGCCCGGCCTCGTCCAGCACGCGGGAGAATGCGCCGCGGTGTTCGGCGAGGTCGATCGCTTCGGGTGACGTGCCGAGGATCGGCACACCGGCGTCGGCGAGCTGCTGCGCGAGCTTGAGCGGGGTCTGGCCGCCGAGCTGGACGAACACGCCCATGACACCGCCGGTGCGCTCCTCCGCCGCGATGACTTCAAGGACGTCCTCAAGGGTCAGCGGCTCGAAGTAGAGGCGCGTGGAGACGTCGTAGTCCGTGGAGACGGTTTCCGGGTTGCAGTTGACCATGACGGTCTCGTAGCCGGCCTTGCGGAGCGCCATCGAGGCGTGCACGCAGGAGTAGTCGAACTCGATGCCCTGGCCGATGCGGTTCGGGCCGGAACCCAGGATGATGATGGACGGCTTGGAGTGCAGCGCCACCTCGTCCTCCTCGTCGTAGGACGAGTAGTGGTACGGGGTGTAGGCGGCGAACTCCGCGGCGCAGGTGTCCACGGTCTTGTAGACGGGACGGATGCCCAGCGCCTGGCGGACACCGCGGACCACGGCCTCCTGGTTGTTGGTGAGGGCGCCGATCTGCTCGTCCGAGAACCCGTGGCGCTTGGCGCGCTGCAGCATTTCCCGGGTCAGGGCGGTGGACTGGCGGATCTCCCGGGAGATCTCGTTGAGCAGCTGGAGCTGGTCCAGGTACCAGGGGTCGATCTTCGTGGCCTCGAAGAGCTGCTCCACCGTGGCACCGCCGAGCAGCGCGCGCTGCACCTGGTGCAGGCGTTCGGTGGTGGGCCGCTTGGCCTTTTCGATCAGCTCCGGGACTTCCCATTCCGGAACGTGGCTGAAGTCCAGCTGCGAGCCCTTCTGTTCGAGGGAACGCAGGGCTTTCTGCAGGGCTTCGGTGAAGTTGCGGCCCATGGCCATGGCCTCGCCCACCGACTTCATGGTGGTGGTGAGCGTGGGGTCCGCTGCCGGGAACTTCTCGAAGGCGAAGCGCGGAACCTTGACCACAACGTAGTCCAGCGTCGGCTCAAAGGAGGCCGGCGTCTTCTGGGTGATGTCGTTGGGGATCTCATCCAGGGTGTAGCCCAGGGACAGCTTGGTGGCGATCTTGGCGATGGCAAAGCCGGTGGCCTTGGACGCCAGCGCGGAGGACCGGGAGACGCGCGGGTTCATTTCAATAACGACGACGCGTCCCGTGTCCGGCTCGACGGCGAACTGGATGTTGCAGCCGCCGGTGTCCACGCCGACTTCGCGGATGACCGCGATGGAGATGTCGCGCAGGCGCTGGTATTCGCGGTCCGTGAGGGTCAGGGCGGGGGCCACCGTGATGGAGTCGCCGGTGTGGACGCCTACGGGGTCGAAGTTCTCGATGGAACAGACAACAACCACGTTGTCGTTCTTGTCCCGCATCATCTCCAACTCGTATTCCTTCCAGCCGAGGATGCTCTCTTCGAGCAGGACCTCGCTGGTGGGGCTGTACTGCAGGCCCTGGCCGACGATCCGGCGCAGGTCATCCTCCGTGTAGGCGAGGCCGGAGCCGAGGCCGCCCATGGTGAAGGACGGGCGGACCACCATGGGGTAACCGAGGTCTTCGGCCGCCTTCAGCGCCTCATCCATGCTGTGGATGATGTGGCTGCGGGCGGACTCCGCACCGCAGCGCTCCACCACACCCTTGAACTTCTCGCGGTCCTCGCCAAGTTCGATCGCCGCGATGTTCGCGCCGATGAGTTCGACGTTGTATTTTTCCAGCACGCCGTTCTTGTCCAGCGCGATGGCGGTGTTGAGGGCCGTCTGGCCGCCCAGGGTGGGCAGGATCGCGTCGGGGCGTTCCTTGGCGATGATCTTCTCCACCACCTCGGGGGTGATGGGCTCCACGTAGGTGGCGTCGGCGAACTCGGGGTCCGTCATGATGGTTGCCGGGTTGGAGTTGACCAGGATAACGCGCAGGCCTTCCTCCTTGAGGACGCGGAGAGCCTGGGTACCGGAGTAGTCGAATTCGGCGGCCTGGCCGATCACGATGGGACCGGAACCGATGACCAGGACGCTTTTAAGGTCAGTTCTCTTGGGCATTACTTCTTGTCCTCAGTCTTGGAATCGGTGGAAGTCTTGTTTTCGGCGCCAACCGAAGCGGTGGCAGCCTTCTTCGTGTCCGCCATCAGTTCGATGAAGCGGTCAAAGAGGTACGCGGCGTCGTGCGGTCCCGAGGCGGCTTCCGGGTGATACTGCACCGAGAAGGCGGGGATGTCCAGGCAGGAGAGGCCTTCCACGACGTCGTCGTTAAGGCTGACGTGGCTGACTTCCACGCGGCCGAACCGCTCCTCGGGAGCCTGGGTGGCGCCGTCGAGGGGGGCGTCCACGGCAAAGCCGTGGTTCTGCGACGTGATCTCAACTTTGCCGGTGCGGCGGTCCATGACGGGCTGGTTGATGCCGCGGTGTCCGTAGCGGAGCTTGTACGTCCCGAAGCCGAGGGCGCGGCCCAGGATCTGGTTGCCGAAGCAGATCCCGAAGTAGGGCAGCTTCTCGTCCAGCACCGAACGGAGCAGCTTGACCTGGTTGTCGGCCGTGGCGGGGTCGCCCGGGCCGTTGGACATGAAGAACCCGTCCGGGTTGACAGCCTGGACGTCAGCCAGGGTGGCCGTGGCAGGCAGGACGTGCACGCGGACACCGCGCTCAGCGAAGCGGATGGGCGTCATCCGCTTGATGCCGAGGTCGATGGCGGCGATGCTGAAGCGCGGTTCGCCGTCCCATCCCCAGTCCTTGGGCTCCACAATGTAGGCCTCGTCAACGCTGACTTCCTCAGCGAGGCGGGCGCCTTCCATCGGGGCGCTTGCCAGTACGGCGTCAAGCAGTTCCTTGTCCGTGGCGGTGGCCGCCTCGCCGGAGAAGATCCCGGCACGCATGGTCTTGTGCTCGCGCAGGTGCCGGGTGATGGCCCTGGTGTCCACGCCTTGGATGCCCACAATGCCTTGCTCCACGAGCTCGTCGTCGAGGGAGCGCTCGGAGCGCCAGTTGGAGGGCCGGCGTGCGGCGTCGCGGACAATGTAGCCGGCCACCCAGATGCGGCGGGATTCGGCGTCGTCGGCGTTGACGCCGGTGTTGCCGATGTGCGGTGCCGTCTGGACCACGAGCTGGCGGGCGTAGGAGGGATCGGTGATGGTCTCCTGGTAACCGGTCATGCCGGTGGCGAAGACTGCCTCGCCGAGAGCCGTGCCGGTGGCGCCGTAGCTGGTGCCGCGGAAGATGCGGCCGTCCTCCAGTACCAGCACCGCGGGCACGGAAGTTCCGTGTTCAGGTGCAGTAGCTGCGTTCGCTGTTACTTCGGTTTCTGTCACGTTGTTACTTTCCACTATCGGCATCTGCCTGAGGGGCTGCGGAGATCAATTCTTGAAAGGCTTCGAGGACGGCCGGTTTGTCGTCGGCCCGCCGGGTCCGGAACCCCGTATCCAGTTCCCGGCCGCCCAGCGTCCAGCTGACCACCAGGAGTCCGTCTTTTTCGACGAACTTTCCGGCCATGCCGCTGTCCTGGCGGACGCCGGTGACCCTGTTCGCCGGGATGAACAACGGCCCGGCTCCGGAACGCTCGAACAGCACGCCTTCCGGGTGGACGGTGAGTTCGGCGTTGGTGCGGATCCCCAGTCCGTGGACGGCGATGCGGTCCAGCCAGTCGCCGGCCGTGGTGGTGGCGACGTACTGGCCGTCGGCGGCGGCCAGCGGCAGGCTCAGTTCCTGCGGAACCGCGGGCAGCTGTTCGACGTCGGACTGGCGCCGCAGGCGGTTGCGCCAGCCCAGTCCGATCATGAGCAGTACGACGGCGATCAGCGGCAGCGTGATGACCAGCGTCAGGATTTTGTTGTCCATCAGGACCCGCTGGCCGGCGTTGCGGCCGGGGCTGTTTCCTGGCCCGAACCGTGCCTGTACGGGGTGTTGAGCTTGCCGTCCAGGACAGTGGGGTGGCCCTTGAAGAAGGTCGCCACAACCTTGCCCGGGAGCTCCCTTCCGGCGAACGGAGAGTTACGGCCCATGGTCGCCATCTTGGAAGGGTCCACCGTCCAGCGCGCAGCCGGGTCCACCAGTGTGACATTCGCGGCTTCGCCGGCCTCCAGCGGCCGGCCCTGGTCCGCCACCCGTCCGATCACGGCGGGCACGGTGGACGTGACGCGGGCGAAGTCCGCCCAGCCCATGAGGCCGGTTTCGATCATGGTCGCCTGAACCACGGAGAGCGCCGTTTCAAGGCCGGTCATGCCCATGGCCGCCTGCGCCCATTCGCATTCCTTGTGTTCGCTCGGGTGCGGGGCGTGGTCGGTGCCGATGACGTCGATGGTGCCGTCCGCCAGGGCGGCGCGCAGTGCCTGCACATCGGAGTCCGTGCGCAGCGGCGGGTTGACCTTGTAGACGGGATCGTAGCTGCGGACCAGTTCGTCGGTCAGGAGCAGGTGGTGGGGGGTCACTTCGGCGGTGACGTTGATCCCCCGCGCCTTGGCCCACCGGATGATCTCCACCGAACCTGCCGTGGAAACGTGGCAGACGTGCAGCCTGGACCCGACATGCTGGGCCAGCAGGACGTCGCGGGCAATGATGCTTTCCTCGGCCACCGCAGGCCAGCCGGCCAGGCCGAGGACGGCCGAGACGTCGCCCTCGTTCATCTGGGCGCCGGCGGTGAGCCGGGGCTCCTGCGCGTGCTGTGCCACCACGCCGTCGAACGCCTTGACGTATTCGAGCGCACGGCGCATGAGAACGGGATCGTGGACGCAGATGCCGTCGTCGGAGAAGACGCGTACCTGGGCGCGGGAGTCGGCCATGGCGCCGAGTTCAGCGAGCTGCTCGCCCGCGAGGCCGACGGTGACGGCACCCACGGGGCGCACATCCACCCAGCCGGCGGCACGTCCGAGGGTGTGGACTTGTTCCACCACGCCTGCGGTGTCTGCCACGGGGTTGCTGTTGGCCATGGCGTGCACCGCAGTGTACCCGCCGAGGGCTGCGGCGCGGGTGCCGGTTTCCACGGTTTCGGCATCTTCGCGGCCGGGTTCGCGGAGATGGGTGTGGATGTCCACCATGCCGGGCAACGCCACCAGGCCGGCGGCCTCGATGACGGTGGCACCGTCAGCTGCGTCTGTCCCGGCGAGGTCGGCGCCGCGTGCGGCGATGATGCCGTCGCGGATCAGGAGGTCTTCGGCTGCGCCGCCGAGGATCGCTGCGCCGCGGATGAGGTATGCCCCGGTGGTGGCTGCATCCTGGTGATCGTGTGCCATCAGTGGCTCTCCTTGGTGGAATAGGCGGCGTTGGAATAGGCGGCGGTGGAGGCTGCGGCTGGTTCGCGGGTGTCCCCGGAAAGCAGCAGGTACAGGGCGGCCATGCGGACGGAAACGCCGTTGCGCACCTGTGCCAGCACGGTGGAACGGGGCGAATCCGCAGCCGCGGAGGAAATCTCCAGCCCGCGGTTCATGGGGCCGGGGTGCATGATGATGGTGTCCTTCAAGCCAAGGCTGTCCAGGGCACGGAGGCGGTTGTCGTCGAACCCCCAGCGGCGGGAGTACTCGCGCGTGGTGGGGAAGAAGGAGGCGTTCATCCGTTCGCCCTGGACCCGCAGCATCATGACGGCGTCCACGCCCTTCGCCAGGGTTTCGTCCATGTCGTAGCTCACGCTGCAGGGCCATTGTCCGACGCCGATGGGCAGCAGGGTGGGCGGGGCCACCAGCGTGACCTCGGCACCGAGGGTGCGCAGCAGCCACACATTCGAGCGGGCCACCCGGGAGTGCAGGACGTCCCCGGCGATGGCGACGCGCATGCCCTTCAGGTCCCCGCCGGCGGACGGCGTCCCGTGAAGCCTTGCCCAGTGCCGCCGCATCGTGAAAGCGTCCAGGAGCGCCTGGGTGGGGTGCTCATGGGTGCCGTCGCCGGCGTTGATCACGGCGGCGTCGATCCAGTCCGTGGCCGCCAGCCGGTGCGGCGCACCGGAGGCCCAGTGGCGGATGACGACGGCGTCCGCCCCCATGGCGGCCAGCGTCTGGGCGGTGTCCTTCAGGGATTCGCCCTTGGAGACGGACGATCCCTTCGCTGCGAAGTTGATGACGTCCGCGGACAGCCGCTTCGCCGCCGCTTCGAAGGAAATGCGGGTGCGGGTGGAATCCTCGAAGAACAGGTTCACCACAGTCCGGCCGCGGAGGGCCGGGAGTTTCTTGACTTCGCGGTCCCCGACGGCGGCCATCTCTTCGGCTGTGTCGAGGATGCGGATGGCGTTGGCCAGGCTGAGGTCTTCGGTGGAAAGCAAGTGCTTCATGCGCCTGCCTCGATGACCACTTCGTTGACCGGTGTGCCGTCAATGGAGTCGGTCTCTTCGAGCCGGACCCGGACCTTTTCGGAGGAGGAGGTGGGGAGGTTCTTGCCGACGTGGTCTGCGCGGATGGGCAGTTCGCGGTGGCCGCGGTCAATCATGACTGCCAGCCGGACAATGCGCGGACGGCCAAGGTCAACGATGGCATCCAGTGCGGCGCGGATGGTCCTGCCGGAGTACAGCACGTCATCAATCAGGACCACGACCTTGTTGTCGATGCCGGTGCGGGGCAGCTGCGTGGGATAGGGCGGCCGCGTGGGCTGGTGGGACAGGTCGTCCCGGAACATGGTGACGTCCAGCTGGCCCACGATGGCGGACGCGTCCACGGCCGGATCGGCGGCGGCGATTTTCCTGGCAAGGCGGACGGCCAGCGGATAACCGCGGCGGGGGATGCCCAGCAGAACCAGATCCTGGGAACCCTTGTTGGCCTCGAGGATCTCATGGGCGATACGAGTGAGTGCACGGTCAATGTCCGCAGAGTTGAGCACAACCCTGGCCGGAACCGGTGCTTCTGTGACTGATGTCAACGCTCGTCTCCCCTTTCCCCGCCTCACGGGACGGAATTAAAAAAGGAACATTTGCTCTTCAAAATTACCACACGCAGCTCCCCTGCCCGCGTGCCCGGCTGACGCCGTGAGCGCGTTTAACATCACACCCGCGGGATGGTGAGTCCCGCCCCGGGGAAGGCCCACCCGCCGTCCGCCCGTTGCCTTGGAAGGACCGGTTACGGGCACGTAGGCTCGGTCCCATGACATCGAACGCGCCTTGGCCGCAGCACGATCCCGCGGGCGGCCACCGAAACGGGCAGCCGCCCGCACGGCCCCGGCAGGACTTGCCCCGGCAGACCAACCCCACCTGGATGGGCCAGGTCCGGCCGGATCAGTACCGTGCGGCGCCCGCCAACACGTACGCTCCCGCGGTGACCCCCGTAATGCCGCCGGCTGCCACCCTCAACCGCTCGGGGGCGGGCGTGATGGCCCTCGTAACCGGCGGCGGATTCCTGGCCTTCGCCAGCCTCTTCCTGGTCCTCCCCTACCTTGTAGGCAGCACCGGCATCACCGGGTTCGTGATCGGCTTCATCGCGTCACTGCTACCGTTGAGCGCCGTCCTCCTGGCCGTCTACGTCATTGACCGCTGGGAACCCGAGCCCAAGCGCCTGCTGCTGTTTGCATTCCTCTGGGGTGCCATGGTGTCCATTTCCGTCACGATGCTCATCCAGCCGTTCTTCGCGCTGGCGGCGGCGCCCCCGGCCGGCATGGACTACAGGACCTTTGCCGTCACCGTCCAGGCGCCGGTGGTGGAGGAATTCGCCAAGTCGCTTGGCCTGCTGCTGCTCCTGCTGCTGGCACGGAAGCACTTCGACGGTCCGGTGGACGGCGTGGTGTTTGCCTTCACGATTGCCGGCGGATTCGCCTTCACCGAGAACATCCTCTACTTCGGCCGGGCCATTGCCGAATCGGCTACGCCGGGCGCCGACCTGGCGGTGGTCTTCTTTCTCCGGGGCGTCATGTCCCCGTTCGCCCACGCCATCTTCACCGGCACCACCGGACTCATCCTGGGCTTCGCGGCGCGGCGCTGGCACACAGGAATGCTGGTGGTGGCATTTGGCGTCGGCCTGGTTCCGGCGATGATCCTGCACAGCATGTGGAACAGCATGGGCCAGAACTTCCTGCTGCAGTACATCGTCGTGCAGGTGCCCATCTTCGTGCTGGCCGTCGTCGTCATTGTCCTGCTGCGCGTGGCGGAAAACCGGCTGACGCGGCAGCGGCTGCTGGAATACGCGGCGGCAGGCTGGTTCACGCCGCCGGAAGTGGACATGCTGGCCACGGCGGGCGGGCGCCGTTCCGCCGTCAGGTGGGCGAAACAGTTGGGCCGGGGGCCGCAGATGAAGGCTTTCCTGCACGCGGCCACGCAGCTTGCCTTCACCCGGCAACGCATCCTCAGCGGCCGGGATGTTCCCGCCCACCAGCTCGACGAACACCGCCAGCTCGCGGAAATCGTGGCCTGCAGGGACGCAGTCCTCCGCTGAGCAGGCCAGCAAAAAGAGCCGGTGTCCGCCACTATGGGCGGGCACCGGCTCTTCTTCTGTGCTGCTAAGCCACTAAGGACCTAAGCCAGCAGCGAAGGCTTCAGCTGCTGCAGCCTGCCCAGCAGGCCGTTGATGAACGACGGCGATTCGTCCGTGGACAGCGTCTTGGCCAGGGCTACGGCCTCGCTGACGGCCACGCCGTCCGGAACGTCGTCGTTGTAGAGCAGTTCCCACGTGCCGATCCGCAGGATGATACGGTCCACCGAAGGCATGCGCTCCAGTGTCCAGCCCTGGGAGTAGGTCTCCAGGAATTCATCGATCGCAGCCTGGTGGGACACCACGCCTTCGACAATCTCGAGCGTGTAGGGGTTGACGATCTGGTCGGTCTTTTCACGGCGGGACCGCAGCACATCAAAAGCCGAGAGGGAGCGTTGCTCCGCCTCGAAGAGAACATCCAGGGCCCGGTTACGGGCCTTACCGCGGGCGCTCACTAGTCGTTGACCCGGCCGAGGTAGCTGCCGTCGCGGGTGTCGACCTTCACCTTGGTGTTGTTCTCAACGAACAGCGGCACCTGGATCTCGTAGCCGGTTTCCAGCGTTGCCGGCTTGGTGCCTGCCGAGGAGCGGTCGCCCTGCAGGCCCGGCTCGGTGTAAGTGATTTCGAGCACGACGCTCGGGGGCAGTTCAATGTACAGCGGGGTGCCTTCGTGGATGGCGATGTTGACCATCTGGTTTTCCAGCATGAAGTTGGTGGCGTCGCCTACCGTGGCGCCGGAGACGGTGATCTGGTCGAAGTCCTGCGTGTCCATGAACACGAAGTCCGCGCCGTCCTGGTACAGGTACTGGTAGTCGCGGCGGTCAACAGTGGCAGTCTCGATCTTGAGGCCGGCGTTGAACGTCTTGTCGACCACCTTGCCGGACATAACATTGCGCATCTTGGTGCGGACAAAAGCGCCGCCCTTGCCCGGCTTGACGTGCTGGAACTCGATAATGTTCCAGAGCTGGCCCTCAAGCTTCAGCACGGTTCCGTTCTTGATGTCGTTTGTGGTTGCCACTGGTATCCTCTGGTTTGTCTCTGACTGCTTTAGCTGCCAGCCGGTTATGTCACGCAGGCGCGCCGAAAAGGCGGCCAGCGAGTATTTGTCAAAAATCCAAGAACCATTCTACCGGTAATGCCGGCGGACTCCTGCGTCGGCCGCTACGAGGCCATTTCCAGGACGTTCCGGGCCCGTTGCAGTGCGACGGTGGATGAGTAGATCAGCGCGGCGTCCGCGGCCCCGGCTACACGCAGGTCCAGGGCTTTGGCGAACTCCTCGACGGCGGCCGCGGTGTTGCCCCCGGCGTAGAGGGCGCGGCCTAGGTGCTGGTGCGCGAGGGCCTCCAGCCCGGTTCCCTGAACCTCGGCCAGGAGCTGGCGGTAAAGGTCCACGGCCCGGTCATAGCGCTTGGACACCCGAAGGACTTCAGCTTCAAAGGCGCGCAGCCGGAAGGACTCGGGATCGTTGTAGCGGGCTTCGGCCAGGAGCTCCGCGGCGTCGCCGGCATGGCCTTCGGCCAGGAGGACCATGATGCGGTCCGCCGGATCGGAGGATGCCTGGAGCGCGGAGTTGCAGGCTTCTTCGTTGACGATTCCCGGCATCAGGGTGTCCGGGTTGATCTTGATGCCCGGGAACCCCGCATCCGGCCACTCGCTCGTTCCGCCCATGGCGTCCATCATGACGTCGCTCATCATCAAGAGGCTATCTCCTGGTAGGCGGCGAACAGCAGGGACGTGTCCGGTACATCGAGGATTCCCGGGCGGGCAACGCCGTCGAGCACCACAAAACGCAAGAGGTCGCCCCGCGACTTCTTATCGCGCCGCATGCCGTCCAGGAGTCCCTGCCAGCGGTCCCGGCGGTACGTGATGGGCAGTCCCAGCGTTTCCAGGATCGTGCGGTGGCGGTCGGCGTCGGCATCGCTGAGGCGCCCCACACTGCGGGCGAGTTCGGCAGCGAACATCATTCCCACGGACACGGCAGCGCCGTGCCGCCAGGAATACCGTTCCACAAGCTCGATTGCATGGCCCAGGGTATGGCCGTAATTGAGGAATTCCCGCCGGCCCGTTTCCTTGAGGTCCTCGGATACGACGTCGGCCTTGACGGCGATGGCCCGTTCGATGAGCTCGCGCAGGACCGCTGACTGCGGATCGGTGACGGCGGTCGGGTCCTTTTCGATAAGGTCCAGGATGGCGGGATCTGCGATGAACCCGCATTTGACGACTTCGGCCATCCCGGAAATCAGTTCGTTCTTCGGCAGGGTGTTGAGCGTGTCAAGGTCCGTGAGGACGGCGGCGGGCGGGTGGAACGCGCCCACCAGGTTCTTGCCTTCGGCTGTGTTGATGCCGGTTTTGCCGCCTACTGCTGCGTCCACCATGCCGAGCAGGCTGGTGGGCATGTGGATGACCTTGACTCCGCGGAGCCAGGTTGCGGCCACGAACCCCGCGAGGTCGGTGACGGCGCCGCCGCCGACCGCCACCACGGCGTCGGACCGGGTGAAGTCGTTTTGTCCCAGGACCTGCCAGCAGAATGCGGCGACCTGGATGTGCTTGCCTTCTTCGGCGTCGGGGATCTCGGCGGTGAGGGCGGTGAATCCGGCCGAGGCCAGTTCATCGCGGACAGTGTCGCCGGTGAGCCGGAGGGCCCGGGGGTGGATGACCAGGACGCGTTTGACGCGCTCCCCCAGCAGTTCCGGAAGGCGTTCGAGCAGGCCGCGGCCCACAACGACGTCGTAGTTGTCAGCGGCAGTCTTGCCGGTGACTTTGATGACGGTTGATTCGCTACTCACTTTTCAACTTCCTTTGTTGCGGCCACTGGCTCCGCCGCTGCGGTCTGCGCCGCCGCGTACCCGCGCAGCGCCTCTTCCAGCCGATGCCCCAGATCCGCCACGGACCCCTTGCGGACATCGAAAACAAGATCGGCAAGCCGTTCGTACACGGGCTGCCGGGTGGCAAACAGCGCACGCCAGCGGCCCATGGCATCGCCGGCCAGGAGCGGGCGGCCGGAGTTCCGGGCAATGCGCTCGGAAACGGTGTCGGCGTCGCACTCAAGGTAGACAACGGTGCACCTGCCCAGCAGTTGCTGAGTCCCGGAGTCAAGCACCGCTCCCCCGCCGAGGGAAATGACGGTGGCGGTATTCTGCGCCTCTTCGATGACCCGGGCAACGGTCCGGGCCTCAATCTCACGGAACGCACGTTCGCCACGGGCTGCGAAGATGTCCGGGATCGTGCCGTGGTTTTCCACGATCACGACGTCGGTATCGACAAACGCCGCCCCAAGCTGCTGTGCCAGCTGATGGCCGATTGCCGACTTGCCGACAGCCATGGGTCCGATAAGGGCGATGGGCCGCGATGGTGCGGCGCCGTTCCTGCTGCTGACGGGCACTACTGGCCGATCGAGTCCAGGGACGCCGGAATGTTGTCCAGGTAACCCTTGATGTTTCGAGCGGTCTCCGCGACCGAATCTCCGCCGAACTTCTCCGCCACTGCCTCGGCAAGGACCAATGCCACCATGGCCTCGGCCACGACCCCGGCGGCGGGAACGGCGCAGACGTCCGAGCGCTGATGGTGCGCCTTGGCGGCTTCCCCGGTGCTGACATCGATGGTTTTCAGGGCTCGCGGAACGGTGGCAATGGGCTTCATGGCGGCCCGGACGCGCAGCACGTCGCCGATGCTCATGCCGCCCTCGATGCCGCCTGCACGGTTACTGGTGCGGATGATCCGGCCGTCTGAGTCCTTGACGATTTCGTCGTGGGCGGCAGAGCCCCGGCGGGAAGCGGTGAGGAAGCCGTCGCCGACCTCGACGCCCTTGATGGCCTGGATGCCCATCAGGGCGGCGGCCAGGCGGGAGTCAAGGCGGCGGTCCCAGTGAACGTAGCTGCCGAGTCCGGGTGGAAGGCCGTAGGCCAGCACCTCCACCACGCCGCCAAGGGTTTCGCCTTCCTTGTGCGCGGCATCCACCTCGGCCACCATGGCGTCCGAAGTTTCCCGGTCGAAGCAGCGGAGCGGATCCGCATCGAGGGCGATCACGTTGGCAGGCACGGGCAGCGGGCGCCCTTCTGGGACGGCAACGCTGGCGATCGAAACCGTGTGGCTGACCAGTTCGATGCCCAGTTGCTTGAGGAACTGCGACGCCACCGTTCCCAACGCAACGCGGGTGGCGGTTTCACGGGCACTGGCGCGCTCCAGTACGGGCCGCGCTTCGTCGAAGCCGTACTTCTGCATTCCGGTGAAGTCGGCGTGGCCGGGGCGCGGCCGCGTCAGCGGCGCGTTGCGCGCCTGGTCGGCGAGGACCTCGGGGGCCACGGGGTCCGAAGCCATGATCTGCTCCCACTTGGGCCACTCGGTGTTGCCCACCTGGATGGCCACCGGACCGCCCTGCGTGATGCCGTGGCGCACGCCGCCCAGGACGGTCACGACGTCCTGTTCGAACTTCATCCGGGCACCGCGGCCGTACCCGAGGCGCCGGCGGGCGAGGGCATCGGCGATCTGGCTGCTGGTGAGTTCCACACCGGCAGGGACGCCTTCAATTATTCCGACCAGTGCCGGTCCATGGGATTCACCGGCAGTCAACCAACGCAACATAAAATCCATCCTGCCACGTAGGGCGGTTAGAACACTCGTCGAGGTGCCCCGACTGCGTCACACATCACATCTATGACTTCGGCCGTGACGTCATCGCCAAGGCCGCTGAAAAACCGGACCTGCTCCACTGCCTGATACAGCAGCATCTCCAGTCCGGGGACCACGGCGCCTCCCCCGTCGCGCCAGACTGAGGCAATGCGGCTGGGCCAGGGGTCGTAGGCGACATCCAGCAGCACTCCCGGGGTCAGGGTCCGGAGGCCGGCCAACTCCTCCGCCAGGGCATCGGCCCCGTGCGGCGGGAGGGTGGAAATGACGACGTCGGCGGCGGCCATGGCGGGTGCCGCGCCGGAGAGCGGGAGAATGCGGACCGGAAGGCCCACGCCCTCCGAAGCGGCCCGTGCTTCCGCAGCACGGCCCACGTCGCGGACGTAGATATCGGCGGACGGCGCGCCCAGATCCTTGAGCGCTGCGATCGCGGCCGCGGCAGTTCCGCCGCCGCCCAGGACCACAGCTGACGGTGCGGACACCACGCCGGCATGGCGCACGGCGTTGACGATCCCTGCGACGTCGGTGTTGTAACCGACCCGGCGGACGGCCGGACCGTCGGCTTCAAACACAACGGTGTTGACCACACCGAGAATGCGTGCCACGCCGCGGACCTCGTCCACTTCGGAGAACATGGCGGTCTTGAGCGGCATGGTCACGGACAGTCCGCGCCAGCGTGGCTCGTTGCGGGCTGCGGCCATGAAGGCCGGAAGGTCAGCGACGGTGACGTCGATGGCGGAATACTCCACGTCCACGCCCAGGCGGGCGTAGGCGGCACGGTGGAGCGCCGGGGACTGCGAATGGCCGATCGGGTGCCCTAGAACGGCAGCCTTCAAGGTCACGTGCAGCGGCCCGCGTTGGCGGCACACCATGCGTTGTACTGCTCCACGTAGACGTTGTGCTCAGCCAGCGTCTTGGAGAACTTCGTCTCCTTGGTGTCCAGGTTGATGGTCACCCAGTACATGTATTCGTTCGCCTTCGGCTTCGCAGCCGCATCGATGGCATTCTTGCCCGGCGAGCCGATGGGTCCCACCGGGAGCCCCTGGTTGGCGTAAGTGTTGTACGGGTTCGACTTGTCAGCCTTCTGGTCCTCATCGATGTGGAAGCTCTTGATCCCCAGCCCGTAGGTCACCGTGGCATCGGACTGGATCAGGCCGGCCGTCTCGGTGTTGTTCGGCTTGAGGCGGTTGTAGATGGCACCGGCGACGTCGCCGTACTCGGCCTGGCCGCCTTCAGCCTGCACGATGCTGGCAACCGTCACGACGTCGTACTGCTTCGCGGGATCGGTCACACCCTGTGCCTTGAGCTCGTCGACTGTGGTGGTCACGAGGTTTTGGAGGATCTCCTTGGCCGGCGTTCCCACCGGGAAGCGGTGCTCGCCGGGCGCGAGGTAGCCCTCAAGGTTCTTGGCCTTCTCCGGCAGCCCGAACTGGGCCGGGGAGTCGCTGAGGGCCTGCAGCTCCGCCACCGGGATACCGGACCCCTGGGAGATGGCCTGCAATGACTCGCCGATCCGCAGTCCGGCGCTCAAGGCAAAGTACATGACCTTGCCTTCGCCCTGGCCCAGCAGCACGGCCACGGCATCGGAGTTCTTCATTTCCTGGCGGAACTGGAAGTCACCCGGGGCAATGGTGCCCCCGGACGCGGTCAGCTCGCGCAGGAAGGTGTCCGCATTGGCGACAACCTTCTGGTCCTCGAGCTTCGTGGCGACAGACCTCGTGCCTTCACCGGGCTCGACAGACACATTCACTTCCCCGGTGCCGGGGCCGGGGTAGTCGGCAATGGTGTCCCCGCCGAGCAGCGGTTTCAGGAACTGGGCGCCCACCACCAAGGCGGTGACGAAGACCCCGAGCGTCAGCAGGAGCGCGAACCACCTGCGGCGGCGGCGGACCTTCTTGGATTTGGCAGGGGCAGCAGCGACAGACCCGGCTCCGGCCATCAAAGGGTGGTCCGGTTCGTCAAAGTGCTGCTCGGAGTGGTGCTCCGCTGCATAGACGCCGGCATCCTCGTAGACGTGGTGTGCCTCGTCCTCGTGGTGTACCGCGTAGTCCGGGTGGTCCACGTAGGCGGGGTGCCCTGCGTCGTCCGGGTGCGCGACGTCGGGGTGCCCGGCATAGGCGTGATCCGCAGCGTAGGTGTGATCCGCGGCGAAGTCAGGCTGACCGGCTACGCCGTGCAACTCAGCATGCGGGTCATGGGCGTCCGGCCCGGCATGCGGGTCGCCCTCCGCGGAGTCTTCTTGGTGCACGGGTTCCTCCTGGTGCGGCGGCACGTAATGGTGCGCGGGTTCGTCCTGGCGCAATTCCTCGTGCGCCAGCGGCGTGTGGTGCTGAACAGCGTCGTGCTGAACTGCGTCATGGTGAAGTGCGTCCTGCTGGACAGTGGGCGGTTCCGCCGGCATGGCGGGAGGAACCTGCGGCGAAGGGCCGGTTTCGAACGCCTGCGGCGGCACGACGTCATTGCCTTCGGTCGTCAGGGATTTTTCCCTGGCCCGAATTTCCTTGCGCGTCAGCTGACGTCCGGAGTCACTGAATTCCTCACCCGAGGACTCGTCGCTGTTGACCGGGCTCACTGTAGCCTTCCATTTTCCGAAGATTGCACATTGATTCCTGAGACGGCCTGCTCAGCGTCTTCCGCTGCGGCGTCTCCGGAAAGCCCCGGCCGGGAAGCAGCAATTACGCGGCTTCCCACATCCGTTCCCCTGGCTTTTTGCATGTCGATTGCGTGCTGCAGAATTCCTGCGGCGGCAACCTGATCCACTACCTTACGGTGATTCCGGCTGCTCATGCCAGCTTCGTGCAGGTTGCGGTGGGCGGTCACCGTGCTCAGACGCTCGTCAATAAGCTGTACCGGAATGTCAGAACCACGGCCCGCAAGTTCCTGTGCCAACAGCTCCGCGTAGTCCGTCGCCATCCTGGCCGACGCGTGCTCTTCGCCCTTGAGGGTACGCGGCAGGCCAACGAAGACCTGGACGGCGCCAAGCTCGGCGGCCAGGGCCGCCAGGACACGGACGTCCGTGTTCTTCTTAGCGTTCCTTTCCAACGTCTTCAACGGTGTGGCAAGGATGCCGTCGCGGTCGCAGACGGCAACGCCTACGCGGACGGTGCCCACGTCCACCCCCAGTTTGATGCCCTGGGGGTAGGCGCCGGATGCAGCAGATTGATTCACGGGTCGGCTATCGCCTCGTGATGGCGTCCACGACGGCGGTCAGCGCCGCCGGCACCTTCGCGGCGTCCGTGCCGCCGCCCTGGGCGACGTCATCCTTGCCACCGCCGCCTCCGCCGAGAATGCCGGCCGCGAGCCGGACGAGGGCTCCTGCCTTGACGCCGGCCGCACGGGCGGCCTCATTCGTGGCAACCAGGATTACGGGGCGGTCATTGCTGACGCCCGCCACCGCGACGGCGGCGGCCTCTGAGCCAAGCCGGCTGCGCAGGTCGAGCGCCAGTCCGCGGAGGTCGTCAGCGCCGCTGACCTGTCCGGCGTCATGGGCAATGACCTTGACGCCGGCGGCGTCCGTTGCCGTACCGACCAGCTGTGCAGCGGCAGCGGTCAGCTGCTCCTTGCGCAGGCGCTCCAGTTCCTTTTCCACGGTCTTGAGCTTGGTGAGGGTGGTGGCGATGCGGTCTGCCAGCAGGCCGGACGGCACCTTCAGCATTTCCGTGAGCTCCGTGACCAGTGCACGCTCGGCGGCGAGGTGGCGGAACGCCTCCATTCCCACGAAGGCTTCCACACGGCGGTTTCCGGAGCCTACCGACTGGTCACCGAGCAGGGACAGGCTGCCAATGAGCGAGGTGTTGGCCACATGGGTGCCGCCGCAAAGCTCGCGCGACCAGGCGCCGTCGATCTCCACGACGCGCACCTCGTTTCCGTAGTTCTCGCCGAAGAGCGCCATGGCACCGAGGGCTTTGGCCTCAGCCAGTGCCATGACCTTGGTCTCCACCTGGAAGTTGTTGCGGATGGCGAGGTTGGAAACTTCCTCGATTTCGGACCGGGTGGCAGCGCTAAGGCCCTCGCCCCACGCGAAGTCAAAGCGCAAGTAGCCGGGTTTGTTGTACGAGCCGCGCTGCAGCGCCTCCGGGCCGAGGATCTGGTGCAGGGCGGCATGCACGATGTGCGTTCCGGTGTGGGCCTGCTCTGCGGAGTGGCGCCGTTCGCGGTCCACCGCGGCCTGCACGAGCGAGTCAGCGCCGATTTCGCCCTCGCGGACGATCGCCTTGTGCACGCTCAGTCCCTTGACGGGCCGCTGGACATCCAGGACCTCGACGACGAAGCCGTCGCCCGTGATGAGCCCGGTGTCCGCGGCCTGGCCGCCGGCCTCCGCGTAGAACGGCGTCTCAGCAAGCACCAGTTCAATTTCCTCGCCCGTGGAGGCCTGGGAGACCTTGCGGCCGCCGGACAGGATGCCGCGGACCTTGGACTCGCCGGCGAGCTCCGTGTAGCCGGTGAAGACCGTCTCACCCCCGGCGAGCAGCTCCTGGAAGGCGCTGAGATCGGCGTGCGATCCCTTCTTGCCCTTGGCGTCCGCCTGGGCGCGCTGCCGCTGTTCCAGCATCAGCTTCCGGAATTCGGGTTCGTCAACCTTCAGGCCGGCCTCTTCAGCCATTTCCAGCGTCAGGTCGATCGGGAAACCGTAGGTGTCATGCAGGGCAAATGCGTCGGCACCGGAAAGCGGCTGGCCCGCTGCCTTGGAATCCTTGACGGCATCCTCGAGGCGGGCAGTGCCGGATGCAATGGTCCGCAGGAACGCCTTCTCTTCGGCGTAGGCGATCCGGCTGATGCGGTCGAAGTCGGTCTCCACCACAGGGTAGACACCCTTCATCGCGTCGCGGGATGCGGGGAGGAGATCGGGAAGGCAGGCCTTTTCGACGCCAAGGAGACGCATGGAGCGTACGGCACGGCGGATCAGGCGGCGCAGCACGTAGCCGCGGCCTTCGTTCGAGGGGGTGACACCGTCGGCGATCAGCATGAGCGCGGACCGGATGTGGTCGGCCACCACACGCATCCGGACGTCGTCGGTGTGGTGGGGATCGTCGGCGGATTCGGCGGAGGTGTATTCCTTGCCGGACAGCTCCGCGGCCTTGTCGATCACGGGACGGACCTGGTCGGTCTCGTACATGTTCTCGACATCCTGCAGGATCATTGCCAGGCGTTCCATGCCGAGACCGGTGTCGATGTTCTTCTTGGGCAATTCACCCGTGATGTCGAAGTCCACCTTCGAGCGCACGTTGTCGATCTGATATTGCATGAACACGAGGTTCCAGATCTCGACGTAGCGGTTCTCGTCGGCGATGGGGCCGCCCTCGACGCCATAGGAGGGGCCGCGGTCGTAGTAGATCTCGGAGCAGGGGCCGGCCGGGCCGGGCTGGCCGGTGGACCAGTAGTTGTCCGCCTTGCCCATCCGCTGGATCCGTTCGGCGGGCATGCCGGTGTTCTTGAGCCAGAGCTGCTCGGCTTCGTCGTCTTCTTCGTAAACGGTGACCCACAGCTTTTCGGGCGGCAGGCCGTAGCCGCCATCGGCGACGCTTGTGGTGAGCAGTTCCCACGCGAACTTGATGGCGTCTTCCTTGAAGTAGTCGCCGAAGGAGAAGTTGCCGCACATCTGGAAGAAGGTGCCATGGCGGGCCGTCTTGCCGACTTCCTCAATGTCGCCGGTGCGGATGCACTTCTGCACGCTGGTGGCCCGGTTGTAGGGCGCCTCTTCGCGGGCAGTCAGGTAAGGAATGAACGGAACCATGCCGGCCACCGTGAACAGCAGGGAGGGGTCGCTGGAGACCAGTGATGCGGAAGGCACCGCCGTGTGGCCCTTACTGACAAAAAAGTCGATCCAGCGCTTGGTGATCTCCTGCGACTTCATAACCTGGTTACTTACCCTTCTTGGTTCACGCGTTCTCCCGCGTGAAAGTTTGATTCAGATGGCAGTACCGAAATTCCGACTACTGCCTGTTTAATTCTCCCGCAACTGCGGCTAGCGCCGCACCACGTCCTGGGTGTCGATGCCCAGGGCTGCCCTGAGGTCGGACTCCCGTTCCTGCATGCCGTCCCGGACCGCGTCAGCGAAGTCGTAGATGCCATCGGCGAGCCGGCCCACTGCGCGGTTAAGGCCTTCGGGCCCAAGGGTGGACTGGGCTTCAGTGATCTTACGGAAGGCGATAACGCCAATGGCGACGCCGATTCCCATCCAGAGGATTCTTTTCATTGGGTGCTCCGTCAGGATTAGCGGCTGCGGCGGCCGGTGGCGGGTTTCTTGCGGGCGGACAGGGCGGAGCGGACTCCGTAGCTGAAGGCTGCCACCTTGATCAGCGGGGATCCCACGGTTGCCGCCACGAGGGAGGAAAGCGCGGAAATATTGGCCGAAGCGTCCGAGACGTTGGACGAGATGCCGTCAACCTTCTTCAGCTGCTGGTTGGTGGTGGAAACCGTGGCCGTGACTTCGTCCATGAGGGGTGTGGCACCGTCGCTGATCGAACGGATGGACGTCCGGACCTCGTCAAAAACCCGCCCGAGCTTCAGGATGGGCACGGCCAGCAGCAGCACCAGAAGCGCAAACACCCCTGCCGCGATCAGGCCGGCAATATCGCCACCAGACATAGACGTTCATCTCCTTGTGTTTCCGTGGAATGCTGCGGTTCCGCGCGGCATCATGGCCGCTCTTGCGGAACTCCCCCCAGTACCTTACATACAAAGAAGCCCGCGGCGCTTGCCACGGGCTTCTTTGTATACGCTGCTTTTAGTTAGCGTGCGTAGAATTCGACGACGAGCTGCTCTTCGCAGGTTACGGGAACCTCGGAGCGCTTCGGGCGGCGAACCAGGCGGGCCTGCAGGGCGTCAAGCTTGACGTCCAGGTAGGCCGGAACCTGGGGCAGGACGTCGCGGTGGGCGCCGGCTGCTGCAACCTGGAACGGAGGCATGGTCTCGCTGCGGCTGTGAACGTGGACCAGCTGGCCCTCGGAGACGCGGAAAGACGGGCGGTCAACGCGGATGCCGTCAACCAGGATGTGGCGGTGCACAACCAGCTGGCGGGCCTGGGCGATGGTGCGGGCGAAGCCGGCACGCAGCACGAGGGCGTCGAGACGCATTTCGAGCAGTTCGATCAGGTTTTCACCGGTCAGGCCCTTGGTGCGGCGTGCTTCTTCGAAGGCACGGGTCATCTGGGCTTCACGGATGCCGTACTGGGCGCGCAGGCGCTGCTTTTCGCGCAGACGTACTGCGTAGTCGGAGTCCTGCTTCTTGCGGGCACGGCCATGCTCACCGGGGCCGTACGGGCGGCGCTCCATGTACTTGGCGGCCTTGGGGGTCAGAGCAATGCCGAGTGCACGCGAAAGGCGTGCGGTACGGCGAGCACGAGTGTTGTTAGCCACTTGTGTCCTTCCAATATCTGCGGTGTGTCAGTGTTACTGGCCTCCACGATGGAGAGCATCGGCCAACCGCTGCCTTTTGCTACTGGGCACAGGCGTAACCTCATCAAAGAAACTTTGGTGGGATTGCGCGTCCGTGCCTTGCCAGACAACGAACTATCCTACCATGTTGCACACCCGTGCTCCCCCGGGAGCTCCGGGTCAGATCCGCGCGTGGACTCCGCGGCTGGCCGGCCGGCCGAAGGAAGCGGCGCCCAGGAACTCGACGGAGATGAACGGCTCGTTGCCCACTACCCACTCATCGTGGCCGGGAGGCAGCGTGTAGGTGTCGTTGGCATGGATCGTCGAACGGACGCCGTCGGAGGTTTCCACCTCCATCACACCGGAGACGCAGAATCCGAGGTGGTTGTGCTGGCAGAAGTCGGTTTTCTCGAACGGTTTGATGCTCTCGGACCACCGCCAGCCGGGGTTGAGGATCAGCCGGGCCACTGAGTAGTCGTTGACGGTGACAAGGTCGAATTCCGCCTTGTCGGGGCACCGCTTCTTGTCCGGGAGATCGAAGGACTTCACGGACACTGCTGTGACGAAATTTACGGACATGGGACACTACCTGAAAACTGGGACGGAGACGCATAAAGGTTGTGCCAAGCAAATTCTGTGCCGGCCGCCGACTTGGGGCCTGAGGATGCGAGTAACCGGCATTTGTGCGATGTCCCCCTCAAGGCACGCACGTCCAACAGATCTGTGCTGGCGTAATTCAACGTTAGCCCTCCCCCGCCGGAAGTCAACGGGGCGGACGCCGGCGGCCATTCGCCACGGCATTCCGGGTCCAGACGGTATCCCTCAGCCGCCGCGGATGATCTTCCGGAGCCGCTCCAGCCGGGTGGAAATGTCGCGTTCGGCGCCGTTGGCGGTGGGCTGGTAATAGTCCCGGCCCACGAGGTCGTCCGGCGGATACTGCTGCGTGGCCACGCCGTGCGGGGCGTCGTGCGCGTATTTGTAGCCCTTCCCGTGCCCGAGCTGTTTGGATCCCGGGTAGTGCGCGTCCCGCAGGTGGGCGGGGATGCCGTTGCCCAGTCCCGCACGCACGTCGGCGGTGGCCTTGTTGATGCCCATGTACGCGGCGTTGGACTTCGGTGCCGTCGCCAGGTGAACCACCGCCTCGGCAAGCACGATCCGCCCTTCGGGCATGCCGATCAGCTGCACGGCCTGGGCAGCGGCCACGGCGGTCTGCAGCGCCGTGGGGTCTGCCATTCCGACATCCTCCGCGGCTGAAATCACGATCCGGCGGGCAATGAACCTGGGGTCTTCCCCTGCTTCCAGCATGCGGGCCAGGTAATGCAGTGCTGCGTCCACGTCCGAACCGCGAATGGATTTAATGAAGGCGCTGGCCACGTCATAGTGCTGGTCACCGGCACGGTCGTACCTGACCGCGGCAACATCCAGGGCCCGCTCGGTGTGCCGCAGTTCCACTGTTACCGGACCGTCGTCGGCGTCGTCAGCATCACCGAAAGCCACCCCGGCGGCCGCTTCAAGCGCCGTCAGCGCACGGCGTGCATCTCCACCGGACAGACGGACCAGGTGGGCCAAGGCTTCCTCGCTGAGCTTCACCTTTCCGTTCAGCCCGCGTGCATCAGCGACAGCGCGCTGGACGAGTCCCTCGATGTCGGCATCCGTCAGCGGGCGGAGCGTCAACAGCAGCGAACGGGACAGCAACGGCGAGACGACCGAAAAGGAAGGGTTCTCCGTCGTTGCGGCAACCAGCACCACCCAGCGGTTTTCGACGCCGGGCAGCAGTGCGTCCTGCTGGGCCTTGTTGAACCGGTGGATCTCGTCGAGGAAAAGCACCGTGGTGGTCTTGTAGAGGTCCCGGGCCGTGAGCGCCTCGTCCATCACGCGCCGGACGTCCTTCACACCGGCGGTAATGGCGGAGAGTTCCACGAACTTCCGGCCCGGGCCCTTGGCGATCACATGGGCCAGCGTGGTCTTCCCGGTTCCCGGAGGGCCCCACAGGATGAGCGAGGTCGGTCCGGCCGGTCCGGCGGAGTCGGCTCCGGCGCCGGCGGCCAGCTGCCGCAACGGGGATCCTTGCCCCAGCAGGTGCTGCTGGCCAACGACGTCGTCCAGGGTCCGCGGACGCATCCGGACTGCCAGCGGGCTCCGCGGCTGCGTCCGGCCGGCGGCCAGCCCGGAAACCGCCGGCGCGGACGGCGCCGCTGTCCCGCCGTCGTCGTCGTCGTTATCCGGCCCCTGGCCAAAAAGATCATCCACATAGATAGGCTACGTCTAGTTCATGAAGCCACTAACAACGGAGAATCCCACGATGCCCGCACCAGAGTCCCGCGTGGCGTTCGTGTCGGGTGCGCGGCTGCCGGGGTGGGTGGCGCGCTTTGCCGCAAGCCACGGCACAGTCGGGGTGGAAGAGCTCGACGGCGGGCTGCAGCTGTCAGCGCCTGACGGCGCCGTGGCGCTGCTCCAGCCGCCGTGGCCGCCGGACGGCCGGCCGGGCCGCGGCAGCGATGCGGTGGAACGGCTGGCATCGCTGGCGGCACAGTCCCGGATGCTCGGTCTGGTGCTTGTCCGCCGCGGCGGATACTCCGTGGCGGCGGTCCGTGACGGCGCCGCCGTGGCCGCCAAGAGCGGCACCCGCCACATTCAGTCCAGAACGGCCGCCGGCGGATCATCCCAGCAGCGCTTCGCCCGGAGGCGCGCAAACCAGGCGGATGCCCTGGTGGAAGCGGTCGCGGAGCACGCGGAGCGGATCTTCGCCGAACAGCGGATCGAATACCTTGTGCCGGGCGGCGACCGCACACTCGCCGAGCAGGTCCTTGGCGCACCCGTGCTGAAACGCTACGCGGCGCTGACGCGGCTGCCGTTCCTGGACGTCCCGGATCCGCGCGCCGCCGTGTTGAAGCAGGCCGCGGCGGACGCCTGTTCTGTGCGGATCCTGGTGACCGACCCGGCTTAGGGCTTCCTACTCGTTGCCCACTCCTGCAACAGGGGCTCTCAGGCTACTCATCAGGTGGGCGCGGCCTCTCGAGAGTACGCGCGTGTAAAGAACAAGTAGTCACCACTCGTTTCTGTCGAATATTCCCAAAGTTAGACTCACCCCAATCAATTCGTCACAGGTCTCGATTAAAAGCGGGGGGTCGCTCAGTGAACGCTCTTATGAAATCAGCCACGCCGGTTTCACATAAGATCCGTTGCGGTGCTGTATATCGCCTCGCCTTTTATACGTCGGCAGGCTGTTTGCCGCTTATGGCAAGGGTTGCGCGATGAAAAGGCCACCTCGAATTACCGGTATCATTGCGGCAACCCTTGCCCTCCTGTTTACGGCAAATTATTTAGCCGGCGATCCAAGGGTTGCCTCCGCCGCCGAACCCGTGAATTTGGTCAAGAATCCCTCGCTGGAACTAGGCAACGGCCAGCCCACCTGCTTTAAGCCCTCAGGCTGGGGCACCCCCGGCAAGTGGTCATTCGCCCCGGGGCGGAACGGCGGTCGCTCCTATGGGGTGACGGTCACCGGGTACACCCAGGGGGATCGCAAACTGCTGCAGACAGAAAGCGTTGACTGCGCCCCGAAGGTCACCCCGGGACAAACCTACGAGATGGGCATCTGGTACAAGTCCACCGCGTCGGTGTCGCTCACCGTCTTCCGGCACACTGCGCAGGGGTGGAGCTACTGGGGCGACATCGAGCGGCAGGCGCCAGCGGCAGGCTGGACCCTCGCCGCCGCCACTACTCCGCTAATTCCTGAAGGTACGGATCAAATTGCCTTCGGCCTTTCCCTCTCGGCAAATGGGACGTTAATTACCGATGACTATTCATTAGTGCAAAATGTGGTCACTGAACCGGTGCCGAACACGGGGCAACTTGTTGTTAATGGCAACTTGGCCGCAGGTGCACAAATGCCTACCTGCTTTAGCGTTGGAGGCTGGGGAAATCGCCAGTTGACTTCTTCGCTTTCCACCGATGTGCCCGCTAATTCAACCGTCGGCACCCGGTCGCATGATCTGACAATTGCTTCCTACGTTTCCGGCGACGCGAAACTCATTCAGTCGGAGCAGACCGGCTGCGCCCCCGCCGTCGTACCTGGAGCGCAATACGACCTCAAGGTCGATTACAAGACATCTGCCGTTCCGGGCACCAACCTCACGGTCTTCGCTCACACTGCCACGGGCTGGCAATACTGGACCGACCTGAAGACGTTGCCGGCCAGTGCGGCCTGGACCACGGCCCAGGCCCGGACCCCGGTGACACCCCAAGGCGTGGACCGGATCTCGTTTGGTTTGTCCCTCAGCGCCAACGGTTCGCTGAAGACCACCAACTACTCAATGGTCAAGTACGACCCTTCACCGCCGCCGGTTGCCGGCGGACCGGAACTCGTGGGCTCGTGGGACGTCCTGACCACCCAGCTCCCCATCCGCGCCATCCATTCGACGCTGCTTCACGACGGGCGCCTGCTGCTGATCGCGGGTTCGGGGAACGACGGGGCAGCCTTCACGGCGGGATCGTTCAAGGCCGTGGTCTGGACACCGAGCACCAACGCCTTCAAGGACGTCCCGGTCCCCTACGACATGTTCTGCGCCGGCCACGTCACCCTTCCGGACGGCAAGGTCCTCCTGGCCGGCGGCACGGAAGCCTTTCCGGGCAGCACTGACGGACCCACCGCCTTCAAGGGCGCCAAGAAGAGCTACTACTTCGATCCGGCAGACGACCAGTTCCACCAGATCGGTGACATGACCGGCGCCCACTGGTACCCGTCGCTCACCAAGCTGGGTAACGGCGATGTGTGGTCCGCCGGCGGAATCGACGACCAGGCCAAGGGAACCGTCCTGACGGAAATGTTTGACACCTCGGCCATGGATTGGCTGCCGCAGAACGAGGTCCCGCAGACGTGGAGCTACTGGGGCACCTACCCGCACATGTTCCTGCTGGACGACGGCAAAATGTTCTACACGGGCGGCCACACGTTCGGAAACGGCCTGCCCGGCACCGGCGCCAGGGTATACGACTGGACCACGGCCCAGATGTGGGACGTCCCGGGGCT
The DNA here is from genome assembly GCF_033142195.1 of Arthrobacter sp. B10-11. Taxonomy (NCBI): domain Bacteria; kingdom Bacillati; phylum Actinomycetota; class Actinomycetes; order Micrococcales; family Micrococcaceae; genus Arthrobacter; species Arthrobacter sp. B10-11. The sequence goes on from NZ_JAWMTH010000003.1 coordinate 401,181, forward strand.
GCGGCAAAAGGACATGAGGGACCAGGCCGGTTCCGTCTTCATCGGGCCCGCCCAGGACCAGAAGCTGATGATTGTGGGCGGCGGCAATACTGACGGGAACGCCCCGGGCATCAACCTCGTGGACATCATCGACTTCAAGCAGGCAGCACCCGCATACGTCCCCGGCCCGGATCTTCCCGGGCCCGGCAAAACGTACGTCAACCTGGTCAATCTTCCGGACCGGACGGTGCTCGCGGCGAATGGCGCGCAACTGAACCGCGCCGGCAACGTGCAGACCGCTTCCCTGTACAACCCCGTCAGCAACTCCTGGAAGGAAATCGGGGCTGATCCGGTGGGGCGCAACTACCACTCGACATCGATCCTGCTGCCCGACGGCAAGGTGGCCATCCTGGGTTCGAATCCGCTGGACAACTCCTTCGAGCTTCGGATCTCCGTCTACAGCCCGCCCTACCTGTTCAAAGGCACGCGCCCCACGGTCACTGCCGTTCCGGGATCGGCAAACTACGGCCAGACCATCGAGCTGGGAGTCACGGGCAACGTCTCCTCCGCCTCCCTCATGTCGCCGATGTCCGCAACCCACCAGACGGACACCAACGCCCGCCTGGTAGATCTTCCCATCGCGGGAACCGGCGGCAGCCGCACAGCGCAGATACCGGACAACCCGAACCTCCTGCCGCCGGGACCCTACATGCTCTCAGTCCTCGATAGTAACGGCGTCCCCAGCATCTCCAAGTGGGTGTGGATCTCATGATGAATCTCAGGAAAGTGGACCGGCGCACGCCAAGCCGCCGCAAGCGCTGGACCACGGTGCTGGCCACTTCGGGCCTTGCCGTGGCGGCGGCCGTGACCTGGGGCGGAATGTCCGCCGTCTCCACCGTGGCGACTGTCGATGCTGCGGCACATCTGACCGCGGCCCCGGCGGAACCGCTGCCGCTACCGGTACCGGTACCGGGGTCAGTGTCTGGCGGGACAGCCGGGCCCGCACACCACGACTCCGCCGCCCGGCAGGCAGACCGGCCTGAAGCACTCCCGGAGAGTGCACGCAACGACAGCACTGCGGCGGGCCGCGCTGATGAAGCACCCGGGATCGGCAACAAAGCTGAGGTTCCACTCAGTGAGGCAGCAGGAGCCGAGGTCGGTCCGGCAGCGGGCGCCAGGCGCGACGGCCGGGACCGTTCGTCCGGCCTCACAGAGCAGGCAGCCGTGGACCCGGCCGCGGTGCTGGGCTCCGGGGACGTTTCCCTTGGCGGCTGCCTTCCCCAGTACGGCGCGGACGGCCAGTGCCTGCCCGCTGTTCCGCCAAGCCAAAGCCAGCATCTCCAGGACATGAAGAGCGCAGGCATCGATCCCGGTTCGATGGCCCACGACTGGAACTGCGCTGAAGTCCGCGAGTACTTCCCGAATGGCATCGTTGTCCGGCAGGTAAGCGTCGACCCCCAGAAGCTGGACCCGAACGACGACGGAATGGCCTGCGGCCCGGCCGACTGACCACAGCGCTGCTGACCGCCTGAGTTTCACCCACCAAGCCATCCCGAGCCCGCCACCTTTCATTGGAGCTACCCCATGCCTGTTTCCGTGCTGGCCAGCGCCCTGGTCGTCCTGATTGCATTGGCGTTGTTCGCCATTGCGTTGTCCACCCTCTACCTCAATACGTATGCGTGGTGGGATCCCAAGACCCAGATCCGCACGTCCTACTCGGGCCTGCAGGAGTCGGAAGCGTGCTCCTTCTCGCTGATCATGCCGTGCAGGAACGAGCGGGAGGACGTCATGCGGGCAACCCTTTCCGCGCTGCTGGCCCAGACGCATTCCCGCAAGGAAGTGGTCATCTCGGTGGGTCATGACGATCCGGAAACCGTTGAGACGGCGTACAAGCTTGCCCGTGAGTATCCGGACCACGTCCGGGTCAGCGTGGACGTCAGTGAAACCAAGAACAAACCACGGCAGCTCAACAAGGCGCTATCCATGTGCCGCAACAGCGTGGTGGGTGTGTTCGATGCCGAATCGATCGCGGCTAAAGAGTTGCTCGCCCACATTGACAGCGTCTTCGCGACGAAAAACGCAGACGTCGTCCAAGGGGCCGTCCAGCTCATCAACTACCGTGACACCTGGTACTCACTGCGTAACTGCCTGGAGTACTTCACCTGGTTCAGGTCCCGGTTGCATGCCCACTCCCGGCAGGGATTCATTCCCTTGGGCGGCAACACGGTGTTCATCAAGCGTGAGCTCCTCAACGAGGTCCGCGGCTGGGACGGGAACTGCCTTGCCGAGGACTGCGACCTAGGGGTCCGGCTATCCACCCTCGGCCGGAAGATTATCGTTGCCTACTCCCCCGAACTGGTCACCCGCGAGGAGACTCCGGACACCCTCAAGGCCCTGGTGCGCCAGCGGACCCGCTGGTCGCTGGGCTTCATGCAGGTTTTCGCCAAAGGCGACTGGAAGAACCTACCCACCCGGAAGATGCGTGCCATTGCCTGGTGGACCCTGATGCAACAGCACTTCATGGCTTTCGCCGGCGTCTGCATTCCCGTGGCAATCTTCGCGGCAGTGTGGGGCGGGTTCCCGCTCGTTGTTACGCTCGTGGCCTTCCTTCCCCTCGTCCCCACCCTGGCGACGATTGCTTTCGACATCTGCATGCTCCAGGAGTTCGGCCGGGACCATAAGTTCACCATCACCTGGTACGACTACCTGCGCCTCATTGTCGGCACACCCCTCTACCAGCTGGTGCTTGCGTTTTCCGCCCTGCGCGCCCTGCTCAAGTTCATCCGCCGCGACTTCGGCTGGGAAAAGACCGACCACTCCGGCGCGCATCTTTCCTACCTCGAACCCGCAGCGGCCGTCACGGTCCGTCCCTAGTTTCACCCCCGTCCGTCCCTAGATTCGAAGCAACCAGGCAAAGAAGGAGGAAATCATGGCAGTTGCGGAGATGGAACCGTCCGTCATTGAAGGCAAGAACAGCGGTTCACCCCAGCACCGGGGCCCGGGACCCGATGCACCGTTTTCCCTGACGCAGCTGTCCTTCTGGGACCGCATCACGTTGTGGGTCCTCACGGCAGCGGCGGCCGTCCTCAGCCTGTGGAATCTAACCGGCGCCCCCAGCTACCAGGACGATGAGGGTACGTACACGGCCCAGGCCTTCGCCGTTCATTCGGGAAACCTGGCTCCTTACACCTACTGGTATGACCACCCGCCACTGGGGTGGATCCAGATCGCGGCCCTCAACTGGCTCCCGACGATGCTGGGCGTAGGCGACGGGACCGCCATCGGTGCAACGAGGTACGTCATCGCCGCATTCTTCGTCGCCAGCGCCGTCCTGCTCTACATGGTTGCCAGGCGCCTGAAAGTCCGTATTCCCTTCGCCGCGCTGACAACCGTCATCTTCATCCTGTCCCCGCTCTCCCTCGTCCTGGGACGGCAAATCTACCTCGACAACATCGGAGTTCCCTGGCTCCTGCTGGCTTTCTATCTCGCCCTGTCCTCCCGCGACGCCCTCTGGCACCACGTGTGCGCCGGGATCTGCTTCGCCGTGGCGGTCCTTTCGAAAGAGACCCTTGCGATCTTCGGCCCGGCGCTGTTGATGGCGCTCGTATACCGTCCGCGCTGGAGCAACCGTTCGTTCTCCGTGGTGGGATTCCTCACGGTGGGAGGGCTGATCCTCGCCTTCTATCCGTTGTCGGCGCTGCTGAGGAACGAGCTCTTCTCCGGATCCAACCACGTGTCCCTCCAGGACGCCCTCTCGTACCAGTTCCTGGAACGCTCAGGTTCGGGAAGGATCTTCGAAGCCGGTTCGAGCCGCGCGGAGTTGTTGGCGGGCTGGCTCTACTTCGACAAGTACCTCATTGCTGCCGGCCTTGTGGCAGCCGCCCTCTGCCTGCTGAGGAAGCAATCGAGGGTCATCACGGTGGCCATTCTGTCCTTCGCCATCCCGATCGTCCTTGGCCAGGGCTACCTGCCTGCGATGTACATCATTGGAGTCATACCTTTCCTGGCGCTGGCGCTGGGCACCGGCGTCGACATCGCGTGGTCCGGGCTGGAGAAATTCGGCAGGACCCGGCCGAACCTACGAAGGCCGTTGCGGGCAGCGTTCGTGGCGGTCCTTTGCTCCTCGCTGGTGCTCATGTCCGTGCCGCAATGGTTCGAACAGGACAGGGACCTCCTGACCGCCGAAAACAACGCCAACTGGCGGCAAACGCTCTCCTGGGTTCAGGACAACATCTCCCGCGAGGACGTTGTCCTTGCGCCCTACTCCATGTGGTACGACCTCAATTCCAGCGGCTGGAACGACTCCTGGACCATGATCGCCACGGAGAAACCCGACCTCGACAAACAATTTGAAACAGCCCATCCCGACGGATGGCAGGAGATTGACTGGATCATCGTCGGACCGTCCGTCACGGCCAACATCGACAGCCTGGGCCTGAGCCGGGCAGCCTCCGCGCTGCAACACTCCACGGCTGTCCGGACGTTTGGCGAGTGGAGTATCCGCAGGGTGGAAGCCCCCGTCCGGCCACAGGCCAACGAGCGATAGGAGCAGGTGCCGTGAAACTTTCCGTGATCGTACCCACTGCCAATGAAGCACCCAACATCGAGCAGCTCGTCAACCGCGTGGCAGGAGCCTGCAAGGATATCGACGCCGAAATCATCTTCGTCGATGACTCCACGGACAACACCCCCGAGGTCATTGGCCGCGTTGCGTCGACCGCGGCCCTTCCGGTCCGGATGATCCACCGGACAGAGCCAGAGGGCGGTTTGAGCGGGGCTGTCGTCGCGGGCTTGCAGTCAAGCTCAGCCGAATACTGCCTTGTCATGGCTGGCGATCTCCAGCACCCGCCTGAGCTGATTCCCGTCTTGCTCGCAGAGCTCGAGGGCGGGGGCCATGACGTAGCCCTGGCCTCCCGGTATTGCGGTCCGGGCAGTAGCGCCGAGGGGCTCCCCAGCCTGTACCGGCGGATAGTTTCCGGCAGTGCGTCACTGCTGACACGCTGCCTGTTCCCCTCAAAGCTGCGTGACTGTTCCGACCCCTTGACGGGTTTCTTCGCCCTGCGTCGCTCGACGGTGGATTACGACAGGCTCCGTCCCGGTGGATTCAAAATCCTTCTTGAGATTCTCGGCAGGCATCGCCTGGCTGTCACGGAAGTTCCCTTCATCTTCGAAAAGCGCACGGCCGGAACATCCAAGGCAGGCGTCCGCGCAGGCATGGGGTTCCTCCTTCAGCTCGTGCAGCTTCGCATCGGCAGGGCCGGTGTTTTCGCGGGCGTGGGCGCAGTCGGCACTGTGCTCAACCTCCTGATTATGGGGCTCCTGCTGACAGCGGGGACACACTACGTTTTCGCCGCCGTCATCGCTGCGGAACTGACCATTGTTTCGAACTTCGTCATGCAGGAGCGGCTGGTTTTCGGCGCGAGCCTGCACACAGCGAGGTCGCGGACAACCCGGTTCCTGCACTCCTTCGGGTTCAACAACGCCGAGGCACTGCTGCGGCTGCCGGTCCTGATGGTTGCCGTCGAAACGCTCATGATCAACAGCGTCGTTGCCCAGGGGCTGACGCTGCTGGCTGCGTTCACCGTGAGGTACCTCTATCACTCCAAGGTCGTCTATCGGCCAACGCAGCCTGCACCGGCCGCCGCCACCATGACGGGAGTCCGCCGCGAGCCTTTCGTGCCACAGGCACAGGGCGACCCTGTCATTTAATGATTCCGGCCGCACCGCGCCCATCCGACGACGCTGGACAACCGGTGCGCAGGGAACTGTCGAAACCGGCGCGCTAGTCTTCGGGAGCCAGGGTGACGGTTACTCCGTTGAGCGCCGGGCTGAAGTCGAGTTGGCAGGAGAGCCTGGAGCCGCATTCCTGGTAGCCCCCGGCCTCGACGAGCAGTTCCAGTTCATCCTCGCTGCGTTCGCCCAGCGTGTCGAAAACCTCCTTCTCGAGGAACACGTGGCAGGTTGCGCAGGAGGCGGTGCCGCCGCAAGACGCCAGGACGGGCAGGTCGTTGTCACGGAGGGCCTCCATCAGCGTCTGGTCCGGTTCCCATTCGAGGCGGTGCGTGGAGCCTTCACGGTCGACGACGGTGAGATTGTTGTTGCTCATGTGGGTGGTTCCTTTAGATTCGGGCTGCTGCAAGTTCAGCGTGGGTGGGAGCGGGCGAGCTGTGTTCAACGCCGGAGAGAACGGCTTCGGAGAGGTGGATGCCGGGGTCCGCCGCCAGCGTCGGGTCCATTCGGGCGCCCTGGGCGATCAGTTTCCGGGCCGGGCGGAAATCGGTCAGGCCCGCCACCGTGTCAACCGCGGCGAGGCGGCCGTCCCGGAGATAGACCACGGCGAAACTCCCGCTGGCGGGGTCACCGCGCACGATGACCTCATCGTCGGGGTGCCGCACACCGGCCGTCTGCAGCCGGACGCCGTGCTGGACGGTCCAGAACCACGGGATTTCCGGAACTGCTGCCTGCTGACCGGTGATGTGCGCGGCAACCCTGTCTGCCTGCGCCTGCGCGTTCTGGATGCATTCCAGGCGCTGGCTTGCACCGTCGATCGGGCTCGTGAACCGCGTGGCGTCGCCGGTGGCGTAAATCGTTGCATCAGAGGTGAGGCCGTCTGCGTCCACAAGGATGCCGTCCCGGCACTCGATTCCGGCTTCCGCAGCCAGCTCCTGGTTGGGAATGACGCCGATTCCGGCCAGTACGACGTCGGCGTGGAACGCGGCGCCGTCGGCGGTGACCACCCGTTCGGCGCGTTGGGTGCCTTCAATACCCGTCACGGCTGCGCCAAAGACGAACCGGACACCGTGCCGCTCGTGGAGCTGTTCGAAATGCCGCGACACCGGCGCTGAGGTAACGCGGCTCATCACGCGGTCCTGAAACTCCAGCACAGTGACCTCGCAGCCCCTCGCGGCTGCCGCGGCCGCGACCTCCAAGCCGATGTAGCCGGCACCGATGATGGCTACCCGGGTTCCTGCGGCCAGGTGGCGTTTGAGCTCGAGGGCGTCATCCTTGGTCCGAAGTGCCTGCACCCCGGAAAGTCCGGCGCCGGGCACCGTGAGGGGCCGCGCCCGGGAACCCGTGGCAATAACAAGCCGGTGGTACGCGTGCCGGCTGCCGTCAGCCAGCAGGACTGTCCGGCCCTGCCGGTCTATCGACTCGACGGCGAGGCCCGCAGCACGGTCGATGCGCCTGTCCTGGTAGAACTTCTCCTTGCGCAGGACAGCGGACTCGTCATCCGCGCCGGGCTTCAGGAGTTCCTTGGACAGCGGGGGGCGTTCATAGGGTGTCCCCTTCTCCGCTTCGAGCAGCAGGATACCGCCCTCCCAGCCCCTCGTCCGGAGTCCCGCAGCCACCGCAACACCGGAATGCCCGGCTCCTACGATCACCACGGGCGCGGTGGCCCCGGCCATCAGTTCCCGTTCTTGTTCGTTGTCACGCATTGGACGCCTCCAGCACCACGTGGAGGTGCTCCGGACCGGAGTTGGTCAGGTTGTTGCCGCGTACGTATTCGATGGGCTTGGACGGCTCCAGCGCCAGGGACCCCAGCTTTTCGGCGAGGAGCTTCACGGTCACCAGGACCTCAAGCCGCGCCAGGGGTGCGCCGAGGCAACTGTGGACGCCGTGGCCGAAGCCCAGGTGTCCGTCGATACTGCGATCCATGTCGAAGCGCTCACCATCGGGATATTTGCTGCTGTCCCGGTTCGCTGCGGCGGGCAGCAGGCGGACGATGGCGCCTGCCGGAATCGTCACACCGGCAACGTGTACTTCTTCCGTGGTGATCCGGCTGGCCCGCTGCACCGTGCCGCGGTAACGGGCGAGTTCTTCGACAAAGAGGTTCGCGTCCTCCGGGTTTCGGCGGATCCGTTCCAGCAGTCCGGGCTGCTCGCTGAGGACGCGGAATGCGTTGGCCAGGAGGATGGTGGTGGTGTCGTGCCCGGCGACAAAGACAAAGGCGCAGAGTTCCTTGGCTTCCTTCTCGCTGAGCAGGCCGTCCTTCCACATCCGGGCTATGTGGCCACCGACGGACTCGCTTTCCTCGCTGTAAAGGCGCTCCATGGTGCCCTTGAGGTAGTCAAAGAACTCGAAGGTACTTCGTTCGTCGGTGCCGGTGCCCTGCGCGTTGCGGGCAAGCCGGCCGAAGTAGCTGAAGGTCTCGTCGGACCAGAACTTCATCTTCTCGAAGTCCTCGGCCGGTACGTCCAGCAGGGCGCTGATGGTGGACATGCTCAGCGGGATGGCGTAGTCGTCCACGGAATCGCCGCCACCGGCGGCGAGCATCGGAGCCAAGTACTTTTCGGCGTTTTCGCGGACCCGGTCCTCAAAGCGTGCAATGGCCTTCGGGATGAAGGCCTGCGCCACCACCTGGCGCAGGCGGGTGTGGTTGGGGGCGTCGAAAAGGGTCAGGAAGGTCAGCGGAACCGGGTCCACCACCTGGGAGGAGAAGACCTTCGGGGCGCGCATTGCCTTGCGGACATCGTCGTAGCGGGAGATGAACCACACATCCGATACGGGCGAATGGGCACGGAGGACAGGGGCGTTCTCCCGCATCCATTCATAGTGGGCGTAGGGATCACCCTGCGTCCCGTCATCGACGACCTTGAACGGGGCCATGCCCTCCGGCCAGCTCAGTTCGTGCGAATACGGGGGAAGTTCCGGAGCCCCGACGGGCTGGCCTCCGGACGTATGGGCTGCTGAAATCTCTGTCGTAGCGGAAGACATCGTTGTCCTTCTTTCGGAGTTTTCGGACGTGATTTACGTCTCAGGCAACAATGCCGATCCCGCCCCCGCCCGCCCCATAGGGCTTCCGTTCATCGGTTGTAAAAGGCTAGCGTCGGGGTGCCCCGGCGGCCTTCAAGGCCCGTGAAATCCCGTGGGCGGCAGTCAGCAGCGCAGGAACGGTCTGGGGAACGGCGGCTTCCTGCCGCGGAACGATGGCATTGAGCGCGGCGGCGATGCCGTTGTCGGGACCAAAGACGGGCACGGCGATGCCGGTCCATTCCGTGACGCCAATGCCCGGCAGTGCCACATAGCCGCGCTGCCTGATTTCAGCCAGATGCTTCCGGATGAGCGCGGGGTCGGTAATAGTCTCCGTCGTCACAGCCGCCAACGGGCGCACGAGCACCTCGTCCTGGAAGGCAGGCGGAGAGAAGGCCAGCAGCACCAGTCCGGACGAGGCAGCATGAATCGGCATCCGCTGGGCGATGTGGGCCGCGTCCAGGCTGGATTCCGGCGAGGACAGCCGCTCCACGTACAGCACCGACCCGTGGTCCAGCACCGCAAGCGTGGTGTGCTGATGAACGGCCGCCTGGACATCGTGCATAAACGGCAGTGCCAGCTCGCGGAGGTTCAGCGCGCGCGACCCCCGGGCGGCCAGCTCCCACATCCGCATTCCGGAACGCAGGTTCCCGTCCGGCAACCGTTCAATCAGTCCGTGCAGGACCAGATCGTCCACCAGCCGGTGGGCTGTGGTCAGGGGCAGGCCGGCCCTGCGGGCGAGGCCGGAGAGCGTCATGGTGGGCAGGTCCCGGTCGAACGCACTCATGAGCCGCACAACGCGGCTGATGACCGATTCACCCGATGGTGAGTTTGCCATCGACGCCTCCGGCCGCTGACCTAGACCGCTCCGACGGTGGCCGCGCGATCGGTACCCAGGCCGGCCGCGAGCCCGGCAATGTCCCGGCCCGCCCGGTATCCGAACACGAGGGCCGGGCCGATGTGCGAACCGTAGCCCGGGTAGCCGCCGCCGAAAACGCTCACGGCAGCCGCACCGACGGCAAGCAGGCCGGGGACTGCCGTTCCCTCCGTGGTGACAACTTCCGAGCGCTCGTTGACCCCCACTCCGGCAAAGGTGCCCAGGTCGCCCATCTGGATCTTTGCGGCGTAGTACGGGCCTTTGCCAACCGGGGCGAGGTTCGGATTCGGCTTGTGCTCAAGGTCACCGCGGAAGTGGTTGTACAGGGTGGAGCCTCGGCCGAACGCCGGATCCTCGCCGCGGCCGGCGGCCGGGTTGAATTCAGCCACGGTGGCAGCGAGGCCTTCGGCGTCGATGCCGAGCTTTCCGGCCAGTTCCGCCAGGGTGTTGCCCTTGACCAGGTACCCGGTCCGGTAGAAATAGCCGCGCGGCATCGGCCAGGGTTTGGCGTAGCCGATGCCGTACTTGTGCATCGTCTTCGCATCGCCGATCACGTAGCCGAATGTCTTGTCCTCGTCCTCGTTGTGCCGGATCATCGCGCCGCCGAAGTCGTGGTAGCTCAGCGCCTCGTTGCCGAAGCGCTTGCCGTGACGGTCGACGGCGATCAGGCCGGGCAGGCCGATGGCCCGCAGGTGCGGGAAGAGCCGCTCCTTGCCGCTCAAGTACCTGAACACGGTCACCGGAGCCCAGGAGCCCACGCTGAACACGGAGTCATCGATGTGCCCGCCGGCACTCATCGCCAGGGTGGCGGCGTCCCCGCCGTGGCCCACTGTCGGCGTAAAGTGGTCGTCGCCGTCGCCGTCGTGCGGGAAGTACTGCCGCCGCAGTTCCTTGTTGCCCGAGAAGCCGCCGGCGGCGAGGATCACGCCGAGCCGTGCAGTCACCGTGCCGGCATGCTCTCCCCCGAGCACCGCCCCGGTGACAGTTCCGGCGTCGTCACGGGTCAGCGAAAGGGCGGGCGAAGACTTCCACAAGCGCACACCAAGGTCGTCGGCGCTCTTGACCATGCGGGTCATCAGGGCATTGCCGTTGGAACGCAGGACGGGACGCTTGTAGCGGGCGGCGTCGGCCCATGTGCGCAGCAGCTTCTTCGCCACATAGACGAAGGATTTGACCGACTGGTTCACGTGGAAGAACTCGTTGATGTCCGGGCCCACCTGCGGCATGTAGCCGAACACGGTGTAGGAGCTCATGTACGGCTGCATCAGGAGCCGCTTGTCCCCCAGCACGCGTGCGTCAACATCCTGCGGCAGGATGGCACGGCCCGAAAGCTTCGCCCCGGGCAGGTCCATCTGGTAATCCGGGGACTTTTCCGGGTAGGTGAACTTCACCTCGGTTTCCTCCTCAAAAAAGGAGATCGCCTCGGGCACAGTATCCAGGAAGTCCCGAACGCCCGCTTCGTTGAACGTCTCGGGGGCCAGGTTCCTCAGGTACGTCTCGGCGTCCTCGCGCGTATCGCCCTGGGCCACGCCCTGCTTGTTGCCGGGGACCCACGCCCAGCCCGCGGAAATGGCCGTGGTTCCACCAAAGTACTGTTCCTTTTCCGCAACGATCACAGTCAATCCCTGTGACGCGGCCTTCAGTGCCGCGGCCATCCCGGCGACGCCGGAGCCGATGACGAGGACGTCACAGACAGTAGTGTTCGTGGTCGGTTTCTTGCTCATGGTTGTTGCCTTGCTCATTATCCTGGCTCCATTCAGTCGGCTGCCTGCATCCTCGCGGCGGCCGGTTGGAAGGCTAAACCCCCAGTAGACCCGGCGGCACCGGCAGGCGGGAGGAGGATTACCATTGAGCGGGAATCCTGAGGAGGAACTGTGGCCAATTCCGCGTCGGGCGAGTCGATTATCGGCCGCTTCGTAAAAATCGTGAGCGCGTTCGACGACAGGCACACCTCCATGAGCGTCGCCGAGCTCGGGCGCAGGACCGGGCTGCCGGTCACCACCACTTACCGGCTGGTGAATGACCTGTTGCAGGAACGGCTCCTCGAACGCGAAACCGGCGGAGAGATCCACATCGGCACGCGGATGTGGGAACTCGTCTCCCGGGGGTCCAAAATGCTGGGCCTGAGGGAGGCTGCCCTGCCGTTCATGGAGGACGTCCAGGCGGTGGTGCAGCACTCCACCACGCTCGGCATCCTGGATTCGGACGAGGTGCTCTACATCGAGCGGCTCGGCTCGGACAAGACCATCGTGGACATCACCAAAATCGCGGGCAGGCTGCCACTGCACGCAACGTCCTCGGGCCTGGTCCTGCTGGCGCACGCCCCGGCCGCCTACCAGGACAGCTTCCTGGCCCGGCCGCTGACCAAGTTCACCGAAACCACCCTCACCGAACCGTCCCAGCTGCGCCGCCACCTTGCCGACATCAGGCAGCGGGGTTTTGCCGCCATGCCGGGCGTGATCGTGCCCGAATCCAGCGGCATCGCCGTACCGGTCTTCGGGCCCGACAACACCGTCCGTGCCGCGCTCAGCGTGGTGGTGCCGCGCAACGAGGAGAACGCAGCCGCCCGCGTCCCTGTCCTGATGGCTGCTGCCCGGGGCATATCGCGGGCCCTCGGCTGGCGGGGCGAGCTGAAGGGCACTCTTCGCCAGAGCCACTAAGGACCACTATTTCCGTTCATCGGGAATCATGTGGTTCCAGTCACACCACCCCTGAGACTCTGGCTAGGTGCAGCAAGGAAGCTGCACGAGCTACGAGGAGCACACCACATGAACACCACAGCGAACCGCGTGGCCGGCAAGACCGCAATCGTTACTGGCGGCCGCGGCGACCTGGGCAGCGCCACCGCCGCCCTGCTGGCCGAGCACGGCGCAAAAGTTGCCAGCCTTGACGTCGCCGGGATCCCGGCTGGTGCGACCCACCCAAACATCAGCGAGTACGACGTCGATGTCACCAGCGAGGAGAGCGTCGTCAACGCCATCCGCCGGGTCCGGGACGAACTGGGCACTCCGGACATCCTGGTCAACGCCGCCGGAATTATCGGCCCCGCCGGGGCCTCCCACACCGCGTCGGTCACGGACTTCGACACGATCTTCAACGTCAACGTCAAGGGCGTCTGGCTGATGACCAAGCACGTGGTCCCCGGAATGATCGAAAAGGGCGCCGGCAGCATCGTCAACTTCTCCTCCATCCACGGCATCACCGGCGGACGGAATGTGCCGCTGTACCACGCCACCAAGGGCGCGGTCCGGCTGCTGAGCAAGTCCGACGCCGCGGCCTACGGAAGCCACGGCATCCGCGTGAACTCAATCCACCCCGGCTCCATGGACACGCGGATGAGCCGCCGCTCCGCCGAGCAGTCAGACATCGGCGCCGAGGCCTACTACAAGCAACTGGTGGGCTCCAACCCGCTCCCCCGCCAGGGTAAGCCGGACGAGATCGCCTACGGCGTGCTGTACCTGGCCTCCGACGAATCCCGCTTCACCACAGGCTCCGAGCTCGTGATCGACGGCGGCTACACCGCCGTCTGACCCGGCCCTGCCCCACATTTCTTCCTCCTGAAAGGCAACACCCATGAAATTCGTCAATGGCACCCCGGCGGAAAACTACGACGTCGTCATCGTCGGTTCCGGCGCCGGCGCCCTGACCGCTGCGGCCACCGCGGCCCGTGCCGGCAAGTCCGTCGTCGTCCTCGAGAAAAGTGCCCTGCTGGGCGGGACCTCGGCCGTCTCCGGCGGCATGCTGTGGGTGGCGGACAACCACCACGCCCGCGAGGCCGGTATCGTGGATTCCAAGGAAGCGGCCGCAGAGTACGTGCGCGCCGTGGCCCGGGGACGCGGCCGCGATGAACTGCTGGACGCGGCACTGACCTACGGGGACCAGATGCTCCGCTTCGTCGAGGAAGAGTGCGGGCTCGGCTTCATCTTCCTGGACAACTTCCCCGACTACCGCCAGGACCTGCCCGGCGCCGTGGAAGGCGGCCGCACGGTGGAGCCCGAGCTGTTCAACAGCCGGGAGGCCCTGGGCGACCTCAAGGAACACGTGCGCAGCGACGGCCGTGCCCCGTTCACCATGCAGGAATACGAAAACTGGGGCGCCTTCACCAAGTTCCCCTGGGACGACCTCAACCGGCGCCATGCCGACGGGCTTGTGGCCAAGGGCCAGGCCCTCGTGTCCATGCTGCTCGCCAGCCTGGTCCGTGACGGAGCAGCACTTGTCACCGGCGCACGGGGGCACCGCCTGCTCACCGACGGCAGCCGGGTGACGGGCGTCGAACTCGAGTCTGGCCAAGTCTTCCAGGCGAACGACGGCGTGGTGCTGGCCACCGGCGGCTTCGAATGGGACAAGGCACTGGCCGACTCGATGCTCGCGTCGCGGCTTTACACGATGTGCTCGCCGCCCTCGAATACCGGTGACGGCCTGCGGATGGCCCAGCGGATCGGCGGCCAGACCCGCGGCACCCGTGAAGCCTGGTGGGCCCCGATGTCGGTCACCGGCGACACCCGCGACGGGCAGCCCATTGGCACCCTGCTGCGCTTCGAACGCCAGGGCCCCGGATCGATCATGGTGAACCGCCACGGCCGCCGCTTCGCCAACGAGTCGCAAAACTACAACGACCTCGCCCGGAGCCTGCAGTCCTGGGACTCCGCCGCGAACCGGACCCTCAACACCCCCGCGCACGTGATCGTCGACCACGCCTACATGGAGCGCTACGGCATCCTGGCCCACCGCGCCGGCCAGCCCGCCCCCGGCTACCTGACCGAGGCGGCGACAGTGGAAGAACTTGCCGCAAAGATCAACGTTCCCGCGGAAAACCTCAGCGCAACGGTGGCGCGGTTCAACGAATACGCCGTGAAGGGCGAAGACCCGGACTTCGGCCGTGGCGAAAGCGCGTACGACAAGTACTGGGGCGACGACGACAACATGTACCCGAACCCGTCCCTCGGTCCGCTGCAGACCGGCCCGTTCTACGCCATGGAAGTGGTCAACGGCGCGTTCGGCACCAACGGCGGCGTGGCAACAGACGGGCTGGCCCGCGTGCTCGACGTCGATAACCAGCCCATCGAGGGCCTGTTCGCCGTAGGCAACACCACCGAAAACGCCTACGCGGCCGGATATCCCGGTGCGGGCGCCACCCTCGGCCCGATCATGACCATGGGCTACCTCGCCGGGCGGACCATCGCCGGCCAGTCCGCGGAGTACAGCGCGGCAGAACAGACAGAATCCACATCAGAACTGGTAGGAGCCTGAGATGATCCGCCACACCGTACTCTTCAAGTTCAAACCGGATTTCCCGCCCGCCGACAAGCAGGCATGGATCGCCGGACTCAACAGGATGACCGGGAACATCCCCGGCATGCTCAGCCTGAGCCACGGCAAGGACGTGCTCAACACGGAGCGTTCCTTCGACTACGCCATCGTGGCGGACTTTGAAACGGTTGAGGACATAGCGGTGTACAACACCCATCCGCTGCACGAGCCGCTCAAGGCCTACTCATTCCCCAACAGCCAGCAGATCCTCTCAGTGGACTTCCACCTGGAGGTTTCCCAGCCGGCTCCCGCTAAGACACCGATGTCTTAAGGAGACCCCCATGCAGTCCGTATCCCCAACCCATCCCGCAGCACGACCGACCCAACGCAAGACGCCCGGCAAGGCCGCCCTGGCGTCATTCCTCGGCAGCACCCTGGAGTACTACGACTTCTTCATATACGGGACCGCCGCCGCGCTCGTGTTCCCGCACCTTTTCTTCCCGTCCGCGGACCCCGCCATCGGCCTGATCGGCGCATTCGCAACCTTCGGCGTCGCCTACGTGGCACGGCCGGTGGGCGGACTGGTCATGGGCCACTTTGGCGACAAGCTGGGCCGGAAGAAGATCCTGCTGCTGACCCTGGGCATCATGGGCCTGGCATCGTTGGGTATCGGGTTCCTGCCCACCTATGAGCAGGTGGGCGTCTGGGCGCCCATCCTGCTGGTGACCGGCCGGCTGGCACAGGGCTTCTCGGCCGGCGCTGAATCGGCGGGCGCCTCCACCCTCACGCTCGAGCACTCGCCGGAGGGCAGGCGCGGCTTCTTCACCAGCTTCGTGATGACCGGGTACGCTTCCGGCATGGTGCTGGCCACCCTGGTCTTCATTCCGGTCACCGCCCTGCCCCGGGACGCAATGATGACCTGGGGCTGGCGCATCCCGTTCTGGCTCTCCATCGTGGTGCTGGCCATCGCCTACTGGGTGCGTACGCACCTGGACGAAACACCCGTCTTCGAAGAGGCACAGGAAAGCCGGCAGGTCGCCCCGATGCCCATCGGAGAAGTGCTCCGCTTCCAGGCTCCCGACGTGCTGCGCGTCGTCGGGATGTCCATCATGTCCGTGATGCAAACCATCTTTACGGTTTTCGGACTGGCATACGCCACGTCCACGGCAGGTTTTGACCGGGCCTCCATCCTGACCGTCAACGCCGTCGCTATCGGGCTGTCCATGATTGCCATGCCGCTGGCGGCACGGCTTTCGGACCGGATCGGCCGCCGGCCCCTTCTGCTCACTGCCGCCTTCGGGTGCTCCGCCACAATCTTTCTGTACTTCCTCGCGCTTTCCTCAGGCAACATCGTCCTGGTGTTCCTGGCGGCGTTCCTGAACATGACCGTGCTGTACTCAGGGTTCAACGGCATCTGGCCGTCGTTCTTCGCCGAACAGTTCGCCGCCCCGGTCCGCTACACCGGGATGGCGATGGGAAACCAGCTGGGACTGGTCCTGGCCGGCTTCGCCCCGATGATCGCCGGCATGCTCCTGACCCCGGGTGTCACCGGCTGGGTTCCCGTTGCTGTGTTCGGCACAGTCTGCATGCTCGTCGCGGCGGCCTCCGTGTACTACTCACGCGAGACGTTCAAAACGCCGATCGAGGAACTGGGCGCTCCCTACCTGGCCGGAACGGCGAAACGCAGGGAAATGCACAACGCTTGAATACCTTGAAGGTTCTTAGCAGCCGGTCAGGTGGCGCTTGGGCCGCTCCTGGCGGTAATAGTAGCGGCCGGCTTCCGTGAACCCGGCCTTTGAGTACAGCTCCCGGGCGCCGGCATTGGCCGCCGTCACCAGCAGCCAGTAGCTCCCGAGGCCCCGGGCGTCGCCTTCACGCAGCAAGGACTGGAGAACCCGGGTTGCGTAGCCGTGGCGCCGGTTTTCGCGGTGGGTTGCCATGCAGTACAAGCCGCCCGCCCCGCCGGAAGGGAGGGCAAGGCGTCCGACGGCGGCGGGAACGCCGTCGTCGTCGCACACCAGTGCGTACAGCGACTGACAGCCCCGGAGGATGCTGCGGGCGGTCGCGAGGGAATCGTCGCCGCCGCGGCCGTCCACACTCCACCAGAGCCGCAGCCACTCATCCGACGGCTCAGCGGAAAGCTCGACGCCGGTGTCCCGGGGTGCGGTGTCCCGGGACGCGGACGCCCCGCCGGCGTCCCGCACCAGGACCAGGGTTTCGGACTGCCGGGTGAAGCCTTCCTCGTCGAGGACAGCGTTCAGCGCGGCACTGCGGGGGTCGTCAAAGACCTGGAAGATCACAGGGAGCCGGCGGCTGCGGTACCAGGCCCGGGCTTCCCGGAGCGAAGCCAGCCGGCTGTGGTTTGTGCCGTCAGGTTCCGAGCGCGGCCAGATCGAGTTGGCCCGCTGGGTGACGCCGTCCGAGGCGCGCAGCACCCAGCCGCTGGCCTCCTCCCGGTCAGGGCTGGGCCAGGCAGCATCCATCAGCGTTTCCAGGGAGGGCAGTGCCGCCAGGGCGGGCATGGCCTGCCGTTCCATGGGACTCCTCACTGATTTGTTTGTGGGAAAGCCAAGGCTCCCCGGTTTCCCGGAGAGCCTTGGCTGGCAGTTCACGCTACTTTGCTGCGTCCTCGGGGTTTTGAGGTACAGCCGTTGTCTTCTTGGCCTCCGGCTTGAAGTCGACGCCGGCCTCCTTGCGCTGCTGCGCGGTAATCGGCGCCGGAGCCTGGGTCAGCGGGTCGTAGCCGCCGCCGGACTTCGGGAAGGCGATGACGTCGCGAATCGACTCCACGCCGGCCAGCAGTGCCACAACGCGGTCCCACCCGAAGGCGATGCCGCCGTGCGGCGGAGCGCCGAACTTGAAGCCTTCCAGGAGGAAGCCGAACTTCGTCTCGGCATCGGCCTTGTCCAGGCCCATGAGCTCGAAGACCCGCTCCTGGACGTCACGTTCGTGGATACGGATGGAGCCGCCGCCGATTTCGTTGCCGTTGCAGACAATGTCGTAGGCGTAGGACAGCGCGGACTCGGGGTCCTGGTCGAATGAATCCATGAACTCCGGCTTGGGCGAAGTGAAGGCGTGGTGGACGGCCGTCCACTTGCCGGCACCGACTGCCACGTCGCCAGAGGCCACTGCGGCGGCGGCCGGCTCGAACATCGGTGCATCCACCACCCAGCAGAACGCCCAGTCAGCGGGGTTGATCAGGCCGGTGCGGTGGCCGATTTCAACGCGGGCCGCACCGAGCAGTGCACGGGAGGGTGTCTTCTCGCCGGCGGCGAAGAAGATGCAGTCCCCGGGCTTGGCACCGACGGCGTCGGCCAGGCCGGCACGCTCGGTTTCGGTGAGGTTCTTGGCCACGGGACCGGCCAGTTCGCCGTCTTCCTTGAAGAGGACATAGGCAAGGCCCTTGGCGCCGCGCTGCTTGGCCCATTCCTGCCAGGCGTCCAGGGCACGGCGTGCCTGCGAGGCGCCGCCGGGCATGACCACGGCACCGACGTAGGGTGCCTTGAAGACGCCGAAGTTGGTGTCCTTGAAGAATTCGGTGAGTTCGGTCAGCTCCTGGCCGAAGCGGAGGTCCGGCTTGTCAGAGCCGTAGCGGGCCATGGCGTCGGCGTAGGTGATGCGCTGGATGGGCGTCGGGATTTCGACGTCGATCAGCTGCCACAGGGCTTTGACGATGTTTTCGCCGAGCGAAATGATGTCGTCCTGCTCCACGAAGCTCGCTTCGATGTCCAGCTGGGTGAATTCCGGCTGGCGGTCGGCGCGGAAGTCCTCGTCGCGGTAGCAGCGCGCGATCTGGTAGTACTTTTCGAAGCCGCCCACCTGCAGGAGCTGCTTGAAAAGCTGCGGGGACTGCGGCAGGGCGTACCAGGAACCCGGCGCGAGGCGTGCGGGAACGACAAAGTCACGGGCGCCTTCCGGCGTCGACCGCGTCAGCGTGGGGGTCTCGATCTCAACGAAACCGTCCCGGTGGAGCAGCTCGCGCGCCACGCGGTTGGCCTCGGAGCGCAGGCGCATGTTCCGGGCGGGGCCCGGGCGGCGCAGGTCGAGGTAACGGTGCTTGAGCCGTGCTTCCTCGCCCACCTCGACGTGCTCGTCGATCTGGAAAGGCAGCGGTTCGGAGGTGTTGAGGATGGTCACCTTCTCGGCGATAACCTCGATCTGGCCGGTGGCCAGCGCCGGGTTTTCGTTGCCCTCCGGGCGCTGCGAAACCGTACCGATAACCTGCAGCACGTACTCATTGCGGAGTCCGTGGAAAACCTCTTCTTCGCGGACTACCACCTGGGAGACGCCTGAGGCGTCGCGAAGGTCAACGAATGCCACACCACCGTGATCACGACGCCGGCCCACCCAGCCGGCCAGGGTTACGGTTTGTCCAATGTGCTCGGAGCGAAGGGATCCGAGGTCATGTGTGCGCAGCACAGCACGCCTTTCTGAAGGAGACAGCAGGAATACAGAGATGATGTTGAATGGGACCGTTACGGGAACAGTCCCGTACGAGTTTACCCGTTGGAGAGGCTTTCCTTCCGCCATGCAGACCCATCAACGGCTTCAGCGCCGGCTCGGCGTGTTCGATGCAACCGCGATCGGACTTGGATCCATGCTCGGCGCCGGTGTATTCGTCGTCTTCTCCCCCGCCACCGCACTGGCCGGCCGGCTCATGATCGTCTCTGTGCTGATCGCCGGTGCGATCGCCTACTGCAATGCCGTTGCGTCCGCCCAGCTCGCCGCCAAATACCCGGCAAGCGGCGGGACCTATGTCTACGGCCGCAAGCAGCTGGGCGAATGGCCGGGCTTCATTGCCGGCTGGGGTTTTGTCACCGGAAAGACTGCATCGTGCGCGGCCATGGCCCTGACTTTCGGACACTATGTAGCACCGGACTATGCCACGCCCCTGGCTGTCGCCGCCGTCGCCGTGCTCACGGCGGTCAACCTCATGGGCATTACCCGCACCGCGCTGTTGACCAGGATCCTGCTCGGCCTAGTCCTGGCCACCCTCGTCTTCGTTGCGGCCGCGGGCCTGACCGGACCCCACCCGGATCCGCTTGCCTCGGCGCAAAGCCCCGGCAATGCCTGGGGCATCCTCCCGGCCGCCGGGCTGATGTTCTTCGCCTTTGCCGGCTACGCACGGATCGCCACGCTGGGCGAAGAGGTCAAAGATCCCTCCCGCACCATTCCGCGGGCAATACTGGCCGCGCTGGCCGCCGCTTTCGTGATCTACCTGGGACTCGCCGCGCTGCTGCTCTGGCACCTGTCCCCCGGACGGCTGGCTGACTCACTGTCACCCCTGCTGGACGCCGTGGCCCTCTCAGGCTTCAGCGCGGGCGGCCCTTTTGTCCAGGCCGGAGCAGCCGCCGCGTGCCTGGGAGCCCTGCTGGCCCTTATCACCGGAGTGGGCCGCACGGCCCTGGCCATGGCCCGGGAGCGGGACCTCCCGGTTGCCCTGGCCCGCGTGCACGGACGCCACACGGTGCCGGTCGCCGCCGAACTCTCGGTGGCCGCTGCCGTGGTGCTCCTGCTCGTCACCACCGATGTCCTCACCGTGGTGGGCTTTTCCAGTTTCGGCGTGCTGATCTACTACTCGGTGACAAATGCCGCCGCTTTCACCCTGGCCGAGCGTCCGGGAAGCGCACCCCGCTGGCTCAACGCTGCGGGCTTCGCCGGCTGCCTCATCCTGGCCTTCACGTTGCCGCTGGGCTCGGTGTTGGGCATGGCGGCCGTCCTGGCCGCCGGCGTCGCCGGACGGTTCCTGGCACTGCGGTTCCGGAAGCGGCCGCCTGGGGCCTAAGGATGTTCAGTTCTTAAGGCCGCTCAGGCCTTCACGATCCGGACGTGCAGGTCCTCGTCCGACGGCGTCCAGCTGGCCGGATCGGCGTCTGCCTGCTCGCCCGAGCGGATGTCCTTGACCTGGTGCCTGCCGTCGTCGTCCGTGAACCAGACAAACGGGATGCCCCGGCGGTCGGCAAACTTGATCTGCTTGCCGAATTTGTCCGCTTTGGCGGCCACCTCGGTGGAGATTCCGCGGCTGCGGAGCTGGGCGGCGACGTCCTGCGCCGCGCCCCAGCTGTCGTCGTTGGTCAGGGCGACGAGCACTGCAGTGGGCACTGCACGGGTGGCCTGCGCCAGTTCCTGGCTCAGGATCCTGGAGACGAGGCGTGTCACTCCGATGGACAGGCCGACGCCCGGGAATTTCCGGTTTCCCTTGCTGGCCAGCGCGTCGTAGCGGCCGCCGGAGCAGATGGAGCCCAGCTGCTCATGGCCCACCAGGACGGTTTCCACCACGGTTCCCGTGTAGTAGTCGAGGCCGCGGGCGATGCTGAGGTCCGCCACCACTTTGCCGGGCGCACGCTCCGCCGCTGCGGCGATGACCTGTTCCAGCTCGTTCAGGCCTTCCTCCAGCAGTTCGTCCTTGACGCCCAGGGCAAGGACCTTGTCAACGAAGGACGTGTCCTCGGTACGGATGCCGGCCAGGCTCAAGGCCGCCTGCGCCTGGTCCTCCGAGGCTCCCAGCTCGGTTTTCAGCAGCTCGGCCACCTTGGCGGGACCAATTTTCTCGAGTTTGTCGATGCTTCGCAGGACTCCTGCGGTATCCGTCAGGCCGATACCGCGGTAGAAGCCCTCGGCCAGTTTGCGGTTGTTGATGCGGAGGCGGAAGTCCGGGATGGGGAGGGCGCTCAGTGCTTCGGCGATCACCAGCGCGATTTCGACGTCGTAGCGGAACGGCAGCTCGCCGTCGCCCACGATGTCAATGTCCGCCTGGGTGAATTCACGCGCACGGCCCTCCTGGGGACGCTCACCGCGCCACACCTTCTGGATCTGGTATCGGCGGAAAGGAAACGACAGGTAGCCGGCGTTTTCCACGACGTAACGGGCGAACGGGACTGTCAGGTCGAAGTGCAGGGCCAGGGAGTGGTGCTCGCCCTTGGCGGCCCGGGATTCTTCTTCGTCCTCCTGCAGCCGGCTGAGGCCATAGACCTCTTTGTCGATCTCACCCTTACGGAGGAGCTGGCCCACCGTTTCCACTGCACGGGTCTCGATCGAGGAGAAGCCATGCAGCTCAAAGACGCGCCGAAGCGTGTCCAGCACATGCAGCTCCACCAGCCGCTCCTCGGGAAGCCACTCGGGGAATCCGGACAGGGAGGCGGTGCGTGCCATGGTGGATTTTCTCCTCAGGTAACAGAAGGCTGGAGTCCGCTGCCCGGTATTCCGGTTCCGCCATGTGATCAAAAGCGGCGGGTAAGGGCGGGAGTCCAGCCAGTCATGCATAAACTATGTGCGGCAGTCAGTTTATGCTTTCGGCGCCCGCAACTCTAATGGGGCGGCCGGGAACATCGCCTGCCGCTTGTTGCCGGACACCGGACGTCGCCCCTGGCCCGTTCGGGGGTGCGGCCCGACAACCAGGAGGACTTTTGGCGGCCAGTTCACGGAGCGCCCGCGAAGCAAAGCGGCGCATCCTGCAAATGGAAGCAAAGCGCGAGCTGCGGCGGCAGCAGGAGAAGCGCCGGAAGCGCGACAACGTGGTCGCAGCCGGTGCGGGCGCCGCAGCGCTGGTTCTCGCCGTCGTCCTCCAACTGACTGTCTTCTCGAGCAATCCGACGGAAGACGAATACGCCGCGGCACAGGCCGGCCTGACCAGCCCGTCAGCCACTCCGACGGCTCCGGCCACGAATGCCGCCAACATTCCCAGCCCGGAGACTGCGGCGGGCAAGGTCTTCAGCGGCGAGCTTAAGCTCAACAGCGGTGCCCTCGGCGTCGAACTTGACGGGACCAAGGCGCCGCAGGCAGCCGCAGTCTTCAAATCGCTTGCCGACGAAAACTACTTCAACGGGATCAGCTGCCACCGGCTGACGACCGGCGAAACGTTCGGCGTCCTGCAGTGCGGTTCAAAAACCGGAGACGGGCAGGGTGACCCCGCGTACACGTGGGGTCCGTTGGAGAACACGCCGGCAGACAACGCCTATCCGGCCGGGACCATCGCAGTGGCCCGTACCAGCGGCAACGCCTACGGGAACGGCACCCAGTTCTTCATCGTTTACAAGGACACGGTCATTCCGTCCGATGCGGCCGGCGGGTACACGGTGGTGGGCAAGGTGACCTCCGGCCTCGATGTGGTGGCAAAGATCGCCGACGGCGGTATTAAAGCGGGCGGAAGCGCAACAGACGGCGCTCCTGTGGAACCAGTCACGATAGACTCGTTCTCTCTGAAGTAACCAGCCCCGGCCTCCACGCTGCGGGTGCAGGTATTTCCCTCCAAGCGAAAGACTTTTAGCGGTGACAGACAGTCAGAAATCCGACGAAACAGTAACAGCAGCCTCCGAAGAAGCCGAGACCGGGGTTCAGGTGGTTGACGACGCGCAGGCGGCCGGCAACGACGCAGCTCCCGAGGCCGCGGCGGAAACGCAGTCAGCAACGCCCGAATCTTCCGCAACGGAGCCTGAATCCGACGCTCCGGCCACGGAGGAGGCACCTGCCGCCGAGGAGACTCCCGCTGAGCAGCCCGCCGAGGAGGCTCCCGCTGAGCAGCCCGCCGAGGAGGCTCCCGCCGCCCCGGCACCCGCCCCGCGGCCGGCAGCGCGCCCGGCCCCTTCACCGGCCGCCTTTGCTGCCCGGCCGAAGGCTGCGTCCTCTCCTGCAGTTCCCGCCCCCGCTTCTGTCTCCTCTGCTGCCTCACTGGCCGAGGCCGCACGCTGGGGCCGGGTTGAAGGCGACGGCCACGTCTTCCTGACCATCGACGGCGAGGAACACCCCGTGGGTCAGTACCCGGACGTGAGCGACGAGGAAGCACTCGGCTATTTCGCCCGGAAGTACGACGACGTCGTGGCCCAGATTGTCCTCCTGGAACAGCGCGTGGGCTCCAAGGCCCCGACCACCGACATGCAGAAGACCGTAACCCACCTGCGCGAGCAGCTGGCGGAACGGAACATGGTGGGAGATATCCGCGCGGCCGAAGCCCGCCTCGACACGCTGTCCACCCAGATCGCGGAACTCGAAAAGGCGGAAAAGGCCGAACACGACGCCGTCCGCGCCGCCGAGCTGGCTGCCCGCGAAGCAATCGTTGCGGAAGCAGAAGAAATCTCCGGCCACGATCCTGCGCAGATCCAGTGGAAGACTTCCAGTGCCCGCATGAACGAGCTCTTCGAAACCTGGAAGGCTGCGCAGAAGAACGGCGTGCGCCTGGGACGCAGCAACGAGGACGCCCTCTGGAAGCGGTTCAGGGCAGCGCGGACTGTCTTTGACCGCCACCGCCGCGCGTACTTCTCGCAGCTGGACAGCAACAACTCGGCAGCCAAGGCTGTGAAGGAAAAGCTGATCGCTGAAGCTGAAGCGCTGTCCTCCTCCACCGACTGGGGCTTCGCCGCGGGCGAATACCGCCGCCTGATGGACGAGTGGAAGGCCTCACCGCGGGCCAGCCGCAAGGACGACGACGCACTGTGGGCCCGCTTCCGTGCCGCCCAGGACGTCTTCTTCACCTCGCGCCAGGCAGCCAACGACGAGATCGACCAGGAATATGGCGCCAACCTGACCGTCAAGGAAGCCCTCCTGGTCGAGGCCAACGCACTGCTGCCCATCAAGGACCTGGCCGCCGCGAAGAAGGCACTCCAGTCCATCCGTGACCGCTGGGAAGAAGCCGGCAAGGTTCCCCGTGCGGACATGGGCCGGATCGAAGCAGGGCTCCGGAAGGTGGAGGACGCCGTCCGCCATGCCGAGGACGAAAACTGGAAGCGGTCCAACCCCGAGACCAAGGCGCGGACCAACAGCGCCCTGTCGCAGCTGGAAGCCGCCATCGCGGGGCTGAAGGAAGACCTCGCCAAGGCGGAGAAAGCGGGCGACCAGCGCAAGATCAAGGCCGCCCAGGAAGCCCTCGAAGCCCGCCAGGCGTGGCTCGACCAGATCTCACGCTCGGCCAGCGAACTTTCCTAAGCACGCTCGCGCCACGTACGGGCCCTCTTCCGGTTATCCACATAACCGGAAGGGGGCCTGTACGCGTTTCGGGCGGCAGGAAAGGATGGCTGGATGGCTACCCCTTCTCCGGAAATCTATTCCCCCGGCCGTGTCTTCTCATGGCCGGAACTGCAGGCAATGGCCGCAGACGGCATCCTCAACCAGCTGTATCAGCGCGGGTACGTGCTCCCCGGGACGGCCGCCACTCCGCAGCTGCGGGCGCGTGCGGCGTCGTTCGCAGTCCCGCCGGCCATCCGGCAGCGTGTTGTTGCCGGACGCATGACTGCGGCATGGATCTACGGCTGCGCCGGGGAACCGGACCGGCTGGCGCTCCTCGTGGACGCCACACGCCGTGTCTCGAGCCTGCGGTCGACCCGCGGGTGCACCCTCCACGAGGTCAGGCTCGGACCGTTCGACGTCGTCAGCCTGGGCGGCCTGATGGTGTCCAGCCCGCTGCGGACAGCGTTGGACATCGCCCTCCACGTGGACGCCGAGCGCGCCCTGCCGGCACTGCGGAAAATGCTGGCGAGCCCTGAGCTGGATGTCAGGCTGCGGCTGCTGATGCTAGCGGTCGAAGCCACTCCCCGGGTGCCGCACAAGAAGGCGGCCCTGGAAATACTCTCCGCCCTGAAGCTTGAACCTGGCTGACCCGGCCCGGGTGCGGCGCGGTGACCGCCCTGGACTCAGCTGCGCCGCCGGTTGCCGGTGGTGCGGTAAACGTCGAATACTCCGTCGATGCGCCGCACGGCGCTGAGCACGTGGCTCAGGTACTTCGGATCGCCCATCTCGAACGCGAACTTGGAGATGGCCACACGGTCAGTCGACGTGTGAACACTGGCAGCCAGGATGTTGACGTGGTTCTCGGAGAGGATCCTGGTGACGTCGGAGAGCAGCGACTTCCGGTCCAGCGCCTCCACCTGGATCTCCACGAGGAAAACGCTGGACTGGGTAGGCGCCCAGTCCACCTCCACGATGCGGTCCGGCTGGTCCTTCAGGTCTGAGACGTTGGTGCAGTCCGTCCGGTGCACTGATACACCGGAGCCCCTCGTGACAAACCCCAGGATGGGATCCGGCGGTACCGGCGTGCAGCAGCGTGCAAGTTTCACCCACACGTCACCCACGCCGCGGACGATCACGCCGGAGTCGGAATACTTCGTCTTGCTGACCTGTGTGGGGATGCTGACCTCGGTCAGGTCATCCTCGGGCCCCTCATTGCCTCCGAGGGTTTCAACAAGCCGTTCCATGACCGACTGGGCCGACGTGTGCCCGTCGCCCACTCCGGCGTAGAGGCCGGAGATGTCCACGTACTTGAAGTGCTCCGCAACCTCTGCCAGGGCGTCGTGGGTCATCAGCCGCTGCAGGGGAAGGTTCTGCTTGCGCATGGCCTTCGTCAGCAGTTCCTTGCCGCGGTCGATTGCCTCTTCACGGCGTTCCTTGCTGAACCACTGCCTGATCTTGTTGCGGGCGCGGGCACTTTTGACGAAGTGCTGCCAGTCCTGGCTGGGGCCGGCACCCTCGGCCTTGGAGGTGAAGATCTCCACCCAGTCGCCGTGGTTCAGTTCGCTGTTGAGTGGGACGAGCTTTCCGTTGACCCTGGCGCCGATGGTCCGGTGGCCCACTTCGGTGTGGACGGCATAGGCGAAGTCCACCGGCGTCGATCCCGCCGGGAGGGCCATGACCTCGCCCTTGGGCGTGAACACGAACACCTCGCGGGCGTTGATTTCGAAGCGCAGGGAATCCAGGAATTCGCCGGGATCGGACGTTTCCTGCTGCCAGTCGACCAGTGACCGCAGCCAGCCCATGTCGCCGTCACGGGGGCTTCCGGGACCTGCGGCCGTCCGGTTGGGCTGGTCCTTGTACTTCCAGTGCGCCGCCACACCGTACTCGGCCCGGCGGTGCATCTCGTGGGTCCGGATCTGGATCTCCACCGGCTTGCCGCCAGGCCCGATCACCGTGGTGTGCAGGGACTGGTACATGTTGAACTTGGGCATGGCGATGTAGTCCTTGAAGCGCCCCGGAAGCGGGTTCCAGCGCGAATGCAGCGTGCCAAGGGCCGCATAACAGTCACGGACGGAGTCCACCAGGACCCGGACGCCCATGAGGTCGTTGATGTCGTCGAAGTCCTTGTCGCGGACGATCATCTTCTGGTAGATCGAGTAGTAATGCTTGGGCCGGCCCGTGATGGTGGCCTTGATCTTCGCCGTCCGGAGATCTTCGGTGATCTGGTTCCGGATAACACTCAGGCTTTTTTCACGCTCCGGGGTCCGGTCCCCCACCATGCGCACGATCTCTTCGTACACCTTCGGGTACAGCGCCGCGAAGGACAGGTCCTCGAGCTCCCACTTGATGGTGTTCATGCCGAGCCGGTGCGCCAGCGGAGCGAAGATTTCCAGCGTTTCCCGGGCTTTGCGGGCCGAGGACTCTGCCGAAACGAAGCGCCACGTGCGGGCATTGTGCAACCGGTCGGCCAGCTTGATCATCAGCACGCGGATGTCCTTGGCCATCGCAACGACCATCTTGCGGACCGTTTCGGACTGCGCCGCTTCGCCGAAGCTCACCTTGTCCAGCTTGGTGACGCCGTCCACGAGCATGGCAACCTCGGGGCCGAAGTCCCTCTTGAGGTCGGCCAGCGTGTAAGGCGTATCTTCAACGGTGTCGTGCAGGAGCGCCGCCGCCAGCGTGGTGCCGCTCAACCCCAACTCCGCCAGGATGGTGGCCACTGCAACGGGATGCGTGATGTACGGGTCGCCGCTCTTGCGTTTCTGTCCCCGGTGGCTCTGTTCCGCCACCACGAAAGCCCGCTGGATGAGGTCGAAATCCTCTTTGGGGTTGTTCGCCCGGACCGTGCGGAGCAGCGGTTCAAGGATCGGGGAATACGTGGCCGTTCCGCGCCCGGTCAGCCGGGCCAGCCTGGACCTGGTGCGTTCGCGGCGTCCGGGAAAAGTAGGCCGGAACCCGGAACTGTCAACCGGCACGCCTGCATCCGGGCGTCCGGACGCGACCAAGCCGGTCTGCGGACCCTGGCCCGGACCTTCCCCACCGTCGGCCGTTGGCGCCGACGTCGAACGTTCTTCCAATGAAGCACCCCTCACGACCCGTTAATTATCCCAGTCTATTCCCGCGGCAGGGCACTTCCGTAACCGGGACGCAGATGCGAAGGGCCGGGCACCGTCACGGATGACGGCGCCCGGCCCTTCACGGCCGAACAGTTCAGGTTGTTGCGGCCTCCGGTGCGGCAGTCGCCTTCGCGGCCGATTCGGCCCGGCGGCGTTCAACCCGCTCGGCCTGCTTGACCAGCGCAGGTTCACCCTGGCGCAGCCAGGCGTACAGCGGGGCTGCGATGAAGATGGTCGCCGCGGTACCGATCAGGATGCCGACGAAGAGTGCCAGCGAGAGGTCCCGAAGGGTACCGGCACCCAGCAGGCCGGCACCAATGAACAGGATGGCACCCACGGGGAGGATGGCCACCATCATGGTGTTGATGGACCGGACCAGCGTCTGGTTGACGGCAAGGTTGACCTCTTCCGCAAAAGTGCGGCGGGTGGAGGCATCCAGGTCGGCGGTGTTCTCGCGGATCTTGTCGAAGACCACCACCGTGTCATACAGCGAGTAGCTGAGCACCGTCAGGAAGCCGATGATGGCGGACGGCGTGACTTCGAAGTCGCTCAGGGCGTAGACCCCGGCCGTGACGAACATGGTCACGAGCATGCCCACCAGCGCTGATAGCGACATCTTCCAGGTGCGGAAGTACAGGGCCATCAGAACGGCGGCGATGACTACGAAGATGACCAGGCCCAGGAGGGCCTGCTTGGTGACGTCGGCACCCCAGGTGGGACCCACGAACGTGGAGGTCACCTCGTTGTCCGTGACGCCGTACGCGGTGGTCAGCCCTTCCTTGATCCGGAGGGTTTCGTCATCGGTGAGCTTGTCCGTCTGGATGCGCATGGTGTTGCCGGCAACGTTGGCCACGCGCGGAATGCTGCCCTCCACGACGTCCTGGACGGCCTTCTCGCCAAGGGACGCTTCCGTGGTCTTCACGTTGGAAACGGTGAATTCGGATCCGCCCCGGAACTCGATGCCGAGGTTGAATCCACCCTTGGCCACCGGGAGGAGGATGGACAGCGCCACGGCGACGGCCGCAATGATGAACCAGATCTTCTTGGAACTGACGAAGTTGTACGAGCGCTTGCCCGTGTAGAGCTCGTTGCCGAACGTAGCAAAATTCGTGGTCATTTACTTGCCCTCCTTGGACGTGCTCTTGGAGGAACCGGCAAGCTGCTCCTGCTTTTCCGCCAGGCGGCGTTCTGCAATGGTCATCCGGCGCTCGGCTTCAGCTGCCGCACCGGTGTTCTTGGCGCGCACCACGCCCGGCTTCTCGTCCGGCGTGCGGAGCCTGCCCGCGCCGCGGTAAAGCGGCACCGCACCGAGCCGCTTCGGGTCAAGGCCGGAGAACCTGTGGCCCTCGCCGAAGAACTTGGTGCGGGCCAGGAGCTGCAGGGTCGGGTGGGTGAACATGAACACGACGATGAGGTCGGCGATGGCCGTCAAACCCAAGGTGAAGGCAAAGCCGCGGACGTTGCCCACGGCGACGAAGTAGAGCACGAGGGCTGCCAGCAGGTTCACTGCCTTGGACGCCAGGACGGTGCGCTTGGCACGCTTCCAGCCGTTCTCCACGGCGGAGACCAGCCCGCGGCCTTCCCGAAGTTCATCGCGGATTCGTTCGAAGTAGACGATGAACGAGTCGGCCGTCTGGCCGATGGCCACGATGAGGCCGGCCACACCGGCGAGTGACAGGCGGTAGTTTTCAGTCCAGCCCAGGATGGCAATCGCGAGGTACGTCAGCGCACCGGCCACCACGAGGGAGAGAATGGTGACGAATCCCAGTGCCCGGTATTGGAACAGCGAGTAGACCACCACCAGGAGCAGGCCGATGATGCCGGCGAGCAGGCCCATCTTGAGCTGCTCGCCGCCCAACGTAGCTGAAATCTGCTGTTCACTCTGGATCTCGAAGCTGATGGGGAGTGCACCGAAGCGCAGCTGGTCCGACAGGGCCTTGGCCGACTCCTCGGTGAACCCACCGGTGATCTGCGGACGGCCGTCAGTGATCACAGCGAGCGACCGCGGGGCTGAGATGACCTGGTCATCGAGGACAATGGCGAACTGGGCCTTCGGATCGGAGCCCGATTCACCACCGGCGGCCACGAAGAACTGGTACAGCCGTTCGGTGACTTCCTTGAACTTGGCGGTGCCCTGCTCGTCGAACTGGATGTTCACGGCCCACTCGTTGGTGACGGCGCCCTGGGCACCCTGCTGCAGCTGGAAGGAGGAGGACTTGATGTTGGAGCCCTTGACTTCCACCGGACCCAGAATGTACTTGATGGCCGGGGACGTGGCCGTTGCCGGTTCACATGTCACCAGCGGTTTGGCGGGGTCCGAGCGCTCCTGCTTGTCCTGCGACGGGTTGTCGCAGTCGAGGGTCTCGAACTCCTTGTACACCTCGGCCGTGACCCAGTTGACGTCGCTGCTGTTGGTCGGTTCGGCCGTCGGCTTGGGGAGCTGGTCATCCGGCGTCAGGGATTCCGTAGGCACTGCGGCACCGGGACCGGCTTGGAGCACCGGCCGGAAGTTCATGTCGGCAGAGGCCTGGATGAGTGCGCGGGTCTCCTTGGAAGGCGTACCGGGGAGGCTTACCACCACATTGCGGCCGGACTGCGTGCTGATTTCGGCTTCCGCCACGCCTGAACCGTCCACGCGCTGGCGAATGATCGCAACGGCCTGGTTGAGCTGATCCTCGTTGATGTCCGAACCGCCCTCGACCTTGGGCGCCAGGATCATCTGGGTTCCGCCCTCAAGGTCAAGTGCAAGCTTTGGTGCCCAGCTGGCCTGGCCGGAAATGGAGCCGCCGGCGAGCACGGCAGTCATGACGGCGAGGATAACGCCGAGCCAGACCAGCACCCTGAGTGCTGAGTTTTTGGGGCCAGTACGTGCCATTGTCGATCTTTCTATTGTTTACGGAGGAGCCGCCGGGGTGAGCTTGGCTCACACACCGGCGGCAGCCCGCGGCCGTCGTTCGTTCTACTTAGCGGGACTTGGCGGGAACGCCGGACTAGCTGTCTTTCTTGCCTTCGTCGTTGAGACGCTTCAGCGATTCTTCGGGCGTCTCGTTGACGGCGTCAGTGCGGACAGCCTCGGTGCGGTTGACGGCGTCGGTGCGGTCGGCGTCGTGCCCGGTCAGGGACGAGGCGTCATCCGGAACAACGGTGGGCTCTTCGGCAGCAACAACCGGCTCAACGATCTTGGTGACGGCCTGGCGGTGCACGGTGGCCAGGTTGCCCGGGGACAGTTCGATAACGACCTTGTTTTCGTTCTCGTCGATGGAGACGATGCGGCCGAAGAGTCCGAAGCTCGTCATGACCTCCACACCCGGCGCGAACTGCGACTGGAGTGTTGCCTGCTGCTGCTGCGTCTTCTTGTTGCGGCGGAACATCATGAAGATGAAGACTCCGAGCATCACGAAGAGCAGGATTGTCATGATGTCGATGCCGCCGCCGGCCTGCGGCTGGGCCTGGGCAGTAATGTGTCCGAACACAGGAAGTTTCCGTTCTGTACTTGCGTAGCTGGTTGACAGCAACGTCGGCTTCATTTCGGCCCGCCCGGCAGGAAATTCATGCCCGGCCATCGGCGGCCGGAGCCGCCCACAGAAACAAAGGCCCGAACGTGCCGAGCGTCATTCCAGTCTAGAGGGAAAGTCAGCCGGACGCTGCTATTGGCCGTTCGGAAGCCACTCCGCCACCGGTTCAACGCCGAGGCCTTCCGCGTCGAACAGGGTCAGCGCCTCCTGGCCGAACACGCCGTCCGGAACCGCATAGCCCAGGTGCGTCCAGGCCGGAGCCATGGCGATCCGGCCACGCGGCGTTCGCCCCAGAAGCCCTTCGCGGACAAGGAACGGTTCCGCGACGGTTTCCACGGTTTCCGGTTCCTCGCCCACGGCAATGGCCAGGGTGGACAGTCCCACCGGCCCGCCGCCGAACTTGGTGATCAGGGCTTCGAGGACGGAGCGGTCCAGGCGGTCAAGCCCCCGTTTGTCCACTTCATACATGTCCAGCGCGGCGGACGCCGCCCGCGCGTCGATTTGTTCGATGCCGTGGACGAGTGCCCAGTCGCGCACGCGGCGGAGGAGGCGGTTCGCGATTCGGGGCGTGCCCCGGGACCGGCCCGCGATTTCGCTGAACCCTGCCGAGTTGACCTTCAGGTCCAACAGACCGGCCGACCGCCTCAGGACCAGCTCCAGTTCCTCAACTGAATAGAATTCCAGGTGCCCCGTGAAGCCGAACCTGTCCCGCAGCGGGCCGGGCAGAAGCCCGGCGCGGGTGGTGGCGCCCACGAGTGTAAAGGGCGGCAGTTCGAGTGGAATTGCCGTGGCTCCCGCACCCTTGCCCACCACGATGTCCACCCGGAAATCTTCCATGGCCATGTACAGCATTTCCTCTGCCGGCCGGGACATGCGGTGGATTTCGTCAAGGAAAAGGACTTCACCCTCGGACAGCGAGGAAAGGATGGCTGCCAGGTCGCCGGCGTGCTGGATGGCCGGACCGCTGCTGATCCGCAGGGGGGCATTCATCTCGGCCGCGATGATCATGGACAATGTGGTTTTGCCGAGTCCGGGCGGGCCGGAGAGCAGGACATGGTCGGCGCTGCGTCCGCGCATCCGCGATGCTTCCAGCACCAGCGACAGCTGTTTGCGGACACGGTGCTGGCCCACGAAGTCATGCAGGTTCCTGGGCCGGAGGGCCGCCTCGATGACCCGTTCCTCCGGCTCCTCTCCCCCGGCGACCAGGGACGACTCAGCCACGGGTGCCTACCCTGTTGCCGGCGCGGGCGCCGTCCTGGCCAAGCCACCGCAGAGTGGCCCGCAGGATCTCGGCCACCTGGCCGCCCGCTTCGAGTTCCGGGGAATCCGAGAGCGCTTTGTCGATGCTGGCGGCGGCGTCCTTTTCGGACCAGCCGAGGCTCGTCATGGCTGCCACCACCTGCGGCTTCCACGGCGCGGCCGCGGCTGCTGCGGGCGCTGCCGCCGCACCGGTCCCGTGCGGCACCAGTTTTCCGGCAAGCTCCAGGACAATCCTTCCAGCGACCTTGGGCCCGATGCCGGGAACCTTCGTAAAGGCCTTGCCGTCGCCGGTATGCGCCGCAACGCGGATCGCTTCGGGGTCGTGGACGGCCAGCACAGCAAGGGCCAGCCGCGGGCCCACGCCGCTCACGCTGAGCAGGACATCGAAGACTTCACGTTCGTCGTCGCTGGCGAATCCAAACAGCGTCAGGGAATCCTCGCGCACAATGAGGGACGTGAAAAGCTTCCCTTCCTCGCCGGTGCGCAGCCCGCTGAGGGTCTGGGGTGTGGCGTTTACGCTCATGCCGGCACCGTTGAGGTCGATCACGGCGGAGGACAACCCGACGTGCGCTACGGTTCCGCGGAGAAAACTGATCAAGGCCGGGCTCCTGGGTTACACAAAACTGGGTTTACACGAACATACGCGGTTCCACGAATAACGGCCGGAACACAGTCCGCCCATCCGAACATATCTACGAATACCCTAGCAAGTTCCCCGGCCGCACAGCCGGACCTTCAGCGTGCCCGGCGCGCCTTGGCTTCCGCCTCGGCCCATGCCCGCTGCGCCGGGGTCAGGGCCGAACTGCCCGGGCCAGTGGTAGAGATGGCCGCTCCGCTGCCTGCCCGCCACGCGTGGGTGATGGCCAGCGCCAGCGCATCGGCGGCGTCGGCGGGTCGGGGCGGGGCATCCAGGCGGAGGATCTTGGTGACGAGTTTCGTCACGGCATCCTTGTTGGATGTTCCGCTGCCGGTGACGGCCGCCTTGACTTCCGACGGCGTGTGCAGGGCAACGGGGATGCCGCGCCGGGCGGCGGCGGCAATCACCACGCCGGACGCCTGGGCAACCCCCATCACCGTGCTGACGTTGAGCTGCGAAAACACCCGCTCCACGGCGAGCACATGGGGTTCGTAGCGGTCCAGCCAGTCATCGATGGACGTGGCGATAAGGAGTAGCCGCTGGTCCAGGCTTTCATCGGGCGACGTGCCCACCACGCCGACGGCCACCATGGTGGCACGCCTGTTCTTCTCGACGTCCACGACGCCGATGCCGCAACGGGTGAGGCCCGGGTCGACTCCCAATACTCGGAGGGTCAAGGCCGGGCCTCAGTTTCACAGCAGGGTTGCGGGATCACTCGGCTTCCAGTGCGGCCTGCACTTCGTCGCTGAGGTCGGCGTTGCTGTAGACGTTCTGGACGTCGTCGAGCTCTTCCAGGGCGTCCACCAGCTTCATGAACTTTTTGGCGGCGTCGAGGTCGAGCGGGACCTCCATGGACGGGACGAACTCAGCTTCATCGGTGTCATAGTCGATCCCGGCGTCCTTGAGGGCGTCGCGGATGGCCTGCAGGTCCTTGGGATCCGAGTGGATTTCCCAGTTGTCTCCGTTGTCCTTGACTTCCTCTGCACCGGCATCGAGCACGGCCATCAGGACGTCGTCCTCGCTGAGCCCGTTCTTGGGCAGGGTGACAACGCCCTTGCGGGAAAAGAGGTAGCTGACCGAGCCGGGATCGGCGATGGTGCCGCCGTTGCGGGAAATGGCGAGCCGGACCTCGGAGGCTGCGCGGTTCTTGTTGTCCGTGAGGCACTCGATCAGCAGCGCCGAACCCTGCGGGCCGCGGCATTCGTACATGATCTCGGTGTAGTCCACCACTTCGCCGGTGAGGCCGGCGCCGCGCTTGATGGCGCGGTCGATGTTGTCCGCGGGCACGGAGGTCTTCTTTGCCTTGGTGACGGCAAGTTCCAAACCGGGGTTGCCGGCGAGGTCGGGGCCGCCCATGCGGGCCGCGACTTCGATGTTCTTGATCAGCTTGGCGAACGACTTTGCCCGGCGGCTATCAAGGATGGCCTTCTTGTGCTTGGTCGTCGCCCATTTGGAGTGGCCTGACATGCTTTACGCTTCTCCTCTGATCATTCGAATAAAAAGTTCATGCACGCGCTTCTCCCCCGTCACTTCCGGGTGGAAGGAGGTGGCCAGCAGGCGGCCTGAACGCACTGCAACAATTCTAGCCGTCCCCTGTAGCGCCGCCGCATGCGAGGCATGCTCCGGATCCGCGGGCTCCACCTGGGCCAGGACCTCCACGCCGGGGCCTGCACGCTCCACCCAGGGACCGCGGATGAACACAGCGTGCACCGGGGCCACCCCCGAACCGGTGTCACTGAAACCCAGTCCCTTGAATTCAAGATCGGTCTCGAAAGACTCGCGCTGGCGGCCGAACGCGTTACGGCGGACAGTGATGTCCAGTCCGCCGAACGTCTGCTGCGGGTTGCCTTCAAGGTCCGTGGCCGGGTCCGCGATCTCATCGGCGAGCAGGATCATGCCTGCACAGGAGCCGTATACGGGCAGCCCGTCGGCGATCAGTTTCCGCAAGGGATCGGCGACTTCGAAGGCCCGGGCAAGTTTGTCGATAGTGGTGGACTCGCCGCCGGGAATGATCATGCCGTCAATGCCGTCAAGTTCGGACGGGCGCCGGATTCCGATGCCTGTGGCGCCCATTGCTTCTGCCGCGCGCAGGTGCTCCCGGAAGTCGCCCTGAAGGGCCAGGACACCGATTCGCAGGCCGGCACCCGCGCGGGAGTAGTCCGTGGAAGGGGGGGTGGTCATCCAAACAGCATAGTGCTCCCGGCGCCTGCAGGCTTGCCGGAACGGGTGCTCCCGCCCGGTTCCATGCCGCGACTGGGATATATTACAGAGCATGCTTTACTTCAGCGTTCCGCTCGGCAAGCTCGTCCGCCGGGTCTCCCGGCTCAGGGGCGGAGGCTCTGCCCTCCCCGGCCTCGTGGTGGAGAAAATCGACCCGGGATTCATGCAACGGACACTGTCCACCCTCCCCCTGGGCGTCGCCGTCGTGAGCGGGACGAACGGCAAGACCACCACCACCAAAATGGTGGTGGAACTGCTGGAGAGCCAGGGCCTGAAGGTTTTTACGAACCGCACCGGCAGCAACTTCACCCGCGGCGTCGCTGCTGCCCTGCTGGGCGACGTGGACTGGCGTGGGCGCCTGGACGCGGACATCGCGGTGCTGGAGCTGGATGAGGCGCACGCCGTGCACTTCGTCAACAGGGTTCCGCCGCGCTACAGCCTGCTGCTGAACGTCCTCCGCGACCAGCTGGACCGTTTCGGCGAGATCGACAAAACCGCGCAGCTCCTGCAGCACATTGCGTCCAAGACCACCGGAACGGTGGTCCTGAACCGCGAGGATCCGCGGGTCGCGCGCATCGCCGACACCCTGGACGGACCCGAGGTCCGCTACTTCGGCCTCGACGATTCGCTCCTGAGCACGTTCCCGAACGACGACGACCTGCGTGCCGGCCCCGGCAGCCCGGTACCGGCACTGCCCGCGAAGCCGCACGCCGACGTCGTGCTGCGCCGGGTGGGGACGGATGACGCTGACTTTGAGTACGACGGCGGCACGGTCACCACCGGGATGAAGCTCCGTGGCGTCTACAACATCTTCAACGCCGCAGCCGCCCTGGTCCTGGCGCGCTGCATCGCCGGCAACGGCGCCACGCCGACGGACCACGACGGCCTGCTGAAGGCCCTGTCCCGGGTTGCGCCCGCCTTTGGCCGCGGTGAAAGCCTGGTGGTTGACGGACTGCCGCTGGACCTGGTGCTGGTCAAGAACCCCAGCGGCTTCCGGCTGGGCCTGAAGTCCTTCCCCGCCGGCGGCTACGCCACCATGGTGGCGATCAACGACAACTATGCCGACGGCCGTGACATGTCCTGGCTCTGGGACGTCGAATTCGACTCGCTGCGTGAAGGCGGCGTGGACCAGTTGACCGGTTCCCGGGCTTACGACATGGCGCTGCGCCTGCAATACGACGACGTCGCCATCGGCGCCGTCAACCCGGAGATCGCGCCCGCCCTGGCAGCCTTCATCCAGGGGGCGAAAGGTAAACCCAAGCGCATCTTCTGCACCTACACGGCGATGCTGGCCATCCGCCGCGAGCTGTCCAAAATCACCACTGTGGAGGTGGTCTCATGAGCAAGGGCACCATCAGGGTCCTTCAGCTGTACCCCCGTGACATGAACATCTACGGGGACTGGGGCAACGCCCTGGTGCTCCAGCAGCGCCTCCGCTGGCACGGCTACACGCCCGAACTCCTCGAATACAACGTCGGCGACGAGTTCCCGGCCGATGTCGACCTCATCGTGGGAGGCGGCGGCCAGGACAGCGGGCAACTGGTGATCCAGGACGACCTGCTCTCCCGTGAATCGACGCTGAAGGAGTTGGCCGAAACAGACACTCCCATGCTGCTGATCTGCGGGATGTACCAGCTCTTCGGGCGCTTCTTCAAGACCCGCACAGGATCAGTGATACCCGGCATTGGCGTCCTGGACGTCGAGACGAACGGCACCGACGAACGCCTGATCGGCAATGTCAGCGTGTCTTCTCCCGAGTTCGGCGACATCCTGGGCTACGAAAACCACAGCGGGCAGACGACGCTCGGCCCCGGAGTCAGGCCGCTGGGCGCCACGCCCAAGGGCACGGGCAACAACAGCAAGGACGGCCAGGAAGGTGCCCGCTACCGGAATATCGTGGCGAGCTACCTGCACGGATCGCTCCTGCCGAAGAACCCGGCCATTGCAGACTTCCTGATCCGCACCGCCGTTGAACGCAAATACGGCAGCTTCACCCCCGGCGCACCGGATGACCGGTACGCCACCTTGGCGCGCGAGCACGCCGCGAAGCGGCCCCGCTAGAACCCGGCCCGTTCAGTCGCCCGCCCCGGTACGCGGGCTGCCGGTGACGCTTTGTGACCGGCCGGAGACGGGGCCGTGGGAAACTGGTTCCATGGACACCGCATCCGCCAGCCTCCCGGAACATCTCCGCCGCCACTCCGGCCCGCGTGATCCGGGCGACGCCTGGGTGGAAGGTGCGGCAGGAAAATTCTGGGGCCGTTTCGGCTCTGCCGGGCTCCTGGTCCAGGATCCTGCCAAGGGAATCCTGCTGCAGCACCGCGCCACGTGGAGCCACCATGGCGGAACGTGGGGCCTGCCCGGCGGGGCCCTTCATCAGGGCGAAGACGCCATAACGGGAGCGCTTCGCGAAGCCCACGAGGAAGCGGCCGTCCCGCCCGGGAACGTCCACGTCCTCTTCACGTCCGTGTTCGACGTCGGATATTGGTCCTACACCACGGTGGCAGTCCGCGTTCTGGAATCCTTCGAACCGGCCATCAATGATCCCGAGAGCATCGAACTGACATGGGTGCCGGCCGATTCCGTCGAAGAGAGAGAACTCCACCCGGCGTTCGCCACGGCCTGGCCTGAGCTGTGGCGCCGGCTGTCGCAGCACCGCCACTGATTTCCCTGACTGTTTCTCTGTAGGCGTAGCAACCACCGGAGTACCGCAGCGGACGAAGCCGTTGACATAGGTAGGCACCATGTCAGGAGGCACACCATGGCGGAAGTCAGCAGCGGATCCAACGGAGCCCACGAAACGGTTCCGGCCGAAGACCCGCTGGATTCCTATTCCGCAACCGTTATCCGAGTGGCGGAAACCGTCACCCCGCACGTCGCCGCCGTCGAAATGACCGGCAACGGACGTAACGGGAGATACCGGGCAGGGGCGGGCTCGGCCGTCCTGTTCACCTCGGACGGGTACCTGGTGACCAATGCCCATGTTGTGGGCTCTGCCGGGAAGGGTTTCGCGATATTTGCCGACGGCACCCGGACGGCGGTTGAAGTGGTGGGTGCCGACCCCCTGTCCGACCTTGCCATCGTCCATGGCAAAGCTCCCACCGCGCCGCCGGCCGAATTCGGCGATGCTGAACTTCTCAAGGTCGGACAGCTGGTCATTGCCGTCGGAAATCCGCTGGGACTCTCCGGCTCCGTGACAGCCGGGGTGGTCAGCGGACTGGGCCGTTCCATCCCGGTATGGTCCGGGCGCAACCGCCGCGTGATCGAGGACGTAATCCAGACCGACGCAGCCCTGAACGCCGGCAGCTCCGGAGGTGCCCTGGCGGACGCTCGCGGCCGCATCGTGGGCATTAACACCGCGGTCGCCGGGGCGGGGCTGGGCCTGGCCGTTCCGATCAACGCCACCTCGCGCCGGATCATCGCCTCGCTCCTCTCGGACGGACGGGTCCGGCGCGCCTACCTCGGACTCGTGAACACCCCCGTGCAGCTTCCGGTCAGCTCCGTGGTGCGCACCGGCCACCGTGACGGACTGCTGGTGGTGGAGGTGCTTCCCGGATCGCCCGCCGAACGGGCGGGCCTTCGCGCCGGGGACGTGCTTTTAAGCGTCGGCCGGAAGTCTGTCTCGAATGCGGAGAGCCTCCAGAAACTGCTCTTCTCGGAGGCGATCGGTGAGCCGCTGGACATATCAGCGGTGCGTGACGGCACGGAACTGCGGGTTGTGGCCGTCCCGGAAGAAATGACGGAGAACTAGCCGAAGCGTGCAGCCCCCTGAGATCCGGCCCCCTGGCGCCGTAACATAGCCGGCGTCGCGCCGCACGAGAATGCTCCCGGGGCTCCAATCCTGCGAATGGCGCACACACATGACAGGGGCAGGTTGGAAACTGTCCCAGCGACGAGGTTACCGCACCTGCGAAAGTAATAAACCCCTGCATCTGTTCCGCCTCCGGCCATCGCGCTATGGTTGGTGGTGAACAGCCCCTCCAACCACATCGATGTGGGGGACGAGCGCTGTTCCAGCACTACAGGCCGGTCACCGGATCACCGTTACCGGAGCCGGGATTGTGGATATTGGGGTAGGCACGGGGGTGCCCTCATATCGTTATCCGTGCGCTTTAACTTCACTCACCGTGAGGCACGGAGGTTTCCAAATGCGGCTGGGGCTCTGCGCCGCCGCTTTGAATCAGGCCACTGCAAAAATGGGGCATTGCGCCGATTCACGGAACGTATCGCCGCGTAAATTTGGGGCCACTAACCGCAGACAAACGTCCGACTGGAATCTGATATCCGGCGCAGCCACACCATGGCGCGCTGGAACCACACTGATCCACGGTGGGTGATTCCGCGTGCCCGGACCCTGCGGCCTACACCTGGGAATGAACCACAAGATAGGAAGATCTCATGAAGAGGTCAATGGGATTGCTCGCATCCACCCTGCTGGCTGCAGGACTCGGCATCGGCGGGACGGCAATGGCTGCCGGACCCGCTGCGGCGGATTCCGGGCTGAAGTCCGTCACGATTTCCGCGACGAACTACCAGAGCTACACGGACCACGATAGGGACCGCGACCGCGACAAGAAGCGGGACTGGCGTCATGACCGCAAGTGGTGTGAGCGGCACGGCTACTGGCACCACCACAGGGGTGACAGGGACCATAGGGGTGGCTGGCACTTCCACAGCTACTGTGACGACGACCATCGGCGAGGCCGGCACTAGGCCGCCGGCGGTGATGTGACCGCACGGCAATAGCTGCAGGAGGGGCACCGCTTTCAGGCGATGCCCCTCCTGCGCCATCCTTCGTGGCGTTCGTCCCGGCGAAGTCTTCCCGCGCACCCGGTCCGATGCCAGAGTCGGTACATGAACACCTGGGACCCTGGAGCTGCCGGAATCATCAGTTTCCCCTCCGGCCGGCGCATTCGCGGCCGTGCACTGCGTCGTCCGCTCCCGCCGGGTCCGCTGCCCGATTTTGCCGTCTATCTGCTGGGGAAACCCCCGGCACCAACAGGATGGGAACAGCGGTGGGTGCGCTGGCCGGACTTCTGGTTGCCGGCAAACAGGACGGACGCCATGGATGCCCTGCGGGAAGCCTGGGTCCGCGCGGCATCTGAGCGCGTCGAGGTCGCCTGCATGGGCGGCCACGGCAGGACCGGCACCGCACTTGCCTGCCTCGCTGTGATGGACGGCGTCCCGCCGGGGCAGGCGGTGTCCTTCGTGCGGGAACACTACGGGCCGGCGGTGGAGACTCCGTGGCAGCATTGGTACGTCAGGTACGTTGCCGGCCGGATCAGGTGAGCCTTTGTTCCTGGCGGGGCCGCCACACTTATCTTCCTTCGTCGGAAATGATCAGTTCCCGGGCACCCGCCCCGGCGGCGCCCATCGACTCCACCACGGACCTGGTGCGCAGGCGCGTTCCTGCATCCGCTTCCGCTCCGGCACACGGCCCTTGCGGTGCGTCGACCGCCACGGAACACCAGCGGTACGGATCGCGGACAATCACTGAAGGCACCCAGGCCAGGTCCGTGGCCGCCCATTTTCCGGCCGCGTCCTGGCTGAACTGCGCCCGCACCAGCAAGCCTTCGTTGTTCACCACATACCAGGGCGAGAGTTCCGTGACGCCGTTGCCCAGCCCGTACACAATCCACGTCCCCTTGTAGTTCTCAATGGGAAGCACCGAGTGCGTGTGGTGGCCGTAAACCATGGTGAATTCGCCGCTGTCCACGAGGGCATGGGCAGTGTCCTGCTGCTGGGCGTTGGGTGCGCCGGCATACTCGTCACCCGCATGCATGGCGCCGAGCACAATGTCCGCCCCCAGCTCTCTGGCCTTCCTGGCTTTGGCAATCATGGCCGGAGCGTCCAGGAGGTCCACCTGCCAGGTGTGTTCGGGGAACTGCCCGTTGAGGCCGTAGGTGGCTTCGATCACGGCAATGCTGGCGGCTTCGGTCTCCAGGATCAGGATCCCT
This sequence comes from Arthrobacter sp. B10-11, assembly GCF_033142195.1. Lineage (NCBI taxonomy): Bacteria > Bacillati > Actinomycetota > Actinomycetes > Micrococcales > Micrococcaceae > Arthrobacter > Arthrobacter sp. B10-11. The sequence continues at coordinate 442,679 of NZ_JAWMTH010000003.1, forward strand.
TGCGACTCCGCCTCAGTCCGGTAGGAACCAGTGTGTTTCAAACCCGCGGCGTCCAGGGCATCGAGGGTCCGGACCAGGCCGGTGGTCCCCTGGTCAATGGTGTGGTTGCTGGCCGTGGTGCAGGCCGCGTAGCCCACGTCCTTTGCCGCCGCGACGATCTGCGGAGGAACATTGAAGGACGGATAGGCCGAGAAGGGCCCCGCCGGGTCCGCAACCGGAGTTTCCTGGTGGCAGACGGCGACGTCGCTCTTCCCGATGTAGGCCCGCTGCCCCTCGAGCAACGGCGTGAAGTCCAGGCCCGGCTTCCCCCGGGCCGCGGCGTCGGCCCGGGCCTGGTCCCACAGCTGGGCGTGCACCAGCATGTCCCCCGTCACCAGGACGGAAGTGCACCGTACTGCAGCGCAGGCCGGGCCTTTGCCCGGCGTCGGTTCCGGAACGGGGGCCGGTTCCGGGGCGGCAGCCGACGACGCCGGCGCGGAGGCCGCCGTCGTCCGCGGTGAATCGGCGGACCGCTGGCCGGCGCCCTGCTCGGCGAGGACGCCGCACGACGAGAGCGCAAGCATCACGAAGGCAGCGGCGAACGCCGGGGCGCTCCCTTTGCCCAGCCTTCGCGGTGCCCGTCGACGAAATTCCGCCATGGCGCCATCCTATGGGGGGTCAGGGCCGGAAACCCGGCAAAATCACCATTGAGAACCTCCCGATTACATGAAAGGGTTGTTTCATGACTAACCCCCTCCTCATTCCCAGCCCTTTGCCGTTCGGGCTCCCGCCATTTGCAGACATCGAAGAGGCCGATTACGCCGAAGCAGTCCGCAGCGGCCTGGCGGAGCACCTGGCGGAAATCCAGGCAATCGTGGACAACCCCGAACCTGCCAGCTTCGAAAACACGGCCTTGGCAATGGAACGCTCGGGACAGCTCCTCCAGCGCGCCGCCGCGTCCTTCTTCACCCTGGTTTCGGCCGATGCCTCGGACGGTATCCGGGCGCTCGAGACTGAATTGTCCCCCGAGTTTTCCGCCCATCAGGACGCTATTTACATGAACCGGCGGCTATTCGACCGGTTCGCAGCCGTGGACACCACCGGTCTCGATGACGAATCCGCCAGGCTCGTGGAGGAATACCTCAAGGAGTTCCGCCAGTCCGGCATCCAGCTGGATGATGCCGGGCAGGAAAGGCTCAGGGCCGTCAACGCCGAACTGTCCCGGCTGGGCACCGACTTCGGGCAGCGCACCAAGGAAGCCATGAAGACCTCCGCCCTGCTTCTCGACGATCCCGCTGAACTGTCCGGGATGCCGGCGGACGACATTTCCAGTGCCGCAGAGGCAGCACGGGCGGCCGGACACGACGGCAAGTTCCTGCTCGCGCTCATCCAGCCCAGCAACCAGCCGGCCATGGCAACCCTGGAAAACCGCGACGTCCGCCGCCGCCTCTACCAGGCGTCCATCAGCCGTGGAAGCAGCGGTGGAAGCCTCGACGTCCAGGACCTGGTGAAGTCCATGGTGGCGCTCCGTGCAGAGAAGGCACGCCTTCTGGGGTTCGCCAACTACGCCGAGCTCACTGTGGACCGCCAGACGGCCCCCGATTTCGAAGCCGTGCAGACCATGATGAACCGGCTGGCGCCCGCCGCCGTCCGGAATGCCGACGCCGAGGCCGCCGCCCTGGCTGACGTCGCGGGCCATCCGCTGGAGGCCTGGGACTGGGCCTACTATTCGGCGAAAGTGCGTCGCGAGCGGTACAGCGTGGACGAGCAGGCGTTGCGCCCCTATTTCGAGTTGGACCGCGTGCTTCGCGACGGCGTGTTTTTCGCCGCAACATCCCTCTACGGTGTCACTTTTCACGAACGGCCCGACCTCAAGGGCTACCACCCCGACGTCCGGGTCTGGGAAGTCCGCAACGAGGACGGTTCCGAGCTGGGACTGTTCCTGGGCGACTACTACGCCCGGGAGTCCAAGCGCGGCGGGGCCTGGATGAACTCCCTGGTGGACCAGTCCGCGCTCCTCGGGACGAAGCCGGTGGTGATCAACAACCTCAACATCTCCAAACCCCCGGCCGGCGAACCCACACTCCTGACCCTGGACGAGCTTCGGACCACGTTCCACGAGTTCGGCCACGCCCTCCACGGACTGTTTTCCAACGTCACCTTCCCGAGGTTCTCCGGCACAGCCGTTCCGCGGGACTTCGTGGAGTACCCCTCCCAGGTCAACGAAATGTGGATCATGTGGCCCGAGGTCCTGGCCAACTATGCCCGGCACCATGTCACCGGTGAGCCCCTTGCCCAGGAGGTCGTGGACAGGCTCAACGAATCGCAGCTGTGGGGAGAGGGATTCGGCACCACGGAGTACCTGGGCGCCGCTCTGTTGGACCTTGCCTGGCATGTCCTGGACGAATCAGGGGTCCCGGCTGACGTCCTGGCGTTCGAAGCCAAGGCCCTGGCGGCCGCCGGAGTGGCACACACCCTGATTCCACCGAGATACCGCACCGGATACTTCCAGCACATCTTCGCGGGCGACGGCTATGCGGCGGGCTACTACTCCTATATCTGGAGCGAAGTGCTGGACGCGGACACCGTGGAATGGTTCAAGGAAAACGGCGGTCTCAACCGCGCCAACGGGGACTTCTTCCGGAACGAACTCCTGTCCCGCGGCAACAGCCGCGAACCCCTGGACTCGTTCCGCGCCTTCCGCGGCCGCGACGCCCAGCTGGAGCCGCTGCTGAAGCGCCGCGGGCTGGAGTAACACAAAAAACGACGGCGGCGAGTCACCCATCGTGGGTGACTCGCCGCCGTCGCGGGTTTATTACTCGGAGGCAGGTACAGGTCCGGCAGCTTGCGTAAAAGGGGCCCTGCGTCCCCGCTCGCCGCGAAGCGGCTTTAGAGGGACGTGGGGAATAGCAAGCAGAGGATCAGGACCTGCCTCATGGCAGAGGACTACCAGCCCCGCTCGGCGAGGCGGTGCGGCTGCGGGATTTCGTCGACGTTGATGCCGACCATCGCTTCGCCCAGGCCGCGGGAGGCCTTGGCGATGACGTCCGGGTCGTCGAAGAAGGTGGTGGCCTTCACGACGGCGGCCGCGCGCTGGGCCGGGTTGCCGGACTTGAAGATGCCGGAGCCGACGAACACGCCGTCAGCGCCAAGCTGCATCATCATGGCGGCGTCGGCCGGGGTGGCGATGCCGCCCGCGGTGAAGAGCACCACGGGGAGCTTGCCGGCCGCGGCAACTTCCTTGACCAGTTCGTACGGGGCCTGCAGTTCCTTGGCCGCGACGTAGAGCTCGTCCTCGGGGAGGGCGGCAAGCTTGGCGATCTCGGAGCGGATCTGGCGCATGTGGCCTGTGGCGTTGGAGACGTCGCCGGTGCCGGCTTCACCCTTGGAGCGGATCATGGCCGCGCCTTCGTTGATGCGGCGCAGCGCCTCACCAAGGTTGGTGGCCCCACAGACGAAGGGAACCTTGAAGTTCCACTTGTCGATGTGGTTGACGTAGTCGGCCGGGGTCAGGACCTCGGACTCGTCGATGTAGTCCACGCCGAGGGACTGCAGGACCTGCGCCTCAACGAAGTGGCCGATCCGGGCCTTGGCCATGACCGGCACGGACACGGCTTCGATGATCTTGTCGATCATGTCCGGGTCCGACATGCGGGACACGCCGCCCTGGGCTCGGATGTCGGCCGGAACGCGTTCCAGCGCCATCACGGCCACGGCACCGGCGTCTTCGGCGATGCGGGCCTGTTCGACGTTGACGACGTCCATGATGACGCCGCCCTTGAGCATCTCTGCCATGCCGCGCTTGACGCGGTTGCTGCCCGTGACGCTGTTGGCGGACGAGCCGGCTTCGCTGCTTACATCAGGTGTAGACACAAAAACCCCTATGGGTAGCTAGATGTTACGTAGATCCGGTCTCTCGGTTCCGGCGCAGGCGGCGGCACAGACGGGAAAGTCACGCCGCACGCACACCGGATTACCGGATCCAATGACCAGGTACAGCTAATACTAGTCGTACGCCGCGAAGCTGCTGAATTCGGGTTACCCCTGGTTAGGCCGGCTGCTGCGAAGCCGTTCCGTTGGGCTCCTCCAGCGACTGCCGGTATACGGTGGCGATGCGCTGGACCACAGTCACCAGGCTGGCCGCCGCGAGCAGGACGAGCGTCGCCAGCAGCACCACGCTGGGGAGCCCGATTCCGGTAAATCCCGTCACCACAAGCACCGAAACCAGCCGTTCTGCCCGCTCGGCTATGCCCACGTTGGCGTGGAAGCCCAGGGCCTCGGCTTTAGCCCGCGCGTAGGAGACCACCATGCCAAGCACCAGGCAGACGACGGCGGCCACGGCGATTGCGCGGTCCGCGCCCCCCGTGAAAAACCAGATGGCCAGGCCGGCAAACAGGGCGCCGTCGGCAACCCGGTCCAGGGTGGAATCCAGGAAATTGCCCCAGCGGCCGCCGCGCTCCTGCATCCGCGCCATGATTCCATCGAGGACGTCGGAGAAGATGAAAGCGGTAATGAACAGCGTTCCCCACCACAGCTGTCCCAACGGGTAGAAGACCAGCGCACCCACCACCACGCCGGCCGTGCCCACGATGGTGATCGCATCCGGCGAAACGCCGATCTTCAGGAGCCAGCGGGCCAGCGGGGAGAAGAGGGCGGTGAAGAACCCGCGGGCGTGCCGGTTAAGCATGCTCGTCCTCGGGCCAGGCCTCCGCGACCTGCTGGCGGACCTCGCCGAGCGTCTGCGTGATCGCTTTTGTCTGGGCGATGATGGGGAAGAAGTTGCCGTCGCCGCCCCAGCGGGGAACAACGTGCTGGTGCAGGTGGCCGGCAATCCCGGCACCGCCCACTACGCCCTGGTTCATCCCGAGATTGAAACCACCGGGGTTGGACACCTTGCGCAGGACCCTCATGGAGGTCTGTGTCAGTGCCGCGAACTCCGCGGTTTCCTCCACGGTCAGGTCTGTGTAGTCCGGAACATGGCGGTATGGACAGATCAGCAGGTGGCCCGGGTTGTAGGGGAAAAGGTTCAGCACCACATAGGCTGTGCGTCCCCGGTAGACAATCAGGGAGTCTTCATCGTTGCGGGCGGGCGCCACGCAGAACGGGCAGTCATCCTTGTTCTTGAACTGGTGCTGCCCGCCCTTGATGTAGGCCATGCGGTGCGGAGTCCACAGGCGCTGGAAGGCGTCCGGAACTCCGGCCAGACCGAAATCATCGGTCACACCGCCGTCGTCCGGATAACCCCCGCCAGCGCCTGTGTTCTCCTGCACGTCGCCTGCCATTCCGCGTCTGCTAGCTGGTCCGGTTGCTGACGGCGTGGACGATCCGCTGGACGGCTTCGGCCACCGGCACCCCGTTGTCCTGGCTGCCGTCGCGGAACCGGAAGGACACTGCCCCTGCCTCGGCGTCCTCGCCGCCGGCGATCAGGACGAAGGGAATCTTGTCCTTGCTGGCGGTGCGGATCTTCTTGGGGAAGCGGTCGGAGGAAATGTCCACCTCAGCCCGGATGCCTGCGGCCTTGAGCTGGTCCACGACGTCGAACATGTAGTCGTTGAACGCTTCCGCCACGGGAATGCCCACGACCTGGACAGGTGCCAGCCATGCCGGGAACGCGCCGGCGTAGTGTTCCGTCAGCACGCCCATGAACCGTTCCACGGAACCGAACAGGGCGCGGTGGATCATGACGGGGCGCTGGCGCGTGCCGTCCGCGGCCTGGAACTCCAGTTCGAAGCGCTCGGGCAGGTTGAAGTCCAGCTGGATCGTCGACATCTGCCAGGTGCGGCCAAGCGCGTCTTTTGCCTGGACGGAGATCTTGGGGCCGTAGAACGCGGCTCCGCCCGGATCCGGAATGAGCTCCAGGCCGGAGGCTTCGGCAACCTCGGCGAGGGTCCGGGTGGCTTCTTCCCAGGTGGCGTCGTCGCCCACGAACTTGTCTTCGTTCTTGGTGGAGAGTTCAAGGTAGAAGTCATCCAGGCCGTAGTCCTTGAGCAGGCCCAGCACGAAGTTCAGCGTGGTGGTGAGCTCGTCCTTCATCTGCTCGCGGGTGCAGTAGATGTGGGCATCGTCCTGTGTCATGCCGCGCACACGGGTCAGGCCGTGCACCACGCCGGACTTTTCGTAGCGGTACACCGAGCCGAATTCGAAGAGCCGCAGGGGCAGTTCACGGTAGGACCGTCCGCGCGACCGGAAGATCAGGTTGTGCATGGGGCAGTTCATCGGCTTCAGGTAGTAGTCCTGGCCGGGCTTGCGCACGGTGCCGTCCTCGTTCAGTTCCGCGTCGATGTGCATCGCCGGGAACATGCCTTCCTTGTACCAGTCCAGGTGGCCTGAGACTTCGTAGAGGTGCCCCTTGGTGATGTGCGGGGTATAGACGAACTCGTACCCGGCATCAACGTGGCGCTGGCGGGAGTAGTCCTCCATGGCCTTGCGGATGATGCCGCCCTTAGGGTGGAACACCGGAAGGCCCGAGCCCAGCTCGTCGGGGAAGGAGAAGAGGTCCAGCTCGGCACCAAGTTTGCGGTGGTCGCGGCGTTCGGCCTCGGCGATGCGCTCCTGGTAGGCCTTGAGTGCGTCCTTGGTGGGCCAGGCCGTGCCGTAGATGCGCTGAAGCTGCTGGTTGTTCTGGTTGCCCAGCCAGTAGGCGGCCGAGGACCGGGTCAGCGCGAAGGCGTTGGAGATCAGCTTGGTGTTGGGCAGGTGTGGTCCGCGGCACAGGTCGCACCAGACGCTGTCCCCGCTCTTGCGGTCCACGTTGTCGTAGATGGTGATGTCTCCGGCGCCCACTTCGACATTGACGCCTTCTCCGGCGTCGGCGGCGTTGTTTTTCTTGCCCAGCAGCTCGAGCTTGTAGGGCTCGTCCTTCATGGCGTCGCGGGCTTCATCCTCGGACACCACGCGGCGGACGAACTTCTGGTTCTGGTTGATGATTTTGAGCATCATCTTTTCCAGGGTCTTCAGGTCTTCCGGGGTGAACGGTTCGGCGACGTCGAAGTCGAAGTAGAACCCGTCCGTGATGTAGGGGCCGATGCCGAGCTTGGCGTCAGGACGCAGCTGCTGCACGGCCTGGGCCATGACGTGCGCCGTCGAGTGCCGGAGAACGTTGAGTCCGTCCGGGGAATCGATGGTGACGCCTTCGATCTCCGAACCCTCAGGGAGCGGCTGGTCCAGGTCCTTCAGTTCGCCGTTTACTCGGGCCACAACGACGTCGCGGCGCTCAAAAAAGAGTTCCGCGCCGGTGGTCCCGGTAGTCACCTTGGTCTCTTCGCCGTCGACGATGAGGGTGATCTGCTGGGCATCTGACACGGGTGTCTCCTATTCAAAGTTAAGGCTTCGTAGCTTGTGGCGTACGGGGACCACAGCCAGCCTCGTCCATGCTATCGGTTGGGAGAGAGGCCGACCAAAGCGGCGCGGCCGTCCCGGGCGCCTGACCCTTCCGGAGTTGCGGTTCAGCTGCCAAGACCCGTGATGGCCAAGTTCCGGCTGATTCCGTGCAGCGGCCCCCGTTCCTGGAGGGCAGGTTCCCAGGTGTCAGTGGATTGCAGTTCCGGGTACGGCAGGGTCTCGGTGCGGCTGAGGTCCCAGGCCATGGTGGCGCTGATGCTGATCCCGCGGGGGCCGGTCCTTCTGGTGTTGCCTCTGATCAGGAGCAGGCGGGTGCCGAACAGCAGCGGGCCTGCCAGCTCCTGGGCCTCATGGAAGAACACCGAGTCCACGCAGCCGGTGCCGTCGTCGATGCTGATGAACACAACCCGGCGCCCCCCACGCATGGGCGGCGTCTGGGTGGCCACCCGGACCCCGGCCACCAGCACCTCGGTGCCGTTCCTGAGCCCCAGGAGCTTGTCCGCCGTGGTGACGCCCAGCCTGTCGAGCAGGGGGCGGTGGCTGGACATCAGGTGTTCGCTGACATCGACAGCCATCAGGTCAAGTTCTGCCCTGACGTTCTCAACGGTGGTGGGCGCCGGAAGTTCAGCCTTCAGGTTCCTGAGTTCAATATCGCCCAGGGGCAGCGACAGCTGGCCTTCGATGACCTCAATGCCTTTTTTGGAGGGGCGGTTCTGGAGGGTCTGGAGGTGCTGGACGAGGTCTGCCCGGTTGGCGGCTCCTCCGGATTCCCGGTGGAGGGTGTCGAAGGCTCCCAGCTGGGCAAGCCGCTTGATGCTTGGCCTGCTCAGCCTGGAGCGGGCACGCAGGTCAGCAAGCGAGTCATAGGGCTGCCCTGCGACGATCCTTTTGAGTTCGGCGCCGGAGAGGCCGTAGATGCCGTTCAGGCTCAGCCGGATACCCAGCTTGCCGCGGTCGGGGCCGGACTCAACCCGTTCCACGCGGTACTCCGCCTGGCTCCTGTTGATGTCCAGGGGCAGGATGGGAATCCCCAGCCGCCGGGCTTCGGACACCAGGAGCCGCTTGGGATACATGCCGGGATCGTGCTCCCACAGACCAGCCAGAAAAGCCTCCGGGTGGTGCGCCTTCAACCAGGCCGACTGATAGGTGGGCACGGCAAAGGCAGCCCCGTGCGCCTTGCAGAAGCCGAAGCTGCCGAAGGCTTTCAGCGTCCCCCAGACCTTGTCCACCACGTCGGGCGTGTAATGCCGCATCCTGGCTTCCTTGCGGAAAAATTCCTCCACTTTCGGCTCCTGGACCTCGTTCCCCAGGGCCCTGCGGAATTCATCAGCCCGGGCGAGCCCGCAGCCGGTCATGACATCGAAGGTCTTCAGGATCTGTTCATGGAAAACAGTCACCCCGTGGGTTTCCTGGAGCACCGGCTTGAGGTCCGGGTGCGGATAGACCTCCGGAGCAAAACCGTGGCGGTGCTCCAGGAACGGCCGCACCATGTCCGATTTCATCGGCCCCGGACGGAACAGTGAAATGTCGATGATGAGGTCGTTGAATTCCCGCGGTGCCAGTTTGCCGATCAGCTCCCGCTGGCCCGGGGATTCGATTTGGAAACAGCCCAGGGTGTGGGTGCTGCGGATCAGTTCGTAGGTTGGTTCGTCATCCAGGGGCACTGCGTTGAGGTCAATATGTCCGTCAGCCGCTATGAAGTCCGGCCCTGTGCCGTCCGGTCCTGCCGGATGGGCGCCGGCGGCCACCACCTCGGCCTTCGACGGGTGCAGCCGGATGACCTCACGGACGGCGAAGGCCATGGCACTCTGCATCCGGACGCCAAGGACGTCCAGCTTGAGCATCCCCATCGGGTCCATGTCGTGTTTATCGAACTGGCTCATGGGAAGGCCCAGTCCGCTGGGCTGGACAGGTGTACGGTCCAGCAGCGTGGCATCACCAAGAATCACACCGCAGGGATGCATGGAAATATGCCTCGGCAGCCGGTCAAGCCTCTCGGTCAGGTCAACGAGCAGGTCGAGCTGCTGGTTTTCCGCGAAATCGCGCTGCTCAACCCTTCCGGCGAACTCCTTCAACTCGGGTTTTTCCACCAGGGCTTCACGGAAATTCCGTGCAGAAAAGCGCCACAGCTGTTTGGCGATTTCGCCGATATCGCCGTCGTCCATGCCCAGTGCAAGACCGGCATCACGGACGGCACCGCGAGCGCGGTAGCCGTTCTGCATGCTCATGAGGGTGACGCGTTCCGCCCCGAAGCGGTCAAAGATCCGGCGGTAGACATTGTGCCGCTCTGCGCTTTCGACGTCGATGTCGATGTCAGGAAGGGTCGCTCTGTCACGGGAAAGGAACCGCTCGAAGATGAGGTCGTGCTGCAGGGGGTTCACCTGGCTGATATCGATCAGGTAGTTCACCAGGCTGGAGGCACCGGAGCCCCTGGCCGCAGCTCTGACCCCCATATCCAGGATCATCCGGGAAACCTCTGCGACAGTGAGGAAGTAGGAAGCGAAGCCAAGTTTGGCGATGATACGCAGTTCGTGGTCCAGCCGTGCCCGCATTTCCGCCTCGGCCCGGCCTGAAATGCCCGGGAACCGCCGGCTGATGCCTGCTTCGCAACGCCGGGTCAGCTCCAGCAGGGGGTCTCCCTCGATACCGATGACCGATGCTTCCGGAACAACCGGCTGCTTCCATCCCATGTCCGTGACGGGGTCCATCCGGCAACGGTCCGCGAGCGCCTCCGTCTGGCCCAACAGCGTGGTGAGGTCGGTGGTGCCGTAGCCCGCGGCATGAATGATCTCTTTGGCAAGCTCGAGCATTTGGGCGGATGACTTCAGCCACCCCCGGCCGTTGGGCTGAAGCAGCGGTTCGGCGGTCAGTTCGGGCAGCGATTTCAGGGTACGGGCTGAGTCCAGCACATCTGCCGTAGCTGCGCCGTCCTCCGCGCAATAGCGGACTGCGTTCGTCAGTACGGCAGGAACGCTGTGCTCAGCGGCGAGCTTGAGCATGCGCACCGCATGCGCTGTGCTCAGCGGCTCACCGGGGGCGCTGAGGTGTGACACCACTTCAGCTGCCACAGTTCCCTGGGGCATACTGTCCAGCCATTGCTTGAAGAGTGTGCGGGGGCGGAGGTACCTGCGTCCGCCCATTGCCCTGCCGACGTCGGAATCAGGTCCCACCAGCACTGTCAGCACCGGCTCGAGTGTTTCCGGGTGCAGCGCCCTGGAGGCAATTTCGGCGCGGGTCACAGCGACGGGCACCACTCCCCCGGCTTTGCCGGACGTGCGGGCATGGGCATCTGAGATCAACCGGCAAAGGGCGCGGTAGCCGGCACCGTTGTTGTGTCCGTGGGCGAGTACGACGACGCGGCCCGCGAGCTGGGTGCGGAGGTCGCCGTCGTCGTCATAGACCGCCAGGTCAACCCCGACGACGGGATCCAGGCCCGCTGCCATACAGGCCTTAAGGTGCTTGACGGTGCCGTATAGCCCGTCCCGGTCGGTGCAGGCCAGTGCCGTGGCGCCGTCTGCGGCGGCAGCCTGGGCGAGGTCGTCCGGCCAGGAGACACCGTAGTGGGCGCTGAAGGCAGTGGATACGTGGAGATGGGTGAAGCTCATGCTGACTGCGGCCTCAGGGCATCGTGGATCCGCAGCAGCCTCCAGCGCCCGCTGCCGGTGTTCCTGGTCAGGTCCAGGGTGAGGGTCTCATCCTGCTGGGATACTTCTTTGGCATCTGCGGGCTTGGCATCTGCGGGCCGGACCTGGACGCGCCAGATCTCATGGTCAACCAGTCCCGGGCCGGTTCCCAGCGGTGCCCGGGTTTCCTCGACCCACCACTGCCGGCGCTCATACCAGTGCACGGGCTCGGCGCAGACCGTGTAGTGCCGCCCTGACCACGTGAGTTCGGACGGCTGGCCCGCGGGCGTGCAGACGACGTCGACACCCTCGCTAAACAAGCCCATCGGCGCCTCCCGGAACTGCACTCCCCTTCCCGCAACGGGCGATCGCACCGCCGGCAGGGAGAAACCTGAAATGATTCGTTGTGAAATCATTCCTTCGAACATATCTTCGAATAACTCAAGTCTACGCCGGAGGCCGGACAAAACCTACAGACCCCTCCTCCGTCAGCGCTCCCAGCGAAACATTGCGCCCGTCACGTGGATATCCGGCTCCGCCGTATCTCTTCGCCGTGTGAGTGCGCTCGCATCTTCCACCCGGTGCGCGATCGTTCTGGCGCCGGCTCCATCCAGGCTCCGGTAAAAGTCACCATGACCCCGGCCACCGGGGGGGTCGCGAGGCGCAAGGGTCGCCTTCGGTCTATTGCGATCGCATCGGAGTTCTCTGCATCCGTCCGGAGTTGCCGGTCGTACGCCGCAAGTAAGTCGTACGCCGCAAGTAACTAGGCCGTCGTCAGATTCCTTCGACCCTCCACGACACGACGTCCATGTCTCGAAATACTGTTGTTATTCGAGACATTCGGCAGCGCAGATCTAACTTCATGCACAGCCCCTAGTCGAGGCCCTGTGCATGAGCATCAGCCTTGGTCTGTGACGTTGTCATCATCTTCATATCGAAACTCGTATTTGAGGTCCCTAATCATCTTTCTGGAAAGGAACCAGGCGAGGACAGCGGCGATCCCAGCTAATCCCGCCCACCACAGCCGCTCAACCGTGGGATCCAGTAGGGCGAAAAAAATGAAAAGGACAGCAGCAGCCGTGAACACGATCGCTTGCGCGGTCCAATAAATGGTGCCCCGTTTGACTGTCGGATGAACCCAATCGGTTGTCCATCCTTTGAAGCGGTGGTCCATACGTCCCCCTGTTTGGGCTTGGCGCTGATCACGGCGGTTCTCTTGTCCCTCGGAGTTTGGATAGAGCGCATAATCCTTGGACCGCCGACGCTCCTTTGCCTTGTCGACCAGGTGGGTCACTGCGACCAGGGCAGCACAGAGAATAATTACCGCAAAGACGATCACGTTGATCAGGAAAAGCACGTCGTCTGGGATCCCGCTCGTGTTGATACGGGCGAAGTTCATAGAGTGATCGAACCCTAAACTCCCTTACGCCACAAGACTCGGGATGGAACAGCTGCCTGAGCACAGAACCAGCACCACCAACATCAGTTCGAGAACTGGCATTGAAGCGTCACTCACGGGAGCGAACTAAACTCAGGGCGGTCGCTCAGGTCAGTACGTCTTCCTGGAAAAGCACCTAGCCGGATTCAGAAAGTACGTTGACTCAACAGAGCACACCGCCGGGGCCCAGCCTCGTAGCCCGATGAGGTTTCCCCTTACAGGGTGCAGGGTGACAAATATATCGGTGCCAAAAGACCGCCATTTATCGGTGCCAGTCACAGCCAAAAATGGCCTCACCCTGTCTCGGGTCGACGTCTCTTAACCCTCGCGTTGCGGGACAAACTCCGTGCACCCAAGACCGCCGCGAGATGCGCCGGCCATTTCCGGTCATCCTCACCCGCCAACACGCCATGGCCGTTGAAGATCAGGCTCAGGTAGTCACCCGATAGCCGCGCGTTCAGACACGGACCGGCCATGACGGATCAACCAAACCAAGGGTGCCCGGAAGAAGAGTCCGGATCCCACACACCTGCACTCTGCCGCCGGGTCAGATGCCCCAGCGCAGATGCCCCAGAAACATTCCCGCTGAACCCGGAGCGTCCACCGACACCGATGCTCCACGAGCAAAGTCATGTCGGCTGAAACGAGAACTTCATGAAGTGGTGAACGCAGAGCAGGTCGACAAGCCGTCCGTGCACAAGCGTGTGCACAATGTGCACACACCCTTGCCCGGACAAACTCGCGATCAGCGCCTCTGCCTGGTTCGCAGCAAGCAGCTATCCGAGGAAGATCCTCAAGGAAAAGTCGGCTTCGTCATGTCGTCACCACAACTCCTGGCCATGAATGAGTGACGGCCAACAACTGGCCACCGGAAACACAAAAGGGACAACCCATGAACCCAGATTCCAGCAGGCGCAGGGGCCACCAGCCAGGGCTCTGATCGCGCCACCCACATAACTTAACAGGCGACCGCGGCGCCAGGCACAGACGGCGGCCAGGGGCAATGTCAACACGTTAAAGCAAAAACCCCTCTGAAGAGGGGTCATGCGTGCCCGAGGTGGGACTCGAACTGCATTCCAGCCCCCGCAAACACTGGGAACTCCAGAAAACGTCGCCAATACGAGCCAAACCGGCACCAGTTCGTCCCAGTCATTGGCGAAGGGGTGTTGACATTGTCAACACCCCTTCCTGCGAGATCTTGAGCAACTCCATTCAACTGTACGGGCATGGATTCCGATGCATGCCCAGCGGTAGACGACCTCCGGACCTGGCAGAGCCCAACAGGTCAAGCGCCCGATGCGAGCCGGGCTCTGGACCGCGCAGTGAAACCCTTGGGTAAACGGTCCAGAGCGGCAACCGCAGTTTTTTCCTGCACGTGTCGCGGCGGGGCTACATGGGCCCCTACGCGCACCCCCAACTAACCCAGTAGTCGACTCATGACGAAGTTTGCGGCTATGGCTGTCCTGTCCGGCGGCCTGCTCGCGGGGAGGATCAGCGGTCGAGATCCGAAACCTCTAATCAATACCAAGTCGGATTTATCCTCCTGCGATTCGATGCACAGAGACCATTCACAATCCCATAGAGTTCTTCAATGACCACAGAAAGCCTGTCAACGGCGACTCACGAACTTGCGTCGCAGAGGGCGCTCTGGCGTGGGCAGGCCGGTTCGATCCCTGGCCTCCTCGGTGGAAAAGGTGTATGGGTCCCGCTTGTTCTACAACTCATAGAGCAGGTCGGTGAGAAACACGCGCTTGACCTGAACGCAAAACCTGAGCTGACATTCAACACCGTCGACTTACAGGCCCGCCACGTTGGCGCACCTCCGAAGACGGACGTCGCCACGTGGCGCGAATACTACGGCTTCCTTCGAGGTCTTGGGCTGGTCGAGAACACTGGAGCCGGACTCGAGCTCGCCGCGAAGGGGTTGGAGCTCGAGTCCGATCCAACGCCCGAACGTCTCGCCATTATCTTTGCTGATCGGATTCGACTGTTCTCAGAGGTGCTGTCCGTAGTCGCCGACGAGCCACGCACAGTCGACGATGTCGATGAGCGGATTCGGGAGCTTTACAGGACCTCGTGGCAAAGCAACGGCGGCACTCGGAGTCGAATGGATTGGCAAGAGGTACTTGGCCTAATCGAACCTGTGGGAAGCCGGCGATGGCAGATCACTACTCGGGGACGCTCATTGCTTGAGGGCCGCTTGATCGTGACGCCCGAGGCCTTTGATGAAGAGCAAGAGCCGGTCGTCGAGATTACAGATCCGCCTGCTGAGATCGCCGCACTGCTCGCTGAATTCTCCACATCAGCCCGTACCCATGAATCGCGCAGCACCTACAACATCTGGGTTCCGAGTCCGCCATCGAGTCCCAACAAGGTAGCGAATCTCAGAACGATCATAAACGCAGCGTTGGAGAAAATAGGGCGAGAAGAACTGTTCGCGTTTATCTGCCAGACCTTCAGCCTGAGGAGGAGCAGCGTGGAGTCCATGCTGCCATTCATGCGCGCTTCAGGGATTCTTGTGGAGGTAGGTCGGGGAGTTTTTGAGGCAACGCCGGCAGCAAGAGCTTGGATTGAGTCAGGAGACGACCTGAACTTCGTCCGAATCCTCCACGCGAACATGCGGTTCGTTGGTGAGATGATCCGCGCTGTTGAGAACGATGTCACACGGAATGGAGTATATTCCGAGGCGGCGTTGTTCGGACTCAACATAGATAAGTGCCGGTGGATTGCCAGTTTTCTGCTTAACACCGAGTTAATCGAAGAGTCGCGATACGGAAGCCTTAGAGCGACGCCACGTGGGAATGCGTTCCTGGCAGAACTGCCTCTCGCGGAAGTGCCCGCTGCCCGAGTGGAAATCGGCGGTCCTGCCCAGGTTGCTAGGCAGGTGAACGAAGTGAGGTCACTTGGCCTGAACGGTGACCTGGCCAGACTCTCACGAGAACCACTTGCGTCGGGACAAGCGTCGGGCCGAGCGTTCGAGAATGCCGTGCGTGACGTCTTTCTTGCGATGGGGTTCGAGGCTCGTGTGATCAGTGGGTCTGGTGACACCGATGTCCTCGTTCGCTGGTGCAGTGCTGATGGTTCGCGAATGACGGCGATAGTTGAAGCAAAAGCGCGATCAGTGGGTCATGTCGCACACACGGACATCAGCGATGTGGCGATTGAGACGCACAAAAATCGTCATCATGCGAGTTTTGTCGCGATTGTGGGTCCCGCCTTCAGCGGTGACACGATCAAGAACATGGCCTCCCAGAGGGAGTGGGTGCTACTGGAAGCTGAGCGACTCGGGAATCTTGCCGACACCTCGATTGCTCTGGGACTTCGACCATTCGAGATTGGGCAACTGTTCCTTGCGCCTAATGGACTCTCCGAACTCGACGACCTGCTCGCGGCGCGCCAAAGAGAGCTGAATATCGTGACATTTGTGCTCGCCAAACTATTTGAGGAGGAGCGCGAGGCCGGAGAGGCGCTTTCCGCGCGTGATATTTCTCGGGATGGACGTAAGACTGAACTAGCTCCTAGCGTCGAAGAAATCGTTGTTGCGATCGAAACCATGTCGCAACTGCAAATTGACGCGCTGCGGATGGTCGAGACAGCAGACGATCCAAAATTCGCAACGTACGTTCTCGGTAACGCGTCAGCCGCGACGCGCCGACTCCGCGGACTCGCCGACGCGATAGAACGTCGGGACAGTGATGCAGTTACATGATTTTGGCACTCGAAACTTAGTGACTCAGACGGCTCTCGGTGAGGACTCCCAGACAAGGAAAGAAGATGTCGAATGAGCGGACTCAGCGTAGCTAACAAGACGTACCTCGAAGCCCTTCTCGGCATGACGAGTGGATACGTCCTTGACTTCTCGAATGCCTCGTTCGCGAATTTCTTTCGTGAACTCAACATCGATATCTACGACGCTGAACGCTACCCCGGATTCGGCGATTCAAAGGCAAATAGGGTCCGTGCTCTCTGGAAGAGCGGATCCGACATAGAGGTTGCCACATCCCTGCATGCACTCGCCGAGTACCTCGATGCCAAGAAAGCAGCAGCTGCTTTGGGAGCCGACATCACTGATGAGCAGGTTGTACGAATACATGACATCGCGCGCAGCTTGAGCAGCACGCGGGCGGAAGATGCGAAGACCCCGTTAGCTGGTGGCGTACACGCTAGCTTCACTACGGAGGCGACAGTCGCGGCCAATAAGATTCAGATCGAGATCCACGAGGACATCTACAACCATATTGACCAGTATCTAGTCAACGGCGATTACTTTCACGCGGTTGAGGAGTCGTACAAGCTCGTGCGAGAAAAGCTCCGCGAGAAGACTGGTAGCGAGAAGGCCACGGATGCATTTGCAGCGTCGAACCAGGAGAAGATTTTTGGTCATGCTAGCCGCAACCCCGCCGAGAAGGACTTCTACGATGGAGTTAAGTATCTGAACATGTCGATTCAATTCCTGCGTAACGAGAAAGCCCACACTCCCGCAACGCCGCTTGAGTCGAACCTCGCTCTGCACTACATCTCGCTCGCAAGTCTCGCCTACGATCTGATCACGCGCTACGTGAGCGATGAAGTGATTGCGGAGGTCGAAGGTATTATCCACGCCAAGCGACGCAGCCTCTCAGCCTCTGCTTTTTATCGAGTATTTGAAGGTGGACAATGGCTCGATAGCATCAGCCTGCCAGAGGAATTGAAGTCGTCCTCGGTGCGCCGGGTGCTCAAGGAAAAATGGCTTGCGGAGGCTGATTTCACCCGTAGCTACGACCATAGCAACGTCATGCTGATGAGGCTCGAAGCTATTGCTGAAGAACTAACCAAAGCTGATCTCGATGATCTTATCGAGCGTCCAACGCTGGACACCTACGGTAATGATCAGGAAGCAGGCATGTTGCCATTTATGGAATACATGCGTGCGAAGCACCCGGACAAGCTGTCCTCGAAAGTGGAGCGCTGGATCGAGGACAAGCTTCGCGAACATGCGCAGCGATGAAGGCACGCCATCGTCGTCTTCGGTAGTATCCGGGCCGAAGGGCCTGCGATGTCTCGAGCTGATCTTCCAGAGCGTGTTGCCGCGTGCCCAAGCTTGCGATTTACGATGTGGACGGAACCGTAACAGCGCGACGACAGTCCCCAGTCATGTCAAGGTAAAACGAAGCAAGCCCTGCAGAAAAATCCGCGGGTCGCGCGGACTGTCTAGGTCCGTGACGTAAGCGTCCCGGAGTGCCACGCAGCCAGCGGCACAAAGATCACGGCTTCCGACGAGGCTGCTCGGCAGTCATCATCGCCTCTCGCGGGACTTAGGTGGAGACCTGGAGCGAGAGCCCGATGCTGAGTCGGGTGGGGCCAATAGATTCTACGGCGGTAGCGTACAGATCAGGCCGGAGGAGCAGGTCGGTCCCCACGATCGCAGGTTCAAGCGGTTCGTAGTTTCCGTCGTGGATGGGAAAAGAACTCCATTGTCGGCAAACGAGGGCTGGGCCGGTGCCGTCGATCAGCATCAGTCGGTTCGACGGCGACTCTGGAGAGAGCTCAAGGAGCGCACTGAGCTCGATGTGCGGGGCGAGGAGGAACGGGTGGAGCCCGGGGGCCGTATCAGGGTGAGGGATGCCGTGCGTGGAATCGAAGTCAAGAAGCGCAACCAGGGGTCTTGCAAGGGCAGAGAGGTTGGCGTGTGCCTGGGCTCGGTGAAGCGCTGGTTCAAGTTCTGTGGCTCGATGGGTCCAGATAGTCGGGATCGATCCGGCGAACGGCAGGTCCGGTCGGCGAGGGTCTCCGTTGGTCACTTCGAGACCGGTAGAGATGATGTAACGACGGGCAGGCCGGTCGGGATGTTTGGTGGCATACGTGCGTTGTCGTTCGATGAGGCCGAGTTGCACCCAGTTTTCGTAGGGGGCTTCAGTGCAGCGGGGCAGTTCATTTGAGGAGAGTTCATTTTGCCGTTGAAGGACGACAGCTTGTGGTGGTGGCCATGTGTACGCGCTGTCGTTGAGCCACGGAACCGCTGGAAGTGTCCACGAGAGCGCGGCGGGCCGTGTTGGTGGGCGTGGGACGCGTGCGGCTTCGCTTCGAATTGCCCAGGCGGCCGTTGAAGCAAGTTTTCGCGTTGCAGCTTGCTCGAATGGGATTGCTTCGACGAGGTGGCCTTCCATCGCCATGGCGGTGCGGATGCCGGCGGCCGCTTCTTGGAGGCTCGTTTCGAGCGCCTCTTGGTATGCGTAGTAGGCCTGGGGCCGGTGGAGTTCCCGGGCGTCGAGATGCTTGATTTGATTTTTGACTCGGTCGGTAACCTCATCACACATACCGGCGAAGCGGGCCTCGACTGCGTCGCGCAGGCCAGGTGGCCGTTGTGCTAGTTCGAGACGTTCCCCAAGATATTCATTTACGGCCTCTTTCGCGAACTCCCGGGCGTTCTCGTTCATGCCTCCTCCATCGCTTTGTTGATGGCGCGACGCACTGCACCATCAGGGTTTGTCGCCGGAGGGTTTGGGACGGGGAGACCATGGTATTTAAGGATTTGACCGGCGAGGGCGCGCACTGACAGGCGGTTCGTCGTTGCAAGTCCGGTCAGTTTGTCTGCGAGGGCGTCGGTGAGGCGTCCGTACGGCAGGTGATCGCGGATGGTTTCGAGGACCCAGGTTATGCGGCCGGCGTCGAGGTCGGCCTGGAGTACTGGAATTACAGCTGTTTGGGCGAGCTGTGGTCGGCAGGCGATAAGCAGTGTGAGGGCGAGGAGCGCGGTGCGGATGTCTTCTGTCTTAGGTTGGCAGAGCGTTGCTATGGCGAGGGAGGTGAGTGCTTCGTTCAACTCGTTGTGGCGGTCTGGCGTTGGGGTCGGGGTGTAACTGGGGCCGGCTCTTCTTACGGTTCCGGGTAGTCGTCGTTCGAAGATTTCGAAGGCGGCCTTCCAGATCTGAACTGCGGTGCCGGAGGCGCCTTGTGCGGGTGCCGCTGCAAACGCTGCGACTACGGCTTGAGTAACGCCGAAGAGTCCGTAGTGTTCGGTTGCGATGTTGTAGGCGATGGCGGCTGCGAGGGTGTCGTCGGCGGTGTCCGGGTGGAGGGATCGGGCTTGTGTCCAGAGTTCGATGCGTTCGCGTCCGGCGAAGGCTTGCCACCCACCCCCGCCTCTGATGCGCGTGTACGCGAGGACGTAAGCGTAGCTGGCGACTTGGTCGAGTTCGGGAATTGTGCCGTCGCAGCGTTGGGCGAGTCCGTCGGCGAGGGTGGCAAACAGCTCGTCGGCAGTCATAATGCGCAGTTCGCGGGCTACAGCGTCGAGGACATTCTTACCACCTTCGGCGCCGTCAGTGCTGGTGGCTTCGAGGATGCGCCAGCCGATGGTGCTGGCGAGAGTGTCAAGGTTGTATCTGATGGTGTTCTGGTCCGGTCGAAACCCCTTGTCTTGGTAGTCGCGTACGGCAAGTGCGGCACCTTTCGCCCCGGGGCTGAACGTGGGGCGTTGCGATGCTTCAAGTAGTTCGAGCAACGATTCGGGGCCGCCGTGAGCTCGATCAGGTGAGTTCTTCCCAGTGTCGTTCTGTTCGTCGCGAGGTTCGCGCGGTGTGAAGGCGGGGCCACCGAGGGCCTGGATGGCGGCGACGAGGTCAGGTGGCGCTGTTCCGCTTGGTAGGTCGCGGGCGTACATGAGAGCTTGGTTGTCGTAGCTAGCTGCGACCTGGTTCGCGAAGACAGCGAGGGCTACGTCGCCTTGGGCGCAGAAGCCGGTTTCGGCTCTGAGACGATCGAGCAGGGCCAGGTCTGTGGCCGGATGTCGCCAGCCGGGTCCGACGGTCAGGCGGAGCGCCGCGAGCGCGATAGGGTCCGCCGCGTCGGTGAGCGTTTCCAGTAGTTCGATGTGGGTGGTGTTCGCGAGGTAGTCCTCGTATCCGTACTCGCGGATGAGGATGCTCGCAGAGCTGGTCGCTGCTGCGATTGGATCGAGGCTAGCGGCTTGTCGCCACCAACTGGCTGGGGCCTGGTTGGTTCCGCGTCCATCGGTGTGGGCAGCAGCGAGGTAGGCGGCGTCTTGGACACGTCCGAGCGCTGCACGCGCTTGGTCGAGGTCGGTAGCCGCGATGTCTTCGATTGCTTCGATGAACTCATAGATGGTCGCGTCTTTGTGTCCGCCGTAAGCGCATAGTAGAGCTGCGGCTCGCCTCCAGCAGGCGTCAGCTTCGGCCTGGTCGCCGGCATCGAGGCAGATGCGCGCGGTTGCTGTCTCGAAGTCGGCCGTGACCGAGTACATAGTGTTGGCGTCGTAGCGGTTGGCCCTGATGGCGGGCATCAGTTTGTGGATGGGTTCGATACCGATGCGGCGGGCTGCTCGGCCGAGGATGGCAAGAAGGTCATTGGTTGCAAGTGGTCCTCCTTCAGCCATACCCATGGTGGACGCGGTTGTGTTCTCGCCGATTGTGGTGAGGTGGGCGAGTACCTCGTCAAGGTCGTGGGGTTGGACGACGAGTAGGGCTCGTTCGACGACTTCGTGGATGAGGTGGCGGATGGACCAGAGGTCGACGGCACGGGGGGTGCCGGTGAAGTGATCAGCTTGGATTGCGAGTTGTTCGAGGGCGACTCTGACAGTGGTTGACGCGGCGTCAAGTGTTGTCGCGGCATTGGCGGTGTCCTCGTTGAGGCCGACAGTTGCAACGGCGAAGCGGAGCCAGGCGCGGTAGAACCCAGCACCGCTGATGTCGCTACTGATGATGAGGGCAAGGCTGGGGTCAGTGGCGTGTGCGAGGCGTAGAAGGTCGAGCCATCGGCGAACGTGTTCCGGGCGTTCTGCCATGAGGTCGTTGAGCAGGGCCCGGGTGGCGGCGTGCAGCTCGGCTCTTAGGTCGGACAGGGCCAGCAGCGTGAGAAGTTCCTCTGCAGCAACGCCATGGTCTAGGTATTCGGTGATGTATGCCCCCGGGGCTCGGGCGGCAGCTTCACGGGCGAGCTCGGCTGCGTCTGGGAGGTTATGAGGCCCTGTGGCAGCGAGGTCGGCAAGGGTGATGAGTACAGTGGCCGCGTTCATCTCATCTGTCATCTCGCGCGCTGTATCAAGAAGGTCTTCGACAGGGACGGCAGCGGCAAACACTTCGACGAGCTGGTAGAGAGGTGGTTGGCTGTCGTGATCGTCGAAGTACTTGGCGAGCTTGGACCGGTCGATGCTGCGGCCTGCGGCGAAGCGCTGGCGGAGGTCGCCGAGCTGTTCGGAGACCCGCAAGCGGGCGTCGCTGTCTGCGCCGTAGTGGGTGTTGTCAGTTTTGACTTCCCGTCTACGGGCGGACAGGTAGGCCTCCCAGGGTGCCGGGACACCCGCTCGGTCGACCGCTTCGCACAGGCTGAGGCCCCAGCGGGCTGGGAACGTGGTGCGGCCCTCGTAGACGAGACGTTCAGCGACGGTGTCGGCTCCGAGGATGCTGACGACGACATCAGCGTACTCAACAAGGGTGTCAGGGAGCGATTCATTTTCGTAGACCCCGACGGCGCGAAGTGCTTCGACACAGGTGATTAACGCCTTCCAGTCGCGACGGCTCTGAGCTTCAACGGCGACAGTTGCGAGCACATGCTTAATGGATTCTGGGGGTTGCAGTTGGGCAACTGAGTTACTGACGAAGTCGGAGTCAATGAGGGCGATGAGCTCGTCGTACTTGCCCAGTTCGGCAAGGAGCTGGGGCAGGTTACGGAAGGATCGGGTGTCCTTGAAAAATCCTCGACCTCGGAGCCAGTCGGCTGCGCTCTGTCGAATGTGGTTGCACCATCGTTCGGGTTTATCGCGGCGTGTGAAACGGCTGAGGCTTTCGTGGTGGACTTTTAGACCTCCGGCTCCTGGGAGCGACACGAGGACGGGCGCGAGAGTTGCGATTGCTCCGTCCAAGAGGGGTTCGAAGGCGGGGAGAACTTGGCCCAGTTCGTCCTTGGTGAGCGCGAAGTCGCAGATGGCCAATGCGCCGACCGCTTGGAGTTCGCCATCGGTGAGGCTATTGAGGAGGTGCTGGTAGTAGGTGTCTAGATCGTTGGCAGTGTCGGGTACTTGCTGGATACGTTCGATGACTTCTGCCACGGTGGCGGGCGCCGACGGCGATTGGCCGAGAGACGATGTGCCGGTTGCATGGCGGCAGAGGTAGGTGGCATATAGCGCGTTCCCGCTGGAGCGGGCGTCGAGGAGGCTGACGATGGTCTCCCGGTCGCTGTCCGTGATGGGGGCACCGGTTCCAGGTTCCTTGAGTACCTCGTGCCGGTCGGCGAGGGAGGTGAGTTCGTCGGTTGACATGCGGGGCACTTGAAGTGGCGTGCCATGGTCGGGATTGGCGTCAACAAGGTGCATTCCCGGTTGGCTGGCCACGAGAAGGCAGGTGCCTTCGGGTAGGTCGACGCTCGCGAGCTGGTTGACCACTGCTCGCGAAGGGTCTGCAGCCCTTCCACCGATGTTGCGTCCGCGTACTCGGTCGATGTGGTCAAGCCCGTCGACGATCAGAAGAATTTGCTTACCCGGGTGCTTTCCACGGCAGTCGTGCAGAGCCTTAGCGAGAGTGTCGGCGGTAGCCGCGAATCGGGGGCGGATACCGGCTACGGCGTCAGGAGCTTGGAGTTCGAGCTGGTTGAGGAGGCTACCGATGACGACTTCGACTAGAACTCGTTGGCTGCGGTCGGAATCGGTTTCGCCGAGCCAGCAGTGATGACGAGCCACAATCCAGTCGCTGGCCTGGTAAGCGTCGGCGACCTGCTGACTGAGCCAGGATTTGCCAGCGCCTGGCTCACCGACGAGAACCACACGGCCACCTTTTTGCGCCGCGCTATCGACGTGGTTCTTGAGTGTGGCGAGCGTTCCTTCACGGGCAACTGCGAGAACGGATTCAACGGGACTTCCATCGCGGACAGCTCCGAAGTCAGTTGTCAGACGTACTTCGGCGGCAATTGAGGCGCGAGTGACGTAGCCGTTGGTGGCTCGAGCTTTAGTGGCCGCATGGACCAGTGTGAGCGCGATTTCCTCGGGCGACCTATTGACGTTCGGCGGCCGACCGGCGCCGAGTTCCACTGCGACTCGTTGAGCGAGAGCAGCCTCGGCTGGACCTGGGTCGCGGAAGCTGAGGGAGGCGGCAGGTGCACCTATGTCGACGATGAGCCGATCACAGGCGAGGCGGACATCTTGCTTAGTAAGTCCCGACAGCAAGGTCTTCCACGGCTTCGCCTGGTCGAGCTGATCTGGGGCGAACTTGTATCGCCGGGTCGTAACGCCGGGAAGTGGGTCGCCGAGGTCCTCAGACGCGTCCACGGCGACGAGAACGCCTGCGAGGTCGGCGTCGGGTTGCCCGTCTCGTACGACCACTCGATATGTGGTGTCCGGATTTGAGTCGAGATCTGTAAGCAACGAATGCAGGATTAAGTCGAGGCGCAGGTGACGACCGTCGGCGGTAAAGGTGCTTTGGGACAGGTCGCGGTCGAGCGTCGTGTGCTTGATTTGGAGCCGGACGCGGCGGCCGTCGGTGTAGGCGATAGTGATGTCGTCGAAGCGGTCACCGTCGAAATCTTTCAGGTCGACCTTAACCGAGACAGCCGTGCCGAGGAGGAGATCGACGAACGCATTACCGGTGACGATGTCCTGGTATGCATAGCCATGGTGACCCGGACGCAGGTTCATTGCGCATCTCCGTTCCGAGCGTCGAACTTTCTCTTAACCACGACCAACTCTACGGTGCCGGCCACGCGATACATGGCTTGACTGCTGCAACGGATCCGCGTTTGGCGGGGCACCGGCATACCGGATCAATGCGATCCAATGCCACTCAAAATGCACGAGAAAAGCACCAAGTACCCAACCCTTGAAGGGCGTAATAGTCATCTCGCGTGCCTCATCAAGGATCAGCACCCTGCATTGTGCCCCCGAGTGCATGCCGCAGGTCGCCCTTGTGGCTCGAGCGGGAGCGGCCCACCGGACCGCGGACGCCGAAGCGTGTTCCAGCTCACCCGCCAGGGATTCGGGTGAGTCTAGAAGAGAACATCTAGTCCGATAAGTGCAGAGGATGCTGCGCGATCCAGAGCTCATTGCCAGAGAGGCGGAGCCTGTCGAAAGCGACGAATTCCGAAAAGTCAAGCTTTGTCAACAGCAAAAAGACAAAAGCCCGCTGACCTGCGGAAACACTGTGCCCGAGGTGGGACTCGAACTACATTCCAGGCCTTGGAAACACTGGGAACCCCAGAAAACATACCGACTCCGGGTCAGCCCGAAGGATCTACGGGCCGATCCGAAGCCAAATGTGTTGACGCTGTCAACACCCCGTACGCCTCTCACGGATACCCGTCAGGACACCTTGGCATCACCCTCTACGTGACAGCAGGACAACCCCTCGCCCAAGATCAAAAGATCGCCCTCGAACTCGACACCGATGCCGTGCGCACAGAAAGCTGATACGTCGGCTACACCCCAGGGATCGCGAGATAGCTCTCGGGCCCGTCGACGCCCAGCAAGTCGTGGTGGAACATAGAGGCACAAGTGGAGCTGACGCAGCTGCTCGCCCGTGTGGACAGCATTCGGCGCGTTGATCAGGTCCAGATTCGGGTGCTCGGTGATCTCCTCACGGTCGCGTCCTTGAGCTTCGTGCAGAGCTTGATCTCGACGGAGGCGGTTGGCTCAGCGATGGCGCAGTTGGCGAGCCCCCATCTGGTCAGCGCGGCGATCTGGTTGGCCGTGTTGGCGAAGTCATTGAGCTGGCCTTCGAACGAGCCGCACGGCGTTGTCACGCCGCAAATTGGGTTGAGCGCGGGAATATCGCTTTTCTGTTTATCAAAAATTGCACCCGCTAATCGTTGCCGGAATGTTTGGTTTTAGGGCGCCATATATTCTTAAACTAAAACAAGAGACTCCAAATATATAAACTATAACGAGAGGAGTGAGTTATTGCCGCGCCACCACTCATGCGCCTAATACTCAGGGTTTTGCACATGGTCTTTTGCCTCAGGAAAACCCGGTATCTTTCCTATGGTGAAATGGGGACGAGATAAGAAGCGGGCAACAGGAAATGCGACAGGCAACCCGAACACAGTGCCCGAACCTGCGCCGGCGGAAGTAGAAACCGAAGAACACGACCCCCGGGGCATGTCACCTGATGAACTGAGGGTCCTATGGCGCGAGTCCCCCGACTACATCGCCTTCAAGAAGGTTCGTTGGAGGGGGCTCATCATTTCGCTGATCGCCGCAGTTCTTGTGGGGATAGGCGCTTGGTTTCTAAGTGACGTTTTCGACGGCGGATACGAGAGCAGGATTGACCCTCAGTCCAAAATCGTAGTGGCCATTGGTATGGCCTTCGCTTTGCTCTATGCGTACGTGGCAATGGCATTACTGATGGAGCAGCGGGCCAGGCGACGGTTCAATGACCGCGTTCGCTTTGGTCTCGTCGAGAACCTCCAGCGCAGAGAACGAAAGCTTGCTGAAGAAGCGAAAAATGGGCAGCTTGATCTGGCTTCTCTCTGGGCAGCAAATCAGGAACGCATCGACACCTATCACGAGATTGCTACGAGCCAGGCGGACAGTAGCTTCAAGGTAGGCCAATGGGCGATGATCTCAGGTTTTGGGGTCGTGGTTGTTCTCGGCTTTGTAGCAGCCTTTGCCAAGGACGGAACCGCTTCAATTGCTGCCAGTGTTGCGGGGGTGGCCGGCGCGGCACTATCTGCATACATCGGTTCGACCTTTATGAAAGCACAGACCGAAGCGTCCAAGCAGTTGAGCCAGTTCTTTCTCCAGCCGGTTGAGTTCGCACGGCTACTCGGTGCCGAGCGGCTCCTCGAAATGCTCGACAAATCTGAGCGGACGGTCGCGGTCCAACGGGTCATCGAGACCATAATGATCGCTCCGGGCCATGTCAGCGCGGCGAAGAAGGAGACCAAAGGCGACGACGCCAGCTAGTCCGAAGTTCGGACCCTAAACTCTGACCTCCGAGGATTCGCCACAGCTTCATAGATCGCCGCCAACACATCTGGCGCATCGTCGTGCTTGTTAAAGGAGAGCGCTGGAGTCCAAGAATACGTCTTCGTCCCCGGCTTGAACGGCCCGGTGTACGCGATCGAGGTTACGCAGCGTGAGCCGGACATACTCGGGGACATCAACTAGAAGTTTCTCAAACTCAGCAGGTAGGTCGAAAGTGCCACTAGGGAAGCCCGGAGGGGAGATTGGAATCGATTGCCGATCAATGATCAGCTGCTGATTGATGCCAACGTGCAGCGGAGAGGGACCACGCTGCTCCAGCGCCGCGATGTACGTGCGGATATCTGGCTCTGCATATCGTACGGGGTCGTAATCCAACGCGAAACGGATCGGAGGACCTGAGCTTTCACCAATCGTGTTGAGGCTGAGCCCTTCGCCCTTTTGCCCCACTACAGCCAGAGAGAGACGCATGATTACTGGTGTAATGTTGCGGTGTTTGTTCGCGTTGGAGAGATAGCTAATGGCCAGAGCCGATAGGTTTGCGGGAATGTCGACCAAGCCATCTGAATAATCGGGCTGGGCTTGCTCGATGACCCGTGCAAAGCGGTGGTCAAGCCGCTCTACGAATTTCCGAAGAGGCTCCCGCTTACCACCTGAAATCTTCCGATGATAGTCGCTTTCAAGAGGAAACTGAACAAAGACACCTTTTCGATCGAGCCCGTAATGATTCCAGATTGAGTCCACCGCCATGTCAAGGCAAGAACGCGCGTTGGTGACGATGTCTCCTATAAGAAAATTCACATCCTCGGCCAGCTCCGGACGATTGGAGACATCGACTACGAATTCAATATGCGCCTTCGAAGAAGCGGACTCATCAATAGTTGCTTTCAGGGGTGCAGTTCTTGGCAAGTCAATCAGTGGTCCGCACAGCGCCCGCACGTAGCCGGCCTGTTTCTCTACCCAACCGAGACGCTTCCAGGAGTCGTGAAAAATCGAGTGCTGTTCCTCGGATTCACTGAGCATTAGCGGCGCCGATTACTGTCACTGCACGAACGCGTCGGGCTTCCAAAGCTACCTTGGACGGCTGCCACTTTCCGTGAGCTGAGACCGTCCTTCTTCGGGAGATGAAGTCCACCCCAGGACGAACGCGTTTGATGCTCTCGTGGTCTTTCAGGCTGTCAAGGCTCATCTCAAAGTCCCAAGAGCAAGATTCGTAACGGCCGAGAGTGAAGGGAATATCCGGAGAGGCTGCCCCGTCCGGGGCCTCAAACAGTGATTCAATGCCTCCCCCACCATGAATGGCCGGGATGCGGTCTATCCTCGTGCCGCGATCAACCAGCCAGAAGGCAGCCGTGATTTGGGTCGACTGGTTGCCAGTGTTGAAAACCTCGGTATTGAAGGATGCTCTCTGCCCATCTGCCGTGCTGCGTCCGCCCAGCCACTGTTTCCCGGACACTTTGATGACCGGGCGATCCCAGCGCCAAGAACGAGAGATCGTCCACCCGACCGATAGCAGCGAGACCACAAGTGCGGTGGTAGCGAGGATGTCGGAATAGCTCATCTTGTTAGTATGCCAAGTGGAGAGGGTGACCTTCGCCTTAACCTGATGTTGTGGATCCCGCGTCGAACGCTGGGCGAAGGGTTGGCTGAGTGCGCCTCACCGCTTTGAGGGCTTGGAGTGCCACTTGACGACCGACTTCCGGACGCGAGTAATCAGCGCTTCCGAGGGACGCTGACGAGAACGTCAGCGGCTTGGGCTTCATCCAGCACCCACCGTTGGTGCTTCGGGTGTTCCGGGTACTTTCTACGCATCGGTCACGCTGTCAGTCCCGTCGGGTGTGACATTCCTGAGAACGCAACGAGGATGCGCATGTCGGTATAGCCCTGAGTTTCGATGTACTCGTTCATCTTCTCGGACCAGTGCCCCGGCAACGCAAGCTGTGGACCACGGGGGGAAGTGCCCGCGCTTATGTTTCTAGATGTCCTGCGACTTCCCGAGCACCAAGCGGTTCCATCTGCTGGTGTTTCCGACCGGCGGCGGGCCAAGGACGCGGATCGCTTTCTTATACCAGCGGTTACTGAGGTAGAAGACAGCGGCGATGAGGACAAGGAAGATGGCCAGGATGATCAGGGGCTGATCCTTTGCGGCCTGATAGTCGTGGTATGCGGGCTGGCCGTAGGCCAGTTCCCGGGAAATCAAAGGGCGAGTCACATCCAGAAAGTAGTAGAGCACCTGGATGAACGGGAACAGCAGCAGAACGAGCGGCGGAAGCACCATGGCGAAGTACTTGAGCCAGAGTTTCCCGCATCGTTTGTTCCAGTCGGCCAGCTGTTGCTTCTGGTCAGCGTCCATCGTCTGCGCCATGCTCTCCCCCAATGAATTCCTGCCTTCTGGGCACAGTCTACGGTGCCAGCGGCGTGCGCTGTCCGACGGTGGGTGTGCTTGAACTCAGCTTCATTCCCTCAGTCGACGAGCAAGTTGGCCGTGAGCTCTGCGGTTGGAAGAAGGTCGGCAAGGAAGTGGGACAGCCAAGTGGGCGGCGGTAGGAACAGCGCGTCAGAGCGATACTGACGCGAAGCGTGCCTCTGCTGTCATTTTCAGAAGGCGTCTGCACCGTGTATGTCAAAAGTCCTCTGCACGGATGTTCTGTGTTCGAAGGCGGAACCCTCTTGGGGGCTGCCGGGATACCCAGTAGCCCTTTTCATTATGGGCGTGCAACGGGAGTGTCACTCGATAGTCTGGCACCATGCCCATTCAGACACGCAGCGCCACGCGCTCTCCTGTAATCGCGGCTTGCGTCGTCCTTCTGGGCTTGTTTGTCCTTTGGGTAGCGCAGCCTGTTTTGCCTAGTTGGGGATGTGCGGTCAGCCTTTCGGCGATGTGCCCGCCGCACTTGCTGCCTGTTCGTGCGTCGCTAATTAGTGCGGGCATCCTCGTGGCACTGCTCGCGACTGTCATCATCGGACTATTGCTTCGGCCGTCCCGGGCAAGCACCTGGCTGGGCGGCATGTACCGAAGCGTCGTCCTCGCCGTGCCTGTGATTCTGGTCCTGACAGTCGTCGCGCACTTCGTGATACCGCAGCCCTGAGTCGATCCTGCCGATCGCGGCTTGCTGTTGCAGACGTCGAAAACGCCTGGTTGCAAGCCGGTGCACCCCACGAACCCTCTACGGAACGTGCGCTGTGGCCCGAGCCGGTATCCGCCTTCATCGGAGTGCATGCCGGCTCCTGCTGCGCTCTAGACCTGCCATGGCTGGTACTTAGGATTTTCCATTTGATGCGGTCGTTACACTTTGGGAGCTGCCGGACATTAACAGGGTATGAGCCAGCAAATAACCCGGGGGGAACGTGATGATGTGGAGCGCGAGAAGAGATTTTTAGCCGTTCACGCGGCTGGCCACGACCGCATTTATTGCTATTTTCGGCGTCGAACCGACAACGCGGCGACAGCTGAAGACCTCTGCGCCGAGGTATTCAGGATTGCCTGGGAAAAGACCGGCGAAGGCACGAGCATCTCGGTGATGGTTCTCTTCGGCGTCGCAAAGAACGTCCTCCGCAACCATGTCCGTTCGTCCGTGCGCTCCCAAAGCCTCTTGTCTGCCATCCAGCAGGAGCGACAAAGCGATTCCATCACCACGGAATCTCCGATCCATGATGCACTCACCCGGCTCAGCCCGGACGACCAGGAGGTGCTCCTCTTAACCTACTGGGACGGTCTAACCTCCGGGGAGGTATCCGACCTTCTAAACACCAGCGCTACCGCCGTCAGGATGCGCCTTCATCGGGCACGAAAAACCTTAGGCCAATTGATGCAGACCACACACGCTGAGCCAGAAGGAGCAGACAGATGAACACGGATAACCAGTCCCGAAATATAGAAGGTCTGCTGGCGTCCTCGGACCCCGCAGCAGAGGTTACCGAGCTCGAACTGATCCGTAGTCGGAACCGGTCGCTTTCCGTCATGGGAACGAACGCCCAACTTCTTTCACACGCCAACACTGCCGCGCCTTCTCGTTCACGCCATCGCACACGGCTCTGGATGGGTACAGGAGCCTTGGCCGGCGTCGGTCTTCTAGCTGGCGCCTCGATGCTGATGACCGCACTGGCCCCGACACCGCCGGACAGATTCCTGGACGCGACCAGGATCATCCCCAACCTGTCCGAACCTCAAAAGGAAACGGACAAAATCCCATCCACTGTGAACCCCGAGCTTGTCAGCAGCGTATTCGACGGTTCGGTGCAAAAGGACATCGACCCAGCAACGACACGACGCGTCGGAAACAGCGCGACTCTGACTTACTACGCCGCACCCGCTGGAAATGACATGATTTGCATCATCACCGTAACAACCTCCACAGGCACCAGCGACGGCCTCGGATGCGTCAAGCTGAGCAACTTTGAAACCTCCGGAATGAAGGTGGAAATTGCGGACGGGACTGAGGCGGGTTGGCTGATGGTCCCCGCAGCCGTGGAAAAGAATCTTGAGTCAGTCAAGAACGAACCTGGCTGGACTAAGCAGGCACCGAACTTCCTGGTCCGGGATAACCGGCAGCAATGACACCCGCAGCAGCAGGACAACCATGCTGGCGATAGACCTCGCAGGACTCGTAAGGGATAGCCATCGGTGCCGTGTCCGCACGGGTGCTCGGAAAGATACCTCGGCATGCAGCGTTCGGAAACAGGATGCCGAGCTCGCTGGTCAAACGGAAGGTCCCAAGCCTTATGCCAAGGTATGGCTCCCAAGGCGACTCGTCGGTACGCTCGCACCAAGGACCCCAACATGAATAATGACCCCAATTCGGAGTTGCGACATGAGGAAAGCTGCGAAGGTTCTTCTCCTTATCCTGGCGGTTCTGGCTCTTTCCGCGGTCGTTTACTGGATAGGTGGACCCGAAGCCGGCGGGACTGCCTTGCTCATGATTTCAATCGGCGTGGGTGCTTATTTTGCCGTTGGATGGGGCGGCGACTACGCCACCAAGGTCGAGAGCTACCGCCCGGAGTTGATCTTGAAAAAGAGACCTTCCGACAGCAAGCCAGATCTTGGGGTTACTGACCGGACAGGCGAGGACAGGGGCCCAACCACTTAGCTTCCTCGTGGACAGGAATCTTCTCCCAACCCGTCGAGATTCGCTGCGCTCAGGGTTTCTCTAGGACCATGCAGCGTGAAGAGACCGGTAGCAATCCCAACCAAGGATTAGAGATTGGCAAAGATCAGGAGCATGGTGCAAACAAAAGCCACTCCGAAGAACAGGAAAGCCCACACCAAGAATTTTCGATTCCGCCGATCATCCAAGTACTCTCCTGATTTGCGTCGAAAGAATCCGATCATCAGGATGACCATTCCAAGCACGAGTCCAGCGACCATGCCGAAAATATAGGTGTCGTTCATTGCATTTCACCGGTTCTACTTAGGCGCATCTGACGTCTGCACGGCTCAACGCATCCCTGGGCTGCAGGCCTATGCAGAGCCTACCGGCGGGTAAACGGAATCAGCTGTTCAACCCCTTACAATTCGACCGTTGAGGGTTCCTGATTATGTCAATCCTTCTTGGCCCCGGTTGGACGGACATATCTGGCCCCACCAGGAGCCTTGAGGCGCTGTTCAGCAGACGAACCAGTGGAATCACTGAGCCACACGAGGGCCGTTCCCCGGACGGTTTGTAGGACTGGTCCTGCGGGACGATAACTGCGCTGGGTTCTAACTTCTTCGGCCAGGTCGGAGACGTTTCCGGTAGCGGATCGATGCTCCTATGGATCGTCAAGGGGCTTTGATGGGTTCTTTCATAGTGTGGGCAGGTTGTAGGGCGGCGTTGATTTCTCGGGCGACGTAGCGTTTGAGGCAGCGAATGATCTCGGGTTTGGACAGGCCTTGCTGGGTGCGCCGGTCAGCATAGGCGCGGGTGCGTGGGTCGTAGCGCAACCGGCCGAGAACGACGATGTAGAGGGCGTTGTTGGCGGCGCGGTCACCGCCGCGGTTGAGTCGGTGACGGTGGGTTCGGCCGCTGCTGGCCGGGATAGGAGCGGCCCCGCAGAGGTGCGCGAACGCAGCCTCGGACCGTAGCCGGTCTGGATTGTCCCCGGCGGTGACGAGTAGCTGCCCCGCGACTTCGGTGCCGACACCAGGAAGAGCGAGCATGTGTGGTGCGGCTACGGTGATGAGCTCCTTCAGCTCGGCGTCTGCTTCTGCAATTTCTTCGGTGAGGTGTTGGTGACGACGTGCCAGACGACGCAACGCGATCTTGGTGGCATGCTCCGGGTCGCCGAGAACACCAGTTGGTCGCATCCTGGCGCAGGTCATGATCAGTACCGTCGTACTCAGATGACGCAGCTGCTCTCGTAGCTGGGACGGAGCGGTGATCAGGAGGGCTTTAAGCTGGTTCGTGGCTTGGGTGCGGGCTTTGACCGCGCCGTTGCGGGCCACCCGAAGCGCGCGGATCGCTTCGATCCTTCCGTTGCGCGTCTTGGGTTCGCCCTCAGCCGTCCCTGATAGTGCAGCCCGGGCTGCCGCGTAAGCGTCCAGTGGGTCGGACTTTCCCTTCGCCCGTCGTGCTGAGCGGTCAGGCCGATTGACCTCCACCACTGTCACCCCGGTGTCTTTCAGGTATCGGGCGATCCCGGCACCATACGTGCCTGTACCTTCTATACCGACGCGCTCAAGCTGGCCGTGTCGACCTAGCCACGAGCCTAATGCCTGGTACCCGGCGGGCGTTGTGGGAAATTCACGGTCATCGAGTTGGCGACCGACGTGGTCCAAAACCGCGGCGTGGTGAGTGTGTCCGTGTGTATCGATTCCGCCTATGACGATGCCGGCAGCGGGGATCATGCGGGTCATATCCGTACCTCTTCTCGTTCGCATTCAACGTCATCCATTGAGTTGGCACGCGATGCTCGAGTGGGACGGACAAGCCAGTGATGGGCGCATTGTACGCACGCTCCTATGAGGTCACGCCACCGAGCCATTCGCACGCATTGGCACCATCCACTGGGCGACCAATCGGTCCAAGGACAACGAAGTCGCGTCAGGCTTACGGTGAGTCAGACCCAGTGAATGATGCCACCTACATCCTCACTGGCTTACGGGATCGTTTGTGCGGGCGGGTATGCGAGAAATGTTTCGTACCGTTTCGTGGGTGCTGGGTCCTCACCGGTGCCCGGAAGGGTACCTCGGCCTGCGGAGAGCGTCCTTCGAGCAGGACCACGCTTTGAGTTGCGTTGCTACTATCGCTGCATGGCCGATCTGAGAAAGCGGCGCGTGTGGCTTATCGCCATTTCAGTCGTCGGGTTTGTTGCTATTTCCCTCACCGGGGCGCTCATAGGTAAGGCGATGGGCTGGGCTCCGTTTGCCAGCACGGCGACAACGACAGTATTTGCAGTTGGCTTCGCCATGACAATGGTGGACCGAATTAGGAAGCTGAAGTGATACGCGTCCGGTGTTCCTCAATCGTCGCGCCGAAGGTTGCCAAGCGGCCGGTTCCCGTTAGGGGGTGAGGTATGGTCAGCGTTATACGTGAACACGGGACCGGATTGGGGAATGTTCGGAAGCGTCTGATGTGCCTGGCCATACTGGTCGTGCTCTCCGCACCGTCAGTAGTGTCATGTACTCCCGATCCGTCCCAGCCGGATGCAGCTACCCGTGAGGACTTCGCAAGAAGCGTCGTGGCAGCTGCCGCGACGGGTTCCGTTGAGCAGGTGGAGAAGCTCGTGCCAGAGGTATTCGTCAATGTCCGCCCTGAGGCGGAGCGCCTAGTCGAGTCCGCCCGAGGCTGGGACCCTGCGACCGTCGAGCTTAAATTCAGCAGGGACTTCCCTGAATTCGCACAAGTTGAGGCTCTGCAGCCGGGTGCGACAGCAGGGATCAAATACGAGATCTCTTGGGGCACCGGGCACTGGAATCTCGTGATGGGAACATCCAGCTACGAGCCAACCGGCAACGCCGTCCCGGGTAACCCGGGCACGGGAACGCCCAAAGTAATCGACGCGCCCAAATAGCCCGTATCCATCGGCTGTCGGGCTACGCGGCCACATGGCCACATGGCCAAAGCTTAGCCCGGTGAAGGTTCGCGTTTAGGCCGAGCTCTGAGGTCCTTTTCCACTGCTCTGGCGCCGCAACAGGATGAACAGGCCACCCACCACGATGACGAATGTGCTCACGGCAATCCCTAGCCAGAATCCCCATACGTTCTGAATGAAGAAGAACACGGACGGTCCGATAACAACCAGTGCCAGCATCCAGGGCGATAGGTTTTGGGATTCCGGTCCCAGCGGACCGGACCCCGATTCTTGACCCGGTTTCGTGCTCCGCCCAGCGATTCCTTTGGTTGGATCCGGCTTCATGGTCATCACTCCCGCCTGAGAATATGCCTCAGACTACGCGCAAGCATGACCCTTCGCCTAGACATCGTTCCTTGCCCACCAGGCCGCCACAAGTGCCCGATAAAGGTAGCTTTCCCCATGTACTGTCCATCCCTCACCACTTTTGCTCCCGTGTCTGGAACGGCCCAATTTCCGCCCGCTCAGGGTTCCGTCTGAGGGCGGTCAGTGTCGTTTCCGAGTCCACTTCGGTGTCTCGAAACCTCCGTGCATCAAAACGCTCAGCTTGTGAGCAAACCCAGTGTGCCCGGGAGCCGGCACGTGATGCGCCGTCCATGTCCGGTCGCCCTCGCCCGCCAGCAAGCCTATGGCTCTTAGGGGCAGGGTCTGGTACTGACCCAAAAAGCTCGCGCCCAGACACACCCGACGGTTTGTCCTGTATCACGGCGCGTGTCGGCAAGGCAGTCGAGGACGGCGTTCCTGATTCATCCCAATAGAAAGCCAGGACGAAGGCTGGCCGGCCGAAGGCGACGTGATTTGCGGGGGTCGCGATAAGTTAACGGAAGAACTGCCAAGGAGACGCCCATGGGCTACACCCATTACTTTCCACGCCTTGCGGCTTCCACGGACATCGTCAGCGATGCCAGGAAAATCATTGATGCCTCCGCGGTGACCATCTGCGGTCCGGCCGGCCAGGGACAGCCAATCCTGAACAAAGAAGACGGAATCCGCCTGAACGGCTTTGAGGCTGCCGGCGAATCCTACGAGACATTCCATCTGCGCGGCACCAAAGCGCCGCCCTACCCGGGAATGTGGACGTTCTGCACCACGGAGAACCGCCCCTACGACGTCGTGGTCACCGCCATCCTGATCGCCGCGGCGGTCCGGTCTCTGGACTCGACCACCGGCACCGTCCAGAGCGACGGTCGGTGGGACAGCTGGGCCGCCGGCGTGGACCTGTTCGAGCAGGCCGTGCGCCCGCTAACCGAGGACGAGAAGATCGCACTGGATCTCGACGTCGAGGCCATGCGCCCAGCGCCAGCTCCACCCGACGTTTCGTAGGAATCGCGGTGACCTAGCTGAATAGCTTGGGGACGAAAGATTGATGCTGGACGCCGTTGACCCGCTCCGCTCCGTCAATCGGGTGCTATAGGAGGCGCTCATATTCAGGGCTTTGTGCCCGATCCCCTGTGGGAACGATGGCCTTCCAGGCGGGTCTCCGCGCGATTATGTGATCAGTCTTTCGGCAGGGCCCGGCGCGGAGCCCCGAGCGCCGCCCAGGCGCGCCAGCGCGTTGCCAAGCCAACAGCCTCAGCCGCGCTGTTTGAACTCCATCGTGTAGCCACGAGATACCTACCTTTGTGCGCAACTCTTCAGCCACGTCCCCCGGCGGCCAGCACGGTGTGGCGCTTCGCCAAGCACCCCACCTTCATGAAGCCAGAGGCAACTACGCAGTCTGTCATTCTGATCCCCCATCATCGCTGGGCGGGCCCTCCACGCAACCAGGGCGCTCCGCGCCGCTCGCGATCCAAAGTTCCGTTCGGCGCTCCCCCGTCGCTTATTTCCTCACGAAACCTTGAACCGCTCCCGGTCCCCCAAGTTGCACTCCAGACCCTCAAACCCAGCGGTGACTCCGTCTATCAGAACGAAGCCCACATCTGACAGAAACGCCTACCGACCTCGGTACTAAAACGCCGAACAGCGAACGCCGTCAATGCCCGCTTGAAAGCCATTCACAGGACGAACTTGACTGGGGCGCCGCCGCTGCGCCCGGCCCGGATCCGGACCCACGCCCTTGAGAAAGCGACTTTCCCCGAACCCGAATGCAATCCGAAGAGGCGAACCGCGTTCAAGTCCCCGGCCTGTGGATAGGCGTCTGCGGGCTCGCAGGGACGCTGCTCCGCACGGTACTTGATGTCGTGGAGGTACTGGAGCGGTGAGCGGGGGCGTGTGAAGGTTCAGGTCACCACTACCCATTCGTCGGTGTAGTCGGAGAACCGAGGCTCGTCAGGGCAGTCGATAGTGGTCGCAATCACCGAGCCCACGTGCCCCTCGAACCGGACACAGGCACTGACAGTACGATGCTCACCCCAGAAGCCGCCGCTGGTCGTCAGGTGCTCGCGGTAATAGTGATCGGTGTGGAAATTCCCCTCGGCGTCCCAACCGAAGGCGTAGGGCTCACGGTTGCCGCTGATGTCGCCAAGCCTGGAGGCAACCAATCCCCTGTCCGCCGTGTCAGTGGCCGACGTGAACCGGACAAACCAGTCCTTGCCCTGGGCGGCTTCTTCGCGGATGGCGTTGCGCCCCATCTCCTCGATAGACGCCCTGCCGCAAGAGCTCATGACCAGCACCAGAGCCAAGACGGCGACGAGCTTCACCGAACGTGACATCTCTCCCCGAACTACCTGTCGAACATTCTGAGATCGATTGTCCCCTCAGTTGATGATTTCGCCCCGCTCATCGGCAAGGAGCGCGCCCAGGCGTTCTTTCCACGCCCGCAGTTCTTCGGGAGCCAGACGCGTCCAATCGGTGACTTCGCCGACGACCCTGAGCGGGGCACTGCTGCGATATGACCGGGTGGGATTGCCGGGGAATTTCTTGTCGGTCACGTTCGGGTCATTCTCGAAGACACCCGTCGGCTCGACGGCGTAAACCCTGGGCGCGCCGTCACCTGCTGCGAGTTCCGCAGCGAGCCCCGCACCGTTCGGAAGAGCGGTGAAATAGATATGGTTCATCACGACTTCTGGACGGTAGTTCGACCTGAAGCCGGCGCTCAGCAGGTCCCCGTCCCGGAGGTCGGCTTTCGTGCCGTGAAAGAACGGCCCTTCATCCACTGGGTGATTCACAGATACAGCCTAAACGGCGGCGTCACGGTCACACCGGAAGAAAAGCCCGGATCCCACACACCTTCACATTCTCGATGCGTCGTTCACCGGCACAGATGCTGTGCCGGTGTACCCGGAACGTCCCAGGAACCGCCGATCCAGGCCGTAAAGCTGCCATTGACGGCATGTGCCAGGCCTAAAGACGGGTCGCCACCTGCAGACGAATACGTATGACTTAAGTGTTGACAGTGTCAACACCCTCTTTGGCCGGACAAACACGGTACCTACTGCCGAACAAACGTCCAGAAGCAGCTTTCCAAGAGGGACGTCCAGCTAAAGCGGCTACGTCATGTCGTACCCGCCGCTCGGAACCATGAATAGGTGTAGGCCAACCAGGGCCAACCCGACAGAACCGGAACGAGGAAACCGCATAGCCCCAGCCGCAGCAGGCGGAAGGCCCACCAGCCAGGGTCTTGAACCCGTTATCCCACACACCTGAATAGGCCACCGCGGCGGCCAGGCCACAGCCCGCGAACCAGCCGTCAGAGCGACGCGACCACAAGCTTTGTCAACACGTCAAAGCAAAATCGCCTCTGACGAGGGAAAACGTCGTGCCCGAGGTGGGACTCGAACCCACACACCTTTCGATACCGCATTTTGAGTGCGGCGCGTCTGCCAATTCCGCCACTCGGGCGCGGATTACACGGGAGTAACAATCTTAGGCTCACAGCCCCGTTGTGA
Organism: Arthrobacter sp. B10-11; assembly: GCF_033142195.1. Classification (NCBI taxonomy): domain Bacteria; kingdom Bacillati; phylum Actinomycetota; class Actinomycetes; order Micrococcales; family Micrococcaceae; genus Arthrobacter; species Arthrobacter sp. B10-11. The sequence goes on from NZ_JAWMTH010000003.1 coordinate 480,839, forward strand.
GCAACGCGATCGCTTCCAGTGCGCGAAATTACTCTACATGCAGATAGGCTGAATTCCAGAATCGCGCCAGTGAAGCCGCAACGAACCCAAGCAGTTCCAAGTACAACAGCGGGCACAACTAAGATGGACTAGTTCCCGCCGTACCTTTCAAGGAGTTCCCGTGTCAGAACAGACGGAGTCAAACCCCAACACCCAGCCGGCCCGCCGCGTGATTGTCGCCGAGGACGAGACCCTTATCCGCCTGGACATCATCGAAATCCTCCGCGGCGAAGGCTATGACGTCATCGGCGAAGCGGACAACGGCGAAAAGGCCGTCCAGCTGGCCGAGGAACTCAAGCCGGACCTCGTCCTGATGGACGTCAAGATGCCGGTCATGGATGGCATCTCCGCCGCCGAAAAGATCGTCAAGGCCCGTATCGCCCCCGTGGTGCTCCTCACCGCCTTCAGCCAGAAGGAGCTCGTGGAGCGCGCCCGCGACGCCGGCGCCATGGCCTACGTGGTCAAGCCGTTCACGCCCGCGGACCTGATTCCGGCCCTGGAAATCGCACTGTCCCGCCACGAGGAAATCAAGGCCCTCGAGAACGAGGTGTCTGACCTCCAGGAGCAGTTCGCCACCCGCAAGCTGGTAGAGCGCGCCAAGAGCCTGCTGACCACCAAGATGGGCCTCACCGAGCCCGAGGCTTTCCGCTGGATCCAGAAGACCTCCATGGACCGCCGCCTCAGCATGCGCGAGGTTGCCGAAACCATCATCAACCAGGTCAACTAACTGCACGGCTCCGGCAGACCGCGACCCGCCGGCAGCAAGGCAAGCGTCTGCCCGGCGCCTGCCACCCCGGCGCCGGCGGCCAAGACCGCTGGGTCAACAAAGACAAAAAGGGAGGATCCCCGCCAAATGGCGGGGATCCTCCCTTTTGCCCTGCGTGCGGCTCGCGCCGCACGCAGGGGACGTACTAGGCCTTCTTCTTCTTTTCCGGCCAGGGGCCGAGCTTTTCCTTGTTGCTGGCCACTTCGCCGATGCGGGTGGAGTCAGCGAGGTCGCCCACCTTGTGCACCTTCAGCGAGTTGGTCGAACCGGCCTTTCCGGGAGGGGAACCGGCGGCGATGACCACGAGGTCGCCGTCTTCCACCAGGTCCAGTTCCAGCAGGCTGCGGTCTACCTGGGCCGTCATTTCGTCGGTGTGGTCCACCATGGGAACCAGGACCGGCTGGATGCCCCAGGTCAGTGCAAGCTGGTTCCAGACGTGCTCCACCGGGGTGAAAGCAAAGACCGGCTTGACCGGGCGCAGGCGGGACAGGCGGCGTGCCGAGTCACCGGACTGGGTGAACGCACAGATGTACTTGGCGTCCAGCTGGTCGGCGATCTCGACGGCGGCACGGGTGATCGCGCCGCCACGGGTCTTGGGCTTGGTGCCCAGCGGGGGTACGCGCTCCAGGCCGTGGACCTCGGTGGATTCGATGATCCGGGCCATGACCTTGACGGTCTCGATCGGGTACTTGCCCACGCTGGTCTCGCCGGACAGCATGACTGCATCGGCGCCGTCGAGCACTGCGTTGGCGCAGTCCGAAGCCTCCGCACGGGTGGGGCGCGGGTTGTCGATCATGGATTCGAGCACCTGGGTGGCGACGATGACCGGCTTGGCCCAGCGGCGGGCCAGTTCGATGGCGCGCTTCTGGACGATCGGCACCTCTTCGAGGGGCAGTTCCACGCCGAGGTCGCCACGGGCCACCATGATGGCGTCGAAGGCGTCGATGATCTCGTGCAGCTGCTCAACGGCCTGCGGCTTCTCGATCTTGGCGATCACCGGCACGCGGCGTCCCTCTTCGTCCATGATCTCGTGGACGCGCTTGATGTCCGTGGCATCACGGACGAAGGACAGGGCAACCATGTCCACGCCGCGGCGCATGGCCCAGCGCAGATCGTCCTCGTCCTTTTCGCTCAGCGCGGGGACGTTGACGGCAACACCGGGCAGGTTGATGCCCTTGTTGTTCGAGACCATGCCGCCGACGGTCACCTGGGCGACCACCTTCACGTCGTCGACCTCGAGGGCCCGCAGGGCCACCTTGCCGTCGTCGATCAGCAGCGCGTCGCCGACGTTGACGTCATCGGTAAGGCTCTTGAGCGTGGTGGAGCAGATGTCCTTGGTGCCCGGAACGTCTTCGGTGGTGATGGTGAAGATGTCGCCGACGGCCAGCTCGTGCGGGCCGTCCACAAAGCGGCCAAGACGGATCTTGGGGCCCTGGAGGTCCGCCATGATGGCGACGGGCTTGCCGAGCTGCTTCGACGCCTTGCGGACGTTCTCGTATGTCACGTCGTGCACGGAGTAGTCGCCGTGGCTCATGTTCATGCGGGCAACATCCACGCCGGCTTCAACAACTGCGAGGGTGTTCTCGAAGCTGGAAATAGCCGGTCCGAACGTTGCCACGATTTTTGCGCGTCTCATATACCTACCCTATTGGTCTGTTTCTGGATTGGAGTTATACCGCAGGTGAACTTCCGTGGTCCCCCGTTTGTGACTACCGAGCGTATGACTAGAGAACGGCGATGGCCCGGTCGGTTGGGGCAACCGGGGCAGGCAGGATCGTCGTCCCCATCAGGAATTTGTCAACGGCTGCAGCGCAGGCGCGGCCCTCGGCGATGGCCCACACGATGAGCGACTGCCCGCGGCCGGCGTCACCGGCAACGAACACACCCTCGGTGTTGGTCATGTAGTAGCCGTCGCGGGCCACGTTGCCGCGGCCGTCGAATTCAGCGTGGACCTGCTCGGTAATCCCGGCAGGCTCCGCGCCGGTGAAGCCCAGGGACAGGAACACCAGGTCCGCGGGAATGATCCGCTCGGTGCCTGCCTTCGGGAGGCGCTTGCCGTCCACGAACTCGGTCTCGGCAACCTTCACGCCGGTGAGCTTGCCGTTTTCGCCAACGAATTCCACCGTGGAGGCGAGGTACGTACGCTCACCGCCCTCTTCGTGTGCACTCGCCACCTCGAAGAGCGTGGGGAACGTGGGCCAGGGCTGGTTCGGCGTGCGCTCCACGGACGGCTGCTTGCCGATCGCCAGGGTGGTCACCGAGGCGGCCCCGTGGCGGTGTGCGGTGCCGAGGCAGTCAGCACCCGTGTCGCCGCCGCCCAGGATCACCACGTGCTTACCCTTGGCGTGGATCTGGTTCTCCACCTGCTCCCCCGCCACCACGCGGTTGGCTGGAACGAGGTAGTCCATGGCGTAGTGCACGCCTTCGAGCTCGCGGCCAGGGATCGGCAGGTTCCGCGGCACGGTGGCGCCGGTGGCAACCACCACGGCATCGTACCGGCGGCGGAGCTGCTCCCAGGTCACGTCGGTGCCCACGGCAACGCCGGTCCGGAAGCGGGTGCCTTCGGCCTTCATCTGCTCAAGGCGTCGGTCAACCTGTTCCTTCTCCATCTTGAAGTCGGGAATGCCGTAGCGCAGGAGCCCGCCGATCTTGTCGTCGCGCTCGTACACGGCAACGGTGTGACCCACACGGGTCAGCTGCTGGGCCACGGCCAGGCCGGCGGGGCCGGAGCCCACCACTGCCACGGTCTTGCCCGTCAGGCGGGTCGGCGGCAGCGGGTTGACCCAGCCGTTGTCGAACGCCTGGTCAATGATGGAGACCTCAACCTGCTTGATGGTCACGGCGGGCTGGTTGATCCCCAGCACGCAAGAAGCCTCGCAGGGAGCCGGGCACAGCCGGCCGGTCCATTCGGGGAAGTTGTTGGTGGCATGCAGCCGCTCAATCGCTTCCTCGCCCTTGTCCCGCCACACGAGGTCGTTCCACTCGGGAATCAGGTTCCCCAGCGGGCAGCCCTGGTGGCAGAACGGCACACCGCAATCCATGCAGCGGCCGGCCTGGCTCTTCAGGACACCCTTTTCCTGGGCCTCGTACACTTCCTTCCAGTCCATGATGCGGACGGGAACGGGACGGCGCGGCTGGGTTTCACGCTGACGTACTTTCAGAAATCCGCGTGGATCAGCCACCGGTCACCTCCAGGATTCGAGACCATACTTCTTCGCCATCGGGGTCCAGGCCCTCTTCGATCGCGTCAAGACGGGTCTGCAATACGGCCGCGTAGTCGCGCGGCAGGACTTTGGTAATGCGGGCTGCGGTGTCGTCGAAGTTTTCGAGCAGCCGCTGCGCGTGCAGCGACTCGGTTTCCTCGACGTGCTTGACCAGGAGGCCGTGCACAATGTCGCGGTCTTCGGCATCCAGTTCGCGCAGCTGCAGTTCGCCGGATTCCAGCGCCTGCTTGTTGACGCGGGTGGTCCGCAGGTCCAGCACGTAGGCCGTTCCGCCGGACATGCCCGCACCGAAGTTACGGCCGGTGCGGCCGATGATCAGCGTCTGGCCGCCGGTCATGTACTCACAGCCGTGGTCGCCGATGCCTTCGACAACCGCCGTGGCGCCGGAGTTCCGGACCAGGAAGCGTTCGCCCACCTGGCCGCGCAGGAACATCTCGCCGCTGGTGGCACCGTAGCCGATCACGTTGCCGGCAATCACGTTGCTCTCGGCCTGGAACACGTTGGTGCGGTCCGGGCGGACGATGATGCGGCCGCCGGAGAGGCCCTTGCCCACGTAGTCGTTCGAGTCGCCGAACATCCGCAGCGTGATGCCGGCGGGCAGGAAGGCGCCCAGCGACTGGCCCGCGGTACCGGTCAGCGTGATGTCGATCGTGTCCGTCGCCAGCACATCGGTACCGAACGTCTTGGTCACGGTGTGGCCCAGCATGGTGCCAACGGAACGGTCCGTGTTGATGACGTCCACGGCGATCTTCACCGGGCTGCGGTCGGTCAGCGCCTCGGCTGCCATGGTGATGAGCCGCTGGTCGAAGTGCTTGTCCAGCTCGTGGTTCTGGCCGGTCAGGTTGCGCAGCGGGGCGTCGTCGTCGAACTCGAGTCCGTGCAGGATCGGGTCCAGGTCCAGCCCTTCGGCCTTCCAGTGGTTGATCGCCTCACGGGTGTCCAGCATTTCGGCGTGGCCGATTGCCTCTTCGATGCTGCGGAAGCCGAGCTCCGACAGGATCTCTCGGACTTCTTCCGCAAGGAACTCGAAGAAGTTGACCACGAACTCCGGCTTGCCGCTGAAGCGGGCCCGCAGTTCGGGGTTCTGCGTGGCAACGCCCACCGGGCAGGTGTCCAGGTGGCAGACGCGCATCATGATGCAGCCTTCCACCACCAGCGGTGCCGTGGCGAAGCCGAATTCCTCGCCGCCGAGCAGCGCTGCGATCACGACGTCGCGGCCGGTCTTGAGCTGGCCGTCCACCTGCACCACCACGCGGTCGCGCAGGCCGTTGAGCATCAGGGTCTGCTGGGTCTCTGCGAGCCCCAGCTCCCACGGAACACCGGCGTGCTTGAGCGAGTTCAACGGCGAGGCGCCGGTACCGCCGTCGTGCCCGGAAACCAGTACGACGTCGGCCTTCGCCTTGGTGACACCGGCGGCAACTGTGCCGATTCCCACCTCGGAAACGAGCTTGACGTGCACCCGGGCCGAAGGATTGGCGCGCTTGGCGTCGTAGATCAGCTGGGCGAGGTCTTCGATCGAGTAGATGTCGTGGTGCGGGGGCGGGGAAATGAGTCCGACGCCGGGGGTCGAGTGGCGCGTCCGGGCAACCCAGGGGTACACCTTCTGCGCCATCAGCTGGCCGCCTTCGCCGGGCTTGGCACCCTGCGCCATCTTGATCTGGATGTCGTCTGCGTTGGTCAGGTACAGGCTGGTCACGCCGAAGCGGCCGGAGGCAATCTGCTTGACGGCCGAGCGGCGCTCCGGATCCAGCAGGCGGTCCACGTCCTCGCCGCCTTCACCGGTGTTGGACTTGCCGCCCAGCCGGTTCATGGCGATCGCGAGGGTCTCGTGGGCTTCCTTGGAAATGGACCCGTAACTCATGGCACCGGTGGAGAAGCGCTTGACGATGCTGGAGACGGGCTCCACTTCCTCAAGCGGCACGGCGGGACGGGCGTCGGTCTTGAACTTCAGCAGGCCGCGGAGGGTCATGAGGTTCTCGGACTGGTCGTCCACGCCCCGGGTGTAGGACTTGAAGATGTCGTAGCGGCGTTCACGCGTGGCGTGCTGCAGCCGGAAAACCGTCTCCGGGTTGAACAGGTGCGGTTCGCCGTCGCGGCGCCACTGGTACTCGCCGCCGCCGAGCAGCGGGCGGTGCGGCTGCTCGATGCCGCCCTCCGGGTACGCCATCTGGTGCCGGGCCGAAACCTCAGCGGCGATGACGTCGAGCCCGACGCCGCCGAGCTGGGAGTGCGTGCCGGCGAAGAATTCGTCCACCAGCTCCTGGCCGAGGCCAAGCGCTTCGAACGTCTGGGCACCGGTGTAGGAGGCCACCGTGGAGATGCCCATCTTGGACATGATCTTCAGGACGCCCTTGCCGAGGCCCTTGATCAGGTTGTAGACGCCGTCCTGCGGCGTCACCCCGACAACGTCTCCGCTGCTGATGAGCTGTTCCACGGATTCCATGGCCAGGTACGGGTTGACGGCGGACGCGCCGTAGCCGATCAGGACTGCCACGTGGTGCGTCTCGCGGACGTCGCCGGCTTCGACCACCAGGGCGGTCTTGGTCCGGTTGGCGCTGCGCAGCAGGTGGTGGTGCACGGCGCTCACGAGCAGCAGCGACGGGATGGGCGCCCACTGGGCGTTCGAGTCGCGGTCCGAGAGCACAACGTACTGCACGCCGCGGTTGATGGCACCGGAGACCTGCTCGCAGATCTCCGTCAGGCGGGCGCGCAGCGCGTTTTCGCCGCCTTCGGGACGGTACAGGCCGCGGACCTTCATGGCGACCCTGTCGCCGTCGGGGCTTTCGATGTTCGCGATCTTGGCGAGCTGGTCGTTGTTGATCACCGGGAACGGCAGGGAAACCTGCGGCTGCCGGACCTGCTTGGTATCCAGCAGGTTGCCGTTCGGGCCGATGGCACACGTCAGCGACGTGACCAGCTCTTCGCGGATGGCGTCCAGCGGCGGGTTGGTGACCTGGGCGAAGGACTGCACGAAGTAGTCAAACAGGAGCCGGGGGCGCTTGGACAGCACAGCCACGGGAGTATCCGAACCCATGGCGCCGAGGGGCTCGGCACCGGTGCGGGCCATCGGGCCCAGAAGGATCTTCAGTTCCTCGGTGGTGTAGCCGAAGGTCCGCTGGCGGATGTTCACGGACGCGGCGGTGTGCACCACGTGCTCGCGTTCCGGCAGCTCGTTGAGGTCGATCAGGTTGTCCTTGACCCACTCCGCCCACGGGTTGGCGGCAGCGACTTCGGCCTTGACCTCTTCATCGTCGATGATGCGGCCGGCCTCAGTGTCCACCAGGAACATCTTGCCCGGGGAGACACGCCCCTTCTTGACCACCTTGGAAGGTTCGACGTCGATGACGCCCACCTCGGAAGCGAACACCACCAGGCCGTCTTCGGTGATCCAGTAGCGTCCGGGGCGCAGGCCGTTGCGGTCAAGCGTTGCGCCCACCAGGCTGCCGTCGGTGAATGAAACGGCGGCGGGGCCGTCCCACGGCTCCATCAGCAGGGAGTGGTATTCGTAGAACGCCTTGCGGGCAGGATCCATCGTGGCGTGGTTTTCCCAGGCCTCCGGGATCATCATCATGATCGAGTGCGTGATGGGGCGCCCGGAGAGCCAGAGCAGCTCGGCCACTTCATCGAACGATGCCGAGTCGGAGGCACCCGGGGTGCAGATGGGGTACAGCTCCTCGGGGGAATCCCCCAGCAGCGGGTTGGCCAGCTGCGACTGGCGCGCACGCATCCAGTTCCGGTTGCCCTTGACGGTGTTGATTTCACCGTTGTGGGCAATGGTGCGGAACGGCTGGGCCAGCGGCCAGGACGGGAACGTGTTGGTGGAGAAGCGCGAGTGCACGATCGCGAGCTTGGTCTTGAAGCGCTTGTCCGAGAGGTCCGGGTAGAACGGCTCCAGCTGGGCGGTGGTGAGCATGCCCTTATAGACAATGGTCCGCGAGGACAGCGACGGGAAGTACACGCCGAACTTGTTCTGGGCACGCTTGCGGATGCGCCAGGCACGGGAGTCGAGTTCGTTGCGCTCCAGCACTTCCCCGGTGCTGGAGGCAAAGAACGGCTGGGAGAAGTACGGCATGCAGGCCCGGGCCATGGCACCGACGAGGTCGGCGACGATCGGAACTTCGCGCCAGCCCAGGACCGTGAGTCCCTCATCGGCGGCGAGGCTTTCGATGCCTGCCTTGGCGGCATCGGCTTCACGCTGCTCGGCGGGCAGGAATGCCGTACCGGCGACGTACTGTCCGGGTGCCGGAAGCTCAAACTCGGTGACGGCGCGGAAGAACTCGTCCGGGATCTGCATCAGCAGCCCGGCGCCGTCGCCCGTTCCCTCATCGGCACCTACGGCACCGCGGTGCTCGAGGTTGCGCAGTGCCGTCAGGGCGGCGTCGACGATGTCATAGCCGGGCTCCCCGCGGAGCGTGGCGATGATGGCGAGGCCGCAGGCGTCCTTCTCCTGCTCCGGGTTGTAGAGCCCACCGGCCTCCGGCAGCGCCGCGAACCGCTTGAACGGCGACATGGCAGGTGCAGGCTGGTTCGGTTCGGACCAACTGGGGCTGTGAAGAGTTTGGGTCATGGGAGACGTCCTTCCTCCTGATCGAGCGTATGGAAGGGACAACGTTGGCCCCACTCGCGGTGCCTGTGTGATGGGCACAACAAAGTGTTACTTACTGGAAATTGTAGGTCAGCCCGGCCTGCTGAACTAACAGTTACGCAGGCCCTGACCTGGGCTTGACCCGGCGGCAGCTCTGTGCTGACGGGAGGGGGCCCTGGTGCCACGACGCTGTGGGAACGGGCGCTGCGGGCGGTAGCCCTGCTGCCCGGTTTGCCGGCCCTGACTACTTGGTGCGGTCAGTGTCCGGCGCGGATCCGGAGTCCTGGTGAAGGGAGTTTTCACTTCCCGGCGCGCCCTTGGCGGGCGTGGTGCCGGCAGTTGATTCCCTCACCGCTTCAGTTGGGGCGGAAGTGTGCCCCGGACCGCTTTGGTTATCAGGGAGATTACCACGGGACCCACTATCTGAGACACTCTTGTCCGAATGCCGGATGCTTTTGCCCTCCGCCGGAACGGCTGCCAGTTCGGCAACTTCCGCCTTGTTGTCCTCGGCGTCGCCGTCATTGTCGGCCGGAACGTGACCGGCAAGGTACGGAGTGTCCGGCTCATCACGCTTGCGAAGGCCCAGCACGATGAACACGATCAGGGCCGCCAGGAAGACGAAGATGCTGGTCCAGACGTTGAGGCGGGTGGTGATGCCGAACAGGTTGATCTGTTCGGCATCGTCGATGCGCATGGCCTCGATCCAGACGCGGCCGAGCGTGTAGTACATGGCGTACAGCCAGAACAACCGTCCGCGCCGGAAGTTGAACTTCCGGTCGAGTGCAAGCAGGATCACGACGCCGGCGATGTTCCAGAGGGATTCATAGAGGAACGTCGGGTGGAAGAGGGTGTCGGCCGGCATTCCGGCCGGGAAGTTCGCGTTGTCAGCGTCGATCTGCAGGCCCCAGGGAAGCGTGGTGGGCCCGCCGAAGAGTTCCTGGTTGAAGTAGTTGCCCCAGCGGCCCACAGCCTGGGCCAGCAGCAGGCCCGGTGCGGCGGCGTCCAGGAACGCGGTCAGCTTGACCCCCGCCCGGCGGCAGCCGATCCAGGCGCCGACAGCACCGAGCAGCACGGCGCCCCAGATGCCCAGTCCGCCGCGCTGGATCTGCGGAATCAGGGAAAGGTCACCCGTGCCGTCGAAGCCGGGGCCGAAGTACGCATCCGGGGAAGAGAACACGTGGTAGAGCCGGCCGCCGATGATGCCGAACGGGATGGCCCAGATGGCGATGTCCCACAGGCTGCCCTCCGGTGTGCCGCGCTTGTTCCAGCGGACCGAGGTCAGCCACAGGCCAACCACGATGCCGGCGAGGATGCACAGCGCGTACGCGTGGATGCGCAGCGACCCCCACGGCAGCGGGATATCGAACCCGGACCAGTCCGGGCTCGGAATGCTGGCGGGGACCATGGCCGCCACGTGGAGGACAGTCTGCATTGTTTAGGCTTCTTCCCTGGACAGGCCGGTGCTGAGGTCTTTGGTCAGGGCGGCGACAGCGTCCACGCCGCCGTCGCGGATGGCGGCGACGAGCGCCGTGCCCACGATCACGCCGTCAGCGTAGGCCGCGATCTCGCGGACCTGGCCGGCGTTGGACACTCCGAGGCCGACGCACACGCGTTCCGCCCCGGCCGCGTGCGCTGCGGCGACGACGCCTTCGGCGGCACTGCTGACGGATGTGCGGGCACCGGTGACGCCCATGATGGACACGGCGTAGACGAAGCCGCGGCTGGCATCAACCGTGCGCTTCATGCGTTCCGGCGAGGACGACGGGGCCACAAGGAACACCCGGTCCAGTCCGTACTTGTCCGAGGCAGCCATCCACTCGGAGGCTTCGTCCGGAATCAGGTCAGGGGTGATGAGCCCGGCTCCCCCGGCTTCGGCCAGCCGGCGCGAGAATTCGTCCACGCCCATCCGGACCACCGGGTTCCAGTAGGTCATCACCAAAACGGCGGCGTCGGTCTTGCTGGTGATGCCGCGGACCACGTCGAAGACCTGCCGGACGTGGAAACCGTTGGCCAGCGCCTCGGTGGTGGCAGCCTGGATGACCTGGCCGTCCATGACCGGGTCGGAGTAAGGGATCCCGATTTCGATCAGGTCGGCGCCGTTTTCGGCCAGCGCGATGCCTGCCGCGATGGTCTGTTCCACATCGGGGTAGCCGGCCGGCAGATAGCCGATGAGGGCCGCCCGCCCTTCAGCGCGCGCCTTGTCGATGGCGGCGGCCGATTTGCTGGTGCTGGTGATGTCCTGAACGCCGGTCACAGCTGTTCCCCTTCTTTGCCGATTTCGGCCTCAACGGAATCCTTGTCCAACAGGTCGAACCATTCAGCGGCCGTGGCCACGTCCTTGTCGCCGCGGCCGGAGAGGTTGACGACGACGATCTTGCTGTCCGCGGGCTGCCCTTCGGCCTCCGCTTCGGCCGCGAGGCGCTGGCCCACCTTGATGGCGCCGGCCAGGGCGTGGGCGGATTCGATGGCGGGGATGATGCCTTCGGTCCGGCACAGGAGCCGGAAGGCGTCCATGGCTTCGGCGTCGGTGATGGGTTCGTAGCTGACCCGGCCGATGTCCGCCAGGTAGGCGTGCTCGGGGCCGACTCCGGGGTAGTCCAGGCCTGCGGAGATGGAGTGCGACTCGATGGTCTGCCCGTCGTCGTCCTGCATCAGGTAGGAACGCGCGCCGTGCAGCACGCCGGGCTTGCCCAGCGTGATGGTGGCGGCGTGGCGTCCGGTATCCACGCCGTCGCCGCCGGCCTCGAAGCCGAAGATCCTGACCGAGGGGTCGTCCAGGAATCCGTGGAAGATGCCGATCGCGTTGGAGCCGCCGCCGATGCAGGCGCAGACCGCGTCAGGGAGCCGGCCGGTCTGTTCCAGGATCTGGGCGCGGGCTTCCTCGCCGATGACCTCGTGGAAATACCGCACCATCGCCGGGAAAGGGTGGGCTCCGGCGGCCGTGCCGAGCAGGTAGTGGGTGTGGTCGACGTTGGCCACCCAGTCACGGAGTGCCTCGTTGATGGCATCCTTGAGGGTCTGCGATCCGCTGGTCACGGGGATGACCGTGGCACCCAGGAGCTCCATGCGGGCCACGTTCAGTGCCTGGCGGCGGCAGTCCTCGGCGCCCATGTACACCACGCACTCCAGGCCCAGCAGGGCGGCCGCGGTTGCGCTGGCCACTCCGTGCTGGCCGGCTCCGGTCTCGGCAATCACGCGGGTCTTGCCCATGCGCTTGGCGAGCAGGGCCTGGCCCAGGACGTTGTTGATCTTGTGCGAACCGGTGTGGTTCAGGTCCTCGCGCTTGAGGAAGACGCGGACGCCGCCGGCGTGCCCGGCGAAGCGCTTGGCCTCGGTGAGCAGGGACGGGCGGCCGGAGTAGTTCTTGTTCAGGTCCTTGATCTGGGCGACGAACTCCGGGTCGGCCTTGGCCTTCTCGAAGGTGTCTTCCAGCTCGTCCAGGGCCGCGATGAGGGATTCGGGCATCCAGCGCCCGCCGTAGGAGCCGAAGTACGGGCCCGGCGCGTGGCGCAGGGACCGGTCTCCTTGCAGAAATGCGTCCGCGGTGCCCTCATCAGAGCCGGTTGTTGGCGCGTCGACCATCGGTCTCACCATCCTGTTCCACTGTTCATAAGAAAATTCGGATGGCGCCCGGCGTCAGCGGTCTGCCGCCGGGCGCCCCGGTCGTCAGACCCGTGCTGCGATGGCTTCTGCCCCGGCAGCGGTAAATTCGGCAATCCGCTCGCGCGGGGTTGCATCGCTCACCAGCGCTTCACCCACCAGCACGGCGTTGGCGCCGTTCGCGGCGTAGTGCCGGACGTCGTCCGCGCCGCGGACTCCGGATTCGGCAACAATGACCGCTTCCGGCGGGATGCCGCCGGCGAGGGAGGCAAACACGGAACGGTCGACGTCGAGCGTCTTGAGGTTGCGGACATTCACGCCAATGATCCGGGCGTCAGCCGCGACGGCGCGTTCGATCTCCTCCGCCGTGTGCGTCTCCACCAGCGCGTTCATGCCCAGTTCACGGGTGAGCTGGCTGAAGCCGCGCAGCTCAGAGTCACTCAGCGACGCGACGATCAGAAGCACCAGGTCCGCGCCGTGCGCACGCGCTTCCCAGATCTGGTACTCGTCCACCGTGAAGTCCTTGCGGAGCAGCGGCACATCAACGGCTTTCCGGACGGCGTCCAGGTCGGCGAGGGACCCGCTGAACCGGCGTTGTTCGGTGAGGACGCTGATGACGGAAGCGCCGCCGTCGGCGTACTGGACTGCCAGCTCGGCAGGATCCGCGATGCTCGCCAGATCGCCCTTGGAGGGGCTGCGCCGCTTGATTTCGGCAATGACCTTCAGCTGGTTCCGCGGCGAGACGTTCCCGCCGAGGGCAGCCCAGGCATCGCGCGCGGGCGCGGCCGCTGCGGCGCGGTCCTTCAGTTCGGCGAGGGACACCAGGCGCCGGCGGGCCTCCATGTCCTCCCGTGCACCGGCATTGATGTCATCGAGAACAGTCACTGCTAGTGGCCGGAGTTCTTCAGCTTGCTGCCGTCCACGCCGTAGCCGGCCTTGCGCATGATCCAGCCGAGCAGCAGGCCGATCACCATGACTGCGGCGCCGGCGATGAAGATGGGGGTGCTGGCGATGACAAAGGCGATGGACGCAATGAGGGCGCCCACCAGCATGACGATCACGCACGTCCACGCTGCCGGGCTGTTGCCGTGGCCGAGGTCTGCACTGTGGTCGACGCCGGTGTTGACGTTCCGGGCAGCAGCGGATTTGGATGCGGAAACAGTGGCTTTGCTCATGGAAATCTCCTCAGGATGAATACTGGTTACATTCTGCCATTTTTTGGCGGTGCCTTGGACATCGGCGGGCCGGCCTAGGTGGGGTCGTCGCCCCGGGACAGCCTGTCCCAGCTGTCGATCTCATCCGCGGGGCCCTCCGGGGCGCCGGCCGTGCCGGCCGTCGCGGCGTCATATTTAGTGCGCGTCTTCCAATGGCGTCCGGCCGGAATGATCAACAGGGCTCCGAGTCCCAGCAGGACACCGGCGACGACGGCGAGTGCCGGGAATGCGGAAACGCTCACCTGGACGCTGCTTCCGGTGATGCCGGTGGCTGCAGCGATGGACCCCTGGGCGGCGGCCAGCGGATCCGTCATCACCGTCACCGCGGCGGTCACGATGCCAACTGACGCCAGGACAATGATCGCCGTAATGATCCAGCGCGCAATCCGCCCCGCGATCGAGGCAGCGAGGCCGCCTGCCAGCGCGACGAGTGCCAGCGCGGTGACGGTGGTCGCCGCTTTGCTGCCCTGCACCTGCAGGCCGTCCTGGCTGTTGACCGCCTGGCCCAGCTGGGCCGGATCCAGATGCACGGTCAGCCATGTCTGCGTGGTGGTGCCGAAAACCGCCAGGGCCAACGCCGCAATGACCAGGACCAGCGTCGACTTCCGCGCCCACACCGGAGCACCTGTCCGGCTGGCCGCCGGCCTGCCCTTTTTGTCCTCGGTGACGCCGTCTTCCATGACACCCATCAACTGCCCGGGCTCTGGCTGGCTGAGCTGCCCGCGGCATCTCCGGACTCCGTAAGGGAGTCGGCAGTGATGTTGTGCAGGGAGCCGGCCGTGTGGACGGCGCGCAGCGGCGCGGCCGCCTTGTTGACCGTTTCGAGGGCTTCGGTCGGGTTGACGGAATCGGCCACGATGCCGCCGCCGGCCTGGACGTAGGCTCGTCCCTCCCGGAGCAGGGCGGAACGGATGGCGATGGCCATGTCCATGTCCCCGGCGAAGTCCAGGTAGCCCACCACGCCGCCATAGATGCCGCGGCGGTGCGGTTCCAGCTCATCCAGGAGCCGGAGCGCGCGCGGCTTGGGGGCTCCGGAGAGCGTTCCTGCCGGGAACGTTGCCTTCAGGACGTCGTAGGCCTTCGCGGTGGGAGCAAGCCTGCCGACCACTGTGGAAACCAGGTGCATGATGTGGCTGAAACGCTCCACCTCCATGAACTGCGTGACGTCCACCGTGCCGGCAACGCACACCTTGGAGAGGTCGTTGCGGGACAGGTCCACGAGCATGAGGTGTTCGGCGCGTTCCTTCTGGTCGGCCAGCAACTCCTCTGCGAACGCCTTGTCCGCCTCCACGGTCTTGCCCCTGGGGCGGGAGCCTGCGATCGGGTGGGTGATGACTTCCTCGCCGGTGACCGTCACGAGGGCTTCCGGTGACGAACCCACGATGGAGTACTGCCGGCCGGCGGCGTCCTCGAGGCTGAAGATGTACATGTACGGGCTGGGATTGGTGTTCCGCAGCACCCGGTACACGTCGAGCGGATCCGCGCCGCACTCCATTTCGAAACGGCGGGAAATCACCACCTGGAACACTTCACCGTCCACGATCGCTTCCTTGCCGCGATCCAGGGCAGCAAGGTAGTCGGGCTCGTTCCAGCGTTCCTGGACACTGGAGGCGAAGTCCAGGGCGGCGGGCTCCAGCACGGAAATCGGCTGCTCAACCGGCGTGCTGACCTTGGCAAGCAGTGCCTTGACCCGGGCGACGGCGTCGTACCAGGCCTCGTCCACGCGCTCGGAGCTGTTGTCGAAGTTGATGGCGTTGGCGATCAGCAGGACGGTGCCGTCCATGTTGTCGTGCACAGCCATGTCGGTAACCAGGTTGAGGGCCAGTTCCGGCAGTTCCAGGTCGTCTTCGGGCGGGCTGGTGAGTTTCTCCCAGTGCCGCACGGTCTCCCAGCCGAGGAAACCGACCAGGCCCGAGGTGAAGGGCGGCAGGCCGTCGAAGCGGTCGGTGCGCAGAGCCTCCACGGTGTCCCTGATGGCATCCACCGGGTTCCCGTCCACGGGAACGCCCGCGGGGGGTTCGCCCAGCCAGTGCGCCTGGCCGTCCTTGGTGGTCAGCGTGGCACGGGATTTGGCGCCGATGAACGAATAGCGGGACCATGAACCGCCCACGGCCGCGGATTCCATCAGGAAGGTGCCGGGCTGGCCGTTCGCCAGCTTCCGGTAGAGCCCGATGGGCGTCTCCGCGTCGGCCAGTACCTTCAACCGGACGGGGATGACGCGGCTGTGGCTGGCGAGTTCCCGGAATTCTTCGAGGCCCGGGCTGATGATTCCAAGGTCCTGCATGGCTATGGTTCTCCGCCTGTTCTTGTGTAATGCCTGAAACGTGTGGATGGGTGTCCGGCGCTGCGCCCGGCCTGGCCGGTGTTAGCCGGCGTTTTCGCTGGCGCTTTCGCTGGCGCCGGCCTGGCCGGGGACCACCGACAGCCCGCGGCCGTCGAAGCAGGTCCGCGTGCCCGTGTGGCAGGCCGCGCCGACCTGGTCAACCCGGACCAGGAGGGCGTCGCCGTCGCAATCCAGTGCAACGGACTTCACCCACTGCACATGGCCGGAGGTATCGCCCTTGCGCCAGTACTCCTGGCGGGAACGGGAGTAGAACGTCACCCTCCCCGTGGTCATGGTGCGCCGCAGCGCCTCGTCGTCCATCCAGCCGAGCATCAGCACCTCGTTGGTGTCGAACTGCTGGACGATGGCAGCCACGAGGCCGGCGCCGTCGCGCTTGAGGGCGTCCGCCACGTCGGCAGGCAGGACGGGGGGTACTGGTTGCACGGGGGCAGGGGCGGGGGCGGGCTGCTCAGACATCAGACCAAGTCTAGTGCCTCACCGCAGTGTGACGATCAGGGGTCAAATTGGCAGCGCTTCCACTGCGCAACTCGCGGCCTCTCGTGCTAGTTTCTCAAGTGATGCATTTCGTCGATCCGTCCCGAGAAGTCCTGGCCGAGACCCTGCTGGCGGCCGGTCCTGACTCCCCCACGCTCTGCAGGGGCTGGCACACGCGTGACCTCGCCGCGCACCTTTACCTGCGCGAACGCAAGGCCGGGGTGGGGCTTGGCCTGATCATCAAGAGCCTGGCGAAGGCCTCTGACGAGGCCACCGCAAAGCTGGCGGCCAAACTCAAGACTCCCGAGGACTACACCCGGCTGGTGAACACCTTCCGCGGCGGCCCTCCGGCACTGTCGCCGTTAAGGATCAAGGCCCTGGCCGAGAGCTCCAACCTCATTGAGTACTTCGTGCACACCGAAGACGTCCGCCGCGCCGTGGACCGTTGGGCTCCGCGGGCTCTGGACGAGGAATACTCCGACGCACTGTGGGACGAACTCATCAAGCGCGCGGCCATCCTGTACCGGGGAGTGGACCTGGGAATCGTGCTGGTGCGCCCCTCCGGTCCCCGCCATGTGGCCAAACGGGCGCCCGTCTCGGTGGCCATCGTTGGCGAGCCCGGTGAGCTGCTGATGCACGCCCACGGGCGCACCCGCCATGCGCTGGTGACCTTCGAAGGCCAGCCGGACGCCGTCGCGCTTCTCCAGTCAGCCGAAGTCGGTCTCTAGCAGCCCGCCCCCGGCGGGCCGGAAGTCCGCCTAGCGGACTTCGAAGCCCGCCTCACGGATGGCCGTCTTGACCCGCGAAATCATGTCCAGCGGACCGAAGTGGAAGATCGACGCCGCCAGGACGGCATCCGCCCCGGCCGCGACGGCGGGCGGGAAGTGTTCGGGCTTGCCTGCCCCGCCGGAGGCGATGATCGGCACCTTGACGGCGGCGCGGACCAGGCGGATCAGTTCGATGTCGAAGCCGTCCTTCGTGCCGTCGGCATCAATGGAGTTGAGCAGGATCTCGCCAACGCCGCGGTCCGCGGCTTCACGTGCCCACTCGATGGCGTCAATCCCGGTCCCCTGCCGGCCGCCGTGTGTGGTCACTTCAAAACCTGACGCCGTGGGGTCGGAACCGGGCCGGGTGCGCCGGGCATCCACGGACAGCACCAGGACCTGCGAACCGAAGTGCCGCGTGATTTCATCGATGACGTCGGGCCGGGCAACGGCAGCCGTGTTGATGGAGGCCTTGTCCGCTCCGAAACGCAGCAGCTTGTCCACCTCGGCCACACCGCGGACGCCGCCGCCGACGGTGAGCGGGATGAAGACTTCCTCGGCGGTGCGGCGGACCACGTCAAAGGTGGTCTCGCGGTTGCCCGAGGAGGCTGTCACATCCAGGAAGGTCAGTTCGTCCGCTCCGCCGTTGTCGTAGCGGTGCGCCAGTTCCACGGGGTCACCGGCGTCGCGGAGGCCTTCAAAGTTGATGCCCTTGACCACGCGGCCGGCGTCAACGTCCAGGCACGGGATGACGCGCACTGCTACAGCCATGATTTCTCCTGAGGATTTGCTGGTGGGAGATTCGGTGGGGTCCGCCGGAGACTGGCCGCTCGACGACGGGCCCGGGTCAGATCCGGCAGGCGTGGATGCTGCTGACCAGGATGGCGCGGGCGCCCAGGTCATAGAGTTCGTCCATGATCCGGTTGGTTTCCCTCTTGGGCACCATGGACCGGACGGCAACCCACTCCGAGTCGCGCAGCGGCGAGACCGTGGGTGATTCCAGGCCGGGTGTCAGCGCCGCTGCCTGCTCCACCAGTTCCTTGCGGATGTCATAGTCCATCAGGACGTACTGCCGAGCAACCAGCACGCCCTGCAGGCGGCGGATCAGGACCTCGATTTCCTTGGCCGTGCCGTTCGCGGCGCCTTCCTGGCCAACGCGGCGGATCAGCACCGCTTCCGACTTCAGGATCGGTTCGCCGAAGATTTCCATCCCGGCCGCCTTGAGCGTGTTCCCGGTTTCGACGACGTCGGCAATCGCGTCCGCGACGCCGAGCCGCACCGATGATTCGACGGCGCCGTCCAGGCGGACCACCTTGGCGTTAATGCCGCGTTCGGCCAAGTAGCCGCGGAGGAGGCCGTCGTAGCTGGTGGCGAGGCGCTTGCCTTCGAGCTCTTCCACCTTGGTGAAGTCGCCTACCGGTCCGGCGAACCGGAACGTCGAGGCAGCAAAGCCCAGCGGCAGCAGTTCCTCGGCCTCCACCTCGGCGTCGAGGAGCAGGTCGCGGCCGGTGATGCCGACGTCGAGCGTTCCCCGGCCCACGTACACGGCGATGTCGCGCGGGCGGAGGAAGAAGAATTCAATGTCGTTGTCCGGGTCCACCATGACCAGTTCGCGGGTGTCGCGGCGCTGGCGGTAGCCGGCTTCGGACAGCATGGCCGAAGCCGCTTCGGACAGGGATCCCTTATTGGGGACGGCAACTCGCAGCATGAGGGTCTTTCTGGGTTAGGAAGTCTTGGTTACAGGCATCGGCCACGCTCAGCATGGCTACAGATGCTTGTAGACGTCTTCCAAGGTGAGGCCTTTGGCGAGCATCAGAACCTGCAGGTGGTACAGAAGCTGGGAGATTTCCTCGGCGGCGGCTTCGTCGGATTCGTATTCGGCAGCCATCCACACTTCGGCGGCTTCCTCCACGACCTTCTTGCCGATGCCGTGGACTCCGGACTCCAATTCTGCGACGGTGCGGGAGCCTGCCGGACGGGTGGCTGCCTTCTCACTCAGTTCTGCGAACAGCGTCTCGAAATTCTTCACGCCCTCCAGCCTACTTGCTCCGGGCCTGACCCCGCCTGTCGGGCCGTTCCATGACGGCGCCGATGTGAGGTATTGCACAGGTCCGGAGCAGGTGGCGGAGCGGTTAGCTGTACTGCTTCAGCGTCACGGCGGTGGCCAGTGCAGCGGTGACTGCCTCGTGGCCCTTGTCTTCCTTGGACCCCGGCAGGCCCGCACGGTCCAGGCCCTGCTGCTCGGTGTCGCAGGTGAGTACGCCGAAGCCCACGGGAACGCCGGTGTTGACGCTGACGTCGGTCAGTCCCATGGTGGCCGCCTCGCAGACGTACTCGAAGTGCGGCGTCCCGCCGCGGATCACGACGCCGAGTGCCACTACTGCGTCGAAGTGCTTGGCCAGCCGGGCGGCCGCCACGGGGAGTTCAAAGCTTCCCGGTACCCGGAGCACGGTCGGTTCGCTGATTCCGGCATCTTTGGCGGCACGGAGGGCTCCGTCCAGGAGCCCGTCCATGATCTGGGTGTGCCAGCTCGCGGCCACAATGGCCAGCTTCAGCTGCGACGTCTCCGCCGGGTTGAGGGTTGTGAGGTCAATCTCCGGTGCGCCGTGTCCACTCATCTAAGTCTCCTGGTTCGTTCCTGTTGGGGGTCAGTCTTGTTCGTGCTGGAAGGGGCCCTGGCCGGCGGCCGGCACCGCCGTCACCGGTTCCCCGCCCTGGAGGTCCAGGGTGAGCCGGTGGTCCATCCGGTCCTTCTTGGTCTGCAGGTAGCGGATGTTCTGTTCCCGCGAGGGAACTTCGGTGGGAACCATTTCAACCACCGTGACGCCGGCCTCCGCCAGCCGGTTCTGCTTGTCCGGGTTGTTGCTCAGCAGGCGCACTTCGTGCAGTCCGAGCTCGGCCAGGATCTGCGCGGCGGCGTTGTAGCAACGGGCATCCACCGGAAGGCCGAGCTGCTCGTTGGCTTCGACAGTGTCGAAGCCGGCTTCCTGCAGGGCGTAGGCCTTGATCTTGTTGGCAAGGCCAATACCGCGGCCCTCCTGACCGCGCAGGTACAGCAGCGTGCCGCCTTCCTCGCTGATCTTTTCCAGGGCGTAGGCCAGCTGTTCGCCGCAATCGCAGCGGTAGGACCCGAAAACGTCGCCTGTCAGGCACTCCGAGTGCAGCCGCACCAAGGGAGCTGTGCCGTCCACGGGCGGGATCGGTGAGCTGACCGCGAGGTGCTCAGCACCTGTCACCAGATCGGTCCAGGCCTGGGCCACGAAGGTCCCGAATTCGCTGGGCAGCTGGACGACGGGTCCGCCGCTCACCGGATGCGGCCGGCGACCTGCCTTCGTGTCTTTTTGTGCCTCTGAAGCCGTCATCGCATCTCCTCATTCCCCGCCGGGACCGGCGCCTGTCCGGCGGGCCCGGCTGCGTCCAAATATGACACCAGATCCTCGATCGAGATCAGCGGGCATCCATGTTCAGCAGCGAAGCCGCGAAGTCCGTCCAGGCGCATCATCTCTCCGTTGTCGTACACTACTTCGGCGATCACGCCCACGGGCTCCAGGCCGGCAAGCCGGCACAGGTCCACGGCCGCTTCGGTGTGGCCCGGGCGCTCACGCACTCCACCGTTAACGGCCCGCAGCGGAAAAACATGCCCGGGACGGGTGATCGATTCCGGGCGGCTCGCGGGGTCAGCCAGCACCCGGGCGGTGAGGGCCCGGTCCGTCGCGGAAATCCCGGTGCTGACGCCCACCGCAGCATCGCAGGAAACCGTGTAGGCGGTGCCCTTGGCGTCTTCGTTGACGGCTACCATCGGCGGCAGCAGCAGGGCATCCGCCCGGGCTCCGTCGAGCGGAACGCAAATCACGCCGGAACTGTAGCGGACGGTCCAGCCCATCAGTTCCGGGGTGGCGTGCTGGGCGGCAAAGATGATGTCGCCTTCGTTTTCACGGTCCTCGTTGTCCACTACGAGGACCGGACGGCCGGCAGACATGGCCCGGACGGCGTCTTCGATCGGGTCCAGGACCCGGTCTGCTGCCACCCGGAGGGCGGTCGTATTCTTGACGTGGCTCACTTGGATTCCCCCGTTCCGGCTGCGACGTTGGCTGTTCCAGCGCCGCTGGCGAACGCGAGCAGTCGCTCGGTGTACTTGGCCAGCACATCAACTTCGAGATTGACGCGGCCGCCGAGGTCCTTGGCACCCAGGCCGGTTTCGGCCAGCGTGGTGGGGATGAGGCCCACCTCGAACCACGGGGCCGCTTCAGCGGCGTCGCTGACTGCAGTGACGGTGAGGGAGACGCCGTCGACGGCGATGGAGCCCTTTTCAGCGATGTAGCGGGCGAGCCTCGGTGGCACTCCGAACCGCAGGCGGTCCCAGTTGCCCAGCGCCTCGCGCTCGAGGAGTTCGCCGACGCCGTCCACATGCCCCTGGACAACATGCCCGTCCAGGCGCCCGCCGGCCGGAACGCAGCGTTCCAGGTTCACGGCGTCGCCCGCTTCGAGCTCACCGATGGTGCTGCGTACCAGCGTCTCGCCCATGACGTCGACGCTGAATTCCTTGCCGACAATGGCCGTCGCGGTCAGGCATACGCCGTTGACGGCCACAGAGCCGCCGAGCGCCAGCCCCTCTGTACTGCCGGGTGCATGCAGTCGCACCGTGGCGCTGACGTCGCCGTCGCGTTCCACGGACAGGACCTTGCCCTGTTCGGCAATAATTCCGGTAAACATCAGTTGCCTCCTGTGGCGGTACCCGCGCCGGTGCGGTGCGGTAAGGATTCGGGTGAGCTGGTGACGGGTGAAAAAAGTTCGCGGAGGGGCGCAGCCGCCGTCGCGGCTGCCGGGGCAGGTTCGGCCGCTTCAGCCGGCCGGGCAGTTGTGGCCGCAGGTTCGGCGTGCCCCGGGAAGAGGTGGAGCCTCAGGTCCCGGCCGAGGGTCTGCACGGCTCCCCCGGATGCCTCATCCCATTCCCAGGCCTGTGCATCGGCCAGGGTGGTGATGCCGAGGTCGCCGAGGGCGGCCGTGCCGGATCCGAGAAGGGTGGGCGCCAGGTAAACGATGAGCTCGTCCACGAGTCCCGCGGCGAGGAAAGCGCTCAAGATCCGCGAGCCTCCTTCCACCATGAGGTGGCGGACACCGGCGGAGAAGAGCTGCGCCAAGGCCTCGTGCGGATCCCGGGTGGGCAGGTGCATCACGCGGCCGTCATCGCCGTGGATGGCGGCGTCGTCGGGGATTCCGCGCAGCCCCATCACGGCCCGCAGCGGCTGGCTGCCTGCCGTCTCGCCCGACGCATCCCGTGCGGTAAGCCTTGGATTATCCACTAGGAGTGTCTGCGTGCCCACCAGGATGGCGTCCACGCGGCTGCGGAGCCCGTGATTGTCGGCGAGGGATTCCGGGCTGGAAATCCACTGGCTGGTGCCGTCCGCCGCGGCGATGCGGCTGTCCAGGGTCTGGGCGATGTGGAGGGTGACGAAGGGACGCTGGCCCAGTACGGCTTCAAACCAGCGGCGGTTCAGCTCGAACGCTGCACGCGCGGCCAACCCGGAACGCACGCTGACCCCTGCGGCCCGCAGCGTTGCGGCTCCCCCGGCAGCGGGATCATGGGGATCGTCCACGGCGTACACCACTGACGTGATGCCCGCGTCAATGATGGCCTGGGCGCAGGGCCCGGTTCGTCCGCAATGGTTGCAGGGTTCCAGGGTGACCACCATGGTGGATCCGGCCAGATCGATGCCCTTCATGCCGGCCTGGGCTATGGCGTCAGCTTCTGCGTGCGCCGTTCCGGCCCCGCGGTGGTATCCCGTGACCAGTTGCCGGCCGTCGGGTCCGACGACGACGGCGCCCACCAGCGGGTTTGCCCCGCGGGGGCCGAGGAGCGCAGCGGCGAGAGCTGCCTCCATGGCATCGATCTCGGCTGCACTGAACATGGCTGTTGTCGGCGGCGTCAAAGCGTTCGTCGTTCCTTCCCTCGAGAACCGCGTAGGCTCCGGGGGTATACGACAGCGCAATACCGCACAGCCCAAGGGTCAGTGCAGTAACAGCTGTACGTGCTTCTCTCATCCAGACTTTAACTGTCGGTACCGGAATTTCACCGGTTCAACCGTCCGCCGGACCAGTTCCTGGAGAGGATCTGTGCCGGCTCGCGGGTCGCGGACTATCACCGCCGGTTCGGACTTACACCGACCCCGGAGCACGTAGTGTGTGTTGTTATTCTGTCACAACTGACTGGTGGGTCCTGCTATTCCCGCCGGACGCCGTCATGATTCCGAAACAGAGCGCGTTCCGGCCGAAACCGGGCGGGTCCCGGCTGCCCGGAGGCGGTCGATCGCCGTCGCGGGGTCCTCCGCGCCATAGACGGCGGAGCCAGCCACAAAAACGTTGGCTCCCGCTTCTGCCGCCCGGACGATGGTCTCCTCGGTGATGCCGCCGTCCACCTGGAGTGCCACTCCGGTTCCGGATCCGTCGATCGCTGCCCGGGCGCGCCTGATCTTGGGGAGCGTCAGGTCGAGGAACGACTGGCCGCCGAAGCCGGGTTCCACGGTCATGATCAGCAGGAGGTCCAGTTCCGACAGCATGTCCAGGTACGGCTCCACCGGGGTGCCGGGGCGCAGGGCCATTCCGGCTTTCGCCCCGCGTGCGCGGAGCTCCCGTGCCAGTTTGATGGGGGCGATTGAGGCTTCAACGTGGAACGTCACGGAGGCGAGCCCCGCGTCGGCGTAGGCGGGGGCCCAGCGGTCTGCATCGGCGATCATGAGGTGCGCGTCCAGCGGCACCGGGCTCACGGCCTGGATGCGCTGGACCACGGGCAGGCCGAGGGTCAGGTTCGGCACAAAGTGGTTGTCCATGACGTCAACGTGGACGGCATCGGCGTTGCTGATTCTGCGCAGCTCCGCCTCCAGGTTGACGAAGTCTGCGGAGAGGATGCTGGGGTTGATGCAGCACTGAGCCATGTGGGCTCCTTTCACGAAAGGCGGAGCGGTCAGGGTTTCTTATGGATGAGGGCCAGGAACATGGCGTCTGTCCGGTGGACGTGGGGCCACAGCTGGGCTGTCAGTTCGTGCCCGGCGCCAAGGTGTCCGGGCAGGCTGACTTTGTCGAGGGCGGCGCCGGCGTCGAGCAGTTCCAGGTCGTCGCGCTTGCGCAGCGCGTCGGAGACGACGGCGGTGGTCTCGGCCGGGTGCGGCGAGCAGGTCACGTAG
Source organism: Arthrobacter sp. B10-11 (assembly GCF_033142195.1). Taxonomy (NCBI): domain Bacteria; kingdom Bacillati; phylum Actinomycetota; class Actinomycetes; order Micrococcales; family Micrococcaceae; genus Arthrobacter; species Arthrobacter sp. B10-11. The sequence continues at coordinate 505,030 of NZ_JAWMTH010000003.1, forward strand.
GCCACCACGCCGCCGGGCCGGACAGCGTCCAGTGCCGACTTCAGCAGTTCGCGCTGGAGCGGGCCGAGGTCCGCAAGGTCCTTGGGCGTGCGCCGCCACCTGGATTCGGGCCTGCGCCGCAATGCACCGAGTCCGCTGCACGGGACGTCGACGAGCACGCGGTCGAACGTCCCCGCCATTTCAGCGCCTACGTCGCGGCCGTCTCCGGTCCGGACATGCCAGACCTCATGCGGGACCGCGGACAGAGCCTGCCGCACCAGCTTGGCACGGTGCGGGGCGGGTTCATTGGCCAGGAGGGTGGCGCCCTGCTGCCGGGCAAGGGCGCCCAGCAACGCAGCCTTGCCGCCCGGTCCGGCGCACAGGTCCAGCCATTTCTCGCCGCCCTGGCCGGCGGACTGCGCCTCCGCGCGGTTCAGTTCCACGGCGGCCATTGCCCGGGCTACCAGCTGCGAGCCGACATCCTGCACCCGCGTGCTGCCGTCACGGACTGACGCCAGGCGGCCCAGGTCTCCTCCGCTGGAGAGCGCCGAGCCTTCCACGAGTTCACCGGAGGTGGCGCCGCTCTCCAGGGCCTCGTCCAGGGTCCCCAGGCCGGGGAGGGCCACGAGGTTGACCACCGGGGCGGCGTTGTCCGCCTCGAGGAGTTCATTGATTTCAGTGACCGGCCGGCCGTGCGCCACGAGTGACTGCCTGAGGGCGCGGACAATCCATTCCGGGTGGGCGTAGCGGATGGAGGCGATCCGCGTGTCGTCCTGCTCGTCGCTGAGGAGCAGCTCCAGCCACTCCTCAAGGGTGTGGGCTGAGACCTTCCGCAGGACCGCATTGATCAGGGCGGACGGCCCGGCGCCAATGACGGCCCGGGCAAGTCCCACGGTCTGGTCCAGTGCCGCGTGGGCGGGAACGCGCATGGCCAGCAGCTGGTGGGCGCCGATCCGCAGGGCATCGAGGATGGCGGGATCCAGCTGGTCCAGCGGCCGGTCAACACAGCGGGCCAGAACGGCGTCATAGGTCCCCTGGCCACGCAGCGCCCCGTAGCTCAGCTCAGTGGCGAAGCCGGCGTCCCGCTTATCCAGCCCGTGGTGGCGGATCCGGGCCGGCAGGACCAGGTTTGCGTAGGCGTCTTCCGAAGCAACCGCCCGCAGCACCTCAAAAGCCACCAGGCGGGCCGGATCGGCACGCCGCGTGCGCTGGGAAGGAGCGTTCTCGCTGAAGTTCCGCTTGGGACCGCGGTTGCGCTCCCGGCCCTGGGCATCCCGCTGGCTGCCGTCCCGGCCACGGCCACGGCCGGAAAATCCGCCGGACTGCCCGCCGGCTCCTGCTCCGCCGCCGCTTGCGTTCCCCCGCTGGGGGCCCCTGCCGCGGCCGCTGCCGCCTGTGCCGGACTCGCTCATTCGAATACCACGCCTTCCAGTGCTGCCTGTCCGCGCGCCCAGTCGGCGGCGGCCATCATCTTCTTGCCCGAGGGCTGTATGCGCGTCAGCTCCACCGGGTGCGACCCCGTGCCTACCAGAACGCTTTTCCCGTCGGGCAGTACGTGTCCCGGCCTCAGTGCCGGAGCGTCGGGCCGGAGCACAACGGGCTCGAGTTTGACCCGTTGTCCGTCCAAGGTGGTCCACGCGCCGGGTTCAGGCGTCACGCCGCGCGCCCTGCGCCCGAGGGCGAGGGCGGGTTCGCGCCAGTTGATCCGGCCGTCGTCGAGGCCCAGTTTGGGCGCCAGGGATACGTCGCCTGACTGCGGAACAGCTACCGCGCGGCCCGCTTCGATCGCCGACAATGTCTGGGCGAGCAGCACCGCGCCGCTGTGCGAGAGCCGCTCCAGGAGTTCTCCGGAGGTGTCATCGGGGCGGACCGCCTCGGTGAGGGTGCCGAATACAGGACCGGTATCCAGCCCTTCTTCGAGGAGGAACGTCACGGCTCCGGTGATGTCGTCGCCGGCCATGACGGCGCGCTGCACGGGGGCGGCACCGCGCCAGGCGGGGAGCAGGGAGAAGTGCAGGTTGATCCAGCCGTGCCGGGGAATGTCCAGCGCCGCGCGCGGAATGAGGCCTCCGTAGGCCACGATGGCCGCGGCATCCGGCGCCGTGGCCGCGATCCTCGCCGTGACTTCCGCGTCCACCCTGGCGGCATGGATCACCTCAATGCCCAGTTCGGCGGCCCGCGCGGCAACGGGCGACGGCGTGAGCACGCGTTTGCGTCCGATCGGTGCGTCCGGCCGGGTCAGGACGGCTACGACGTCAAAGCCTGCCTGGACCAATGCATCCAGGGAGGGCACTGCGACAGCGGGAGTCCCGGCGAAGAGAACCCTCACTCGGCAGCGCCAAAGCTGCCGCCGCCGAAGCTGCCGCCCCCGAAACTGGATCCCACGGTCTTTGCCCGCTTCGACGTCGTCCGTTCGGTGATGGCGTCGTAGTTGGCATTGCGGATGGAACGCAGGGCGGACTTGCGGTCTTCGCCTTCGAGCCGGTCGGTGAAGAGGATGCCGTCCAGGTGGTCTGTTTCATGCTGGAAGCAGCGGGCCAGCATGCCCTCGCCCTCCACGGTGACGGGGTTTCCCTGCAGGTCGACGCCGGTGACCCGGGTGGCCCGGCGCCGGCGGACAGGAAAGCCAAGGCCCGGGATGGAAAGGCAGCCCTCCACCTCATCGGGCTGGAAGTCCTCGCTGTTTTCGAGCACCGGGTTAATGATGTGCCCTTCCACTCCGTCGATGCGGTACGTGAAGACCCTCTTGCTGACGCCTACCTGGGGCGCGGCCAGCCCTGCGCCGTCGACGTCCTCCATAGTCTCGGTCATGTCTGCAACGAGTTTCGCGAGTTCCGGCCCGAATTCCGTCACGGGATCGGCAACTGTGCGCAGCACAGGGTCGCCGATGATGCGGATATTCAAAATGGCCATGTGCAATCTGTCCTTCGGTGAGCTCTACGGAATAGGCGGTGGGATCCAGTCCAGTTTAGTGGGCCGGCTACCTGCCGGGCACAGCCTGAAGTTCGGGCGCCGGTGCAGAGCCTGACGATGCAGTCACCGGCGGCGGCGCCACCGGGAGCAGCGCCGTTCCGGCACTGACAGTGTCGGCTGACATCTCCCAGACCCGCCGGAGGGCGCAGAACTTCCACCAGTGGTGCTTGAGCACATCCGGGTTGGCCCGCATCGGCCGCACCTCTGTCTGCCCGATGGCGACCGCCAGCAGGATGGGTGATTCGCCGTGCCGCCAGGGCTCCCATTCCCCGGCGACGGGATCCACGAGGCTTTCTTCGGCCTTCATGCCCGCCACCAGTTGCATCACCACTTTGTCGTCCAGCGGCTTGACGGTTCCGTCCCGGGTGGTGCCCTTGGTCTTGTAGTCGATGATGCAGGTCCGGCCGTTGATTTTGGCGACAAGGTCAAGGGTTCCCGCGTAGCCCACGGTCTTGTTCCAGACGGTGACTTCCGGAGCCACGGGCTCCACGCCGAAGAGTTCCCACCACTCATCGAAGCGCGCCGCGAAGGCTTCCTCGCCGTTGGCTGCCAACGCCTCCCGCATTTCCTTCATCTGATGAGGCCGGCCGAGCGCCCTGAGCGCAACCTGTTCGCAGTAGTTGTGCACACGGTCACCGCGCTTGGCGGCGTCGTCGCGGTATGCCTCCGCGGCTTTGGCGGCCCGGCTGACCGCCTGCCGGACCTTGGCAGGACTTCCCAGGATGCCGGGCAGCAGCGGATCGCTGGCCAGACTGTTCGCCCCCATGTAGCCGAACCAGCCATCCAGGCCGTGCGGCTGCTGGCCGATGACCGTGGTGATGGACGGGACGGAAAACGACTCGGATGTTGAGCGCGCATACATCCGCCCGTATTCCGTGGCGTGGGCAAGGAGTGGATCAGTCATGCAAACACTCTTTCATGAAGGGCTGACAGGATTGCGCCTGCGCTGGCAAGGCCGGAAAAGCGAAATGGCCCGCTCCGCTGGGTCAGCGGAACGGGCCATTCATTGGTGGGCGATACTGGGTTCGAACCAGTGACCTCTTCGGTGTGAACGAAGCGCGCTACCACTGCGCCAATCGCCCCAATGCCATTGAATGCTAGCCCACCCCGGCGCCATTTGGAAATCGGACGACCGGGCACCGGATTGCGCGGCTGCAGCAGTCGACCGTGAGGGCCTCGGCGCCCGGGGCCGGCAGGCGGCCATCGGGCGCCTGCCGCGGAATACGGACCGCATACACAACACCGGAAGCCGGTGAATTACAACCCTGTAATTAGGAAAAACCCCTAGATTTCAAGGAAGCAGGGCCGTCGGGCGTCCGTGACGACTCCCCGATTTGTAAGTTGCCGGAACCTCCTATAGAGTTCTTACTCGTTGGAACGCGAGGAAATGCCGAATGCGGCACGGAAATGCTGACAATAATGCGGACGTAGCTCAGCTGGTAGAGCACCACCTTGCCAAGGTGGATGTCGCGAGTTCGAATCTCGTCGTCCGCTCGCAGGACACTGTCATGGCAAAGGTTCCCAGGAACCTGGCTTACACGGTGGGTTGGCCGAGAGGCGAGGCAGCGGCCTGCAAAGCCGTATACACGGGTTCGAATCCCGTACCCACCTCGGTGAAAACCTTGGTATCCGGTTCATCCCGGAGAACATTTGGGCGATTGGCGCAGCGGTAGCGCGCTTCCCTGACACGGAAGAGGTCACTGGTTCGATCCCAGTATCGCCCACCAGAGTAAGGAAACTTGCTTGTTGTTGAACGTCCGGTCCTGCCGGTACGTGCTTCATGTGCGGACGTAGCTCAGCTGGTAGAGCACCACCTTGCCAAGGTGGATGTCGCGAGTTCGAATCTCGTCGTCCGCTCTCTTTTCTTTAATCCCGTAAAACCCCGGCTACTCCGGGCCCGGGCGATTGGCGCAGCGGTAGCGCGCTTCCCTGACACGGAAGAGGTCACTGGTTCGATCCCAGTATCGCCCACCACGAAGCAGCTCTCCGGAGCTGCTTTTTTTGCTGCCCGGATCCGGGCCCAGGCACACTGAATAGGGCACCAGGACCCTAGACAACTCCCGGCGCGTGCCCTTGGCACGCCCAGGGACTCGGGCTAGGATCGAAAGCGGAGGAGCGATCTGGCTCCGCGACAGAAGGGAGGTGCCCGTGGGTATTCTTGACGATCTAAAGGGCAAGGCTCAGCGACTGGTTGGTGGCAATGAACAAGCCATCAAGGACGGCATCGGCAAAGCCGGTGATTTCATCGACTCAAAGACCGGCGGAAAGTACGCCGGCAAGATCGATACCGTTCAGAAAGGCGCAGCCGGCCTCGTGGATAAGGTCGACAACAGGCCGAAAACGGACCCCGTCGTCGAACAACCTCCCGTCGCCGGAGAGCCCCCTGTAACCGGTGAACCCCGGCAGCAGGGCCTCTAACCCAGGAACGTCAGCGAGGTGCCGGTCCCGCCGAGAGGCGGCGCCGGCACCTTTGGCGTTTAAGGGCGGCGCTCAAAGACTAGGACGGTTCGTGGTTCTGCCCTTCGCGGGCCAGCGCCGTCAGCCGGGACACCGCCCGGTAGTACTTCTTGGTGTAACCGCCGTTCATCATTTCTTCGGTGAAGAGCTGATCGAACGGAACGCCGCTGGCGAGGATGGGCACGTCCTTGTCGTACAGCCGGTCCGCCAGCACGACGAACCGGAGGGCCACTGCCTGCTCGGTGATGGTTTCAACATCACGCCACACCACGCCTTCGATGCCGGCCAGGAGTTGCCGGTACCGGCTGGGGTGGACGCCCGCGAGATGGTTGATAAGGGTCTTGAAATCGTCCCGGGCCACGGTCTTGCCGTGGAATTCCGCCTGCATATGGTGCGTCAGCTCGTCGTTCTTCAACGGAGCCGGCGCCGCCGGGAGTCCGCGGTGGCGGAAGTCTTCGCCGTCGATCCTCACCACGTCGAACTGGTCTGCCAGCACCTGGATCTCGCGCTGGAAATCGACCGCCGCGAACCGTCCGTCTCCCAGTGAACCGGGGAGCGTATTGGAGGTGGCGGCCAGCTTGACCCCGGCGTCCGCCAGTTCCCGCATCAGCCGGGACATCAGCACCGTGTCGCCCGGATCGTCGAGTTCGAACTCGTCGATGCAGACGAGCTTGTAGCTGCTCAGCGCCTCAACGGTCTTGCGGAAGGAGAGGGCCCCTACCAGGTTGGTGTACTCCACAAAGGTGCCGAACGCCTTGGGCCCGGGGGCCGCGTGCCACAGCGAGGCCAGCAGGTGCGTCTTGCCCACGCCGAAGCCGCCATCCAGATAGATGCCGGCACGCGAATTGTCCTTCTTCGCAAACAGCTTCTTGAACAGTCCGGAGCTTCCGTTGGCGCCGACGCCGGTCGCGAACGATTCCAGCGCCGTGACCGCCCCCGCCTGGCTGGGCTGTGAGGGGTCGGGGCGGTAGCTGCCAAAGGACACCTCACCGAACCGCGGGGAGGGATAAAAGCCCTTGAGGAGTTCATCCACGGATACTGACGGTGTCCGCGCGGAGAGCTGTTCGATCTGTACCAAGGTGGTCCGTTCTGCTGGTCTCGTGTCCCCAGAAAGAATACCGGCAATGCGGCATCGGCCTATTAACGCGGCGAGCGCACGTGACCAAGGGCATATTTCGCCTTGTGAACGCAGTGGCGCAATACTGCCGGGGCGTGGCTAGTGTTGGAACTGGCCCGGCCGCAGCGACGCCTCCCGGTGGCAAGGGGCCCCTGACCGTTTCAGCTTGACCGTTTCAGTGAAAGGCCATCCCCATGTCCTACCCAGTTGAAGAGAACGAAAAATTTGCAGCGTACGCGCACCCGGAGCGCCTCGTCTCCACGGAGTGGCTGGCGGCAGCCCTCGACGGCGGCGCGCTGGACGGCGGCAAGCTCGTGGTGGTGGAGTCCGATGAAGACGTCCTCCTCTACGAAACCGGCCACATTCCCGGTGCCGTCAAGATCGACTGGCATACGGACCTGAACGACGAGGTCACCCGCGACTACGTCGACGGCAAGGCATTTGCGGCACTGGCCGCAGCCAAGGGGATCTCCCGGGACAGCACCGTGGTGATCTACGGCGACAAGTCCAACTGGTGGGCTGCCTACGCACTGTGGGTCTTCACCCTCTTTGGCCACGAGGACGTCAGGCTGCTCGACGGCGGCCGCGACAAGTGGATCGCCGAAGGCCGTGCGCTCACCACGGATGTCAGCGTCCCCTCCCCTGCCGAATACCCCGAGGTGGACCGCAACGACGCCCCCATCCGCGCATTCAAGGAGGACGTCCTTGCCCACTTCGGCAAGCCGCTGATCGACGTGCGCTCCACCGAGGAATACACGGGCCAACGCACACACATGCCTGCCTATCCCGAGGAAGGCGCCCTGCGTGGCGGCCACATCCCCACCGCCGCGTCCATCCCGTGGGCCCGTGCGGCGGCCGAGGACGGCACCTACCGCAACCGCCCGGAACTCGAGGCCCTCTACCTCGGCGAAGCCGGCCTCACCGAGGGCGACGACGTGGTGGCGTACTGCCGTATCGGCGAGCGTTCCAGCCACACCTGGTTCGCCCTGAAGTACCTGCTGGGCTTCGACACCGTACGCAACTATGACGGCTCCTGGACCGAGTGGGGCAACGCCGTGCGGGTACCCATCGCCAAGGGATCCGAGCGCGGCTCCGTTCCGGCGTAAACTGGACGTGATGAATAACCACGCCCTTCCCGCCGCGCTGGCGGAAATAGTTGACGACTTCCAGGCCCTGACCGAACCCGAGCGGCTGCAACTGCTGCTGGAATTCTCGCAGGGGCTTCCTGAACTGCCGGACCGGTTGAAGGACCATCCGGAGTTGCTGGAGCAGGTTGTCGAGTGCCAGTCGCCGCTGTTCCTGACCATTGAGACGGAAAAGCACGACGCCGGTTCGCCGGACAGCGTGCGGCTGTACTTCAAGGCGCCGGCTGAAGCACCCACCACCCGGGGATTCGCAGGTGTCCTGCACGAAGGCCTTGACGGCCTCACGGCGCCGGAGATCCTCGCAGTCCCCGATGACATGCCCGAACTCTTGGGCCTCACCCGGGCCATCACTCCCCTGCGCATGCGGGGAATGACGGCCATGCTGGGACGCATCAAGCGCAAGGTCGCCGCCTCCGCCGCAGTGCAGGCCTAGGGCCCGCCGGTCCGGGCACGGCATGGCGCGCAAACAGGCTTCCCAGGGAACGCCGGCCACAGCGGCCCTCGCTGCGGCCGGCGTTCCCTTCGTGTTGCATCCCTACACCCACGACCCCTCTGCCGCCAGCTATGGCACGGAAGCGGCCGAGTTGTTGGGGGTGGATCCTGCGAGGGTCTTCAAAACGCTCATGGTTGATGTTGACGGCAGGCTCGCGGTGGGGATAGTCCCGGTCCACGGAAACCTCGACCTGAAAGCAATCGCCGCTGCGCTGGGTGCCAAGAAGGCTGCCATGGCTGATCCGGCTACGGCGCAGCGGAGGACCGGGTATGTCCTCGGCGGCATTTCACCGCTGGGGCAGCGCCACCCCTCCCCCACCGTGCTGGACGACAGCGCCTTGGGCCAGGAGAGCATCCTGGTCTCCGGCGGCAGGCGGGGCCTCGATATCGAACTGGCCCCGGCCCACCTGGTCCGGCTCACCGGCGCCATCACCGCCCGCATCGGGACCGGCCCGAAAGCTACTCCGGAGCGTTAGCCGCAGGGCCGGAGGCACCGTGTTTCCGTGAGCGTGCGCCCGGCTTGAACCGTGGCGCCAGCTGCCGCCGCAGCCAGGCGGTGACCAGGGCCTCCCAGCGCGCCGGGTCCACGTTCCACTCCTTGGTGTGCCGGGCCCCCTGGAAGGTCTCGAAGGTGACCACCTCCGGGTTCTTCTCGGCGATGCTGGCCGAAGGCCCGTACGGCACGTATTCGTCGTCCACGCTATGCAGGATCAGGGTGGGAGTCCTGAGTTCCACGGCCCGGGAGACCCAGTCCATTGACTTCAGGTCAACGGGCGCCGCCAGCCCCGTCAGGCGCCGTCCCACGGGGTGGCCCATCATCAGCTGCCCGTAACGTCCCACAGCGGACGGGATGCGGTTAAGTTGGGCATGGTGGGCCAGCACGTTGACCCAGTCAACGACCGGCGCGTCAAGGACCATCGCGCGGATCAGGTTATGGTGCCGTGAGAGGTCCGCCGTCTGCAGGCAGATCGCGCCGCCCATGGACCAGCCGAATAACACGACGTCCTTGGCGCCGTTGGCGACGGCGTAACTGATGGCTGCTTCGACGTCGCGCCATTCAGTGGAGCCGAGGCCGTAGCGTCCGTCCGGCGCCGAGGGTGCCAGGCCGTCATTGCGGTAGGAAATCACCAGGCTGGTCATTCCGAGTTCCCGTGCCGGCCGCAGGGCGCGGAGGCATTCCTGCCGGCTCGCGCCGCGGCCGTGAACCATGATGGCCCAGACGTCGGAGCGGCCCGGGCTGCGCACCAGCCATGCCGGCGCGACGCCGCCCTCCACTTCGATGTCAACGTCCTCGGCCGGCAGCCCGATGGACGCCGCGTCCGGATGGGTGGCGCCGCTCCAGTAGCCGCGGCGGGCCTTGGCGAGATCGCCCGAATAGACGGCTTCCACCTCGCGCAGGACAGTGCGTTCCGCGGGTGAGTACGAAATGATCCTGCCGATCCGGGCGTGCCCGCGGCCGCCGTCGAAGAACAGCCCGTACGTGCCTTCGACGGTGGCGTCGTCGGTGGCGGCCAGGATGACCTGGACGCCGTCCGCGGCACGGATCACGGCCAGCACTTCCTGGTCTTCATCCCGGACCCGCACCGGTGTGATGACCCGGCGGGCGAAGTAGAGGGCGAGGGCCGACGATCCGGCGCCCAGCAGGCCCGCGGCGGCTCCTCCGGCGATGACGCCGCCAACAGCCCATTTCGCGCTGGAGGACATGCCGGCGTCGGCGGCGCCCTGGACCCTGTCCAAGGCACGGTTAAGTTTCAATGTGGTGGCCGGGCGCAGGCCCGGAAGGGATGCCATGGATCCATTCTTACTGCTGCCGGCCTCCGGACATACTCGGGCACGCCGCCGGGCGCGCCACCGGCGCCGGAGCGGCGGCAGGAGGGTCACCTGAACGCTCCGGTGACCGGGCGAAACCGGCCCGGCTGAAATTCGTGCGGGACGGTCGGCCCGGGACTAGGCTGGGGGCATGAGCGATCCAATCGTCATTCTGACAGAAGAGCCGCTGGGTGCGGACGACCGCGTAAACATCGAACGCCTGGTGGACGGGGGTGACGCGCCCCTCGTGGTGCTGGTTCCGGCCAACACGGAACGGCACCTGCTGGTGGACTTCCTTGAAAACCTGTCCCTCCTCGAGGTCGCCAAGGCCTTCCGTGAGCTGACGTCCCACGCTCCGGATCCTGCCTCCGAGCGCGCTGCCGCAGCCGAAACGCTTGCGGTGTCGCTCAACGCGCTGGCCGGGATCGGCGGCGGAGTAACGGGCGAGGTGGTGGACGGCGGCGCCGTGCAGGGCCTGGTGGCCAAGGTCAAGGAACTCGGCGCCGGCCAGGCGGTGGTCATCACCCGCCCCCACGCCATTGCCGACACCTTCCATACCGACTGGGCCAACAAGGCACAGGACCAGCTGGGGCTTCCGGTGCTGCACTTGTACGCCGGCTCGGGATTTATCGGGGACTCCTAGGCGTTGACGAAGCTATGAACATCTTTAGCAACAAGCCAAAAGTCGCGCCCGTCCACGCCCCGGAGGACGGGCCTGCCGGGGAGGCTGCCACCCCGCGGGTTGAAAAAACCGACGAGCAGTGGCGCCAGGAACTGACGCCCGAGGAGTACCGGGTACTCCGGCAGGCGGGGACCGAGCGGCCATACCCGGCGAATACTGGGATACCCACGCGGCGGGCGTGTACAAGTGCCGCGCCTGCGGTGCAGAACTGTTCACCAGCAAGGAAAAGTTTGATTCCCACTGCGGCTGGCCGTCGTTCTGGGCGCCGCTTGCCGACGGCACAGTCCGTTATATCCATGACCGCACCATGGGCATGGACCGGGTCGAGGTCCGCTGCGGAAGCTGCGACTCCCACCTCGGCCACGTGTTTGAAGGCGAAGGCTATGGCACCCCCACGGACCAGCGCTTCTGCATCAACTCCGTCTCCTTGACGCTGGTTCCAGCGGACAAGGCCGAGTAGCCTCCTCCTCTTCCAGCCGGGACTATGCCCGGGGATCTGCAGCGCAGCCCCGCCCCCGCTACGGCTGGGGCGGGTCGGCCCATCCAGTTGCACAAGTCTTTCTTATGCTCAGGCCGATTTTGCATTAGGAGATCTGTTTGCTTGCTACGCTCACGGTAGAAGCTCCAAGCAACCAGAAAGGCGATCGCCGACGATGACAACGACCGCTCTCACCGCCCCCGCCCAGCTCACCGGGAACCACCCGGAGTGGCTGCGGCTCAAGGCTGCCGCCACGGCCATCCAGGCCCTCCAGGCCCAGGATGGCTCGGTCCCCGCCGCCAGTGACCACGAGGCCGCCGCCGCGCATGTGCGCGCCATCTGCGACGCCGTGGAAGCACTGGCGCCGTCGTTCCCGCACGATGCCCGGTACCTCGAACTGCTGGTCAACGACTTCGGGCGCTGGGCCGCCGGCGGCTTCGGCGTACCTGATTTCCTGGACTCCCTGCTCGCCTTCCAGCCGCAGCAGCACCGCATCAACGGGCTGCAGCACCTGGTGGTCTTCCCCATGTACACCCAGAACGGCAGCAGCAACCGGCTGGTGGAGGCCGTCCTGATCGAGGTCATCTGGCCGGAATTCATTGCCGGCCTCGAAGAGGGCGAGTACTCCAACAAGCTCTTCGTGCCCATCCGCTTCCTCGATTTCACCCCCGGTTACAACACCAACTCGGCCGTCCTGTTCCCGGAAACCGTCGCGGTCCGGGAGACGCCGACGTTCACATGGGGCGCCATCTTCGCCGACCGGGAAGCCGCCCGCTTCCGCCGGGTCCTCGGAGCCGCGGCCGGGATCACCGGCCTGGAGCTCCCCGCTGAGGCCGCGGAGTTCCTGGAAAACCAGGAACTCACGCAGGAAACGTTTGTGATGTGGGACCTGATCCATGACCGCACCCACATGCGCGGGGACCTGCCCTTCGACCCCTTCATGATCAAACAGCGCATGCCGTACTTCCTGTACTCACTGGAGGAACTCCGCTGCGACCTGACCGCCTTCCGTGAATCCGTGAAGATCGAAAAGGACGAAGAGGCCGACCCCCAGGCACGCCGGCATGCCAAGCTGGTCCAGTACGCGGTCATCTTCGACCGCATCTTCCGCTTCGCCATCACCGGCAGCCGCGTCCGCAACTACGACGGCCTCGGCGGCCAGCTGCTCTTTGCCTGGATGCACCAGCACCGGGTCCTGCACTGGACCGACAGCAAGCTCAGCATTGACTGGGACGAAGCTGCCGACGTCGTGGTTGAACTCGGGGCGCGGATCGAGGAGCTCTACTGGCGCTCGATCGACCGGCCCAAGGCAGCCCACTGGCTGGCCGCGTACCAGCTGATCTCCGGCACCGTGACGCCCAACCCCGCGTCCGTCTGGGCCAAGGGTCCGGACGCGCTGCCGCTCGCGGGACCGCCGCGCGGCCTGACCGACCAGGTGCTCGACGACGAATTCCCGCTGTCCATGTTCTACGAGGCCCTCGAAAAGAAGATGCGGCCCGTCATCGAGTCCACGGCCGGAATCACGGGCTCGTCGGACTGCGGTGAAGACGGCACCGCCGGCGGCACTGCGGCCGGCACGGTCCGCACTGCCCTGAACGCCGGATGAGTGCCGGGCGCCCACTGAACGTGGTGGTCGCGGGCGGCAGCGGCCCGTCCGGGATCGCCACGGCCCGCGCGCTGCGCGAAGCCGGCCACAGGGTTTTCACGGTCGGCTCGGACAGTTCCCGGATCGCCGCCGCCGCCGCGGAAGCGGGCGACGGCGTCACTCCGCTCGTCTGCGACCTCGCCAGCCTCGCCGGCGTCCGGGAGCTGCATGCCGATATTGCCGGCACAGCCGGAAAAGTCGACGGCGTCATCCACCTGGTGGGTGGCTGGCGCGGCGCCAAAGGCATCACCGACCAGAGCGACGAGGACTGGGACTTCCTGGAACGGGGCGCCGTCACCACCCTGAGGAACGTGACGCGGGTGTTCTACGACGACCTGGCGGCGTCGGACGCCGGCCGTTTCGCCATGGTGACCTCCACCGCAGCCGAAACCCCGACGGCGGCCGGCGCAAGTTACGTGGCGGTGAAGGCGGCCGCTGAGGCTTGGACCCTGGCCGTTGCCGAAGGCTTCAGCCGGGAGTCGCACAGCGCTGCGGTCATCTTCGTGGTGAAAGGCCTCGTGGATGCCGCCATGCGGGAGCGCTCCCCCGGCCGCGGCTTCCCCGGCTTCACCGACGTTGCGGACCTGGCGGCTGCCGCCGTCGGACTTTTCACCACCCCCGCCACGGAACTGAACGGCCGGCGGCTGCTTCTTACCCGTTAATCGCGGACATCCCTAGACTGAAAGCGTGACCAAAGCGATGACAACCACAGTTGAAACTGCCCCTGCCGCCACCGCGGCCCGGCTCCACGACCCCGCCGTCCGGGGCTTTGCCTCCGACAACTATTCAGGCGTCCACCCGGAGGTCCTGGCGGCGCTGGCAGCGGCCAACGAGGGCCACCAGGTGTCCTACGGCGAAGATGATTACACTGCCCGCCTGCATGTGCTCATGGAGGAGCACTTTGGCCCCGGCATCGAATGCTTCCCCGTGTTCAACGGGACCGGGGCCAACGTCCTTTCGCTGCAGTCCCTGCTCCCGCGCTGGGGCGCGGTGATCTGCGCATCGACCGCGCACATCAACATGGATGAGAACGGCGCCCCGGAGCGGATCGGCGGCATCAAGCTGCTCCAGGTCCCCACCGCCGACGGCAAGCTCACGCCCGAACTGATCGACAAGGAAGCCTGGGGCTGGGGCGACGAGCACCGTGCCCAGCCGCTGGCCGTGTCCATCACCCAGACCACCGAACTCGGCACGTGCTACACCCCGGCCGAGGTGCGCGCCATCGCCGACCACGTCCATGCCAAAGGCATGAAACTCCACATGGACGGCGCCCGGCTGGCCAACGCCGCCGCCCACCTTGACGTGCCGCTCCGGACATTTACGCGCGACGCCGGCGTAGACATCCTCTCTTTCGGCGGCACCAAGAACGGGCTGTTGTTCGGCGAGGTGGTGGTGGCCCTGAACCCCGACGCCGCCCACGGCCTGGTGTACCTCCGCAAGATGAACATGCAGCTCGCCTCCAAGATGAGGTTCATGTCCGCGCAGTTCATTGCCTTGCTCGAGGGCGACCTGTGGCTGCGCTCGGCCAGGCACGCCAACGCGATGGCTTCCCGGTTGCGCGAGGCCGTTGAAGGGATCGACGGCGTGGAGCCCACGCAGAAGACGGAATCCAACGGAGTGTTCGCCATCCTGCCCGAAGGTGTTGCGGACCGGCTGAGGGAATCCTTCCGCTTCTATGACTGGAACGAAGCCGCCCGGGAAGTCCGCTGGATGTGCTCCTTTGACACGAGCGAAGAGGACGTGGATTCGTTCGTTGCAGCCATCAAGCGGGAGCTGGCGGCACGGTGAGCGGGCGCACGGGGCGGCGAGCCTGCCGGAATCGGCGCCATCCTTTGCGTAACCTGCGAATGTGAACGCACTCGCCCAGGTTCCCGCGGAGTTCCTTGCCGCATTGGGATCCCTCCGAAAAGCACGGTGCCGCAGTGAGCTGCACCTGGACGAGATCCCCGCGCCCTCACGGCTGGCGCCCTTCGCGGTGGCCCTGGGCGCGGAGGTCATCGGCCCCGTCCCTGGACCGGCCCCCGCCGCCGTGCACGGACCCGTTTCCGCCGCGCTGGTCCGGGCCTCCGGAACTGTTGACGACGACGCCGAGGAACTCGCCACGGGCCGGTTCATCCTGCTCTACGACCCTGACGGCTCGGCGGTGTGGGATGGGGAGTTCCGGATCGTCACCTACATCCGCGCCCAGCTTGAGGCGGAAATGGGCAACGATGAAATGCTGGGATCGGTTGCGTGGACCTGGCTCGTAGAGGCGCTGGAGAACCATAAAGCGCCCTATCGCGCAGCGGGCGGAACGGCCACCAGGATCCTGTCCGAGAGCTTCGGCACCCTCGCTGACCGGCCGGGTTCAATCGACATCGAACTGCGTGCGTCCTGGACGCCCGTGGGGCCGGATATCCGGTCCCACCTGGAGGCATGGTCGGACATGGTCTGCACCTTCGCCGGACTCCCTCCGTTGCCGGAGGGCGTCTCCGCGCTCCCCCGCAGGCGGCGCAACTGACCATGGCTGGCCACGGCGGGGCGCGCTCCAGCGCGATGTCGGTAAACTGAAGGCATCATGACCCCTCAAAATCCGGAACACACCACAGCCGGCGTCCCGGCTGCTGACATCACTCCCCACATCACGGTGGAAGGCTTCGACAGCCTGGTCCCCGAGGTCATTGACCTTGACGCTCCCCGTGACGGAGTGCCGCTAGTCATTGAAACCCCCGCAGGACTGGAACGCTGCGCCGCCGCCATAGCCGCCGGGACAGGCCCCGCCGGCGTGGACGCGGAACGCGCTTCGGGTTTCCGCTACGGGCAACGGGCCTTCCTGGTCCAGATCCGGCGCGAGGGCTCAGGAACATGGCTCATCGACCCGGAACCCTTCGGGGACCTGCAGATCATCAACGACGCCCTGGAAGGCGTCGAATGGATCCTGCACGCGGCCAGCCAGGACCTTCCCTGCCTGTCCGAGCTTGGCATGTGGCCGCACAAACTATTCGACACCGAACTGGCCGCGCGGCTGGCCGGGCTGCCGCGGGTGGGGCTGGCCGCCGTCATCGAGCAGCTGCTCGGATTCGGCCTCGCGAAGGAACACTCCGCCGCCGACTGGTCCACCCGCCCGCTGCCTGAACCCTGGCTCCGGTATGCGGCCCTGGACGTCGAGGTCCTCACCGAACTGCGCGAGGAACTCATCGAACTGCTCCAGACCGACGGAAAGCTCGAGTACGCCGAGCAGGAATTCGCTGCCATCCTGGCAGCCGGGCTCGCCCCGCCCCGCGTGGACCCGTGGCGCAAGACCTCCGGACTGCACCAGATCCGGGACCGCCGCCAGCTCGCCGCCGTCCGGGAACTGTGGCTGGAACGCGATTCCCTGGCCCGGAAGCGCGACGTCGCCCCCGGCCGGCTCATCCCCGACTCGTCCCTGGTGGCAGCCGCCAAGGCCATGCCCTCCACCGTTCCGCAACTGCTGGGCACCAAGGGATTCCACGGCCGGGCCGCGCAGCGCGAAGCCCCGCGCTGGCTGCGCTGCATCGCGACCGCCCGGACCATGGAGGAACTCCCGCCGCTGCACCTGCCCACCAACGCGCCTCCGCCGCCGCGCGTATGGGCGGACCGGGACCCGGCCGCTGCCGAACGGCTCGCGACAGCCAGGCCCCTGCTCCAGGACAAAGCAGACGAACTGAACCTTCCGGTCGAAAACCTCCTCACCCCCGATTTCCTCCGCCGGGTGGCATGGCGTCCGCCCGCGGAGCTCAGCGAAGAAGCGATCGGCGAAGAACTCAGCGAACTCGGCGCCCGGCCGTGGCAGATCGAGCTGACGGCGCCACTGATCACCGCGGCGTTCCTCAATCCGCAGCCGTTGCCTCCCAAGGAGCCGAAGGAGCCCAGGGCAACAACAGAGACTTAGGCTTCCCGACCTTCGCTGCCAGCCGGATCGCCAAGCCTGGCCCGGAGGGCACTCCGTGGCGGACCACAACAGTCCGCCAGGGACCTTGCCAGCTAAGTTACTCACGAGTAACATTGAGATCAATGCCGCCCGGATTGCCGCTGCCACTGGCGCGCGTCCGGCACCAATGTCTCGATGAGGAGTATCACGTGAGCCAGCCCCGCCACAGCGGAGAACACAGCAGCGGAAAACCCAGCAGCGGACGGAACAGGACCGTCCGCGACGTCGTTTTTGTGGACGGTGTCCGCACCCCGTTCGGCCGCGCAGGCGAGAAGGGCATCTACGCCGGAACACGCGCCGATGACCTCGTGGTCAAGTGCATCCGCGAACTGATGCGCCGCAACCCCTCGCTCCCCGCGGACCGCATTGACGAGGTGGCTGTTGCCGCCACCACCCAGACCGGCGACCAGGGCCTCACCATCGGCCGCACTGCCGCCCTGCTGGCCGGGCTGCCCCGCACCGTCCCGGGCTTCGCCGTGGACCGCATGTGCGCCGGCGCCATGACCGCCGTGACCACCACCGCCAGCGGCATTGCCTTCGGGGCCTACGACGTGGTCATCGCCGGCGGAGTGGAACACATGGGCAACCACCCGATGGGCGAGGGCGCCGATCCCAATCCCCGGTTCATGTCCGAACGGCTGGTGGACCCCGCGGCACTGAACATGGGAAACACCGCCGAGAACCTGCACGACCGGTTCCCGTCCATCACCAAGGACCGCACCGACGCCTACGCCGTGGCGTCCCAGGACAAGCTGGCAGCAGCCTACGGGAAGGGCCAGATCCAGCCGGACCTGGTGCCGGTGGCCACCATGAAGCCGGGTCAGGGCTGGACGCTCAACACCGTTGACGAACCGCCCCGCCCCGGCACTTCCCTCGAGGACCTCGCTGCGCTCCGCACACCCTTCCGGCCCCATGGCCGGGTAACCGCCGGCAACGCCGCAGGGCTGAACGACGGAGCGACGGCGGCCCTTCTCGCTTCGTCGGAGGCCGCCGCGGAACTTGGGCTGCCGGTGAAGATGCGCCTGGTCAGCTACGCCTTTGCCGGCGTGGAGCCCGAGGTCATGGGCATCGGCCCGGTCCCCGCAACGGAAAAGGCGCTGAAGAACGCCGGACTCGGCATCGAGGACATCGGGCTGTTCGAAATCAATGAGGCCTTCGCCGTCCAGGTGTTGAGCTTCCTGGACCACTTCGGCATTTCCGACGACGATCCCCGCGTCAACCGGTACGGCGGCGCCATTGCAGTCGGGCATCCGCTGGCCTCGTCCGGCGTACGGCTGATGAACCAGCTGGCCCGTCAGTTCCAGGAAGACCCGTCAGTACGGTACGGCATGACCACCATGTGCATCGGCCTGGGCATGGGGGCCACGGTCATCTGGGAAAACCCGCATCACTCGGAATACACAGGCTACAGCGGCGCCGTGTTCCCAACGGACAACTCCTCCGCCGAAACTGACACTGCCAGCACCAAAACTGAAGGAGCCGCAGCATGAGCGCCGCAGATTTCCGCAAGCTTGCCGATCTCTTCCCCGACGAGACGGTCACGCATTCGTACGTCCAGGACATCGCGCTGCCCGGAGCCGCAGGCAAGCCGAGCCCGGGTACCTTCGCGCTGATCACCCTGGACAACGGCCTGGATCACTCCAAGCCCACCACCCTGGGTCCGAACACCCTGGTGGAGCTGGGCACAGTCCTTGAGGGGCTCAAGGAGCGTGCCGCCCGCGGCGAGATCGTGGGCGTCGGCGTGACGGGCAAGCCCTACTTCCTGGTGGCGGGCGCGGACCTTTCCGCCGTCAAGTCCCTCAACAACCGGGACCACGGCCTCTGGATGGCGCAGCTCGGCCACGACGTGTACGCCACCCTGGCCAACCTGGGAGTGCCCAGCTTCGCGTTCATCAACGGCGTGGCCCTGGGCGGCGGCTTGGAGATCGCCCTGCAGTCCACGTACCGCACGGTTTCCAGCGGGGCCGGTGCACTGGCGCTTCCCGAAGCCTTCATCGGCCTTGTGCCCGGCTGGGGCGGCGTGTACATCCTGCCGCGGCTGATCGGACCCGAGAACGCCGTCAAGGTGATGATCGAGAATCCGCTCAGCAACAACCGGACGCTTACGGGTCCGCAGGCCTTCGGCCTGGGAATTGCCGACGCCATGTTTGAACCGGCCGACTTCGTGGAACAGTCCCTCGCGTGGGCCGCAAGCGTCATCTCCGGCGAGACGGCCCCGGAACGCCGCAACGCCGTCGACCCGGCGGACCCGGCGGTGGCCGAACGCTGGGCAGAGGCCGTAGCCGCCGGGCGGGCCTTCGTGGAGGCCAGGACGTCAAATGCCTCCCCCGCCCCGGCCAAGGTCCTGGACATCATGGAGGCCAACCGGACCATGACCCAGCCGGAGTCCGCGGCGCTCGAGTGCGGGACGCTGGCCGGCCTCATGCAGACCGACGAGTTCCGCTCCACGGTGTACGCGTTCCTGGACCTCGTGCAGAAGCGCTCCAAGCGTCCGGCAGGCGCACCGGACCGCAAGCTGGCCCGGCCGGTCACCAAGGTCGGCGTGGTCGGCGCCGGCCTGATGGCCAGCCAGCTGGCCTTGTTGTTCGCCCGGCAGCTCAAGGTGCCGGTTGTGATGACAGACATCGACCAGGCCCGCGTGGACAAGGGCGTGGCCTACGTCCACGCCGAAGTGGACAAGATGCTGGCGAAGAAACGGATCAGCGCCGACGCCGCCAACCGGACCAAGGCGCTGGTGACCGGCTCGGTTTCCAAGGACGTGTTTGCTGACGCGGACTTCGTCATCGAAGCCGTGTTCGAGGAGCTGAACGTCAAGAAGCAGGTGTTCGCCGAGGTGGAGGCGATCGTCTCCCCCGAATGCATCCTGGCCACGAACACGTCCTCGCTGTCCGTGACTGCCATGGCTGAGGACCTGGCACACCCCGAACGCCTGGTGGGCTTCCACTTCTTTAACCCGGTGGCCGTGATGCCGCTGCTGGAAATTGTCCGGGCACCGAGGACCGACGACGCCGTGCTGGCCACCGCGTTCGAGCTCGCCAGGGGTTTGAAGAAGACTGCGGTCCTGGTCAAGGATGCGGCCGCCTTTGTGGTCAACCGCATCCTGCTGCGCCTGATGGGCGAAGTGACCGCCGCGTTCGATGAGGGAACTCCGGCCGACGTGGCGGACAACGCGCTGCGGCCCATGGGACTGCCCATGACGCCGTTCACGCTCGGCGCGATGGTGGGGCTGCCCGTGGCGCAGCATGTCCAGGAATCCCTGCACGCCGCGTTCGGGGACCGGTTCACCGTTTCGCAAAACCTGCAGAAGCTGATCGATAACGGCATCAAGTCCCTCTGGGCTGTGCAGAACGGGACGCCGGAGAAGGGCCCTGACGGCAAGCCGTTCATTCCGGCGGACACCCTGGCGCTGCTCTCCTTTGGTACATCACCGTCCACGGCCGAGGAGGTGCTGCGCCGCACGCAGGACGCGCTGGCTGAGGAGATCGGGCTCATGCTGGACGAGGGCGTGGTGGCCGGACCGGAGGACATCGACCTGTGCATGATCCTCGGCGCCGGCTGGCCGATGTTCCTGGGCGGCATCACGCCGTACCTGGACCGCGTGGGAGCCTCCGAACGGGTCAACGGCAAGAAGTTCCTGGCACCGGGAGTAGCCTCCGCGGTGGTTCCCGCCTAGGTGTACTGGGCCATCAGGTTGGTGACACCCGGGTGATGGGTGTGGTTCCGATGCCGGTGTGGATTCGTTCAGTGTTGTAGTGCTGGAGCCAGGGCGCAAGTGCGGCTTGGCGGTGGTTGCTGCTGGTGAAGATCTGCCGGTAGGCCCATTCGGTTTGCAGGGTCCGGTTGAAGCGTTCGGCTTTGCCGTTGGTCCAGGGGCAGTGGGGCTTGATGAAGCGCTGGACTGCTCCGAGGTCCGTAACGGCCTGATGGAAAGCAGCGGAGTTGCGGTAGGCGAAGGCGTTGTCGGTGATGACGCGTTCGATCCGGTGGATGCCGTGGCGGGCGAAGTAGCTTGCGGCGCGGGTCAGGAACCCGGCCGCGGTGGCACCCTTCTCGTCGGGGAGGACTTCGGCGTAGCCGATGCGGCTATGGTCATCGATCGCGACGTGGACGTAGTCGTAGCCGATCCGGCGTCCCTTGACCTGCTCCGAGCGGCCGTGGGCACGCCAGCCGCCGCCATCCGGGATGCGTCCGAGTTTCTTGACGTCCAGATGGACCAGTTCCCCCGGCTGTGCCCGTTCATACCGGTTGAGCGTTGTCCTGGCTGCGCGGATCGGCGTGCCGGTCAGCGGATCGCAGTCCGCCAGCCGGGGAACACCATGGCGGTGCAGGATCCGGGACACCGTCCGGGACGGAACGCCCGTGAGTGCAGCGATCCGAAGGGGTCCGAACCTCACGGACCGCCGGGCGTCCAGGACGGCTTGTTCACGTTCGGAACTCGTCCGGGCCGGGGACGACTTCGGCCGGCTTGAGCGGTCCTCCAGACCGGACGCCCCGTCGGTGCGGAAACGTCTGATCCACCGGTACGCGGTCTGCCGGGAAACGCCCAGCTCCGCAGCGATATGGGCGATCGGGCGGCCTGCGGCCACGCGGTCAACGATCAGGCGTCTTCCATGAACTGTCAGACGGGCATTAACGTGGGACACGAGGACCTCCGAGCGCAAAGTGTGTGAACTAGACAGCTCCACTTAGCCCGGAGGTCCTCCTCGTTTTCAAGCCCTACATGTCAACAACGTCCCGGCTCAGTACACCTAGGGCCACACCCGGCCGCACCCTGCACGGGCGCACCCTGCCCGGCCGGAAACCGGCGCCGCCGCCTGCACCGTCAACCGGTGCGCGCGGCGGCGCTTCCGTTTCCTGGACCAGGTAGCGGTCAGCCTTCCCGGAGCATGCCGTCCCGCAGCTCGAGCACGCGGTGGGCCCTGGCCCGGGCGTAGGTGAGATCGTGGGTGACCATGACGACGGCGGCGCCCCGCTCCGCTGCGGCACCCATGGCGTCGTCCAGGCGTTCCAGGCCGTGGCGGTCCAGCCCCACGGTGGGTTCGTCCAGGGCGATGAGCTGCGGTTCGCGTGCCAGGACCGTGGCGAGGGCCAGGAGCCGCTGCAGCGACGCCGGAAGCTCCTGCGGATGCGTGTCCACCCGGTCTCCGAGACCGACCGCGTCCAGGGCCGCCCCCGCCCTCACGGCCGGGTCGGTCCCGAACCTCCGGTCCAGGCCGAATAGCACTTCGCGCAGGGCGGTCCGCTCGAAAAGCTGGTCCCGGGGGTGCTGGAAGAGCAGGCCCACCCTCTCAGCAATGCGTCCGGTGGGAACGCCGGCGATGTCAGCGCCGTGAATCCGGACGGACCCGCGATCCGGGCGGAGCAGGCCGTTGAAATGCCGGAGCAGGGTGGACTTGCCTGCCCCGTTCGGGCCGGTCACGGCCACGACCTCTCCCGCCCGCACCGTGAGGCTGAGGTCGCCAAACACCGCCGGCCCCGTCCTGCCGCGTCCGGCCGGATACCCGAAGCTGATCCGCTCCAGCTCCAGGACTGTTTCCGCAGCGGCAACTCCCGCCCGGCGTTGAAGGCCGGGACCACCGCCCGTCCGGGCGGGAAGCACGACGCCGGTGCGCAGCAGCACGGGGCTGCCCGCCAGTTCGGCGGGGGTGCCCCGTGCGGTGACCGTTCCGCCGTCGAGCACCAGCCAGCGGGTGGCCGAGAGGGTCAGCTCATCGGCGGCCTGGCTCAGGATAATGACCGCGGTGCCGGAGTCCAGGAGACGGTCGACCAGCGCCCGGACCGACGCGGCGCCGGCGGCATCCAGCGAGCCAAGCGGCTCATCGAGCACCAGCAGGCCGGGTCGCGTTATGGCGGAACAGGCCACGGTCAGGCGCCGCAGTTCACCGCCGGAGAGGGTGGCGGGGTCGCGTTCCAGCAGGGCCGTCAGGCCCGCCGCCTCGGCCGCATGCGCCACCTCCGTCCGCATCAAGTGCCGTTCCATGCCCCGGTTCTCCAGGCCGAACGCCAGTTCCTCGGCCACCGTCGACGCCACAGTGGACAGGAGCGACGCCGCATCCTGGGGAACGAAGCCCACATGCTCCGACCAGAGGGCGGGATTGATCCGGGGGTCGTCCGGAGCGCCACGGAACACAAGGGGTGCGCTGCCCTCCGGCGGCGCCCCGCCGGACGCAGCGGGCAGGTGCAGGCTGCCCGTGAACCTGCCGCTGTGCCCGCCGAACGACCATCCGGCCAGCAGCCTGCCGAGGGTGGACTTACCACTGCCGGAACCACCGAGCACTGCGGTCAGCGTGCCTGGCGCCGCGGCCACGTCGACGTCTTGGAGGGCAGCGGTGTCCTCCCCGTGGTAGGTGAAGGCCTCAATCCTGGCCTCCAGCACAGTTGCACTCCTCATGCAGGCAACCCTTCGGGCCACTGCCCCGAGATCCGCAGCGCCACAGCGGCTGCTGCAAGCAGCAGGGCAACGGCCCGGAATATGCGCTGGGCCGCACTGTCCGTCACGTCCCGGTAGCTGGTGCGGGTCCTGGCGCCGCTAAAGCCGCGGGAGTCCAGGGCCTGGGCCCGCTCACCGGCATCCTGGATGAGCGAGAGCACCAGCGGAAGCATCTGCAGCCGTGCGGCCGCCAGCCGTGCCAGCGGTCCGCCGCCGAGCACCAGTCCCCGGGATTCCTGGGCATGCCGGATCCGCGCCAGCCGGCCGGTGATGGCCGGGGCAAGGGTCAGGGTGGACGCCAGGACATAGCCGAACTGCGGAGGCACGCGCCGCGCTGACATGGCCGCCACCAGGTCCGGCACACGGACCGTGAACGAAAAGAGCAGGAAAACCAGGACGTAGGCGGCAGTCCGGGACCCCATGTCCAGCGCGAAACCAAGACCCTCCGCCGTGATCCTGGCCGCACCCCACTGTGCCAGGACCGTCCTGCCCTCGGGAAAGAACAGCCCGTGCATGATCAGCAGCGACAGCCAGAAGGGCGCCAGGATCACGGCGGCGGCCCGCACCATCCGTCCGGCCACCCCCGCCCGCACTGCCAGCACCGCGCACCCGAGCGCAACGGCGAAGGACACGGCCCAGCTGGACACCGCCGTCGTCACCGCCGCTGTGGCTACAGCCGCAGCCAGCGCGGTCAGGGGGTTCAGGGCGGACGGCATGTTCAGGCGGGCAGGCACGGAATCAGGCGTCCGGCGTTTCCTGCTTCTTGCCGGCGAGCACGTTGTAGCGCCGCACGAAGGCGAACTGCAGCGTGGTCCGGCGCGGCAGGGCGTAGACCAGCATGGCGACAATGGCGAAGACTATGGCCTTGTCCATGGGGTCCGAAATGAGTGCCTGCTTGGTGATGGCGGCCAGGAGGGTATCGCCCATGGCCCGGAAGGCCCCGACGATTGCGCCGGTACCGATGCCGGACGTGCCGCCGAAAACGAAGGCCGCAATCGGAGCGGAGACGACGCCGGCCAGGATGCCCGTGACGAAACCCGCCACCGGGGCCAGGTAGAAGCGGCGGAACAGTCCGGAACGCGCAGCCAGGCCCGCGAGGAAACCGATGAGGGCCGCCCCGGCTGCGAAGGGCAGCACCGTGGGGTTGATGAAGGACCAGACGACGCTGCTGAGGGCGCCCGTAGCCGCCCCGGCCGCCGGACCCGCAAGAACGGCGATGAGTACGGTGCCGATCGCGTCAAAGTAGAACGGCAGGCCGGTGGAACCCATGATCTGCCCGAGCGCGATATTCAGGACGAGGGCCACCGGAATCAGCACCAGCGTGGACGTGGGAAGGGTCGGCAGCACGCCGACGATCAGGAGGATGGCTCCCAGCAGGAACCCGCCCAGCGCCACCAGGGTGGAACCGCTCGCCAGCCCGTTGGTGATGTCGGCCGGCTGCGTGAGGACGAGGAAAACGAAAGTGGCTGCAATGGACACAGCGCCGAGGACTTCGAGCAGGCGACGGTTGCGGACCGCCGCCTGTCCAGGGGCGGCAAGGGTCCGGGATTGCTGTGACATGGCTGTTCCTTTTGGCTGTGGCTGCGGGCTGTGTTCGGCGGGACGCGTCCTGCCGGCTGTGTCCGGCGGGCTGTATTAAGCGGGACGCGGGTATCCGGATCGGCAAACACGCGCCTATGTCACCTCGGCGCAGCTACCATCTTAGGCCAGCCGGCCGGCCAGTGCCCCCACCGAACCGATCAGCTCATCGAAGCACTGTTCCGGGTTATTTGACGTGACGATACGGGCGTTTGGCGGCACGCCCCACAGCCCGCGGTAATCGGCCACGGTAGTGCCCATCAGCAGCGGGGACCGGGTTTCGACATCCACCGTTGCCAGTGCCGTGGCCACGTCGGTGCGCCCCACGGCCACGCAGGCAGCGAAGGCGTCGTGCACATGGGCCACGAAGCCCTGGTCGTGGAGCCGGTGGAATTCCATGTAGAAGCGGATGGCATCGGACAGGCACGCCACCAGCTTGTTGCCGGACTGGCTTCGGAGGCCCTCAGGCTGCTCCGGCAGCACACGTTCCGGCCCGGTGCCCGCCGCTTCGGCCAGCCGCTGCAGGTGTTCGGGCCGCATCTCAATCAGCTCGGTGGTCTCCAGCGCGCACACAACCGGCAGCTTGTCCTCCGGGAGGCCCCGGTAGGCGGCAAACACTTCCTTCGCTGCATGCGGGTCAACCGAGACGTTCCATTCCGCCGTCGGGGTGGTATTGCCCTGGTAGTAGAAACAGCCGCCCATGATCACCAGCCCCTTGAGCATGCGGGGCAGCTCCGGTTCCCGGCGAAGGGCGAGGGCGAAGTTGGTCAGCGGGCCGGTGACGAGGCCGGTGATCTCGCCTGGGTGCTTCCGCACCTCGTCCACCCATACATCCACGGCATGCCGCGCGGAGATCTGTTGCGCGGGCAGCGGCAGCCCGGCGTAGCCGATCCCCTGCGGCCCGTGGGTTTCCTCCGTGGTTACCAGGGGGATCTCCAGCGGCACCTCTGCTCCGACGGCCACCTCGATTCCCGGTTTACCGCACAGCTCCAGGAGGGCCAGGTTGTTCAGCGCAACCTGCCGCGCACCCACATTTCCGGCCGTGCAAGTGATGGCCTGCACCCGCACATCGGGGCGGGACAGGAGGTACACCAGGGCCAGGGCGTCGTCGATCCCGGTGTCAACGTCCATCAGGACCGAATCCATCAGAAGAGTGCCACCTTGGGCGTGCGGGGGAAGATCGCGTCCAGCTCGGCACGTTCGTCAGCACTGGGCACCCAGGCCGCAGCAGCGGCGTTTTCGCGGACCTGTTCGGGCCTGGTGGCGCCGGCAATCACGCTGCTGACGGACGGCTGGGCCGCCAGCCAGGAGAATGCCACCTGGATCTCGCTGAGGCCGCGCTCCGCGGCGAAGGCACTGAACTTGTCCAGCTGGTCCCAGTCGGCGTCGTTCACCAGGTTGGTCCGGGTGTGGCTGAGGCGCGAGCCCTCCGGCGCCTTGCCAGGCGCGTACTTGCCGGTCAGCAGGCCGTTGGCCAGCGGGAAGTACGGCAGCACGCCCAGGCCGTAGGCTTCGGCGGCGGGTGTGACTTCGAGCTCGGCGCGCCGGTCCAGCAGGTTGTAGTGGTTCTGGGTGGAGATAAAGCGCGCCCCTCCGCGGGCACGGGCTACGAATTCAGCCTCGGCAATCTGCCAGCCGAACCGGTTGGAGTGGCCGAGATAGCGGACCTTACCGCTGGTCACGAGATCATCCAGGGCGGCAAGGGTCTCGTCGATGGGGGTCAACGGATCCGGAGTGTGGAACTGGTAGAGGTCGATCCAGTCCGTCCCGAGCCGCCGCAGGGAGGCCTCGGCGGCCTGGACAATGTAGCGGCGTGATCCGCGGGCGCCGAAGTCGTTGCCGTTGGCTCCGCGCATGTCCATGCCGAACTTCGTGGCAACGATTGCATCCCCGCGCCGGCCGCCAAGGGCCCTGCCCAGCATGGTTTCGCTGAGTCCGGGCTCCCGCCCGTAGGTGTCCGCGACGTCAAAAAGCGTAATGCCCGCGTCCAGGGCGGCATGCACGACGGCGTCGGTCCCCTCCTGCGACTCCGTCACCGTGTTGGCCCGGCCGAGGTTGTTGCAGCCGAGTCCCACGACGGAGACGGTCAATCCGGAATTTCCCACACGGCGGTATTCAGTCATGAATTCAGCCTATAACGGCCGCGCCGACGGTCCGGACGCCGGCCTCCGGAGCGCCTGTCAGGTAGCGGGGAACTCGAGTCCGTGCTCGTCCATGGCATCCTCGAGCTGGGCCATGGTTTTGACGCCCATTCCGTGCAACTTCGAGAGTTCCCGCCTTCCGAACTGGACAACCTGTTCCAAGGTTTCCAGTCCTGCGTGGGCCATGGCCCGGCGGGCAGGCGCGCCGATTCCGTGGGGAATCGGGGTGTGGCCTGGTTGAACGGATTTACGCGTCATAGCGGATGCCTCCCAGAAAGTCGGTTGCCCCCTCTTAGAGGGTAAAGCCCGAAGCAGGTTTCGGCGAGTGCTTGAGCTTAAAGGCCTCCGGGTCCCCGAACGGCGCCGCAGCGATGCTGAGTTTGGTGAAGTCCAGGTCCTCGCCGCGGATGCAGACCTTGATGGCGTTGACGGCCTTGTTGACGTCCGGGCACAGGCAGAAGATGTTGAGCTTGGAGTTGCCAAATTCCGACCGTTCCACGGTGCCCAGCCCGCGCCAGGCAAGATGGCTGATGAGGGCGTCCTTGGCTTTTTCCTCCAGGTAGCGGTCGCGGTCCGTGCCGTCCTTGGTTTTCAGGGCGTACTGGGCCACCACCCAAAACTGTTCCTCGTCGGGAATCTCGGCATAGCCGTCCTCCGCGCACTGCACCGCGAAGGCGTCCATCAGGCCTTCGGCCGCCGCGGCGTCGGCGACGTCGGTTTCGTCCGTCTTGCTCTGGTGGCCCACTACGCCGTGATTCATCACGAACTGGCTGTAGTCCTCATCAAACCAGGCTTCCCGGAACAGCAGGACCCCTTCGTCGTCGCGTTTGTAGACCCTGATAATTCCGCTCATGCCCGTCCTCTCCTGAACCACTCGGCGTCTGTGCCGTCGAACGGTGCGTGCTGTGCCTTGACGGCCTGGTAAAGCTGTTCTGTTTCCTCGAGCATGCGGTCCACAAGGTCCCGCGGGTACTCCATGCTCGCTTGGTGTTCGGCGAATTCGTCTTCGTCGTCGATGTAGACTCCCCGGGCCACGGACCGGATCACGTCGAGGTCCATGTCGATCACGTGGAACTCAAAGGTGCCGGGCCTGATGCCGTTCCAGCCGTGGCCCACGGCGAGGTCCACATACACCCGGAAGTCTCCGGGGTAGGTGTCGTCGTAGAAGGTGGCCACGTAGTCGCCGTTCCGCGGCACGAGCAGGACGGCGTCGGACCTGGCATGAAAAGCCGCTCCGGGCCGTGAGATGAATGATCCCTCCGGCTGGAAGATCCACCAGCCGTGGCGGTCCTCGCCGAGGTAGCTGCCCGGCACCACCCAGTGGGCGCCGCCGTCCCATTTCCGGTTCCGCGCCACCACCAGGTCTCCCGGTTTGAGGCTCTCGGGAGGTGCGGCCTCGTGCGGAATCACAGTTTCGGCAGGCTGCCCGTAGTCGGGTGCTCCTGGCCGGGCAGGGGACGCGCGAAAGGCACCTTTGTCCCCAAAACCTGCGCAACGACGTCGTGCGTGATCTGGCGGGCCGTCAATCCGACTCGTTCCAGCACCTGCGCGCGCGTTCCGTGGTCCAGGAACTCGACGGGAAGGCCCACTTCGTTGAGGGCGGTGTCCACCCCCGCGGCACGCATTTCCTGCCGGATGCGGGAGCCCACACCGCCGGCGCGGACGCCGTCTTCGATGCAGATGACCAGCCTGTGGCGGGCAGCCAGCGCGATGATCGACTTCCGGACCGGCAGCAGCCAGCGGGGATCCACCACAGTGGAGCTTATGCCCTGCGCGCCGAGCCGGTTCGAGACGTCCAGTGCCAGTTCGGACATGGCGCCGACGCTCACGATCAGCACGTCGTTTTCGCTGGAGCCCGACGGGCGGCGGGCCAGGACATCCACGCCGTCGCTGAGCCGTTCGAGGGCTTCCACTTCGGCGCCCACGTTCCCCTTGGAATACCTGACTACGCTGGGGGCGTCCTTGATGGCCACGGCTTCGCGGAGTTCCTCCCGAAGCCTGGTGGCGTCGCGGGGGGCCGCGAGGTGGAGGCCCGGAACGATCTGCACCATGGCCATGTCCCACATGCCGTGATGGCTGGCGCCGTCGGGACCGGTAACACCGGCACGATCCAGCACAATGGTGACTCCTGCCTTGTGCAGGGCAACATCCATCAGCAGCTGATCGAAGGCGCGGTTCAGGAAGGTTGCGTAGACGGCCACCACGGGGTGGAGCCCGCCGAAGGCCATGCCGGCTGCCGAGGTCAGGGCGTGCTGCTCGGCAATCCCGACGTCGAAGACGCGGTCCGGGTGCCGCGCGGCGAACTTGTGCAGGCCAACAGGAATGAGCATGGCACCGGTGATCCCCACGATGTCCTTGCGCTCATCGGCAATCGCTGCGATTTCATCGGCGAAGACCGACGTCCAGGACTGGGCGCCGCCTGCCTCGGTGGGCTCCCCGGTTTCAGGATCGATGATGCCTACGGCGTGGAACTGGTCAGCCTCGTGGGCGCGGGCCGGCGCATAGCCGTGGCCCTTCTCGGTCATTGCATGCACAATCACCGGGCCTGCGTAGTTCTTTGCGGTGGAGAGGGCGTGCTCCATGGCCTGGAGGTTGTGGCCGTCCACGGGGCCGATGTACTTCATGCCGAGGTCCTCGAACATGCCCTGCGGCGCCCACCAGTCCTTGATGCCCTTCTTCATGGCGTGCAGGCTCCGGTAGGTGAACTGGCCCACGGGTCCGCCGTTTTGCAGCTTCCGCTTCCACCAGTCGAGGGTGCCCTCGTAGGCCGGGGCGGCCCGGAAGGAATCGATGGTGGGACGCAAGGACGCGAGGTAGTCGGCGAAGCCGCCCACCGTGGCCGCATAGGAACGGCCGTTGTCGTTGACGACGATGACCACGCGGCGCTTTTTGTCCGCGGCGATGTTGTTGATCGCTTCCCAGGCCATGCCGCCGGTCAGGGCGCCGTCGCCCACAACCGCGATCACGTAGCGGTCGCCGTCGCCGGTCAGCTGCCGGGCGCGGGAGATGCCGTCGGCCCAGGACAGTGATGAGGAGGCGTGGGAGCTTTCCACGATGTCGTGCTCGGATTCGGCCCGGTCCGGGTAGCCGGACATGCCGCCTTCCTGGCGGAGCGTGCTGAAGTCGTGGCGTCCGGTGAGGAGTTTGTGGACGTAGGACTGGTGCCCGGTGTCAAAAACAATGCTGTCCCGGGGAGAATCGAAAATGCGGTGTACGGCCATGGTCAGTTCCACCACGCCGAGGTTCGGTCCGAGGTGGCCACCCGTCTGCGACACGTTGCCGATCAGGAAACTCCTGACCTCCGCAGCCAGCTGGGACAGCTGTTCTTCGGTCAACTTGCTCAGGTCCTGCGGATTCCGGATGGTGTCCAAGATTCCCAACGGGGCCTCCTTCGGGTGGTAGACATGCCTTTTAACTCTAACGCCTCACAGGCGGTGCGGACGCAGGGACCGGCCTCCCGCAACGCAAAGCCCCGGCCCGTCAGTGACGGGCCGGGGCTTTCGCTGATGCCGGTATGGAACCCTGCCGTTAGTTGGCGGAGATCTGGCGCAGCACGTACTGCAGGATGCCGCCGTTGCGGTAGTAGTCCGCTTCGCCCGGGGTATCGATGCGGAGGACCGCATCGAAGGACTTGGCGGAGCCGTCTTCAGCCGTAGCGGTGACCTTGAGGGTCTTCGGGGTGGTGCCTTCGTTCAGGGCGGTCACGCCCTCAACCGCGAAGGTTTCCGTGCCGGTGAGGCCCAGGGTTGCGGCTGATTCGCCGGCCGGGTACTGCAGCGGCAGGACGCCCATGCCGATCAGGTTGGAGCGGTGGATGCGCTCGTAGCTTTCGGCCACGACTGCCTTGACGCCCAGGAGTGCGGTGCCCTTGGCTGCCCAGTCACGGGACGAGCCGGAGCCGTATTCCTTGCCCGCCAGGACCACCAGCGGGGTGCCGGCTGCCTGGTAGTTCTGGGCGGCGTCGTAAACATACGCCTGGGGTCCGTCCGCCTGGCTGAAGTCGCGGGTGAAGCCACCTTCGACGCCGTCGAGCAGCTGGTTCTTGATGCGGATGTTCGCGAACGTGCCGCGGATCATCACTTCGTGGTTGCCACGGCGCGAACCGTAGGAGTTGAAGTCCTTGCGTTCCACTCCGTTGGCCAGCAGGTACTGGCCGGCAGGCGTGTCCGACTTGAAGGAACCGGCCGGGGAGATGTGGTCGGTGGTGACGGAATCGCCGAGCTTGAGCAGCACGCGGGCACCGGTGATGTCCTTGACGGGCTCCGGCGTGGCCTTCATACCTTCGAAGTACGGGGGCTTCCGGACATACGTGGACTTCTCATCCCAGGCGAAGGTGTCGCCGGCCGGGGTGTCGAGGGCCTTCCAGCGGTCGTCGCCGTCGAAGACGCCCTCGTAGCCGCGGGCGAACATGTCCTTGTCGATCGAGGAATCAATGACCTGCTGGACCTCGACCGGGTTCGGCCAGATGTCCTTCAGGAAGACGTCGTTGCCGGCTTCGTCCTGTCCCAGGGCGTCGGTGTCGAAGTCGAAGTCCATGGTTCCGGCCAGGGCGTAGGCGATGACCAGCGGCGGCGAAGCCAGGTAGTTCATCTTGACGTCCGGGTTGATGCGGCCTTCGAAGTTCCGGTTGCCGGACAGCACGGCGGTGACGGAAAGGTCGTTGGCCTGGATGGCCTCGGAGATTTCGGCGTCCAGCGGGCCGGAGTTGCCGATGCAGGTGGCGCAGCCGTAGCCCACGATGTAGAAGCCGAGCTTCTCCAGGTACGGGGTGAGGCCGGACTTCTCGTAGTAGTCGGTGACTACCTTGGAGCCGGGGGCCACGGAGGTCTTGACCCACGGCTTCGCGGCCAGGCCCTTGTCCACGGCGTTGCGGGCCAGCAGTGCTGCGGCGAGCATCACGGACGGGTTGGACGTGTTGGTGCAGGACGTGATCGAGGCGATGGACACCGCTCCGTGGTCCAGCTCGAACTCGCGGCCGTCTTCGGTGACAACGTGCACCGGCGCGGACGGACGTCCCTCGGCACCGTTGGCGGCCGACTCAACGCGGGCCGTTTCCGTGGTGTGGGAGTCAGCGTGGGTGAAGGAGGGCGGGTCGGAGGCCGGGAAGGACTCTTCCAGGGACTCGTCCACGCTGCCGTCTTCGATGGTCACGTAGTTGTGGATGTCCTTGCGGAACTGCTCCTTGGCATCCGTGAGCTCGATGCGGTCCTGCGGACGCTTCGGGCCGGAGATGGAGGGAACAACCGTTGACAGGTCCAGCTCAAGGTACTCGGAGAACTTGATCTCCTTGGAAGGATCGTGCCAGAGGCCCTGTTCCTTCGCGTAGGACTCCACGAGGGCGACGTTCTCCTCCGAGCGGCCGGTGAGGCGCAGGTACTCGAGCGTGACGTCGTCGATCGGGAACATGGCGGCCGTGGAGCCGAACTCCGGGCTCATGTTGCCGATGGTCGCGCGGTTGGCCAGCGGCACAGCCGCGACGCCTTCGCCGTAGAACTCCACGAACTTGCCCACTACGCCGTGCTTGCGCAGCTGCTCGGTGATGGTCAGGACGACGTCGGTTGCGGTCGCGCCGGCCGGGATGGAACCCGTCAGCTTGAAGCCCACGACGCGCGGGATCAGCATTGACACGGGCTGGCCCAGCATTGCCGCCTCGGCTTCGATGCCGCCCACGCCCCAGCCCAGCACGCCCAGGCCGTTGACCATGGTGGTGTGCGAGTCGGTGCCCACGCAGGTATCCGGGTACGCACGCAGCGCACCGTCAACTTCGCGGGTCATCACGGTGCGCGCCAGGTACTCGATGTTGACCTGGTGCACGATGCCGGTGCCCGGCGGGACGACCTTGAAGTCGTCGAACGCGGTCTGGCCCCACCGCAGGAACTGGTACCGCTCGCCGTTGCGCTGGTACTCGATCTCCATGTTGCGCTCCAGTGCGCCGGAGTTGCCGAAGGCGTCGATCTGCACGGAGTGGTCAATCACCATTTCGGCAGGTGCCAGCGGGTTGACCCGCTTGGGGTCGCCGCCAAGTTCCTTGACTGCTTCACGCATGGTGGCAAGGTCCACAACGCAGGGCACGCCAGTGAAGTCCTGCATGATCACGCGCGCCGGCGTGAACTGGATTTCAGTGTCGGGCTCAGCGCCGGGGTCCCAGCCGGCCAGTGCTCGGACGTGATCGGCCGTGATGTTCGCGCCGTCCTCGGTCCTCAACAGGTTTTCAAGCAATACCTTGAGGCTGAACGGAAGGTTTTCTGCACCTTCAACGGAGTTCAACCGGAAAATTTCGTATTCGGTACCGGCTACATTAAGTTTGCCTTTTGAACCGAAGCTGTCCACAATGCTCATCGCAGGACTCCTCTCGCAACAGTTTCATCTTTGTCGCGCGGTAGACCGCTTGCTAGTTAGGTCATCCTAATTAGTACAAGGCCTTACAAAAGAGCATGGGGTCAGCCGGGAATTCGGCGCGCGACGTGGGACTACTACGCCCATCCTAGTCACATCAGCCCGGGGGCGTCAGCAAAGCCACTGTCTCCATGTGGTGGGTGTGCGGGTACAGATCAAACGCCCGCAGCCCTGCGAGCTGCCAGCCGCCCTCCCGGAAGTACCCCAGGTCCCGGGCGAACGACGCCGGATCGCAGGACACGTAGGCAATGGCCCGGGGACCTGCGGCCATCAGCTGGCTGACCACCGCCTTGCCCGCCCCTGCGCGTGGCGGATCAAGCACCACTGCATCGAAGTCGCGGGGTTTCTGGCGCAGGACGCGTTCCACCCGCCCCTGCACGATCTCCACCTGCGGCGCCCCGTGCAGGTTCTTCCGCGCATCGCGGCTGGTGCCCGGAGCACCTTCAACGGACAGTACGGAGCCGGTCACACCGACGGCGTCCGCGAGTGCGGCAGTGAACAGGCCGGCCCCGGCGTACAGGTCGGCCGCCACCGCGCCCGGCTCCAGGTATCCGCCGTCGTGCAGGAAATCCTTGACCGCCCCGACGAGGGTGTCCGGTGCGTCCCGGTGGATCTGCCAGAAGCCCTCCCCCGTGACCCGGTACTCGTGCCCGGCGGCCGACTCCTGGACCCACGTGCGGCCGCGCAGCTGCAGGACCTCGCCCTTGGCGGTGTCGAAGCTGGCCACCGAGACCTCGTCGGGCAGCTGGGCGAGGATCGCGCTGAGTCGCTTGGCCCGGGTGCCGGCGGCCGGAGCCAGCAGCACCAGCGGGCGCGATCCGTTGGCGGGGGCCGCCACCTCCACGCGGTCAATGCCCTGAAGATCGATGTCCCACAGCCTGAGCCCGTTGATGCCGGGAACAGCCAGCGGCATTTCGCGGATGGCAATGACGTGATCGGAGCGGTGCGCGTGCATGCCCAGCCTGCCGGCGGGCGTCACAGCGAAGCTGGCCCGGGTCCGCCAGCCCAGTCCGGCGTCGCTGCCGGCTTGGCTGCCTGAGTCGCTGCCTGAGTCCCTGCCTGTGGCACTGCCTCCCCCGACGGCTTCCACCCCGGTGACGCGTTCGACGCCGGCGAGCCGCTTCAGCTGTTCCGCCAGGACGTCAGCCTTGAGGCTTCGCTGGCGTTCCAGCGATATGTGGCCCAGTTCTGCACTGCCCACCGGAGGGTGTCCGTGGGACCACGCCCGCTGGGAATCCGCCAGGTGCCAGAAGTGGGGCACGCGGTCCGGCGACGCTTCGAGCACTTCCACCACGTCGGCACGCCAGAACTTTGATCCCTCGCCGGCGTCGGTCAGGCGGATCCGGACCTTCTCGCCGGGAATGGCGTGGCGGACAAACACCACGCGGCCTTCGTGGCGGGCTACACAGTGCCCGCCGTGGGCGATGGGCCCGACATCCACCACGAGCTCGGCGTCCGTGCGGGTCTGGGTCTCGGGGTTCATTGGATATCCTGCATTTTCTTGGCTTCTTCGGACGATTTGAGCTGCCATGGAACGCTGGCCACCATGACTCCCGGCTCGAAATGGAGACGGGTTTTAATACGCAGTGCGGTCTGGTTGTGGACCAGTTGTTCCCACCATTTGCCCACCACGTATTCGGGGATGTACACCACGATGAGGTCGCGGGGCGAGTCCCGCCGCATGTTCTTCACGTATTCCATGATGGGAGTCACGGTTTCCCGGTAGGGGCTGGCTAGGACGGTCAGCGGCACCGGAATTTCCAGTTTCTCCCAGTCGGCCAGGGTGTGCGCGGTTTCCTCGGAGTTGATGTCCACGGTGATGGCGTCCAGCCGCGAGGGCCTCGACGCACGGGCGTAGGCGAGTGCCCGCAGTACGGGCTTGCGGACATGGGATACCAGCAGCACGGCGTGCACCCGGGACGGAAGGGCGCGGGGCGAGGAGTCCTCGTCCACGGCCAGCTCCTTGGCCACGTTGTCGTAGTGCGCGTGGATGCTCCACATGATGAGGTAGAGCACGAACATCGCCAGCAGCGCGATCCAGGCACCCTGCTCGAACTTGGTGATCAGCACGATGGTCAGGACCAGCGCGGTCATGCCGAAGCCGATCATGTTGATGGTGCGTGACTTGAGCATCCGGAGGCGCACGGCCTTGTCCCGGGCAAGCTTCAGTTCACGTCCCCAGTGCCGCACCATTCCCAGCTGGCTGGCGGTGAAGGAAATGAAGACGCCGACGATGTACAGCTGGATGAGCTTGGTGACGTCGGCGTTGAACGACAGGATGAGCACCAGGGCGCCGGCCGCGAGGGCAAGTACACCGTTGCTGAAGGCCAGGCGGTCTCCGCGCGTGCGCAGCTGGCGCGGAAGGTAGCCGTCCTGGGCCAGGATGGACCCGAGGACCGGGAAGCCGTTGAACGCGGTGTTGGAGGCAAAAACCAGGATGACGCCGGTGGCTGCCACCACGATGTAGAACAGCAGGGAGCCGGGCCCGAAGATGGTTTGCGCGATCTGGCTGATGGCGGGGCTCTGGATGTAGTCCTCCGGCAGGGGCTGGCCGTTGACCAGGAATTCCGTGGCCGGATCCAGCACGATGTGCACTTTGGTGGCGTTGGCCAGGTAGATGATGCCGGCGAGCATGGCCGAGGCGATGACGCCCAGCAGGAGCAGGGTGGTGGCCGCGTTCTTGCTCTTGGGCTTCTGGAAGTTGGGGACGCCGTTGCTGATCGCTTCCACGCCGGTCAGGGCGGCGGCACCGGAGGAGAACGCACGGAGCAGCAGGAAGGCGCCAGCGAGCCCGACCAGCCCCTCGTCGAAACCGGGTGCGGGAACAATCGTGAAATTCGCCGAAGGGGCCTCGCCCAACTGCCCGGTGGCTGCCTGGAAGATGCCAACGGCGGTCATGCCGAGGATGGACGCCATGAAGATGTAGGTCGGGACGGCGAAAAGGCTTCCGGCCTCCTTGATGCCGCGAAGGTTCACCAGCGCCAGGATGACCACTCCCACGGTGGCTATCAGGGCCTGCTGGCCGTGGAGCGCGGGCACGGCGGCGGTGAGGTACGTTGCCGCCGAGGACATGGAGACGGCCACGGTGAGCACGTAGTCCACCAGCAGCGCCGATGCGACCGTCAGTCCCGCATGCTTGCCGAGGTTGACGTTGGCTATTTCGTAGTCGCCCCCGCCGGACGGGTAGGCGTGCACGTTCTGGCGGTAGGAGGCCACCACTGTGAGCAAGACCACCATGACGGCGAGCCCCACCCAGGGGGAAAACGCCACCGCACTCACACCCGCCAGTGCCAGGGTCAGGAGGATTTCATCGGGTGCATAGGCCACGGAGGACAGGGCGTCTGAGGCGAAGACCGGAAGCGCGATCCGCTTAGGCAACAGGGTGTGGGCCAGCCGGTCGTTCCGGAAGGGCCTCCCCACGAGCACCCGCTTCGCGGCATTCAATATAGTCAGCACTCCACAAAGCTAGTCTGATTCGGACGCGATGTCATGACGGTAGAGTCGTACGCAGCAACGGGGAAAAGACTGAGGAGGCACGGGTGGCGCACTTCGTGATCATGGGTTGTGGACGCGTGGGAGCAACGCTGGCACACACCCTCGAGGATGCGGGCCATTCGGTGGCCATCATCGACCAGGACGACCGTGCCTTCCGCAGGCTCCGCACCGGTTTTTCAGGCCGTAAGGTCACGGGAGTCGGGTTCGACCGGGAAACCTTGAAACAGGCCGGCGTCAGTGAGGCGTACGCCTTCGCCGCCGTGTCCAGCGGCGACAACTCCAACATCCTGGCCACCCGGGTTGCCCGCGAAACCTTCCACGTCCCCCACGTGGTGGCCAGGATCTATGACCCCGGCCGTGCCGAGATCTACCAGCGTCTGGGCATTCCCACGGTGGCCGCGGTGCGCTGGAGCGCGGATCAGGTGCTCCGCAGGATCCTGCCCGAGCAGCACCTCGCAGGTGACTTCCGTGAGCCGTCCGGCCGGCTGGTCCTGGCCGAAATCGACCTCGACCCTGCCTGGATCGGCCACTCCGTGGCTGCCATTGAGAAGGCGGCCGGAATCCGGGTCGCCTACCTGACCAGGTTCGGTGAGGGGATGCTGCCCGCCGCCACCACGTCCTACCAGGAGGGCGACACCGTCCATGCCATGCTGCGCGTGGACCGCAGCGCCGAGGTAGGCCACATTCTTGCCAAAGAACCCCCCAAGGAGCAGTAAGTGAAAGTCGTCATCGTCGGGGCAGGCAGCGTCGGTTCCTCGATTGCCCGTGAGCTCCTTGCCCACAAACACGAGATCCTGCTCATCGACCTGAAGCCGGAAGTGATTGGCCGCAGCGGGCTCCGGGGCGCGCACTGGCTGGTCGGCGACGCCTGCGAGCTGAGCACCCTTCAGGACGCCAAGCTCGAAGACGCGGAGGTGGTGGTTTCAGCCACGGGAGACGACAAGGTCAACCTCGTGGTTTCGCTGCTCGCGAAGACGGAGTTCGGCGTCGGCCGCACCGTGGGCCGGGTGAACAACCCCAAGAATGACTGGATGTTCAACGATTCCTGGGGGGTCGACGTCGCAGTCAACACCCCGCAGCTCATGACCGCCCTCGTCGAGGAAGCGGTGGAAATCGGCGACCTCGTCCGGCTGCTTACCCTGCAGACCGGCGTCTCGTCCCTGGTCGAGTTCACCGTGCCCCACGACTCGCACGTCATCGGGCTCACCGTGGGCGGCATTGACTGGCCTGAGGACTCCACACTGGTGGCGATCCTCCGGGACCAGGCCCCCATCACCCCCAGCCGGGACGACGTGCTTGACGGCGGTGACGAACTTTTTTTCGTCACGACGATTGCTGCCGAAGACGAGCTCAGGGCGCTGCTCTCCCCCGAGCAGCAGGTGGACCGGGACACAGAGTCGCACCCACCGCATGGCGGCGAGCGGCAGGACGACGAGCATGAGGGCCGGCAGCCGGAGCAGCAGACTCCCGAGGACGACGGCTTCGACGGCTGACGCCACCGGTACGGTGCCTACGGCTGCGGTGGACCACCGGGACGCAACGCAGCCGGACGGTCAACCGCGGGCACGGCAGGACGGGTGATCAGCCAGGCCACCCACACTCCCAGGATGTACAGCGGAGTACCCATGAGGAGCCGTGTGGTGGCGAGGGCGGCCAGGCCTTGCTCACCCATGAAGTACAGCGGCACCTGGACCAGCAGCCGCAGCGCCAGGACGCCCACGATCACCCACGTCCCCAGCCGGTAGGCCCTGACCCGGGCCGGGTCCTTCCGCCAGTCCACCCCCTCGTTCCTGATGAAGCCGAACAGCAGGCCGGCGACGGGCCAGCGGAGCGCTATGGACAGCACCATCCCGGCAATGTAGGCCGCATTGGTGAAGAACCCCGGGACGTAGAAGTCCTCCGCCTTGCCGGTGGTGTTCGCCAGCCACGCCGAAATTCCGACGCCGACGACCCCGGCCAGCGCCTGGGTCAGGGGCCGACGCTGGACCAGCCGCGCCACCGTGAAGGCGGCAGCCGCGGCCAGGGCACCCACCAGGGACAGGGTGAGGTCGCGGGTGATGGTGAAGGTCACGAGGAACACGAGTCCGGGGACGATGGTCTCCGCGATGCCCTGCACGCCGCCGGCACTCTTCAGCACATCGATGTTGCCGTTCTTCGACCGGTGCAGGCCGGCCTTCGCTGCGTAGCCTTCCGCGAGGTTGGCCACTGACGGCGTTTCCGGCGTGGGTTGTGCTTTGCGCGGTTCGGACGCGGCCGGTCCGGCAGCGGGATCCGGGTTCTCGGACGGCGTCATTCGTTCTCCTGGCGGGACAGTATTTCGTAGCGGGGATTGAACATGGTGGGAAGGCCGTCGCGCAGGGTCAGCATGCCCTGGAGCCTGAGCTCACAGCCCGGTTCCACGCCGGGAACCCGCCGCCGGCCGAGCCACACGACACGCAGCCGGTCGCGCCGGCCCGGTCCCCCGGGCCGCCGTGCCGACGCCGGTTCCGCGGCGGCCGGGGCAGGGCCGGGCTTCTTGCGCGGGAGGTCGTGGTCGGTGACGATGGCGGTGAAGGTGGCAACCTGGGTGGCCGGCACATAGGTCACAGACTCAATAAAGCCGCGGCACAGCACACGCCCGCGGTCCGGCAATCCACTGATGGAAAGTTCGGGCTGCGGATAGTCGCCGGCCGGATCAGCCAATCTGGGTGATCTCCGGTCCGCGCTCCGGCTGCTGGAATTCGGGGGCGCCCTGCTGCGGCGCCGGCGCGGAATCCTTCGGCAGGCGAAGCTGCAGCAGGTCACGCGGCGGCATCGGGCTTTCGCCCCGGACCACCACGATCTGGCGGAACAGGGATTCAAGGTTCGCTGCGGCGTCGCGGTCCAGGGCAGCCTCCCCGCCCAGGACGCCGCGGAGGAACCAGCGCGGACCGTCGACGCCGATGAAGCGGGCTACGCGGTAGCCGCCCGAGCCGTCGGCCGTTCCGGCCGGAAGTTTAGCCACCAGTTCGGTGCCGAAGACGCCGGGGATCTCTTCGACCTGGCCGCCCTGGCTTCCCACGGACTGCCCGATCTGTTCCCGGATCTCATCCCAGAGTCCTTCGGTGCGCGGCGCTGCGAAAGCCTGAAGCTGGAGGCTTGAACCCTCGAGGTCCATGGTGACGGCCACAACCCGCTGCGTGGCTTCCTCAATCTCGAGCCGCAGCTGGAGACCTTCACGGGGTGCGATCAGGAGCGCGCCGAGGTCCACGTAACCGTCGGTGCTGTCGATTTCCGAGACGTCGAACGGTCCGGTGGCTGCCCTGCCGGTCTTTTCCCCGGCAGCGGAGTCCGCAGTCTCCAGGGTTTCCCCGGGCTCTACTGCCTGGTCCTTCTTGGCCTTCTTGCCACGCCCAAAAACCATCGGGTTGTCTCCTTAGTTGTGATCTTGTCCGCCGTGCCGCCTGGGCCGCGGGGAATCCTGCAGCGCCGGCGGAGCCGGGCAGCGCCCGGGGGCTAGGCCTGCGGTGTCGCGAAACCACCGGTGGAACCAAAGCCACCCGTGGAACCGAATCCGCCGTCACCGCGGACCGAGTCGCTCAATTCCGCAACGGCCACGAACTGCGCGTACTCCACGCGCTGAATGACCATCTGTGCAATTCTATCGCCGCGCCGCAGTTCAATGGCTTTTTCCCGGTCCGTGTTCAGCAGGGTCACGGAGATCTCGCCGCGGTACCCGGCGTCGACCGTTCCCGGGGCATTGACGACGGTCAGCCCGTGCTTGGTGGCCAGCCCGGAACGCGGGTGGATAAGGGCGACATAGCCGTTCGGCAGAGCGATCGAGACTCCGGTGGGCACCAGCCGGCGTTCACCCGGCTCGAGGACGACGTCCTCGCGCGCACGGAGGTCTGCCCCGGCGTCGCCGGGGTGGGCGTAGGACGGGACCTCGAGGCCGGCGTCGAGCATCTTCAGCTGGACGGACAGGGTGGGCGATCCGTAGGCCGCGGCGCTGCCTTCCGGGGAGTTCGGCGGCAAAGTACTCACGGCTGCAGTTTCTTCAGTCACAGTCATTCACTCTAACGCCAGCGGCGCATCCGGGCCTAGCCGCCGCGGGAACCAGGCGGTGCCGGGCCAAGGTGAAATACCCCGGGAAAAGTGGAAAGCTGGGGCTATGCCGGAATCTAGTGCAGCTGTGCCTGCCCCCAACAGCACACCCCGCGGAACCACCGTTCTTTACCATGAGAAGCTCCACCCGAACCTGTGGATCTGGCTGGTGGCGGCAGGGCTCTCCGGCGCCGGCATCCTCGTTTTCGCCCCGATCAGCCTGGCGGCCGGCATCACGGCGGCGCTGGTGCTTTTCACCATCATTGCGGTGCTGCTGGTCCTGTCCACACCCTCCATCACGGTGACCACAGACACCCTCCAGGTGGGGCGGGCCACCATCGAGCGGCGCTACATCGGCACCGTGGCACAGTTCAGCGGCAAAGAGGCGACCGCGGAACGCGGCCCGCGCCTGAACGGCCTGGCCTACCTGTGCATCCGAGGCTGGGTGGACCCGGTGGTCAGGATCGAGATCACGGATCCGTCCGATCCCACGCCGTACTGGCTCACGTCCACGCGGCACCCGGCACGCCTGACCGCGGCCCTCACCGGCGCTTAGAAGCCCCGCGCCTTAGTAGAAGCCCCGCCCGGCTCCCGTAGCGCCGGTCAGCCTTCGCAGTCCTTGCAGAAAAGCAATCCGTTCTTTTCACGGGCGATCTGCGAGCGGTGACGGACGAGGAAGCAGGACGAGCAGGTGAATTCGTCAGCCTGGGCTGGCAGGACGCGGACCATGAGTTCCTCGCCGGACAGGTCGGCACCCGGGAGTTCATAGCCTTCGGCAAGGTCGGACTCGTCTTCATCCACCACTGCCGTGGGCTTGTCCGCGCGCCGGGTCTTCAGTTCCTCGATGGAATCTTCGTTTAAGTCTTCTGCAGATTTCCGCGGCGCATCGTAGTCTGTCGCCATTATGTGCTGGTCACACTCCGCTTTCTTCGGTTGAGTCACCGGATCCCCGGTTCACCGATGTCAACGCAGATCCGCCTGGTTTTGTGCCCGGCACGTGCCCGTTTTTGGCTTGCGGCGGCAGCGACGGCCTGAAAGTCCCGGAATATCGCGGCGCGCCCTCTGCCTTCCCCGGAATTGTGACTGCCGGGTGGCAGAGTTTCGAATGTCAGTAATGCCAGGGTGGAGGATTTGTATGCAGGATCTACGGCTTGTAGGCGTCCACGACGACGGGGAGCATCTCCTGTTGAGCGGCACCGGCGGCGAGATGTTCCAGCTGCCGATCGACGAAGCTCTCCGGCTCGCGGCCAGCCGCTCTCCGGCGAAAGTTGCCGCTAAAATCACGCCCGTCGCCATGTCCCCGCGGGACATCCAGGCGCGGATCAGAAGCGGGGCCACGGCCGCCGAAGTCTCCGAACTGTCCGGTATTCCCCTCGCCAAGGTCCAGCGCTATGAGGGACCCGTACTCGCGGAACGCGAATACGTGGCACAGCAGGCCCGCAAAATCGAAGTGGCATCCCCTGCACCGGGCCATGATGTCTACCGCTCCGCTTTCGGGGACAACCCGGCCACCCTGGGTGACATGGTGGCCCACCGGCTCAACGCCCACGGCATCGAGTCCTCATCGGTGGAATGGGACTCCTGGCGGCGCCCGGACGGCACTTGGACCGTCGTTGCCCGCTTTGAGACCAATCCCGGCGGCCATGCCAGCATCGGCGAGGAGCCGCCTGCCATGTGGACCTTCAGCCCGGCCCGGAAGTCTCTGCAGAACGCCAACCGCTGGGCTCAGCAGCTCAGCGAACTGGAACCGCTCGACGGTCCCATACCGGCCCGGCGCCTTTCGGCCGTTTCCGACCGCCCGTTTGACTTCGAGACAGACGCCGACGCAGCCGCCGCCCGGACCGCATCCGGCCAGCCCGGCAAGGATTCAGACGGGCTGCTGGACATGCTGCGGTCACGCCGCGGCCAGCGGCTGGGAGTCGACGAGGACGCCGATGACGCCCTGGCACTGCTGCTCACCAACGGAGTTCCGGCGGCCCACCCCCGCCCCTCCGAGGTGGTGGCCGAACCTGAACCCGATGACGGCGCAACGGGGGCCGGGAACGGCGAAGAAGACGCCGCACCGGCCGCCAAGGGGGACTCGTTCACCCGCAAGCGCGACGGCCGGGCATCCATGCTCTCGCGCCTGAGCCTCGCTCCCCGGCCCGCCGGTGATGAAGACCAGCGACTGAAACTTCACGACGGGGTCAGCACCGAGACCCGGGAAATCACCATTGTGGCGTCCCCGCTGCGCCCGGTTACCGAGCCGGATGACGCACCGCCGGAAGAGTCCGGCAGTACGACGGCGGCACTCGACGCCGTCCCGCAGCGCGATGCCTCTGCCAGCCCGGAACCGGCTCCCGCCAAGGACACGGCCCCCGTCCGGCAGTCCGGCTGGAACCGCGAGTCCGCTCCGAACGTCGGCCTGGATGAACTGCTGGGCGGAGGGAGTCCGCGCCGGAAGCGTGACGATGCTCCGGCGGCGTCAAGGAACGAACGGGAAACCGAGCAGCCCGAACGGCAGCCGTCCAAACCCAAGCGCTCCAGCGTCCCCAGTTGGGATGAAATAGTCTTCGGCCCCCGCGGCGACTGAGGCGCGGCCCAAAGCCCGAGTCGGCAGCAGTCTGAGTCAGCTTCTTATCCGCGCCGGGTTTCCCCGGAGCCGTGCCACAGGCAGGCGTCCACCTCGAACGGCAGCAGCTGGTCCTGCTGGGCCATCACGTTGGCGCCGTGGGCCGTGACCCGCCGCATGAAGTGCCGCCGGCACAACGTCTCGTAGCCCACCACGGGTTCGTGCTCCGCAGCGCCGGCGGATGACGCGTCCCCGGCCATGTCCACGTCGCCCACCACCACCTGCGCACCTTCGGTCACCATTACGCCGTCAATCGTGCGGGCATTGTGGGTGGCCCGGCGGCCGCACCAGCACAGCGCCTCCACCTGCAGGACCTGGACGCGGTCCGCGAGTTCGATGAGCCGCTGCGATCCCGGGAAGAGCCGGGTGCGGAAGTCCGCGGTAATGCCGAACGCAAAAACGTCCACGTCGATCTCGTCAACAATCCGGGCCAGCTGTTCCACCTGCAATGGCGAGTAGAACTGCGCTTCGTCACAGATG
Organism: Arthrobacter sp. B10-11; assembly: GCF_033142195.1. Lineage (NCBI taxonomy): Bacteria > Bacillati > Actinomycetota > Actinomycetes > Micrococcales > Micrococcaceae > Arthrobacter > Arthrobacter sp. B10-11. Next base: position 548,931 of record NZ_JAWMTH010000003.1, read on the forward strand.
AGGTAGTCAACCCGCAGGCCGCGCGTGCGGCGTTCAATGACCTCATCCCAGAAATCCGTGCCGTCCAGGACTTCCACGCAGTCTGTCTCCAGTCCGAGCCGGCTGGAGATCCGTGCACCGCCGGCCCGGTCGTTGCGGCTGAAGCGGACACCGCCGCGTCCCCGGGCCCGGTGGTTATGGTCCATCTGCAGGGCGAGGGTGGATTTTCCGCAGTCCATGGTCCCGGAGAAGAACACGAGTTCAGCCACGCGCTCCCTTTCTGCCTTGAGCCTGGAAACATAGCAGCGGGACTTCCCGCTCCGCCTTGGTCAGGGACCCGTGCTGACCGACGAGCTCCAGCGCCGCCGGACGGACACGCCGTGTGTCGTAGAACGCCAGGGCGTCCCTGGCGGCCACCAGGACGTCCCCGATGCGCGGGCTGACCTCCGGCCTGACGTCGCCGAACAATCCGGCCGCCACGGCCTCGTCGCGGCTGAATGCCCAGATCCTGTCGCCGAACCGTTCCCGCCACGATCCAATCAGCCGGGTGCGGTCCTCTTCGCCGGCGTCGGGCTCAAGGTACAGGTGGACCATGCGGGGCTCCCCCGCCGTGTGCCGGACACCGGCGATCAAGGCAGGTTCCGCCGAGTAGTCGATCCGCTGCGATTCGGGGACGTCGAGCATGCCGTGATCCGCCGTCAGAAGGATCGTGGTCCCTGGCGGAAGGGTTGCGTTGAGCCGCCGTACCGTGGCGTCGAGCTCTTCCAGCTGGTGCTCCCAGTGGGCCGACTGGCAGCCGTAACGGTGGCCGGCCTTGTCCAGGTCGTTCACGTAGAAGTACATCAGCGAGCTTTCAGCGGCAAGCATGGCGTCCGCCGCAGCCGCCGTCCTGGCGTGCGGGGTGCCCGCGGCGATGAATCGTCCGCCCCGCAACGCGGCCTGCGTCATGGGCGAGTCGCCGAACTGCGGCAGGCTGATGGTGGTGACGTCAGTGTGGGCCGCTGCGCGTTCGAACACGGTGGGAAACGGCTGCCACTCTCGCGGGTCCACACCGGCATCCCAGTTGCCCAGCATGTTGACCACCTTGTCCTGCCGCGGATCGAGGACGTCGTAGCCCACCATTCCGTGCTGGCCGGCCGGGAGGCCCGTGCCGAAGCTGGCGAGGGAGGACGCGGTAGTGGAGGGAAAGGCCGAGTCGAGGGACACCGGCACCGCTCCCTGGCCCTGCTGCATCACAGACCGCAGGAACGGGGTATGGGCGGACTTTTGCTTCAGCAGGCTACGGCCCAGGCCATCGGCCAGGACTACGCACACCCGCCGTGCTGCCGGCAGGTTCAACCGGTTCTCAAAGCCCTCAATCCCGAGGCTTGCTGCGGCGCTGGTGAGCACTTCGGCGATGGAGCGTTGACCGTAGGCCGGGGCCGGGGGCATAAGCGATGGAGCCGGGGCACCCTCGGCGACGGCGACGGCGGACGGTTCAGATTTGTTCCCTGGCGCCATCTCAGCGCTGGTGCCCGCGGCTGAGCCGGTTTCCGAAAACACCGGTGCGGGGACGCGGCGGGGCAACCGGGCCGCTGTGCGTTACGGGCGCGGGCGAACCGGTGTTCACGGCGCGCAGCGCCCGGGCGAACAGCTTGGCGTCCTGGACGGCCTGCAGGCCGTCAGCTTCCGCACTGATGCGGAGCACGATGTCCTCCTGGGCGATGGTGCCGCTATACCCGTGGTCTGCCTCGCACTGCGGATCCCCACAGCTGGCCGGGCCCATGTCCAGCCGCTGGCCGCCGGACCAGGCGATGGAGAGGGTGAGTTCCCGGACGGGGTCCGAGGGCTTGTAGTTCTGCGGCTGGGCGTACATGTAGCTCAGCACCACGGAACGGATCTGTGCTACGGGCACGGACTCCGTGGAAATCTGGGCTACGATCTGTTCTCCGGCCTCGTCCAGCTGCTGGTCGTCCACGTGGGCGATCACCAGCATGTCGTCCGTCAGCACCAGGACGGTGATGTGCCGGCGCACCTCGGCGCGGTCGAAGTGGGTCTCAAGGTGCACCAGGTGCGCCATGCAGTCGCGGCCGTCCAGTGCGTCGTCCACAACGTCGGCTACCAGCCGGGGATAGAAACCTGCCTGCTGGAGGGCGCCTTCAAGGCTTTGGCCCTGGGCACCGTGGTCGTGCGCGCCGTGGCTGTGTGAGGCCTGGTGACCGGCTCGGGGTGCTTGTGGCTTCGACGTGGGAGGCTGGGGGCTCATTCCCCCATTTTCACAGATCGACTGAACACTTGCTAACTGTGAGCCCTGCCGCTAGCTCCGCATCGCCCGGCGCGCACTGTCGGTCCGCTGGGCGGCGTTCGCTATCCGGACATCGGCGGCCAGGATTGACACCCCGCGGGGGCCGGCCAGCACGGGGTTGAACTCGACCAGCGCGATCTCGGGGTGGTTGTCCTTCAGCCGGGTCAGCCGCGCGGCCAGGTCCTCCAGCGCCGCAACGTCCACCGCCGGCAATCCCTGGTAGCCGAACAGTTTCCGGGCTGCCCGCGGGGCCCGGATGAAGTCGTGGACATCGGCTCCGGACAGCGGCGGAACCCGGTGGGCCCAGTCCTCCAACAGGTTCACCGCGTCGCCGGCAAGGCCGAAGGAAATCACCGGACCCAGCAGGGGGTCCTCAATGGCCCGGAACGTGCAGGCCTGGCCCACCGGCGCCATGGTCTGGACCTCCATGGACGGCGAGCCGTAGGGTGCCAGGGCGCGGTGCATCTGGATGATGTTGAGCCGCAGGGAATCCGCGTCCTGGATGTCCAGCCGCACGCCGCCAAGGTCCAGCCGGTGGCGCAGCGCGGGGTCGGTGGTCTTGAGCACCACCGGCCAGCCCAGCCGTTCCGCTGCCGCGACGGCCTCGTCCGGCGTTTCGAAGCCAGCGGAGGGCACCACGTGGATGCCGTAGTGGGAGAGCAGCGTGGCAGCCTTGACCGGGTCGAGCTGCAGCAACTGCTCACCGGGGACGTCATGGAGCAGCTCCTCCAGCTCGGTCCTGACACTTTCCGCGTCACAGCCGGCAGGCTCCACGAACAGGCCCTTGTCGCGGTCCACCCATTGGGCGTACTTGACCACGGCGGCGAGCGCAGCGACGGCGGCGCCCGGGTTGGAGTAGCACGGCACCGATCCGCCTGCGGACTCATCCTCCACGGAATGGACCGCAGATTCGGCCCCCACCATGCCCTCGACATAGACGGACGGGTCCAGGATCCCGGTAAAGGCGGCGACCACCGGCTTTCCGGCCGCTGCCGAGCATTCCGCCAGGACGCCGGCAATTTTTTCCACGGTGAGGCCGCGTGCCGGCAGCAGCGCCACCACCACGGCATGGATGGTGTCAGCAGCGAGTATCCCGGCCAGGCTCTGGCGGAGGGCAGGCAGCGCCAGTGACATCCCGGCGTCGAGATCCACGTCGGTGACGATCCGTTCAACGCCGAGCCCGTTGGCGGCGGCGCTGTCCGCCACCACTTTGCCGAGCGCCCGGGAGTTGCTGAAAACGGCGATGTCCGCCCCGGCGGGCAGCGGCTGGCCGGCGACGATCTGTGCCACGTCCATGAGCTGCTCGATGGTTTCCACCCGGATCACGCCGGACTGGCGCATCATCGCGTCCAGGGCGCCCGGGGGCGCCTGCGTGGTCCGCACGGCATGCCCCGGGGGCAATTGCAGGCCCATGGAGTCCGATTTCGCCACAATGACGGGTTTGGTGCGGGCAAGCCGCCGCGCCAGCCGGGAAAACTTGCGCGGATTGCCGATGGATTCGAGGTAGAGCCCCACGGCGGCGGTGTCGGCGTCGTCTTCCCAGAACTGCATCATGTCGTTGCCGGAGACGTCTGCCCGGTTACCGGCGGAAAGGAAGGTGGAGATGCCCAGGCGGCGCCGGCTGGACGCCGCGTACAGAGCCACTCCGATGGCGGCGGACTGGCTGAACAGGCCCAGGCCGCCCCGGCGCGGCAGGCTCGGTGCCATGGACGCATTCAGGGACACGGCCGGGTTGGTGTTGACGATGCCCAGGGATGCCGGCCCGATCACGCGCATGCCGTTGGACCGTGCCTGGCGGACCAGTTCGCGCTGCCGCGCCAGTCCGCGATCGCCGTCGTCGGCGTACCCGGCTGTCGCCACCACAACGCCCTTCACGCCTGCGGCCGCGCAGTCCGCCACGACTTTGGGGACTTCCTCATAGGGGACGGCGATGATGGCCAGCCTGACGGGGTCCGGTACGTCGGAGAGCTTCCCGAACGACAGCATGCCCGCGAGTTCGAGCGCCTCGGGGTTAATCGCGTAGACCGGCCCGGTGAAGCCGCCCTCAATGATGTGCTCCAGCAGCTGGTAACCGACGGTGCCCCATTTGCGGCTGGCACCGATCACCGCCACCGACGACGGCGCCAGCAGTTCCTGGATGCTGCGCGCCTCCGCGCGGTGCTCACGGGATTCCATCACGGCGCGCGACTTTTCCGTCGGGTCGATGTTGAATTCCAGGCTCACCACGCCGTCGTCGAAATGCCTTCTGACGTCGTAGCCGGCGTCGGAGAAGACCATCAGCATCTTGCGGTTTTCCGGCAGCACTTCGGCACTGAATTTACGGATCCCGTTCTCGCGGGCGGCGGCCGCCAGGTGTTCCAGCAGGATCGACCCGATGCCGCGCCCCTGGTGGGCGTCGGCTATATTGAAGGCAACCTCGGCTTCTTCGGGATCGGCCAGTCGGTCGTAGCGGCCGATGCCCAGGATTTCGCCGCCGATGGTGATCACCAGCGCCACCCTGTCCTTGTAGTCCACTTCAGTGAAGCGCTTCAGCTCCTTGCTGGAGAGCCGCGCCTTGAAGGCGAAGAACCGCATGTAAATGGACTTCTGCGACTGGCCGGTGTGGAAAGCCTGCACGGCGTCGGAATCTGAGGGGTGGATGGGGCGCACATGAGCCGTCCCGCCGTCCCGCAGAACGACATCGGCTTCCCAATATTCCGGATATACGCCGTCCCCGGGCTGATCCACCATAGGGTTAGCCTAGCTAAAACTCGCCAGTAAACCGTTAAGGATCCACCAGCCCCATGGCCCGCCGCCAAAGTTCCGCCCCGGCAGGGGACGCCGTCCAGGACTACACCGAGAACATCGTTGACATCGACGTCACGTCGGAAATGGAAGGCTCGTTCCTCGAATACGCCTATTCGGTCATCTATTCACGGGCCCTCCCGGACGCCCGTGACGGCCTGAAGCCGGTACAGCGGCGCATTCTGTACATGATGAGCGAGATGGGCCTGCGCCCGGACCGCGGCCACGTGAAGAGCGCCCGTGTGGTGGGCGAGGTCATGGGCAAGCTGCACCCGCACGGCGATACCGCGATCTACGACGCCATGGTCCGCATGGCGCAGGACTTCTCGCTGCGGCTGCCGCTGATCGACGGCCACGGCAACTTCGGCTCGCTCGACGACGGCCCGGCGGCCCCGCGGTACACCGAGGCCCGCCTCGCGGCGGCAGCGCTCACCCTCACCGACCACCTCGACGAAGACGTGGTGGATTTCGTCCCCAACTACGACAACCAGCTCACCCAGCCGGACGTCCTCCCGGCGGCGTTCCCCAACCTCCTGGTCAACGGCGCCACCGGCATCGCCGTCGGCATGGCCACGAACATGGCCCCGCACAACCTGGTGGAAGTCATCTCCGCCGCCCGGCACCTGATCGCGAACCCGGAGGCCACCCTCGAGGACCTTATGCGGTTCGTTCCCGGCCCGGACCTGCCCACCGGCGGGCGGATCGTGGGCCTGGACGGCATCCGCGACGCCTACGCCACGGGCCGCGGCTCCTTCAAGACCCGCGCCAAAGTCGAAGTGGAGCAGCTCTCCGCCCGCCGCACCGGCCTGGTGGTCACCGAACTCCCGTACATGGTGGGCCCGGAGAAGGTGATCGAGAAGATCAAGGACGCCGTCAACGGCAAGAAGCTGACCGGCATCAGCGACATCGTGGACCTGACCGACCGCAAGCACGGACTGCGCCTGGTCATCGAACTGAAGAACGGCTTCAACCCGAACGCCGTCCTCCAGCAGCTCTACCGCTACTCGCCGATGGAAGATTCGTTCGGCATCAACAACGTGACGCTGGTGGACGGCCAGCCACAGACGCTGGGGCTGGTGCAGCTCCTCTCCGTCTACGTCGACCACCGCATCACCGTGGTGCGGCGGCGCACGGCCTTCCGGCTGGCAAAGAAGAAGGACCGCCTCCACCTGGTGGAGGGCCTCCTGATTGCCATCGTGGACATCGATGAGGTCATCCAGATCATCCGTTCCTCCGACGAGGTGGCCGCTGCCCGCGAACGGCTCATGTCCATCTACGACCTGACCGAAATCCAGGCTAACTACATCCTGGAACTCCGGCTCCGGCAGTTGACCAAGTATTCCCGGATCGAGCTCGAAAAGGAGCAGGACCAGCTCAAGCGTGAGATCGCGGACCTGGAAGCCATCCTCGGCTCGGAGCAGCTGCTGCGTGAACTGGTGTCCGACGAACTTGCTGAGATCGCCGAAAAGTACGGCACGCCGCGCCGCACTGTCCTGCTCGAATCCGAAGCGGTCTCCCCCACCGTCGCCGCGCTGGCCGCTGCACCGGGAGGCAAGGGAAAGGCTGCACCGCTCGCACTGGAGATCGCCGACGACCCCTGCTGGGCCATCCTCACCGCCAGCGGGCAGATCGCCCGGACCTCCAACCAGGAGCCGCTCGCCGAGTCCGGGCCGCGCTCAAAGCACGACGTCTTCCGGTCCGTGGTGAAAACCTCCGCGCGCGGCGAGATCGCCGCCGTCACCTCCCTGGGCCGGATGCTGCGCCTCCAGGTCATGGACATGCCCGTCCTGCCGCCGATGTCCGGGCTCCCCAACCTGACCGGCGGAGTGCCGGCCAAGGACTTCATCACGCTGCTGAAGGGCGAAGCGCTCGTTGCTTTCGTGCCGCTGGACTCGGTGCTGGCGATCGGCACGGCTCAGGGCATCGTGAAGCGCGTGCAGCCCGACTATCCCCTCAACCGCGAGGACTGGGAGATCATCACCCTCAAGGACAAGGACACCGTGGTGGGCGTTGAACCTGCCGGTGCGGACGACGTCGACCTCGTGTTCCTCACCCGGCAGGCACAGCTGCTGCGCTTCAGCGCGGCTAATGTCCGGCCGCAGGGACGCACCGCGGGAGGCATGGCCGGCATCAAGCTGGGCGCCGGGGACCAGGTGCTGTTCTTCGGAACCGTAGCCCCCGGCGACGGCGCCGCCGTCGTGGTGACCGTTTCCGGGACCGACGGCGCCCTGCCGGGTACCGCTCCGGGGGCCGGGAAAGTGACGGCGTTCGAGGAGTATCCGGCCAAGGGCCGGGCCACTGCCGGAGTGCGGGCCCACCGGTTCCTGAAGGGCGAAGACACGCTGCTCATCGCCTGGGCGGGCCACGGGCCGGCCAAGGCGTCCTCACTGGCAGGGGTGGCGCGTTCGCTGCCGCAGGAGCACGGCCGCCGGGACGGTTCGGGCATCCCGCTGTCGCAGGCGGTGGAAGCCATTGGGCCCAGCATGACCTGGGCCTAGACTACTGGCATGCCTATCATCCCCGACGAAAAGGACTGGACCTGGGTGCTGACCCGGGCCTGCCCTGAATGCGGTTTCGACGCCTCAACGGTCACCCCGGCCACGGTTCCCGGGACCGTGTCCAACATGCTTCCGCGCTGGCGGGCGGCGCTGCGGCGGCCGGAAGTTGCGGAACGCCCGAACGACGCCACGTGGTCCGTTCTGGAGTACGCATCGCACGTCCGGGACGTCTTCAGCCTTTTCGACCGCCGCCTGAACCTGATGCTGAGCCAGGACAATGCCCGGTTCGAGAACTGGGACCAGGACAGGACGGCGGTGGAGCAGGACTATGCCAACGCGGATCCCGCCGTGGTGAGTGCCGAACTGACGGCCGAGGGTGAGCAGGTGGCTGAGTCGTTTGCCGGCGTGCACGAGGACGAATGGGGCCGGAAGGGTTTGCGGAGCAACGGTTCGGAATTCACGGTGATGACCCTTGCGCAGTACTTCCTGCACGACGTCGTCCATCACCTGCACGACGTCGACGCCTGACAGGTGCGGCAAGCGACCGTTGGCTGCCGGGTCAGTTGCGACCCGCTAGCTCCTTGTCCCATGCCAGGCTCCTGTTGACGGCGGCGTAGCCCATCTTCTCGTAGAGGGCGAGAGCGCCGGTGGGGTTCTCCGAATCAACATCAAGCGAGGCGCGGTCCATTCCGGCCGCGGCGAAGCGGCGCATCGCATCGGCGAGCAGCGCCTGGGCGATGCCCCGGCCACGGTACTCGCGGCGCACGCCCAGCAGGTCCGTGTATCCCTCGCTGTAGCCCCGGGACACCGCACTGTCGGGGTCGTGGCTGGCCAGCTGGTAGCCTGCCACTATTCCGGAGCTGCGGTCCAGGACCACGGCGCTCAGGTCCGGCCTGGCCTGCGGATCATTGACGGTGAATCCCCAGGACTCCTCATCCCGCGGTTCGCTCCCCCAGTGGTCGCGGAAGGCGGCATTGTGGGCCAGCCGGACGTCCTCGCTGAGCTCCGGGCGCATGGTCACCAGGTCCAGCCCGTCGTCGAGCCGCACGGCGGGAAGCTGAACGCCGTCCAGTCGCCGGTGCATCTCGTTGAAGTACCGCACCACGTGGAATCCGGACGTGCGGAGCAGCCGTTGCTGGTGCTCGTGCTGCTGCTCCATGTGGATCCGCAGCCGAGGCACCGGGCGCTGGCGTTCCGGCCCGCTGTCTGTCGGCCCGCTGTCGTCGGTTTCGCTGTCTTCGGCGAAGCGCTGGACGGTCCGCTCGCTGAGCCATCCCAGCAGCGCGGTTCCTATCCCGCGGCGCTGCCAGGCGGGGTCGACGCAGCCGAAGCCGTAGGCCTTGTCACCGTCCTTGTTCTTCGTGATGCGGGCGTAGGCGCGGGGAACCGCACCGGCGTCCAGCACCAGGAGGGTGTTGTCTGCAGGATGGTTCTTTTTCGACTGCAGGATCTGTTCGAGGTCGGCGGCACGCTCGAACCACACGGGCTTTTCCGCCTCAGCCGTCCGGGCGATCAGTGCGGCCCAAGCCTCAGTGTCCGGCTCAGCGGCAGGGCGCCAGTCCAGGCCCGCGTCCGTGAGGGATTTCCGCCAGGATCCGGGCGTCGGAGCGTCGTCGTTCAGCATGGCAACAGGCTAGCTGCCGGCAACGCCCCGCGCCAGAACCGCTCCGGCTCCGGTTGCACTGGAAGACGGGTCCCCGAAACCGGCACCGTTGCCGGCATCCGCCGCGGCGCCCGCCGCCGCATCCAGGTCCAGGCGGCCGTCTGCCGGGTCAATGTCGTCGGGGTTGTGGGTCACCAGGACCACGGTCCGCCCGGCCAGCCCCTGGCGAAGGTCGGCCAGCATCTCCCGGCCTGCCTCGGCGTCGAGGTGTGCCGTGGGCTCATCCAGCAGGATCACGTCGGCCCCGGTCATGAGCGTCCTGGCCACCGCCAGCCGCTGGCGCTCCCCGCCGCTCAGGAACGCACCGCCGGGCCCGATCCGCGTCTCGGAGCCGTGCTCCAGCCGGCGCAGCAGCGGCTCCAGCCCCACGGCGGCCAGGGCGTCAGCCATTTCCTGTTCGGCGTCGCCGGCATTGCCTTCCGGGCGGCCGAGCAGGAGGTTGCCGCGGATGGTTGAATCGAAGAGGTGTGCTTCCTGCGGGCACCACGCGGCGCGCCCGCTGACGGCGATCCGGCCCGAATGCGGCGGCAGGAACCCGAGCATCACGGCCAGCAGGGTGGATTTGCCGGATCCGGACGCTCCCGTCACGGCCAGCCACCGACCGGGCACCGCCGTCGCGGAGACACCGGTGAAGACATCCGGTCCGGACGGCCAGGCTGCGGACAGGGCGTCGAGTTCCAGGCCGGCCAGCGCGCCGGCGCGGGGTGCGACGGGCTCCAGCCCGCCGCCCTGCCGTCCGCGAGTGTCTCCGGCGCGGGGGCCCGCCATGCCGTCATCCTGCGCGTCGGGGGCGTCCAGCACGCCGGCCTCGCTGATCCGGTCAAGGACCAGTCGGAGCGCCGGGTACTGGCGCACCGCCGTCGTCATGGCGGCGTAGGGGTCCACCAGCGCAAGCTGCAGCAGCACCACGACGGCGGCCGTGGCCGGTGCCACGGATCCGTCCATCACCTGCGGCCCGGCCAGCACCGCAGCGGCCAGCGCGGCGGCGCCGCAGGCCAGGACGGTCAGCGCCTGGCCCAGGCCTTCCGCCCACGCGGACCGCTGCGAGGCAACTGTCGCCTCCTTGTCGGCCTCGCCAATCGCGGACAAGACCGGCGCCGCAACACCGTTGGCATGCAGTTCGGCCCTGGCATCCAGCGCTGCGGCGACGTCACGGAGCACGCCGGAACGGAGCCGCTGCTCTGCCTGCGCGGACATCCTGTCCGCCAGCAGCGCTGCCGCCGGCGCGGCTGCCAGGGAAACGACAGCCGCGGCGATCACTGCGGGCAGGGCCACGGGCAGCAGAAGCGCAGTGGCCCCCACGGCGCAGGCGCCCACCGCTACTGCGGTGACGGGCGGCAGGACCACCCGGGGCAGCAGGTCACGGACCGTGTCGACGTCGTCAATCACCGTTCCCAGGACATTGCCGCCCTGCAGGAGCCGGCGCAGCGACAGGGCCCGGCGGCTCAGCGAATCCCACAGCCGGCCGCGCAGCCTGGTGAGCGAGGCGAAAACGGCGTCGTGCAGCAGGAGCCGCTCGGTGTAGCGCAGCACTGCCCTGCCGATGCCGAAGAACCGGACTCCCACAATGGCGGTGAGCAGGTAGAGAATGGGCGGCTGCTCGCTGGCCCGGATGATCAGCCAGCCGGAGAGCCCTGCCAGGGCCACGGCGAACAGCGCCGCAAGGACGCCCACCACGCCCGCTGAGCCGAATTTGACGACCTCCGGCCGCAGGAGCCTGAAAATCCGGGCGGGAGTGTTGCCGCCCGCTTGAGCCGGACCAGGGCTGCTGTCACCTGCGGCAGTGCTGGCTGCGGCGTCTTCTTCGGTTGCGTCTGCACTGGCTTTCGCGGGGGCGGCCAGGACCGCAGCTGCCCGGGCCGCTGTGGGGGTGGCGGCCTGTTCCGCCGCCGGACCCGCCGGCCCCGCATAGGCGCCTGCTGCCACGGCTACCACATGGTCCGCGAGTTCCCGGGTCAGCCGGTCGTGGGCCACGAGCAGGACGGTGGCCCGGCCGCGGAGCTTCAGGATGGATTCATTGACCACGTTGGCGGATTCACGGTCCAGATGGGCGGTGGGTTCATCCAGCAGCAGCAGCGTGGCGCCGGCCTCAATCCGGGCAAGCCCGCGCGCCAGGGCAACCCTGCGCAGCTCCCCCGGGCTGAGCTCGGCAGGATGCTTCCCGGCCAGGTGTCCGGCTCCGGCCGCCTCCAGGCAGCGCTGCGCCTTCCCGGCTGCAGCAGTGGCAGTGGCTGTGGCCGCTGCGCCGTTGGCAGCGCCGTCCGCCAGATACAGCTGCACCTCGGCCCGCACGCTCGTCGCCAGCATGACCGGATGCTGCGGCACCCACGCGACATCCGACGGCGAAAACCCGGCAATGGTTCCGCTCACCGTCGTCCCGCCGCCCGTTCCCACAATTCCGGCCAGGACACCAAGGATGGTGCTCTTGCCGGCCCCGCTGGCGCCGTCGAGGGCGGTGATCAGCCCGGCGGGCGCGTCGAAGCTGAGCGGTCCGACGGCGGGTGCCAGCCGTCCGCCGTACGCCACCATCAGGTTCCTGGCCGTCACTGCCGGAAGGTCCGCGCCGCCGTCGGACGCTTCCCCGCCCGGCAGGCTGCCGTCCTGCGGCCGCAACCGCTGGACTTCGGGGGCGTCCATCACCGCGGTGACCTCGGCCAGGGCGGCACGGCCGTCGTCGCTGGCGTGGTGGGCGGTGCCCAGCTCACGCAGCGGCAGGTAGCAGTCAGGCGCCAGGATCAGGGCAAGCAGGCCGGCCTCAAGTGCCATGTCCCCGTGCACCAGGCGCACGCCGATGAACACGGCCACCACGGCCACAGAGATCGTGGCGATGAGTTCCAGGGCCAGTGCGGAGAGGAAGGCCGTCCGGAGGGTGTCCATGGTGCGGGACCGGTACTGCTCCGAAATGTCCTCCAGCGCCTTCCGCTGGGCAGTGGCGCGGCCCAGGCCCACCAGCACCGGCAGCCCTTTGGCCAGTTCCAGCATGTGTCCCGACAACCGTGCGAGCGCTGATTGGGCAGCCCGGACGCGGTCTTCGGTGTAGCGGCCGATCAGCACCATGAACAGCGGCACCAGAGGCACGGTCAGCACGACGACTACCGCGCTGACCCAGTCGGCGAACAGGATCCTGGCGCCCAGCAGGAGCGGGATGGCGGCGCAGTTGACCAGTGCGGGCAGGAACTGGGTGTAGTAGCTGTCCAGGGCGTCAAGGCCCCGGGTGGCCAGGATGGCCAGGCCGCCGTCGGACGGACCTGCCGCCCGCGTGCCGTTCCGCAGGGCGCGGGCCAGCAGCGCCGCGCGCAGTTCCTCTTTGACCCCGAGTGCGGCCCGGCGCGAGGCCACGCCCTGGGCCCACACAGTCAGGGACCGGAGCGCAACACCGGCCAGCCCCCAGCCCAGCTGGTCGGCCCAGGCCGGACTTTGCGAGACCATCCCGGCCAGCATGGACGCCACTGCCTGTGCCATCAGGACCAGGGACAATGCCTTCAGGGCGGCGAGGAGGCCGAGCCAATAGAGCGCTAGCCGGTTTGCGGGGCCGGCCGGGAACTGCGGTCGCATGTGGTCCTAGTCTTTGGGGGCCAGCGCCCTGGCGGCGATGGCGGGCAGGAAACTGTGGGCTTCGGGGATGTGCGCGGCGCTGACCCGGCGACGGAACACCCAGTACGTCCAGGCCTGGTAAGCCAGCACCAGCGGCAGCCCCACGCAGGCGACGATGGTCATGAGGCCCAGCGTGTAGTCCGAGGATGAGGCGTTGGAGATGGTCAGGTTGAAGTCCGCGTTGAGGGTGGAGGGCAGCACCACCGGGAAGGCCGCCCCGAAGATCGAGGCACTTCCGAGGAGCAGGAACACACCGAGCGACAGGAACGCCTTTCCTTCCAGGCCGTTCCGGCCGAACTGCCAGGCGAACACCGCTGCCACGACGGCCGCGGCAACCGCGGCGACCGTCCAGGCCTCACCGCTGAGGAGCTGGACGCTGATGGCCCAGCCGGCGATGGGGAGCAGCAGCACCGGAAGGAGCCGGACAAACCAGTTGCGGGCCCGGTGCCGGACGTCGCCGTCGGTCTTCAGTGCCAGGAACGCCAGCGCGTGCAGCAGCGAGAAGCAGACGACGGCGAGGCCGCCCAGGACGGCGTAGCCGCTGAACCAGGCGAAGGGTCCGCCCTCGCGGTCACCGTTGGCGTTGAGCGGAAGCCCGGTGGTGGTCAGTGCCAGCGCTGCGCCGACGCCGAAGGCGGCCACGAGGGATCCTGCCGCAATGGCCCAGTCCCACAGCGCGCGCCAGCGGTCAGTGTCCACCTTGCCGCGGTATTCGAAGGCCACGGCACGGAAGATCAGCGCCACGAGGACCAGCAGCAAGGGAAGGTACAGGGCGGAGAACAGCGAGGCGTACCAGAGCGGGAAGGCTGCAAACGTGGCGCCGCCGGCGGTCAGCAGCCAGACCTCATTGCCGTCCCAGACAGGCCCGATCGTGTTGAGCAGGACCCGGCGTTCGGTGTTGTTGCGGGCGAAGAGCTTCATCAGCATGCCGACGCCAAGGTCGAATCCTTCGAGAAAGAGGTATCCCGTCCACAGCACCGCGATGGCGATGAACCAGATGGTGGGCAGCAGTTCCATTGTCGAATTTCCTCTGCGCTTAGTAGGCGAATGCCAGGACGTCGTCGGAGCCGCCGGGCTTGCCGGTACCGGGACCCGGTGTGGCATCCTCGTTCTCATCGACCGGGGCATGGGCGAGTTCGGGCATGGCGGACACCACACCGCCGCGGATGTACTTCACCAGCAGCTTCACCTCCACCACCAGCAGCACGGCGTACACGGCCGTCAGGACCACGAGGGAGGTCAGCAGTTCTCCGGCGGAAACACCGGGTGACACCGCGGCCGCGGTGAACATGAAGACCTGGTCGATGCCGCTGGGATCCGGGTTGGGTGCCACAACGAACGGCTGGCGGCCCATCTCGGTGAAGATCCAGCCGGCGGCGTTTGCGCCGAACGGGGCCATGATGCCGACGACGGCGAGCTGCATCAGCCCGCGGGACGCCGGAACGGTGCCCTTGCGGGTCAGCCAGAGGGCCACGAGTGCTGCGAGGGCTGCCAGGCCGCCGAAGCCGATCATCATCCGGAAGCCCCAGTAGGTCACTTCCATGACCGGGACATACTCGATTTCCTGCCCGGCGCGGTCACCGTAGATGGGGTTGTCCGGGAGGTTGGTTCCGTAGTCGGCCTTGTACTGGTCCAGCAGGCTGTTGACACCCTTCACTTCCGTGGTGAAGTCACCCTTGGCGAGGAAGGACAGGATCCCGGGCACTTCGATGAGCGCCACGATTTCGTCGCAGTTCTTGGAACCGAGGTTTCCGACGCTGAGGATGGAGAAGCCGGTGCCGTCGTGGCACGCGGCCTCGGCGGCAGCCATCTTCATGGGCTGCTGTTCGAACATGAGCTTGCCCTGGAGGTCACCGGTGAGGGCGGTTCCGGCGAAGGAAATCATGGCGACGACGGCGCCGATCCGCAGGGAGCGGATCCAGACCTTGTAGTCGGCCTTGTCCCGGCCGGGGATGTCCGCTTCGCCCGGGATCACCTTGCCGTCGGGGCCCACGGTGTCGATGCCGTCATGGCGGCGGCGCCACAGGTGGTACCAGGCGATGCCCAGCAGGAAGCCGCCTGCCACGGCCAGCGCGCCGAAGAGGGTATGGGGAACCGCGACGAGCGCGGTGTTGTTGGTGAAGACGGCCCACGCATCGGTCATCACCGGGCGGCCGTCGATCATCTCCACGCCCACCGGATGCTGCATCCAGCTGTTGGCCACGATGATGAAGTAGGCGGAGAAGACGGACCCGATCACGGCGATCCAGAGGCAGGCCAGGTGGACGCCGCGCTTGAGCTGCTTCCAGCCGAAGATCCACAGGCCCAGGAAGGTGGACTCGACGAAGAAGGCCAGGAGCGCCTCCAGGGCCAGCGGCGCCCCGAACACATCGCCGACAAAACGGCTGTATTCGCTCCACGCCATCCCGAACTGGAACTCCTGCACGATGCCGGTGGCCACGCCCATGATGAAGTTGATGAGGAACAGCTTCCCCCAGAACTTGGTCATGCGCAGGTATTCCGGCTTGCCGGTGCGGTACCAGACCGTCTGGATGACTGCCACGACGAGGCCCAGGCCGATGGTCAGCGGGACCATCATGAAGTGGTACACGGTGGTGATTCCGAATTGCCAGCGTGCGATTTCCAAAGCGTCCAAGGCAGTCCCTACTTTTGGCTAGGCTTTCATCAGTCCAAGTCTTCTACGCTTCGTAGAAAACTAACTTCTACAGAGTGTAGAACACTTTCGGCATGCAGTGTAACCAACAGTTCCACCGGCCTGAGCCGGTGGCAAGGGCGCGACGCGCCGATTGTTCTACCTCATGTAGAAAGAAAATCCAAAAAGAGGTAAATTTAGAACCTAAGTATTCGCAACCACGTTCCGCGACGGCCGCTCCGGCCCCGCGGATCGGACCTTTAAGAAGGATGTACGGAATGGCAAGTCTTGGTGAACTGGAACGGGCAGTGATGGATCTGCTCTGGGCAGGCCAGGAAGCGGCCACCGCCAACACCCTGAGGGACCTGCTGGCGCAGAGCACCCAGGCCCAGGGCGGCACCGCCGGCCATGAGGGCAAGGATCTCGCCGTGACCACCGTCCTGACCGTGCTCTCCCGCCTGGAGAAGAAGGGGCTCGTGGAACGCGAACGCGGCACCCGCCCCCACCGGTACCAGGCCGTGTCCAGCCGGGCGGACCACACCGCGGAACTCATGCACGAGGTCCTGGGCTCGGCGCCGGACCGTGAAGCCGTGCTCGCCCGGTTCATTGGTTCCGTCACCGAAAGTGAAGCCGAAACACTGCGCAAACTGCTTGGCCACATCTAGCAGCGCATGTTCTGGACCTCATATTTGCTGGCGGTCCTGGCGATAGTCCTGGCGTGGCCGGTGCCTATCCTTCTCTCGCGCGCGCAATGGCCGGCCCGGTCACCGTTCACCGCCATGCTGCTCTGGCAGGCAATCGCCCTCGCCGGCGGCCTGTCCATGATTGGCGCCATGCTGGTCTACGGCCTCGAACCGATCGGTGACAACCTCCTGGCCGGCCTGCGGGGACTGGCCGGCATGGTCCTCTTTAACGCCCCCACCACGGCGCTGGGCTTCTGGCATCTGTTCGCCCTGTCGGCGGCAGCCCTGCTGACGGCCCACCTCGTCTTTACGCTGCTGCTGACCTACTACCGGATCGAACGGCAGCGCCGGCGCCACCGCGAACTCCTGGCCCTCCTGGCGTCCCCCTCCACCGACGGCCCGGGAACCGTGGTCATCAGCCACGATTCCCCCGTGGCCTACTGCCTTCCCGGCGGCGCCCGGTCGGTCACGGTCCTGAGCGACGGCCTGATGGCAGCCCTGGAGCCCGCGGAACTGCGGGCGGTCCTCATTCATGAAAACGCCCACCTGAGCCAGCGCCACCACCTCCTCCTGTGGGCATTCGCGGCCTGGCGCCAGGCCCTCCCCTGGCTTCCCACCACCCGCCTCGCGCAGGAAGCCGTGAGCTCCCTGATCGAAATGCTCGCGGACGACGTCGCTTTGAAGACGGAAAGCAAAGCCACGCTGATCAAAGCCATCGCCATCGTTGCCAGCGGGCCGGCCGGCGCCCCCGGCAGCCAGTTGGACTTCAACGACGCCGGAATGCCGTCAGCAGCGGACGGAATTGTCGACGGCGGCCTCCAGGGTGCGTCCGGCGGCGCCGGTTCGGCCCGGACCACGGCTTCCCGGGTCAGCAGGCTGCTGTCCCCCAAGGAGCCGCTGCCGGCACCGCTGAGGGCGCTGGTCCTGGCGGCCTGCCTGCTGCTGCTGGCGGTCCCCACGGCCCTGCTGATTGTCCCCGGACTGCTCGGGTAGCTGAGCCCGGCCTGTCAGTATCCCACGGCTCGAGTGATCAGGCGTCGATCCGCTCCCGGTCCAAACTTGCAGCTCCGGCAATGATGAAGTCCTTGCGCGGGGCGACGTCGGAGCCCATCAGCAGGTCAAACGTTTCCTCGGCCTGCTTCGCGTTTTCGATCCCCACCTTGCGCAGCGTCCGGTGGCGGGGGTCCATGGTGGTCTCCGCCAGCTGTTCGGCGTCCATTTCACCGAGGCCCTTGTAGCGCTGGATGGGCTCTTTGTAACGCTTGCCTTCCTTGGCCAGCCGGGCCAGCAGGACATGGAGTTCGGCCTCGGAGTAGGTGTAGATCATCTCGTTGGCCTTCTGCCCGGCGTTGATCACCTCCACGCGGTGCAGCGGGGGCACCGCGGCGAACACCCGGCCCTCATCGATCATGGGCCGCATGTAGCGGAAGAAGAGCGTGAGCAGCAGGGTGCGGATGTGGGCCCCGTCCACGTCGGCGTCGGTCATGAGGATCACTTTTCCGTAGCGGGCGGCGGCGATATCGAAGCTCCGCCCGGACCCTGCGCCCACCACCTGGATGAGCGCCGCGCACTCGGCGTTGGAGAGCATGTCACCCACCGAAGCTTTCTGGACGTTCAGGATCTTGCCACGGATCGGCAGCAGCGCCTGGAAGTCCGAGGACCGGGCCAGCTTCGCAGTACCCAGCGCGGAGTCGCCCTCCACGATGAACAGTTCCGAGCGGGCCACGTCGTCGGTGCGGCAGTCCGCAAGTTTGGTGGGCATCGACGATGTCTCCAGCGCGTTCTTCCGGCGCTGGGTCTCCTTGTGGACCCGCGCCGAAATGCGGGACTTCATCTCGCTGACGATTTTTTCCAGGAGCAGCGCGGACTGCGCTTTGTCATTGCGGTTAGCGGAGGTCAGCTTCGCGTTGATTTCCTTTTCCACCACGCGGGCCACGATGGCCCGGACGGCGGACGTGCCCAGGATCTCCTTGGTCTGGCCCTCGAACTGCGGTTCCGCCAGCCGTACGGTCAGCACCGCGGTAAGCCCCGCGAAGATGTCGTCCTTTTCGATCTTGTCGTTGCCGGCCTTGAGCTTGCGGGCATTCGTTTCCACGGCCTTGCGGAAGGTCTTGACCAGTGCCTGCTCGAACCCGGACTGGTGGGTCCCGCCCTTGGGGGTGGAGATGATGTTGACGAAGCTGCGCACGGTGCTGTCGTAGCCGATTCCCCAGCGGAGGGCCACGTCCACTTCACAGTCGCGTTCCACTTCGGCCAGCTGGCTGTGGCCCCGCTCGTCCAGGACCGGTACGGTTTCCTTGAACTTGCCCGAGCCGTGCAGCCGCCAGGTGTCCGTGACAGCAGGATCTGCGGCGAGGAAGTCCACAAACTCGGAGATGCCGCCGTCGTGGTGGAAAACTTCCTCGTGGCCCGCCAGTTCGCCGGGAGTGCCGGGGAGCCGGCGCTGGTCGCGGACCGTCAGCTTGAGGCCCGGAATCAGGAAGGATGTCTGCCGTGCCCGGGCGGCCAGTTCCTCGTAGGAAAATTTGGCGTCCGGAGTGAAGATCTGGCGGTCAGCCCAGTACCGGATCCGGGTGCCGGTCACGCCGCGCTTGGCCTTGCCCACAACGTCCAGGACGGAGTCATTGACGAATGGTTCGAATGGCGCCGCCGGATCAGGCTTGGTCCCCGGATCCTTGAACCGTCCGGGTTCGCCCCTCCGGAAGGACATCCTGTACGTCTTGCCGCCGCGGTCCACTTCCACGTCCAGCCGGGAGGACAGCGCGTTGACCACGGACGCACCCACGCCGTGCAGACCGCCGGACGCTGTATAGGAGCCGCCACCGAACTTTCCGCCCGCGTGCAGTTTGGTGAAGACGACCTCGACGCCGGTCAGTCCGGTCTTGGGCTCAACGTCGATGGGGATGCCGCGTCCGTCGTCGTGGATCTCCACGGAGTTGTCCGCATGCAGGATGATCTGGATATCGTGGCCAAAGCCCGCCAGGGCCTCGTCGACTGAGTTGTCGATGATCTCCCAGAGGCAGTGCATCAGGCCGCGGGAGTCGGTGGAACCGATGTACATGCCCGGGCGCTTGCGGACGGCCTCGAGGCCTTCCAGTACAGACAGGTGCCGGGCAGTGTAATCAGAACTTGGTGCCACGGGTTGTGAACTCCTTCAGTGACGGGACAGCTAAGGCTTTTGACGCTCTTCCTAGGTTAGTCGGCCCGCGCAGGCACGCCCGCCAGCCACTCCATCATCGGCGCTGTCCGGCGGCAGCCGTTACGGAACGGTGATACGCGCACAGCGAAAGTGATCCATCCTTGTCATGGTTTTGCTACGAATGCTGGTTATATAGATATACAGATCTACTAAGGAGGCCGAAAATGACAACAGCAGTTGCGGACCGCACGCTCAACGCACTGGACCGGTGCGATCGTTGCGGAGCACAGGCGTACGTCCGGGTTGTTCTTGAGACCTCCGGCGGGGAGCTGCTCTTCTGCGGCCACCACGCGCGGGCAGTCGAAGCGACGCTCAAGCCGCTGAGCTCCGACTGGCACGACGAGACGGGCCGGCTTCACGAGAAGCCGCCGGTATCGGTGGACTAGCCAACTCTCTGATTGACACAGGGCCCCTCCATAACGGAGGGGCCCTGTTTGTTTGTCCGTTTCCACGCATGCGAGAGGCCCCGCAGACTGACAAGGTCAGTCTGCGGGGCCTTTCGCATGCGGTGCCTAGTCCAGGTAGTCGCGCAGGACCTGTGAACGTGACGGGTGCCGGAGCTTGGACATCGTCTTCGATTCGATCTGGCGGATACGCTCGCGCGTCACACCGTAGACCTTTCCGATTTCGTCTAAAGTCTTCGGCTGTCCGTCGGTGAGGCCGAAGCGCATGGCCACCACTCCGGCTTCGCGCTCGGAGAGTGTGTCCAGCACCGAGTGCAGCTGCTCCTGGAGCAAGGTGAAGCTGACAGCGTCGGCGGGGACAACGGCCTCGGAGTCCTCGATGAGGTCACCGAACTCGGAATCGCCGTCTTCGCCCAGGGGGGTGTGCAGCGAGATGGGCTCGCGGCCGTACTTCTGGACTTCAACAACCTTTTCGGGTGTCATGTCCAGTTCGAGGGCCAGCTCCTCCGGCGTGGGTTCACGCCCGAGGTCCTGCAGCATCTGGCGCTGCACACGGGCCAGCTTGTTGATGACTTCCACCATGTGCACGGGGATGCGGATGGTGCGGGCCTGGTCGGCCATGGCACGGGTGATGGCCTGGCGGATCCACCAGGTGGCATACGTGGAGAACTTGAAGCCCTTGGTGTAATCGAACTTCTCGACCGCACGGATCAGGCCCAGGTTGCCTTCCTGGATCAGGTCAAGGAACAGCATGCCGCGGCCGGTGTAGCGCTTGGCGAGCGACACAACGAGGCGGAGGTTCGCCTCCAGCAGGTGGTTCTTGGCGCGCTTGCCGTCGTGGATGACGAATTCGAGCTCGCGCTTGAGCTTCGGATCCATGGAGCCGTCGTCCGCCGCGATCTTCTCCTCGGCAAACAGGCCGGCCTCAATGCGCAGGGCAAGGTCAACTTCCTGCTCGGCATTCAGCAGCGCAACCTTGCCGATCTGCTTGAGGTAGTCCTTGACGGGGTCGGCCGTGGCACCGGCCGACATGACCTGCTGGACCGGAGCGTCGTCGTCGTCCGCGTCGGAGTAGACAAAGCCTGAGCCGGTGGCTGCGGCGCCTGTCTTGCTGGCGGCTTCCTCCTCGCTCAGCTCCGACGGATCCGGAGCGACGTCGTCCAGATCTTCATCCAGCTCAACGTCCTCTGTATCGTCGTCGGACTTGCCGGCAGCCTCGGCGGCGGCCTTGGCACCGGGCTTGGGTCCGCGCTTCTTGGGCTCGGGTTTTGCCGGGGCGCCGCCCTCGGCTGCCGCAGCCTTATTGGCTGCACGCGTGGCGGCACGCTTGGCGCTCGTCGCCGCCTTCTTCTCCTCAGGGGACAATTCGGCCTGGTCGGCGGGTTCCTTCTTCGCGGAAGACGGGGTCACAGAAAACCTTTCTAGCGGCGGTCTGTGGAATCACCATGCGGGCAACACCACTATGACCCTGTCAAGTCCGTGATTCACATCAGGTGCGATCGCGGCCGGCAGAGTCACTAAGTAGAACTGCCGGAGCTGCCGTAATGTTCCCGTTTCCGGGCACCACTACACGCACTTGATTCACGGACCCAACCGGGTCTCGGCATCCATTGTCTCACGATTTTCCCAATCGGCGCCTCAGTGCGGTCCGCGGACCCGAATGTTTCGGCCGCGCAGCTGCCTGCCGTCGTCGCCCCGCTCCACCGCTCGCCCCGGGGCCCGCCGCTAGGCCGCATCCGTTTCGAACTTCTGCCACGCCGACTCACGGCGCCCGGCCCACCCGCACAGCGTTCCCCGGCTGACCAGTTCCGACAGGAGTTCAGCGAGCCGGTATCCGGGGTGCTCGGCGGCGGCCCGTTCCAGCAGGGCGTGCGCAAACGAACCCCGGCCGCGGCACCACTCAATCCAGCCCCGTCCCGTCAGTGCTGCCGCTCCGCCTTCTCCCCCGCCCGCCGCACCGATCTGCTGCAGCACGCGATCCAGGGCCCTCATCCGGTCCCAGCGCGGCGATGGCGGCGCCAGCCCCAGCAGCACATCCCCGTACCCGGGAGCCGGGAATGTCCCATCGTCCGACCCATCTTCCGCCGGTCCAGCTGCCGACAAAGCGCCAGGAGGCGGTGACACCACCCGCAGGCCGGCGTCCGGCGCGAAGATCCCGAAGTCCTCGGCGCCCTGCTCCGCAGCCAGCCGTCCCGCCGCGCTCATCACCAGCACGGCATCCCGCCAATGGGGTATGCGCAGGGAGGCCCGGAGATACCCGGCCAGCTCGGCCGGCAGGTGCCCCTCCCCTGCCTCGGCGAGCACGCGCTTCCAGACGTCCAGAATTTTGGCGAACTGGGCGCGACTCCCGCGGAGCGAAGCAAATTCAGTGGCCCACTTTTGTTCCGACTCCAGCACGGAATCATCGGCCTCCGCCGCTGCGGGCAAGGCACCCCCCGCGGACGACGGATCCTCGCCCACGCTGCTCCCGCGGAACACCATCTCGGCGTTGAGCCGGCTGTCCCGGATCTCATCCACGGAGCGGCCGGGAAACGGACAACAGGCCGGATCGAAGCAGTAGGCGTTCCGCCAGAAGTCCTCGCCGACGAACCAGGCGTCGCGGACCGGGAGCCCGGATAATTCCAGTTCGACCTCCAGGGCTGTCAGCAGCCTCGCGAGTGTCCCCTCCAACGGCGCCCCTGCGGGGACGCCCTTGGGCCAACTACCCGACCCACCCACCCAACCGTCCTCGCTGAACAGCACCAGGAGGGCGCCGTCGGCGTCGTGGTCCGCTTCAAGGTAGTCCCTGACAGTGCGGGCAAACCGACGCAGCCCCGGATCCGAGTCAAGGTCCGGGAGATCGACGCGGAGCGTGGCACCCAGCCGCTTGCCCTGCATGGTCATGGCTACCAGGCTGTCGGCGGGCCAATAGCCAAGCGAGTGGGGAATGAAGCCCAGGATGTCCTCCGGGCCGGTGATGGTCAGTCGTTCCGGAGTCGGTCGTTCAGGGGCCGCTCGTTCTGGAGATGTCATGCATCCAGACTGGAGCGGCCGGCGCCCCGCGTTAAGAACCAACCCTTGCTATGTGGATATCCGGCACCGCTACTCCCCGCGGCGGCGCTCCAGGTTGCGGCGGCGCTGCTGCGCGAGGGCCGTGAGCAGTGGCGGCACCACGACGCCCTGGGCAGCCATCTGGCGCCGTACCTTCCGGCGGGTCGCGATGATCGCGGCAGCGCCTACTCCGATCAGCACAAACTGGACGCTCAGCGCGATCCGGAACGGGTCGAGGCCGTACAGCTCGCCCCGGGAAAAGCCGGTGGCGTGGAGGACGTCCAGCACTACGCCCACAAGGTAGATGGCAACGAGCGCCGCGATGAATCCGCCCACGTTGACGATTCCCGTAGCGGTTCCAATCCGGTGGGCCGGGTTGAAGGTGCGGGCAAAGTCGAAGCCGATCATGGATCCCGGCCCGCCGATGGCCAGCACCACAACGAGCCCGGCGAGCATCCACAGCGGCGAGCGGCCGGGCATAAGCAGGACGGCAGCCCAGGCAGCGGCCGTGGTGGCTGCAATCAGCAGGACCATTGTGGAGCGCCGGAGGGGGTGCCGGGAGACGAACCTGCCGATCAGCGGACCGGCGGCGATGGCGGCGGCAACGTAGACGGCCATCAGGCCGGAGACCGTAGCGGCGTCGAGGCCCTGGGCGGAAATCAGGAACGGATATCCCCAGGTCATGGCGAACACCGTGCCGCTGAACTGGATGGTGAAGTGGCTCCAGAGTCCCAGCCTTGTGCCGGGCTGCCGCCAGGCGCTGGAAAGTGAGATGCCGGTGGCCCTGAGTCCCTGGCCGGGTTCGGGACCGGCGTGGCCCGGCGGGTGGTCCTTCAGCACGGCCAGCACCAGGACAACGGCGAGCGCGGACATCGCCGCGAGGGTCAGGAAGGCGGGGGTCCAGCCGGCCGAATGGAGGATCAGTGCAAACGGGACCACGCTGAAGAGCTGCCCGAGCTGCCCGGACATTCCTGTCAGCTGGGTGATGAGCGGCACCCTGGCCGGAGCGAACCACAGCGGAATTAGCCGGATCACGGAAATAAAGGTCATCGCGTCCCCGGCGCCCACCAGCACCCGGCCGAGCACGCCGCCGGGAATGTTGTCCGCGAACGCCAACTGGAGCTGGCCGAGGCC
Organism: Arthrobacter sp. B10-11; assembly: GCF_033142195.1. NCBI lineage: Bacteria > Bacillati > Actinomycetota > Actinomycetes > Micrococcales > Micrococcaceae > Arthrobacter > Arthrobacter sp. B10-11. Next base: position 572,815 of record NZ_JAWMTH010000003.1, read on the forward strand.
CATGAGCACGGCTCCGCCGGCGATCATGGTCCGGGACCCCAGGCGGTCAACGAGTACCCCCACCGGGATCTGGAGCCCCGCATAGACCAGGAGCTGAAGCACCGTAAAGAAGGAGATCTCCGCTGCCGTGGCGTGGAAACGCTCGGTCGCTTCAAGGCCCACGACGCCAAAGGACGTGCGCTGGCTGACCGCAACAAGATACGCGAATATACCGACGGTCCAGATGAGCCAGGCGCGCGGTGCAGTCACGTCTCCATTATGCCCGTTGCCGGGATAAGTCCTATTTATTGACGGCGCTACTGGCCGGGCTCTTCCCGGGCGAGGTAGGCCTCCACCGCCGCGCCGAGCGCATCAGCGTTGGGCAGCTCATCGTTTTCATCCGCCAGCAGGGAACGGCGCACTGTACCCTCCGCTTTCTCGTCATAACGGGTCTCGAGGCGTGAAACCACCTGCTGCACTTCTTCCGAAGCCTCAAGCTGCTCTGCGATCTGGCGGCCGACTTCACGGCCGGACTCCCGGAGCCGGTCCGTCGGCAGCATCAGCGAGGCGGCCGCACCAAGATACTCGAGTCCTGCCACGGCCGCGTTGGGGTATTCCGCTTCGGCGAGGTAGTGCGGGACATGGATCACGTACCCGGCGATGTTGCGGCCGGCTTCGGTGAGGCGCAGTTCAAGGATGTGGCCCACCGCGGCGGGGACCTCCACCGTTGGCTTCCAGACTGAAATACCTTCAATGAGCTCCGGCCGGTTGCCGTGGACAGTGACGCCCACGGGCCTGGTGTGGGGAACGGGCATGGGGATCGAGTGGATCCATGTCACGAGGTTCACGTCGAGGTGCTCCACGATCCGGACGACGGCGCGGGCGAACCGCTCCCACTGGAGGTCGGGTTCGAAGCCGGCCAGGAACAGGAACGGCTTCCCCAGCCCGTCGACCAGCCGGTAAAGGGCAAGGGTGGGTGCCTGGTAGTCCTGGAGGTGGTCCTCCACAAACGTGACGTGCGGACGGCGCGAGCGGTAGTCCATCAGCTGGTCGGCGTCGAAGACTGCCACGACCTGCGAGTCCAGCGTGTCCAGCAGTTCGGCAGTAATCTGCTTGACCACATGGCCGGCGTCCGCGAAGCCCGTGAATCCCATCACGAGATTGAGCCCGCGGAGGGCCGGGTCGTCGAACAGCTCGGCGTTGCTCACGTAAAGAGCGTCGGGGTCCAGCAGGGAGCCGGAAATCCGTTCAAGCACGGCATGTTCCTTTCGAAGTGGCGGCGGAGGCGGGATCGGCAGCGCTATGGGCGGAGTGATCCGGGCAGATCCGCCGGATATGTCCTACAACGCACCGGCCGTGCGAAGCATTCCGGCACGGCTCCGCATCAGGGCAATGTGCTGCAGGTCTCATCAAATTCAGCGCCGCCGGTGCGGAGAGACTACGATCGGAACTGGCCCTACGGACGGCCTTGCAGACACCGGGTTGCGTCTCAAGCCGACGACGGCCCGTTCCCATGGCGGGGCGCCCAACATGCGCTTCCTGCCGAAAATCACAGAGAATTGAGGACTGATCCTCGTGGTCAAGAATACTGAAATCAAACTTAGCGTCATTGCGCGTGACGTTAAGAAGACACCGACGGACGCCCTGGTCGTTGGAGTCGCCCAGGGTCCGGACGGTCCGGTGCTGCTGGACAACCCGCTGTCGGCCAAGTCCGCCGAGGCCGTCGCGGAGTCCTTGAAGGTTCTTGGCCTCACCGGCGCGGCCGACCAGGTGCACAGGCTGCCGGGCCTTCCGGAAGCAGGCGCCTCCGTCCTGGTACTCGCCGGAGTGGGCAAGCCCGGCGCCGGACGCAAACTCACCGAAGAGGCGCTGCGGCGCGCCGCCGGCTCCGCCGTCCGCCAACTGGCCGGTCTCACCACCGTGACACTGGCGCTTCCGACGGCGTCCCTCGCCGACGTCGCGGCCATCGCCGAGGGCGCCGCCATGGGCTCGTACTCGTTCAGCGAGTACAAGTCAGCAGCCAACGGCCGCAAGGAGCCGGTCAAGAACGTGGTGATTTTCACGGATTTCGCCGCTGACAAGGACCTGCAGCCGGTCCTTAACCGTTCGGCCCTGATCGGTAAGGCCGTCAACGCCACCCGTTCCCTGGTCAACCAGCCGCCGAGCCATCTGTTCCCTGAGTCCTTTGCCGACGCCGCCAAGGAACTCTCCAAGGGCCTGCCGGTCAAGGTCACCGTCTGGGACGAGAAGCGCCTCGAGAAGGAGGGCTTCGGCGGGATCATGGGTGTCGGCAAGGGATCCACCAGGCAGCCGCGCCTGGTCAAGGTGGAGTACGCGCCGGCGAAGGCTACCGCCAAGATCGCGCTTGTGGGCAAGGGCATCACCTTCGACACCGGCGGCATCTCGATCAAGCCCGCCCTCGGCATGGGTGACATGAAGAGCGATATGGCGGGCGCCGCCGTCGTACTTAACACCGTGCTGGCGATCGCAGGCCTTGGCCTTCCCGTTAAGGCGACCGCGTGGCTGTGCATTGCCGAAAACATGCCTTCCGGCGCCGCGCAGCGCCCGGCGGACGTCCTGACCATGTTCGGCGGCAAAACCGTCGAGGTACTTAATACGGATGCCGAGGGCCGGCTGGTCATGGCCGACGGCATCGTGGCCGCCAGCCAGGAGTACCCGGACGCCATCATCGACGTCGCCACCCTCACGGGTGCACAGCTGATCGCGCTCGGCAACCGCACGGCCGGCGTCATGGGCTCGGACAGCGTGACCGGACCGCTCAAGTCCGCGGCGGACCGCGCCGGCGAGCTGGTGTGGCCGATGCCCCTGCCGGAAGAGCTCCGCGCGAGCATTGATTCCGAGGTTGCGGACCTGGCCAACATCGGCGAACGCCACGGCGGCATGATGACCGCTGCGGTGTTCCTGCGCGAGTTCGTCGGCAAGGGCAAGGACGGCGAGCAGATCCCGTGGGCCCACATCGACATCGCCGGCCCGTCCTTCAACAACGGCAGCCCCTACGGCTACACCCCCAAGCAGGGCACCGGCTGCACTGTCCGTACCCTGGTGGCCTACGTCGAAGACGTCCTGGCGGCCTCCGTTTAACCGGCTCCGCCTCACCGGCCCTCCGCAGGGCCGGTGAGGCGGTCCGCGGCTTTGTGGCGGGTCATGATCCCTCCGCCACAAAGCCGCGTGACACTGGACACAAGCGCTCCACAAACACCGTGACAAGGTGGAGCATGGATAAGTGGTTCGCTAAGGTGAACTGCGGTAGTCACAAATGCAAGAGAACCGGCCTGCTGGCATAATCACGGCAGAGCAAGTTCCAAGACCAGATGATGCGTACTCTCGTGTCATCGTTCACGCGAGGGAGCGTCTAAGTGGCCGATCAGGCAACTGCGCAAGAATTCGACATCCTGGTACTCGGCGGTGGCAGCGGCGGATACGCCACGGCCCTCCGCGCCGTTCAGCTTGGGCTCACTGTGGGCCTCGTGGAGAAGGGGAAGCTCGGCGGCACCTGCCTGCACAACGGCTGCATCCCCACCAAGGCGCTCCTGCACTCCGCGGAGCTCGCCGACCACGCCCGCGATTCCGCGAAGTACGGCGTCAACGTCACGCTGGACAGCATAGACATGTCCGCTGTCAATGCTTACAAAGACGGCATCATCGCCGGCAAGTTCAAGGGCCTCCAGGGCCTGATCAAGTCCAAGGGCATCACCGTCATTGAAGGTGAGGGCAAGCTGCAGGGCACCGACACCGTCGTCGTGAACGGCACTGCCTACAAGGGCAAGAACATTGTCCTCGCCACGGGTTCCTACTCCCGCACCCTGCCGGGCCTGGAAATCGGCGGCAAGGTCATCACCTCCGACGAAGCCCTCGTCATGGACACCATCCCCAAGAGCGCCATCATCCTGGGCGGCGGCGTGATCGGCGTCGAGTTCGCTTCAGTCTGGAAGTCCTTCGGCGTTGACGTCACCATCGTTGAAGGCCTGCCGTCCCTGGTCCCCAACGAGGACGCTGCGATCGTCAAGAACTTCGAGCGCGCCTTCAAGAAGCGCGGCATCAAGTTCTCCACCGGCGTCTTCTTCCAGGGCGTTGAGCAGAACAACGACGGCGTCAAGGTCACCCTGGTTGACGGCAAGACCTTCGAAGCCGACCTGCTCCTTGTGGCAGTAGGCCGCGGACCGGTCACCGCCAACCTCGGCTACGAAGAAGCCGGCATCACCATCGACCGCGGCTTCGTTATCACCAACGAACGCCTGCACACCGGCGTCGGCAATGTCTACGCCGTGGGCGACATCGTCCCCGGCGTCCAGCTGGCGCACCGCGGCTACCAGCAGGGCATTTTCGTGGCGGAGGAGATCGCGGGCCTGAAGCCGGTCATCGTTGAGGACGTCAACATCCCCAAGGTCACCTACTCCGAGCCTGAGATCGCCACTGTCGGCTACACCGAGAAGGCCGCCAAGGAAAAGTTCGGCGACGACCAGGTGGAAACCCAGGAGTACAACCTGGCCGGCAACGGCAAGAGCTCGATCCTCGGCACCGGCGGCATCGTCAAGCTGGTCCGGCAGAAGGACGGTCCCGTGGTGGGCGTCCACATGATCGGTTCCCGCATGGGCGAGCAGATCGGCGAAGCACAGCTGATCGTGAACTGGGAGGCCTACCCGGAGGACGTGGCACAGCTGCTGCACGCCCACCCCACCCAGAACGAGGCCCTCGGCGAGGCCCACCTTGCCCTCGCGGGCAAAGCCCTCCACGGCTAGAAATTCCGCCCGCACCACCGCAAGAACCCTGAGCTTAGTGCACCCGGCCCGATCCGCAGGGTGCACTAAGCTCGAACACGGCAGCAATCATCCGCACTAAAGATCAATAAGGAGAACGGGGACGACATGTCTGAATCCGTTAACTTGCCCGCCCTCGGTGAGAGTGTCACCGAAGGAACCGTCACCCGCTGGCTCAAGCAGGTAGGTGACCGGGTAGAGGTGGACGAGCCGCTGCTCGAGGTTTCCACCGACAAAGTAGACACCGAAATCCCCTCTCCGATTGCTGGCGTGATTGAGGAAATCCTCGTCGCCGAAGATGAGACCGCCGAAGTCGGCGCCCCGCTCGTCCGCATTGGTGACGGCTCCGGTTCCGCCGGCGCTTCCGAAGAAGCTGCTCCTGCCGAGGCTGCGCCCGCCGCAGAAGAAGCACCGGCCGAAGAAGCCCCCGCCGCCGAGGAAGCCCCCTCCACCGAGGCTGCCGCACCGGCTGAAGCCCCGGCTGCCGAGGCAGCCCCCGCCGCTTCCGGCGAAAGCCACGAAGTAACCCTTCCCGCCCTCGGCGAGTCCGTCACCGAAGGCACCGTCACCCGCTGGCTCAAGGCCGTCGGCGACTCCGTCGAGGTTGACGAACCCCTCCTCGAGGTATCCACCGACAAGGTGGACACCGAGATCCCGTCGCCGGTTGCCGGCACGCTGCAGGAAATCCGCGTCAACGAGGACGAGACCGCCGAAGTCGGATCCGTCCTTGCCGTGATCGGCTCCGGTGCTGCCGCCCCGGCCGCCGCACCGGCAGCACCGGCTCCCAAGCAGGAAGCGCCCGCAGCCGAGGCCCCCAAGCAGGAAGCTCCTGCTGCTGCACCCGCAGCCCCGGCAGCGGCCCCCGCCAAGGAAGAAGCACCGGCTGCTCCCAAGCAGGAAGCCCCGGCAGCAGAATCCGCAGCACCGGCCGAGTCAGGCTATGTCACTCCCCTGGTGCGCAAGCTCGCCAACCAGCAGGGCGTGGACATCTCCTCGCTGACCGGCACCGGTGTGGGTGGCCGCATCCGCAAGCAGGACGTGCTGGCCGCCGCTGAAGCCAAGGCCGCTCCCGCTGCTGCGGCACCGGCTCCGGCTGCATCCAAGCAGGAAACGCCTTCCGCAGCCGCCTCGTCACTGCGCGGCACCGTACAGAAGGCACCGCGCATCCGCCAGGTCATCGCCCGCCGCATGCGTGAGTCCCTGGACATCTCCACGCAGCTGACGCAGGTCCACGAAGTGGACATGACGAAGATCGCCAAGCTGCGCGTCAAGGCCAAGAACTCGTTCCAGGCCCAGAACGGTGTGAAGCTGACCTTCCTGCCGTTCATCGCCAAGGCAGTCGCCGAAGCGCTGAAGCAGCACCCGAAGGTGAACGCGGCCTACGACGAAGACAAGCAGGAAATCACCTACCACAATGCCGAGCACCTGGCCATCGCCGTGGACACGGACAAGGGCCTGCTGGTTCCGGTCATCTCCGACGCCGGCAGCCTGAACCTCGCCGGCCTCGCCGGCAAGATCGCAGATGTCGCAAGCCGCACCCGCGACGGCAAGATCGGCCCGGACGAGCTGTCCGGCGGAACGTTCAGCATCACCAACATCGGTTCTGTCGGCGCACTGTTCGACACCCCGATCATCAACCAGCCGCAGGTAGGCATCCTGGGCACCGGTGCGATCGTCAAGCGCCCTGTGGTGGTCACTGACGAAAACGGCGACGACTCGATCGCCATCCGCTCCATGATGTACCTCTCCCTGACGTACGACCACCGACTGGTGGATGGCGCCGACGCAGGACGCTTCCTGCAAACCCTCAAGGCCCGCCTTGAGGCCGGCGCCTTCGAGGCGGACCTGGGGCTCTAAGCTCCAGCAGGGCAACCAGCAGCACATACACGACGGCGGCGCAGGCACCGGTGGTTATCACCGGGAGGCCTGCGCCGCCGTCGTTGTTGCCTCGTTTGGTCACCAGACAGTTGTGGTTACCAAATCGTCGCACTCCCCGCCCGCGGGGCTTACTACGAAGCGTAGAATCCTCTGGCTAAACTGGGCGCATGGACATCGTTTACAACATCATGGTCTTCCTGCACATCGTCGGCGCCGCCATGATTGTCGGCATCTGGATCGGCAACATGAAAAAGCCCACGGTACATCCGCGCCAGTTCGACGGCGCGGCCCTGCAGCTCATCACGGGCATCGTGATGATGGGGCTCATCCCGGCGCTCGACATGGAGGCGAACTACTTCAAACTCGGCATCAAGTTCGCCATCGCGCTGGCCGTCGCGGTCCTCGCGTTCATGGGCCGCCGCAAATACAAGAAGGACGAGCCGATCAGCAAGGGCCTGGCGCACAGCGTTGGCGGCCTGGCGCTGCTGAACGTGGCCATCGCCACCCTCTGGCAGTAACGCAAAGCACGCTCACGACGACGGCGACGCACCCCGGGCGGGGGCGTCGCCGTCGTCGTTCCCGCGGGCAGTCCCCGCCGGGTCCGCCGGACAGTTGCTGTCAGTCACGCGCCACTCACACGTCAGTCACGGGCGATGCAGAACTCGTTCCCTTCGGGATCGTGCATCACGTCCCAGTGGAAGTCACCGATGTCATGCCCCTCCACGAACACGGCGCCCAGCGCTTCAGCATGGGCGCGGAGGCTGTCCGGGTCCGGGCCGTGCACATCAAGGTGCAGACGCCGCCGTCCCGGAGTGGCATCCGGGACCTCCTGGAAGGCAAGCTGCGGCGCTCCGGCAGAGGCAGGCTTCAGCCAGACGAACTGGTCGAAGCGCGCGGAAACGGTGGTTCCCAGCAAAGCAGCCCAGAACGCCGCAAGCTCTTCGGCGTTCCCGGCATTGACCATGATGGCGGCGATCCTCGCCTGCGGAGAAGTGCTGGCGGACCGGTCCCGGCGGCGTTGAGTTCCCATTGAGCCAGTGTAGACAGTCATAATCCTCTGACAGCGGACACCCCGTGCGCCGCGGCTCATGAATCCCTAGGATTGATGCGGAAGGTCCGGGCGGAAACCCGGACCGGATCGAATCTAAGCTGAGGAGTGGATATGGCAGCAACACGCACCGCGCACACCGTATGGAACGGCGGCCTGTTCGAGGGGTCCGGCAACACCACGCTGGACAGCTCCGGCCTGGGCACCTACGCCGTCACGTGGAAGGCCCGCACCGAACAGGCCGAAGGCAAGACCAGCCCCGAGGAACTGATTGCAGCAGCGCACTCGGCCTGCTTCTCCATGGCCTTCAGCAACATGCTGGCGCAGGCCGGCCACACTCCGGAAGAGGTCCACACCAAGGCGGACGTGACCTTCAAGCCGGGCACCGGCATCACGGGCAGCCACCTCACGGTGAACGCCAGGATCCCGGGCATCTCGGAAGAGGAATTCCAGAAGATCGCAGGGGAAGCCAAGGTCGGCTGCCCTGTCTCCGGCGCCCTGGCAAGCATCGACATCACCCTGGACGCCACGCTCGCGGCTTCCTAGTCCGGGCTGCCTGGGGACAGGCGCAGCGCGGCCGCTTCCGAGCGACGCCGCTCCGCCTGACGGCAAAGGCCCCGCTCCTGCCCTGGTTACCAGGGCGGGGGCGGGGCCTTCGTTTGTCCGGGGAACCGGCCGGGTCACTCCTTGCGGGTCAGTCCTTGCGGGCCGGCAGCGGTGCCGGGCGCAGCCGCCGGTAGCCCTCACGGAGCGGGGGCCGGTCCGTGGGGAGTTCCTGGATCATTTCCTTGAGGGCGCCGATGCCGTACTCGAGCTGGGGGTCCCGGCCGGCGGCGTAGGCGTGCGGCGGGAACGTCACTTCAATATCCGGCGTCACGCCATAGTTTTCGACACCCCAGCCCACGCCGCCGCTGAACCAGGTGGCGTAGCGCGGCTGCGTCACTCCGGTGCCGTCGGCAAGGGAGAAGCGGTTATCGATGCCCACCACGCCGCCCCAGGTCCGGGTGCCGATGACCGGCCCGATCCCGCGCAGCTTGGACACCTGCGTGATGATGTCACCGTCCGAACCGGCAAATTCGTCAGTCAGGATGACCACCGGGCCGCGGGGCGCGTGGTGGGGGTACGTCCGGGGCCGCTCCCCGCGCGGCATGCTCCAGCCCGTCACCTTGCGGCCAATAAGTTCGGCAACAAGCTGGGAGGTGTGCCCGCCCCGGTTGCGGCGGACGTCCACGATCAGTCCGTCCAGGGCGGTCTCCGTATCCAGGTCGCGGTGCAACTGGGCCCAGCCGTTGGCCAGCATGTCCGGAATGTGGAGGTAGCCGTACGTTCCGCCGGAAGCTTCACGCACTGTCCTGCGGTTGCCGGCAACCCACTCCTGGTACCGCAGGCGTTCCTCATCCTTGGCCGGCACCACGGCAATGCGGCGCTGCCTGCCTGCTGCCTCGCCGTGGGCGGCACCATTGCGCAAGGTAAGCTCCACGGCCTTCCCGGCGGCACCCACGAGCTGCATGGCGGGAGTCAGCGTTTCGGACAGTTCCACGCCGTCGATGGCCAGCAGGATGTCCCCTGCCTTGGCGTCCGCCCCCGGCCTGGTCAGCGGCGAGGTTGCGAGCGGGTCGGACGACTCCCCCGCCAGGATGCGGGTGATTTCCCAGCCCGCTGCGGTGAACGCCAGATCCGCACCCAGGCGGCCCTGCCCGTTGCTGCCGTTTTCGGTGACAGCGGCCGGACGGACATAGGCGTGGGACGTACCCAGTTCGCCGTGAAGCTCCCACAGCAGGTCCACCAGGTCGTCATGCGAGCCGAGCCTGTCCACCAGGGGACGGTAGCGGCGGTGCACGGATTCCCAGTCCTGCCCGGCCATGTCCTCGGTCCAGAAGAAGTCACGCTGAAGCCGCCACGCCTCGTCAAAAGCCTGTCCCCACACACTCAGCGGGTGCAGGAGCACACGGATCCGGCTGACGTCCACCTTCACCAGCTGGCCGGAATCTTCGTCGCCTCTGGCATCGGCCGGCGCCACGCGAATCTGCTTGTCGTGCAGGAAGACCACCTTCCTGCCGTCGCCGGAGACGCGGTAGCTGTCCAGCGCGTCCACTATGGTGGCCGTTTTGCGCTTGGCCATGTCAAAGCGCACCAGGCTGGGGGCGGCGTCCTTGTCGTCAGTGCTGGCCCGTCCGTCGCCGGTGACACCGGCCAGGGCATTGTCCAGCCAGAGCAAGGCGCCCGGGGTGGCTTCGAGTGCTGAGTAGTTTCCCTGCGGCACCGGTACTCCGATAACCCGATGGGCCAGCCCGTCAGCGTCCACGCGGACGGCCGGCACTGCGGCTCGCGCGGCATCCGATGCGTTGCCGTTTCCGGCGGCGTCCGTGACGGCTCCGTCAGAGCCGGCCGGTTCGTCGTACGGCATGTCGGCGAGATCCACCGACGGGCCAAACGGCGACGGCGTATCCGCAGCGAGGGCAACGAGGTACGGCTTGATCGGGCTCGGGAAGGACAAGTCAAAAGAGTGTCCGTCGTAGACCGGGTCAAAGCTCCGGTTCGACAGGAACGCGATGAACTTGCCGTCCGGCGTGAACGACGGCGAGGCGTCGCGGAAGCGGCCGTCCGTGACGTCCACGATCCGGAACTCAGGATCGTCCGCCTTGACAATCCGAAGCCGGCTGCGTGAGCCAAAGGAAGTGACCGGTTCGGACCAGCCAAGCCAGGCTGAGTCCGGGGACCAGCACAGCCCGTCGATCGTGCCCTCGCCGATGCTGGTCACCAGCTTGATAGTTCCAGTCCGGGTGTCGGCCAGGTAGACCTCGCCGAAGGACGTTCCGACGGCGATGGTGCGGCCGTCCGGGCTGGCCTCCATGGCACTCGTCCGCGTCGCCTTGGGGAAATCGATCTTGCGCAGCCGCGCGTTGCCAGCGCCGCCGGCCGTGATGGCCGCATCCTCCGGCGCACCGCCCGCTACGTCGCTTGCGGCGTCCGGGCCGTGTTCGGCGGCGCGGGTGATCCCCGAAGCCGGTACCGGCTTCGGAAGGGAGGCTCCCGACTCCTGCCCGGCGGCGGCCTGCCGGGACCGCGGGGCCGGCGCTGCCTGCGGGCCGGCCAGCTGCGGGGCGATGTCGCTGATGTAGAGGGCCTCCACGCCGTCGTGGTCGGCGACGTAGGCAATACGGCCTTCGCTCAGCGGCCGTGGCAGGCGGGCGCGAACGCCGGGTGTGGCCTCCACAATCCGTGACGGCCCGTCCTTGTGGCGGAGCCAGTGGATGGTGCCGTGCGCCTCCACAGCGCTGGAGGAGCCGCTGTGGTCCGGAACCACACAGCCAAGGTGGCGGGTGGTCTTCAGGAGTGCCGGCCTCCGCCCCTGGGAGGCCGATCCCAGCGAAATGTCGAGCTTTACCGGATCCGACGCCAGGTCGGGGACCAGCCAGAGTTCGCCGGCGGATTCGAACACCACACGCTTGCCGTCAGTGGCTGCGTGGCGCACATAGAAGTCTTCGTGATCGGTGTGGCGGCGCAGTCCCGTGCCGTTCGGAAGCACCGAATACAGGTTCCCGTAGCCCTCGTGGTCGGACAGGAAAGCGACCCGCCCGTCAACCCACATGGGATCCGCGAGGTTGCCGTCCAGTTCGGGGACCAGGCGTTCGAACTCCCCGTTCCCGTCGGCGTCGATCCAGAGCTTGCCGGCAGTACCGCCGCGGTACCTCTTCCACCAAGCGGGCTCGCGCGAGAGCACACTGGCCACGACGACCGGGCGTTCGTCGCCGTTCTCCGGGCCGAACGCCACGGACTCGACCGGCCCGAATTCCAGTTCCTCCGACCAGCCGCCCTCCAACGGAACACTGTAGGCGTGCGTGTGGCGGCTTTCGGCCTGCCGGAACGCACTGGTGACGAGTACGTTGCCCGCAGCGGTGAAGCCCTTGACCCGGGTGGACGCGTGGCCGAAATAGGTCAGCTGGCGGTAGCCTCCGCCGTCGACATCCGCGGTAACTACCTCAGGCGCCGTCCCCTGCACTACCGTCCACACCAGCCGCTTGCCATCGGGCGTGAAGCGGGGGTTCCTGGCCGGTAGCTGAAGGGAGGAAACCCGCCATGCGCGGCCTCCGTCCAGGGGCGCGATCCAGACGTCGTCCTCGGCCACGAAGGTGACCAGATCGCCGTGCAGATGCGGGAAACGAAAGTAGCTCGAAGAGGTCATCGTTAGATCATAGTCAAAGTCGGTGGGCCGGACGGGAGGTTCCGCCGCCGTGCCGGGCATGGTGAGATGGATCATGCGAATCATCATGGCTGGCGCGTCCGGCCTCATCGGGAGCCACATGTCCGCCCATCTTCGCTCGGGCGGCCACGACGTGATCCGCCTGGTGCGGCGGGCACCCGCAGGTGCCGGCGAACTACGCTGGGATCCGGCGACCGGGCAGCTTGATCCCGCCCATCTTGAGGGCGCGGACGCCGTGATTAACCTGGCGGGAGCCGGGATCGGAGACCGGCCGTGGACGCGGTCCCGCATCGACGAGCTGTTCCGCTCCCGGCTGGACCCCACCCGGACCCTGGCGGCTGCCATGGCGAAACTGGACCAGCCGCCGACGGTTTTCGTCAGCCAGTCAGGCTCCAATTATTACGGCGACCGCGGCGCCGCGGTGTTGAGCGAAAATTCGCCGAACGGTTCGGGCATCATGGCCCGGATCTGCCGGGAATGGGAAGCCGCCGCGCACGGGGCGCCCGCCGGCGTCCGTGTTGTGACTCCCCGGACGGGGGTGGTCCTGAGCAGGTCGGGAGGCGCACTGGGACGGCTGCTGCCGCTGCTTCGGCTCGGCGTCGGGGGGCCGCTGGGGAATGGCCGGCAGTGCTGGCCCTGGATCACGCTGCCGGATGTGTCCTCAGCCTTCAGCTTCCTGCTGACATCCCCCATGTCAGGCCCGGTCAACCTTTGCGCCCCCGAGAACGCGGACGTCAACGCCCTTATTGCCCGGCTCGCGGCTGCGCTGCACCGGCCGGCTCTCTTCCGGGTACCCGCGCCGGTGCTGCGGTTGGTCATGGGCAAGCTGGCCGACGAACTCCTGCTGGGCAGCCAGCGCATGGAGCCCGTGCGCCTGGCCGGGGCCGGATTCCAGTGGAAGCACCCCTCGCTGGAGCAGGGTGCCGTCTGGGCCACCGGCAAGGATTAGTAGCGGCTAGGCCGCCGGCAGGATCTCCTGGATCCGCCAGCGCCCGCCGGAACTGACCAGGACCAGACGCAGCCGCTGCTCCGGACCGGCCGGCTCCACCGCAACGACGTTGCCGCCGGCGTCCGTCTCCCGGTAGGCCGAGGTGCCTGCGGTGATTGCCACCACAGTCCGTGCATCCGAACCTCCCGGCTCTGCCTCCGCATGCGTAAGGGTGGTGCCGAAGCCTGCCAGAACATGGCCGGTTTCCCTAAGCCTTCCGCTGATCCTGGCGTCGGCGTCAGCGGCCGGGGAGTTCTCCAGATTGACCTCGTCAAGCAGCTCGAGTTCACCTGAGCTCAGCGCAGCGGACCGTATCCCTGCCAGTCCACGCACAGCCTCTTCGGGCTCTGGAGAGAGCGCCAGTTCCCGGACCTCGGCCGGAACAGACATGGCGGGTCCCGAAAGGACGTCCGTCACCGGTACCGATGGCGCAGAAACTGACCCGGACGCAGGCTCTTTCCGGATGTCCGGCTCCCGCCCCGCCAGGAACCAGGCCGAGGCGATCCCCGCGCAGGCGAGGGCCGCAACCGCGGCACCAATCCACCGGCGGTTGCGCCCTGCGTGCCGCCCTGGAGTACGGCGGACCCGCCGGCCCAGACCTCCCGGGCTGCCCAGGCGGCGGCGCCAGGCACGGACCTTCGCCGCCAGCTTGGCCGCCTTTCGGGCGTTTCGTGACGGCGGAACGTTGCGGCGCGTCAGCAGCTGGGGAAGCACCGTGGGGTGCACCGCACCGGACAGGTCCAGCGGGGCTGCGTCCGCACTGCGGTAAACAGCCGCTGCGAACTCCAGGGCGGAGGGCCGCTCCCGCCGGTCCTCTTTCAGGCCCGCCTCCAACGCCGCGGCGAGGGCAGCAGGCACGCCCGGAACCAGCAGTGACAACGGCGGACGGTCCGGGCCGCGGCCGGGCGCCTTCCCGGTCAGGCAGTACCACCCGATGGCAGCCGCCGAATAGACATCACGCTCAGGCTGGAGCCCTGCCCGCAGCGCGTCGACAGGTGCCGGGTCCATAAAGCCTTCGGTGCCCGCCGGCGAAGCATCCGCTGCATCGCCCACCATGCGCGAGACGCCCAAGTCCGCCAACAGGGGCTTGCCGTGCGCGGTGAACAGCACGTTGCCCGGCGACACATCCGAATGCATGAACCCCTTGCCGTGCAGATAGCCCAAAACCTGGGCGACGGGCGTCAGGACGGTCACCGTTTCGCCCACGCTCAACGACCCCCTGCAGCCGATCAGCTGGGCCAGGGATCCGCCGGCCGCATAGTCCATGACCACCCCGAGGCCGCCGCCCGCTGCTCCGCGGAGCCTGACCACATCGTGCGCCTTCACCAAGTGGTCGTGATCCAGCGCCGAGAGGATCCCCACTTCGCGGCGCACGGCGCGTTCGGTGTCCCCGCGCACCCGGGCAGGAACACCGGCGTCGGACCCCGACGGCGGAAGGTTCTCCACCGGGTCAAAGCACTTCAGCGCAAACTCCCGGAGGGTGGGCTCCTCAAGAACCAGCCAAACACTGGCGCTTCCCCCGCGGCCCAGTTCACGCCCCACCTCATAGCCGGGAACCTCCGGGGCCCCGCCGTTGTATCCGATTTTTTCCATACCCAAGGAATAGCGGAATCGGCAAATTTCCGCAGAAGTTATCCACAGGCACCGCAGTGAGAGGTTAAGCACAGAATCAGGCACGACGGCGGACGGGGTCTAAGCTGGATGCCATGACTCTTGAGTTTTCCACGCTGGGTCTTGCTCCGGATTTCGTTGATTACATGAAGGGCTGGGAGATCCAGCGCGAACTCCATGACAAAGTCGTCGCAGCTGAGGCACCCAGCACAGTCCTGCTCCTTGAGCATGCCGCCGTTTATACGGCCGGCAAGCTCACAGAAGACCACGAACGGCCGTTCGACGGAACCCCCGTCGTGGCCGTGGACCGCGGCGGCAAGCTGACCTGGCACGGGCCGGGCCAGCTGATTGCCTATCCCGTCCTCAAACTGAAGAACCGGTCCGGTATCCGCGATTACGTTGAACGGCTCGAAGCCGTCATGATCGCGGTCATGGCGGATTACGGCATCAATGCTGAGCGGATCAAGGGACGCGCCGGCGTCTGGATCAAGGCTGACAGCAACGGACCGGACCGCAAGATCGCCGCGATCGGCATCCGGGTCCTGGACGGGGTCACCATGCACGGCATCGCCATTAATTGCAGCAATGACCTTGGACCTTATGCCCAGATTATTGCCTGCGGCATCACGGACGCAGGCGTCACCACGATGTCCATCGAGGCCGGCAGGACCATCACACCCGCCGACATCGCGGACCGGGTCGTCGAGGAATTCCGCAAGCACGAAGAAGCACTCGTTTCAAACCCCGAAGGAGCTCTACTGTGACACTGGCACCAGAAGGCCGGAAGATGCTGCGTATCGAGCAGCGCAACGCGGCCACACCGGTGGAGCGTAAGCCGGAGTGGATCAAGGCCAAGGTCCAGATGGGCCCGGAGTTCGTCCAGCTCAAGAACCTGGTCAAGAAGGAAGGCCTCCACACCGTGTGTGAGGAGGCCGGCTGCCCGAACATCTTCGAGTGCTGGGAAGACAAGGAAGCCACGTTCCTGATCGGCGGCTCCGAATGCACCCGGCGCTGTGATTTCTGCCAGATCGATACCGGCAAACCCTCCCCGGTGGACATGTTCGAACCCACCAAGGTGGCCCGCTCGGTCCAGGCCATGCAGCTGCGCTACGCCACCGTCACCGGCGTGGCCCGCGACGACCTGGCCGATGAAGGTGTCTGGCTCTACGCCGAAACCGTCCGGAAGATCCACGAACTGAACCCGGGCACCGGCGTCGAACTGCTGATCCCGGACTTCTCCGGCAAACCCGAGCACATCGCCGCGATCTGCGACTCCAAACCCGAGGTCTTCGCGCACAACGTCGAGACCGTGCCGCGGATCTTCAAGCGCATCCGCCCGGCGTTCCGGTACGAGCGGTCCCTGGATGTCATCACGCAGGGCCGGAACCTGGGCATGGTCACCAAGTCCAACCTGATCCTGGGCATGGGCGAGACCCGCGAGGAAATCTCCGAGGCCCTGCGCGACCTGCACCAGGCCGGCTGCGACCTGATCACCATCACCCAGTACCTGCGCCCGTCCGAACGGCACCTGCCGGTGGACCGCTGGGTCAAGCCGCAGGAATTCGTGGACCTCGCCACCGAGGCCGAGGAAATCGGCTTCCTCGGCGTCATGTCCGGCCCGCTGGTGCGTTCCTCCTACCGTGCCGGCCGGCTCTGGGCCACCGCGATGCGCAAGAAGGGCTGGGAAATCCCGGCCGAACTCGCCCACATCGAGTCCTCCGGCAGCACCCGCCAGGAAGCCAGCTCCCTCATCGCAGCACAGCATTAGGACCTTTCGTAACAAATATGCCTGAGGGCCGGCACCGGAGCATTCCGGCGTCCGGCCCTCAGGCATAAATCACGTAGAATTAAGGCACTATGGCGAATTCCCCTGATTCCAGCAAACCGACTCCGGCAGCCTCTGACGCTCCGAAGCGTGGCCTCTTCTCTCGCAAGCCGAAGGAAGCCAAGGTCAAGAAGCCCAGCAGGCTGAAGCAGATCAACGAAGTCTTCCAGATGACGCGCCGCCACGACCCCATGGTGGTCTGGATGATGCTGCTTGCGTTCCTGGGAGTCGTAGCTGTCAGCTTCCTGGTGGGTTTTCTCCTCGAAAACTGGATCACGGGCCTGATTATCGGCATTCCCCTCGGCCTGCTGGCCGCCACCCTCATCCTTTCGCGCCGCGCTGAGCGCGCCGCCTTCGCCCAGATCGAGAACCAGCCCGGTGCCTCGGGCGCCGTCCTGGGCACGCTGAAGCGTGGATGGATCACCGAGGACCAGCCGGTTGCCGTCAACCCGCGCACCCAGGACGCCGTATTCCGCGCCATCGGCCGTCCCGGCGTCGTGCTTGTCAGTGAAGGCCCCACGCACCGTGTCCGGCCCCTCGTCGACGCGGAACGCAAGCGCCTGGCGCGTATCCTGCCCAACGTTACGGTTCACTGGATCGAGAGCGGCCGCGGCGAGGGCCAGGTTCCCATCAGCCAGGTCGCCAAGAAGATGAACAAGCTGGACAAGGAACTCACCAAGCTTGAGGTGAATGCTGTGTCGAAGCGCATTTCCTCGCTGGGTAACCGCCTCCCCATCCCCAAGGGAATCGATCCCTACAAGGCCCGGCCGGACCGCAAAGCAGCGCGCGGCCGCTAACAGCACAGTCAACGCCCCGGACACCGGCCACCTGGCCGGCAACCGGGGCGTTTGCTTTGGGCCATCTGTCCGGACCGCCCCGCCGCCGTAAGCACTGCCATCAGCACCGCCATGAGCACAGCCATTGTGAGAAATCGGAGAACCGTGAAACTGCCCTCGAAATCCGCCGTCATCCGCCTCTTCCGCGTCCTCGCCGTTGCCGAAGCCTTCAGCTGGGCCGCTCTCCTGACCGGAATGTACTTCAAATGGGTGGCAAGGACATCGGAGGTGGGCGTGGAGATTGCCGGCCCGATTCACGGGGCGTTGTTCATCGGCTACGGCCTAGCGGCACTGGCCCTGTGGCGGCTGCAGCGGTGGCCCTTCCGGGTGGCGTTCTTCGCAGGCATCTCCGCCGTATTCCCCTTCGCCACGGTCCTGTTCGAACGCTGGGCAGGCAACCGCGGCTACCTGACGCCGGCGCCAACTGCGCAGCGCACGCCCTTGGAGCACCAGAACTCAGGAGTCTAGGCCGGGTTCTTCCCGCGGCCCCTGTTACCTGCGGATAAGGATGGTGTTCATCGCCTTGTCGTGCAGGCCGCGGTGATCCGGATCAAAGATGACGGCCGGGATCACCAGGCACAGCAGCAGGGTGCGGACCAGGGCAGCCAGCGGGCCAGCCGGGGCGCCAC
Organism: Arthrobacter sp. B10-11; assembly: GCF_033142195.1. Classification (NCBI taxonomy): domain Bacteria; kingdom Bacillati; phylum Actinomycetota; class Actinomycetes; order Micrococcales; family Micrococcaceae; genus Arthrobacter; species Arthrobacter sp. B10-11. The sequence continues at coordinate 590,591 of NZ_JAWMTH010000003.1, forward strand.
CCAGGCGGACCACATGGATTCCCAGGAGGCGGTGGCCAACACTGTAGCCGAGGGTGGCGATGAGCAGGATCTGCTCCGCTGCAAATACCGCCAGCGTCGCCCAGGGGTCTCCGCCGAAGGCATAGTTGCTGATCAGGAGCGCGAGTCCCCAGTCGACGCAGATGGCAAGGATCCGCCGGCCCGCCCGCGCCATGGAACCGGGGCCCGCCTCGGGCAGGCCGAGACGCTCGCCCGGGTATTTGGAAATGCCGGACGTGTCCGGCCCGCTGAGCCAGGAACCGATGTCTTTACGATCAACCACGGCTTAAGCCTATCCGCTGCGCGGCTCCCGCGGTTCCCGCGGCGACGTTCACAGTATGGATGCGGATGGACCACAGTGTGGACACCGTATAGCGTTTACATATCAGGCGGTTACGTAACCTGCCGGAAACATAGCGGACACGGACGGGAAATCCCGTGTCCCTAGGGTGGTAACAGTTGCTAGCGAGCTGGGAGCGGGGACACTTTTGTGTTTTCGCACCGTCGGATTGCGCTGGACCACATGGCTTTCCAGCCAGTTATTACTTATGCGTAAGGAGCATAGATGTTCAAGACTGCGGACGAAGTCCTCAAGTTCATCAAGGACGAAGATATTAAATTCGTCGATATCCGCTTCACCGACCTTCCCGGCGTGCAGCAGCACTTCAACGTGCCGGCCAAGAGCGTTGATGCAGACTTCTTCATCAACGGCCAGCTCTTCGACGGTTCGTCCATCCGCGGTTTCCAGGGCATCGCCGAGTCCGACATGCAGCTCATCCCGGATGTCACCACGGCGTTCCTGGACACGTTCCGCATGGAAAAGACCCTCGCGCTGAACTTCTCCATCGTGAACCCCCGCACCGGTGACCCTTACCACCGCGACCCCCGCGGCGTAGCCGAGAAGGCTGAGGCCTACCTCGCTTCCACCGGCATCGCCGACACCGCGTTCTTCGCCCCCGAGGCCGAATTCTTCGTGTTCGACAACGTCCAGTACCAGTCCTCCCCGCAGGGCAGCTTCTACAAGATTGACTCCGAAGAAGCACACTGGAACACCGGCCGCGAAGAAGAAGGCGGAAACCTGGGCTACAAGACCCCCGTCAAGGGCGGTTACTTCCCGGTCTCCCCCACCGACAAGCAGGCCGACCTGCGTGACGCCATGTGTGTCGCCCTGGACGAGGCCGGCCTTGAGGTCGAGCGCAGCCACCACGAAGTCGGCTCCGCCGGCCAGGCTGAGATCAACTACAAGTTCACCACGCTGACCCACGCCGCTGACGACCTGCAGAAGTTCAAGTACGTCATCAAGAACACGGCTGACGCCTGGGGCAAGTCCGTGACCTTCATGCCGAAGCCCGTCTTCGGTGACAACGGCTCGGGCATGCACTGCCACCAGTCGCTGTGGACCGGCGGCGAGCCGCTGTTCTACGACGAAAAGGGCTACGCCGGCCTGTCCGACACCGCCCGCTGGTACATCGGCGGCCTGCTGAAGCACTCCTCCGCTGTGCTCGCCTTCACCAACCCGACGGTCAACTCCTACCGCCGCCTGGTCAAGGGCTTCGAAGCTCCGGTCAACATGGTGTACTCGCAGGGCAACCGCTCCGCCGGTATCCGCATCCCCATCACGGGTTCCAACCCGAAGGCCAAGCGCATCGAGTTCCGCGCTCCGGACCCCTCCTCCAACCCGTACCTGGCATTCGCTGCCCAGCTGATGGCCGGCATCGACGGCATCCGCAACCGCATCGAACCGCCGGCCCCCATCGACAAGGACCTCTACGAGCTCCCTGCCGAGGAAGCCAAGGACATCCCCAAGGCTCCGGGAACGCTCGAGGAAGCCCTGGAAGCACTGGCTGAGGACAACGAGTTCCTCCAGGCCGGCGGCGTGTTCACCCAGGACCTGATCGACACCTGGATCGAGTACAAGTACGAGAACGAGATCCGCCCGCTGTCCCTGCGCCCGAACCCGTACGAGTTCGAGCTCTACTACGGCGTCTAGCTAGATCACGCGGCTGGAGCGGGCATAGTCCGCACACAGTCCGCAAGAATTCGGCTACAGAAAAGGCCGGCTTCAGGTCACCACCTGAGGCCGGCCTTTCTTGTGTCTGGATTCACTTACCCGTGCTGCGCAGTCCGCAAAGTCAGCCGCTCCCCCAGTACGTGAGCGACGGCCGCCCGGGCTGACTCTTCCTTGTCCGGCCACATGTGCCCGTAGGTGTCCAGTGTCGTCTTAGCGGATGAGTGCCTGAGGCTCTTTTGAACTACCTTCACGTCAAGGCCTTGGGCAATCAGCAGGGACGCGAAGTAATGCCTCAGGTCATGGAACCTGAAGCCCTCCGGAAGGTCCTGGACCGTGGCCCGCGCTACCCGGAAATAGTGCTCGAGCCGATGAGGCGATATCGCCCGTCCCCATTCGTTGGTAACGAGCGTTTCGCTCCCCCAGCGTGTGTGATTCACGGACAGCTCAAGGCAGAGATTCTGAGGAATGGGGATAGGCGTCCTGGATTCCTTGGTTTTGAGTTCCACGCCCGGATACTGGATGGCTGGGGCGACGATGCCGCGCATAAAGTCCACGTCCGAAACTCTTAGCGCCACTGCTTCCGCAACCCGGAGCCCGGCGAACGCTGCCAGCAGGATGGCAGGCTGTAGGCCGTCCGGCATGGCGTCATGCAACGCCCATACCTGTTCCGTCGTGGCGACGTAGGGCCGCTGCTCCCCTGCCTTGGGCGCCGTACGCCGGCTCAATGGCGACTTAGGCAACAGGCCATCATGCACGGCGTCGCTGAAGAGCTGTCCCATCCGGGAATGCAGCGCGTAGATCGTGGAGTCCGCCAGACCCTCGTCACTGAGCTTCGCCGTCCACGCCTTGACCTCGGACGGCCGCACACTCTTCAGCGCACGATGTCCGAACGCCTCATTGATCCGCTTTAGATGCGTCTTCGCCTGGCGCACAGTGGAGGGCCGGTTGTTCTCGTATCCCTTCAGCCAGATCACAGACCACTCCTGCACAGTGGTAAGCGCGGTCTTTGGATCCACATAAGTGCCGGCCACGACTGAGGCCGTGACCTCGTCAATCCACCGCTGAGCGTCTATCTTCCGCGGGAAGTGCTTGGCATGCTCTTTGCCCGCGTCATCACGGTACCGGCCCCGCCAGCGCCCATCAGGCCTCTTCTGAATGCTCGCCATAGAGTCCCCCGTACAGGTCGCGTAACTTCGGTTTTTCGGCTGCCCAGAACTTATCTTCGGCCGCGGCTTCCCTCTCGTTGGCAGGCTCCATTACCAAGGTGTTGACGGACTCCTTGGCACTCCTTTCCTCCATGCGAGCTTGACGCGCCAATCGCTCGGGAGTGACGAGAAGCTGTGAGGCTACGAAGGATATTTCGTCCTCTGCAAGGTCGGCAAAATCGGCGTGCACAGCCAACACGTACTGAGCCTTCAGATATTTTCTAATCAGCGCGTACAACTCATCGGACAGCTTCTCTACTTCCCTGGCGGAGTCCATGTAGGAACGGAGCTCCCGGGGCATCCACAGCCTATGCATGTCTACCTCAAAGATGTCCGCAAGTGCGCCCACCTCATCTAGACGGATCGGGCGCTCCCCCTTTTCCGTTCTGGAAACTGTCATCTGGGTATATTTCGGCCACCCAGCCTCCACCATCTGCCGCGCTAGTTCCGATTGGGACCAGCCGCGTTCTTCTCGCAGCCGTATCAGCGATTCAACTACTCGCTTTTCAAGGTCTGGCGGACTGTCCCGCTCACTCTCTGTCATGACCAACACTCTTCCACAAAAAAGAGTTGCGGTCCATCAAAACTGTGGTACCGTCTTCATATCCTCACAAATGAGGATGTGCGCAACACTAGTGATGGAGATGAGATGGAAACGGTAAAGGCCATGAAGCTACTCACCCTGGATGAAGTGGCGGACATGCTGCGGAAGTCACCGGCCCAGGTTCGGTGGATGCGACACAACGGCACGGGCCCGCGTGCAGCTCGACTCGGTGGCCGCGTGATGTACCGGGAACAGGACGTCATTGACTGGGTAAACGCAGCATTCGACGCTGAGGCGTCCTAGTGAGCGCCCGCTACACGGAAGCGGACCTAGCCGCCGCGTGGGAGTCGGGCTACTGGCACGGAATGTCTCACGAAGGCCCGCGGAACGATGCAGCGGTATCCGCGAAGAATCCGCACCGCGCCCAGGGGATCACGCCAGCCAAGGCGTGCAAGGTGTCCCTGAAGACAGAAAAAGACCGTGACGCCTCGCCAAAGTCCGTCACGGCCAAAGAATCCAACCTCTAAGAAGGAGATCCCTGTGAACAAGACTACCAAGTACCCGGCCACCGTGCGAGAGCTCGGAGATATGGCCGAAAAGCTAGGCATGACGGCGTCGGAGCTGCTGGAGATGCTCAGCCCCATACCAATGCCGCCCACCGGCTACACCCTGGCGCCGAAATCCTCGCACCGCTGGATCGGGCCGGAAATCATCAACGGCCGCTGGATCCTCACGCCTGTCTGGGACGCCACCACGGACAGCCACTCGGTAGATATCTGGATGGCTGACCACGAGCCCCCGCATTACGCAGGCCTGACGCCAACTGAGGCCACGGACCTAGCCGCCGCGCTGCTTCAGGTCACACAGGCAGCCAGGGCAGAGGCAGAGTAGGCCGGCCACATGATCAGCGTAGCCACGTATCAGCGATGGGAGTTCCTGGGCTGGCTCGCCGCCAACGACCCGACGTATCTCCGAGAATTCGAGGCCATTGAGTGAATGAAGACTACGCCCAGCCGCCGGAGGACTACTGGACGGGGCGAGCGGAAGAGGATGCCACGCAGGCCGAAGTTAATGACGCCGCCGTTCGCAGGGTGTTCCCAACCCTCGATTGGGCGAAGCTGTGGGACGACGAGAGCGAACAGGAATGGATTGTAGAGCCCATCCTCCCGGCAAGGCGAATGGTCGCCTTGTACAGCCCGCCCAAGACCGGCAAGAGCCTCTTGATGCTTGAGATGGCCGCTGCCATCGCCGCACGCAAGCCAGTGCTCGGAGTGACGCCGACAAGGAAATACCGGACGCTTTACGTCGACTTTGAGAACGACCCGAAAGAGGACGTTGTGAAGCGACTCAAGGCCATGGGCTACGGGCCGACCGAGCTGGAAAACCTCTGCTACCTGTCATTCCCGAACATGGGATCACTCGACACCGAGCAAGGCGCCCTTGACTTGATGGCCGCCATCGACGCCTACAAATGCGAAGTAGCGGTTATCGACACCATCTCACGGGCCATCGAGGGCGAAGAGAACGAGAACAACACCTGGCTGCGCTTTTACCGGCACACCGGCTACAAGATCAAACAACAGGGCGTCTCCCTTATCCGACTCGACCACTCCGGCAAGGACGAAACCAAGGGCCAGCGTGGCGGTTCGGCCAAGGGCGGCGACGTGGATGCAGTGTGGCGGCTCTCCCAAGTCACCAAGGACACGACATACCGGCTTGATTGCGAGATGAACCGCATGCCCGTCGGTGAGAAGACTCTAGTTCTCCACCGGGTCACGTCGCCTTACCTGCATCACAGAGTAGACGGCGCCGGTCGCAAGGCCGCCTATGACGCGAAGATCGTACGGGTTATGGAGATCCTGGCCGAGGCGGGATTGGACCCCTCAGCGGGCCGCGCCAAAGCAGTTGAAGCACTCAAGGCCGTGGGTGAATCCGCAAGGACCGAGACGCTATCTGAAGCGCTCCGCAGGCGGAAGACCGGGTTTCAGGAAGGACTGCATCTTGCCTCCTGAACTGTTCCCCACCGACGGGAACAGGTCAACCTCAGACACCTGTTCCACCCAACCCGGGCCCATCGGGAACACCCACCGAAAATCCCCGCCAAACAAAGGAACAAACCTGTTCCACACCCTCGGGAACACCCGGGAACACCCAAATTTGCCCACCTGTTCCATTGTCCCCCTCCCTATAGGGGGGACAGGAACGGGGCCAGTGGGTCAGGAAGACCGAAAGGACCATAAATTGACCACTCCAACAATCACCGTTTGGGAGTCAGGGCCAAGCAAGCCCGAGGTTCACGCAGTCTGGAATCCACTACTCGGAAGCTATGACATTGCGATCATTCTGGATGGCGGTTACGGCTCTGAAGATGACGCCTGCAAAATGGCGAACTTCTGGTTACGGGACCTTCAGGAAGAGGGCGTCCCGGTTGCCGACGCAGTAGGTCCGGCATCAGCCCCGCCCCAGGACTACAAGCCCACCGTCTTCACCAAGCAGTTCGCCAAGCACGAGCTGCAGTGGCTTGTAGAGCAGTACATGGCCAAAGCAAAGGAAGCGCACCAGACCTCACGAGTTTGGATGAATCGAGCGCTTGAGGCCGAGAGCCGCCTCGCCATCTACGAACCGGGCGACGAGCCCGCCACCGACATCACCGAAACGGAGAAATAGACATGCCACAGCCAGGAATGCCAGGAATGAAGGGCGAGGATTGGATCGGTAGGGAGCTGGCCGATATCAAGCGCCAGATGCAGCAAGACCGCGCAGCAAATCCGTTCGGCCCCATGGGCATCCTGCCGCGCAAGGGTGGGATCGACGTGCAGGGGTTTGTGAACTCCCTCCGCCTGGACGGCACCAAAGGCGTAGCAATGGACGATGACGGCGTGTTCATCGTCTACGGCCCCGACGGTACAACGCCCGTCGCCAGGTTCGGGCCGCTCGAGTCAGCCCCCGGAGAATACGGCGTCGAAGTTCTCGTAGGCGCAACATGGGTACAGCTCGGAGCCCAGGCCGTCACGTGGGATCTAGTGGCGGGCAAGCCGGCAGACTTCGCATCTCTCGTGACCTCCGCCGTAGCCAACGCAACCGACGCCGTGAACGCCGAAGAAGCAGCCCACGCGCTCGACGCTGACGGCTCAGAATACGGCTGGACCAACAACGTCGCCGGCACGGAGTTCTACGCCCTATGGGTAGGCAATGACGGCGGATTCCACCTAGGCCGCAACGTTTCCTCCATCAAGTACAAGGAGAACGTCACAGACGCCACGCTGGCCCCGGAGGCCGTGTTGAACCTCCGCCCCGTCCGCTACGACCGGAAGCCCAGCGGCACCAATGGCGAGTTCCCCGGCGCCAAGGGCGAGTTCGGACTGATCGCTGAGGAAGTAGCCCAGCACGTCCCGGAAATCGTGACCAAGTTTCAAGGCGAAATCGACGGCGTCCGCTATGACCTCCTGGCCGTCGCGCTGCTGCCCGTACTCCAACGGCACGAGCAGATCATCAAGGAACAGGGCGAAGAAATCGCCCGACTCAAAAACCTTATGAGCATGAAAGGAAGCGTCTAAGTGTTCACCGCAAAATCCGAACGATACGCCGGCAATGTGAAGCAGGCCGCCAGCCTCACCGCCCGGCCCGCAGTCCAGTTCACACCGGAAGAAGTGGAGCAGCCCGCGATCGTGCTCCGCAGCTCAGGCCAGATTCACGGCGTGCTGCCCCTGGCCGAAGCACTCAGGCTCGCGAACGAGCTGGCCGACCTCATCGCCGAACTCCGCGAGCCCAAGGCATGAGCGATCAGAGCGAGTTCCTCCGCAAACTCTTCGCAAACCCGGAAGAGGAACGCATCACCCTAGCCACTCCCACCACTCCGCCGGCACCGGACAAGGACACCGAATCTGCCGCCCGCACCTTCGCCCGCGAACTCTTCGCCCGCAGCTCCGAAGACTAAACCCACACCACCGAAAGGCATCACCATGACAAGCGCTCAAATCTCCCAGATCCGCAGCACGTTCAAGAAAATCGACGCCGCGTTCCCCAAACCCGTCGCCCAAGCCATCGCCAACCTCGACACCCTCGCCACCGCAGGCAACTCACTGCCGATACCGTCAAGTGAAAAGCTCTACGACGCCGCAGCGGACGCCGTCCTGTCAGGCGGTGACATGCTCGAAGACAGCAATGTCATCAGGATCATCACAGCCCAGATTCTCGGCGGCAACACCGGCGGGTCGCTGAGCTACGGACTAAGCCAAGCAGGCGCCCGGCGCATCGCCGCGGCACTCACTGAGCACGCAGACGCCGTGCTTGCCATCCTCAAAGACAAGACCGACACCGCAGGCGAGATCCTCGCCAGCTCCCACGAAGTTATCGGGGACCTGGACCTCAGCGAAAGTGAGCGGATTCTAGGCCTTGGCCCGGATGCAGCGATGGCATGGGCCGCAGCAAAGGTCAGCGCCCAGACCGTCAGGGAATGCAGTCAGGCTTGGTTCTCCCTCGCGGACCTCACCGGATTCACCAGCTCCAGCCTCGCCCCCTCGCTGCGCATCGCAGACCTGGACCTCGCCACCTTTGAGAAGGTAGGCCGCGCCGCTGCACCGTGGGACATCGTGAGGGCCGGCGGCACCATCGACCTTGCCACCCGCACCACAGCCAAGGAACGCAGCACAGGTTACTCCGCCGCCTTGCAGGAACGCCAGGACCACAACGACGGCGCATTCCTCAGGGAATACCGCCGCACACACAGCATCAACGGCTAAGCACCGCTAAACCGCTGCGGGCCGGTCACCAAGGCTAGCCCGCAGCGCACCCCCCACAGCCAGAAAGGAGCGACAGGATGACGGCACCACGACAGGCACCCAGGGCACCGGCCCCCCCCTCCCCCCTCCCTTCGCACCCTCCGGCAGTAGCGGTACATACACGCGCCGCTGGATGCATCGGCCTGTCTAAAGGCCACCAGATAGGCGTACACGGCCGCTGTCAGGCCGCCAGGTCATCTACGACCCCCGCAGCGCTGACCCTCGCAACTTCCCCTAGATTCCACGGATTATCCGTAACAACGCTTTGAAAGGAAAGGCACCATGGAACACAAAACGCCGTCAGGTTTGAAGGCCGGCGGCCGCAAGCTGTGGCGCTCCGTGACCTCAGATTATGAGCTTGGAGAGCACGAATTGAGCATTTTATTGGAAGCTTCACGCACTGTGGACGCCCTGGACGAGCTGGAAAGGATCGTTAGGGAGGAAGGCGTGACCAATGTCAGCCCGCAAGGCGTGAGGGCTCACCCGGCGCTTGTGGAGGCCCGGCAGCAGCGCGTGACCCTGGCGAAACTCGTTGCTTCTCTCCGGATCCCTATTGAAGAGGACGAGGCCGCCCCCGCCCGCACGCCGCAGCAGCGCGTCGGAGTCCGCGCAGTTTCGAGCATCCGGTGAGGCGCCGCCCTAAGCCGCAGCTAGACGCCGCCGGCAACGTCCTGGCCCTGCCTGCCAAACTCGCTCAGTTCAACATAGGCGAGTGGCCGGGGACTTCCGATCACCACCGCTGGGAACACTGGTGGGACGCCCGGCTGACTTGGGCAATCGAAAACGACGTGACAGACGAAATACTCGACGCGCACGGCGCCGAGGCATCACAGCCCAGACTCACCAGCGAAGACCTCGCAAGACTCATCTAACCGGAAGGCAAACCCATCATGGCTGAAGAAACCAAGACCATCGAAAAACTGACCATCGCCGCCAAGGGTGCATTGCTTGAAGCGATCACCAGTGCAGCGGACGGAGAGCGCCGCGCCGCCCTCCTGGAGACATTGGCGCAGGCCTACGCCGCGGTAGCAAGCAACGGGCCACTCAAGGGCGAGCTGGCCGAGTAAACAGGCATGGCGTCAAGCTCACGGCGGGCTGCAACAATGCAAGTGCCGAAGTATGGCCGGGGAGTGGTGTCTACGTTCCGCGATGATCCGGCCAGCGCCAGCCGCCACAAATGGGCGTGGCACTAAACAGAAAAGGAATGCCTTTCTTCCACCACAGCCAGGCGGCAAACAGGAACGGCCCCGAATCTCTTAGGAGGTCCGGGGCCGTTTTTGTATCGAGTGGGAAACAGCACAGGCGTACTAGATAAAATGCTCTCCATTGAGGGTGTGAGCACGCCGCCGCCCGACCCGCCGCGTCAGCTCCCGGCGCGAGCAGCTTTCGCGGCAGCCCGCGCCTTCTTGAGGTCGCGGCTCCGCTCCTGCCTGACGACAATGCGTGCCAGCTCCTCATCACTGACTACTTGCCAGGACTGTGACCCGCTGTGCCATTGCAGGTTGGGATACTTTAGCTTGCCGAACTCCTTGAGCACCTCTTTGCTGATAGCCCAATTACCGTTGTCATTTTGATATGACCACTCTGCGCCAAAGTCCTTGCGGATTTTTGCGACCAACTGGCTTTGGTAGGCATGGCGCGGAGAAGCAGCCTCAATCTGCGTCAGAAGCCAGTTGGCAACGGTGGAAGCATCGACAATTTCATCATCTTTCCCCAAAGTCTCATTCATGTCTGCATAGTAACTGACTGACCGCAGCCGGCCTCGATTCGCGCCCGTCCACCATGTCAGCCCCTCAGCCTAGTGTTTGCCCGTGGTGAAGGTGGACTTGGAAGCGGTAGGCCGCATGCTGACGGCCGCACGATATATTGACGGCATGCCCACATTCACCCTCGCCGGCGTCGAGTACGACTATCTGGCGCCGAAGCTTGAGGGCGCACCGGAAGACGCGCACTCCTGGGAGTACGGCGAATGGCCCAAGGTTGAGGCAGGCGTACCGCTCACCGCGGGCGGAACCGTCCACGTCTACGGCGAAGCTTCACGTTGGGGCCACGATCACGTCATCGTGTCCTGGCGCGATGACGACGGGCACACTCAGTGGGCTTGGATCCCGGCTGCCAACGTTCGCCGCGTCACAGCCTCAGAGTGGGACATCATCGAGTATCGCCGTTGCCCGCCGGAGCTCCGCGCCGTCAGGTGGGGGAGGCGCCTACCGGGATTCCTGCCCGAGTAGCCGAGCGGTTGACAGCCCTCAGTCCGCAGAAAGTCCGCAAGAGGTCCGCAACAGGCCCAAATCAGGCAATCAAGACCAACCATGAAAACCGCGGAATCTAGCGGGATTCGAGGCCATCCAGCACCAGCCCATCACGCCTGTTTAGTTCGAGCTCTACTACGGCGTCTAGTCAGACCCCGCGACTGAGCTGCGCTTAGTCCACTAAAAAGTCCGCATGTGCTGCCCCGGCAGCACATGCGGACTTTTTTGTGGTGCGGAACAGCCCTTCCGCGCCGCGCGGGATCAGGCCACGCAGCCGCCATTGGCTGCATGGTAGCTGTCCAGGCGGTAGATGAACGCTGCCATCTGCTCGCGGGTCACGGAGTTGGCGGGCCGGTAGGTACCGTCGGCCCAGCCCGTGGAGATACCAGCGGATTTCATCCACGAAATCTCCCGGTAAAAGCCGCTCGCGGGTGTCATGTCGATGAATGGAGAGACCGCCGGTGCGGCGACGTCTGCGGCGGCTATCCGGCAGAGCTTCCCCGAGTACCTGTTGAGGAAGGCTGACATCGCTTCCCGCGTGATCGACTCATACGGCCGGTACGTGCCGTCCGCCCAGCCCGTGGACAGGCCGGTGGAGTTCATCCAGGAAATCTGATGATAGAAACCGTGCCAGGTCGGGACATCGCTGAACGGTGACACGGCCGGCGGAGTGTAGAGGGGGCTGCCCGCAAGCCGGTACAGGAATGCGGCCATGGCCTCACGGGACATCGTTGTAAACGGCCGGTAGGTGCCGTCCGCCCACCCGGTGGACAGTCCGCTGTAATACATCCAGTCGATCTCGTTGAAGAATGCGGACTGATAGGAGTCGATGAACGGGGACGTGCTGACAGTGACCCCCGCTGCGGTGCTGGTGACGTAGTCGACAGTCACCCTCGTCCCCGTGTAGGTGGTGAAGGTCTGGCCGGCCTGCCAGGTCTGGTTCGAGGCGTAGTAGCCGCTGAAAGGGAGGGTGGAGGGCATCAGTATCAGCGAACTGGCGGCGGTGGCGCCTCCTGACTGGACGATCTTCACGCCCCGGTTGCCGTTGACGGCCGTGGACGTGTCGTAGCCTACGGGCAGGCGCAACTCCAGGTAGTAGACCTCTTTGCTCTTCGGGTCGGTGAATTTGACCGCACGGTTGGCATCGCTTCCTGCCCAGGCTTTCAGGGTGTACTGCTTGGTACCTGAGGCCAGCCCGGCATTGAAGATCTCGTCGCCGCGGCCGAATCCCCCGCGGTCCCAGAAGCTCGAACTGATCGCCGGAATGCTGTACTGCGCGGCGCCCATCAGGTCGGTGGTGTCGCCGTATTCACGGATGCTGCAGGACGAGTCCGCGAATCCCCCCGTGATGGCGGGGCCGACGTCGGCGATGCCGCTGCCGCATTGCAGGCTGTCGGCGTGCATAAGGCCCAGAACATGCCCGAACTCGTGCGCGACCACGTTGTTGGTGAACTTGCTGGGCTGGGGCATCAGGATACGTCCGCTCGTGCCATCGCTGCTGGCCCCGAAGCCCAGGGCGCCCCAGGAGAGGGTGGGAACCGGTATGAAGATGACCAGGGCGGTGTACGGGCTGCTGACCCAGCCCAGTTCGCGGGTGACGGTGTTGGTGATGGTGTAGTAGTCCTGGCTTGACGTTGCCGAGGATTTGAAACCCGTCCGAACGGAGGCCACCGACATGGACAGCCTGTTGTTGGACATCGCCTTCCAGTAGTTGCTGGAAGCCGTAATTCCGTTCTTGGCCGCCTCCAGGGAAATGGCGCTGGTCTCCGTGCTGCTCTTGTCCGCCAGTTGCACCGTCACCAGGGCCACCTTGATATCGCCGGTCCTAGTGAGGGATTCGGTGGCGAATTCCTGGCCCTTCGGGAGTTGGGCTACGCCCGCCTCCGAAGCGTGGGCCGCGTGGGGGGTACCGTCCACCTGCTCCACAGGGATGGTGTCGGGCGCAGGAGCCGTGGCGGCCATGGCGGGTGAAGCCGGCTGGTAGGCCAGCGCGGCTGACGAGAGAAACAACGCGGCGAAAAGGGCAGCGGATCGCTGAAGGAGAGGCATGGCGGCTTTCGTGATGAAGGGCTGGAGAGACCTGGGAGACCGCCCTGCAGGGGGTTCCCACTTCCGGTGCCGTCCGTGCCGTTGCCGAAATCCCGGAATCGATCTGGCATCGCCGGCCCGCCGAAGCAGGCCGGATTCACGGACCCTTGGAGGCTAGGTGCCGGCGCCCCGCATCTTGGCGAACCGGATCTTGGGAAGAAGTGAAGCGCTGCCGGCGCAGATAGTGCCGGGCAGGCTGTGTGTCACTGAGGCCCTGACACAGCGGTGCGGTTCAGTCCGCGCGGACGGGTCGGTAAGAGGCGTCGCTCCGCCTTGTATCGCGTGTGACATTCACCGGCCCCCCGTTATCACAGATGCACTCAGGATGCACTAAAGATACATCTGTCACTCCAGTCACAGCAACCCCAAAGGGCACAGCCGTCCAACCGCCTGGAGCGGCGCCCTGTTCCGCAGCCGGCGGCGGGTCCGGGCCTAGAAGGAGCGGTACATCGTCCGCTGCGGGCCGGCATCCCCGCCCAGGTACTGCCCGCGGTCCGTGAAACCCGCCCTCCGGTAGGCGGCAATGCCTGCTGGATTGCGTTCGTTGACGGAAAGTACGACGCCGGCCTCTCCCCCGCCCAGCCGGGCCGTCAGTTTCGCCGCCTCGCGGACGGCAGCAGCAGCGGCCTGGGTGCCCAGGCCCCGGCCTTGGTGCGTGCGGTCGATGAGGAAGCCCCGCAGCAGCCACACCGAGCCGTCGTCAGCCCAGCCGGCCAGGGAAGCCGCGTCGCGCTGCAGTGTCAGCACGCCAACTACTTTTCCTCCCGAGTCCACCACATAGGGGACGCGTGAATCCTCTTCAAGCGCCACGAGCATCATGCGCAGCGGATCGCCGGCGAAATCCTGCTGGCCTTCGGCAAGTTCCAAATCCGCAACCTCGCCGAGCTTGATGGCCCGTGCGTCATCATCAAGGCTCTTCAGGGCAATGAGCCACACGGAATCAGGCATGGATTGAGCCTACCCACAAACCACGACGCCGGCCGTCACCTCTCGGTGACAGCCGGCGTCGCGTTCCATCTAGGGGGCCTGCGCATCGGCCGGCGGTCCGGCCGGGTCCATCCAGAAGACTTCCCACAGGTGGCCGTCCGGGTCCTGGAAGCTGTGGTTGTACATGAAGCCGTAGTCCTGGACTTCCTGCGCGGGAGCGCCGCCTGCAGCCAGGGCCTTGCGGACCGCTTCGTCCACGGCTTCCCGGCTGTCCACGGAGAAGGCAACGATGGCCTCGGCCGCGTTGCCCGTGTCCGCTATGCCCTTGGAGATAAACGTTTTGAAGTAGCTTTCCACCAGCAGCATGACGTACGCGCCGTCATTAATGATCATGCAGGTGGCATTCTCGTCGGTGAAATCCGGGTTGAAGGAAAAGCCGAGCGCGGTGAAAAACTCGACCGACCTGTTGAGGTCCTTGACGGGTAGGTTCAGAAAGAGTTGGGAGGCCATGCGCTCAAACTAGCATCGGGCCCCGCTGCGTGTCAGCCCCCGGGTGAATCTGCGCAGCATGCCTCGGACCGGGTTACTGGCCGTAAAAAACGCGTTCGAACACCGCGCGGGCGCGCCTGCTGAGCCGCAGGTAATCTTCTTCGAGGGCTGCCGCGTTGCCTGGTTTGTAGCCGCACCAGCGGGCCACGGCTTCCAGGTCCCTGCGTGAAGACGGCAGGAGGTCGGACGCCCGGCCTGTCCAGATGACGTTGGCCGACCTGATGCGGCTGGCCAGCCGCCAGGCGCTGAGCAGGAGCTCCGCCTCATCCTGCCCCAGCAGGCCCAGGGAGGCAGCGGCTTCCAGGGCCGGAACGGTTGACGTGGTCCGCAGCTCCGGATGCTTGCCCGCGTGCTGCAGCTGCAGCAGCTGAACGAGCCATTCGACGTCGCTCAGGCCGCCGCGGCCCAGTTTAAGGTGCCGTGCGGGATCTGCGCCACGGGGCAGCCGCTCTGCTTCAACCCTGGCCTTGACCCTGCGGATTTCCCGCACGTCCTTGTCCGACAGCTCCGAAGGATAGCGAAGGGGGTCGATCAGCTCGACGAAATCGGCGGCAAGGTCGTCATCCCCTGCGACGGGCAGCGCCCGAAGCAACGCCTGGGCTTCCCAGACCAGGGACCAACGCCTGTAGTACTCGGCGTAGGAATCCAGGGAACGGACCATGGCGCCGCTCTTGCCTTCCGGCCGCAGGTCGGCGTCCACCATCAGCACCCGCTCGGCCAGGATGGCCGGCTTCAGCGGCTGGGTCAGCAGGTTCGAAATGTGGCCCACGATCTGGGCTGCCTGGTTCTGCGCCTCTTCCTCGGGAACCCCCGGCAGGCCGCGGTGCACATACATGACGTCCGCATCCGAGCCGTAGCCGATTTCACGCCCGCCCTGCCGTCCCATGGCCACCACCAGGACCCTGGTCTTCAGCGGACCGGACGCAGCGACGATTCCTTCGGCGACCCGGAGTGCGCCCAGTACGGCTGCACGGTCCGTGTCCGCGAGGGCAGCGCCCACCTGGTCCTGGTCCAGGAGTCCGGCGCTGTCCGCGATGGCGATCCTGAGGATCTCCCGGCGCCGGATCAGCCGGATGAGCCGCATGGCACTTTCCGGGTCCTCGTGCCGTGACATTTTTGAGGTGATTTCCAGCCACTGGGCCTCGAATCCCAGCGGTACCAGGTCCTTGTCGGTCCCCAGCCACGCCACCGATTCCGGAGACACCTCAAGCAGGTCGGCGATCAGGCGCGAGTTGGAAAGTACATGGCACAGCCGTTCGGCGGCTGCGGTCGAATCCCGCAGCATGCCCAGGTACCAGTGCGTGGTTCCCAGCGCCTCACTGACGCGGCGGAAACCCAGCAGCCCGGCGTCGGGATCGACTCCGTCGGCCAGCCACCCCAGCAGGATGGGCAGCAGCTGGCGCTGCAGCGCGGCGCGCCGGCTGACTCCGGCGGTGAGCGCCTCGATATGGCGCATGGCACCCCGCGGATCCAGGTACCCCAGGGCGGCCAGGCGGCCCTGGGCCGCCTCCGGCGTCAGCCGCGCGTCTTCGCTGCTCAGCTTGGCGGCGGTGTTCAGCAGCGGCCGGTAGAAAATGCGCTCGTGCAGTTCGCGGACGGAGCGTTTGGTCTTCTGCCAGGCAGCAAGGAGGGCATCGGGGTGCGGGCGTTCACGCGCGAACGGGCCCAGCACGGCCTTGGCGAGGGCACGCAGGGCCTCTTCCCGCACCGGCATCAGATGGGTACGACGCAGCTGGAAGAGCTGGATCCGGTGTTCCAGCAGGCGAAGGTAACGGTAGGCGTGGTCGAATTCGGCGGCGTCCGTGCGCCCGATGTAGCCCCCGGCGGAGAGCGCGGCGATGGCCGAGGTGGTGTCCCGGTGACGGAGGGACTCGTCGGCCTTTCCGTGCACCAGCTGCAGCAATTGCACGGTGAACTCGACGTCCCGCAGGCCGCCGCGGCCCAGTTTGATCTGGCGCTGTTCCTCGTCCGCGGGAATGTTGTCCGTGACCCGGCGGCGCATTGCCTGCACGGATTCCACGAATCCTTCCCGGTTCGCCGAACCCCAAATGAGCGGCAGGACGGCGGCCTCGTAGCGGGCGCCCAGCTCGGCGTCGCCGGCGATGGTGCGCGCTTTCAGGAGGGCCTGGAATTCCCAGCTTTCAGCCCAGCGGGCGTAGTAGCTCTGGTGCGAGGCCAGCGTCCGCACCAGCGGTCCCGACTTTCCCTCGGGCCGGAGGTTGGCATCCACCTCCCATAGGCCGGGTTCCCGGCCGATGGACATGATGGCCCGGGAGATCCCCGTGGCAAGGGCGGTCCCGATGGTGTTTGCACGGGCGTCGTCCAGGCCGTCCGCTTCAATGACGTAGATGACGTCGACGTCGGAGATGTAGTTAAGTTCGCGGGCACCGCATTTCCCCATCCCGATAACGGCCAGGCCGACGTCGGCGATTTCCGCCTGGTCGAACTGTTCGCCGGCTTCAGCCCTGGACACCGCCAAGGCAGCCTCGATGGCTGCGCCCGCAAGGTCCGCCAGCTCGGCACCGGCAGCGGGCATGAAATCCAGGGGGTCGGCGGCGCACAGGTCCTTGACCGCCAGGTCCACCACACCCCGGCGGTACGCGGTGCGAAGCGCCACATAGGCCTCGGCCCCGGACAGCCCGGCCACAGGTCTGCGGGCCTTCGGGTCAGCCTGCACGGACCGCAGCAGCCGCGACCTCAGTTCGCCCGCGTCTGCCGCCACGGGCTCCGGGCTCGCCACGACATCGAACGCGTCCAGGTGCTCCGGGTGGCGGATCAGGAATTCGCCCAGGGCTTCCGAGGCCCCCAGGACCCGGTAGAGCGGCTCGCTCGTGTCAATGTCCGCGGCGGCAAGTTTCCGAAGGTCGGGGTGCTTTTCGATCAGGCGAACCAGCGACTGCAACGCGGTGTCGGGATTGGCGGCCAGGTGGAAGCCTGCGAAGAGGGCCTTCTGGTCGATCCCCTCCAGCTCCCGGGCAGCGAGGAACCGCTCCCCCTTTTCCAGGTCATTGAAACCGGCGGAGATCAAGCGACGGGCAAGGCTCACCGGAGCCGCCTACAGGATGCCGAGGTTGCGCTGCAGCTCGTAGGGCGTCACCTGGAGACGGTAGTCCTGCCATTCGGCGCGCTTGTTCCGCAGGAAGTACTCGAAGACCTGCTCGCCGAGGATCTGCGGCATGAGTTCGGATTCCTCCATGGCCCTGATCGCATCGTGCAGGCTGGCGGGCAGCGGATCGTGGCCCATGGCACGGCGTTCGGCCGAGCTCAGCGACCAGATGTCGTCCTCGGCGGCGGCAGGAATGTCATAGCCCTCTTCGATGCCCTTAAGCCCGGCGCCGAGCAGGACGGCGTAGGCCAGGTAGGGGTTGGCCGCGGAGTCGATGCCGCGGTACTCGATGCGGGCGGACTGGCCCTTACCCGGCTTGTACAGCGGAACGCGCACCAGCGCGGAGCGGTTGTTGTGTCCCCAGCTCAGGTAGCTGGGCGCTTCGCCGCCGCCCCAGAGCCGCTTGTACGAGTTCACGAACTGGTTGGTCACGGCGGTGAACTCGGGGGCGTGCTTAAGGATGCCAGCGATGAACTGCTTGGCGGTCTTTGACAGCTGGAATTCCGCCCCGGCTTCGTAAAAGGCGTTGGTGTCGCCTTCGAACAGCGAGAAGTGCGTGTGCATGCCCGATCCCGGGTGGGCGGTGAACGGTTTGGGCATGAAGGTGGCGTAGGTGCCCTGCTGGAGGGCGACTTCCTTGATGACCGTGCGGAACGTCATGATGTTGTCCGCAGTCTGCAGGGCGTCCGCGTAACGGAGATCGATCTCGTTCTGGCCGGGGCCGGCTTCGTGGTGGCTGAACTCGACGGAAATTCCCACGGATTCGAGCATGGTGACGGCGGTGCGCCGGAAGTCCTGCGCGACGCCGCCCGGGACGTGGTCGAAGTAGCCGCCCTCGTCCACGGGGACGGGTGAACCGTCCGGGCCGGGCTCCTGGGACTTCAGCAGGTAGAACTCGATCTCGGGATGCGTGTAGCAGGTAAAGCCCATGTCCGCGGCCTTCGCCAGGGTGCGCTTGAGGACGTTGCGCGGATCCGCCGCGGAGGGCTCGCCGTCGGGGGTCAGGATGTCGCAGTACATGCGGGAGGTCTGTTCGGTTTCCCCGCGCCACGGCAGGATCTGGAACGTGGAGGGGTCCGGCTGTGCCAGCATGTCGGATTCGAACACGCGGGCCAGCCCCTCGATCGCGGAGCCGTCGAAGCCCAGGCCCTCTTCGAAAGCACCCTCGACCTCGGCAGGGGCAAGCGCAACCGACTTGAGTGAACCCACGACATCCGTGAACCACAGACGCACGAACCGTACGTCGCGTTCTTCGATCGTCCGCAGGACAAACTCTTGCTGGCGGTCCATGATGGCCTCTTCTCCGGATCAACGTTTTTGATGCCCCGGGTCCGTATTTTTTGCGGCCGGCGGCAGCTCAAGATTCACTTTACTAAGCATTCCCGCTGAATGTTGGAGCCGGAGGTCCGCGTAACACACCGTTAACATGTATGCCTGCCCATGACGCCGGGCAGGGGGCTCCGTGCAGAGCCCCGGGGACGCCGATTTGTGACGCGATTCACCGGCAGGGGCACGCCGTCCGGTAGCTAGGACTTGCAGTATCGCACTACGCTCTAGCCATGGCCACAAGCAACAATTCTGATTCCAGCATGTCCACTGAAGTACCTGCTCCCTACGGCAACGGGCCCGCCGGGGCCGCAGCAGCGGCGGCAGGCGCTGCAACGCCGTCGGACACTGCGAGGAAGCCTGTGGCACGAATCCGGACCCACCACCTGCAGCAGGCCAAGGCCAACGGCGAACACTTTGCCATGCTCACGGCCTACGAGCAGTACACCGCCGAGATCTTCGACGAAGCCGGCATCGAGGTGCTCCTGGTGGGCGACTCCGCGTCCAACAACGTTTTCGGAAACGAAACCAGCCTCCCGGTGACCGTGGAGGAATTGCTGCCGCTGTGCCGCGCCGTTGCCCGCTCGGCCAAGCGGGCCCTGGTGGTCGCAGACCTTCCGTTCGGCAGCTATGAGGTGTCAGCCGAGCAGGCCGTGGCCACCGGCGTCCGCTTCCTGAAGGAAGGCCTTGCCCATGCCGTGAAAATTGAAGGCGGGAAGTTCTACGCCGAAACCGTCCGGGCCATGGTCCAGGCCGGCATTCCGGTCATGGCCCACATCGGCTTCACTCCCCAGAGCGAGCACTCGTTGGGCGGCTACCGGGTCCAGGGCCGCGGCGATGACGCACAGCGGCTGATCGACGACGCCGTGGCCCTCGCCGACGCCGGAGCCTTCAGCGTCCTGATGGAAATGGTTCCTGCCGCCACCGCAGCAGCCGTCGATGCTGCGATTGCCGTTCCGACAGTCGGCATCGGTGCCGGCAACGTGACGACCGGCCAGGTCCTGGTCTGGCAGGACATGGCCGGACTTCGCGGCGGAAAAATGGCCAAATTCGTCAAGCAGTATGCTGATCTGCGCACGTCGCTGAGCAACGCCGCCAAGGCCTATGGCGACGACGTGCGGACGGGACAGTTCCCCGGCCCCGAGCACTCGTTCTAACCAGGCACCGGGCCGGGACTCCCCCTACGCTTCGGCCCGCTTAGGCTTCGGCCTGTGCGGCGCCGTCGCCGACCTTGATGGCGGACACTTCAAACTCCAGGGTGATCTTGTCCGACACGAGCACGCCGCCGGAGTCCAGCGCCGTATTCCATTTGAGCCCGAAATCCTGGCGGTTGATGCGACGGGAACCTTCGAAGCCGGCCCGGAGGTTCCCCATCGGATCCCGTTCGACGCCCATGAAGTCGATCGGGATCGAAATCTCCTTGGTGATACCCCGAATGGTCACGTCGCCGCTAACAATGAAGTGGCCCTCGTCAACCTGGTCCACCCTGTTGCCCACGAACGTAATCTCCGGGAACCGGGGAGCGTCAAAGAAATCGTTGGTCCGCAGGTGCTGATCGCGGTCAGCATTGCGGGTGTCGATGCTCGCGACCTTGAGGGTCAGCTCAACCCTTGAGCGGTCCGGCTTCTCTGCGTCAACCGTAATCGAGCCGTCGAGCTCGTTGAAAGCTCCGCGAACCTTGGTGACCATGGCGTGGCGGGTCGAAAAGCCGATGCGCGTATGCGTCGGGTCGAACCGCCACTCTCCTGTGTATTCTGGCTTGATTTCGGCCATGACTCTCCTCCTCGCGGTACCGGCCGGTCCGGTACTCGGATGTGTACTAACTCTGGCAGACGGAAGTCCCCGCTGGAGCGGCCATGCACCCGGAACCCGGCGACCGCAGTGTCGGCGCCGTAAAACGCGTCAGTCCTCGTCGCCCTTTTCCCATGATTCGTTGCGTGCCTTGACCTTTTCCAGCGCATGCTCGGCTTCGGCGCGCGTCTTGTATGGCCCGATCAGCTGCGTCCAATCGGACATGGCGTCCTCTTCCACCTCGTGGGTCTTGACGTTATACCAGTACTCGGTCATCGCTGCTCCTCGCATCCTGCGGGCTTCCCGCCGCTGAAAGTGATCCACGTAACGTAGCGCTTCATCGGGTGCCGATCCGGCTGTCCGTTACATGGGCTTCTATGCCTGCTTATATGATCAATCTATGCCTTCTCTTGCTTCGACTGCACCCACCGGCACACTTGTCCCCGGAACGGTGAGCCCGCAGCTGCCCGTGCCGGCGTCAATTCCCCGCCCCGAGTATGTGGGCAAGCCCGGTCCGGAGAAGTTCACCGGCTCGGAGGTGAAATCCGCCGAGACCATTGAGAAGATCAGGATCGCCAGCCGGATCGCGGCCCGGGCCATCGTGGAGGTCGGCAAGCACATCGAACCCGGCGTCACTACGGACCAGCTCGACAGGATCGGCCACGAATTCCTGCTGGACCACCATGCTTATCCGTCGACCCTGGGGTACCGGGGCTTTCCCAAGTCCCTGTGCTCATCTCTCAACGAGGTCATCTGCCACGGAATACCGGACAGCACCGTGGTGCAGGACGGCGACATCCTGAACATCGACATCACGGCCTTCATCGGCGGCGTGCACGGCGACACGAACTTCACTTTCCTGGTCGGAGACGTGGACGAGGAATCCCGGCTCCTTGTGGAGCGCACCAAGGAGTCCCTCAACCGCGCCATCAAGGCCGTGGCCCCCGGACGGGAAATCAACGTCATCGGCCGCGCCATCCAGTCCTACGCCAAGCGTTTCGGCTACGGCGTCGTCCGGGACTTCACCGGCCACGGCGTCGGCG
Organism: Arthrobacter sp. B10-11; assembly: GCF_033142195.1. Classification (NCBI taxonomy): domain Bacteria; kingdom Bacillati; phylum Actinomycetota; class Actinomycetes; order Micrococcales; family Micrococcaceae; genus Arthrobacter; species Arthrobacter sp. B10-11. Next base: position 612,232 of record NZ_JAWMTH010000003.1, read on the forward strand.
AAGCCTTCCACACCGGCCTGATCATCCCGCATTATGACGCCGCTCCCGCCTACAACACAGCGATGGAAACGGGCATGGTGTTCACCATTGAGCCGATGCTGACGCTGGGTACGGTTGAGTGGGACATGTGGGCCGATGAGTGGACCGTGGTGACGCGGGACCGCAAGCGCACGGCCCAGTTCGAGCACACCCTGCTCGTCACCGAGTCCGGCGCCGAGATCCTCACCCTTCCCTGATCTTCCGCCGGCCCCGCCGGTTTCTTATCTGCTCCGCCCATTGCCCGACACCAGCCACGAACGGAATCACATTGGCCAAGAAGGACGACAAGTCAACCAAGAACGCCCCGCTGATCGGAATTGACATCGGCGGCACCGGAATCAAGGGCGGCATAGTCGACCTCAAGAAGGGCAAGCTTGTTGGCGACCGCTTCCGCGTCCCCACACCGCAGCCGGCCACTCCGGAGTCAGTTGCCGAAACGGTGGCCGCGGTGGTGGAGGAGCTCAACGCGCGGCCGGACGCCCCTGCCGTGGATTCCCCCATCGGTGTGACCTTCCCGGGCATCATCCAGCATGGGGTGGTGCACTCTGCCGCCAACGTCGACAAGTCCTGGCTCAACACGGACATTGATGCCCTTCTGACGAAGCGCCTCGGACGCCCAGTGGAGGTCATCAACGACGCCGACGCTGCCGGCCTGGCCGAAGCCCGTTATGGCGCCGGTGAGGGCGTTTCCGGCACTGTGCTCGTGATTACGCTCGGGACGGGTATCGGCTCGGCCTTCATCTTCAACGGCAAGCTGGTCCCGAACGCCGAACTCGGACACCTTGAAATTGACGGTTTTGACGCCGAAAGCAAGGCTTCGGCCGTGGCCCGCGAGCGGGACGGCCTGAGCTGGACCGAATACAGCGTGCTCCTCCAGCGCTACTTCTCCCACGTTGAGTTCCTCTTCTCCCCCGAACTTTTCATCGTGGGCGGCGGCATCTCCAAGCGCGCCGATGAGTACCTGCCTCACATGAAGCTCCGCACGAAGATTGTCCCTGCGGAACTCAAGAACGACGCCGGGATTGTGGGTGCCGCCATCGAGGTCGCACTGACTCACAAACTGGCCAAATAGGCGGCACCACGCCGAATCCATGTTTGGCCGGGCCTCCCGGGGCCCGGCCATGCGCTTGCCGGGCTTTGGTGCCGGTGGTGGCTTCGGCTTCCCCTCCGCTGCCACCACCGGAGTCTAGAGCGGGCTCTTCTCGGAGCCCGCGCCCTTGGCAGCCTTGGCTTCGACGTCCGCTTCATGCCGAAGGATAGCGATCGCTGCTTCGAAATCCTCCAGGGATTCAAAGGCCTGGTACACACTCGCGAAGCGGAGATAGGCAACTTCGTCGAGTTTCTGGAGCGGGCTGAGGATGGCCAGGCCCACCTCGTGGGCGTCGATCTCCGCAGCGCCGGATGCGCGGATTGTCTCCTCGACTTCCTGAGCCAGCAGTGCGAGGTCGTCTTCAGTCACGGGCCGGCCCTGGCAGGCTTTCCGCACGCCGTTGATCACCTTGCTGCGGCTGAAGGGCTCGCCGACGCCGGAGCGCTTGATCACCGTGAGGCTGGTGGTTTCCACGGTGGTGAAGCGGCGTCCGCATTCCGGACACTGCCGACGGCGGCGGATGGCTGAGCCGTCGTCGGCCATCCGGCTGTCCACCACGCGGGAATCAGGGTTGCGGCAAAACGGACAATACACGTTGCTTCCTTCCCTGGCGGGGTTGAACCGGCCGGCTGAATTGAATGTGCCGGGCCATATTCTTCCAAGCCCAGTTTACGACTACATATAGCTGAATAACAATTCTGTAATTACTACATGTAGTGGTTAGCCGTTGCCGGCGAACCGCGCCGTCACGGCCTCGCCGTGGGCCGGCAGGTCCTCCGCTCCGGCGAGGCTGACAATGTGGCCGCTGACCCGTTCCAGGGCCGGCTTGCTGTAATTGACCACCTGGATGGCACGGAGGAACGTGGTGACGTTCAGGCCCGACGAGAAGGCTGCCGTACCGCTCGTCGGCAGCACGTGGTTGGATCCCGCGCAATAATCTCCCAGGCTGACAGGGCTGTAGTCGCCCACAAAGATCGCTCCCGCGTTGCGGATGCGGGCAGCGACGGCCGGGGCATCCGCCGTCATGATCTCCAGGTGCTCTGCCGCGTAGGCATCACAGGCCGCGATCCCCTGTTCCAGGTCATCCACGAGCACCACTCCGGACTGCGGACCGGACAGGGCTTCCCGCACCCGCCCAGCGTGCTTGGTCGAACCCGCCTGCACGTCAAGTTCGGCCCGGACGGCCGCGGCAAGGTCCTCTGAATCGGTGATGAGGACCGATGCCGCTTTGGGGTCGTGCTCGGCCTGGCTGATGAGGTCGGCCGCCACCAGTGACGGACGGGCGCTGCCGTCCGCGAGGATGGCGATCTCGGTGGTGCCGGCCTCGGAGTCGATGCCCACAACGCCCTTGACCAGCCGTTTGGCCGTGGCTACGAAGATGTTTCCGGGCCCGGTCACCACGTCCACAGGATCCAGGGCTGCGTCCGGATCCTCCGCGGGAACACCATAGGCGAAGGCTGCGATGGCCTGGGCACCTCCGATGGCGTACACCTCGTCAATGCCCAGCAGGGCCGCGGCGGCCAGGATGGTGGGGTGCGGGAGTCCCCCGAAGTCTTTCTGCGGAGGAGACGCCAGTGCGATGGATGCAACGCCGGCGGCCAGCGCCGGGACGACGTTCATGATCACCGAGGACGGATAGACCGCCAGCCCGCCGGGGACATAGAGGCCCACGCGGCCTACCGGCACCCAGTTCTGGCTCACCACAGCGCCTTCGCCCAACTCGACGTCGATGTTTGCCGGCCGCTGCCTGTCAGCAAACCTGCGGGCGCGGCTGATGGATTCCTCCAGGGCCGCCCGTACCGCCGGGTCCAGGTTCTCCAGTGCTGCGCGCAGCGCAGCAGCGGGCACCCGCGGGTGTTCCTGCTCCACGCCGTCGAACGTCCTGGCGAGGTCGCTGAGCGCAGCGAAGCCCCGCGAGCGGACCGCCGTGATGATGTCCGCAACCTTCTGCTCGGCGTCGGCCATGGTCTGGTGCCGGGCACGGGGAACGGCCGCACGGAGCCCGGCCAGGGAGAGCCGCTGGCCGCGCAGGTCAACGGTGCGGTAGCTGATGGCCGGGGTGGCGGTCTGGGCGGGGCTGTCCGGTGAAATGGTCACCCGACCATTTTACGTGCCCGCCGGAGCCCCTCGTTCCGTGTTAAGCACAGCCGAAGTTGAGCACAGCCGAGCAACGGCTCGGCTTAGCTGTCCTGCTCGGGCGGCTTGCCCAGGAGGCTGATCAGGTTCGCCACAAAGACTGCAATGGCAACGGCTGCGGGCCAGATAGCCAGGACAGCGAAGGCCCGCAGCGAGAACGCAATGCTGGCATTCGCGGCTGTGTCTTCGTCTGGTCCCCACCATTGCCCCGCCAGCACCCCGCTCTGCCAGGCGATCAGGGCGCCAAGCGCCCCGCCGACCACCGCGGAGAGCACTGTGCCGGGCATCGGGGCACCGGTTCGTTTTCCGTTGAGGAGGAATCCGGTCACGCAGCCTGCCAGCAGGAACAAGCCCGCCAGCACGAGGTCCCGGGGAAGCCAGCCTTCGGCATTCGTGCCGCTGGCCAGGGAGGGGTTGCCGGAGAGAAGGTTCAGGCCGCCGGGTGCCAGCAGCCACCACAACAGTCCCACCGGAATCCCGGCCGCAGCTATGGCCGCCGGAAGGCGCCACGACCCGCTGTCACCGCGGTAAAGTTCACCATAGGCGGGCGGGTTGCCGGCACCCCCGGGATGCTGCGGGTTCGGCGGGACCGGGCCGGTGCCGGATGGCTGTGTCATGAAACAAACATTAACAAATGTTCACCGCGGTTAAACACAGGACGCGGCGTGTAACCAAGTCCCGGACGGCACCGGCAGGCCCCTACGCTGGCATGCAGGATTCAACCGGAATTAGTTTTAGCAGGGAGTTAGATCATAGTGACCTCAGACAACGCAGCCTTCGAAGGCACGTTCAAGGAGATGTTCCGCCGGCATGCGGCCGGTGTGGCGATTATCACCGTGAACTACAACGGCGTTCCGTACGGATTCACGGCTACTTCCGTGGCATCGCTATCTGCGCAGCCGCCACGCTTTACCTTCAACATGGCCCGCACCTCCAGTTCGTGGCCGGCCATTGCCAACACGACGCACATCGGCGTCCACATGCTGGGGCTTGAAAACCAGGAACTAGCCGACCGGTTCGCGCGGACCAAGAACCGTTTCGAGGGTGACCACTGGGAACTCGGACCCCACGACGTACCCGTCCTCAAGGACGTCGCGGGCTGGCTCATCGGTAAAATCCAGATGCGCCTGTCCTTTGAGAACAACGCGGTGGTTGTGGTGGAGGTTGTGGAAGGGCAGGTGGGCGAGGACGGCTCGCCGCTGCTCTACCATTCGGGCGCCTACAGCCAGCCCGTGCCCCTCGACTACGAGATCTAAGGCCTCACCAGGGCAGGGGTGCGGACGATCCCAGATCGAAGTACCTCGGACTGGTCCCGCGGCTCCCGGTGAGCTCCCGCAGCAGCTCCCTGGCCGCGGTTGCGGGCTCCTTCGACGCAGCGGCCCGCCCCATTCCGGTAGTGAGCGAGCCGGGATGGACGGACCAGGCATCCAGTTCCGCGCCGAATTCCTCATGCAGGCTCAGCGTCAGCATGTTCAGCGCCGCCTTGCTCAGCCGGTATCCGTAGCTCGTCCCGAAACCGGCGAATTCGCCGCCCGCCTGCAGCGTGGCCGAGCCCAGCCTGGACGACACGTTCACCACCACGGGCCTTCGGCCGGACTCCCCCGCCCGGTGCAGCCCGGGCAGGCATGCCCGGGTCACCCGGACGGCACCCACGACGTTGTTGTCGAGGAGCTGCACCAGGGCATTGGCATCAACTTCCCGCAGTGTCTTCTGGCTGCTGCCGATTGCGGCATTATTGACGACGACGTCGATGGTTGCCCCGGCGAGGACCCCCGCCACGTCGTCCGGGCAGGGATGCCCGATGTCCCATTCCAGGAACCGTACGCTGCCGTGCCCGGTGCCCCTGGCGGCGGCCGAGGTGCCCGGCCGGACAATGCCGTAGACCGTCCAACCGTCCGCCGCCATTGCCTCGGCAAGGGCGGCGCCGAAGCCCCGGCCGACACCGGAGACGACCGCGGTGCCCGGGGCCCGTGTCACTGGCTGGCCAGGCAATTAGCTGTCCAGGCAGGTCGGTCCGAGAAGCACCTTCAGGTCGCCGAAGAGTGACGGACTCGGGTTGACCCTCAAGTGGACCGGGAGCGCCATCACTTCCACCCGGGTGTCGCCCTGCAGGTGCAGCCTGACTTCCGAGTTGCCCCGGTGCGTCCTCAGCACGTCTCCCAGTTCGGTCACCACCGCCTCCGTGGCCTTGTGCGTCTGCATGGTGATCACCAGAGGCCCGTTCAGGCCCTCGCTGAGGTCCGGGACGGACAGCTCCATGCAGTTCAGGGTGACGGCGCCGTCGTCGCGCCGTTGCAGCCGGCCCTTGACCACCACGATCAGGTCCTCGGCCAGCACCGAAGCGATGGGGCCGTAGACCTGGCCAAAGAACATGACCTCCATCGAACCGCCCAGATCCTCGATCTCCGCGCGGGCATAGGCGTTCCCGCTGGCTTTCGCGATCCGGCGGCTGAGCGAAGTGATCATGCCCGCAATGGTGATGATGGCGCCGTCGTGCGGGCCGTCTTCCGCGATGATCGACGTAATCGACTGGTCGGCGTGCTGGCTGAGCAGCCCTTCGAGGCCCTGCAGCGGGTGGTCCGAGACGTACAGGCCCAGCATGTCGCGTTCAAAGGACAGCTTGTCCTTCTTCTCCCACTCCGGGAGGTCGGGAATGTCGATGCTCAGGGACGCCTCGGATTCGGCTTCGTCGAACCCGGCAAAGAGGTCGAACTGGCCGATCGCCTCATTGCGCTTCAGCGTGATCACGGAGTCAATGGCTTCTTCGTGGATCATGGCCAGTGCGCGCCGGTGGTGGCCCAGGGAGTCGAAGGCGCCGGCCTTGATCAGCGATTCAATGGTGCGCTTGTTGCACACGACGGCGGGTACCTTTACGAGGTAGTCCTTGAAGGACGTGTAGGCGCCTTCCTTCTCGCGCGCCGTCACCATGGCTTCAACGGCGTTGACGCCGACGTTGCGGATGGCGCCCATGCCGAAGCGGATGTCGTTGCCCACAGGCGTGAAGTTGAGCGCTGACTCGTTGACGTCCGGCGGCAGCACCGTGATGCCCATGCGCCGGCATTCGTTCAGGTAGATCGCCGATTTGTCCTTGTCATCGCCCACCGAGGTGAGGAGGGCGGCCATGTACTCCGGCGCGTAGTGCGCCTTGAGGTACGCGGTCCAGTACGAGATCACGCCGTAAGCGGCCGAGTGCGCCTTGTTGAAGGCATAGTCCGAGAACGGGAGCAGGATGTCCCAGAGGGTCTTCACGGCCTCCATGGAATAGCCGTTGTCCTGCATGCCCTGGGAGAACCCGGCGAACTGCTTGTCCAGCTCCGATTTCTTCTTCTTGCCCATGGCGCGGCGCAGGATGTCGGCTTGGCCAAGGGAATAGCCGGCGAGCTTCTGCGCCACGGCCATGACCTGCTCCTGGTAGACGATCAGGCCATAGGTTCCGCCGAGGATTTCGGCGAGCGGTTCCTTGAGCTCCGGGTGGATCGGAATGACTTCCTGGATCCCGTTCTTGCGCAGGGCGTAGTCGGTATGGGCGTTGGCACCCATCGGTCCGGGACGGTAGAGGGCCAGCACCGCGGAAATGTCTTCGAAGTTGTCCGGCTTCATGAGCTTCAGGAGGGAGCGCATGGGTCCGCCGTCGAGCTGGAACACGCCCAGGGTGTCACCCCGGGCCAGCAGCTCGTAGGACGGCGCGTCGTCGAGTTCCAGGGTTTCGAGATCAAGGTCGATGCCGCGGTTCATCTTGATGTTTTCCAGGGCATCCGAAATGATCGTCAGGTTTCGCAGGCCGAGGAAGTCCATCTTGATCAGGCCGAGGCCTTCGGATGTCGGATAGTCGAACTGCGTAATGACCTGGCCGTCCTGGAAGCGGCGCATGATCGGAATCACGTCGATGATGGGGTCCGAAGACATGATGACACCGGCGGCGTGCACGCCCCATTGCCGCTTCAGGCCTTCGATGCCCAGTGCCGTTTCGAAGACCTTGGCAGCTTCGGGATCGGTACTGATCAGCTGGCGGAAGTCGCCTGCTTCGCTGTAGCGCTTGGCTTCCTTGTTCTGGATGTCGGCCAGCGGGATGTCCTTGGCCATCACGGCCGGCGGCAGCGCCTTGGTCAGCGTCTCGCCCATGCTGAAGGGGTAGCCCAGCACGCGCGAGGAGTCCTTGAGGGCCTGCTTGGTCTTGATGGTGCCGTAGGTGACGATCATCGCCACGCGTTCGTCGCCGTATTTCCGCGTGACATAGTCGATCACTTCGGAGCGGCGCCGGTCATCGAAGTCGACGTCGAAGTCAGGCATGGAGACGCGGTCCGGGTTAAGGAAGCGCTCGAAGATCAGGCCGTGGTGCAGCGGATCCAGGTCGGTGATGCGCATGGCGTAGGCAACCATGGAGCCTGCACCGGAACCACGTCCGGGACCCACCCGGATGCCGTTGTTCTTGGCCCAGTTGATGAAGTCGGCCACCACGAGGAAGTAGCCCGGGAAACCCATGGACGTGATGACGTCCAGCTCATAGTCGGCCTGCTTGCGGACCTTGTCCGGGATGCCCTGGGGATACCGGTAGTGGAGTCCCTTGTCGACTTCCTTGACCAGCCAGGACGTTTCATCCTCGCCCTCCGGGCAGGGGAACCGCGGCATGTAGTTGGCGCCGGTGTTGAACGACACTTCGCAGCGCTCGGCGATCAGGAGCGTGTTGTCGCAGGCCTCCGGGTGGTCGCGGAACAGCTCACGCATCTCCTGCGGGGACTTCAGGTAGTAGCCGCTGCCGGAGAAGGCGAAGCGGGAACCGCCGTTGTCATAGGTCGGCTCCAGGAGGGTGGAGCCCGACTGGATGGCCAGCAGGGCCTCGTGGGCCTTCGCGTCGTGCTCGTGCGTGTAGTGCAGGTCGTTGGTGGCCACCAGCGGAAGGTTCAGGTCCTTGGCCAGGCGCAGCAGGTCGCCGGTGACCCGCCGCTCGATGTCCAGGCCGTGGTCCATCAGCTCGCAGAAGTAGTTCTCCGCGCCGAAGATGTCACGGAACTCGGCTGCAGCCTCGAGCGCTTCACGGTACTGACCGAGCCGCAGGCGGGTCTGGACCTCCCCGGACGGGCAGCCCGTGGTGGCGATCAGCCCTTCCGAGTACGTGTTCAGCAGCTCACGGTCCAGCCGGGGCCATTTGCCGAAGACCGAGTCCAGCGAGGCGATCGACGAGGCCCGGAACAGGTTCCGCATGCCTACGTTGTTGTAGCTCAGCAGCGTCATGTGGGTGTAGGAACCACCGCCGGAGACGTCGTCCTTGCGCTGGTTCTCCTCGCCCCAGCGGACCCTGCTCTTGTCACCGCGGGCCGTCCCGGGAGTCACATAGGCTTCGACGCCGATGATCGGCTTGATGCCCTTGTCCGTGGCCTTGCGCCAGAAATCGAAGGCACCAAAAAGGTAGCCGTGGTCCGTCGTAGCCAGGGCAGGCATGCCCAGGCGTTCGGTTTCGTCGAACAACTCCCCCAGGCGGGCCGCCCCATCCAGCATGGAGTATTCGGTATGGGTGTGCAGGTGGACGAACGAGTCATTGCTGGAAGTCACCGGACCATTCTAGTGCGGGCCGCGGCAGTTCCGGCTCAGGCGTCCCCGGAGGCCAGGACTTCGAGGGCGTAGGCAAGGTCCTGCGGGTAGTCGCTGGTGACCGTCACGCGCTCCCCCGTCCGGGGATTGTCGAACCCCAGTTGCCGGGCGTGGAGCCACTGCCGGGTCAGGCCGAGGGTTGCGGCCAGTCGCGGATCGGCTCCGTAGGTCAGGTCGCCCGCGCAGGGGTGGCGCAGGGCGGAGAAGTGGACGCGGATCTGGTGTGTCCGGCCGGTTTCCAGGTGCACTTCAACCAGCGACGCCTTGCCGAACGCTTCCAGCACTTCGTAGTGGGTCACGGACTCTCGGCCGTCTTCGAGGACTGCGAATCGCCAGTCATGGCCGGGGTGACGGCCGATGGGGGCATCGATCGTGCCCGCGAGGGGATCCGGCAGGCCCTGGACCACCGCGTGGTACACCTTGTCCACCGTGCGCTCCTTGAAGGCCCGCTTGAGGGCCGTATAGGCACGCTCCGACTTGGCCACCACCATGGCCCCGGACGTTCCGACGTCGAGCCGGTGCACGATGCCCGCCCGTTCCGGAGCCCCCGACGTCGAAATCCGGTACCCCAGCCCGGCGAGTCCCCCGACCACGGTGGGACCGACCCATCCGGGTGACGGGTGCGCGGCCACACCCACCGGCTTGTCGATGACCACGAAGTCCTCGTCGTCCAGCAGTACTTTCAGGCCTTCCACAACTTCCTCCACGACTTCCAGGGGGTCCCGCCGTTCCGGGACAACAACCTCCAGCACGATGCCTGAGGTCAGTTTCAGGGACTTGCCCACGGCTTTTCCCCCGGAGCTGACGTTGCCTTCGGCAATCAGCGTGGCCGCCTGTGAGCGGGATATGCCCATCAGTCTGGCAAGTCCCGCGTCGACTCGGGTCCCGGCGAGTTCCTCGGGGACGGTGAGTTTCTCAGGCATCCTTGTCCTCCGCCGGTTTCTGGAGCCGTGAACCGTCCAGGGTAATCCCCCGGAGCGTCAGCAGGCAGATGATCACGACAGCGGAGACGACCGCGGAATCGGCGATGTTGAAAATGGCGAAATTGGGTAGCTGGATGAAGTCCACCACATGGCCCATGGCGAACGACGGTTCGCGGAACAACCGGTCTGTGAGGTTGCCCAGGGCGCCCCCCAGAAGCAGGCCAAGGGCCAGTGCCCACCATGCCGAACCAAGTTTGCGCAGCTGGAAAAGGATGGCGATCGAGACTGCCGCCATGATGATGGTGAAGACCCAGGTCACGTTCTCGCCAATGGAGAACGCAGCCCCGGAGTTGCGGATGTAGTACCAGTGCAGCAGCGGCGGCAGCACCGGGATGCGTTCCCCCTCCACCATGGTGCTCGTGACCCACAGCTTGGTGAGCTGGTCGAAGACGTAGGCAAAAACAGCGAAGCCGGCGAAGAGCGTCAGCAGGACCGCCTTCCGGGGCCGGGCGTGCGTCGTTGCTGGCTGCGCTGCGGCAGGTGCTGTTTCGTCAGTCATAAAGCTTTCATTCAGGAGCCAGTCCCGGGGACTGGAAGGAAGGTGCTCTAGCCTGCCGCTGGCCGCGCCGGTGGCAGTTAATGGCAAAAGCCGGCGGCCGAGGAGTCCTCAGCCACCGGCTTTCAGAATACGTGCTAAACGGCGGGGCTGCCGTCGCTGATCTCGGGCGCTGCCACGGAACCGCGGGCGTCCAGGTCACGGAGCTGGCCTTCGATGTAGGCCTTCAGGCGTGAACGGTAGTCGCGCTCGAAGCCGCGCAGCTGCTCAACCTTGCGCTCCAGGACGGAGCGCTGCTGCTCCAGGGCGCCGAGGATCTTGCGGGACTTCTCCTGTGCATCGTTGACGAGGCTGCTGGCTTCGATCTGCGCTTCGGCGATGATCTTGTCCTTCTGCTGCTGGCCGTCGGCGACGTGCTTGTCGTGCATCTGCTGGGCCATGGCCAGCAGGCCGGCGGCGGACTCCGCCGTCGCGTTGGCCGCGGCAGGGGCAGCGGGGGCAGGTACTGCTGCGAGTGCCGTTGCCGGCTCCGGCGCCTTCTTCTTGGCTTCAGCGGCCGCCTTGGCCTCGGCTTCCGCCTTGGCACGGGAGTCGTCCTTCTCGGCCTTGACCGGAGCGGGGACCTTTTCCACCACCGGCGCCGCTGCTGCGGAGCTGGCGGGCGTGCCTGAGCCGCTCTCGGCAAGCTTCTTGCGAAGCTCGTCGTTCTCTTGGTTCAGGCGGCGCAGTTCGACGACGATTTCGTCCAGGAAGTCGTCAACTTCGTCCTGGTCGTAGCCTTCGCGGAACTTGGTCGGCTGAAAGCGCTTGTTGACAACGTCTTCTGGCGTCAAAGCCATCTGGTCACCTCGTTGGTCTAGTTAGTCAGTAGGCCTTCCGGCCGTCAAAACTACGGTACCTAAATATGGTCTGGTTCCTCTAATTCAACACTGAGGTGTCAAACCGGAGTTTCTTCGCGATGCTGTGGTTGGCGGTTTCCCGCCTGGTACAGCGCCGCAAGCTGTAATGAAAATTACGCGAAAGACCTCACGATTGCCATAGCCACGCTGATAGCGATGAACAACAGCAAAAAACCAAGATCAAGCGAAATCCCGCCCAGCCGCAAAGGCGGAATGAGGCGCCTCAGCACTTTCAACGGCGGATCTGTGACGGAGTAGACAGTGTGGGCCGCCACCAGGGCGGCTCCCCGCGGCCTCCATTCCCGCGCAAACATCTGCACCCAGTCGAAGACCAAACGGATGATCAATGCCACAAATACGAATAATAAAGCGATATAGACAAGTCCGAAAACAATTCCCATGAGTTAACTCATATCTCCATGTTCATTCCGGATACCGCAGTGTCCTGTTGCCGTTCTTATCTATTTCAGCACGGATGCCAGACAGGTGTCCCCGTCTGGCATCCGTTCGCTTGCGGAGCTAGCTCTGGTTGAAGAAGCTGGCCTGTGTTTCGCTGACCTTCTTGTCGTCGCCGATGACCTCGACGTACGACGGCGAGAGCAGGAACACCTTGTTGGTGACCCGCTCGATGCTGCCGCGGAGGCCAAAGACCAGGCCCGCCGAGAAATCGACCAGGCGCTTGGCGTCGGCCTCGCCCATGTCCGTGACGTTCATGATGACAGGAATGCCGTCACGGAAGCTTTCACCGATCAGCTTGGCGTCATTGTAGGACCGCGGGTGGATCGTGGTGATCTGGCGGAGTCCGGTGGTCTCTTCGCGGCTCGAGGCCGCGCGCTTGATAGGTGTCACAGGTGCGCGATATTCCTCTTCGGCGGCGTGTGGAGTGGGTGTTTCCCGGACGACCTCGCGGACGGGCGCCGGCGCCCGGCGTTCCTCGCGGTCATGCTCCATTGAATCGTCCTCGTCCTTGTGCGGTGTGTGGTGCTCAGACTCGTAGTGTTCATCGCCATCGGCGAGCCCAAGATAGATCATTGTCTTGCGCAGAGCGCCAGCCATGGTCGACTCCTAATCGTGTCCGTAAGCGGGCCGCTGAGTTGACTTGACAGCATTGGAATCCCCGCCATTCTCTTCCAATACTTTGACGCTACCGCAACGCAGGACGCGAACCCAATATATCGGAGCCTATTCTCAGGTGTGTCGCCCCCGCCCTGACAGCGGACTCCAGGTCCTGGCTCATGCCCGCGGAAATCCCCGAAGCTGCGGGGTGGTCCTTGAGTAGCCGGGCGGAAATTTCGGCCAGTTTGCCGAAGGCCGCATCAGGATCCGAACCCAGTGGCGCCACCGCCATCAGGCCGGCGAGCACCAGCCCCGGCGACCCCGCCACCTGGTCCGCCAGCGCGGGAACCTCCAGCCGGGCCGCACCGCCGCGGTGGCTTCCGGCGTCCTCGTCCAGGCTTACCTGGATAAAGCACTCCAGCGGGCCCCTGCCGGTCCTCTCCTGCTCAGCGGCCACGGATTTGGCGAGGGCTGCTGCCAGCTGCGGCCGGTCCACGGAATGAACAGCATGGGCGTAGCGCACCACGGACTTTGCCTTGTTGCTCTGCAACTGCCCCACAAAATGCCACCGAAGCCGGAGTTCTTTCAGGCTTGCTGCCTTTTCAGATGCTTCCTGGTCCCGGTTCTCCGCAACATCGGTAACACCAAGGGCCGCCAGCCGGCGCACGTCGTCGGCAGGGTGGAACTTGGTGACCACGATCAGCTCCGGCGGGTTGGCCTGGCGGCCCGCGGCTTCGGTCGCGGCCTCAATCCTCCGCCGGACCGCGGCAAGGCGCTCCCCGATTTGCATCAGGCGGGGGTCATCTGCGGCCGTCACGTCCAAGGGCTCACTCACCGGTCCACACCAGCCCGGCAAACCTGCCCGTGTCCGGGTCGCCGCGGTATGAGAAGAGCCTGTCAGTTTCAAGGGTGCAGGGTCCGGAATACTCCACGGCAACCCCGTTGCCTTCAAGCTGGCTGCGTGCACCGGCCGGAAGATCCAGGCCGGGAGTGCCCCGCGACGTCGTGCACCAGGTCGCAGGTACGGCCGCCGCCACATCCGCCCTCATTTCCTCGGGCACCTCGTAGCAGGATCCGCAGATCGACGGGCCGATCCAGGCCCGGATGTCTTCCGCGCCCTCGGCCCGCATCCGCGCCACGGTCGCGGGGATGACGCCGCCGGCCACGCCCGGGCGACCCGCATGGGCTACAGCCAGGACCGGCCGTCCTGCTTCTGTCTGCCCGGCAAGGACGACGGGCACGCAGTCCGCCACCATCACGGCAAGCGGACGCCCGGAGGACACCATCGCGTCAGCGGTGGGACCCCCTGCGCCAGCGCTGCCCGCCGTGGCGACCGCCACGTCGCCGATGGGGGTATCGCCGATATAAGCCACAGCATTGCCGTGGACCTGGTTCATGTACTGGAATCCTCCTGCCCCCAGGCCTGCTTCAGCCTCCAGGAGTCCCCGCCGAAGATGCACTTCGGCCGGGTCATCCCCTACGTGCAGGGCAAGGTTTCCGGCCCGGGCGTCAGTGAATGCCACCCAGACGCCGGGCCGGACTTCGGTTCGCCACCAAAACAATCAAAACACCGCTAACTGACGAGCTGACAAATCGTCCTGCCGGCCCTACTTCAGGAAGTCGGGAACATCCAGGTCGTCCGAGCGGCTGCCGGACAGGTCCGGCTCCACAACGGAGGGAAGGTCGACGTCGAAACCCGAGTCCGCGGGGACGGCAGAGGGGCGCTGCTGTCCCCAGTTGCTCAGGCCGGAGGCGCCGATGCCGGCGTGGACCGGCTGGACGTGCTGGGCCGGCGCCTGCGCGGGGGCGGGAGCCGAGGTAGGCGCTGCCGGGCGCTGGGGCGCTGACTGGGGCTGGGACTGGTCCATGGACGGCGACGTGGCTTTGACGTCGTCGAAGCCTGCGGCGATGACCGTTACGCGGGCCTCATCGCCGAGGGCGTCGTCGATGACGGCACCGAAGATGATGTTGGCTTCCGGGTGGGCCACTTCCTGGACCAGGCGCGCAGCTTCATTGATCTCGAAGAGGCCCAGGTCCGAGCCGCCCTGGATGGACAGCAGGACGCCGTGGGCGCCGTCGATCGATGCTTCCAGGAGGGGCGACGCAATGGCGAGTTCGGCCGCCTTGACGGCGCGGTCCTCGCCACGTGCCGAACCGATGCCCATGAGCGCCGACCCCGCACCCTGCATGACCGACTTGACGTCTGCGAAGTCGAGGTTGATCAGGCCGGGAGTGGTGATCAGGTCGGTGATGCCCTGGACACCGGACAACAGGACCTGGTCGGCGGAGCGGAATGCATCCAGCACGGAGACGTTGCGGTCGCTGATGGACAGCAGCCGGTCGTTGGGAATGACGATGAGCGTATCGACTTCGTCGCGGAGGGCGTCGATGCCTGCCTCGGCGGAACCTGCACGGCGGCGGCCCTCGAAAGTGAACGGGCGGGTGACCACACCGATGGTGAGCGCGCCGAGCGAACGTGCGATGCGGGCCACGACAGGGGCGCCGCCGGTTCCGGTGCCGCCGCCTTCGCCGGCGGTCACGAAGACCATGTCGGCGCCGCGCAGGACCTCCTCGATTTCGTCGGCGTGGTCCTCGGCGGCCTGCTTGCCGACCTCAGGATTCGCGCCGGCGCCGAGGCCACGCGTCAACTCGCGGCCAACGTCAAGTTTGACGTCGGCGTCGCTCATGAGCAGAGCCTGGGCATCGGTGTTGATTGCGATGAATTCGACACCGCGGAGACCGACTTCGATCATGCGGTTGACTGCGTTCACGCCACCGCCGCCAATGCCGACGACCTTGATGACGGCCAAGTAATTCTGCGGAGCTGCCACGTTACGTGTCCCTTGTTCGTGTCCTATTGCGAAAACTGATGGAGTCTTGCTTGAAGCGTCAAACCTTAACCTTCGACTTGAAGGTTATAGTTATGTCAAGTAACTCATGTTGTGACGCTATTTCCTATGCCTGAGACATTCAATGACCTGCTCCGCGTGTCGTGGGAATACCCGCTAAATACAGCAGGAACCCGCTTTCACTACGGAAACCGGCCCGGTGCATCGGCAGGGTTGGTCAGTGTTTGCCCCGGTGCCTCCCGGCGCTTTCCCGGGTGCTCGACCACTATCGTGTCACGGGATGCCGGGGAACGCTGACATCGTAGACCCGGACCGGGTTCTTGGGATCGGCGGGCGCTTTGAGCAAGGCCGCGAGCACCCTGGCTTTGAGCTCCTTCTCCCCCGCATTGCCCCAGACGATCGTCTGTCCGTCGACCAGTTTGAGTTCGACGGCGTCCACGGACTTCGCCGAGGCATCGGACAGCCGGGCGAGTACGTCGGCCGGAAGGGCGGCCAGCACCGCGGTGATGGCCTTGAACAGGTCCTTGCCGATCACACCCGCCCCGCCGTCGATCACGGGCAGCTGGACGCTTCCGGGGTCCTGGGTGGTGCCCAGCTGCACCCCGTCAACGTCAACCAGCTGGAAGGCGTCCCCCTGTTTCACCAGCGCCACCGGGGTGCGTTCATGGATGTGCACCACCAGCACTGACGGCGGCCGCGCCTCCGTGGTCACGTCCTTGACCTGGACGAGCGGCTGCAGCAGCTGTTTCACCTCGTCGTCGTTCACCTGCGGCAGCGGCTTGCCGTGCAGCGGCTCCAGCGCAGCCTTGACCTGTTCAGGCGTCAGCATTTTGGTGCCGTCCACGGAGACTGTCCGGACGGCGAACACCGGCGAATAGACGGCGGCCGCCAGCAGGCCGGCCACCAGCGCCGCAATGATGCTCACGGCCAGGATGAGGTTCCGCCGGACACGCTTGCCTTTGGGCTCAGGGAAGGACAGTACATTGGCGGCAGGGCGCTCGGGCGTGGCTGCGCGGTCGGCTGCGGGTGCGTCCTTGGAAGCGGAAATCACGTCCGCGTGGCCGTTGCCGGGTTCGGCCTTTCCCTTGGGGGCGGACCTGCCGGTCTTGTATGTCGGCCGGCGCGTGCTAGCCACCCGGCGCCTCCGCCAGCAGTGCCTGGACGATCATCGGGCCATAGGCGGTGACGTCGCCCGCGCCGGCCGTAAGCACGATGTCCCCGGGTACCGCGTTCGCCACAATGGCCGGGACTGCGTCCTCGGCAGCGACAAGCCGGCCGCCCGTGGAAAGGCGGTCCGCGATCAGTTCACTGCTGACTCCCGGAATCGGATCTTCACGGGCCGGGTAGATGTCCAGCACGAGGGCGGTGTCAGCGGCGTTGAGGGCTTCGGCGAACTCGGCCGCGAACTCCCGTGTCCGGGAAAACAGGTGCGGCTGGAACAGCACGTGCACCTTGTGGTCGCCCGCCACGGAACGGGCAGCCGACAACGCCGCCCGGACCTCCGTGGGGTGGTGGGCGTAGTCGTCGTAGACCCGCACTCCCCGCCCCTCCCCCTTGAATTCAAAGCGGCGCGATGCTCCGGAGAAATGGGCCAGGGCGCTGGACGCCGCCTCGGGCGCAACACCAAGTTCCAGTGCCACGGCAAATGCCGCGGCAGCGTTGAGTGCATTGTGGCGGCCGGGGACCTGCAGTTCCAGCGCGAACCGTCCCGCAGGGGTGGACACCCACACGTCTCCCGGTCCGCCGTCGTGCAGCCGCAGCTGCGAATCTTCGGCGGTGCCGTAGGTGACCACCCGGGTGTTGCCCCGTGCGCTGGTCCGCTCCGCGAGGGCGCGGGCGCCGGCATCATCGGCGCACGCCACGAGGACGCCGTCGGCCGGGAGCAGTTCCGTGAAACGGTCGAACGACTCGTAGACGGCTTCCGCGGTTCCGTAGTAGTCAAGGTGGTCGGGTTCAACATTGGTGACAACGGCGATGTTCGGCCGGTAGTTCAAAAACGATCCGTCGGATTCGTCTGCCTCGGCGACAAAGACGTCGGACGTGCCGCTGGCAGCGTTAACCCCCAGGGCCGGAACGTTGGCGCCGATGGCAAACGTCGGGTCCAGGCCGGCACGCTGGAGCAGCACCGTGACCATGGACGTAGTGGTTGATTTTCCGTGCGTTCCGGCAACCGTGACCACACGGTCGCCCGCCATCGCGGCCGCCAGCGCCTCCGAACGGTGCAGCACGGGCAGCCCGGCGTCACGGGCGGCCTGGAGTTCCGGATTGTCCGCCCGGATGGCGGAACCTGCCACCACGGTCTGGGCGGCCCCCACGTTGCCGGCGGCGTAGCCCACGCGGATGCCGGCACCCGCGGCGGCCAGGTCTGCCATCACCGGGAGGTCCTTGGCGTCGGAGCCCGTCACCGGGACACCGCGGGCCACCATGATGCGGGCAACGGCCGACATGCCCACGCCGCCAATGCCGATGAAATGTACGCGGCCCAGGGATTCCATACTCCGCTGGCCGGCGCCTGCCGTTGACGTGGTCATTTGCTTACCGCTTCCAGGACAAGATCAGCCATGCGGCGATCTGCGTTTCGGATACCCAGGGACTCTGCGCTGGCTGACATCTTGGCCAGCCGGGCAGGATCTGACAGCAGGGGGATGATTTCGCGGGCTACCCATTCGGGCGTGAATGCGGCATCGTCCACCATCAGCGCCCCTCCCGCCGCCACGGGACCGGCCGCGTTCAGTGCCTGTTCACCGTTGCCGATAGGGAGCGGAACGAACACTGCCGGAACCCCAACGGCCGCGGTCTCGCAGACGGTGGCTGCCCCCGCGCGCCCCACCAGCAGGTCGGCAGCGGCGTAGATGTTCTCCATGCCGTCGACATATTCCACCTGGCGGTAGCCGTCGGCAGCCAGCGGTTTGCCGTCGTCGTCAAGAACGGCTTTGCCCTTTCCGGTGATGTGGAGGGTTTGGATTCCTGCCTCGGCCAAGGCGTGCACGGACGCCGCGACGGTCCGGTTGATGCTCTGCGCCCCGGACGATCCGCCTGTGACAATCAGGGCCGGCTTGTCCTGGTCCAGACCCAGCAGTGCGCGTGCCCCGTGCTTTGCGGCGGCACGGTCCAGCCCGGAGACTTCCTTGCGCATCGGCATGCCGACGTGACGGGCGCCCGGGAGTTTGGTGCCGGCGAAAGCAACTCCGACATGGCGGCTGAACCGGGCGCCCACCTTGTTGGCCAGGCCGGCCCGCGTGTTGGCTTCATGAATGACGATGGGGAGCTTACGGCGCCGGGCGGCGAGGTACAGCGGCGTGCAGACGTAGCCGCCAACACCGACCAGCACGTCCGCGTGGGCGTCGTCGAGGATTTTTCCGGCCTGCTTGACCGCGCCGGCCAGCCGTCCGGGAAGCCGCAGCAGGTCCAGGGAGGGCCGGCGGGGAAATGGCACCCGGCTGATGGTGGCCAGCTCAAGGCCCGCGGCGGGGACCAGCCTGGTCTCCATCCCGCTGGGCGTTCCCACTGCCAGCAGGCGAACGTCCGGACGGACGTCCCGTACCGCGGCCGCTATGGCCAGCAGCGGACTGATGTGCCCCGCTGTTCCGCCGCCGGCAAGGACTACTGACAAAGACTCGGCATTCATTAAGTGCTATTTACGCTTTCGTGTGGGGTGTGGGCGCCCGCCCTTGGTGCGGAACTTGAGCAGCCGCTTGGGCTGGACGCTTGGCGCCATCTGTTCCCGCGCCAACGACAACACTACGCCGACGGCACACAGCGACATCAGCAGCGCCGAACCGCCGTAGGAAATGAACGGCAGCGGAACTCCGATGACAGGAACGAGTCCGGTGACTACGGACATGTTGACAGTGGCCTGGCCCAGGAGCCACACCATGATGGTCCCGGCAAGGACACGGTGGAACAGGTCTTCCTGCGCCACCACCACGCGGTAGATCGCGGCACCGAGGATGGCAAAAAGGACGAGTACGACGACGGTGCCTACCAGGCCGAGTTCCTCGCCAATGATGGCGAAGATGAAGTCGTTGTGGGCTTCGGGGATCCAGCTGTACTTCTGCCGGCTTTGGCCGAGGCCCACTCCGAACCAGCCGCCGGACGCCAGCCCGTACAGCCCGTTGGTGGCCTGGTAGTTGGCGTCGATGCCGTTCGCGCACGACTCGCCGGTCCACCAGGACGTGATGCGGCACATGCGGTTTGAACTCGTGACGGCCATGACGGCTGCTCCGGCAGCGCCGAGCAGCCCGGCAATGCCAAAGAAGTAGAGCGGGACGCCGGCGAAGAACAGGGCCGCAGCCACCATCATCATGATGATCATGGCGGTGCCGAGGTCGTTGCCCACCAGGACCAGTCCGATGATGATCATGGCCATGGGGACGGCCGGGATAGCAACGTGCTGCCAGCGGCTGAGCAGCTTGCCCTTCATGGCCAGCACGGTAGCCATCCAGAGAGCGAGGGCAAGTTTTGACGCCTCCGACGGCTGGAAGGTGATGCCGCCGAGGTCGATCCAGTTCTTGTTGCCGTTGACCTCGTCGCCCACCACTTGCACGAGGACCAGCAGGACCAGCGCCGCTCCGATCGCCGGCCAGGCCAATCGTTTGAGCCAGACCACATTGATCCTGGACAGCACGAACATGGTGAAGATGCCGATAGCGGCGAACATGCCCTGCTTGAGCGCCGCCGTGTAGGGCGACTCCCCCGCGGCAATGGCTTCGACACTGGAGGCGGAAAGAACCATCATGATGCCGATGGCCGTGAGCGCAAGGGTGGAGCCGAGGATCAGGTAGTACGTGGATCCGTTGCGTGACTTTCCATTGCCTTCCAGCTTCGCCCAAAAGCTCCGGTGCAGGCTGCGAAGCCGGGCCAGCGGAGGCACGTGGCCGGTCCTCGAAGCGGACGGAAGCCGGTTTGCGCCCCGTGGCTTGGCAGCCGGGGCACGGGTGGGCGTGCTGACCATTGTTACTCCTCGCCGGTCTGAGCCTGCCCTTCCACGAGCCCGCGGACGGCTTCAATGAAGGCGTCACCACGGTGAGCGTAGGAAGAGAACTGATCCATGGAAGCAGCCGCCGGGGCCATCAGCACAGTGTCCCCCGGAGCGGCCAGCTGTGCCGCTGCGGCAACGGCCTGGGCCATCACAGTTTCCCCGTAGATTGGCGAGGGCACTGTACCGGCGTCACCCGTTTCGGCGGACTGCACATTTTCAGTGTCGCCCTTGGTGCGGCCGATCACGGGGACATCGGGTGCGTGTCGCTTGAGGGCGGCCGTCAGCGCCGTTGTGTCCGCTCCGATCAGGACGACGGCCTTCAGCCGGGATGCCTGCTCCTGGACCAGTTCGTCGTAGCTCACACCCTTGGAGAGTCCGCCGGCGATCCAGATGACGTTGCTGAACGCCGACAGGGATGCTGCCGCGGCGTGCGGGTTCGTTGCTTTGGAGTCGTTGATCCAGAGCACATCGTTGTGGCGGGCAACAAGCTGGATGCGGTGCTCGCCCGGGATGTAGCTCTTCAGTCCCTGCCGGACGGCCTGCGCTTCGACGCCGTATGCCCGGACCAGTGCCGCCGCTGCCAGGGCATTGGCCACCATGTGGCGCGGTGCCACCGGGCCGAGGTCCGCCATGGCGGCAAGCTCGGCGGCGCTGTCCTTGCGTTCGGCGATGAAGGCGCGGTCCACAAGGAGTCCCTCGACCACGCCGAGCATGCTGATGGCCGGGGTTACGGTGGTGAAGCCCACGGCACGGCAGCCTTCCACGACGTCCGCGTCCTCCACCATGCGTTCGGTTTCGATCTGCTCGGCGTTGTAGATGCAGGCTTTCTGGGTCCGCTCGTAGACCTTGGCTTTGTCCGCCAGGTAGGAAGCGTAGGAGCCATGCCAGTCCACGTGGTCCTCAGCGACGTTGAGGCAGACGCTGGCGACCGGCGAGACGGAGTGGCTCCAGTGCAGTTGGAAGCTCGAAAGCTCTACGGCGAGGACGTCATACTCCACCGGGTCACGCAGGGCGTCGAGGATGGGCGTTCCCACGTTGCCGACGGCAATGGCTTTGAGTCCGGCCGCCTGAAGCATGGACTCGGTCAGGCCAACAGTGGTGGTCTTTCCGTTCGTTCCGGTGATGGTGAGCCAGTCCGCGGTCTTGCGGCCCTCCCGCTCACGCACCCGCCAGGCGAGTTCCACGTCGCCCCAGACGGGGATGTGGGTCCGGGCAGCCAACGCGAGCAGGGCCTGATCCGGACGCCATCCCGGGGACGTCACAATGAGATCCGGCTTCTGGCCGTCAATCTTCGGCATGGCGTGCACGGCGTCTTCGCCGAGGAGGACGTCAACGGCACCAACAATTTTCAGGGTGTCCGCCTGGGCCCGGGCTATCGGACTCGTGGCGGCGTCGACCACCACAACCCGGGCGCCGAGTTCGATCAGGGTGTCGGCGGCGGCGAACCCGGAGACGCCAATTCCCGTGACAACGACCCGGAGGCCGGCCCAATCGGAGTCCCAGCTCACGAGGTTCTCGAGGCGGGGCGACGTTGCCAGCGGCGACGGTATAGGACTGCTCACAGCAGGACCACCCATTCTGCGTAGAAGATGCCAAGGCCGGCGGCGACGAACAGGCCGCCGAGGATCCAGAAACGGACCACTACGGTGACTTCCGCCCATCCCTTGAGTTCGAAGTGATGCTGGAGCGGTGCCATTTTGAAGAAGCGCTTGCCCTTGGTGATCTTGAAGTAACCCACCTGGATGATCACTGACAGCGTGATCAGGACGAACAGGCCGCCGATGAAGGCGAGCAGCAGTTCGGTCCGGGACAGGATGGCGAAACCGGCAACCGCGCCGCCGATGGCCAGCGAGCCGGTGTCGCCCATGAAGATCTTCGCCGGCGACGTGTTCCACCACAGGAAGCCGACCAGGGCTGCGCTCAGGATCGCGGCAAGCAACGCCAGGTCCAGCGGGTCCCGGACGGAATAGCAGCCGCCGCCGGCCTGCCGCGGGGATCCGCAGGCCTGGTTGCTCTGCCAGATGCCCATCAGCGTGTAGGCACCGAACACCATCACCGATGCCCCTGCCGCGAGCCCGTCCAGGCCATCAGTGAGGTTCACGCCGTTGGTGGCCGCCGTGACGATCAGGTTGGACCACAGCACAAACAGGATGGCGCCGAGGACGGAACCGCCGAACGCAAGGTTCAGCCACGGGATGTCACGCACCAGCGAGATCTGGGTGGACGCCGGAGTCACGCCGTCGGCATTGGGAAAGTTCAACGCCAGGATGGCGAAAATAATGCCCACAGCACCCTGCAGAATCAGCTTGGCCTTGGCATTGAGGCCAAGGCTGCGCTGCTTGGAAATCTTGATGAAGTCGTCCAGGAATCCCACCAGCCCCATCCCCACCATCAGGAACAGCAGCAGGAGCGCGGACGCCGACGGTCCGGCCGACCGCGGATTAACCATCCACATGATCAGGTGGGTCAGCGCGTAGCTGAGCAACACCGCCATGACCACCACGGTGCCGCCCATGGTCGGGGTGCCGCGCTTCGTGTGGTGCGACGTGGGACCGTCGTCCCGGATGAACTGGCCGTAGCTCTTCCGTACCAGCAGACGGATGAACAGGGGGGTTCCCACCAATGCAAACAGCAGGGCCAGGCCAGCGCCGATCAGCAGTGCAATCACAGCGACTCGCTCCCTTCATTGGCGGTTGCTCGGACATGTGGGGGTAATGCTATCCGATCACCCAGATGCCGCAGTCCCACGCTGTTGGAGGACTTGAAGAGGACCAGGTCGCCGGGTTCCAGTTCCCGCTGGAGCAGATCGTAGGCTTCGTCCACTGACTCCGTAAAGACGCATTCGTCGCCCCAGGAGCCCTCGTTGACGGCGGAGACATAGAGCGACCGTGCCTCCCGGCCAACCACCACGAGGCGGGCAATGTTGAGCCGCACCACCTGCGTGCCGACTGCCATATGCTCCCGGATGGACTCGTCGCCCAGTTCCAGCATGGCGCCGAGGACGGCCCAGGTGCGGCGTCCGCGGCCGAGGTCCGCCAGTGTCCGCAGGGCGGCACGCATCGATTCAGGGTTGGCGTTGTAGGCATCGTTGATGATGGTCACGCCGTCAGGCCGCTCGGTGCGTTCCATCCGCCAGCGGCTGGCAGCGGCCTGTGAGCTGAGGGACGCCGCGATCCGTTCCGCCGGGACGCCGGCGGCGTAGGCCGCGCCGGCGGCTGCCAGGAGGTTGGTCACATGGTGCGCACCGATCAGCCGGCTGCGGACCTGGTGTCCGGCGGCTTCGCCGGGGAAACGAAGTTCGAACTCGGGATTACCGGCTGCATTCGTCTCCACGTGCACGGCCCGCAGTCCGGCGGCAGGGACGTCCTCTGCGGACTGCGCGGAGAATCCCAGGACGTTCGCCTTGGTCCTGCTCGTCATGGCGGAAACGCGGCCGTCGTCGAGGTTGATCACGGCCGTACCGCTGTCCGGAAGGGCCTCTACGAGTTCGCCCTTGGCAACGGCGATGTTGTCCACGCCGCCGAACTCCCCGGCATGGGCGGTACCGATGCCCAGGACCACCCCGATGGTGGGCCGGACCATGTCGGCGAGGTAGCGGATGTGGCCCACCCCGGTGGCGCCCATTTCGATCACGAGGTAGCGGGTGTCGAACCCTGCCTTGAAAACGGTCAGCGGAACTCCCACTTCGCCGTTGTAGGAGCCCTGGGGCGAGACCGTGGTGCCTTCGGCAGCAAGGATCCCGGCGAGGAGGTCCTTCGTGGTGGTTTTGCCGGCCGAGCCGGTGATGCCGATAACGGTGAAATCCGACCCCTCGGCCTCACGGCGGGCACGGATCCGGCGCACGGACTCGGCGGCAAGGGCGCCCATGGCGAGGACCGCGTCCTCCACCACAATGGACGGATACGGCTTGCCGGAGTCATCCGCCACGTCCCGCTCCACCAACGCCAGGACTGCGCCGCGCTCAAAGGCTGCACCAGTGAAGTCGTGGCCGTCGGCGGCCTCACCGGGCTTGGCTACGTAGAGGGACCCCGCCATGGCCTCGCGGGAGTCCGTGACCACTGCCGAGGGCGTAATGGTCGGATCGGCGGCAAGGCGGCCGTCAGTAATTTCGGCAATTTCCGCCGCAGTAAATGCAATCATCTCGGTCTAGGACTCTATCCGCTGGTCGTTCAGAACGGTGAATCCGCGGGCTGTCAAGGCCTCGCGGAGCTCCACCCTGTCGTCGAGCGCCAGGTTGACGCCCTTGACTTCCTGCCAGACCTCGTGCCCGCGCCCGGCCACAAGGATGGTGTCGTGCGGATGTGCCATGTCCACAGCCTGCCGGATCGCCGCGTCGCGCGGGAAGGACTCCAGGATCGTGCAGCCAAGGCCGTCGGTTTCCTTGGCCTCCAGGGCGCCGGCCAGGACGTCTGCACGGATGGCAGCGGCGTCCTCATCGTGGGGATCGTCATCGCTGACAATGACCACGTCCGCCAGGCGGGCGGCGATGGACCCCATGGCAGGCCGTTTGCCCTGGTCCCGCTGGCCGGTGGCCCCAAAGACCACGATCACCCTTGAGCCGGGCTCAGGTGAGCGGACAGCTTCCAGCGCCCTCTGCAGGGCGTCCGGGTTGTGGGCGAAGTCGACGACGGCGGCCGGCGCCGTGGAGACGAGCTGCATGCGTCCCGGGACGGCCACGGTGAAGGGATCGGCCGAGTCGAGGGCTGACTGCAGCGTTGCGGCGTCAACTCCGCTGGCAAGGACCATAACGGTTGCGAGGGCTGCATTGGAAACGTTGAAGCTTCCCGGGAGACCCGTATGGACCCGGAGTTCCGTTCCATCGCGGTGCCGCAACAGGAAATCCGTGCCGAGCCCCCGGGGCGCGGTGGCCGCGACGGTCCAGTCAGCGGACTCCGCCGGCTCGTTGCCTTGCGCCGTCGCCAGGGTGGTGACCGGAATTCCGGCAACGGAAGCGAGCCGGCGGCCCCATTCGTCGTCCACGGTGACCACGGCTGTCTTGGCGTGCGGGGGCGTGAAGAGCTCCGCCTTGGTCTGGAAATACTCGTCCATGGTGCCGTGCAGGTCGAGGTGGTCCTGGGTGAGGTTGGTGAACCCGGCGACGTCGAACTCAACCCCGTCCACGCGGTGGAACGAGATGGCGTGCGAGGAGACCTCCATGGAGGCAGCGTCGAGGCCACGTTCGCGCATCAGGGCCAGCAGGGCGTGGACGTCGGTGGACTCAGGCGTGGTCAGCAGGCTGGGAATCGGCTCACCGCCGGCCAGGATCTCAATGGTGCCGATCAGGCCGGTCCTGCGGCCCAGCGCCTGCAGGAGCGCGTTGATGAAGTAGGTGGTGGTGGTCTTGCCGTTGGTGCCGGTGACGCCGAACAGCGAGGGAGCAGCGCCGCCTTCCGGCCGGCTCTGGTAGATCAGCGCGGCCAGGCCGCCCACGGCGCCGCGGGGCGCGTCAACCACGAGGACCGGCACGGGAGTGTCCGCGGACAACGCCAGGAGCCTGGCGCCGTCGTCGTCTGTCAACACTGCCACAGCCCCTGCGTCGACAGCCTGCGACACAAAGTCCGCTCCGTGCCGGGTTGCCCCGGGAAGGGCGACATAGAGGTCGCCGGGCGCCACGGTACGCGAGTTGAGGGAAATCCCGGTGACGGGAACGGAGCTTGACGCCCCGGGAACGACGACGCCGACCGACTCGCCGATGGTGCCGAGCGGCACCGCCGCAACGGCGGTGGGGCGGAACCCGGAACCGGGAACCGTGCCGCTCGTTGCGTCTGTACTGCCTGGGGCATGGTGCTCTGACAAGTGGATCTCCGTTGGTGCTAGTGGATCACACCGGGCGTAGGGGAAGTTCCCCTGGTACGTACGATGTAGTGGGCGTGCTATTTGACGTACTGGGGCAGCCTGACCGGCTCGCCCGTCGACGGCGGAACGTTGTACGTCCGCAGGGCCTGGCTCATCACGGAGCGGAACACCGGACCATTGGTAATTCCGTAGATGCTGCCTTTGGGACGCTGCAGGACAACTTCAACAATAAACCGCGGATCGTCCATCGGCGCCATCCCCACCATGGAGGCCGTGTAGCCGCAGTACCCTGACTTGCCGTCATCGCATGGCGATTCGGAGGTTCCGGTCTTGGCGCCGACGCGGTAGCCGTCAATGGCCGCATCCTTGATCTGGCCCTCGGTCACTGCGCTCTCCAGGATGTCCCGCACCTGCTGCGCGGTTTCCTTGGACACGATCTGTCGACTTTCCTTCGGCGGGACTTTCTCTTCGGTTCCGTCGGGGCTGATGTAGCTGTCGATCAGGCGCGGCTGGAGCATGACGCCGTCGTTGGCAATGGACTGGTAGGCGCGGACGGTCTGCAACGTGGATTGCGACACGCCCTGGCCGAAGAGGACGGTGTATTCCTGCCGGCCGTCCCACTGGTCGGCCGGGGTGAGGATGCCGCGGGCTTCGGCGGGAAGTCCGATCTCGGGGGCTTCGCCGATGCCGAACTTCTGCAACCAGTCGTGTCGCTGTTCCTTGGTGAGCCGCTGCCCGGCCATGACGGTTCCGGTGTTCATGGACCAGCCAAGAATGCCGGCCAGCGTCCGTTCCTCGGTCCCGTGATCGAAGGAGTCCGTGAACACCTGGCCGTCGACCACGTACGACGACGGGATGGTGAACTTATCCAGCGGGCTGGACTTGCCTTCCTCGATGACGGCGGCGGCAGTGATCATCTTCTCCACAGACCCCGGTTCGTAGGCCGCCGTCACGGAGCGCACGCCGCGGTCCTTGGCGTCCACTTTGCCGGGATCATTGGGATCCGGAGAGTTGGTGTCTGCCATGGCGACGATGTTGCCGGTCTTGATGTCCTGGACAATGATGACGCCCCACTCGGCGCCCAGCTTGTCCGACTGGTTCTGGATGGCCTGCTGCGCAAAGTACTGGAGGTCGGAATCGAGGGTGAGCCGGATGTCCTTGCCGTCAACGGCGGGAGTCAGTTCGTCCACGCCGACAGGGATGCGCAGGCCGTCGGCGCCGATTTCGAAGAGCCTCTTACCGGGGGTTCCCTTGAGGACCTCGTCCTGGGTCTGCTCCAGTCCCGCCTGGCCGGTGGTTCCGTCCTGCAGGAATCCGACGATCCCCCCGGCCACCGAGCCGTTCGGGTAGACACGCTTGCTGGTGCCGACGGTAACTATTCCCGGAATCTGGAGCTTGGAGATCCGGTCCTCCATATCCGGCTTGAGGTCCTTGGCAACAATGTAATAGGGCTTCTCCCCCGTCAGGGCGTCCTTGATGTCCTCGGAGTCCTGGCCCAGCAGGGAGGCCAGTTCCTTGATGCCCTGGTCCCTGGAAACGGTGACGAGCTCCTCTTTATCGCCGACTGTGTCCAGTCGCTTGAAGGACTCCGTCTTGGTGTTGACGCGCTGGTCCACCACGACGTTATAGCGGATCACGCTGTTGGCGAGGACCGTCCCGTCCGCGTCAAGGATGCTCCCGCGCTCGGCAGGAAGCTCGATGGGAGTGAGCCGGTTGTTCAGCGCGGCCTCAGCCATACCGCCTATGTCCAGTCCCTGGACCATGAACAGCTTGCCGCCGACCACCAGCAGCAACGCAAGCATCATGCCCAGGCCGAGGCGGAGCCTTCTGGTGGCGTTGGGCACTTTTGCGGTTTTCTTCTTGCCGGTGCGCTGTGCCACGGTGAGTCCTTGCTGCTTGCTTGCTGGTGGTCAGTCCCGTCGGTTACTGTCCCGGCGTCCTCTGCTGCGGCGCCGGAACGGATCCGCCGTGAAGATTAACCGCAGGCTTCTGGGCAGCCGCGGCCGGTGCCGGTGCTGCCGGTGGAGCGGCCGCTTCCGGGGCGGCCGCTTCCGCCGGTTTGCGGACGGCCAACGGTTCCTTGGTGGTGGCGGGAGGAACCACGGTCAATTGCCCGGCGACTGCCGGCGCAGCAATGATCGCTCCGGGCTTGTCGCCCTTGACGGCCGGTTTGGGCGTGCCGCTGACGGTCAGCGTGGACAGGTCGATCTGGCCCTTGCCGGTGGAAGCAACCATGCCCAACTCCGTCGCCTTGGCCGCCAGGTTCTGCGGAGCATCAAAGTTCTGGACCTGCTGTGTCAGGTCCTGGTTCTGCTTCGTCAGGGTGGACTGCTCACTGCGGAGCTGCACCAGCTGGTACTGGGCTGTGGAGACGGAAATGTTCAGGACAAGGACCGCCATGAGCGCCACGGCCAGCAGGGCAAAGCAAAGTACGACAAAAGGGGCCCTGCGCTTGCGCGGCGTCGAGCGGACTACGGACAGCGGGGTCCGCAGCTTCCGTTCGGATCCTCCCGCGGGCTTGAGCCCCGTGAGGGCACGGGCCGCCGTGCCGGACACGACTGGGAAGTTCTTGGCAGCGGCGGTGCTCATGCGGCCCTCCTGGCTCTGATTCGTTCAACTGCACGCAACCGGGCGGACGCTGCGCGTGGGTTTTCGGCGATCTCATCGGCGGTGGGCACCTCGGTGCCCTTAGTCAGGGTCTTGAGTTCGGGCTTGTGCTCTTCCAGTTCCACCGGGAACCCCAGCGGCGCGGACGACTTGGAGCCGGCCTGGAAGACCTTCTTGACGATCTTGTCCTCCAGCGAGTGGTAGGACATGACCACAACACGGCCGCCCATCGCCAGCGCGTCCACGGCGGCAGGAACGGCGCGTTCGAGGACCTCGAGTTCTTCGTTGACTTCGATCCGCAGGGCCTGGAAGGTCCGCTTGGCCGGGTGCCCGCCGGTCTTTGCCGCCCCGGCCGGAACCACGGCACGGATGGTGTCAACCAGTTCGCCGGTTGTGGTGAACGGTTTTACCTCACGCGCGGCCACGATGCGGTTGGCGATCCTGCCTGCGAACTTCTCCTCACCCCATTTGCGGATGATGCGGACCAGGTCCTCTTCGCTGTAGTTGTTCACAACGTCCGCGGCCGTCTGCCCGCGGCTGGTGTCCATCCGCATGTCCAGGGGTGCATCAAAGGAATAGGCAAAACCGCGTTCACGCTCGTCCAGCTGCAGGGATGAAACCCCCAGGTCCATGAGGACGCCGTGGACCTCCGTGATGCCAAGGTCCCGGAGAA
Source organism: Arthrobacter sp. B10-11 (assembly GCF_033142195.1). Classification (NCBI taxonomy): domain Bacteria; kingdom Bacillati; phylum Actinomycetota; class Actinomycetes; order Micrococcales; family Micrococcaceae; genus Arthrobacter; species Arthrobacter sp. B10-11. Next base: position 641,426 of record NZ_JAWMTH010000003.1, read on the forward strand.
CGTCAGGTATTTCATCGTAAACAGCGTGAACCAGGTCCGTGCGGCCGGCAAAGGGCTTCAGACGCTCGCCGGCCAGCGCCAGAGCCTCTTCGTCACGGTCGATCCCGACCAGGTGGAGGTCAGGAAACCGCTGGAGCAGGGCTTCCGAGTGCCCGCCCATTCCCAGGGTCGCGTCGATGACCACCGGCGTCTCGCCGCGGCGGAGGGCTGCTTCTATTCCAGGGGCCAACAAATTGATGCACCGGTCCTTGAGGACCGGTACATGGCGTTCGGACGTGGGCTTTGGCTGGTTGGGATCGCTCATACCTTCGTCCTTTCGTGCCTGGTTGTCTGCCGTGGTGGGCCTCGGTGCGCTTCTTGAGCCAGATCCCCATCCGCGCCTATCCAAGCGTCCGCCTGGCTCCGGGGAAGTGAGCCAGGACAACGATCGGATGGGCGGCTGGAGATCTCGTTCAAGAAACGCTTGCCTTGTCGCCTCCGGGACTCAAAAGATTCCCGGGATTGCGTCGTCGGTTTCGGAGAAGGAGGTTTCCTTTTCCGCCAGGTACTCGTTCCAGGCCTGGGCGTCCCAGATCTCCGCCCGGGAGCCGGCACCGATAACGGCGAGCTCCCTGCCAAGACCTGCGTACGCCCGGAGTGCGGGAGGAATAGTCACGCGCCCCTGCTTGTCAGGTACCTCGTCCGAGGCTCCAGAGAGAAAAACCCGGATGTAGTCACGAGTCTGCTTGGAGGAGATGGGCGCCTCCCGCATTTGCTCGTGAATCCGTTCGAATTCCCGCTCACTGAAGACGTAGATGCAGCGTTCCTGGCCTCTTGTGAGTACCAGTCCGCTGGCAAGTTCCTCGCGGAACTTCGCTGGGAGGATGATTCGCCCCTTTTCGTCCAGACGCGGCGAGTGAGTGCCAAGAAACATGGCCACCCGCCTGTCTGTCGTCAGGAGCAGCACGTCCCCTGTGCTGCCACTACCCTCTTACTTGCTCCACTTTACTCCACATCGCTCCACAGTCAACGCGACACGGAAGATTCATCCCGGGATTGGAGGAAACCTCGCCGCGAAATACCGGGGTTTTGGGCCGGTGGTGGAAAGTGGAGGGATTATGGCGCCGCGGGGCGCGCCAGGGTGCGTGGGAACGTCCGACGGCGGGCGTCAAGGCCCCTGCGCCTGTTCCGATCCCTGACAACCGGGGGCTTTAAATGCAAAAGACCCGCATGGGCGGGTCTTCCTGCAAGCTGCACCAGGGCAGGTGGTGCGAAGTGGAGGTTAGCTGACGGCCGTCACGCGAAGGCTGTTACGGTTCGCCGCGGCGGCGTTCGTCCCAGCGTTCTTCGAGGCCGCTCATGAAGGAGCTGCGCCCCTTGCCGCTTTTCTTACCGCCGGTCGATTTTGCCTTGCCGGCAGCGGAGCTACGCATCGTTGCGAAATAGACTCCGGCTCCCATCACAATGAATCCGAGGACACCGACAAAAATGCTCTGAAGTGATACGCCCACCAGCAGGAGGAGGACACCGGCCAAGGTGGCCAGCACGCCGATCACGATGTGGCGCGTGGACCAGTTACGGCCCGGATCCGATCCCATTGAGTTGGCAAACTTCGGATCGTCCTCGTGCAGCTGCTTCTCCAACTGCTCGAGCAACTTCTGTTCGTGCTCCGAGAGCGGCATCACGACCTCCTTAAGTCGGCCAACGTCCGGACGTGCCGTGGCCTCTGTGCTGTCAATCCGATAACGACCGGGATGCGCAGGAGGTTCCCGGCACCCGCATATCGGACGACCTGACTCCACGCATTCGGACGAAGGGCTGATCCAGAAGACCTTTAGGCATGTCCAGACGTTCGAAATCTATGTATATCTAAGGATAGTTTGTTGCGCCCTGTTCTGAAAGACACTGCTCAGTTAGTCAGCGGCGTTATGAGGGTCCAGCAGCCGCGCAGGAAGCACTGACTTCGAGCCGAACTTCTCCGCCACCCTGTCCAGGGCTTGTTCCGCGGCCCGCCAGTTATCATCACGGCGGTCAAAGCTCAGCTGGAGCGAGGTCTGGGCCGCGTCCTCGAGTTGCTCGGCCCTGACACCGACCAGACGGACCGTCATGGCCCGCGGACCGAGCGATTCGAGGAGCTGCACGGCCACGGCATAGATCAGTTGCGCACTGTCCACCGGGGCGTGCACCGTCCTGCTGCGCGTGATGGTGGAAAAGTCGGTGTAGCGGAGCTTAAGCGAGATCGTCCTGGCCACCATCCCCGTGCTTCGGAGACGTTCGGCGGTGCGGTGCGACAGGCGCAGCAGCTCGCGGTGCAGGAGTACGTCGTCGGAAGTATCCACGGCAAACGTTTCCTCGGCACCGATGCTCTTCTCCAGGCGGACCGGAGTCACGGGCCGGGGATCGATTCCCCAGGAGAGCCGGTACACGTGCTCCCCCGATGCGCCGAGCAGCTTTTTCAGTGCGGACGGCGGGGTAGCGGCAACATCAGCCACGGTGCGGATTCCCATGCGGGCCAGCACCTCTCCCGTCTTCGCTCCCACACCCCACAGCGCGTTAACCGGAAGACTGTGCAAGTAGGCAACGGTTTCATCCGGGCCGATCAGCAGGAGCCCGTCCGGCTTGCAGCGGGTGGACGCGATCTTGGCCACGAATTTGCTGGCCGCAATTCCCACGGAGGCTGTGATGCCGAGCTCTTCATGCACGCGCCGCCGTATGATCCCGCCGATCTCCCGGGGGCTCCCGAGCCGCCGGATCGCCCCGCCAACGTCAAGGAAGGCTTCGTCCACGCTCAGCGGCTCCACCAGGTCCGTAATCGAGCCGAAGATTGCCATCAGCTGGGCGGAGACCTCGTAGTAGAGCTTGTGCCTTGGCTCGATAATGACCGCCGAGGGGCACATGCGCGCCGCCACCGCCATGGGCATCGCGGATTTGACACCGAATTTCCGGGCCTCATAGGAAGCGGAAAGCACCACCGAACGGTCCGCCGGGTAACCAACAATCACCGGTTTTCCGCGCAGCTCAGGACGGCTCCGAAGTTCCACCGAGACGAAGAAGGCGTCCATGTCCACATGCATGATGCTGCTTCGACGGAGCTCCCGGAGGGTCGCTTCGAGCTGCTGTTTATCCTGTTCCGACCCCACGCCTTCAATCCTATGCCGTGGTACTGACTAAACTGGAGGCTGCATCCGGCGTCAACACCAGGAGGACTGTCCCTGTGAAGGTAATTGGAAAGCTCAAGCCTGCGGGCTGCGCCGTTATGGTGGCTGGCGCAATGCTGGCCCTGGCGGCGTGCACCCCGGCCGATCCCGGCGGCGCGGCCACCGGGACCGCCAGCGCTTCAGCTTCCGCCACGGGGCAGGTAACCACCACGGCACCGGCCAGCCCGTCGGCGTCGCCCGGGACCACCGCGGCCGTCGGTGCCCTCGTCGCCGGGTTCCCGGAAAAGCTGCTTCCCGTGATGCCGGGGGCGAGGGTGGTCTCGAGCAGCTTCGACAAGACGACCACTCCGGCCACGGCAGCGTTGGTGGGCAATATCGGCTCGCCGGCCGCCGACGTCGTTTCCTTTTACACGAAGGCGCTGGAGGCCCAGGGATTCAAAGCGGTGCCCGGGGAGAACGTGGGCGCGGTCGCGTCAAAGGATTTCCTGCGCGGTGACAACGAGACGGTGAACATCGCCGTGGTGGAAACCGGCGGGGTCTCCACGTTCACCATCGGCGCCAACGTCGCAGCCGAGTCCGCCAAGTGACGGTCGCAGAGCAGCTGCGCCTGGAGCAGACGGCCTTCGTGGCCGCCGTCGCCGGCAAGCTCACTGATTTCCTTGCCACCCGCCAGTCGGTCATGTCCGCCATTTCCCAGGACATTGATCCGCTCATGGGCTCCATCTCAAACCTGGTCACCGGTGGCAAAAGGCTGCGAGCCCTGATGTGCTATTGGGGCTGGCGCGGTGCCGGTGGCGAGGCTGCTGCCACCGAAGTGGTTACTGCCGGATCCGCCCTGGAACTTTTCCAAGCGGCGGCACTGATCCACGATGACATTATTGACCGTTCGGATACGCGGCGCGGTGGCCCCAGTGTTCACCGACGCTTCAGCCAACTGCATGAAGCGCAGGGCTGGGCCCTGGACAGTGAACGGTTCGGCCATGCCGCAGCCATCCTGACCGGTGACCTCTGCCTCTCCTTCAGCGAGGAGACGTTTACCGAAATAGGCGAGGCGGCAGCATCTGGCAGCCGGGCCCGGCTGATCTTCAACCTGATGCGGGCCGAAGTGATGGCCGGGCAATACCTTGACATCCTGGAAGAAGTGGCCGGCCCCATGCGCGACCGCGCCGGGGCTGTCAGCCGGGCCCAGTCAATCATCCGGTTCAAATCGGCGAAGTATTCGACTGAGCACCCGCTGGCCCTCGGAGGCGCCCTGGCGGGCGCGTCCGATGAACTGCTCCGCGGCTATTCCGCATTCGCCTTGCCGCTCGGCGAGGCCTTCCAGCTCCGTGACGATGTACTCGGAGTCTTCGGTGATCCGGTTACCACCGGGAAGCCGGCCGGCGATGACCTGAGGGAAGGCAAACGAACGGTCCTGGTTGCCTTCGCCCTCGACCAGGCGTCTCCGGCGGAGTCCAGCTTCCTCGATGCACGACTCGGAAGCCCGGACCTGTCCGACGGCGATGTGGAGGAAATCCGGCGCATCATTGTGGACTGCGGTGCGCTCCAGGCCACTGAAGTCCTGATTGAGGAATTCGGCCGCGCAGCTTTCACGGAACTGGACCTGCTGCCGCTGGAAGACCTGCCTAAGACGGCCCTGCGGAAACTTGCCGAGGCAACTGTCAGCCGCGCCGCCTGACATATCGGAACGGCCCCTGCGCTTGGACTCGTCCAAGCACAGGGGCCGTTCCGGTACTGCCTGCGGGGTACTACCAGGCGAGGGACTGTGCCCGGCGGCGGATCTCCGTTTTGCGGCCTTCGCGCAGTGCGTCAATCGGGCGGCCCCGAAGTGATTCATCCGGAGTAAAGAGCCAGGTAATGAGTTCCTCGTCGGAATAGCCGGCATCGGACAGGACCACGATGGTCCCTTTCAGGCTTTCGACCGGATGGCCGTCCTGCATAAAGTCGGCGGGTACGGACCTGATTCGACGATCGCCGACCCGGAGGGCCACCAGCGCCTTTTCGTCCAATAATCCGTGGACCTTCGTGATGGAAACGTTCATCATTTCTGCAACGTCGGGCAGCGGCAGCCAGTCGCCTACAAGGCTTTCTACAGTACTCACGGATCAAGATTGCCACGGAGGGTGCTATTGCGCCTAGTCGTCGCGATTCGGGGGGCGTGGCCCGTGAATCGACACTCCGCAAATAGGCATATATCCAGTGCCAGACATTTCTTGTGCTAATCGATAATTCGTGAGAGATTCACATAGATCACATTTGCATCAACACTAACTTTAGTAACACTAGTATCATTCGTAACACCGGCCTGACCGACAGCATTCGCCGCTGAGAAGAGGATCATCCCCATGACCACGCCCCGATCGCCAAAGCAGCACCCCAGGCCGAGCCTGCCTATGATTGCGGCGACCACGGCCGCCCTTCCCGCAGTAGTCCTCTCTTCGCTGGCCATCGCGCAGCCGGCAGCGGCGGAATCGCGCCCGCGGACCGTGCCCGCGACCCTGGCGGCTGCCATGCAGGCCCAGGAAGCGGCGCTGAAGTCAGGCGTCATTCCGGCCGGATCCGTTTCCACTTCCCTCCCGGCCTCCCTCCGGCCCGCCCAGCCCTCCGCGCCTGCCGAATACACTATTGCGCGCGGCGACACCATCAGCGGCATTGCAGGTCGCTACGGCCTCGACACCTACGCCGTCCTGAAGCTGAACAACCTGCAGCCGAACACCGTTATTTACCCGGGGCAGAAGATCAAGCTGACCGGTTCGGCTTCCGCTCCGGCCTCCTCCGCTCCAGCCGCCAAGCCGGCGGCCCCCGCCCTGGCCAGCTCCGGGGGAAGCGTTTACACCGTTAAGTCCGGTGACACCCTCGGCGCCATCTCCGCGCGGCACGGCGTCAAGCTGTCCGAGGTGTTGAGCTGGAACGGCCTCAACATGAACTCCGTGATCCACCCGGGTCAGAAAATCAAGATCGGCAGCGGCCAGGCCTCGGCACCGGCTGCTTCCGCCCCGGCGGCCAAGCCCGCTCCTGCGGCGGCTCCGGCTCCTGCTGCCAGCTCGGGCTCTTACACGGTGAAGTCCGGCGATACGCTCTCCGCCATCGCCGCCAAGCACGGGGTCAAGCTGTCCGAGATCCTGTCCGCGAACAAGCTGACCATGAGCAGCGTGATCTACCCCGGCAACAAGCTGGTCATCCCCGGCGCTTCGATCCAGCCGGCCGCGAGCGTCACTCCCCTGGTGCCCAGTTCGTTCCTCGGCTTCACCTACCCGGCCGCAGTGGTCTCCTCCGCCAACCAGAACAAGGCACTGCTCAACGCTTCGCCAGTACCCTCCAGGGAACAGATGAAGTCGATCGTCGCGGACACGGCACGCCGCATGGGCGTGGATCCTTCCCTGGCCCTGGCCTTCGCCTACCAGGAGTCCGGCTTCGACCAGCGCGCTGTCTCGCCGGCCAACGCCATCGGCACCATGCAGGTCATCCCGACGTCGGGCGAATGGGCCTCAGACCTCGTGGGCCGCAAGCTGAACCTGCTCGATCCCTATGACAACGCTACCGCCGGTGTAGCCATCATCCGCCAGCTGACCCGCACCAGCAAGGACATGGACCACGCCATTGCCGGCTACTACCAGGGCCAGTACTCCGTCAGCAAATACGGCATGTACGACGACACCAAGGCGTACGTTGCAGCGATCAAGGCGCACAAAAAGAACTTCAGCTGATTTGTCTCCGGTACTCGTGCAGCGAGTGCCGGGAGGGTAACGATACGGGTCCGGATCGCATGTCGATTCGGGCCCGTTTCCTTGTAGCACTTAGGATCGTAGGGTGCAGGAAAAAGTGTCGGACTCCCTCGTTGGAACGCTGGTGGACAACCGCTACCGGGTTCAGTCCAGGCTGGCGCGCGGCGGCATGTCCACCGTTTACCTTGCTACGGACCAGAGGCTGGAGCGCGACGTTGCACTCAAGGTCCTGCATCCGCACCTCGTCAATGACGGCAACTTCCTGGACAGGCTGGGCCGGGAGGCAAAAGCGGCGGCCAAGCTGTCCCATGCCCATGTGGTGGGCGTCCTTGACCAGGGCAGCGACGGGCACACTGCCTACCTGGTGATGGAGTACATCAAGGGCCACACGCTCCGGGACGTCATCAAGGAGAAGGGGGCGTTGTCTCCCCGGCTCGCACTGGCACTGATCGACCCCGTGGTGGAAGGACTCGGAGCCGCCCACGCGGCGGGACTGATCCACCGGGACATCAAACCTGAAAACGTGCTGATCGCCGACGACGGCCGGATCAAGGTCGGTGACTTCGGCCTGGCCCGCGCGGTCACCACCTCAACGAGCACCGGCGCCCTGATCGGCACTGTGGCCTACCTGTCACCGGAGCTTGTGCTCGGCAGGCAGGCGGACGCCCGCAGCGATATCTACTCGGTGGGCATCATGCTGTACGAAATGCTCACCGGCAAGCAGCCGTTCGACGGCGAGGTCCCCATCCAGGTGGCCTATCAGCACGTGAATTCCTCGGTGGAGGCGCCCTCGGCGGTGGTTCCAGGGCTGGCCGCCGAAGTGGACGAACTGGTGCAGTGGTGCACGGCCAGGGACCCCGAACAGCGCCCGGTGGACGGCAACGCGCTCCTCGCGGAGCTCAGGCACATCCGTACCAACCTGACCGACGCGGAACTTGATCTCCAGCCCCCTGCGGCCATCGCCGCCGTCGCCCATGCTCCGGCGCGCCTCCGCCCGCCTGCACTCCCTCCCGCCACCCCTCCGTCCGGCAAAGAGAAGTCCGGGCCGCAGTCCCCCGGCCGCCAGGACCAAACGGAAATCCTGTCCGCCGGGCAACATCCCACCGAAATCATCACCCGCCAAAGCAATCCCACGACGGTGCTTTCGGCGTCGGGACGGCGGCCGGGCCAGTTCGGCGCACTGGCGGCTCCCTCGGACCCGGAACCCGCCTTCGGGGACGCAGACGATGACGGGCCGGACACCGCCGTCCCCCTGAGCAAACGGGCGCTCCGCAAACAGGACCGCGACGCCGCACGGGCGCAGTCGAAGGCGGCATCAACCCCGGTCCGGTCCCTCCGCGAAGGGAACCCCCGTCGTCGCGGCATCCTCTGGATCATCATCCTGGTGATCGCCGCCCTGCTGGCAACGGGCGCCGGCTGGTTCTTCGGCATGGGCCCCGGCTCGCCCGCGACCATTCCCCGGGTTGCCAACAAAACCGTGGCCGAGGCCCAGCAACTGCTGGGCACCGCGGGGTTCCAGTCCACCACCAAGGACGTATTCGACGACGACATCCGGTCCGGTCTTGTCGTGGGCACTGAACCTGAAGCGGGGCGGGAAATCCGCAAGTTCCAGGTGGTGTCGCTGTTCGTTTCCAAGGGGCCCCAGCTCTTTCCCCTGCCCGGAATGGCGGGAAAGTCTCTGGACGAGGCAAAGAACGATCTCAACAGGGCCGAGATGGCCTTGGGCACCGTCACGGAGGCCTACAACGAAACTGAGCCGGCAGGTACCGTCCTCGCCCAGGACCCGGCGGCTGCCACCCCCGCCCGGCGTGGCACTCCCGTCAGCCTGACGGTCTCCAAAGGACCCGAACCCATTGCCGTCCCCGACGTCCGCGGGCAGGAGCAGGGGGCGGCGGTCAAAGCCCTTGAGGCCGCGGGACTGACAGCCGTCATTTCGCCCGAAACAGTCAACGACAAGAAGGTGCCCAAGGGGGCGGTCGTAGCGCAGGACCCGTCGTCCGGTACGCTCACCCGGGGCAAGCCTGTCACCCTCACCGTGTCCAAGGGCCCCAAGCTCGTGGAGGTTCCCAGCTACATCGGCAAGCAGGCCGATGATGCCCGCAAGGCTTTGGAGAAACTCGGATTCGAAGTCCGGGTGAACAACATCCTGGGCGGATTCTTCGGAACAGTGCGGGACCAGGACCCGGTAAACGAACAGGTGCCCGAAGGTTCCGTCATCACGCTCACCGTCGTCTGACGAAAGGCTCCCGCCTGACGGACGACTCAAACCGCTACTACGAAAAAGCTCCGCCCGGCTGGTACCGGGCGGAGCTTTTGCGTCTCTCAGCTGTTTTTCACGCTAACAGGCAGCGGCTCAGCGCTTGGACAGCGCCCCTGCGACAAGGAAGGCCATCTCCAGGGACTGCATGTGGTTCAGCCGCGGATCGCAGACTGATTCGTAGCGGTCCAGGAAGGCTTCCTGGTCGATGGGGTCGGCGCCGCCGAGGCACTCCGCCACGTCGTCCCCGGTCATCTCGACATGCAGGCCGCCCGGAACGGTTCCGAGCGAGTGATGGACCTCGAAGAAGCCGCGCACTTCGTCGATGACGTCGTCGAAGTTGCGCGTCTTGTAGCCGTTGGGCGATGTGACGGTATTGCCGTGCATGGGGTCGGTAACCCACAGAACCTGCGCGCCGGAGGCCGTGACCTTCTCAACGATTGCGGGGAGCTTTTCACGGATGTTGCCCGCGCCCATCCGCGTGATGAAGGTCAGCCGGCCGGGCTCGCGGTCCGGGTCCACTTTGTCGATGAGCCGCAGGGCGTCGTCCCCGGAGGTCTTGGGACCCAGCTTGACGCCGATCGGGTTGCGGACGCGGGACAGGAAGTCGACGTGGGCGTGGTCCAGTTCGCGGGTGCGTTCACCGATCCAGAGGAAATGCGCCGAAGTGTCGTACGGGAGTCCCGTGCGGGAATCGATGCGGGTCAGGGCGCGCTCGTAATCAAGCAGCAGCGCCTCGTGGCTCGCGAAGAACTCGACGCGCTTCAAGGCCTCGAAGTCGGCGCCGCAGGAAGCCATGAACTTGATGGCCCGGTCAATGTCGCGTGCCAGTGACTCGTAGCGGGCGTGGGCCGGGTTCTCGGTGAAGCCTTTGTTCCAGTGGTGCACCAGGCGCAGGTCAGCGAAGCCGCCCTGCGTGAAGGCCCGGATGAGGTTCAGCGTGGAGGCCGACGTGTGATAGGCCTTCAGCATCCGGCCCGCGTCGTGGGCACGGGATTCCGGAGTGAAATCGTAGCCGTTGACGATGTCGCCGCGGTAGGCCGGGAGGGTCACGCCGTCGCGCGTTTCGTCGTTGGAGGAGCGCGGCTTGGCGAACTGGCCAGCCATGCGGCCCATTTTGATGACCGGCATCGCAGCGCCATATGTCAGGACGACGGCCATCTGCAGGATGGTCTTCACCCTCGCGCTGATCTTGTCCGCCGTTGCTGCCTCGAACGTTTCGGCGCAATCTCCGCCCTGGAGCAGGAACGCCTTGCCCTGCGCAGCAGCGGCGAGCCTTTCGCGAAGGATGTCCACCTCGCCGGCGAAGACGAGCGGCGGAAGGACGGAGAGTTCCCTCACGGAGGCGTCAAAGACCTCTTTGTTTTGCCAGCTGGGCTGCTGGGAAACCGGCAGTTCCCGCCAGTGGTCCAGTCCCGGATAGTTGGCGGCACCGCTCTGGGCAGTACTGGTCAGCAGGGAGGCAGGTTTTGCAGATAGCTCAGTCACACTACAAGACTAGTTCCCGCATCCGGGTTTCCGCACCGCACCCGTCATTCGGCCCGAAGTTCCGTCACAGAACCCCGTCACGATTTTCCGGGCTCCGCGGGACCTGTGCCGCCGGCGCCGTCGCCTGAGCCGGTGCCGTCGCTGGTGGGTTTGCCCGCCAGCCGCAATTTGACCACCGCCGCGTACTCGTCCACATACTCCTGCCCGGACAGGCGCATGAGTTCATACATGATTTCGTCGGTGACGGACCGCTGGATCAGGCGGTCTTCTTCCATCCCGTAGTAGCGGCTGAAGTCCAGCGGTTCGCCGAAGATCATGCCGATGCGCCTGATGTTCGGCATCCGTTTGCCGATCGGCTGGACCTTGTCCGTCCCGATCATCGCAACGGGGATCACCGGAACCCTCGCCTGCAGGGCGAGCTTGGCGACACCGACCTTGCCTCGGTAAAGCCTTGAATCCGGACTGCGGGTTCCCTCCGGATAAATGCCCAGCAGCGATCCGTGCGAGAGGACGTCCATGCCGGCGTTGAGCGAAGCCGCGGAGGCCGCTCCCCCGGACCGGTCCATGGGGAGCTGGTTTGTCAGGCGGAAGAACAGCGCCGTCAGCCTGCCTTTGAGCCCGGTGCCGGTGAAGTATTCCGACTTGGCCAGGAAGATCACGGGACGAGGAACCATCAGGGGCATGAAGATGGAGTCGGAGAACGACAGATGGTTGGAAGCCAGGATGGCGGCGCCGTCGGCCGGGACGTTGTCCAGCCCCTTGACCCAGGGCCGGAACAGGAGCTTGAGCACCGGCCCCAGGACGAACGTCTTCATGAACCAATAAAACACGTGGTGTACCTCTCCGGAAGGCGTCTGGCCGGCCCTCCGTCGGGTCCGGCCAGGACTTCAATGCAACCCTACTCTAGTGAGATTTGTGCCGAATGATGACACGATGGGCATATGAGAGAAAGCAGCAAACCGACGGTGCCTGCCACTTTCAGCTACCCCGGCCATGGACCGAACTCCCGGATCGGCGTTGCCATTTGCCACGGTTTCACCGGGAGTCCACTCAGCGTCATGCCATGGGCCCTGCACCTCGCGGAACAGGGCTTCGCCGTCTCAGTCCCCCTCCTGCCCGGGCACGGGACTGACTGGCGTGAGCTGGCCCGTTCGGGCTGGCATGACTGGGCCGATGCGTTTGAGGCCGCCTATCTCGAGCTCGCGGACCGTACCGACGCCTGCTACGTCGCCGGGCTCTCCATGGGCGGCGCCGTCGCCCTGCGCACCGCGTCCCGCCACCCTGTGGCCGGCGTGGTCGTGGTCAATCCCGGGCTCAGCTTCTACGACCGCAGGGTTCGGGTCATCGGCATCCTGAAGTACTTCCAGCGGACCACCCTTCCGATCGTGGAGGCCAACCCCACCGCGGCCGTCACTGACGACGGCGACTATTCGCAGACTCCGCTGGCCGCTGTCCACCAGCTGAAGAAGCTGTTCGTTGCCACCCGCCGTGGACTGCCCCGTGTGACGGCCCCGGTCCTGGTGTTCAAGTCGGACACGGACGACGTCGTCCCGCCGACCTCCCTTCAAATGATCCGGCGCCGGCTGGGCTCGGCCGAGCTTCAGGTGGTGCCACTGCCCAACAGCGGACATGTGGCCACGCTGGACAACGACGCCCCGGCGATCCTCAAGGATTCGACCACCTTCTTCCACAAGCACGCGCCGCATCACGTACCTTCGGAGACATCATGAGCATCGCCGACCACAGCCCCTTGAGTACCCCTTTCACCGGCGACGGGCCATCGATCGGCGTTGCGGTTTCCCACGGTTTTACCGGAAGCCCGCACGGCGTGCGCGCCTGGGCCCAATCATTGGCCGAAGCCGGGTTTGCCGTGCGGATGCCGCTCCTGCCGGGGCATGGCACCAGCTGGCAGGAACTTGCCAGGACCCGCTGGCAGGACTGGTATGCCGCCTACGACGCCGCCTACCTGGAGCTCGAAGCGGAATGCGACCATGTGTTTTCGGCCGGCCTGTCCATGGGAGGGGCCCTGGCCTTGAGGGTGGCGGCGCTGCGCCCGGTGGCGGGCACGATTGTGGTCAACCCGGGCCTGGTCATTGACGATCCCCGGGCGCCGCTTGCCGGCATCCTGAAGCTGGTCATGAAAAGCACGCCGGCCATCGCGAACGACATCCTCAAACCGGACACGGACGAGGGCGCCTACCCGCGGACACCGGTGGCGGCGGCCCACGAGCTCAACAAGATGTTCAAGGACACCCGGCGGCTGCTTCCGCGGATCACCGCACCAGTGCGCGTGTTCCGCTCCACAGTGGACCATGTGGTGTCCGACTCGAGCATCCTGGCTCTGCGCCGGGGCCTCACGAACGCCCCGTTGCAAGTGACTGCCTTGGAAAACAGCTACCACGTGGCCACCCTGGACCATGATGCCGACCGGATCTTCAGCGGGACCGCGGACTTCATCCGCGCGGTCGTGTCCGGACACGGTGTTGCCGGAAACATCGATGCTTCCCCCGCCAGCCCTGAAGGACACAGCCGATGACCAGATCCGACTCCAACTCCTCGGACCAAAGCGCCAACCAGGACGATGCCGTATGGCTCGACCTGGTTGCCCGGCTCGAGGGCACCGACGCCCCGGCCACCGGCACGCCCGCTCCGGGCGGGGATGATGGCGGACCCCGGAGACGGCCCTTCCGCGACTTCGATCCGCTGGGCCTCTCCGGCGCCGCTCCGGCCGAGCCCTCGGCATCCGAACGGCAGGCTGCTGCGCGGGCGCCGCTCCCGGGCGCGGATGACACCGGAACGGACAACGCAGCAACGGACAGCGCACGCCCAGTCAACGGCCCGCGCGACTATGAGGCCGAGGACGACGAGCCGTTCATTCCGGAAGAACCGCCGAGCCTGGCAGGCACTGATCCCCTCACCATGCTGGCCTGGCTGGGGGCAGTGGGCGGACCCGTCGCCCTGGTCCTCGCCGCCATGTTTTGGCGCTCGGCGCCACTGATGGCAATTTTGGGAATCGTCGCTGCCTTCGTGCTGTCGGTGATCTACCTGATCATGCAGCTGCCGCAGGAAAAGGACGAGCACGACGACGGCGCACGGGTTTAGCTGTCCGGTTGAGGGCTGCTGATTTCGCGGTTAGCCGTGCATCCGGCTGCTGACCCGGGACAGGTCCGCGGCGCCGATCAGCCCGGCGTTGGGCCCCAGCGCTGCCAGGGCAATTTCGGCTGCCGGACGGAATCCGCGGCCGGTCAGGTTCCGGGCAAAAGCCTTCCGGGCCGGCGCCACCAGCAGTTCGCCGGCGTCGCACAGGCCTCCGCCGATTACGAACTTGCCGGGATCCAGCGCGGCCGCCAGGTTGGCGAGCCCCAGTCCCAGCCACTCTCCGACGTCCTCCAGCAGTTCCCGGGAGGTGGGGTCCCCTGCCTTGGCCAGTTCCGTCACGATGACTCCGGTAATCCGGTCCACCTGCCCGTCCACGGCCTTCAGGAGTTCCTGCGCCACCGGCGAATTGGCGGCAGCCAGCTCGCGGGCTTCGCGGCCGAGGGCGTTTCCGGATGCGTATTGTTCCCAGCAGCCTCGGTTGCCGCATTCGCAACGGTGGCCGCCGGGCATGATGATCTGGTGGCCGAATTCGCCCGCAACGCCAAAACGTCCGCGCTCCAGCCGGCCGTCCATCACCATGGCACCGCCGATGCCGGTGCCGAGCGTGATGCACACGAGCCGGTTCTGTCCCTGACCGGCACCAAAGCGCCACTCCGCCCATGCGGCGGCGTCGGCGTCGTTCGTCAGGAGGACCGGCCTGCGCAGCAGGCGCTGGAGGTTGTCCCGCAGGGGCTCATTGCGCCAGGCGAGGTGCGGGCTGAACAGCACCGTCCCGCCGTCGAGGTCCATCCAGCCGGCCGCGCCGATTCCCACTGACCAGATGCGGTGGCCGCGGCTCAACTCCTCCACGAGTTCCACAATCACCTGTTCCACTGCCCGGGGGTCGTTGCCCGGAGTAGAGCGCCGGGCCTGGCTCAGGATCCTGCCGTCGGCATCCACTACGCCGGCGGCAACCTTGGTGCCACCGATATCGACGCCGATGGCCAGGCCCTTGCGCCCCAGCCGGAGGTGCTCGCGGAAGGTCTGGCTTGCGGCCAGCGCTTCCTGCCCCTCAGGCTTCCTGCGCCGCCACGCGGCCGTCCGTCGAAAGGGTCTGGGCGCGGCGCCGGGCGAAGGAGTATGCATGGTTCCCCATTCTATTGCCCGCCCCTTATATTCCGGCGCGGTCCGCCTGCGGGACACGACTCCCGAAGGGCCGGGGGTGGCGGGTGCCAGGCCCTTGACCGTAAAGTTACTCGCCAGTAGGTGAAACAGAACACACCTCCGCAGCGGGCGTACTAGTGTTAGCAGTACCCCCTGCGGGTCTATGGATAACAAAGGAGCTATCGTGCGCGAATTCAGTGTTCCGCCCTTGGTGAATGTACCCCCGGAAACCAACATCACCGACCTGGTGCTGCGGCAGGCCGCCAAGGCCTCGAACCCTTCCCTGTATTCGAGGCTCGATGCCGCCGGACAGTGGCAGGACATTTCCGCCACCGATTTCCTCGCCGACGTCCGCGTGCTTGCCAAGGGCCTCATGGCCAGCGGCGTCGCGGCCGGCGACCGCGTGGGCATCATGTCCCGCACACGGTATGAGTGGGCGCTGGTGGATTTTGCGATCTGGTTCGCCGGCGGCGTCTCCGTTCCCATCTACGAAACATCCTCGCCCAGCCAGGTTGCCTGGAACCTGGGCGATTCAGGGGCCGTTGCCGCGTTCGGTGAGTCGGCGCACCACGAGGACGTCATCCGGCAGGCCGCCACGTCCGAGGGGCTCTCCTCCCTCGCCCACGTCTGGCAGCTGGAGGGCGCGGGGCTGGACGAACTCCGCGCCGCCGGAACCGCCGTCAGCGACGACGAACTGGAAGCCCGCCGGAGCCAGGCTTCGCTTGCCGACGTGGCGACGATCATCTACACCTCCGGCACCACCGGCAGGCCCAAGGGTTGCGAACTGACCCACGGAAACTTCGTGGAGCTTTCGGAGAACGCGCTGGCCACTTCGCTGTCCGGCATTGTCCACGAACAAGCGCGGACCATCATGTTCCTGCCGCTGGCCCACGTGTTCGCCCGGTTCATCTCGGTCCTTGCCGTGGCGGCCGGCGTTACGGTGGCGCACACTCCGGACATCAAGCACCTTTTGCCGGATCTGCAGAGCTACAAGCCCACGTTCATCCTCGCGGTGCCGCGCGTGTTCGAAAAGGTCTACAACTCGGCCATGACGAAGGCGGAGGACGGTGGCAAGGGCGCCATCTTCCACAAGGCAGCCGACACCGCCATCGCCTACTCCCGCGCCCGCCAGGCCGGGTCGATCGGCTTTGGCCTCAAGCTCCGCCACGCGCTGTTCGACAAGCTCGTGTACAGCAAGCTGCGCGCAGCCATGGGCGGCCAGGTGGCCCACGCCGTTTCCGGCGGCGGCCCGCTGGGCGAACGCCTGGGGCACTTCTTCCAGGGCATCGGCATGCAGATCCTCGAAGGCTACGGCCTGACCGAGACCACGGCTCCGATCACCGTGAACACGCCTGACCTCATCAGGATCGGCACGGTCGGGGCTCCCCTGCCGGGGAATGCAGTGAAGATAGCCGACGACGGCGAGATCCTCGCGAAGGGCGTCTGCGTGATGCGCGGCTACTACAAGCGCGATGACCTGGCAGCCGACACGTTCGTGGACGGATGGTTCCGTACCGGCGACATCGGACAAATGGACGATGACGGCTTCCTGACCATCACGGGCCGCAAGAAGGAAATCATCGTGACGGCCAGCGGCAAAAACGTGGTGCCTGCTCTGCTCGAAGACCAGATCCGCGCCGACGCCCTGGTTTCGCAGGTGCTCGTTGTCGGCGACAACATGCCGTTCATCGGCGCGTTGGTGACCCTCGACGAGGAAGCCCTGCCAGGGTGGCTGCAGCGGCACGGCCTGCCGGCTTCCACCACCCTCGCGGAAGCCGCGGACCACCCTGTGGTCAAGGCCGCCGTCCAGGACCTCATCACCCGCGCCAACCAGTCCGTGTCCCAGGCTGAAGCCATCAAGTCGTTCCGGATTGTGCCGTCCGACTTCACGGAGGCTTCCGGCCACCTGACCCCGTCCATGAAGGTCAAGCGGGCCCAGGTGATGAAGGACTTCGAAGCGGTCATCGGGGAGATGTACGCTTCTCCGCGCCCGGCCCGTACGGAGCCGTCCGGACAGCACTAAAGGGTACGCCGGCACAACAAAAGGGAGGTCCTCCCGGTTCGCACTGAACCGGGAGGACCTCCCTTTTGTGGTCTTACTCGGGCTTGTTGCCTTACTCGACGACGAGCAGCAGGTCCCCGCCCTGGACCTGTTCCACGGCCCCGACAGCGAGGCGTCCGACCGTTCCGGCCACCGGCGTCGTGATGGACGCCTCCATTTTCATGGCCTCAATGGTGGCAACGGTATCGCCGGCGTTGACCGCGTCCCCCACCTTGACCGTAAGTGTCACGGCTCCGGCGAACGGTGCGGCGACGTGGCCCGGCTGGCTTACATCCGCCTTCTCTGCTGCCTTGACGTTGCTGACCACGGAACGGTCGCGGACCACCACCGGCCTGGACTGGCCGTTGAGCGTGCACATGACAGTGCGCATGCCCTTCTCATCCGGCTCCGATACTGCTTCAAGGGAGGCGATCAGGCGAACGCCCTTCTCAAGCTCGATCTCGTGCTCCGCGCCGCGCTGGAGGCCGAAGAGGTAATCGCGGGTGTCCAGGACGGACAGGTTGCCGTAAGTCTCCACGCTCTTCTGGTAGTCCTTGGTGGGACCTTCGAAGAGCAGGCGGTTAAGGGTCTGCTGCCGGGTCTTGGAGTCACCCTTCAGCGCTTCGCTGTCCTCGGCCTTCAATTCGGCGTCGCGCACCTTGATGCTCCGGCCCTGGAGGGCCTTGGTGCGGAACGGCTCCGGCCAGCCTCCGGGGGGATCGCCCAGTTCGCCGGACAGGAAGCCGATCACGGAATCCGGGATGTCATAACTCTGCGGGTTTTCGTTGAAGTCCGCGGGATCAGCGTTGAGGCCGACGAGGTGCAGGGCGAGATCGCCAACCACCTTGGAGGACGGGGTGACTTTCACGAGACGGCCCAGGATGCGGTCCGCTGCCGTATACATGTCCTCGATGGCCTCGAAGCGTTCACCCAGCCCGAGGGCCATCGCCTGCTGCCGGAGGTTGGAGAGCTGGCCGCCGGGGATCTCGTGCTGGTAGACGCGGCCGGTGGGGCCCGGCAGGCCCGACTCGAAGGGTGCGTAGACGCGCCGCACGGCCTCCCAGTAGGGTTCCAGCGAGCTGACCTTGGCCAGGTCCAGGCCAGTGTCGCGCGGCGTGTTTGCCAGGGCGGCGACCAGCGCCGACGCCGAGGGTTGGCTGGTAGTGCCTGCCAGGGAAGCCGACGCGACGTCCACGGCGTCCACGCCTGCGTCCACTGCCGCCAGGAGTGTGGCCAGCTGGCCGCCTGCGGTGTCGTGGGTGTGCAGGTGGACCGGGAGGTCGAACCGTTCCCGCAGGGCTGCCACAAGCTTCGCAGCGGCCGCCGGACGCAACAGCCCTGCCATGTCCTTGATGGCGAGGATGTGGGCACCGGCGTCAACGATCTTCTGCGCCAGCGCCAGGTAGTAGTCCAGCGTGTACAGGTTTTCGTCGGGATTCAGCATGTCACCCGTGTAGCAAAGGGCCACTTCAGCGACGGCGGTGCCGGTGGCCCGGACAGCGCGGATGGCAGGAGCCATCTGGTTCACGTCGTTGAGCGCGTCGAAGATCCGGAAGATGTCGATGCCGGTAGCGGCGGCCTCGTTGACGAATGCAACGGTGACTTCCTCGGGGTACGGCGTATAGCCCACGGTGTTGCGGCCGCGGAGCAGCATCTGGAGGCAGATGTTGGGCAGTGCCTTGCGCAGCGCGGCAAGCCGGTCCCAGGGGTCCTCGCCGAGGAACCGCAGGGCGACGTCATATGTGGCACCGCCCCAGGCTTCCACGGACAGCAGCTCGGGAAGCAGAGCGGACACGGCGGGGCCTGCCGCGACCAGGTCGCGGGTGCGGACCCGGGTGGCCAGCAGGGACTGGTGGGCATCGCGGAACGTGGTGTCCGTCACGGCGACGGCGTTCTGCGCGCGCAGGGCCTTGGCAAAGCCTTCAGGACCCAGCTCGATCAGCCGCTGGCGTGAGCCCTCCGGTGCAGGGGTGTCCCCCACTGCGGGCAGTTTGGCCGCAGGGTTCGAGTGGACCGTGAGTTCCCCGTTGGGCTTGTTGACTGTCACCTCGGCCAGCCAGGTCAGCAGCTTGGTGCCGCGGTCCGCGGAGACACGGGCCTTGAGCAACTCGGGGCGCTGGTCGATGAAGTTGGTGGCCACATCGCCGGCGATGAAGTCCTTATCATCCAGGACGGCCTGCAGGAAGGAAATGTTGGTGGACACGCCGCGGATGCGGAATTCCGCCAGGGCGCGACGGGCGCGCGCCACAGCTGCGGGGTAGTCGCGGCCGCGGCAGGTCAGCTTGACCAGCATGGAGTCGAAGTGCGGGCTGATCTCGGCACCCGAGTACACGGTCCCGCCGTCGAGCCGTACACCGGCACCGCCGGCGGATCGGTAGCCGGTGATCTTGCCGACGTCGGGCCGGAAACCGTTGGCCGGATCCTCCGTGGTGATGCGGCACTGAAGGGCCGCGCCCTTGAGCTGGACCGTCTCCTGGGAGAGGCCCAGGTCGGCCAGCGTCTCGCCGGAGGCGATGCGCAGCTGCGCCTGGACCAGGTCCACGTCCGTCACTTCCTCGGTGACTGTGTGCTCCACCTGGATGCGGGGGTTCATTTCGATAAAGACATGCTGGCCGGCGCGTTCGCCGACGGTGTCCACGAGGAACTCCACGGTTCCGGCGTTGACGTAGTTGAGCGCCTTGGCGAACTTCACGGCATCGCGGTAAAGCGCCTGCCGGATGCCCTCATCCAGGTTGGGGGCCGGCGCGATTTCCACGACTTTCTGGTGGCGGCGCTGGATGGAGCAGTCGCGTTCGAAGAGGTGCATGATGTTGCCCTCGGCATCGGCCAGGATCTGGACCTCGATGTGGCGGGGGCGGAGAACGGCCTGTTCGAGGAACATGGTGGGGTCGCCGAACGCGGCGTCAGCCTCGCGCATGGCAGCCTGCAGCGCTTCCGGGAGAGCCTCACGGGTGTCCACGCGGCGCATGCCGCGACCTCCGCCGCCGGCCACGGCCTTGGCGAAAATGGGGAAACCGATAACGTCTGCGGCGGCGATCAGCTCATCCAGGTCCTTGGAGGGCTGGCTCGACTTGAGGACGGGAACGCCCGCGGCACGTGCCGCCTCCAAGGCGGCAACCTTGTTTCCTGCCAGCTCAAGGACCTCAGCCGGAG
The DNA here is from genome assembly GCF_033142195.1 of Arthrobacter sp. B10-11. NCBI lineage: Bacteria > Bacillati > Actinomycetota > Actinomycetes > Micrococcales > Micrococcaceae > Arthrobacter > Arthrobacter sp. B10-11. The sequence goes on from NZ_JAWMTH010000003.1 coordinate 661,469, forward strand.
GGCCGACGAAGGTGATGCCGGCTTCTTTGGCGGCCCGGGCCAGGCGGGGATTCTCCGAGAGGAATCCGTAGCCGGGGTAGATGGCGTCGGCGCCGGATTCCTTGGCTACCCGGACCACCTCATCCACGTCGAGGTAGGCGCGGACGGGATGGCCCTCTTCGCCGATCAGGTACGCTTCATCAGCCTTCTGGCGGTGGATGGAGTTACGGTCCTCGTTGGGGAACACGGCAACCGTCTTGGCGCCCAGCTCGTAGCCGGCACGGAAGGCGCGGATCGCGATTTCGCCGCGGTTAGCCACCAGAATCTTGGAAAACATACTTCTCCTGCATCATCGCGGGTGTATCGGTAAGTGGTCACAGTGTGTAAGACGGGTGCGTGGAAACACAAATCATTGTGTCGACCATCACAGAATTATCCGTCATGGAGGCAGGATTAGGCAGGCCCCGCCGATCCCGGCCCCCGTCGCCCGCACGGGATCGGGCGGGATGTGCCGCGCACACGCCGGATGAAGCGGGATTCATCACCGCGGCAACATATGATGAGTTGGGGGTGCTTACGCGCGCCCTCCGCTCCGGGGAGCCGGAGCCGGCACTACCCCAACACGGCAACCGGCGTTAGGTATTGGTTTTTCAAGTGCAAGTAGTCAGCATCAGCAGCCTCAAAGGCGGGGTCGGCAAAACTTCCGTCACCACCGGATTGGCATCTGCGGCCCTGGCCGCCGGCATCCCCACCCTCGTGGTGGACCTTGATCCGCATGCGGACGCCAGTACGGCACTGGGCGTCCAGCCGGATGACCAACTGGACATCGGCCGGATGCTGAAGAGCCCCCGCCGTGCCAGGCTTGCCGAGAACGTCGTCACCAGCGGCTGGGTGGCCCGTGAAAACTACAACGGAGCCCGGCCCGCCGTCCTGGATGTTGCTGTAGGTTCCGCTTACACAGGCATTTACGATCGGCCCGACCTTGGCCGCAGGGACCTGCGCAGGTTGTCAGCGGTTCTGGCCGGCACGGACAAGTACCAGCTGATCCTGGTGGACTGCCCGCCCTCGCTGAACGGACTGACCCGGATGGCGTGGTCCGCCAGCGACAAGGTGGCCCTCGTCGCCGAACCGGGGCTGTTTTCCGTGGCGGGAACGGAGCGCACCATGCGCGCTATCCAGCTGTTCCGCCAGGAGTTCGCCCCCAACCTCTCCCCCGCCGGCATCATTGCGAACCGCGTCCGCTCGGGTTCGTCCGAACACGCCTTCCGCCTCGCGGAAATGCAGTCGATGTTCGGAGAACTGCTGCTGACACCCCACATTCCGGAACAGGCAAACTGGCAGCAGATCCAGGGTGCGGCGCATTCCGTGCACCACTGGCCCGGTGATTCGGCGAAAAATGCCGCCAGCATGTTCAACACTCTTCTTGACAACCTCCTGGCATCCAACGGCTCCGATCCCGCCGGAGCACTCCGGGAACGGAGCCTCCGGTAGTTGGAATGCCGTCCCCGTGGCCTCCCCACGCACTGACAGCAGAAAGGCCGCCTTCCTTCCGGAAGGCGGCCTTTCTGCTGAGGGTAGGGGTGCTAGCCTGTGGTGCCGGTCTTGCGGGCTGCGCGGCGCTTGCTGAGTTCATCGTCCGGAAACGACTGCTCGACGGCGTGCTCGCTGGGAAGCGCTGCGAGGCTGCCTTCCACTTCGCGCCACACCCGGCCGACGGCGATTCCGAACACACCCTGGCCGCCCTGGACGAGATCAATGACCTCATCCGCGGAGGTGCATTCATAGACGCTCGCGCCATCGCTCATGAGGGTGATCTGGGCGAGGTCTTCAACGCCGCGTTCACGCAGGTGTTCGACGGCGGAACGGATCTGCTGCAGTGAAACGCCCGTATCCAGCAGCCGCTTGACCACTTTCAGCACCAGGATGTCGCGGAAGCCGTAGAGCCGCTGCGAGCCGGAACCGGCGGCGCCGCGAACTGCGGGCTCAACCAGGCCTGTCCGTGCCCAGTAGTCGAGCTGGCGGTAAGTGATGCCTGCGGCCTTGCAGGCAGTCGGTCCGCGGTAGCCGGCGTCCTCGTCCAGGACAGGAAGGTCTTCCGTGAAGAGGAGGCCCTGAGCACCGCTCGCGGGCAGGGCTACGCCTGCCGTTGAAGCCTGCTTTAGCTCGCCTGCTTCGCCTTTCGGACTCACGTGGACCCTCCTCGTCGTATGCTCCCCTAAGGAAGTTGCAGCAACAGCGATCACAGATCCGAAATTCATCTGTGTAATTTCAGCCGGAGCTGCACATTCCAGTGTGACTTGCGCGGCTGTTGTATGCAATGGGAACTTGATATGTTCGACGTTAGGCCTGCCAGGGCCCAAGGTCAAAGACGTTGGCCCTCTTCGAGGGGCGTGTCGAAACTTTCAGCCTCAACTTTAACCTTAACGTGCCCCTAGCCGTCGAAGTCTTCGGGCTCCACGTCGTCGAGGAACTCACGGAAGCGTCGCAGTTCACGCTCCTCGTCCACGGTGGGGCCTGGCTCGGTGTCTTCACCTTCATCGTGCTCGGTAATCCGGACACCGGCCTCATCCATCACCGAGTCCGCGCACCAGATGCGGCACTTGGCCCGCAAGGCCAGGGCAAGGGCGTCCGAGGCCCTGGAGCTCACGGTGGTGCCGTCTTCGAACTGGAGCTGTCCGTAGAAGATGTTGTCTTCGACGGCGACGATATTGACGCTGACGATGGAGTGGCCCAACGATTCGACGACGTCGATTAGGAGGTCGTGCGTCATGGGCCGCGGCGGCACCACACCCTGCTGGGCCAACGCGATGGCACTGGCTTCAGGGGTTCCGATCCAGATGGGCACGTGCCGTTCGCCGTGGATTTCGCGAAGCAGCACCAGCGGCTGGTTCGACGGCAGTTCGATCCTCACGCCTACGATCTCGACTTCAATCATCAGATATCCATTCGCGATATGCGGTCCTGCACCAAGGCCCGGTGCAGCGTCAGGCAGAGATCACTGATCTCCCGGGCTGCCTCGGCGGCCCGGGCATGGGATGCGGCGTCCTTGCGGGAGGTCAGCGGCGCCACGGCACGTTCCACCAGGCCAAACTCCCGCTCTGCGGCGGCCTGGAAAGGCCGTAGGTGGCGGGGTTCGAGGCCGTGGCTTTCCAGCTGGACGCAGGCACGGGCCACCTGCAGGGCATGCTCATCGAACTTCCCGTTGACGTGGCGGATCAGCCCGAATTCAAGCAACGACCGCAGCAGCGGCACGCTGGCGCCGGACTCGGCCCGCAGCTGGTCCTCGCTGAGCCTGCGCACCTTGTTCTGCAGTTCGGTGGCGAGTTCGTCCGACACGATCCGCGGGGACACCGTGACGCCCGGCGGCAGGTTCTCCGGGCGTTCGCCGCGGTCGATCGCGTCAAGATAGTCCTTGATCACCTTCAGCGGCAGGTATTGGTCGCGCTGGAGAGCCAGCACGAAGCGCAGCCGCTCCACATCCGTGTCCGCATACTGCCGGTAGCCGGCCGGGGTGCGCTGCGGATTGATCAGGCCCTTTTCTTCAAGGAACCTGATTTTGGACGCGGTCATGCCGGGGAAGTCGTCACTCAGTTGCGCGAGTACTTCCCCGATGTTCAGGACCTGGGGTCCGCGCCGTTCCGGTTGTGCCAGAGCCACAGGCAACTACCCCGGGATCAGACGTTGCCTGCAGCGCGGGCAGGGCTGAGGTAGAAAGTGAGCCGGAACTTGCCGATCTGGACTTCATTGCCGGACTTGAGCTCCACGCTGTCCACGCGGTCGTGGTTGACGTAGGTTCCATTGAGGCTGCCGGTGTCAACGACCTCGAAACTGCGTGCCGTCCGACGGAATTCCACGTGGCGGCGGGAGACCGTGACGTCGTCAAGGAAGATGTCCGCGTCCGGATGCCGTCCGGCAGTGGTGACGTCGGAGTCCAAGAGGAACCGCGCACCGGTGTTGGGTCCGCTATGGGCCACCAGCAGCGCCGAACCGAACGGAAGGGCCTCCACGGCAACCCGCTCCTCCGGAGACAGCTTGGGCGCAATGATCGGCTCATCACGGATCGGCGTGAGATGAATCGAGGTGGTCTCCGAAGCCTTCACTCCGCCCGTGCCGTAATCACCAACGTTGTGGCTATTCTCGTGACCAACCATGGATTCCTCCTCTTCCGTTGCAGATGTCCCCCTGCAAACAACGCGTGCCCTCCGGAAAAGCCTGGCAGATCCGGTACTACCGGCGTGCCGCCGGCTGCTGATCACTCAGCAGCCGGCCCGCCATGCCGGTTATCTTTAGCCTACCTGTTGTTCGTACTCCGATGCACTGAGCAGGGACTCCACCGCGTCGGCCTCCGCGAGCTTGACCTCGATGAGCCAGCCTTCGCCGTACGGATCGCTGTTAATCAGGGCCGAATCGGTGTCCAGTGCCTCGTTCCGGGCGACGATTTCTCCGCTCACGGGAGCGTAGATGTCGCTCACGCTCTTGGTGGACTCAACCTCGCCAACGACCTCGTTCGCGGCGACCTTGGTGCCGACTTCGGGCATCTGCGCGTACACCACGTCACCCAGGGCGTCCTGGGCGAAATCGGTGATGCCTACCCGCACTACGCCCTCGGCGTTGGGGGCGGAAACCCACTCATGTTCGGCAGTGTAGGACAGGTCTTCGGGAATGTTGCTCATCAGGGGCCTTTCATCGGGTCAACCACGAATATTGGTCAATCAGCAATGTCAACGGAGGTCTGCAGAACAAGCCGCCGCTGAAAGTATATGCACATCAATAGCCGCGGCAGGGAGCCCTTGTCAGGACCCTTGTGGCACAGTAGTGACATGCCAGAACTTCCCGAAGTGGCCGGGCTGAGCGCTTTCCTGGGCGCCCGGCTTCGTGGAGCTGTACTGACGAAAATCCAGATCGTGTCCTTCGCGGTCCTCAAGACGGCGGACCCGCCATATACGGCACTGGAAGGCCGCACCATCTCCGGTGTCCAGCGCCGGGGAAAATTCATCATCCTGGAGACTGAGGGCATCTATCTCGCGTTCCACCTGGCAAAGGCCGGCTGGCTCAGGTACACGGAATCGCCGTCCCATGCCGTGCTGGCACGGGGCAAGGGGTACATCGCTGCGCGGCTGGAGTTCACCACGAACCGGCCGGACGCCGACGGCGGCGCAGTACAGATAGGGATCGACCTCACCGAGGCAGGCACCAAGAAGAGCCTGGCACTCTACGTGGTCCGGGACCCGGAACAGATCCCGGCGGTCGCCACCCTGGGCCCTGATCCGTTAAGCGACTCGTTCAGCCTTGATGATTTCGCTGAAATTCTCGCCGCGAGCACCCAGCAGATTAAGGGACTGTTACGGAACCAGGGAGTGATCGCCGGCATCGGAAACGCCTACAGCGACGAAATCCTCCACGCGGCGCGGATCTCCCCCTTCGCCATCGCGAAGTCCCTGGACCCGGCAGCCGTCCGCGTCCTTTACGACTCCGTCCACAGCATCCTGGGCCAGGCGGTGGCGGAGGCTGTGGGAAAGGCGCCCAACGAATTGAAGGACGCCAAGCGGAACACCATGCGCGTCCACGGCCGGACCGGTGAGGAGTGCCCCGTCTGCGGGGACACCATCCATGAAGTGTCTTTTGCCGACAGGGCTTTGCAGTACTGCCCGACCTGCCAGACAGGCGGCAAGATCCTGGCGGACCGGAGGACGTCCCGTTTCCTGAAATAGGGCGCCACAACCGGCACAACGAAAAAACCGCCCCGGTCCCGGGATGATTCCCGGAAACGGAGCGGTTTTTCCTGCTGGTCGGGCTGACAGGATTTGAACCTGCGACCCCTTGACCCCCAGTCAAGTGCGCTACCAAGCTGCGCTACAGCCCGTTAGTCCCGCCGTTCTCCGCTTCGGTGGCCTCCCAGGTTTCCCTGCGATTTTCACCTAAGCAGTCCGGCCGAACCACCTTGAAAAGCTTACACGATGTCAGAGGGTGCAAGTGACACTTTCTGTGTGACACATGCAACGTGTGCCGTGATTAACGCTTCTTGCCGCGCTTTTCGCGGACGCGCATGTTGACCTCAATGGGCGTTCCCTCGAAACCGAAGGTTTCGCGGAGGCGGCGGGTGATGAAGCGGCGGTATCCCGGGTCCAGGAATCCGGTGGTGAACAGGACAAATTTCGGCGGGCGGCTGGAAGCCTGCGTGCCGAAGAGGATGCGGGGCTGCTTGCCGCCGCGGACCGGGTGCGGGTGCGCAGCCACGAGCTCGCCGAGGAAGGCGTTCAGGCGCCCGGTGGGGATGCGCTTGTCCCAGCTTTCCAGTGCCGTGTCCAGCGCAGGAACCAGGCGGTCCTTGTGCCAGCCCGTCAGCGCCGAAATGTTCACGCGCGGCGCCCAGGCCACGTGGGCCAGGTCCTGCTCGATTTCACGTTCCAGGTAGGTGCGGCGTTCGTCATCCAGCAGGTCCCACTTGTTGAACGCGAGAACCAGTGCACGGCCGGATTCAATGGCCAGCTGCAGGATGCGGACATCCTGCTCGCTGAGCACTTCGTCCACGGCGAGGAGCACGACGGCGACCTCCGCCTTTTCGAGGGCGCTCTGCGTACGCAGCGAGGCGTAGAAGTCCGCGCCCTGCGCCATGTGCTGGCGGCGGCGGATGCCGGCGGTGTCGACGAAGCGCCAGGTGCGGCCGCCGAGTTCGATGAATTCATCGACGGGGTCGCGCGTGGTGCCGGCGGTGTTGTCCACGACAACGCGCTCGGATCCCGCCAGCTTGTTCAGCAGGGAGGACTTGCCCACGTTCGGACGGCCGATGAGTGCGATACGGCGCGGCCCGCCGGAGCGCTCCAGCCCTTCGATCGTTGAGTACTCAGGCAGGGTGTCCATTACGTGGTCGAGGAGGTCGGCGACGCCCCGGCCGTGCAATGCCGACACCGGGTACGGCTCGCCGAAGCCGAGGCCCCAGAGCGTTGCCGAGTCGGCTTCCTGCGCAAAGTCGTCCACCTTGTTGGCCACCATGATGACCGGCTTCTTGGACTTGCGGAGCATTTTGACGACCGCTTCGTCCGTGGCGGTGGCGCCGACGGCTGAGTCGACGACGAACAGCACGGCGTCGGCGAGTTCCACGGCCATTTCGGCCTGCTCTGCGACCCGGGCGTGGATGCCGCGGGCATCGTGCTCCCAGCCGCCGGTGTCTACGACCGTGAAGTTCCGGCCGTTCCACGTGGCCGAGTACATCACCCGGTCGCGCGTGACGCCGGGGGTATCCTCCACCACGGCTTCGCGGCGGCCGAGGATACGGTTCACCAGGGTGGACTTGCCCACGTTGGGGCGGCCGATGATGGCCAGCACCGGATCAAGCTTGACCGGACCGTCGAAGTCCTGGTCGTCGTAGTGGCCGCTCAGGAGGGCGGCGTCTTCCTCGTCCAGTTCGTAGTCGTCCAGGCCGGCCCGGAGGGAGGCGGCTCGAAGCTCTGCCTCGTCATCGTCCAGGGCAGCAAGATGCTCCGCCACCTGGTCCGTGCCGGTGGGCGTGTATTCGTCTTCGCCGGCGCCAAATTTGCCGGAGGCTTGAGTCGTATCGCTCATTGCACTTTCCTTAGTGGTGATCTGCCGGCGTCCCGGCTACTTCTTCATGACGTTTTTGCGGGGAATCCGCGCCGGGCAAGGGCTGCCCGCTGAGTTGAATCGTTTGCTGGACATGCCGTGCCAATGCAGCGCGGATCTCGTTTCCCGCCCTGTCCATTGAAACACGCCCTGTCTCGCCGGGCCTGCGCCCCACAGCCAGCGCCTTGCCGAAACTGACGTGCAGCCGCCGGCCCGGCCGCGGAACGGCGTCGAGGTGTTCGCCGCCGATCCTGGTGCCCAGGATGGCCACAGGAACCACGGTGGCGCCGGAGTTCAGCGCCAGCCAGGCAACCCCGTTGTTAATGGTGGTCGCCTCGCCGCTCCCCCGTGTACCTTCGGGGAGGATACCGACGCAACGGCCGGCGTCGAGCGCGCTTTTGCTGAGCTGCAGCGCGGCACGGTCGCCGGAGCGGTCCACCGGAAGCTGGCCCGAAGCCTTGAGGACGCCCCCGAGGAAGCCTTTGAACATTTCCTTCTTAACGAGGATGTGCATGGGGCGCGGTGACGCGCCGAACATCACCGGCCCGTCCAGGAAGCTGATGTGGTTGCCAGCGAAGATCACGGGACCTTCAGTGGGAACGTTCTCCCGTCCGTGGACTGTGGTCCGGTAGACCACATGGTCCAGGATCCACCCGACCGGCCGGCTCCAGGCCATGGTCCATCCGCCCGGGAGTACGCCGCCGCCTGCCTGCGCCCGGTCGGGACGGGTGCCCCCTGCGTCAGTCACGGTTGAGGACCTTGTTGACGATACCCAGGGCCGCGTCAACGGTGCCGTCGAAGTCCAGATCCGACGAATCCAGGGTGACGACACCGTCCGCAGCCGTGGTGAAGTTGACGACGGTCGAGTCCTTGGCGTCGCGCTGGGTGACCTGGGCCGCCAGCTGCTCGGCGCTCTGCGTGCCGCCCAGCTGGACGCCCCGTCGGCGAAGCCTGGCCTCCTCGCTGGCCGTCAGCAGCATCCGGACTTCGGCGCCGGGAGCGACGACCGTGGTGATGTCGCGTCCTTCCACCACGATGCGGCGGTGGTGGACCTCAATCAGTTCACGTTGCCGGCGAACCAGTTCCTTCCGCGCACCGAGGGTGGTGGCGATGGCACTGACGGCCGAGGAGATGGCCGGTTCCCGGATCGCCTGCGTGACGTCCGTGCCGCCAACCCGGACGTATTCCTCATTCGGGCTGGTGCTGACGTCCAGCGGCAGGTCCTCGGAGGCCTGCTCGATGGCCGCTGCGTCGCCCAGGTCGATTCCCCGGTCCAGGCAGTACCAGGTCAGGGCACGGTACATGGCGCCCGTGTCCAGGTAGGCCAGGCGGAGGCGTCGTGCCACTTCCCTGCTGACGCTGGACTTTCCGGACCCGGAAGGGCCGTCGATGGCAACCACCAGCGGCCTGCCTTGGCGAAGCATAGGCACGGTGTCAATGAGTTCCTGTGTCATTACTGCAGTACCCGCCATCCACGGTCGTTGAGTGCTTCGATGAGCAGATCATGTTTGTTGGGCAAAACCGACAGTTCCACCATTCCTACATTCTGCCCGGACGAATGGTCCAGCCGCAGGTCTTCGAGGTTGACCCCGATTTCGCCGATCTCCGTCAGGAGGCGGGCGATCTGCCCCGGCCGGTCGTCCACCAGGACGGTCAACCAGGAATACGCCTGCGGCGGTCCGCCATGCTTGCCGGGAATCCTGGACTGCCCGGCGTTGCCCTCACTGATCAGCTGGGCCAGGTCCAGGCGGGCACCGGGGGCGGCAGGATCTTCAAGCGTGCCGATCAGGCGGTTGAGGTCCTCCCGAACGCCGTGCAGGATCTCGACCACCGGGCCCGCGTTGGCGCCCAGGATCTGGACCCACAGCGTCGGATCGCTGGCCGCGATCCGGGTGACGTCGCGCAACCCGTTTCCGGCCAGCGACAGGGCGTGCAGGGGCGTACCCTGCAGCCGGCTGGCCACCAGCGATGACATCACCTGCGGAAGGTGCGACACGAGCGCCACGGCGTGGTCATGTTCCTCGGCGCCGAACTGCGTGACCACGGCACCGAGGTCCGTGGCCAGGGCACGGGCTGCCAGCAGGGCACCGGGCGACGTTTCGCCGGAAGGGCAAACCACCCAGGGCATGGAGGTGAACAGCTCACCGCGGGCCGCCACGGGCCCTGACTTTTCCCGGCCGGCCATCGGATGCGTGCCCACGTAGCGGGCAAGGTCCACGCCGCGCCCCCGAAGGTCGGCCAGGATTCCGGACTTAACGCTGGCGATGTCCACCACCGTTGCGGCCGGGTAATCAGTCAGTGCGCGCTCCACCACGTCCGCTGTAACGTCCGGCGGAGCGGCCACCACAACAAGTTCGGGCTGCTCGTCGCCAAGGCGCGACAACGGAAGGCCTGCCCCGATGTCGACGGCGACCGCCTGGTTGGTGGGTGACGGATCGGACAGGAACACCGAGACGCCGCGGCCCCGGAGCCCGAGGCCGATGCTGGTCCCCAGCAGTCCCGTTCCGATAACCACCACCGGGCCGCGCAGGTGGCCGCGCCCGTGGGTACGAAAGGCAGACATGGACTACAGCCCTACGGATGCCAGCAGGTGGCCGACTTCCTGCTTGCCGAGGTTGCGGATGCTCCCCTGGCGCTGGTCGCCCAGGCCGATGGGGCCCACTTTGACCCGCACCAGGCGGAGTACCGGGAAACCGACGGCGTCGAACAGGCGGCGTACGATGCGGTTCTTGCCGGAGTGCAGCACAACCTCGATCAGCACGTGGCCCGGGGTGGAGTCCACCAGCTTGAAGGAGTCCACCGAAGCGAACCCGTCCTCAAGCTCGACGCCGGACTTCAGCTGCGCGCCGATTCCCTGCGGGAACGGGCCGCGGACCTGGACCAGGTACGTCTTGGGCACCTCGTAGGACGGGTGCGTCAAACGGTTGGCGAGTTCGCCGTCGTTCGTCAGCAGCAGCAGGCCCTCGGTGGCGACGTCGAGGCGTCCCACGTGGAAGAGGCGTTCGCCGTGCGTGTTGCGGACGAAGTCGCTGATGCACGGACGGCCGTCAGGGTCCTCCATGGTGGACACAACACCCTTGGGCTTGTTGAACACCATGTACACCATGTTCTCGTCCAGCTGGATGCGCAGTCCGTCAACGTGGATCACGGCGGTCTTCGGGTCGACGCGGACGCCGAGCTCCGTGACAACCTTGCCGTCCACTTCCACGCGGCCCTCCGAGATCATTTCCTCGCACACGCGCCGGGAAGCGACGCCGGCGGAGGCCATGACCTTCTGCAGGCGGATGCCGTCGGCATCGTGCATTTCGGACTGCGGCACGTCGCCGCGGGGTCCGCGCTTCCGCGAAGGCTTGCGGACGGGGCCGAGGTTCTGGCCGAACCGTTCGCCGCCGAACGCGCGCGAACCGAAGGTCTTCGCTGCAGCGGACCGCGGCTTGGGCTTCAGGGCGCCGGGCGTACCGGGCTCTTTGCCGGCGCCGGGCTTGCGCGAACCGGGCTTCCGGGCGGCAGGTTTTCCCTGCTTCCAGTCTCCGGACGCCGGGCGGTCTGCCGGTGCGCCGGCCGGGCCCTGCAGGTCCGGATCGATGAAGGCCTCTTCGCGAGGCTTGGGGCGTTTGAAGGGACGGTCGCCGCCGCCTTTGTAGCCGGCGCCGCCGGCTCCGCCTCCGCGGCTGCCGCCGCCCTGCACCGGATTGCGTCCGGCTTTATTTTGTCCGGCGCTGTTGCGTCCCGAACTGTTACGTGGTGAACCCTGGCGTCCCGCCTGTGTCATGACCCGTCCTTCGTTATGGTGGCCGGCGTTGGTTGTCTCCCGACAACACTAGCCAGCCGGGCGGATTAAGTCCGCCCTGGTGGATTCTCGTGCGCAGGCATGGATACTGCCTACATTCTTCCGGCGTCGTAGAACTCTTCGATGCCTTCAAGCCCTGGAAGATGGGGTGAAAGCTGCGGCAACTCAGCCACCGAGCCGATTCCCATGCGCTCCAGGAAATACGACGTCGTGCGGTAAAGGACGGCCCCGGATTCGGGATCGGTACCCGAGTCTTCGATGAGTCCCCGCTGCATGAGCGTCCGCACGACAGAGTCAACATTAACTCCTCGAATTGCAGACACCCTGGCCCTTGATACGGGCTGGCGGTAAGCGATGACGGCGAGCGTTTCCAGTGCCGCCTGCGTCAGCCTGGCTGTCTGTCCCTCCAGCACGAACCCGCCGACGACGTCGGCGAAATCCGCGCGGGAATAGATGCGCCAGCCTCCGGCGATATTCCGCAATTCAAAACCCCGGGGTCTGGATGTGCGGCCACTGTCTGTGGCAACACCCGAGTCCGGGGCATTAACAGTATAGCCGTTATACTCACGCTGAAGTTCCGCCAGGAGCTGCTCGACGGCGTCGACGGTGAGGTTGAGCCCTGTGGCCAGTTCGACGGCGGTGGCCGGCTGGTCAATGACCATCAGCACAGCCTCGAGGGCGGCATGCGCGCCGCCGGGGAGTTCAGCGACGTTCACTCCGCTGTCCGCCTCCGCGCTGCTTGCCGGATCCGGTGTGGTGGCGCTCAAGGCTGCTCCTCGTATTCTTCGCTGAGATTGTCACTGCTCCAGTCATCGTGCCCCGCCGTCCAGTGCACTGTCAGGTCGCCCAGAGGGAGCAACTGGTCGAACGCAACCACCGTGTCCCTGAACATTTCCAGCAGCGCCAGGAAGCGGGCCACCACAACCATCGTTGATTCAGCATCGGCGATCAGTGCCCGGAATGACAGCGGCTTTCCCGCCTGAAGCTTCAGCCCAATGATTTCAGCCTGTTCCTTGACGCTCACGGCGCTCCCGTGCAGGTGCGCCAGGCCAACCTCGGTCGGCGCCGCTTCCTTGGGTTTCAGCGCGGCGTCCGCGAGGGCAGCGAACTGCGCGGGTGTGTGGCGCCACACGAGTTCCGGAAGCAATGCCGCGAACCCGGGTTCCAGTGCGACCTGGCGGGGGTAGCTGCGGGCCTCGAGTTCAAGGGTGGAGTTGATCAGGCCGGCCACCTGCTTGAACGCCTTGTATTGGAGCAGCCGGGCGAAGAGGAGGTCACGCGCTTCGAGCAGGGCGACGTCTTCGTCGTCCTCCACTTCACCTGCCGGCAGGAGCCGGGCGGCCTTGAGGTCCAAAAGCGTGGCGGCAATGACCAGGAATTCGCTGGCTTCATCCAGCGCCCATTCCTCCCCCAGCTGCTGGAGGTTGCGGATGTACTTGATGAATTCATCGGTCACCGTGGCCAGGGCTACCTCGGTGATGTCCAGCTGATGCTTGCTGATCAGGCCGAGCAGCAGGTCGAAGGGTCCCGTGAAGTTGGCGAGCCGCACCTCGAAGCCTGATTTTTTCGTCGGCTCCGCGAGCGGGGTGACTGCCAGTGCCACGGCCTTGGCTAGGGTGCGCCGCCGCGCGAAATCAGCTCCTTGGCCAGGCGGCGGTAGGCGTCGGCACCGATGTGGTTGGCGGCGTAGCTGGTGATTGGCTCCGCGGCCACCGTGGCGTCTGCAAACTTGATGGAGCGCTTGATGACGGTCTCGAAGACTTTATCTCCGAAGGCTTCCACCAGCCGGCTGATGACTTCGCGGCTGTGCAGGGTGCGGGCGTCATACATCGTGGCCAGGACCCCGTCCACCTGGAGCCGCGGGTTCAGCCGGTCCTGGACCTTGTCGATGGTTTCCACCAGAAGCGCGACGGCCCGCAGCGCAAAGAACTCGCAGATCAGCGGAATGATGACTCCGTGGGCGGCGGTGAGGGCGTTGACCGTCAGCAGGCCAAGCGACGGCTGGCAGTCGATCAGGACGACGTCGTAATCGTCCTCCACTTTTTTCAGGGCACGGTCCAGCACCTGCTCGCGTGCAACTTCGTTGACCAGCTGCACTTCCGCGGCCGAGAGGTCGATGTTGGCCGGCAGCAGGTCGACATTTTCGACGCCGGTGTGCTGGATGGCGTCCCGGATGTCCACTTTGCGGTCCATCAGGACGTTGTAGACCGTCAGGTCCAGTTCATGCGGGTTCGTCCCAAGGCCGGCGGACAGTGCCCCCTGGGGATCAAAGTCCACCAGCAGGACCCGGCGGCCGTATTCGGCAAGGGCAGCGGCCAGGTTAATGGTGGAGGTCGTCTTGCCGACGCCGCCCTTCTGGTTCACCATGGCGATCACGCGGGCGGGGCCATGGGACGACAGAGGCGCAGGCTCGGGGAATTCGCGGTAGGGGCGCCCGGTAGGACCCATGACGGCGTCTTCCAGATCGAGTTCGGTGCCTTCCAGAGTTGCTGAACCCTGTTCGCTGCTCACGTATCTATCCACACTTTCGATGACGTTGATGTCCTGCCGCTGAATCTCCAGCGCCTATGGTTCCTTCCCACCAAGGTTACAGCGCCGCATCAGTGATTCAACGGAACTTGACACGCGCCCTTGATTGAGCCTTTACCTTCTGGTAAAGGTCGAAGGTTTAGGCCGTCCATGCAAAAAACCGCCCGTACAGGATGATCCTGTACGGGCGGTCTTTTCTTTTTCTGCTACTGCGTTACTTCCGTTTCCCTGCAGTATTTCCGGTTCAGGCGTTGGCGGGAACCGGTGCAGCCGGAGCTTCCTGCTCCACATGGTGGTGGGCGATCATGGTCTGCTCGTCGAAGGGCTCTTCGCCGGACAGCACACGCTCCACCTGGCCGCCGTCGATCTCCTTGACCCAGGTGCCGATCAGGACCGTGGCGACCGCGTTGCCGGTGAAGTTGGTCAGGGCGCGGGCCTCGGACATGAAGCGGTCGATGCCGACGATCATGCCGACGCCGCCGAGCAGTTCCGGCTTGTGGGCCTGCAGGCCTGCGGCCAGGGTGGCCAGGCCGGCACCGGTGACGCCTGCTGCGCCCTTGGAGGCGATGATCATGAAGACCAGCAGGGAAACCTGGGCGCCCAGGTCCAGCGGGGTGCCCATGGCGTTGGCCACGAACAGGGACGCCATGGTCAGGTAGATGGCCGTGCCGTCAAGGTTGAAGGAGTATCCGGTGGGAACCGTGACGCCGACAACCGGCTTGGAGACACCCAGGTGCTCCATCTTGGCGATGAGGCGCGGCAGCGCGGCTTCAGAGGAGGACGTGGAGAAGATCAGGAGGTATTCGCGGGCCAGGTACTTCATGAGCCGGAAGATGTTGACACCTGCCACAACCTGCAGCAGCCCGCCAAGGATGATCACGATGAACAGTGCGCAGGTGATGTAGAAGGCGGCCATCAGGGTGAACATGCTGACGATGGCCTGGACGCCGGTGGCTCCCACGACGGCGGCGATGGCACCGAAGGCGCCCACCGGGGCAAGCCACATGATCATGATGAGGATGCGGAACACGACAGCCTGGCCGTAGCCGATGGCCTTGAGTACCGGCGCACCCTGCGGGCCCATCTTCTGCAGGGCGAAGCCTACGAGGAGTGCGGCAAAGAGCGTCGGAAGGACCGGAATGTCTCCCGGGATGATTCCGAGGAGGAAGGCGACGGTGCTGTCGACTTCTGCCTTCTTGGAAGGATCGTACGGCGCCAGCTTCAGGCCCTCGCCCGGGTGGATCAGGTTGCCAACCACCAGGCCGATGGCGAGCGCGAAGGTAGACATGAGCACGAAGTATCCCAGCGCCAGGCCACCGACCTTGCCCACCGTGGCCGCCTTCGCGATGGAGCCGATGCCCAGGACGATGGTGCAGAAGATGATGGGCGCAATCATCATCTTGATCAGCTTGATGAACCCGTCGCCCAGCGGCTTGAGGGATTTCCCGACCTCCGGGAACATGAGTCCGATCACTGCGCCGAGGATCACGGCGGCGATGACGGCGATGTAGAGGTAGTGCGACTTGTCGAGTCCCTTGCGCTTTGCCTTGACAGGCGTAGCTGACTCTCCTCTTTGAGAAGCCATGATGTGTCTCCTTATGGATAATCTGGAAGACGTTGCGGCACAGTCTCTGGGCTCCACACGTCCGTCCGGTGTGATATCCATCATTGGGCATGGCGTGACCTGGCTCACCGTTGCGTTCATATTGGTCGTGGAAGGTTGGCATGAGGCACAAATGGAGCATTGCGCGCCGGCTGTTCGTGGCGCATTTGCTGTTTATGCTCGCCCTGACCGCCACGGTGGGAACGGCCACCTTCATCGATGCCCGGGACCATGCGTACGACGAGGCCGGCCGCCGGATGTCCGGGATCGCCACGTCTGTTGCTGACAATCCCCTGGTGCTGCAGGCCGCCGGGCTGCCGGACCCGTCCGCGGTGCTGCAGCCCTATGCCCTGGACGTGATGGCCGACGCCGACGTGGATTTCATCACCATCATGGCTCCGGACCGGACCCGGTGGACCCACCCGCGCAGCGAGGAACTGGGCAAGCCGTACATAGGATCGATTGATGCCGCCCTGAACGGACAGGTGTTTACCGAAATCACTGCCGGGACGCTGGGGCCGTCGGTTCGCACCATTGCACCCGTGAAGGACCAGTCGGGAGACGTCAAGGCCCTGGTGGCTGCCGGGGTAACAGTCCGGACCGTTGACGTCGCCGTCTCGGGCCGCCTTCCGGCCCTGCTGGCCATCGCCTTCGCTCTCCTGGTGGGCGGTTCAGTGGCGTCCTGGGTCCTTGGCCGGTACCTGCGCAACGTCACGCGGGGCTGGGGACCCGAGCAGCTCGCCCAGCTGTTCGCGTACTACGAGTCCGTCCTTCATTCCGTCCGTGAAGGTGTCATCCTGATCGATTCCAAGGGGCGGGTGGTGATGTACAACGACCAGGCCGCAGAGCTCCTTGGGCTCGCGCCACGGCCGTCCGGGAGCGACCCCGCAGACGCGGCCCTGCTCAGCGACCTCCCGCTGGCACCCAGCCTGAAGGACCTGTTCGAATCCGGACGGACTGCGAAGGACGAAATCCATTTGGCCGGACCGCGCGTCCTGGTGATCAACCAGGGACCCGCCGTGGGTCCGTCATCCTCGGCCGGCCGCCAGCGCCCGGCTGTTTTCGGGACCGTGGCAACCATCCGCGACCGCACGGAGATCGAGTCCCTCGGCAGCGAACTGGAAACCATGCGCACGCTGTCCGACGCGCTCCGGGCCCAGACCCACGAGCACGCCAACCGCCTCCACACCATCGTGTCGCTGATGGAACTGGGCCGGGCGGACGAGGCCCTGGATTTTGCCACCAAGGACCTGGAGCTCAGCCAGCAGCTCACGGATGAGATGGTGGGTGCCATTGAAGAACCCGTACTCGGTGCCCTCCTCATGGGAAAGGCAGCTGAGGCGCACGAGCGCGGCGTCGAACTGGGCCTGCAGGCGAACAGCACCGCGGGGACCGCCGGCGTCGCCGTCCAGGACCTGGTGACCATTCTTGGCAACCTGCTGGACAACGCCATCGACGCGGCGGCCGACGCTCCGGCGCCCAAATGGGTGGAACTGTCGGTGGAGTCCGGCGTCCGGGGCATTGAGATCACAGTGGAGGACTCCGGACGCGGCATTGACCCCGATGCCGTGGAGGACGTGTTCCGGTATGGATTCAGCACCAAGCCCGCCGGCAAGTACGGCCGGGGCCTGGGCCTGGCACTGGTCAGGCAGGCCGTCCACCGGCTGGGCGGCACCATGGCCATCACGAATCCCCGCGGGGCGCATTTCCACATCTTCCTTCCAGCAGCCGGCACCACCAAGGAGACTTCATGAGCGATATCCGGGTCCTCGTCGTCGAGGACGAACCGGTGGCCGCGGCCGCCCACGGCGCCTACCTGGGGAGGCTTCCGGGTTTCTCGCTGGCCGGCACGGCCCCCGACGGCCAATCGGCGCTGCGCCTCCTGGCGGAATTCGCCGCCGCCGGCAACCCCGTGGAACTCGTCCTCCTGGACATGAACCTCCCCGACCTCCACGGCCTGGACATTGCGCGGCGGATGCGGGCCTCGGGGCTGCTTCCGGACATCATCGCCATCACCGCCGTGCGTGAGCTCAACATCGTGCGCAGTGCCGTGTCCATCGGGGTGGTCCAGTACCTCATCAAGCCGTTCACCTACGCGACCTTTGCAGACAAGCTGACCAGCTACCGGCAGTTCCGCGAGCAGCTGGCCGCAAGCCTGGGCGGGACGAAATCCGGGGCATCACAGAGCGACGTCGACCAGGCCTTCGCCAGCCTGCGGGCGCCGAGCGAGCTTCCGCTTCCCAAGGGCCTGTCGACGTCGACCCTGGACGCCGTCCAGGAGTTCATGAAGCAGCAGGCGGACGCCGTCTCGGCCACGGAGGTCATGGATGCCCTCGGGATGTCCCGGGTGACGGCCCGGCGATACCTGGAGTACCTTGCCGACGCCGGAACTGTTTCCCGGACCGCCCGCTACGGCGCCCCCGGCAGGCCCGAAAACGAGTACCGCTGGACCCGGGGCTGACCGCAAGGCACCACCCACCGGTGCCTGCCGGCAGCTCAGCGTGTCATGGCCGGGGACCGGCGGGACCGGCAGGACGCAGGGTGCTGATCAGCTGGTCAATCACTCCGGCGTCTTCAATCGTGGACGGCACGACATATTCCTCGCCGTCCGCAATCTGCCGCATCGTCTTGCGGAGGATCTTCCCCGACCGGGTCTTGGGCAGCGCATCCACCACTGCCACGTGCTTGAAGTCCGCAACTGCTCCGATATCCCGGCGGACCAGCGCGATCAGGTCCTTGACCAGGATGTCCTCCGGCACCTCCACTCCCGATTTCAGGACCACGTACCCGCTGGGCCGCTGGCCCTTCAACGGATCCGCGAGGCCGATCACTGCGCATTCGGCCACCGCCGGGTGCTGCCCGATCACCTGCTCCATGGCACCAGTGGACAGCCGGTGCCCGGCCACGTTGATGATGTCGTCGGTGCGGCCCATGACGAACACATAGCCGTCCTCGTCCCGGTAACCGGAGTCGCCGGTGGCATAGGAGCCCTCGAAGGCCTGGAGGTAGGAGGATACGTAGCGTTCGTCGTCGCCCCAGAGCGTGGCCAGCGTTCCCGGCGGCAGCGGCAGGCCGAGCACGATGTTGCCCTCCGTACCGGCCCCGACGTCCTCCCCCAGGCCGTCCACGATGTTGAGCTTGAACCCCGGCATCGGAACACTCGGCGACCCTGCCTTGATCGGGAGCTTCTCCAGTCCCCTGGGGTTGGCACAGATGGCCCAGCCCGTCTCGGTCTGCCACCAGTGGTCCACCACCGGAACACCCAGGGCCTGCGTGGCCCAGTGGAAGGTATCGGTATCAAGCCGCTCCCCTGCAGCGAAAAGTGTCCGCAGGCTGGAGATGTCGTACTCCCGAAGCAGCGTCGCCTCCGGATCCGCCTTCCGGATGGCGCGCAGCGCGGTGGGGGCGGTGAACAGGACGTTGACCTTGTGGTCCCGGATCACGCGCCAGAAGGCACCCGCGTCCGGAGTTCCCACCGGTTTGCCCTCATAGAGGACGGTGGTGGCGCCGGCCAGCAGGGGGCCATAAACGATGTAGGAGTGCCCCACCACCCAGCCGACGTCCGAGGCAGTCCACATGACGTCGCCGGGGTTGATGTCATAGATGTTCTCCAGGGTCCAGCTGAGCGCCACGGCATGGCCGCCGTTGTCCCGAACCACTCCCTTGGGGCTGCCCGTGGTTCCCGAGGTGTAGAGGATGTAGAGAGGGTCGGTGGCTTTGACGTCCACCGGCGCCGCCGGTTCCGCAGAGGCCATCTCCGATTCCCAGTCCAGCCAGCCCGCGTAGTCCGATGCTGCGGAGGCGAAGCCGTCACGTGCCGTGACAATCACGGGGAGCTCCGGTACTCCGGCCAGGCGGAGGGCTTCCTCCACGGCGGGAAGGTATTCGATCCGGCGCGACGGCTCCATCCCGCCTGACGCCGTGACCACGACGGCGGGCGCCGCGTCCCGGATGCGGGCAGCGAGCTCCTTGGGGGCAAACCCGCCGAAGACCACCGAATGGACCGCCCCAAGCCGCGCCGTGGCCAGCATCGCGATGGCGGCTTCGGGAATCATCGGCATGTAGATCACAACCCTGTCCCCCTGGCCGACTCCGCGCCGCCGGAGAACTCCGGCAAAGCGGGCCACCAGCTCCGTCAGTTCCGCATAGCTGAAGTGCCGCCGGGTCCCCAGCATGGCCGAATCGTAGATCAGCGCATCCTGCCCGCCCCGACCGGCCTCCACGTGGCGATCCAGGGCGTTATAGGACGTATTCAGGACGCCGTCCGGAAACCAGCTGTACAGTGGCGCGCGGCTGGAATCCAGGGCCTGCGTCGGCGGCGCGGACCAGGAAATCTTTCCGGCAGCATCCAGCCAGAACTCTTCGGGCTTCTCCAGGCTCTGTGCATAGCTGTCCTGATAGCGCTTGGTAACCATGAATTGCATCCCGTCCACGACGTTGTGATGAGGGCCATGCTAGTCCGGACGGTCACCCTGCACAAGGGTCCTTGTATACAAATTCGGCAGGCAGTCGCACTTCTCGGGCCAACTACTGGGCAAAGAGTAGTTCTGTGTATACACTGAGGACACGTCAACCAATGAAGGAGTCAGGGATGCGCGCCAGCGACAGGGCCTACGCGGCATTGCGCGACGACATCATCGAATGGCGCCTCCTGCCCGGCACAGTGCTCGCGGAAGTGGAGCAGTCCGAGCGGTTGGGTGTGTCCCGCACTCCCCTCCGGGAGGCCCTCAGCCGGCTCACCGCGGAGGGCTTGACGACGGCGGGCGGCCGCGGCGTCGTCGTCACCGACATTTCGCTCGACGACATCGATGAGCTGTTCGAACTGCGTGAAACCCTCGAAGGCAAGGCGGCCGCGCTGGCCGCCGAGCGCGGGGACCGCGCAACCTTCGAACAGCTCCGGCTCGAGCTCCTTCAGGCACCGGAGCTGATCAACGGCAGCGACCCCGGCCGCCATGCCTACTATCAGCTCGCGGGCCGCCTCGATGCGGCCATCGATGCGGCCATATCCAACTCGTATCTGGTACAAGCAATGCGCAGTTTGCGCGTGCACCTGGTCCGTGTGCGCCGGCTGGCCGCCGACGACGCACAGCGGCTCACTGCGGCCGCCGCAGAGCACGCGGCCATTGCCGAGGCGATCGCCGCAGGCAATCCGCGGCTTGCCGAGGCGGCCACCACGCTTCATCTGCACCGCAGCCTTTCCCACGTCAAAGTCACGCATACACCCCAGTCATAAGGAGCATCATGGTCAAGGAACACCACGTCCGCGTTTACAAGAGCGAGGAAAACCTGCCCCGCGAGGACCAGCTCGCGTACAAGATCGCCCAGGTTGCCACCGATCCCGTCGCCGTCACCGAGGAGGTCACCGACATGGTGATCAACCGCGTGATCGACAACGCCTCGGTTGCGATCGCTTCCCTGAACCGCGCCCCCATCGTTGCGGCCCGCGCCCAGGCACTGACCCACGGACCCACCACCGGCGGCAAGGGATCCAAGGTCTTCGGCATCGACGAGCGGGTCTCCCCGGAATGGGCGGCCTGGGCCAACGGGGTCGCCGTCCGTGAACTGGATTACCACGACACGTTCCTGGCAGCGGACTACTCCCACCCGGGCGACAACATTCCGCCGATCCTGGCCGTCGCCCAGCACGTGGGCTCCAGCGGACACGACCTGATCCGCGGCATCGCCACCGGCTACGAGATCCAGGTGAACCTGGTCAAGGCCATCTGCCTGCACAAGCACAAGATCGACCACGTGGCCCACCTCGGCCCGTCCGCCGCTGCCGGCATCGGCACCCTGCTGGGACTCGACGTCGAGACCATCTTCCAGTCCGTCGGCCAGGCACTGCACACCACCACCGCCACACGCCAGTCGCGCAAGGGCGAGATCTCCACCTGGAAGGCCCACGCCCCGGCCTTCGCCGGAAAGATGGCGGTCGAGGCCGCGGACCGCTCCATGCGCGGCCAGACCTCGCCGGTGCCGATCTACGAAGGCGAAGACGGCGTCATCGCCTGGATGCTCGACGGCCCGGATGCCTCCTACATGGTTCCGCTGCCGACACCCGGCGAAGCCAAGCGCGCCATCCTGGACACCTACACGAAGGAACACTCCGCCGAGTACCAGGCCCAGGCCTGGATCGACCTCGCCCGCAAGCTCCACCGCGAACACCCCGAGGCCGCCGACCCGGCCAACGTGAAATCGGTGCTGATCAAGACCAGCCACCACACCCACTACGTGATCGGCTCCGGCGCCAACGACCCCCAGAAATACTCCCCCACGGCTTCCCGCGAAACCCTGGACCACTCCATCCCGTACATCTTCACCGTCGCCCTGCAGGACGGCGCCTGGCACCATGTGGACTCCTACGCCCCCGAACGCGCCGCCCGCCCCGACACCGTGGAACTGTGGCACAAGGTCACCACCGTCGAGGACCCGGAATGGACCCGCCGCTACCACTCCCTCGACATCGCCGAGAAGGCCTTCGGCGGCTCCGTGGAAATCACCCTCAATGACGGCACCGTCATCACCGACGAAATCGCCGTGGCCGACGCCCACCCGCTCGGCGCCCGGCCGTTCGCCCGGGAGCAGTACATCAACAAGTTCCGCACCCTCGCCGCCGGCATCGTGGCCGAAGCGGAAATCGAACGGTTCCTGGCCGCCGTCGAACGCCTTCCGGAACTTGCCGCCGGTGAGCTGGACCAGCTCAACATCAAGGCAGCCGACGGCGTGATCGACCTCGCCGCCGCACCGAAGGGACTGTTCTAAATGCTGTATTCGAAGGTCACGCCGGAACAGAAGCGGGTCCGGTTCCGGCAGCTCCTGGCCTCCGGGACCATCCAGCAGTTCCCCGGCGCGTTCAACCCCCTCTCAGCCAGGCTGATCGAGGAAAAGGGCTTCGCCGGGGTCTACATCTCCGGCGCCGTCCTCGCCAACGACCTCGGCCTGCCGGACATCGGCCTGACCACCCTCACCGAAGTCGCCACCCGGGCCGGGCAGATCGCCCGCATGACCGACCTGCCCAGCATCGTCGACGCAGACACCGGCTTCGGCGAACCCATGAACGTGGCCCGCAGCGTCCAGGAACTCGAGAATGCCGGCCTGGCCGGCTGCCACATCGAGGACCAGTTCAACCCCAAACGCTGCGGCCACCTGGACGGCAAGAACGTGGTGGACCTGGACACCGCCACCAAGCGCATCCGCGCCGCCGCCGACGCCCGCCGGGACCCCAACTTCCTCATCATGGCCCGGACCGACATCCGCGCCACCGACGGACTGGCAGCGGCGCAGGACCGGGCCAAGGCCCTGGTCGAGGCCGGCGCCGACGCCATCTTCCCCGAAGCCATGAAAGACCTCAGCGAGTTCCAGGCCATCCGCGACGCCGTGGATGTGCCCATCCTCGCCAACATGACCGAATTCGGCCAAAGTGAGCTCTTCACCGTGAAGGAACTCCAGGGCGTCGGAGTGAACATGGTCATCTATCCCGTCACCCTGCTGCGTAGTGCCATGGGCGCCGCTGAGCGTACTCTGGAATCGATCAGGTCCGACGGCACCCAGGAGGCACAGGTAGAGAGCATGCTGACCCGTGCGCGGCTGTACGACCTCGTGGACTATGAGGCCTACAACCGCTTCGACACCGGGGTCTTTAATTTCCAGATCCCCGGTACCCACTGACCCCCATCCCGGACTTCCGGTTTCGGCCGGCACCACAGCATTAGGAACGAAGGAGTTTCAGCATGGCTGAAAATGAGATCAAAAAGGGCCTCGCCGGCGTCGTGGTGGACTACACCGCGGTTTCCAAGGTCAACCCGGACACCAACTCGCTGCTGTACCGGGGCTATCCGGTCCAGGAACTCGCCGCCAGGTGCAGCTTCGAGGAAGTGGCCTACCTGCTCTGGAACGGCGAGCTGCCCACGCCGGAACAGCTGGCAGAGTTCACCGCAATGGAACGGGCGGGGCGGCGGTTGGATCCGGTGGTCAAGCAGGTCATCGATGCGCTGCCCACCACTTCCCACCCGATGGATGTCTGCCGGACGGCGGCGTCGGTCATGGGCGCCCGGCATCCGCTCGCCGAGGATTCATCGCGCGAAGCCAACATGAAGAAGGCCACCGACCTGTTCGCCGCTATGCCGGCCGTCGTGGCCTACGACCAGCGGCGCCGCCATGGCCAGGACCTCGTGGAGCCCCGCGATGACCTGGGTTACGACGCCAACTTCCTCTGGATGACGTTTGGCGAGGAGGCTGTCCCCGAAGTAGTCGACGCATTCAATGTCTCAATGATTTTGTACGCCGAGCACTCCTTCAACGCCTCCACGTTCACGGCCCGCGTGATCACGTCCACGCTGTCGGATCTGCACTCGGCCGTGACCGGCGCCATCGGCGCCCTCAAGGGCGCGCTCCACGGCGGAGCCAACGAAGCAGTGATGCACACCTTCGACGAGATCGGTATCCGGCCGGAGGAATCCCTGGAGGACGCAGCCGTCCGGGCAAAGGCCTGGATGGAGGACGCCCTGGCCCAAAAGAAGAAGGTCATGGGCTTCGGCCACCGCGTCTACAAGCACGGCGATTCGCGCGTGCCCACCATGAAGGCCGCGCTGGACAAGATGATTGCCCACTACGGCCGTCCGGAACTCCTGGGTCTTTATAACGGGCTGGAGACCGCCATGGACGAGGCCAAGGGTATCAAGCCAAACCTGGACTATCCCACCGGCCCCACGTACCACCTCATGGGCTTCGACACCGATACCTTCACTCCCCTGTTCGTCGCCAGCCGCATCACCGGCTGGACTGCGCACATCATGGAGCAGCTGGAATCGAATTCCCTGATCCGCCCGTTGAGCGAGTACAACGGCGTGGAAGAGCGGCACCTTTCATAGTTTGACCGCGCGTACGACGGCGGCCCGGTCACCTTTGGACTCAAAGGTGGCCGGGCCGCCGTCGTACTTCCCTCCTACAGGTTCCGCAGGATGCTCACGGAAGAAGCCACCGTCTCGTTGTCCGCGTTGAGCGTCACCACGATGTTCACGATCCCGCCTTCCAATACAGGCGGCAGCCAGTGGTCCGCGTCCTGCCACATGCGGTCCACGGGCAGCGATAACGCGTCAAACCATTCGGGCGCGATCTCCGGACTTTCTGCCGGTTCGCCGTGCCACCGGCGCGTGGTGAACATGGTGGTGTGCATGTTCCATTCCGGGCGGTGGGGGAAAACGAACTCCACCACACCGGCGGGGCGCAGGTCCCGTTCGAGCACCACGACGCCGGACTCTTCCTGCACTTCCCGGCAGGCGGCCTGGGCGTGGCTCTCCCCCGGCTCCACATGGCCGCCCAGTCCCACGATCTTGCCTCTGCCGAATCCGGTCTTCTTCAGGCCGAGCAGCACCTCAGTTCCGCCGCCAGGTCGATCCCGGAGCAGGAAGCACAGGGTCACGGGGGTTGACGTCATGTGGAACAGCCTAGCTGTGTTGACCTGAGAGGTCAGCCGAGGGCACGGGGGTGGGCCGCGGCGTAGATCTCCCGCAACGTATCGGCCGTCACCAGCGTGTAGACCTGCGTGGTGGTGACCGAGGCATGGCCCAGGAGTTCCTGGACCACCCTGACGTCCGCCCCGCCTTCGAGCAGGTGTGTGGCAAAGGAGTGGCGGAGGGTGTGGGGGGACACGTCCTTGGTGATGTTGGCTTTGTCCGCCGCAGCCTTGAGGATGGTCCAGGCGCTCTGCCTGCTGATCCGGCCGCCTCGGGCGTTCAGGAACAGCGCCGGCGTCCCCTTGCCCTTGGCCGCAAGCAGTGGCCTGCCCCGCACCAGGTAGGCGTCGAGGGCACGTGCGCCGTAGGAGCCCAGTGGCACCAGGCGCTCCTTGGAGCCTTTGCCGAACAGCCGGACGATGGCCGGGCCGGTCTGCTCTGATTGCAGCGAGATGTCGTCGACATCCAGGCCGACTGCCTCACTGATGCGGGCGCCGGTGGAATAGAGGAACTCCAGCAGGGCCCGGTCCCTCAGACCTGTTGCCGTGTCGGTGCCGGCCGCTTCGAGGATCCTGGTGACTTCATCGACGCTGATGGCCTTGGGCAGCCGCTTGCCGGGCATCGGCGGGTGGACATCGCTGGCGGGATCCGCCGTCGTAATCCCTTCCAGCGCCCAGAACTTGTGCAGGCCGCGGACCGCCACGACCGTTCGCGCAGCGGACCTGACCCCGAGGGCTGTTCCGCCATCGGAACCGTCGGACAATGCCTGGACAAAACCGGTGACGTGCCGCCGCGTCACGTCGGCCGGACGGGCAGGACCGCACGCGGCGAGGTAGTTTGCATAGCGGGACAGGTCCCGGCGGTAAGCGGACAGCGTGTTTGCCGCAAGTCCCCGCTCCACGCCCATGTGCTGGAGGTAGTCCCCCACGGCGCGGTCTATGTCGTTGCGGGGCCGTACAGGACGTTCCGGCCCGGACCCGGCGCGTGCCCCTTCAGCACCGGCACGGTCCGGTGCGGGAGTGACGGTGCTGCTCATCAACGCTGGCTGGGATGGGCGGGCCAGGGTGCATTGGCCGGACGCAGGTGCTCGAAGCCGTCCGCGCGGGCGGCCGCAGCCGCGAGGACGCCGACGACGGCGGACGGGTTGTGCAACCTGCCCTCCAGGACGGCCGCCACGGCTTCCTCCAGCGGCGTCCAGTGCAGTTCGATCTCCGCTTCCTCGTCCGTGCGGACGTGGAGTTTGTGATCAGGCACCTCGCTCAGGTCACGGGCGAGGTAGATGCGGATCGCTTCGCTCGAGGATCCCGGTGAGTTGAAGAAATCCACCAGCACGTTCCAGGTCCCGGCCACCAGGTCCGCTTCCTCGGCGAGCTCCCGGGCGGCGCCCACAACAAAGTCTTCGCCCTCAATGTCCAGCAGCCCGGCAGGGATCTCCCACAGGTCCATGCCCACGGGATGCCGGTATTGCTTCATCAGCAGCACCTCACCGGCCGCGTTCATCGGCAGGACTGCCACGGCCCCCGGGTGGTCGATGTAGTCGCGCACCAGTTCGTCGCCGTGTTCGCTGAGCTGGAAGCTATCGCTGACAACGTCCCAAATGCGGCCTTCGTATACCTTCCGGGAGGACAAAAGACGGCGCGGGCTCGGCGCATCCGAAACCTGCCGTGCAGCATTGGGGGTTTCAGGCATACCGGGCATCGCGCCGTCCTTTGATTTAGTTGGTGACTACTTGGCGGAGACCTTGCGGGCGGAGCCGCCGGCCTCAGCGGGTGCTGCCGCACCGTTTGTTTCCGCACCCTTGGCGGCAGGAAGGATGTCCCCGCCCTTCTGGTGGTCCAGCGCGGCCTTGACCAGGCCGGCAAACAGCGGATGCGGCCGGGTGGGGCGGGAGCTCAGTTCGGGGTGCGCCTGGGTGGCGACGTAGTACGGGTGGACTTCGCGGGGAAGCTCCACGTACTCCACCAGCTTGCCGTCGGGGGACGTTCCGGAGAACACGAGCCCCTTCGACGCAATCTGGTCGCGGTACTTGTTGTTGACTTCGTAGCGGTGGCGGTGCCGTTCGCTCACCTTGGTGGTGCCGTAGGTCTCCGCGATAACAGAGCCTTCGTCGAGCTTGGCTTCGTAGAGGCCAAGGCGCATGGTGCCGCCGAGGTCGCCCTTGCCGTCAACGATGTCCAGCTGCTCTTCCATGGTGGCAATCACCGGGTACTTGGAGTCCGGTTCGAATTCGCTGGATGATGCGCCTTCGAGGCCCACTACGTTCCGGGCGTACTCGATGACCATGCACTGGAGGCCCAGGCACAGGCCCAGGACCGGCAGCTTGGTTTCACGGGCGTACTTCAGGGCGCCCAGTTTGCCTTCGAGGCCGCGGATGCCGAAGCCGCCGGGCACGCAGATGGCGTCCACGCCGTCGAGGGAGTTGACGGCGCCCTCGTGGGTTTCGCACTCGTCCGAGGGGACCCAGCGGATCTTGACCTTGGTGTCGTTGGCGAAACCGCCGGCACGCAGGGCTTCGGTCACGGAGAGGTAGGCGTCCGGCAGGTCGATGTACTTGCCCACCAGGGCGATTTCCACCTCGTGCTTGGGGTTGTGGACCGCTTCGAGCAGCTTGTCCCAGCTGGTCCAGTCAACATCCTTGAACGGCAGGTCCAGCGCACGGACGATGTAGGAGTCCAGGCCCTGGGAGTGCAGGGTCTTGGGAATGTCGTAGATGCTGGGGGCGTCCGGGCAGCCGATCACGGCGTCGATGTCGACGTCGCACATGCGGCCGATCTTGTCGCGCATGGCCTGCGGGACTTCGCGGTCCGAACGGATCACGATCGCCTCGGGCTGAATGCCGATGGAGCGCAGCGCGGCAACGGAGTGCTGCGTGGGCTTGGTCTTCAGTTCCTGGGACGGTCCGATGTACGGGACCAGGGACACGTGCAGGAAGAAGACGTTGCCGCGGCCGATGTCCTGGCGGACCTGGCGGGCGGACTCGAGGAAGGGCTGCGACTCGATGTCGCCGACGGTTCCGCCGATCTCGGTGATGATGACGTCCGGAGCGTTCTTGCCTTCGGCAGGAAGCCGCATCCGGCGCTTGATCTCATCGGTGATGTGCGGGATGACCTGTACGGTATCGCCGAGGTATTCGCCGCGGCGTTCCTTCGCGATGACCGTGGAGTAGACCTGGCCGGTGGTGACGTTGGCCGAACCCTCGAGGTTTTCATCGAGGAAGCGCTCGTAGTGGCCCACGTCCAGGTCGGTCTCAGCACCGTCGTCAGTCACGAAGACTTCGCCGTGCTGGAAGGGGTTCATCGTGCCCGGATCCACGTTCAGGTAGGGATCGAGCTTCTGCATAGTTACAGACAAACCGCGTGCCCGCAGCAGGTGGCCGAGGCTCGAAGCCGTCAGTCCCTTGCCTAGCGAGGACGCCACACCGCCGGTGACGAAGATGTGTTTGGTCGTCTTGGACGAGCCCGGGAACCGGGAATTTACACGGGAATTTGATCGCTGCACCA
Source organism: Arthrobacter sp. B10-11 (assembly GCF_033142195.1). Lineage (NCBI taxonomy): Bacteria > Bacillati > Actinomycetota > Actinomycetes > Micrococcales > Micrococcaceae > Arthrobacter > Arthrobacter sp. B10-11. Next base: position 689,906 of record NZ_JAWMTH010000003.1, read on the forward strand.
CGGAATTCGAGCCTATCATCATTTGAGCCTTCCACGGGTCGCAAATCGGATTCCCAAATGCCTCAGTCTCCCCCGCCGTCCTGTCCAGAGCAAGGCTTGACGCGGGGTTTAGCGGGGAGTTTGGCCTGGACCGTCCGGCGAAGGCCCGGCCGATGTGACGGTTCTCGCAGTATCACTCAGGCCCGCTGCGGCAGCAGCTTGGCGTCGTCCAGCAGCTCCTGGGCGTGGGCCTGCGCAGTTTCGGAGTCTTCCTGTCCGGCCAGCATCCGGGCGAGCTCCTTGACCCTCCCGGGTCCGTCGAGCAGCCGCACATCACTGGACGTGAACCCGGTGGCCGTGCCGCCGTCGGCGCCCCTGACCGAGGTCTTGGTGACGGTGATGTGCTGGTCCGCGAACGCGGCGACCTGCGGCAGGTGCGTGACGACCAAGACCTGCACGTGCCGGGCCAGCATGGCCAGCCGGCGGCCGATCTCGACGGCGGCCCGCCCGCCCACGCCGGCGTCGACCTCGTCAAACACAAAGGTGGGCACCGGGTCCACTGCGGCGAGCACCACTTCGATGGCGAGCATCACCCGGGACAGTTCACCGCCTGAGGCGCCCTTGCCCAGGGGACGCGCGGGGGCACCGGAGTGCGGCTGGAGCAGGAACGAGATCTCATCCGCGCCGTAGGGCATAAGCTGCGCGGCCGGCTCGATGGTGATCACCAGGGTCGCGTCGGCCATGGCAAGGGCCTTCAGTTCGGCGCTGACCCGCGCCGAAAGGTCCTTGGCGGCCTTGCCCCGGATTTTACTGATGGCGGCGGACTGCTTCTTGAGCTCAGCCTCCGTCCGGGCGACTTCCGTATCGAGCGCCTCGATCCTGGTGGAGTCGTCCTGCAGTTCGTCGAACCGGACACGCGCATTCTCTGCCCACACCAGGACCTCATCGATGCTGGGGGCATACTTGCGGACCAGTTTGGCCAGGGCGGCCCGCCGGTCCTCGATTTCCGCCAGCCGCTCCGGGCCTTCCGAATCCAGGCCGGCCTGATAGCTCGCCAGTTCCGTTGCGATGTCGTTCAGCAGGAAGCCCACCTCGGCGAGGCGTGCGGCCGCCGAGCCGAGTTCGGCGTCATGCTCGGCCACATGTTCCAGTGTCCGTTTTGCCGCGTCCACCAGGGTGGTGGCGTCACCGTCGTCACCGTAGTCCTCGGCGATGAGCGCCTGGTGCGCGGTATTTGCCGCAATCCTGAGTTCTTCCACGTTGGCCAGTTTCACGGCCTCGGCCTTGAGCGACTCGTCCTCGCCCGGCTGCGGGTCCACGTCGTCGATCTCAGCGAGGGCGATCTCCAGTGATTCCGCCTCCCGCAGCCTGTCCCGGGCAGCACTGCGCAGGGTGTCCAGCTCCGTCTGGGTGGACTTCCAGTGGCTGTAAAGAGCCTGGTACGTGCCCAGCGGATCGGCCAGGGCGTCGCCGGCAAACTTGTCCAGGGCACCGCGCTGCGCAAGCGCCCCCTTCAGCCTGATCTGGTCCGACTGGCCGTGGACCACCACCAGGCTTTCGCCGATCTCCGCGAGGACCCCCACCGGGGCGGCGCGGCCGCCGAGGTAGGCACGGCTGCGTCCATCCGCACCCAGGCGGCGGGCAAGGATCAGTTCAGCGCCGCCGTCGAACTCCTCCACCTCTGCACCGGCCTCCAGCGCACGCGCCACGGCCGCGTGGCCGGCGTCGAGCTTGAGGACGGCTTCCGCCGACGCGCTCTTCGCCCCGCTGCGCACGGCGCCCGCGTCGGAGCGGGCACCCAGGAGGAGTCCGACGGCGGTGACCACCATGGTCTTGCCGGCGCCGGTTTCGCCGGTCACCACGCTGAGGCCTGGGCCCAGCGGGAGGGTTGCGTCGGTGATGACGCCGAGGTCGCGGATTCTCAGTTCTTCAAGCATGATTCACTTCGCAGTCGTCGGATCAGTCTCGGACGTCCCGGCGTGCCGGGGACCCGCAGGCGGCGCCATCGGCCTGGGGGTACGGATGATGGGTACGGGCCCGGTATGGACGGACTCGGATTGCGGCATGGGGCCGCGCCACCCATGGATGGGCAGCTGGAACTTGCGGACCAGCCTCGCCGAAAACGGCGTCTGGTGCGTCCGTGCAAGCCGCACCGGGGTGGCGGAGCGGGTCACCTCAACGCGGGCGCCCGGCGGCAGGTCCACGGAACGCCGCCCGTCACACCACAAGACTCCCTGGGCGTCCGTCCGGTTCAGGACCTCTACTGCCAGCCTGGACCGCGGGGAGACCACCAGCGGCTTGGCGAACAGCGCGTGGGCGCTGATGGGGACTATCACCAAGGCCTCCACTTCCGGCCAAACCACCGGGCCGCCTGCCGAGAAGGCATAGGCGGTCGACCCGGTGGGCGTGGCCAGGACCACGCCGTCGCAGCCGAACGATGTCAGCGGACGCTCGTCCACTTCGGTCACCACCTCCAGCATCCGTTCCCGGTTGCCTTTTTCGATGGCGGCCTCGTTCAGAGCCCAGGTGTGCCAGATTTTTTGTCCGCGGACCCAGACCTGGACGTCGATGGTCATCCGTTCTTCCACCGTGTAGTCGCGGCTGGCGATCCATTCAACGGTCTGCGCCAGGTCGGCCCGCTCGCTCTCGGCAAGGAACCCCACGTGGCCCAGATTGACGCCGAGCAGCGGGACGTTCACTTCCCGGACCAGCTCGGCGGCTCGGAGGATGGTGCCGTCGCCGCCAAGGACCATGACCAGCTCGACGTCGGGGAGCTGGATGTGGTCGTGGAGGATTTCCACGGGGTCATCGAGCCGGCCGAAAAACCCCTCCATGTCTTCAAGTTCGGACTTTTGCATCACTGGAACAATGCCTGAGGCGTGCAGTTGGATGCACGCCTCCCAGGCAGCCTTCAGTGATTCCTCGCGGCCGGTGTGGGCAAGGACCAGTACACGCCTGCTCATCGGGTTCCGCTTTCTAGTGGTTCGGCCAGATTGTTCCGAGCAACACAGCAACGGCTGCGTCCCGCTCTTCGATCTTAGGCAAGTCCGGGGTCATCCTCCGCCTTATCCACAGGAAGTATTCGGCGTTTCCGTCCTGGCCGGGCAAGGGGCTCGCCGCGAGACCGTGCAATTCCAGCCCTGCGTCCAGTGCCGCATTGGCGACTTTTTCCACCGCCATCCGGCGTTCACGCTCGGAATTAACCACGCCGGTGCGGCCCAGCCGGTCCTTGCCGATCTCGAACTGCGGCTTGACCATCAGGACCAGGTTCCCGCCGGGATGCGTGCATGCAGCCAGCGGAACCATGACCAGGGTCAGCGAGATGAACGACAGGTCAGCGACCGTCAGCGCTGCGGGGCCGCCGATCGAGTCCGGAGTCATGTAGCGCACGTTCAGGCCTTCGTGCACCGAGACGCGGGGGTCGTTCCTGAGCTGGGGAACCAGCTGGCCGTGTCCGACGTCGACCGCCACCACATGGTCCGCGCCGCGCCTCAGCAGGACCTCAGTGAAGCCGCCGGTGGACGCCCCGGCGTCCAGGCAGCGCTTTCCCTCCGCGGTGACGTCCGGGAAGGCGTCCAGTGCCCCGGCCAGTTTATGGCCGGCCCGGCTGACATACGTGTCCTGCCCGTCATCGGCAACGTCAAGGGGCGTGAGCTCGTCTACCTGATGGGACGCTTTGGCCAGCACTGCGCCGTCTGAGCTGACTTTGCCTTCCGCAATCAGGCGCGCCGCATGCGTGCGGGATCGCGCCAGCCCCCGGGAAACGAGCATTTGGTCAAGCCTTGCCATCCTCAGGCGTCACCCGCAGCCGAAGGATTGTCCTCGTTCAGTGCGTCCAGCAGTGCATCGTGAAGGGCCGAGTATGCCTCCGCGTGCTGTTCGACGGGCAGCGCCTGGAGGTTGTCCAGGCGTGCCAGCACAGCGTCAACTGAAGCGTCCCCGACCGGGCTCCCGCCGTCGCCGGCTTCCGGTAAGTTGTTCAGCTCAGTCATGTTCCCAGTCTAATGAGTCGGCTCAGCGCGTCAGCCACTCGATGGCCGGCGCCAGCGCAGCGTCTGCGTCCGGATTGGCCGTCCACCACGCCGAGCAGGCCGCACGCCACGAGTCCAGGTCCTCAGGCACCCCGGTGATTCGCACGGCTTCACCACGCACGACGGCGGAGGACGCACCGCAACGGAACGCGCCGCCGTCGTGCTCTTCCACGGACGGGTACGGGCGGTGCAGATCGCTGAGGTCATTGATCAGGTAGTCCGGCCGCTCGGCCGTCCGGGCGGCGAGGATCGATTCCCGGGTATCGACGCCGGTGAGCACTGCCACGGTGGCGAACCCGGCATTGTTCCCGCCGAGGATGTCGGTGTCCAGCCTGTCGCCCACTACGAGCGGCCGGTCGGACGTGAGCCGCCTGGCGGCAGTGCGGAACAGCGGCGCCTCGGGCTTTCCCGCCACCAGCGGCCTCTGCCCGGTGGCCGCTGCAACGGCCGCCACCAGGGTCCCGTTCCCCGGAGCGATACCGCGGGCCTGCGGGATGGACATGTCCGTGTTGGTGGCTACCCAGAGGGCACCGCCGGCTATGACGTACGAGGCTTCGGCGAGGTCTTTCCAGCCGATCTCGGGGTTGAACCCCTGGACCACCGCCACAGGATTGTCCTGGGCGCTGCGGACGGGTGTCAGTCCCACAAGTTCCACCTCATGCGCCAGCGCCGGGCTCCCTGTCACCAGGACCCGCGCGCCGGCCGGAAGGAGGCCCGCCAGCAGCTCGCCGGCAGCCTGCGAGGAACTGACCACCTGCTCGTCGTCGGCCGGCGCTCCAAGCTCACGCAAATGGGCAGCCACCTGCGCGGGCGTCCGGGACGCGTTATTGGTCACGTAGCCAAGCCCGACGTCGATTCCGGCGAGCTGCCGCAATGCCTCTATGGCGCCCGGGATGGCGTGGGGTCCGGCATAAACAACTCCGTCAAGGTCTGACAGCAGGGCATCGAACCTCGAAATCAATGAAGCACCGCTCATGCGCAGTTATTCCCTTTCGCGGCCAGGCTGTGCGTCGTCCGCATCGCCGGCATCGTGGGTTTCGTCCGCGACGGAGCCCCCTGCGAGTTCATCTTCCTCGAGCTCGTCCGTCTCCACGGAGTCCTGGTCGGATTCGGCGTCGTCGGACTCAAAGTAATCCGCTTCAGCGTCGTCGGAGCCTTCATCGACGGCTGAGTCGGCGGCCGCGTCCGATGCTGCCGCCTCGACGACGGCGGACTCGCTGTCGTCGCGGACCCCCGGCGCCGGGGCGGGTGTGCTGTCGGCCTTCTGCTGCGCAAGCAGGCGGCGGCGTGCTTCCTCCTCGCGGGCTTCTTCTTCCTCGTCCCATCCGAGGTCGATGATGTCCGGCTCCTCGTCGGCACCGAGACCGAGTGCGTTTTCCGCGACGACCGCCTGCCGCTGCCACTTGGCGGATTCCTCAGTACGGCCCACAGCCGCGAGAGCGTCCGCGTAGGCGCGGAAGAGCCGCGGGCTGTAGGAGAAAGCGCGGTTGATGTCCAGCTGGGCGATTTCAAGTTCGGCAACGGCCGCATCCAACTGGCCGAGGTCCGTGCGGGCACCGGCAGCCACGATGGCCAGTTCAACCTTGCCCGGGGCGTCCAGGTCGTTGGCTTCCTCGGAGCGTGCCACATCCAGGGCACGGTCCGGGCGTCCCAGTCCGCGTTCACAGTCGGCCATGACGGGCAGGTGCACGTTGGAGCCGCTGATCCGGCGGTAGGTGCGGAACTCGCGCAGGGCTTCGCCGTAGTGTCCCGCGGCGTAGGCGGTCAGGCCCACTGCCTCGCGGACTGCAGACAGGCGTCCGCCGCGGCGGCTGGCTGCCAGTGCGTGCTGGAATGCGAGTTCCGGCTCTTCGTCGATGAGTCGGCCGGCCATCACCAGGTGGCGTGCGACCCACTCCGCACTCTTCGGCTCGAGGGTTTTGATCTCGTGCTTCGTGGCGCGGTCCAGTTCCTGTCCCGTGACGTCGTCGTCGATCTCGGGGGAACGCTCACGGTCCGGGCGGTTGGCGCTGCGCAGGTCGCGGGCGTTGGGGACACGTGCGGGACGGTCCTCGGGGCGGTCGCGTCCGAAGTCGCGCGGGCCCGATTCGCCTCGGTCATAGCTCCGGGGCGCGCGCTCCTGGCGGTCACCGAATGGCTTGCGGTTGTCCCCGCCGCCAAAGGAACGACGCTCGCCGTCGCCCTCACGGCGCGGACGGTCACCAAACGGCTTCCGGTCACGATCGCCGCCGCCGAAGCTGCGGCGTTCGCCGTCGCCTTCTCGGCGCGGACGGTCACCAAACGGCTTCCGGTCACGATCGCCGGCACCAAAGCTGCGACGTTCGCCGTCGCCCTCACGGCGCGGACGGTCACCAAACGGCTTCCGGTCACGATCGCCACCGGCGCCGAACGGCTTCCGGTCACGATCGCCGCCGCCGAAGCTGCGGCGTTCCCCGCCGCCTTCACGCGACGGACGATCACCGAACGGTTTACGGTCGCGGTCGCCACCGGCGCCGAACGGCTTCCGGTCACGATCGCCGGCACCAAAGCTCCGACGCTCGCCGTCGCCCTCACGGCGCGGACGGTCACCAAACGGCTTCCGGTCACGATCGCCACCGGCGCCGAACGGCTTCCGGTCACGGTCACCGGCACCAAAGCTGCGGCGCTCCCCGCCGCCTTCACGCGACGGACGATCACCGCGGTCATCCCTGGCGCGGAATCCGCGGGGGTCTCCGCCGGAGTTATTCGATGGGCGGAAGGGCCCACCGCCCGAGGGCCGGCTGCCTCCAGAACTGCCGCGGTCTTTTCCGCTTCGATTTCCGCCGTTGTGCTCAGCCATGTTGGATTCCTCCTGTTGTGAGCCGACCACTGGCGCAATCGCAGCCGCTCTTATCCGTGTTTCGTTATCCTACGCAACCCGAAATAAAGCGCTTCGAAGTCCGTACATCTCATGCAATTCTAGGCGAGTCACCGCTCACGAACTAACTGCCCAGCCCCCTGAGCGGCTCTCGTGGCAAGCCTCACAAGGACCACAGAATCCAACCGGCGGCATCGGGCAGCCTGAAGCTATGGTCGTTCAAACGTCCGGGCCCGGCCGGCACAGCAAGCGTTCCGCCCCCCCCTGCGACGCTCTCGCAGTTCCTGCCGGGTTTCCGCCGGACGCTCTCTCACTTGCTGCCGGGTTTCCGCCGGACGCTCTCTCACTTGCTGCCGGGTTTCCGCCGGACGCTCCCGCAGTTCCTGCCGGGTTTCCCCGGCACGCTCTCTCAGTTCCTGGGCCGGCGTTCGACGGCGGGCGGGCCGGTCGGGGTGTGCCGGGTCCCGGTCCGGGTGGGAGAGGGTCCCTGGAGTGGTGCGGGTACTGGGAGAGGGTCCCGGGATTCGTTGCAGGATGTGAGAGAGGGTCCCGGGATTCGTTGCAGGATGTGAGAGAGGGTCCCGGGAGCGGGTGTTAAATGGCTCAGGCCCCGACATTCCTTGTCGGGGCCTGAGCTTTAATGGTTGTCCGGCGGTGACCTACTCTCCCACACCCTCCCGGGTGCAGTACCATCGGCGCTGTGGGTCTTAGCTTCCGGGTTCGGAATGGGACCGGGCGTTTCCCCCACGCTATGACCGCCGTAACCCTTGCTCCACACCATCGGTGCCTGGGCACTGTGGTGGGAAATCTGTGTGGTTACAACATTGTGGTGTTGTTATTCAGTTGTCGGTACCTCAAGCAACGTTGCCGCCGGGTGGCGGGTTTGTTGTTTGGGAACCACATAGTGGACGCAAGCAGTCTTGTTATCTTTTTACCACCCGTTGGTTGTAAACGCTTTTGAAGTTCGTTTACAGGGGTGGTGTGTGGTGTAAGTTATCGGCCTATTAGTACCGGTCAGCTTCACGAGTCGTTAGTCCTCGCTTCCACATCCGGCCTATCAACCCAGTGGTCTGGCTGGGGGCCTCTCACACACAAGGTGTATGGAAATCTCATCTCGAAGCGAGCTTCCCGCTTAGATGCTTTCAGCGGTTATCCCATCCGAACGTAGCTAATCAGCGGTGCACTTGGCAGTACAACTGACACACCAGAGGTTCGTCCGTCCCGGTCCTCTCGTACTAAGGACAGCCCTTCTCAAATTTCCTGCGCGCGCAGCGGATAGGGACCGAACTGTCTCACGACGTTCTAAACCCAGCTCGCGTACCGCTTTAATGGGCGAACAGCCCAACCCTTGGGACCTACTCCAGCCCCAGGATGCGACGAGCCGACATCGAGGTGCCAAACCATGCCGTCGATATGGACTCTTGGGCAAGATCAGCCTGTTATCCCCGAGGTACCTTTTATCCGTTGAGCGACGGCCATTCCACAATGTACCGCCGGATCACTAGTCCCGACTTTCGTCCCTGCTCGAGATGTCTCTCTCACAGTCAAGCTCCCTTGTGCACTTACACTCGACACCTGATTGCCAACCAGGCTGAGGGAACCTTTGGGCGCCTCCGTTACTTTTTAGGAGGCAACCGCCCCAGTTAAACTACCCATCAGGCACTGTCCCTGACCCGGATTACGGGCCGAAGTTAGATGTCCAAAGTGACCAGAGTGGTATTTCAACGATGACTCCACCCGAACTGGCGTCCGGGCTTCAACGTCTCCCACCTATCCTACACAAGCCACTCCGAACACCAATACCAAACTATAGTAAAGGTCTCGGGGTCTTTCCGTCCTGCTGCGCGTAACGAGCATCTTTACTCGTACTGCAATTTCGCCGAGTTTATGGTTGAGACAGCGGGGAAGTCGTTACTCCATTCGTGCAGGTCGGAACTTACCCGACAAGGAATTTCGCTACCTTAGGATGGTTATAGTTACCACCGCCGTTTACTGGGGCTTAAATTCTCAGCTTCGCCTTGCGGCTAACCGGTCCTCTTAACCTTCCAGCACCGGGCAGGAGTCAGTCCGTATACATCGTCTTGCGACTTCGCACGGACCTGTGTTTTTAGTAAACAGTCGCTTCCCCCTGGTCTCTGCGGCCCCGATCCCCTCCCACCAGCGTGTGGTGTTCAAGGTTGGGGCCCCCCTTCTCCCGAAGTTACGGGGGCATTTTGCCGAGTTCCTTAACCATAATTCTCTCGATCGCCTTAGTATTCTCTACCTGATCACCTGTGTCGGTTTGGGGTACGGGCGGCTAAAACCTCGCGTCGATGCTTTTCTAGGCAGCATAGGATCACCGAATCCCCCCATACGGGGGTCCCGTCAGGTCTCAGGCATCATGAACAGCGGATTTGCCTACCGTTCGCCCTACATCCTTGGACCGGGACAACCATCGCCCGGCTCGGCTACCTTCCTGCGTCACACCTGTTAATACGCTTACCTCCCAGGATCAGGTCCCGCGCTCCACCAAAACCCTTCACCCACAAGGGGTGTCGGGCAGGTCTCGGGCAGTTAGTATCCCCTGTTCAGCATGGGCGGTTTTTCGCCGGTACGGGAATATCAACCCGTTGTCCATCGACTACGCCTGTCGGCCTCGCCTTAGGTCCCGACTTACCCAGGGCAGATTAGCTTGACCCTGGAACCCTTGATCATTCGGCGGACGGGTTTCTCACCCGTCTTTCGCTACTCATGCCTGCATTCTCACTCGTGTAGGCTCCACCGCTGGTTTACACCGCGACTTCACTGCCCACACGACGCTCCCCTACCCATCCACACTCCTGAACCACAAAGGCTTGGATAAAATGTGAATGCCACAACTTCGGCGGTGTACTTGAGCCCCGCTACATTGTCGGCGCGGAATCACTTGACCAGTGAGCTATTACGCACTCTTTTAAGGATGGCTGCTTCTAAGCCAACCTCCTGGTTGTCTTCGCAACTCCACATCCTTTCCCACTTAGCACACGCTTAGGGGCCTTAGTTGGTGGTCTGGGCTGTTTCCCTCTCGACTATGAAGCTTATCCCCCACAGTCTCACTGCTGCGCTCTCACTTACCGGCATTCGGAGTTTGGCTGACGTCAGTAACCTTGTAGGGCCCATTAGCCATCCAGTAGCTCTACCTCCGGTAAGAAACACGCAACGCTGCACCTAAATGCATTTCGGGGAGAACCAGCTATCACGAAGTTTGATTGGCCTTTCACCCCTACCCACAGCTCATCCCCTCCATTTTCAACTGAAGTGGGTTCGGTCCTCCACGACGTCTTACCGTCGCTTCAACCTGGCCATGGGTAGATCACTTCGCTTCGGGTCTAGATCACGCCACTGCAACGCCCTATTCAGACTCGCTTTCGCTACGGCTGCCCCACACGGGTTAACCTCGCGACGTAACACTAACTCGCAGGCTCATTCTTCAAAAGGCACGCCGTCAC
>NZ_JAWMTH010000004.1:0-541447 GCF_033142195.1 Arthrobacter sp. B10-11
CTGCACCCGGGAGGGTGTGGGAGAGTAGGTCACCGCCGGACAACCATTAAAGCTCAGGCCCCGACAAGGAATGTCGGGGCCTGAGCCATTTAACACCCGCTCCCGGGACCCTCTCTCACATCCTGCACCCACACCCGGGACCCTCTCTCACATCCTGCAACGAATCCCTGGACCCTCTCTCACATCCTGCAACGAATCCCGGGACCCTCTCCCAGTACCCGCACCACTCCAGGGACCCTCTCCCACCCGGACCGGAACACGGCACAACCCACCCGGCCCGCCCGCCGTCGAACACCGGCAGGAACTGAGAGAACGTCCGGGGAAACCCGGCAGGAACTGCGAGAGCGTCCGGCGGAAACCCGACAGCAACTGCGAGAGCGTCGCAGGGGAAGCCCGGCAGCAACTGCGAGAGCGTCCGGCGAAACCCGACAGGAACTGCGAGAGCGTCGCAAGGGGAGGCCGGAAGGCTAGGGAAGGTGCCACGCCGTCCCCGCCCCCGACCCCGGCGGCTGCCGCGCACCCCCGACGCCCGACCCCACCGCACACCGCGACCCCCGGCCCCCGACTCCGGCGCCAGCCCGGCAGCAGCGCCGGCCCGCCCGGTACCCGACCGCCCCTCCTGGCGGGAGCTTGGACGGCCGTCCGCTGATGGCGAAAAACGGGGCCAAAAGGCCTCAAAACCGGTGATTTACCTCAAAAAATGGCGGAAACACGCGGAATTTGCGGACCTGACCGCGGCAAGCTGGTAAGTTTTCGAACAGTGGCTTGTGCGCATGCCGCGTTCAGGCTCCAGAAATCATGACCGTCCAGGAGGACATAAATGGCTAAGAACCGTAGTGAACTTGTTGCAGAGGTAGCAGGCAAGGCCGGCACCAGCCAGGCAGCCGTCAACTCCGTACTCGATGCACTGTTCGAGGTTTTCGAGACCTCTGTCGCCGCGGGCGAGAAGATCACCATCCCGGGCTGGCTCGCAGTTGAGCGCACCGACCGTGCAGCCCGTACCGGCCGCAACCCGCAGACCGGCGAGACCATCCAGATCGCCGCTGGCCACAGCGTCAAGCTGACCGCTGGCTCCAAGCTGAAGGCCGCTGTCTCCAAGAAGTAGCATCCGGCGTCCAACGCTCGAAAGGGAGCGGCAACCTGAGGGTTGCCGCTCCCTTTGCGTTAACCCGCCCTCCAGGGAGCCTTTTGGCGCAGCCGCCGATTCGCGGCGCAGGCACCCGTAGCGGACAATGGATAGGTGCCCTCAGCAGCAAAATCCCGCCCCACCCATCCTCAGCCTTCCCCCACGCCGGGAAAGACTGGGGTGTCCGGCGGTGCGGCGGGTATTTCCCGGCCGTGGCAGTTCGCCGGCCTTGCGGCGCTCATGCTGGGCCTCGCAGCAGCCCTCCTGTTCTCCGGAGCGGCCGCCGCACGCGAGGTGTCCGATCCCGGGGCGCTGATCCGCTGGGGCCTGCCCGTTAGCAAGGCCCTCCACAACGTCTCCCTGGCCACGGTGATCGGCGGCCTGATCTTCGCTGTCGGCATCCTCCCGCGTAACGCCGCTGGTTCCCGCGCCAAGGACTCCAGCGCGCCCGAGCACCCGGCATTCTCACGTGCCCTGGCTGTGGCTGCGGGGGCAGGTGCTGCGTGGACGCTGTCAGCGATCGCAGTGCTGGTGCTGACCTACTCCGACGTGGCTGGCCAGTCGCTCTCCGGGGATGCCGAGTTCACCCGCGCGCTGGTCTATTTCATGACCGACATCGAGACCGGCCGCGCCTGGCTGGCCGTGACCATTGTGGCCGCAGTGGTGACCACTGCCCTGTTCGGGGTGCGGTCCCTCACCGGCCTGACCATCACGCTTGTGCTGTCGCTGGTGGGAATGGTCCCGATCGCCCTCATCGGCCACTCCTCAAGCTCCAGCGACCACGAAGGGGCCATCAACTCCCTTGCCCTGCACCTGGTGGGCGTATCCGCGTGGGTGGGCGGCATCATCATGCTCGCCGTCCTGTCGGGCATGCTGACCGGCGCCAAAGCCGGCGCTGGCGCCAAAGCCAACGCAGGCGGCAAAACCGACATCACCGAGCCCACGCTCCGCCGTTTCTCCTCGCTTGCGGGGTTTGCGTTCATCCTGGTCTTTGCGTCCGGTGTGATCAACGCGAGCATCCGGATCACCAGCTGGAATGACCTGCTGGGATCCGCCTACGGCCAGATGGTCCTTGCCAAGGCCGCGGCCACGCTGTTGCTGGGCGGCATCGGCCTGATGCACCGCCAGTGGGTCATCCCGCAGCTCAACCGCAAGGGCGCCGCCCTGTCCTCGCGGCGCGTACTGTGGCAGCTGGTCATCGCGGAACTGCTGATTATGGGCGCGACGTCGGGAATCGCCGTCGCGCTGGGCCGTTCCGCCCCGCCGCAGCCCACCACCTTCGCCCCTGATGCCTCACCGGCGTTCATCCTCTCCGGCTACGAACTGCCGCCTGAGCTGACTCCGGAGCGCTGGCTGACCGAATGGCGGCTGGACTGGCTTTGGATCGCCGTCGCTGCCTTCGGCCTGGTCTCCTATTTCCTCGGTGTGGCCAAGGTCCTGCGCCGCGGCGACAAATGGTCCTGGTTCCGCAGCGTCAACTGGGTGATCGGACTGGTGGTGCTCACCTACATCACCTCGGGCCCGCCGGCAGTCTACGGCCGCGTGCTGTTCTCCGCGCACATGGTGGACCACATGGCGCTTACTATGGTGGCCCCGATCTTCCTGGTGCTCGGTGCCCCGGTGACGCTGGCGCTCAGGGCACTGCCGGCTCGCGGAGACGGCTCGCGGGGCCTGCGCGAATGGCTGCTGTTGTTCGTACACTCCAAGTTCTCCCAGCTGGTCACCCACCCGCTCTTCGCCGCGGCCAACTTCGCCGGTTCGATCGTTCTGTTCTACTACTCGGACGCGTTCGGCTATGCCATGCGCGATCACGTGGGCCACGAACTCATGAACCTGCACTTCGCCCTAACCGGCTACATCTTCGTGCTGACCATGATCGGCACGGACCCGCTGCCCCGCCGCGCGCCGTACCCCATGCGGCTGTTGCTGCTGCTGGCCACCATGGGCTTCCACGCCTTCTTCGGGGTAGCGATCATGGGCGGCACCAACCTGCTGGCCGCTGACTACTTCGGCAACCTGGGCCGGACCTGGGGACCCTCCGCGCTGCTAGACCAGCAAATGGGCGGCGCAGTCGCCTGGGGGATCGGCGAAGTACCCACGCTCCTGGTGGCCATCGGCGTCGCCATTATGTGGTCCCGTTCCGATGCGCGGGAGTCCAAACGGTCCGACCGCGCGGCGGACAGGAATAACGACGCCGATCTCACTGCTTACAACGATATGTTTGCCAAGTTGGCTGAACGCGACGCCAAGCTGGCTGAACGCAACTCAAAGCTGGAAGGACGCTGATGAGCGAAACCGTACGCACCCACCTCCGGGTCCGCGCCTCCGAACTGGTGGGCCGTAACTGGCTGAACACCGGCGGGAAGTCCCTGGACCTGGAAGCCCTGCGCGGCAAGATCGTGCTCCTGGACTTCTGGACCTTCTGCTGCATCAACTGCCTGCACGTCCTCGATGAGCTGCGCCCGCTGGAGGAGAAGTACTCCGACGTCCTGGTGACGGTGGGCGTGCACTCGCCGAAGTTCGAGCACGAGGCCGACCCCGTTGCCCTCGCCGCCGCCGTGGAGCGCTACGAAATCCACCACCCCGTCCTGGACGACCCCGAGCTGGAGACCTGGAAGGCCTACACGGCCCGCGCCTGGCCCACCTTGGTGGTCATCGATCCCGAGGGCTACATCGTGGCGCACCTTTCCGGTGAAGGCCACGCGGACGGCCTGTCCGTGCTGATCCCGGAACTCATTGCCCAGCACGAGGCCAAGGGCACCCTGCACCGCGGCAACGGCCCCTACGTTGCCCCGGAGCCGACGTCGGGCACGCTGCGCTTCCCGGGCAAGGCCCTCTTCCTCCCTGCCGGCCGCGGCGCCCGCTCCAACGGAGCGTCAGGCGCGGAAGCTTCCGACGGCGGGACTTCCGACGGTGCCGCGCCCGACGCCGGTTCCTGGCTCGTCACGGATACCGGCCACCACCGCCTGGTGGAGCTGGACACGGACTTCCACACGGTGCTGCGCACCTACGGTTCCGGAACGAAGGGCTACGCCGACGGCCCCGGCGCCGACGTCGACTCCGTCAAGCCCACCGCACAGTTCAACGAACCGCAGGGTCTGGTGCTCCTGCCGGAAGACGTGGCAGCGAAGACGGGCTACGACGTCGTGATTGCAGACTCCGTCAACCACCGCCTGCGGGGGCTGTCCCTCGCAGACGGAACCGTCACCACGCTTGCCGGCAGTGGCGTGCAGCGCCTGCTCGAGACCGGGCCGGCGCGGGTGGACGAGGATGCGGCCGGATTCACCGGACGACTCAGCGACCATCCCCTGGACGTCGCGCTCAGCTCGCCATGGGATGTTGTCTGGTCCGCCAAGCTCGACGCCGTGGTGGTCGCCATGGCCGGTGTCCACCAGATCTTCAGTTTCGACCCGGTTTCCGGCGCGGTGTCCATCCTGGCAGGAAACGGGCTCGAGGGACTCCTTGACGGACCCGCCCATGAGGCCTGGTTCGCCCAGTCCTCCGGCCTGGCCGAGGACGCCGACGGCAACATCTGGGTGGCGGACTCGGAGACCTCCGCACTCCGCAAACTGGTCATCGACGACGACGGTACGGTCACCGTGGAGTCAGCCGTCGGCAAGGGCCTGTTCGACTTCGGCTTCCGCGACGGACCGGCCGCCGAGGCGCGCCTGCAGCACCCGCTCGGCGTCACCGTGCTGCCGGACGGCTCCGTGGCGATCGCCGACACCTACAACGGCGCCGTGCGCCGCTACGACCCCGCCACCGGAACGGTGTCCACCCTTGCCCGGGGACTGTCCGAGCCGTCCGACGTGATTGTGGACCACACGCACACCGCCGGTTCCGAGCCGCTGCTGGTGGTGGTGGAAGCCAACAAACACCAGCTGATCTATGTGCCCATCCCCAAGGAAGCGCAACAGGTGGACGAGGGCGCGGTGCAGACACACCGGCCCAAGAGCCCTGTTGCCCCCGGGACGCTGGAGCTCACCGTACGCTTCACGGCGCCCACCGGGCAGAAGCTCGACGACCGCTGGGGCGACCCCACGCAGCTGAAGATCTCCTCCACCCCGCCCGAGTTGCTGGTGGCCGGCGGCGGAACGTCGGTGGGCCTGCAGCGAACGCTGGAGCTCTCCTCCGACATTCCCGACGGCGTGCTCCACATTACGGCGCGCGCGGCGGCCTGCGACGGCCCCGAAACGGCCGACGGCGAGATCCCGGACCACGCTGCCTGCCACCTGTACCAGCAGGACTGGGGCATCCCTGTGGTGCTGCAGGCCGACGGCGACACCGAGCTGGTCCTGGACCTCCGCGGCATGGACTGAGCTCCTCCTTAACCACCGCTGAAGACTGCGGCGCGTGACCAGGCGTCACGCGCCGCAGCCTTTTGGCGTTAAGGAAGCCTGCAGACGCCGCGGATCCAAGGCGACGTTGACGGTCCGACCGCAAGAGTCTGCAGGGCGTGACGCCGGATGCGGACGCGGCGGATTTCCACATAGCCTTGTCCGCAGCTGCCTAGTGGGCTCCAGGCGCGTGCAATATGGCGGCATGGATGTGAAGTCAGCGCTTGCCGCGTGCGGGGGCGCGGCGCGGCGGCCCGTTCTTGCCCGGCTCGGCGTTGACGATGCTGCGCTGCGTCGGGCTGTACGGGCTGGCATACGACAGCCTGCCCGCGGGCTCTATGCGCTCCAGACGGCCAATCCGGACACGGTGGGCCTGCTCCTGCGCCGCCAACTCCTCACCTGTGTCAGTGCCGCGCCCTTCTATGGGCTGTGGACGCTGGGCCCGTCAGCCCCGGCCCATGTGTATCACCCACGGGGCGATGCGTTCGACGGTGACGTGCCGCACGGCGGGCTGCTGCTGCCACCTCACCCCACCAGGCCCGTAGCGTCTCTCGGCGACGTCCTGATCCACGCCCTACGGTGTTTGCCGCTGCGGGAGTCGCTGGTCATGGTGGAATGTGCCGTGGGACGCGGAGACATGACCTTGGAGTTTCTCCGGCACCGTCTGCCCGGGCGCAGGAACGGCCGTGCCCGCGAGGTCCTGCAGTGGGTGGACCGCGGGGCGGACTCGATGCTGGAAACCCTGGCACGGACGTGCTTCCGGCAGGCCGGGATCCAGGTCGAGGTTCAGGTATATATCGACGGCGTCGGGTACGTGGACCTGTTGCTGGATGGCTGGCTCGTGATCGAGTTGGATGGGCGCCAGCACGGCGAATGGACCCAGGTGAAGAAGGACCAGCGCCGGAACAACCGGTCTGTTGTGAAGGGCTACACAGTGCTTCGCTACTACTACGCCGACGTGGTCCACAGCCCTGGACAAATGCTGGCCGAAGTTCTCGCGGTGCTTGCCGGGCACCGTCGTGGGCAGCCCTGAACTGCCGTCACTGCACGCATGCTTTTGAGCCGCTAAGGCAGGAAGTGCCGCGGGATTCCGGGCAGATGTGCTCCGCCTCAGGGTGAAAGTCTGCGCTGCGTGACGCGTGACGCGTGACGCGTGACGCGTGGCCACGACGGCGCCTAGTAGCTGAGCAGCGGGGTGACCCTGATGGTGTCACCGTCAACGTCCAGGCGGGTGGTGAAGCTGAAGTCGTGTTCCACATCCAGATTGGTCACGGCGCCGGTGAACAGGTCGGTTTGCTGCGCCTTCAGCCGGGCCTTTCCGTCCAGCGGGGCCACCACCCAGCGGCCGCCGAACGGCTCAATGGACACCTTGGGGTACTCACTGATGCTCCAGTCGATGGTCCCCAGCGTCACCCGGTTGAAGGTGGCGTGGTAGAACGGGCAGTCCGGCTGAAGCTTTTGCTCCTTCACGGCCCCCGCGGCGCAGGTGTCCAGGAATTCCTTGACCTTGGCCCCCACCGCGTCCTTCAGTGCCGGAGTGGCTTCCGTCAGGAGGCTCAGCGGGGCAGTCGGCACGTCGCGGCCGGACACGGTGGCGCGGCTGGCCGGGGCCGAGAAGAATTCGCCGTTCAGGCTGGCCTCGTACTCGCCGGGATAGAACACGGCAAAGGAATTGCGGCCGTTGGGCATGTTCACAGGGATGCCGTTGAGGGTGGCCTGGTTGGAGTTGACCACCGTGACATCCAGGACGGGCAGCGCGGCGGGCACGAAGGCCCACTTGTTGAAGAAGAGCCACTCGGTCCCGGTCCGCTCCAGCAGGAACTCGGTGCTGAGCCGGCTGCCGTCAATGGAGTACTCCATGGGCACCATGACCTGGTTTCCGGCCCGCTCCTGGGTCTCGCCGAACTTCACGTTCGTCACCCGGGAGGCGGCGGTTTGCAGCGCCGTTCCATCCAGCATGGCGGCATCGCTGTCCGGCACGGAGGCGCGCAGGAGACCGAGTGCTTTTTCGCCTTCGCCCTTCTGCAAGGCGTCCAGGTATTCACGGACGGGCTGCTCGGGACTCGCCACGGAGGCGTTCACCAGGTTCACTGCCACGACGGCTCCGGCGATGGCAAGCATAAGGCCCAGCAGCCACCCGGCCGCGATCCTCACCAACGCTTGACTCATCTGCACGCACCTTACGTTACCTGCAAGGCGCGCGAAAGCAGGTGTAGCGGATGCCCCGCATGACGCTTGTGAGCCGTTGTCAGACAGTCCGACGGCGGGTTGCCGGCCCCCGGGACCACCCCGCCATGTACCCCGCCGAACTTCTAGCGGCGGCGCCTGGAGGAGGTGCCGAACACGCCCCGCAGCAGCTCGCGGCCCAGCTGCGTACCGAGGGACCGCGCCATGCTCTTGAGGCCGCCGCCGAGGGCACCGCCCAGGGCTCCGGCCAGGTCGTCCACCATGCCTCCGCCTGATTCCTGCCGTGACGGGGGAGCCTGGCGCCCTCCGCTGCGGGGCCGTTCCGGCTCCGGAGCAGGCCTGCTGCTGGGGCGCCCCAGGATCTCTTCCTCGATGCGGCGGGCATCGGCGTCGATCGCGTCACGGTCCACGGCTCCCGGAACGGGGCTGCCGGGAAGCGGGCTGCCGGGAACAAAAACCTCCGCGGCCGGCGTCGGAGGCTGGCCGGGGGCTGCCGCTCCGGTGGGCGCGGCAGCTTTCCCTGAGATCTTCTCGTAGGCGGAGACGTTGTCCACCGCGGTGCCGTACTTGACGAGCAGTGCGGAGCCGGCAACGGTGCTCTTGACGAGTTCCTCGGTGCTGGGGCCCATGACCGATTCCGGGGCCCGCAGCCGGGTCAGGGCCACCGGGGTGGGCGCGCCTTTCTCATTCATTACCGTGATGACGGCTTCGCCAATGCCTGCCGAGGTGAGGGTTTCTTCGAGGTCGTAGTCGCTCATGGGGAAGGTGGATACTGTTGCCTTCAGGGCCTTGGCGTCTTCCGGTGTGAACGCGCGGAGGGCGTGCTGGATGCGGTTGGCCAGCTGCCCCAGGACATCGGCCGGCACGTCCTTCGGCGTCTGGGTGACGAAGAAGATGCCCACGCCCTTGGACCGGATGAGCCGGACAGTGGTGGTGATGGCTTCGAGGAAGGCCTTGGAGGCATCGTTGAACAGCAGGTGGGCTTCGTCGAGGAAGAAGACCAGCTTCGGTTTGTCGAGGTCCCCGGCTTCGGGCAGGTCCTCGAAGAGGTCCGCGAGCAGCCACATCAGGAAGGTGGAGAACACCATGGGCTTGGTCTGCAGCGTGGGCAGCTCCAGGCAGGTGACGACGCCGCGGCCGTCAGGGGCCGTGCGCAGCAGTTCGGCGGTGTCGAATTCGGGCTCGCCGAAGAAGGCCTCCATGCCCTGGGCCTCCAGCGTCACCAGTTCGCGGAGGATGACGCCGGCCGTCGCCTTGGAGAGGCCGCCCAGCGCCTCGAGCTCGTCCTTGCCCTCGTCCGAGGTAAGGAACTGGATGACGGCCCGGAGGTCCTTGAGGTCGATCAGTTCCAGGTTGTTCTTGTCCGCAAAGTGGAAGATGAGCTGCAGGCTGGATTCCTGCGTGTCGTTCAGCTCCAGAATGCGCGAGAGAAGAATCGGGCCGAAGGAGGTGATGGTGGCACGGACGGGGATGCCGTTGCCGTCTCCGCCGAGCGCCAGGAACTCCACGGGAAATGTCTTGCCTGACCAGGCCTGGCCGATGCCGTCAGTGCGCGCCTTCAGCTTCTCGCTGCCCGCGGCAGCGGTGGCCAGCCCGGAAAGGTCCCCTTTGATGTCGGCGAGGAACACCGGAACCCCGGCCGTGGACAGCTGCTCCGCCATCATGTGGAGCGTCACGGTCTTGCCTGTGCCCGTTGCGCCGGCCACCAGCCCGTGCCGGTTCATCATGGAAAGCGGCAGCCGGACGGGCGCGTCCTTGTGGACTTCGCCGTCGACGATCGCGGCTCCCAGCTCGATGGTGGCGCCTTCCAGGGTGTAGCCCTTCTGGATGGTGGCGACTTTATCTGCGGTGGATTTGATGGCCATGCCGATAGCTTAGCCGCGGGGCTCCAGATCTTTGCTGAATGCCAGGAACTTGATGGTTTCCGGATCCGCCGCCAGGTCGAACAGCGGCTCGTATCCCGAGTTCAGGTAGAGGTGCTTGGCCTCGGGCTGCCGCGGGCCCGTGGTCAGGTACACCCGGCTGTAGCCGCGGCGGGCGGCCAGCGCCTCGAGTTCGGCCAGGACGAACCGGGCCAGGCCGCGGCGGCGGTGGGCCGAGTGCGTCCAGATGCGTTTGAACTCTGCCGTCTCCGGACCGTGCCGCCGGAACGCCCCGCCGGCCACGGATTCGCCGTTTTCCTGGACGATCAGCAGTGCCCCGCCCGGTGCGGCGAATTCGGCTGCCGGGTAGCGGTTGAGCTCCTCGGCGGCCGCTTTCCGACCGAACAAATCGCCGTACCGGGAGTCGTACTCGCGGGCGAGTTCGTCCAGCAGCGGCCGGACCCGGGGGTCATGCATGGGCAGGTTAAGCACGGTCAGTGCCGACGCCTGCACGCGCGGCGGCGGGATGATCAGTTGTTCCATGATTCAGCTTTTCCCGCGGCGGACGGGACAGCCGCTGCTTCAACACCACTGCGTCCAACTCCACTGAGTTCGACTGCACCGCCCGGATCCCCCGCCAGCACGCCCAGGATCCGCCGCGCCAGCGCATCGTTCTCCCGGAACGGCGCGGCGTTCGTTCCGGGGCGGGCAAAGGCACCGGCGCCCCAGCCGGAGGTGTTGGGCCCGACGGCGAACAGGGTGCGGTTCGGTTCGCCCAGCGGGCTGACGAGCTCGTTGGCGGCGGACACCAGCAGCCGGCCCGTCGCGTGGAGGCCGTCGGCGGTGAGGACTGTCTGCTCGCTGCCGAGCCCTGAGCTGTGCAGGTGCTGCAGCAGCGGATTCAGGGAGCCTGCCACTGCCGGGGCGGGCAGCCGGGCCTCGATCAGGGCCTTGGCCGAGACGCGCACCCGGCCCCTGGCGGCCATAGCCACAAACTGTCCGGATGCCTTGTCGGCGGTGATTTCCAGTCCGGGGCCGAGGAACTGCAGCAGCCCTGCCCGGTGGAGCGCCAGCAGCTCCCGCAGGCGCTGCGGCGGAGGACCGGAGTCCACGAAGCTGAAGAAGCCGTGCCACCAGCCGTGCACCGCCTGCTGGGACCGCGCATTGAGCCGCTCCGGCGGCACCAGCCTGCCCAGGTCCATGTACACCTTGAGCAGCGCGATGAACAGGGCGAGCGTCTCCGAGTGGTCCGGGCTGGTCCGCAGCCGGAGGTCGTGCTCGATGTAGGCCGCGACGGCGCGCTGCACGTCCTCGGGCCCGGCGGTGTCCAACCCCGCAAGGGGGTGGTCCAGCTGCTCGAAGTCCAGGTGGAACTCCCTGTCCGGCACCGACTCGAGCACCAGCCGTTCGCGTTCGGGGCTGTACCAGTCCAGCCCGGCGAAGCGGTCCGAAAACTCGTCCCAGCCGATGCTCACGCGTTCGGGGTAGCCCGTGAAGAGCTCGCGGTAGTAGCCGTAGCCTGCGTCTTTGGCGATCAGCGGCCACAGATGGGTCCGGAAGTCCAGTTCGCCGTGCCGCGCCAGCAGGTCCTGGACGACGGCGGCCGTGAAGAACCGGGGATCTCCGGCCGCTTCGCCGCGGAGGGTGGAGGAAATCTTGGAATGGTACGGAACCCCGCGCCGCGAACCTGCCCAGAGCCGCGGTTCCGCGCCGGACGGAACGTACGCCAGTCCGCCGTCGGGCGTTTCCTGGAACCGGCCGCCCCGCCCCTCCGTCAGCAGGACCACCAGGTCCACGAACGCGAGCCCCATGCCCGAGACGATCACGTCCTGGCCGGGGGCCAGCGCTGAATAGTCGACGTCGGTGGTGTAGCTGGGTGCCGCGTGGAACCCGCCGTGCCGGGCAGCAAAGCCGGCAAGGCCGGCGGACGCCTCGTCCGGCAGCGAATCAGTGTGCCCCAGGGCGGAAACCACGACGTCGGCGGCAACCGTAGCGCCGCCGCCAAGCCGCACGCGGTACCCGCCGGCGCCGTCGGCATCGATCCGGACTGCGGTGTCGCGGTGCACGGTGACCCGGACGTCCGGGCCAAGCGCGGCAACAGCCCGGCGGAAGAACCACTCAAGGTAAATGCTTTGAAGCTGGCGCGTGGGGAACGTGGCGCCGGTCAGCGCACGCAACTGACGCTGCAGCTCCGGCGTGAGCGGGGGGACGTCCGGGATGGTGCCGTGGAGTACGCCGGCAGCCCAGTCGGCGAGCCCGGGACCGTCGGAGGACGGGCCGGCGCAGGCGACGGAGGTGTCGGTGAACATGGTGATGTCCGCCGCTGCGGAGTTGAGCAGCAGGCCGGGGTGCTGGTCGAAGCGCCAGATCCTCCCGGAGCCCGGAGCGTGGGGCTCAATGACATGGATGGACAGCGGGCGGGCGAACAGCTCCGGCTGGTTGGCCGCGAGGCGCTCCAGGATGCCGGCTGTCCTGGGACCGCCGCCCACAAAGGCCACGGAAGGGATGTTCGCTGGCACGGCTGGCTCCTGTTCAGGCGGGACGGGTTCAGGCGGGACGGCCGGGGACCGGCATTTCGTCTCATGCTAGGCAAGCGCCCAGTGGCCGGTCGAGGCTCCGTTCACAGCCGTTCACGCCGCGTAACGCCGCGTAAATCCGCGCAAGAAAACGACTCATGACGCCGTGAGAACCCCCGTGAACCAATGCAACATGCCGCCTTGCTGCGGGTTTCCGGCGTCCCTAGATTTGCTGCCAACCCGACCTGGAATTCCGATCCGGGAAACCGACAAGAAGAAGCGAGGTGGCGCATGAGTTCGACAGCAACCCGGGCAGCGCAGTCCGCAGCAGGGCCGGCGTCCGCCGGTACTGACGGTAGTGTCCCCCCTGCCGGCCCGTCCGGGGAACCGGAGGTCCGCCCCGTGCCCGAACCCCGGCAGGCCGCCACCGATTACGCCGAGTACCGGCTGGTCCCGTCCCGCCACCCGTGGCGCTGGGTGGGCACGGCAGTGGTGGCGCTCGGCGTCGCCGCGGTGGCCTGGTCCCTGGCCACCAACCCGCGCTGGGAATGGGGCGTGGTGGCCCAGTGGTTCACCGCGCAGTCCGTGGTCAACGGGCTCCTGGAGACCCTCAAGCTCACCGCCATCTCCGGTGCGCTCGGATTCATCCTTGGCTTCGTCCTCGCCCTGATGCGGCTTTCCGCGTCGCCGCTGCTGGTTTCGGTGTCCTGGACCTTCTCCTGGATCTTCCGCTCCACCCCGCTCCTGGTGCAGATGCTCCTCTGGTACAACCTGGGCTACCTCTACGAGAAGATCAGCCTGGGGATTCCGTTCACCGACGTCCGCTTCTTCGAAGTCCAGACCACCACCCTGATCAGCCAGTTCGCGGCAGCAGTCCTCGGCCTGACCCTGAACCAGGCGGCATATTCGGCCGAGATCATCCGCGGCGGCATCCTCTCCGTGGACCAGGGCCAGCTGGAAGCAGCCGCCGCGCTGGGCATTCCCGCCTGGCGCCGCTCCACCCGGATCGTCCTGCCCCAGGCCATGCGGGCCATCCTGCCCACCGCCTTCAACGAGATCATCGGCCTGGTGAAGGGAACCTCCATTGTGTACGTCCTGGCGTACTCGGAGCTGTTCTACACCGTCCAGGTCATCTACAACCGCACGCAGCAGGTCCTGCCGCTGCTGCTGGTGGCCACGCTCTGGTACGTGGTGATCACCTCCGTGCTCAGCGTCTTCCAGTACTACATCGAACGGCACTATTCGAAGGGCGCCGTGCGGACCCTCCCGCTGACTCCGCTCCAGAGGGCCCGCCGCTTCTTCGCCACGCACGCCGCCGTCACCGACAACCGAGCAAGGAGCACCCGATGAGCACGGCCGTCGCCGCACCCGAACATCCAACGGCACCCGCAGCAACCCGCGGGCTCGTGGAAATCACCAAGGTCCGGAAATCCTTCGGAACCACTGAAGTCCTTAAAGGCATCACCCTGACGGTGGAGCCGGGCGGCGTGGCCGTCATCGTGGGGCCGTCCGGGTCCGGCAAATCCACGCTCCTGCGCACCATCAACCACTTGGAAAAGGTGGACGGCGGCTTCATCGCGATCGACGGCGAACTGGTGGGCTACGAGGTCCGCGGCAAGCGTCTCCATGAACTGCGCGAGAAGGACATCCTCAAGCAGCGCACCGAGATCGGGATGGTGTTCCAGAACTTCAACCTCTTTCCGCACCTCACCGCACTGGAGAACGTGACCGAGGCCCCGGTGGTGGCACCGCGTTCCGGCAAACCCCGCCTGACCAAAGCCGAAGCCCGTGACCGCGGCCTGGAACTGCTGGACCGGGTTGGCCTCAAAGACCGCGCCGATGCCTACCCGCGCCAGCTCTCCGGCGGCCAGCAGCAGCGTGTGGCCATCGCACGGGCACTGGCCCTGGACCCCAAGATCCTCCTCTTCGACGAACCCACCTCCGCGCTGGACCCCGAGCTCGTCAACGAAGTCCTGGATGTGATCAGGGAACTGGCCACGTCCGGGACAACACTGATCATCGTCACCCACGAAATGGGCTTCGCCCGCGACGTGGCGGACACCGTGGTCTTCATGGACCAGGGGCAGATCGTAGAACAGGGCGCACCCCAGGACATCTTCACCAAACCGCAGGAAGAGCGCACCCGGAGTTTTTTCTCCAAGGTCATCGAACCCGCCTTCAACATCTAAAGGAACTCCCCATGGCACCCTCCACCTTCCGGCACACCAGCAGCGGACGAACGCGCACGCTGGCGGCACTGCCCGCCGTCGTCCTCCTCGGAACTCTCTCCGGCACCCTGGCGCTGAGCGGCTGCGCCGATCCGGGGGCAGCCGCTTCCGCGGGCGCAGCATCCGGCAGCCCGGGGACGACGGCGGTCCGCAACGGCGTCGTCTACAACACCTCGCCGGACCAGCAGCGGATCCGGGCTGAGAAGGATGCGGCGCTCGCCGCCCAGGTGCCCGAGCTGATCGGCAGGGACGGCAAGCTCACCGTGGCCACCACCGCCGGGTCCATCCCGCTGTCCTTCCACGCCACGGATGACAAGACGCCCATCGGCTCCGAGCTGGACATCGCCCAGCTGGTGGCGGACAAGCTGGGACTGGCGCTCGACATCCAGGTCACTTCCTGGGAGAACTGGCCGCTGAAGACCCAGTCCGGCGACTTCGAGGCCGTCTTCTCCAACGTGGGCATCAACGCAGCCCGGGTGAAGCTGTTCGACTTCGCGAGCTACCGGGCCGCCTACATGGGCTTCGAAGCCAAGAAGAGTTCGATCTATGACATCAAGGGCGCGGACGATATCTCCGGCCTGAAGATCTCGGTGGGCTCCGGAACCAACCAGGAGAAGATCCTGCTTGCGTGGAACACGGAACTCGAGGACAAGGGTAAAGCCCCGGCCATCCTCCAGTACTACTCCTCCGACGCCGACACCATCCTGGCGCTGTCCTCGGGCCGCACCGACCTGAACATTGCGCCCTACCCGTCCACGGCGTACCGCGAGAACACCCGGGACGACCTGAAGATCGTGGGCAAGGTCAACGCCGGCTGGCCGTCCGAAACCCTGGTGGCCGCCACCTCGCTCAAGGGCAACGGGCTGGCGCCGGTCATCACGGAGGCGCTGAACTCCGCCATCAAGGACGGCTCCTACGGCAAGCTGCTGGAACGCTGGGGCCTGTCCGAGGAAGCCCTGCCGGAATCCAAGACCGTCACCGAGGCAAACTTCGGGACCGCCCAGGCAGGGAAAACACAATGAAATTCCAGGTCCTCGACATCCTGGATCGGACGCCTCCGTCACCGTCACCGCCAACCATGACAACTACAGGAGCGATCATGCCCGCGTCTACGCCGGCCGAGAACCGGCTCCCCGTACCGGTCGAAGCCGGCGAGCAGACCCCCACCGAACGTCAGGAAGCATGATGGGCAACGCAAACAACACCGACTCCAACAACACCGCCGGAGGCCGGGGTTTCCTGGCGCTGGAACTCGACGGCGTTGCCGGGGGAGCTTCGGCGCTCGCCGCCGCCGTGCTGGCCGCCGAATCGGCTGGTTTCCACGCCGTGACATTCCGGGACTCCCCGGCGGAAGGGCGGCTGAACGCGCTACAGCGTGCCGCATACGCTGGCCCCCTGACCCGGCAGATCGCCCTGATTCCGGAAGTGGACACGGCGTACACGGAGCCTTTCCACGTCTCCACCCAGCTGGCCAGCCTGGACTACGTCAGCGGCGGCCGGGCCGGCTGGATCGCCACCGCGGAGGACGACCCCGCGGCTGCCGCCGCCGTCGGACGCCTTCACATGACGGGTGACGGCCTGGTGCAGGAGGCCGGTGCCGCCATCGAGGTGAGCCGCAGGCTGTGGGATTCCTGGGAGGACGACGCCGTGATCCGCGACGTCGCCAGCGGCCGCTACCTCGACGCCGGAAAGCTGCATTATGTCGACTTCAACGGCCCCGGATACTCGGTCAAGGGCCCGTCCATCATTCCCCGTCCCCTGCAGGGCCAGCTGCCGGTATTGGTTTCGGCGTCCCTCGTGGGCGACGGCCTGATTGAGCCGTCGGCCGTGGACGCGGTCCTGGTCACAGCGCCCACACCCGAACTACTCGCGGAAGAGGTCCGTGACGTGCGGGAACGGCTGGGCGGCCGGGCGCCCGCCGTCGTCGTGGAGCTCGACGTCGTGCTGGATGCCCGCGGGCAGGACGCCGCCCAGCGGCTCGGGGGAGTGGAACCTGACGGTGCACAACGGGCACGTTTCGCCGGACCGGCAGCCGAACTGGCCGATCTGTTGAGTGAAGTGCTGGAAGTGGCCGACGGCGTCCGGCTGCACCCGGCCAGGCTCGATATTGACCTTGAGGAACTGGCCCGCCTGGTGCTGCCGGAACTCCGGCTCCGGGGTGTGCTCGCCCCGGTGCCGCAGGACGGCACCTTCCGGGACCTGCTGGGCCTGGAACGTCCAGCCAGCCGCTACGCCGCAACCGCCGCCGGAAACTAGGGGAAAACCATGACACAGCACAGCCGTGCTAAATACCAGCCGAGCGGAAAGCTCCAGTTCGGCATCTTCTTCCAGGGCGTGAACTCAGGGACCATCTGGAAGGCGGCCGAATCCGGCTCGCAGACGGACTTCGAATCATTCCGGCGCATCGCCCAAACGGCCGAACGGGGCCTGTTCGCCGCGTTCTTCCTGGGTGAAGGCCTCCGCCTCCGCGAGCACCTCGGCCGGCCGCATGAGCTGGACGTTGCCGGACGCCCCGATGCCCAGGCCATGCTCGCAGCGCTGGCCGCAGTGACCTCCAACATCGGACTCGTTGCCACCCAGAACACCACGTACAACGATCCCGCTGACCTGGCGCACAGGCTGTCCTCACTGGACCTGCTCTCGGGCGGACGCGCGGCCTGGAACATCGTGACCACGGACAACGCCTGGACAGGCGCCAATTTCCGCCGCGGCGGGTACCTGGACCACGCCGACCGCTACACGCATGCCGAAGCCTTCGTGGAGACCGCCAAGCGGATCTGGGACTCGCATGACCCCGAGGCCGGGCAGTGGCGGCGGGTGGTGCACAACGGGAAGCACTACACCGTGGACGTCACTCCGCGGCTGCGTCGCAGCGCCCAGTACCGGCCCGTGCTGTTCCAGGCTGGCGACTCCCCGGAGGGCCGGAACTTCGCCGCGCGGCAGGCCGACGTCATCTTCTCTGCCCACCCCAAGCTCGACGACGCCCTGGACTTCCGGCGCGACATCGTGGAGCGGACGCTGAACGCAGGACGCGGGGCGAACGACGTCAAGATCATGCCCGCCAGTGAGTTCATCCTTGCCGCGACACCGGAGGAAGCCCGGGACAAGAAAGCCTGGGTCCGCAGCCTCCAGATCGGTCCGCAGCAGGCCATTGCCTACCTTGAACAGTTCTGGGGGCGCGAGCTGGGAAGCTATGATCCGGACGGTCCGCTGCCGGAAATCGATCCGATGGTGGAGGAAACCTCCGAGACCCGCGGCAGCGGCTTCCACGGGGCCAAGGCGCGGCAACTGGCCGACCAGTGGCGGGCCGAAGCCCAGGAAAAGGGACTGTCCATACGCCAGTTCGTCTCCGCCAAGACCAGCCGCGTGGATGCGACCTTTACAGGCTCCTATGCCGAAGTGGCTGACCGGCTGGTGGATTACGCCCGAACCGGGGCAGTGGACGGCTTCAACATCTCGCCGTGGCTGATCCCCACCGGCCTGGACGACCTCGTCAACCACCTGGTGCCCGCGCTCCAGGAACGCGGTGTCTATCCCACCGAATACGCGGGCAGCACTCTGCGGGAAAACCTGGGGCTGGCGGCACCGGAGCGTCCCGGGGCTGACGTGGCTGCGGAGTCAGCCCGCACGGAGTCGGCCCCTTCGAAATCTGCACCCTCGGGATCGAGGGTCTGAGCCGATGCGCGGGGCAGTGTCCGGCACGGACGGGGGAGATGCTGACCGGGAGTCAGCTGCGGACACCATCAGGCTGCAGCTGACTGTCTGGCAGCAGTATCTCTAGTCAGTCCTTCGGCGCCTGGTTGATCCGCACCATGTTGCCCGACGGGTCGCGGAAGGCGCAGTCGCGCGGACCCCACGGCTGGTCGATGGGCTCCTGCAGGACCTCGGCGCCGGAGGCGCGCACCTTTTCAAAGGTTGCGTCGAGGTCATCGGTGCGGAAGACGAGCATCGGCAGGACTCCCTTAGTCAGGAGCTCCTGCATCATGTCCCCGTCCTCCGGGGACCGGCCGGCGTGCGGTTCCGAGAGCACGATTTCCAGGCCGGGCTGGTCCGCGCTGCCGAGCGTGATCCAGTGGAATCCTACGGAGGCCACGTCGTTGCGCAGTTCGAGGCCGAGGGCATCGCGGTAGAAGGCGAGGGCCTTCTCGGTGTCATCGACAGTGATGTTGCAGTACTGGAGTGAAATGTTCATGCCACCAAGCTATTCGGCCGGCGCCGGCTCCGCTTCTCGAATCCTGCTCACTTGTCCGCCAGCGCCCGTGCTGTGCCGGGCAGGTCGTGTGCGGATCTTTGCCACGCACGCGGGCATGGCCTCCACCGCGCTGTGTTCGCGGGCCCGGTAGGCGCTGGGCGTTTCCCCCACGAGCTCCGTGAACCGGGAACTGAAGGATCCCAGCGAAGTACAGCCCACCGCCATGCAGGCATCGGTGACGGTCATGCCGCCACGGAGCAACGCCATGGCCCGCTCAACCCGGCGGGTCATCAGGTAGCTGTAAGGGGTTTCGCCGTAGGCGGCCCGGAACTGCCGCGAGAAATGGGCCGGTGACATCAGTGCTTTCCGCGCCATAGTGGGCACGTCCAGGGCGCGGGCGAAGTCCCTGTCGATCAGGTCGCGCGCCCGGCGCAGGTGCGCAAGGTTGGCAAGCTCTTGCGGGGTCATGCCATGAGCGTACGCCGCGGTGCGGACGTTTGCCACGACGAAGTGCAGGGCAGCCGCCGCTGCCCTGCACATTCCCCATTGAAAGCCCGGGCTACTTTTTGGGCAGTCCCGCTGGGTTTAGCTCCGACTTCTGGACGGCCTCCGCGGTGAGGCCCCAGCGGTCCAGGATCTTGGCGTAGCTTCCGTCTTCGATCAGGTGGTTCAGGCCCGCCTGGGCTGCGGCGGCAAAACCGTTGCCCTTCTTGGTGGTGGCAGCGATGCTTGCCTTAAGCGGCCAGCCGCCGTCCACCAGCCCGACCAGCTTGGTCTTGGCGTCGGAAGCCGCCTTGAAGACCGCCGTCGCATTCGGCCCGAACGTCAGGTCCGCCCGGCCGGACTGGAGGGCGAGCGAGGAGGCGGAGTCGTCGTCGTAATACTGGAACTCCACCGGGGCCAGGCCGTTCTTCTTGTTCTCCTCATCCCAGCGCAGCAGGATGGATTCCTGGTTGGTACCCGAACCCACGATCACCCGTTTTCCGGCAACGTCCGGCGCGGATTCAACCTTGGTGATGGAGCTGTCGCTCTTCGCGTAGAAACCCAGCTTGTCGTCGCGGTAGCTGGCAAAGTCGAACTTGAGCTTCCGCTCCTCAGTCACCGTGACATTGGACAGCACGGCCTCATACTTGCCGGACTCCACGCCGAGGGGCCAGTCGGCCCACGCGGTGGGAACGATGTCAGCTTCCAGTCCCAGCGTCTGGGCCAGCGCGACGGCGATATCCACCTCGTTGCCCACCGGCGTCTTGTTGTCCGTGGCGTAGACAGCCAGCGGTGCCGCGAACGGGCTGACGGCGACTGTCAGCTTGCCATCCTTCTTGATGGCTTCCGGCACCAGCGCCGCGGCTGCCGGGTCCACGGCAGCCGCTACGCGGTCCTGCTGCGGCGAGAGGTTGAACTGCTTGACGCCCGCGGCGGACGTGGCCGGCCCGGACGCCGGAGCCGCC
Organism: Arthrobacter sp. B10-11; assembly: GCF_033142195.1. Classification (NCBI taxonomy): domain Bacteria; kingdom Bacillati; phylum Actinomycetota; class Actinomycetes; order Micrococcales; family Micrococcaceae; genus Arthrobacter; species Arthrobacter sp. B10-11. Next base: position 19,897 of record NZ_JAWMTH010000004.1, read on the forward strand.
GCCGCGCCGGGGTCGGAGCACCCTGCAAGCCCCAATATCGTTGTGGCGGCCAGCGCCGCGGTGACGCCGGGTTTGAGTGCAAAACGGGCCATGGTTTCCCCTTCGGGGTGTCGGATTTCCTGCTTGTGGCAGCAACTATCCGGCAGCGGGAAAACCCGGTCAAAGCGCGTTGAAACCCTTCGATACAGGGGGTAATCGGGGTTAATCCGGCGTCCGCGGACGTCACGGAACCTACGGCCGTGACGCTGCGGCCCGTCGGGGGAAGCCGGCTTACTCCACGAGGGCCTTGATGACTTCCTTCGCCACGTCCTCGCTGGACTGCGGATTCTGCCCGGTGATCAGGTTGCGGTCACGGACCACGTTGGAACCCCAAGCGGCGCCGTTTTCCACGATCGCTCCCTTTTCCTTCAGCACATCCTCGACGAACCACGGGGTATTGGGTCCGGTGCCGCCGTTGAGTTCCTCCTCATTCGTGAACACGGTGAGGCGGCGTCCCGCGAAAGTGAACTTCCCGTCGTCGTCAACGGCGCTGAGGAGGCCCGCCGGGCCATGACAGAACGGGGCGATGACCTTGCCGGCCTTGTCGGCCTCGGCCAGGATGCGGCCCAGATCGGCGTCCTGGTACAGGTCCGCCATGGGGCCGTGGCCGCCCGGCATCACCACGGCGTCGTAGGCGGCGGGGTCGACGTCGGCGAGCACCAGCGGCGCGGAAAGCTCGGCGTCGATGCTGGCCAGATAGTTACGGAAGCTGTCCGCGCGGTCCTGGCCGCCGGCCGACTCCGCCGCGAGGCTCACCTCGTCCACGGTGGGTTTTGCGCCGCCGGGCGTTGCGATGTGCACGGTGTGTCCGGCGTCGAGCAGGGTCTGGTGCGATACCACCAGCTCTTCCGCCCAGTAGCCAGTAGGGTGCTGGGTGCCGTCCCGCATGGTGAGGGAATCGGCGCCGGATACGACCATCAGAATGTTTGCCATGATGTAGCTCCTGTCCTGCCGACCCGTCCGGACCGGCTCATAGGGGCGGCAACACGGTAAGTACGCTGAGTATTCCTCGCCGGCAGGTCTCCGCAGTAGACTCTGGCATGGCCTCGTCACTGTTGAAGATGGTTCTGTCCGTTGCCACCACGCTTACCCTGGCTCTGATGGGCGGCGGCCCGGCGACGGCAGCGCCTCCGCGTCCGTCTGATTCCCCGGGCATCGACGTCTCCTGGCCGCAATGCGGGCAGACCCTTCCCGAAGGGCTTGCCTTCGCGATCGTGGGCGTCAACAACGGGCTCGCGAACACCACGAATCCCTGCCTCCAGGAACAGCTGGACTGGGCCGAATCCACCATCAGGTATCCGCAGGCAACCAGCCAGCCGCGCGTTGCCCTGTACGTGAATACCGCCAACCCGGGGCTGGCCGGTTCCTGGTGGCCCTCCTCCGACGTCTACATGGGGACATCCGTGGATAACCCTTACGGGGACTGTGAGGGTAAGAACGATGCAGCGTGCGCCTACATGTACGGCTATGCGAAGGCTTATGACGACGCCGTGCTGCGCGGCGTGGAGGACCCGGAAACGTACTTCTGGTGGTTGGATGTTGAGACGGAAAACAGCTGGCAGCCGGACACGGCAGCCAACCGGGCCGACCTGGAAGGCATGACCGCCTACTTCGAAAGCATTGGCGCCGACGTCGGGATCTACTCCACCGGCTACCAGTGGGGCAGGATTGCCGGAACCGTTCCCTCAACCAGCAACCTGGCGGGACTTCCCAGCTGGCTCGCCGGTGCCCGAACCGTGAGGGGTGCCAAGTCGAACTGCTCCCTTCCGGGCCTGACGCCGGGCAGCCGGGTGGCCCTGACGCAGTACGTCTCCGGCGGCCTCGACTACAACGTCGCCTGCAAGTAGGCGGCGCGTAAGCGGTGTGACAGCTGTGCACTAATTATTGCCAGAGTTAACTAGAGTGCAAAAGCGAGTACTACGGATAAAAAACAGGTATAAAACCACCGAAAGTCGAGTGGAATCTACTGGTGTTTTTCTAAGCAGCCCGCCCTAGCATCGGGACTACATTTGCGGCCAAGGACGGCCGCATTGTTGCGATGGGAGGCGCTGCAGTGAACAAATCAGGGAGAAGGGGCCCCGGGCGGGGACCGAAAAGCGGGCAAGAAACGGCCCGGGGGCCCGCGTGGTCCGCGGGCGGTGCAGGCCGGAAAGTGCTGGCCGCTTTGACGGCGGGCGGGATGCTCCTCGCCGCGGCCGGTGTGGCGCAGGCGGACATTATTTACAACGACCTTGACGGGATAATTGACGCAGTGGCCGAGAACATGCCGTTGAATGTGGGCGGGGCTGCGGGAACTACCACGCTGGCACTTCGGATCACTGGCTTAGACGGCAAGAGCGGCTGCAACCTGACCGGCAGCACCGTCCTGACATTGGACCTGCTATCGAGTAACCCTTCGGCAGCCACCGTCAGTCCCTCATCCGTCACTTTCACAAGCTGCGGGTACACGGAGCTTCTGACCGTCACGCCTGTGGCTGCCGGCACCGCCACCATAAGCGCCCGCCAGACCGCCAACACCTCCGGTGGATCCTTTGATCTTGCCCCGGCGACGTTCACCGTCAACGTGGTGGCCCCCGCCCCGGCCAACACCGCACCGACCGTGTCGGTCGCAGGAGTGGCTACGGGTGCCTCCTACGACAAGGGCTCAGTCCCTGCCGCCACCTGCAACGTCGTGGACGCTGAAGACGGCCCCAAATCGTTCGCCGCAACACTGAGCGACATCACCGGTCCATACTCGTCGGACGGCATCGGCGAGCGGACGGCGAACTGCAGTTACACGGACCTTGGCGGTCTTACCGCCAGCGGCTCCGCGACCTACAACATTGCTGACCCCAGTGGGCCGCAGATCAGCTACACCCTGACCCCGGGGACCCCCAACGGCCTCAGCGAATGGTTCACTGTTCCGCTGAACCTCAGCTGGACGGTCACCGATGTAGAGTCGCCAGGTTCCCTGACGCTCACCGGCTGCGAGGATCGGTCCATTACTGCGGACCAGGTAAAGATTGCCTATCCGTGCTCTGCAACCAGCGCGGGCGGGACGGCTTCCGTGGATACCGTGCCGCTTGGACTTGATGCCACCGACCCCGAAGTCAGTTACACGGGAGCGGAAGGCCTTGCCGGCAACAACGGCTGGTACAGGGGACCCGTCACTGTAACCTTCACAGCAACCGACGCAACGTCCGGTCCGGCGTCGCAAACGGCAACCGCAACAACTGCCGACGGCGCGGAGGGCGAATCGATTGAGGTCAGGAGCCCGGTGTTCAGCGACACCGCCGGCAACTCGTCCGCCCTTGGTGCGGTGATCCAACGCTTCAGCATCGATGGGACAGCCCCGTCCGTGGCCTACACGCAAGCCGACCGGGCGCCCAATGCCAACGGCTGGTACAACGCTCCGGTCACGGCGACGTTCACCGCGACCGACGCCGTCTCCGGACCGGCTCTGGCGACGCAGACCGCAACGTCCGTCGGGGAGGGATTTGGTGTGGTCGTTGACAGTCCTGCTTTTGTGGACGTTGCGGGCAACACGGCAGAGGCCGGTGCGGCGTCGGCTAACTTCGATATCGACGTCACGGCGCCTCTCGTTTCCTTCACCGGGTTGAGCGGGCTCGAGGGCTCCAACGGCTGGTTCACCGGCCCGGTCACCGCGACCTTCACCGGTACGGATGAGCTGTCCGGCCTCGAGTCGCCTACAGGGACCGCGGTATCCAGCGGCGAAGGCACAGGCCTGGTCCTGACCAGCCCGGCCTTCACTGACAGGGCGGACAACACCATCCCCGCCGGCGAAGCGTCCAGCCCCGAGTTCAACGTGGACCTGACCGACCCGCTTGCAACGTTCGATTCCCTGCCTGCGGACGCGTACTTCGGCTTCGTTGGCGCCGAGCCCACCTGCACGGCCTCTGATTCGGGCTCCGGCCCGGCCGGCTGCGTAGTGAGCGGATATTCTTCGCTCGCAGGCACCCACACTCTGACGGCCACGGCGACCGATATCGCGGGCCGCACGTCCGCCACCACGCACACGTACACGGTCAAGCACTGGGAAACCAAGGGGTTCTACCAGCCCATTGATATGGGGGCGAATGTCGTCAACACGGTGAAGGCGGGCAGCACGGTTCCTGCCAAGTTCGAACTGTTCGCCGGTGCAACGGAACTGACGGACACGAGCTTCGTGGAGATGAAGATCCGGCAGATCGCGTGCAGTCCGCTGGCGGTCCAGGACAACATCGAGATCACGGCCACCGGGAACACGTCGCTGCGGTACGACTCGACGGGCGGCCAGTTCATCTACAACTGGAAGACACCGAACCTGCCCGGGGCCTGCTTCCAGCTCTCGACGCTACCCGACGACGGTTCCGTCATCGCCGCCAACTTCAAGCTGAAGTAGGAGTGGTAGACGCCAAATAGCACAAGTGAGCTAAAAAGGAGCGGGGCTGCCGGAATCGGCGGCCCCGCTCCCGCGTGTCCGGCGCCACGGTGGCCTGCAGAAATAACCCGGGCGCCGCCGTCGTTGTCGCCAGTGTGCCCGTTCCGCCACCGGAGCGGGCCGCCCGCTACGCACCGCTACGAAAGGCCGGCTCCTCCGTGACTGTTCCGCTTTCCATCCTTGACCTGGCCACCATCGCTAAGGGCCAGACGGCGGCCGAAAGCTTCGCCGGGAGCGTGGCAATGGCGCAGCGGGCGGAAGAGCTGGGTTATCGGCGGGTCTGGTACGCGGAGCACCACAACATGTCTTCCATCGCGTCATCGGCCACGAGCGTCCTGATCGCCCACATCGCGGCTAACACCAGCAGCATCAGGCTGGGTGCCGGCGGTGTGATGCTGCCGAACCACTCCCCGCTGACCATCGCCGAGCAGTTCGGCACGCTGGAGACGCTTCACCCGGGACGCATCGATCTGGGCCTGGGCCGCGCCCCCGGCAGTGACCAGAACACCATGCGCGCGCTCCGCCGCGACCCGATGTCCGCGGACAGCTTCCCGCAGGACGTCCTGGAACTGCAGGGCTACCTCACCGGCCCCACACGCATCCAGAGCGTGGAGGCGACGCCGGGCAAGGGCACCAACGTGCCGCTGTACATCCTGGGGTCCTCACTTTTCGGGGCCCGGCTGGCAGCGCAGCTTGGCCTTCCCTACGCCTTTGCGTCCCACTTCGCGCCCAACGCCCTGCAGGACGCGGTGGCCATCTACCGCCGGGAATTCAAGCCTTCGGCCCAGCTGGACGCACCGCACGTGATCGCCGGTGTCAACGTGATTGCGGCAGATTCCGCCACCGAGGCGCAGGAGATGTTCCAAGCCACCAAACGCGCCCGCGTGTCCCTGTTCTTCGGGAACGGCAGGGTGTTCACGGACGATGAAGCGGACATGATCCTGGACTCGCCACAGGGACAGCACGTGGCCCAGATGATGAAGTACTCGGCGATCGGTACACCGGATGTGGTGATGGACTACCTGGACGAGTTCACCGCCCACGCTGACGCGGACGAACTGATCGTGGCCCACCAAAGCAACGGAACCGAGGCCCGCCTGCGGTCCGTGGAACTGCTCGCCATGGCTGCGGGGCTGGTCCGCGCCTGACGCCGCCATCCGCACGCGAGTGGCGGCGCCATCCGCACGCGAGTGGACTAGTCCCGCCGTCGGGCGTTCTGTCCCGGCGGGCGGGCGGCCGGCGTCACGCACGGCAAACTTTCGGAACGTACGACGGCGGCCGGCCGCGGAATTCCGCGGCCGGCACCGTTCTGTGGGGCCAATAGCCTGTCCTGCGTGACAGTCAGCTCCGCCGTCGACCCACAGTCGACCCGCCGTCAAGCCGCCGGCGGGCCCGCCGCTGAGCTGGCCCAAGGGGGCCCTCCTTCGCGGGCGGTCCTTGACAACTCCGCACTGAACCGGTTTAGTAGTTATCACTGAACCGGTTCAGTGAGTTGCATCACTGGGCCGCCCGATCGAACGAAGGCAGGCTCCATGGCAGTCACCATCAGCGACGTCGCCCACGCGGCAGGCGTCAGCAAGGGTGCTGTCTCCTATGCCCTCAACGGCCAGCCGGGAGTGAGCGAGGGGACCCGCGAACGGATCCTCCAGGTCGCCAAAGAGCTCGGTTGGAAGCCCAGCCTGCGGGCCAAGGGACTTTCCTCCGCCAAGGCCTACGCGCTGGGGCTGGTGGTAGCCAGGGACCCTTCCCAGCTCGGAACGGACCCCTTCTTTCCGGCATTCATCGCCGGTATCGAAACGGCCCTCGCCGAGCACGACTACACCCTGGTGCTCAGCGTTGCCACCGGCGCCGGGGCGGAGGAACGCTGCTACCGCAAGTTGGCCGAGAACGGGCGCGTTGACGGTTTCCTCCTCACCGACGTCCGCCACGACGACTCCCGCATCCCGCTGCTGCAGGAACTCAAGCTCCCGGCCGTCACCCTCAACCGGCCCGACGCCTATTCGCCCTTTCCTGCCGTGTCGATGGACGACTGCGCCGGAATCACGGCGGCCGTCGAGCATCTGGTGGGGCTGGGCCATACCCGCATTGCGCATGTGGGCGGCGGCCAGGAGTACATCCACGGCCGGAGCCGACGCCAGGCGTGGGAGGATGCGCTGGCCACTGCGGGGCTCCGCGCCGACCTGTTCGCAGAGGCTGACTTCACCGCAGCCGGCGGCATGGCTGCCACCGCTGAGCTGCTTCGGCGGGCCGACAGGCCCACGGCGATCGTCTACGCCAATGATTTGATGGCGACGGCCGGCCAGTCGTACGCCCAAACCCAGGGGCTCAGTGTGCCGGGCGATCTTTCCGTCACCGGCTATGACAACGCCGACTTCACGCAATACCTGAATCCGCCCCTCACCACAGTCTCCACCGAGCCGATGCTCTGGGGCCGGGTGGCCGCCCAGGTGCTCCTCAACCAGCTCAGCAACGCCCACGACGGCGAAGACACCGTCCTCAAGGCACCGAGCCTTCTGGTCAGGGCCTCCACCGGCCCGGTGCCCGCGGGCTAGTCCGACCCAAGCCCGCCGGCCTGGCCACCCCCACGCCGCCACTGAACTTAGCCCTACCCCGTACCTACCCCTCTGTTTCCCCTAAATAGGAGTCGCAATGAAGCGCTTTTCAACAGCCACGCGCGTACTGTCCGTGGCCGCCCTGACCATCATGGGCGCAGGCCTCGCAGCCTGCGGCGGGGGAGGGGGAGGCAGCTCTTCCGATTCGGCCACGGCCGCCAAGGGCCCCATCAAGATCTGGTACTCCAACAATGAGTTCGAGGTGAAGTGGGGCAAGGCCATGGTGGAGTCGTGGAACGCCGCGCACCCGGACGAGAAGATCGACGCCCAGGAGATCCCGGCAGGCAAGAGTTCCGAGGAAGTCATCGGAGCGGCCATCACGGCGGGCAACGCCCCGTGCCTGGTTTTCAACACCGCCCCGGTGGCCGTCCCGCAGTTCCAGAAGCAGGGCGGGCTCGTAGCGCTTGACTCCTTCCCGGACGGCGCGCAGTACATCAAGGACCGCACCGGCGACCTCGCGGACCAGTACAAGTCCGCGGACGGCAAGACGTACCAGCTGCCGTGGAAGTCCAACCCGGTGGTCCTGTTCTACAACAAGGACATCTTCGCCAAGGCCGGCCTGGACGCCGAGAACCCCAAGCTGGGCTCACATGCCGAGTTCCTGGACACCGCCCGGACCCTCGTGAAGTCCGGCGCCGCGGCCAACGCCGTGTGGCCGTCCCCGGCAAGCGATTTCTTCCAGTCCTGGTTCGACTTCTACCCGTTCTACGCCGCCAACTCCGAGGGCACCCCGCTCCTGAAGGACGGCAAGGCCACCTTCAACAGCGAGCAGGGCAAGCAGGTCGCCACCATGTTCGAGACCCTCTACAAGGAGAACCTGGCTTCCAAGGAGGTCTTCCAGGGTGACGCCTTCGGCGAGGGCAAGGCGGCCATGGCGATGGCCGGGCCGTGGGCCATCGCGGCTTACAAGGACAAGGTGAACTGGGGTGCTGTGCCGGTCCCGGCTGCTGAGGCCAAGGCCGAGACCTCCACGTTCGCCGATGCCAAGAACGTCGCCATGTACTCCGCCTGCGAGAACCAGGGCACCGCCTGGGAGGTCATGAAGTTCGCCACCAGCCAGGAGCAGGACGGCAAGCTGCTGGCCGACACCGGCCAGATGCCCATGCGCAAGGACCTGACTACGGCCTACGCCGACTACTTCACCAAGAACCCGCTCTACACCCAGTTCGCCGAGCAGGCCGGGCGCACCGTCGAGGTGCCCAACGTGCCCAACTCGGTTGAGGTGTGGCAGACCTTCCGCACCGCCTACGCCAAGTCCGTGATCTTCGGCAACGAAAGCATCGACTCCGCGTTCAAGGGCGCTGCGGAAAAGATCGACCAACTGGCAGCCCAGAAGTAACGGGTGATCCCCAATGTCACTCCGCTCTTCTGACGGCGGCCCCGCTGCGGGCAGTCCCGCAGCGGGAGCGCCGGTTGGGCGAACGGCGGACCGGCGGCTGGCGCCCAGGAAACGCAAGAACTTCCTGGGCCGCCAGCCGCTGGGACTGCTGTTCAGCGCTCCGTACGTCATCTACGTCCTGGCCGTCCTGGCCTATCCGCTGGGCTACGCCGTCTACATTTCCTTCCACGACTTCTTCTTCACCGCGCCGCGGGTCAAGGTGGACCGTCCCTTCGTCGGCCTGGACAACTACATTGCCGTCCTGTCCGATCCCGCCGTCCAGCGTTCCTTCGCCAACATCGGCGTGTTCCTGGTCATCAATGTCCCGCTGACCGTGGGGCTGTCCCTGGTCCTGGCCAACGCCCTCAACCGCGTGACGAAGCTGCGGACGTTCTTCCGGGTCAGCTACTACGTCCCGTACGTCACGGCGAGCGTCGCCGTCGTCGGCGTCTGGCTTTTCCTGTTCCAGCAGAACGGGCTGGTCAATGCGCTGCTGGGGCCGCTGGCCCCGAACCCGTCGTGGCTGACCAACTCCTGGCTGGCCATGCCAACGGTGGCGCTGTATGTCACCTGGAAACAGCTGGGATTCTTCATCCTGCTGTACCTGGCGGCGTTGCAGAACATCCCGGATGAGCTGTACGAATCCGCCTCGGTGGACGGCGGCAACAAATGGGTCCAGTTCTGGAACATCACGGTTCCCGGTGTGCGTTCGGCCAGCGTGCTGGTCACGCTGCTCGCCACCATCACCGGCGCCAACCTCTTCACCGAGCCCTATCTCCTCACCGGCGGAGGCGGCCCCGACGGCGCCTCGACCTCACCGGTGTTCCTGATGTACCAGAAGGGCATCCTGCAGGGAAACCCCGACGTGGCTGCGGCGCTGGGCGTCGTCCTGGTGATCGGCGTCCTGCTGATCGCCCTGATCCAGAAGCGCCTCGTGGGCGGAAAGGAGGACTGACATGTCTGTCATCGATGCGGCCACCGCCGCCAACAATGAAAACGGAAAGAACGACGACGCCGGGCGGCCGGGTGCCCTTCCTCCCGGGCACGGAGGTTCCACGGTGGAAAAGCGCAGGAACCTCGGCATTGGCAGCTTCGTGCTGCTTGCCGTGGGCGCCTTCGTGTTCCTGTTCCCCTTCTACTACATGTTCATCGGCTCGCTGCAGGCGTCCCCGGACACCTCGGTGGCAGGCGCGTTTCCCAACCCGGCCAACCTCACCGGCGAGAACTATGCCAACATCAACGCCTCCATCGACCTGCTGAAAGGCCTGGTCAACTCCGGAATCTTCACCGGCGGCGTCATTTTGTTCACCGTGGTCTTCGGCCTCCTGGTGGGCTACGCCCTGGCGCAGATGCACTTCCGCGGCAAGGGCTTCGTGTTCGGCATGATGCTGCTGGTGCAGATGATCCCGTTCCAGCTGCTGCTCATCCCGCTCTACGTGATGATCGTCCGGGATTACGGCCTGGCGGACAGCTACATCGGCATGATCCTGCCGTTCGCCATCAACTCCACCGCGGTGTTCGTTTTCCGCCAGTACTTCATGCAGCTGCCGTCCACGCTGTTTGAGGCTGCCCGGATCGACGGCGCCTCCGAGCTGCGGATCCTGTGGCAGATCGCCGTCCCGCTGGTCCGGCCCGCGATTGTCACAGCGGTCCTGCTGACCTTCATCGGGCCGTGGAACGAATTCCTGTGGCCCTTCCTGGTCACCAAGGACTCGTCCATCCAGCCGCTGGCAGTTTCCCTGGCCAACTACATTTCCAACGTCGCCGCCACGGCTTCCAACCCGTTCGGCGCCATCCTTGCCGGGGCCTGCGTCCTCGCTGCACCTGCCATCGCGCTATTCATCTTCTTCCAGCGCCAGTTCATTTCCACCAATATCGGATCAAGCGTAAAGGGCTAATTCATGACTTCCCCCAACACTTCTGCACTCCCCACCGTTCCCTTCACCCTCACCCGCGCCGGGGTCATCATGTCCCCTGAAGCGGGCAACGACTTCGAGGCCGAGGGCGTCCTCAACCCCGCCAGCGGCCGCGGCCCGGACGGCGAGCTCTACCTGCTGCCCCGCCTGGTGGCCAAGGGCAACGTGTCCCGCGTGGGCCTTGCCAAGGTTGTTATCGAGGACGGCGTTCCCACCGGAGTGGAACGCCAGGGCGTGGTGCTCGCCCCGGACGAGGGCTGGGAACGCGGCCTGAACAACGCCGGTACCGAGGACCCCCGCACCACCTGGGTGCCAACCCTTGGCAAGCACCTGATGACCTACGTCGCCTACGGTCCGCTGGGCCCGCGCCTTGCTTTTGCGCATTCCGAGGACCTCCGCAGCTGGGAACGCCTGGGCCCGTGCTTCTTCGAGTACAAGGCCGAGCTCTCCATGGACCTGAATCTCTTCCCCAACAAGGACGCCGTGTTCTTCCCGGAACCGGTCAACGACCCCGACGGCGTTCTCTCCTACGCCATGCTGCACCGCCCCATGTGGGACCTCGGCTGGATCCGCGACGGCGAAGGCGAGCACCTGCCCGCCGGCGTCACGGACAACCGTCCCGGCATCTGGATCTCCTACGTGGCCGTGGCAGACGTGGAGAAGGACATCCGCAACCTGGTGCACATGGGCAAGCACACCCTCGTGGCACTCAGCGAGTTTCCGTTCGAGGAACTCAAGATCGGCGGCGGCCCCGCACCGATCCGCATTGACGAAGGCTGGCTGCTCATCCATCACGGCGTGGCCGGTGCGCTGGAGAAATCCGCGTTCGACCACCAGCAGAAGGTCAACTACACCGCGGCCGCCATGATCCTGGACGCCAACGACCCCTCCAAGGTGATAGCCCGCAGCGACAAGCCTCTCCTCGCTCCGGAAACCGAAGACGAAATCTCCGGCATCGTGCCCAACGTGGTGTTCCCCACCGCCATCGAAGAAGTGGACGGCCAGCTGTTCGTGTTCTACGGCATGGCTGACTCGAAGATCGGCGTCGCCCGCCTGGACCGGGTCTAAGGCCCGTGGCGTATTCATCCAAGGCCGCGCGTCCGGTGGTCGCTGCGGCGGCCGTGTCCATGCTGGCTGTTTCGCTGCAGGCGGGCGCCGTGACAGCGGCACCGGCAGCGCCGCCGTCGTCCGCCAGCGCACTTACCGCGCCGGCGGCACCCGTCCTGGCCGACGGCGGCAGCCTCACCAACACGGCGCACCTGGACTTCCTGATGGAGACGGTCCCGCTCACGCCGGTGCCGGGCCACACCACCTACAAGCTGGATGAGATCCCGTCCGCCCAGGCGCCGTGGACCTACGCTGACAAAAAAGCGGACGGGAGCTACGGCCGCGTTGGCGGCGGGAACCTGGACCCCGCCACGGGGCACTGGACCCAGGGCGCCTACAACGCCGATGACATCGCACGCACTGCGGTGGTGTACCTGCGGCACTGGCAGCAGACCGGTGACGCCGCCAGCAGGGAGCGGGCATTCCAGACGCTGCGTTCGCTGACATACCTTCAAACCACGGACGGTCCGAATGCCGGCAACGTGGTGCTGTGGCAGCAGGAAGACGGAAGCCTGACGCCGAGCGCCAAGCCGGTGGAGCTGCCGGACCCCTCCGATTCGGCCGAGTCCTACTGGCTGGCGCGCACTGTCTGGGCACTCGGGGAAGGCTTCACGGCATTCCAGGACGAGGATCCGGAGTTCGCCGGGTTCCTGCAGGACCGCCTGCGCCTCGCCCTCGGCTCACTCAACCGGCAGTCGCTGGCAAAGTACGGCACGTATGACACTGCCGACGGCGTGCAGGTGCCGGCCTGGCTGATCGCCGGCGGCGCCGACGCGTCGGCCGAGGCCGTGCTGGGTCTCTCCTCCTACGTGACGTCCGTTCCGGACGATGAACTGGCGGCGACTGCGCTGGACCGGCTCAGTGAAGGCGTGGCCGCCATGTCCTCGGGCACCACCGGCCAATGGCCCTTCGGCGCCATCATGCCGTGGAACAAATCGCAAACGCTCTGGCACGCCTGGGGCGGCATGGCCCCCGCCGCCGTCGCCACCGCCTCCGAGGTTCTGGACCGTCCTGCGCTGCTCGAAGCGGCGGTCAAGGACACAGCCCAATTCACGCCCCAGCTCCTCGCGGCTGGCGGACCGGACAATGCGTGGAGCCCCGCCCCCGGCGAAGCCCAGATCGCGTACGGCGTGGACTCCCGGGTCCAAAGCCTGGTGGCGACCGCCAGGGCGGCTGACGCTCCCGGCCTGCGGGACCTTGCCGCGATCACGGCGGGATGGTTCTTCGGAGCCAATCCCAGCGGTGCCCCGGCCTACAACCCCGCCACGGGAACAGCCATCGACGGCATCGAACCGGACGGGCGGGTCAACCCCAACTCCGGCGCGGAATCCACCATCCATGCCCTGCTCACCATGCTGGCACTGGACGAGGACCCGGCGCTGAAGACGGCTGCCCTGGGCATCAGCCGGACGGTCTCCACGCATGGCCTGAGCGTGGTGGAAGCCGAATCCGGCACCGTCACCGGCCCGGGATCGGTGGTGAAGCCGGCCTCAGCCTGGACCGGCGAAGCCAACCTTTCCGGCGGCGCCTATGTGGATCTGAAGGCAGGCGCCTCCCTGGACATTCCGGTTCCGGCATCGGATCAGCCGCACAACATTTACCCCATCGTGAACCGCGGGACCGCCCCGGCCGGCACCACCGCCTGGACGTCCGCCAAGGGGCCGCTGGGCACCACGGAAAACGGCGGGGCAGGGGAACAGGGCATCACCGATGCCCCGGGCATCCTCTTCCCCTACTCCCTCAAACGGGCGTTGTCCGCCGGGCTGGCCGCCGTCGTCGGCACCACGGACGGCAACGTTGCCCTGGACGCCCTGCTGCTTCAGCCGCAAATCTCCACGGTGTCGGTATCCGGGGCCGGCGGCGATTCCACGCTCTACGTCAGCGCGGCCGGGTCCACCACGGTGGAAAGCGTCGCTGTACCGGACGGTTTCACCATGGTCCAGCGCCAGTACGATTCTTCTGGTCAGCCGGTGGCTGGCGGGAAGAACGACGCCGGTGCCCGGTCCGGGCAGGTGGCGGTGGCGCCCGGGGGCTTCACCATGGTGACGTTCCTGGCCCGCTGAACGCCGCCCGGTGAGGGGTCCGGCGCCGACGGGGCGCCGGACCTGGATCACCGCGCGGTGCGGGAATGGTGTTACAGGACCCCCTGGCTGGGACCGATGTGACAACGAAGCCCGCACGGAGTCTAATTGGTGCATGACTGATGAGCCGGACGTACGCCGTGCCCTGGTCATTGAGGACGATGACGATATCCGCGGCCTGCTGGTCCACATCCTGACCAAGCAGGGTTTCCAGGTTTCAGCCGTGTCGTCGGGGCGGGCCGGCGTCGAACTGATGCAGCGCGACGGCGCCGAACTGGTGACCCTTGACCTGAACCTGCCGGATATTGACGGCGTTGAGGTCTGCCGCCAGCTGCGCCGTTTTTCCGACGCCTACATCCTGATGATCACTGCCCGCGGTGAGGAACTGGACCGGCTCAGCGGGCTCGATACAGGCGCGGATGACTACATCACCAAGCCCTTCAGCCCCCGGGAACTCGGCTCGCGGATCACCGCCCTGTTCCGCCGGCCGCGAGCCAGTGCCGTCCACGAAGCCGCCGCCCAGGACGAACTGCGCCGCGCCGTCGAAGTCCAGCGAAGCCTGCTCCCGGCAGAGGGCCTGTCCACGAACGGGTTCGACATCGCCGGATCCTTCCGGCCCTCCCGCAACGTCGGCGGCGACTTTTACGACTGGTACCCGAACGACGGCGGGCTGCAGCTGACGCTGGCCGACGCCATGGGAAAGGGTATGGGTGCCGCACTGATCGCGGCCACCGTCCGCGCCGTCATGCGGTCCGTGGCGTACCGGACGCCGCTGGGCGAAGCCTTCAGCTCGGCCGGCCGGATCCTGGAAGCCGACCTCGAACAGTCGGCCTCCTTCGTCACGCTCTTCCACGCCCGCCTCGACGCAGCGGCCGGAATCCTGCACTACGTCGACGCCGGCCACGGCCTGGCGCTGCACATCAAACCGGACGGAAGCTGCTCGCGGCTGATCACCGGCGGACCCCCGGTGGGTGCCTGGCCGGACCAGGAATGGGACGCCCACCAGGTTTCACTGGAGCCCGGCGATTGCCTGGCGGTGGTCAGCGACGGCCTGCTTGATGTGTACCCCGACGTCGACGTCCTCACGGCCGTGGTGGCCGGCACCGTCTCCGGCAGTCCCAGCGCCCAGGCTGCCTGCGACGCCGTCCTTGCGCTGGCCTCGGGCCGCGACGTCTCCGACGACGCCACTGCTGTTGTGCTGAAGCGCGCGCTGTAGCTGAAGGGCGCTGGCTGCAACGGACGCGGTACGTACGCGGGTGGTGCCCGCGCCCGCCGCCCGGAAACCGGGTCTCCGCACACGCCTGTTGCCTCATTGCAATACCTTCGGGAACAGTGATTCGTTGCCTCATTTGAAAACCTCCGGCTAGATGGTGTCGTTGTGGCGGCGAAGGTGTGCCGGGAAGGTCGGGTTCCAGGCGCTGTTGACGGGTCTGAGGGGCGCGGATTTCTTGGCCAGGGCGAGGACTTCCAGTTCCGCGGTGAGTGCCAGGATCTGACGGGAGAGGGCTGCCGGCCTGATCCGTTTGAAGGCTGCATCCATCCGGATGATCGACCTTTCGGGCATGTCCCTGTGCCGGATCGCCCGTTGATGCGGTGTCGCCGGGGCGTCGTGGTGTTTGGTGACTTTCGCGCCGTGCCGTTGTTTGCTGATGAGTTTTTGTTGGGGCAGCAGGTAGTTGGTGAAGACCCGGTCCAGTTCCCAGATCGCGTTGAGTTTATCCAGCTCGGCGGCCGTGTCGTAGCGGAGGTAGCCGACGAGTTCCCGGACCCGGGCCCAGTTCTTCTGCTCCACGTGGGCGCCGTCGTTCTTGTTCCCCGGCCGGGACCGGGTGAACGTGATCCGGCGGGCCTGGCAGTAGGCAAACAGGTGATCGTTAATGAACTCCGAGCCGTTGTCCGAATCGATGCCTATGATCGGGAACGGGAACACCGCGCTGATGTGCTCCAGAGCTTCCAGGACCCATTTGGCGGCCTTGTTCCGCACGGACCGGTTCACCGTCCAGCCGGTGGCAATGTCGGTCACTGTCAGGGTGAAGCAGAACTCGCCGACGTTGGTGCCGCCCTCATGGCCGACCAGGTCGATCTCCACAAACCCCGGGACCGCGTCGTCCCACTCGGCCCAAGTGCGGATCGGGATCTGGGACTTCAGCAGCGTGCCCGGTTTGGTATGGGACCGGCCCCGCGGGAGCATCCTCGCCCGTTCCCCTGCCAGTTTGCGGTCGATCGTCGCCGCGCTCATCCGGGTCAACAGAAAAGCCTGCTCATCGGTAAGCGTCAACTCCCGCTCGGTGCGCAGCAACGGCAGGAGCACGGGCAGGATCGGGGCCAGCAGCTTCCCTGCCGGCGCCCGGAGCACCGCCCAGCACCTGATCAGCGCCGGCAGCAGGTCCGGCCCGTATACCGGCGTCCTGCCCGGCCGGGGTCTGGCGATCCTCAGGACCAGGGCATCACGCAAGGCCGCCCGGGCATAGTCGCGGTGCCAGCCGGTCAACTCGACCAGCTCATCAAGGATCCGGGACTTCGCCTTCCGGGACGCGCCCTGATACGCCAGCGCCTTCTTCTTCGTCACGGCCTGCCGCTGGGCCATCGTTAGCTCCATGAAAACGGGCATAGCCGGGAACGCCGCCACCGACAACCCGACCACTACGCGGAGGTTTTCAAATGAGGCAACGTATCCCGCTACGCGGAGGTTTTCTATGAGTCAACGCGACACGTTACATTCCGGCAATGACGGGGATATTCTGGTGTAACGACGGCATCGGAAACTGGGGGTATGTCCCTCGCCGGACTTTTCTCACGCATCATTGGGGATTATCCGAAGGACGTCGCCTGTGCCTACTCCGCTCAACCAGTCCGTGGCCGATTCCGCCCTCCTGACCCGTTCCCTGCCGCTTGGCCTGCTCCGCGCTTTTGTGCAGTCCGATGCCGCGGACGACGGCCTCACGCCGCAGCTGCTCGCTGAACTCAAGATCCTGGCCCGCACCCCCGGCCTGCTGGTGGCCTGCAACTATGGCGGAACGCTTTGCGACGCGGAGGGGATCTCCACCGAAACCCTGCCGCTGGGCAGCGCCGCAATTGCGCTCAGGGCGCTGGCCGCCCTGCCCAACACCCACGCCGCGGTCATCTCCGGCCGGTCGCTGCGGGACCTGGCGGCCGTGTCCAGGCTCCCGGCGGAGGTGCACCTGGTGGGCTCCCACGGCGCCGAGTTCGACATGGGCTTTGCCCACGGCCTGTCGCTGGCCACCGAGTCGGTGCTGCAGCAGGCGAGCCAGGCCCTCGTGGAAACCATCGGCGCCTACAAGGGGATCAGCATCGAGCGCAAGCCCGTGGCGGTGTCCGTGCACACCCGCCCGGCCTCGGCCGCTATCGTCGCGAAGGTGTTGGAGAAGGCTGAGGAAGTGGCACGCGCCCACGGCCTGTTCTACATCGTGGACGGCTCCGTGCTGGACCTCTCCGTGGTGGAACCGTCCAAGGCCGACGCCCTGGAACACCTCCGCGCCCGCCTCGGAGTGAGCGCCGCCCTCTTCGCCGGGGACGCCTCCAGCGACGAACTGGCCATGGCCACCCTGCGCGGTCCGGACATGGGCATCAGGGTGGGGGAGGGCCCCACCGCGGCGGCCCACCGGCTCCGCGACCCCGAATCCTTCGCCCGGGTTCTGGCCATCCTGTTCGAACTGCGGCGCGCCTGGCTCTTCGGCGAGGATGCCGTCGGCCTGGAGCGGCACTCCATGATCGGCAACGGCTCCTCCACCGCCCTGATCACCCCTGAAGCCAAGGTCTGCTGGATGAGCCACCCGCTGCCGGACTCGGGGTCCCTGTTCGCCCACATCCTGGGCGGTGACGCCGCGGGCCACTTCTCGGTGGAACCGGTCAAGGCGTCCCAGGTCCTGGGCCAGCGCTACGTGGACAGCACTATGATCGTGGAAACCCGCTGGGCCGACGTCACCGTCACCGACTACCTCGAACCGGCCCCGGACGGGATCACCAGCCTGGTCCGGGTGCTGTCCGGGAGCGGCGCGGCGCGGATCGTCTTTGCGCCCCGGCCCGACTACGCCAACGCACCGTTCAGCATGGAGGCCCGGGGCGATCAACTGCACGTCGTGGGCACGTCCGATCCCATCATCCTGCTGGCCCCCGGCGTCAGCTTTTCCATTACCTCGGACGGCCGGCATGCCACCGCCACCGCCGACGTCAACCTGCAAAATGGTCCCGTGGTGCTCAACCTGCGCTGCGGTGACACCGAATTCACCCACGCCGGGGTGGGCGGCGAGACGGAGCGCCGCGCCGCCGTCGCCCATCACTCCCGGCGGTGGGTCCAGGATTTGGAGCTGCCAGGCGTCAAGCCTTCGCTGGTGCGCCGCTCGGCGCTGGTGCTCCGCGCGCTGGTGCACGAACCCACCGGCGCCGTGCTGGCCGCCCCCACCACCTCGCTGCCGGAGGGAATCGGCGGCACCCGTAACTGGGACTACCGCTATTGCTGGCTACGGGACGGTTCCATGACGGTCAATGCGCTGGTGGACCTGGGCTCCACGGCGGAGGCGTACGGATTCCTGCGCTGGCTGGGCCGGATCCTGGACAACGCGCCCGGTCCGGAATGGCTGCACCCGCTGTACTCGGTCACCGGGGCGCCGCTCTCCACGGAGGCCATCATCGAAAGCCTGCCCGGCTACGCGGGATCGCGCCCTGTCAGGATCGGCAACGCGGCGGACCACCAGGTACAGCTGGACGTCTTCGGGCCCATCGCGGAACTGATCTGTGCGGTGAGTGAACGCCAGGACGGACTGGACGATTCGCACTGGGAACTCATGGTCCAGATGGCCTCCGCCGTGATGGCCCGCTGGCACGAGGCGGACCACGGGATCTGGGAAGCACGCCGGGCACCCCGGCACCACGTGTACACCAAGGTGATGTGCTGGGTGACGCTGGACCGGGCGCTGCGCACCGCCGCCCGGCACGGCAGGGCACCGGAGCCCGCGTGGGCGCCCACCGCAGCGACCATCCGAGAGGAAGTCCTCCGCGAGGGCTGGGATGACGGCGCGGCGTCCTACACCGTGGCCTACGACAGCCCGGACCTGGATGCCGCCGTGCTGCACATCGGCCTGTCCGGCCTGCTGGATGTGAACGACCAGCGGTTCCTGGACACCGTCACCGCCGTGGAACGTGAGCTCCGGGTGGGGCCCACCGTTTTCCGGTACAGGTACGACGACGGGCTGCCGGGTTTGGAGGGCGGCTTCCACATTTGCACCACCTGGCTGATCGAGGCCTATGTGGCGGTGGGCAGGATCGAGGAGGCGTGGGACCTGTTCGACCAGCTGGTGAACCTGTTCGGCCCCACCGGCCTGCTCCCGGAAGAGTACGATCCCGGCACGGAGACCCACCTGGGCAACCATCCGCAGGCGTACTCCCACCTGGGTT
The DNA here is from genome assembly GCF_033142195.1 of Arthrobacter sp. B10-11. Taxonomy (NCBI): domain Bacteria; kingdom Bacillati; phylum Actinomycetota; class Actinomycetes; order Micrococcales; family Micrococcaceae; genus Arthrobacter; species Arthrobacter sp. B10-11. The sequence goes on from NZ_JAWMTH010000004.1 coordinate 38,865, forward strand.
TCATCCGCTGTGCCCGGATCCTGGACCAGCACCAGAAGAACTAAGCCAGGAGAAGCGCCACGCCGATCATGGCCGGCACTGCGACGATCGTGGTGATCAGGACGGTGTCCTTGGCCACGGTGATGCCCGTGCGGTAGCGGCTGGCGGCTACGAATACGTTCTGGGCGGTGGGCAGGGCGGACGTCACCACGACGGCAAACAGGGCCTGCCCCTCCATGCCGATCAGCCGGGCGACCAGATAGGCGATGGCCGGGTGGACCACGAGCTTGAACGCGCTGGCTAGGAGCGTGTCGATGCGGCGGCCCGCGGCTGCCTGCAGCGGCCGGGATCCGTTCAGGCTCATGCCGAAGGCGATGAGCATGGCCGGGATGGCTGCCCCGCCAATCAGATGGATGGGTTGCATGACCAGCTCCGGCACCTGCCAGCCCGTTCCGGCCACCACCAGGCCCAGCGCGGACCCCACGATCATCGGGTTCTTGAGGATCATGAGGGCAAAGCCGGCGGGGGTGGTCCGGTGCGAGCTGGTGGTGGCATCCAGGGCCATCAGGAAGAGCGGCGTGAAAAAGGCCAGCTGGAAGATCAGCAGCGGTGCCACGTAGCTGGCGTCACCGAGCACGTACACGGCGATGGGAATGCCCAGGTTGGCGGAGTTCGCCAGTGATGCGCTCATGGAGGACATCAGCGATTCGGGCACTGTCCGTTTCAGCAGGAACCGGACCATCACAAAGAAGATCGCGGCCGTCACCACGGCGCCGACGGCCGTCACCAGCAGGGGTGCGGCAAAAACGTCGTGGAGCTTGGCCTTGCTGAGGGTCTCAAACAGGAGGGCAGGGCTGGCCACGAAGAAGGTCAGTGCGCTCAGCACGGAACGCGCGTTTTCTCCGAGGACGTTCCGGCGGCCCACGAACATGCCCACCAGGATGATGGACCACACCACGAAGAAGCCCGCGAGAACGCCTAGCACCAGGGTGTCCCTGGCAGTTTCCCGGGCAGGTTTTCCAGGGAGCCGGGCACGACGGCGTTTCGGGCGTAGGCGGTCACCCACCCAGCCTAATCAGATTTATTCAGCCTCAAGCTGCAGCGTGGGCAGGATCTCGGTATCCGGACGGACCTGATCCCCGGCTGCGTGGCTGCCCCGGCGCTTAGTTCAGGGCGGAGTTGTTCAGCGCATACGGGGGCCGCATGAGGCCGCGGGTGTGCCCCTCGGCGGGGTCGTTGCCGATCTGGACAATCTTGTTGTCCTTGTCCACGTGGACCACCTTGGGCGTATACGCACGGGCCTCTTCGGTGGTCATCTCGGCATAAGTGATCAGGATGACGATGTCGTTCTCATGCATCAGGTGCGCCGCTGCACCGTTGATGCCGATAACACCGGAACCGCGCTCGCCGGCAATCGTGTACGTCTCCAGGCGGGCGCCGTTGGTCACGTCAACGATCGCCACGAGCTCGCCCGGGAGAATGTCAGCAGCCTCCAGCAGGTCCAGGTCAACGGTGACCGACCCCACGTAGTGCAGATCGGCATGGGTGACAGTGGCCCGGTGGATTTTGGACTTAAACATTGTGCGATTCATAACGTGCCCAGTCTAACGCCCGGCGCAGTTCCGCGCTGTGACGTAGGGAACTTCCGCCGGGGGCCTATGCGGAGATTGACTCCGGAGGCACCGGCCCGGCCGGGGCAATCGAATCGGCTGTGATGGCCAAAACCTCGCGGGCGGCCAGGATGGCGGGGCGCTTGGCGCTGGACCGTCGCACGGACGTGAAGACGGTCCGGTGCGGGTTGCCTGGCAGGAGCAGCAGCTGCGCCGATGTTCCCCGTCCGGTCCAGACGAGGTCGGGCATCAGGCCTACGGCGTTGCCGGACTCGATCAGCCGGATCTGCGCCTGCAGGTCAGCCGTTTCATACCTGACGTCGGGCTCGAACCCTGCGCTGCGGCAGGCCTGCTCAGCCCAGTGCCTGGATGCCGCGCCCCGTGGCTCCATCACCCAGGCAAGCTCGGCGGTGTCCTCGAGCGAACGGATGGGCGGAAGGCCCTTGTCCGGTCCGGGGACCGCAAGCCGGATGGCATCGCCGGTCAGCCGGAGGCGGTCCAGCTCCGCGTACCGCGGGGCGGCGTGGCCGGGATACTGCTCGGCGATGACAAGGTCAAAGTCCCGGGCCCAGGTTTCGTGCAGTGCCGTTTCCGGTTCCCGCTGGACCATCTCGATCCTGACCTCGGGGTAGGCAGCCGCCATCCGGGTGAGGGTGCCTGGCATCAGCGCGAGGGCTGCGGATTGGAAGACGGCGATCCGGACGGTGCCGGAAACGGTGGTGAGGCTAGCTGCCAGGTCGGCCTCGGCCTGCTCAATCGTTTCGAGCAGGTGGGCGGTGTGCGCCACCAGGACTTCAGCCTGCGGAGTCAGCTGGACGCGGCGCCCGGTCTTGCGCAGCAACTGGACCCCGGCCTCCTTCTCGAGCAGGGCCAGCTGCTGGGAGACCGACGACGGACTGTACTGGAGTGCCTCCGCCACCTCGGCGAGCGTTCCCCGGATTTTGAGTTCACGGAGCAGCCTCAACCGCCGGACGTCGAGCATGCGTGTTCCTTCGCTAAATCTAATGAATATTAATTAGGAGAATTCACTTTATCTAATGCAATGAGGCTTGCATACTAAACAGACTGAGTAAGTCCCATCACAGGGCGGATTGATGGGTCCACATCTATGCAGGAGTCCCTGATGAGCACTAAAGATTTATCCCAGTCGATCATGCGGCGAAAACCGATTGACGACATCGAAGAAGAAAACAAGCACAGCGGGCTGATGAAAAGCCTGGGTCTCTGGCAGTTGACGGCAATCGGCGTCGGCGGCATCATCGGCGTCGGCATCTTCTCCCTGGCGGGCCTCGTTGCCCACGGCAGCGAAACCGAGCCCGGCGTGGGGCCGGCAGTGCTGTTCTCCTTCCTGATTGCCGGCCTCGCTTCTGCAGCCGCCGCCTTGTCCTATGCGGAATTTGCCGGGATGATTCCCCGCGCAGGTTCGGCCTACACCTACGGGTATGTGGCACTCGGCGAGGTGATCGGCTGGTTTATCGGCTGGGACCTGCTCCTCGAGTACATAGCGATTGTGGCCGTTGTTGCCATTGGTATTTCCGGCTACTTCGACGCGTTCCTCACCGGTATCGGCATCCAGATGCCCGTGTGGATGACGTCCACGCCGGATGAAGGCAAGGGCGGCATCGTCAACATCCCGGCGATCGTGGTCTGCCTGATCGTGACCTGGATCCTGTCCCGCGGCACCCGGGCGTTCGGCCGGTTTGAGCTGGTGGCGGTGGCCATCAAGGTTGTCCTGATCCTGTTCATCATCGGCCTGGGCATCTTCTACATCGACACGAACAACTACAACCCGTTCATGCCCAGCGGCTTCGGTCCGGTGCTGGCAGGTTCGGCCACTGTGTTCTTCGCGGTCTTCGGGTACGACGCCATGAGCACCGCGGCCGAGGAAGCGACCGACGGCAAGAAGCACATGCCCAAGGCGATCATCCTGTCCCTCATCATCGCCATGCTGCTCTACGTGGCGGCCACCCTGGTCCTTACCGGTATGCAGAACTACCAGGACATCGACCCGAAGGCCGGCTTCGCCTCCGCGTTTACCGGCGTCGGCCTGCCTGTGATCGCCACCATCATCTCCGTGTTCGCGGTCCTGTCCATCCTCACCGTGATGCTGACCTTCCTGCTCGGCGTCACGCGCGTCTGGTTCTCCATGAGCCGCGACGGCCTGCTCCCGGGCTGGTTCGCCAAGACGGACCACCACGGAACCCCGCAGCGCGTCACCTGGATCGCGGGCGTTGCGTCTGCATTGCTGGCTGGTGTCTTCCCGATCAAGGCCGTGGCCGACCTCACGAACATCGGAATCCTCGCCGCGTTCGTGGTCGTCTGCCTCGCAGTGATCATTTTCCGCTACAAGAAGCCGGATGCTCCGCGCGCCTTCCGCCTGCCTTTCATGCCGCTGGTGCCGGCGTTCGGCGTTCTGGCCTCGGCCTTCCTGATGTTCCAGCTCCACTGGGAAACCTGGGCCCGTTTCGGAGTCTGGCTTATTGTCGGCCTGGCGATCTACTTCGGGTATGGACGCAAGCACTCGCTGATGAACCCGGACAGCCCCCGGCACGAAGAGGCCGTCGAGATGCACCGCCCCCTGGCGTAGCCAGCGGACGCTCTCTCACTTCCTGCCACACCTAACCGGACGCTCTCTCAGATCCGGTGCCATATCGACGAACCCTCTCTCACTCCGGTGGGAGGGGGTTTGCCGCTTAAGCCGGGAGGTGGGAGAGCGTCGCCGGGGAAGCGGCAGGGAGTGGGAGAGCGTCGCCGGGGAAGCGGCAGGATGTGAGAGAGCGTCGGAGGTGGGTTTGCGGGACCGCAGAATCATCGGTTTTTCTAATCTGTATTGCTCAGAAAACGTCGCTTTATCTTAAGTGACGGGAGGCCCATACTGATGGAAAGAAGGTCCTCACCAACGGAAAGAACGAGTGTTAGCCATGACCCACATTTCGACGGAGCCCGGTGTCCGCACCGGAAAGCCGGCCACCGAATCGGCCCTCGCGGGCGGTTCCCACGTCCCCGAAGCCCAGGCCCTGGCCGGGGAAACCATCGGACTGGTGCGCCACTGGTTGACGGAGGCCGCGAAGGTTCCCGTGGACGCCTCCGCTGAACAGCTCGCCGGCGTCCTGAAAGACCCGAACGGGCTCGACTTCACCGTCGGATTCGTCGACGGCGTGGTCCGCCCTGAAGACCTGCACGTCGCCGCGCGCAACCTGGCCGCCCTGGCCCCGAAGGTCCCGGCGTTCCTGCCCTGGTACATGCGCAGCGCGGTCCGCCTGGGCGGCACCATGGCCCCTGTCCTGCCGCAGGTGGTCATCCCCATGGCCCGGAAGGTGCTCCGCGAAATGGTGGGCCACCTGATCGTGGACGCCACGGATGCCAAGCTGGGTCCGGCCATCGCCAGGATCCGCAAGGACGGCATCAAGCTCAACGTCAACCTCCTCGGCGAGGCAGTCCTGGGTGAGCACGAAGCATCCCGCCGGCTGGAGGGAACCCACACCCTGCTGGCCCGCCCGGACGTGGACTACGTCTCGATCAAGGTCTCCTCCACTGTGGCCCCGCACTCCGCCTGGGCCTTCGACGAGGCCGTGGAGCACGTGGTGGAGAAGCTCACCCCGCTCTTCACCCGTGCAGCGTCCTTCGCAACGGACGGAGGCAAGGCCAAGTTCATCAACCTGGACATGGAAGAGTACAAGGACCTGGACATGACCATCGCGGTCTTCACCCGGATCCTGGACAAGCCCGAGTTCAAGAACCTGGAAGCCGGCATCGTCCTCCAGGCCTACCTCCCGGACGCACTCTCTGCGATGATCCGGCTGCAGGACTGGGCCGCGGAACGCCGCGCCAACGGCGGCGCCGCCATCAAGGTCCGCGTGGTCAAGGGCGCCAACCTCCCCATGGAACAGGTCGAGGCCTCACTGCACGACTGGCCGCTTGCCACCTGGCACACCAAGCAGGACTCGGACACGAACTACAAGCGCGTCATCAACTACTCACTGCACCCGGACCGGATCAAGAACATCCGGATCGGCGTGGCCGGCCACAACCTTTTCGACATCGCCTTCGCCTGGCTCCTGGCCAAGCAGCGCGGCATCGCGGATACCGCACAGCAGAGCATCGAGTTCGAGATGCTGCTGGGCATGGCGCAGGGCCAGGCTGAAGCCGTCAAGAAGGACGTCGGCTCACTGCTGCTTTACACACCGGTGGTCCACCCGGCCGAGTTCGACGTCGCCATCGCCTACCTGATCCGCCGCCTCGAAGAGGGGGCAAGCCAGGACAACTTCATGTCCGCGGTCTTCGAACTCAGCGAAAACGAAACGCTCTTCGAGCGCGAGAAGCAGCGCTTCCTCGCTTCCCTGGCAGAGCTCGACGACGAGGTTCCCGGCCCCAACCGCCGGCAGAACCGCAGCCTCCCGGCCGAGCCGATGCCGCACGACTCCTTCGAAAACACGCCGGACACGGACCCGTCCCTGCCGGCCAACCGCGACTGGGGCCGTGCCATCCTGGAGCGCGTTCCGTCCTCCACGCTGGGCAACGCGTCCGTGGAGGCCGCCACGATCACCGACGTGGACACCCTCAACAGGGTGATCGAAACCGCCGTCGAAAAGGGCAAAACCTGGGGCTCCCTCAGCGGTGCCGAGCGCGCCGCGGTCCTGCACCGCGCCGGCGACATCCTTGAAGCCCGCCGCGCCGACCTGCTCGAGGTCATGGCCAGCGAAACCGGCAAGACCATCGACCAGGGTGATCCCGAGGTCAGCGAAGCCGTGGACTTCGCCCACTACTACGCAGAGTCCGCCCGCAAGCTGGACGACGTCGACGGCGCCACCTTCGTTCCGGCGAAGCTCACCGTGGTGACCCCGCCGTGGAACTTCCCGGTGGCCATCCCGGCCGGCTCCACCTTGGCGGCACTCGCCGCCGGCTCCGCCGTCGTGATCAAGCCCGCCAAGCAGGCCCGCCGCAGCGGTGCCGTGATGATCGAAGCGCTCTGGGAAGCCGGCGTGCCCCGGGACGTCCTCACCATGGTCCAGCTGGGCGAGCGGGAACTGGGCAAGCAGCTGATCTCGCACCCGGCCGTGGACCGCGTGATCCTTACCGGCGGCTACGAAACCGCCGAACTGTTCCGTTCCTTCCGCAAGGACCTGCCGCTCCTGGCCGAAACCAGCGGCAAGAACGCCATCATCGTCACGCCCAGTGCGGACCTGGACCTCGCCGCCAAGGACGTTGCCTACTCAGCCTTCGGCCACGCCGGGCAGAAGTGCTCCGCCGCTTCGCTGGTGATCCTGGTGGGCTCCGTTGCCACCTCGAAGAGGTTCCACAACCAGCTGATCGACGCCGTCACTTCCCTGAAGGTGGGCTACCCCGAGGATCCGGCCAGCCAGATGGGGCCGATCATCGAACCCGCCGGCGGCAAGCTCCTCAACGCGCTCACCACCTTGGGCGAAGGCGAGAATTGGGCCGTCGAACCGCGGCAGCTCGATGAGACCGGCCGGCTCTGGAGCCCGGGTGTCCGTTACGGCGTGCGCCGCGGATCCTACTTCCACCTCACCGAGTTCTTCGGTCCGGTGCTCGGCGTCATGACGGCGGACACCCTGGAAGACGCCATCGCCATCCAGAACCAGGTGGAGTACGGCCTGACTGCCGGCCTGCACTCGCTGAACACCGAGGAAGTGGGACTCTGGCTGGACAACATCCAGGCAGGCAACCTCTACGTGAACCGCGGCATCACCGGCGCCATCGTGCAGCGCCAGCCCTTCGGCGGCTGGAAGAAGTCGGCTGTCGGTGCGGGCACCAAGGCGGGTGGGCCCAACTACCTCGCGGGCCTCGGCGACTGGGTCAGCAAGGCCAGCAGCGCCAGCGGTTCCGGCGCCTCAGCAGCCGTGACCAACCCCGGGGTCCGCCGCCTCGTGGGTGCCGCGCAGGGCGCCCTGGACGCTCCCGCCGTCGAAGCCCTGCAGCGCGCAGTGGCCTCCGACGCCGTCGCCTGGGCAGAAGAGTTCGGCACCGCCAAGGATGTTTCCGGACTGAGCGCGGAACGGAACATCTTCCGCTACCGCTCCCTGCCCGTGACGGTCCGCCTTTCCGAAAACGAACCGGTCGCAGACCTGGTCAGGACAGTAGCCGCCGGCGTACTGGCCGGCTCGGCCCTCACGGTGTCCGCCGCCGTCGAACTTCCCGCTGCGCTGCAGGCAGCGCTCGCCGCCCTGGACATCACGGTCACGGTGGAGGACGACGCCGCCTGGCTGGCCGCCGCGGGAAGGCTCGCTGGCGCCGGACAGCTGTCCGGCGGACGGATCCGGCTCCTTGGCGGTGACGCGAAGGCCCTGGCCGAAGCCACCGGGGGACGCCCGGACCTGGCCGTTTACGCCCACCCGGTCACCGAAGCCGGCCGCGTGGAGCTGCTGCCGTTCCTGCATGAGCAGGCCGTCAGCATCACCGCGCACCGCTTCGGAACGCCCAACCACCTCTCGGACAGCCTGATCTAGGGGCAGTTCAAGGGCGGTTCACAGCAATCGCCGCCGGTGTTCACCTTGGGTGAGCGCCGGCGGCGATTGCTGTTTCGCTGTTAAAGGGTTGGCAGGAAAGTTGGCTAGCCCAGATACCAGCCGGGCGGCACCCACGAGGCCGGGACCGAGTGTGCCGAGAAATCTTCGCATCCGGTGCAGAAGTACGTTACTTCGCCCGGCTTCCGGAGCGTGCCGTCGTGCCGGAACTTTGCCGGGACGAAGGTCTCCAGGTAGATGAATTCATCCGTTCCGCATCGCTCGCAATAGGGGCTGCCTACGAACTCAGTGTCCACCAGGGTGGCTGCGGGGTGCGGTTCGCGCTGACTGACCGGGTCAGCGTGTGCGTTTGTTTCGTGATGTGCCGGCGTGTTGCGGTGCGTACCGACGGTCAGCGGGCGTACCGTTTTGAACGAGTGGACTGAATTTGAGACTGAAAGATGCGGGTGGTTCGTGGTTGGCGTCATCGCGTGCCTGTCCCGAACGTTGTCCGTCAGGAGCCCCCTAGGCAGCGGCGGCGGACACGGTTCGTCATCGAATCGTAGTCATCGGCTTCTGCTTAACCTTTAACAGAATTCAAGCATAATTTACGCACGTAATAACTTCAATCACTTACGTGCCATAATTACCCGCGTGCGGTCGGTACCTACTTGATTAATAAGGCTCCGACCCCTTTATTCGAATCTTCGAACGGCCCTAGCCAGTGCGCTTAAGGGTGCGGCCCACAATTGACTGGGTGAGCGCTTCGATCACTTCGGCATTGGCCAGCGGGTTGCGGATCAGGGTGAAATCGACGTCTCCCACCGGCGGCAGGTCAAAGCGGCGGGTGATGATCTTGAGGTCGTCCGGAACCAGCGACGATGGCATCACGGCCACTCCGATGCCGGCCCGGACGGCCGCCAGCACACCGCTGATCTGGCGGGTGGTGCAGGTGATGCGCCAGGTCCTGCCGCGGGATTCGAGGGCGTCGATGGCAAGCTTCCTGCTGAGGCTGGGTGAGGGGTAGGCGATCAGCGGAACAGGATCGCCGGGTTCCAGCGCAGTTTGCTCCAGGCCAACCCACGCGAAGGCGTCATGCTGGACCACTGTTCCGTCCTTGGCCCCGGCGACCCATTTCACGAACACGAGGTCGAGCTGGCCGGCGTTCAGCTTCCGGTAGAGCTGGTCGCTCTGGCCCACCGTGAGTTCCAGGTTGATCTGGGGATAGATCTGGCGGAACTCCCGGAGGATGCGGGGGAGCCCGGTGATCGCGAGGTCGTCCGCCGTCCCGAAGCGCAGCCGGCCCCGCATCGCCGACCCGGAGAAGTAACGGGATGCTGCATCATGCGCGGCGAGGATGGTACGGGCGAAGCCGGCCATGGCATCCCCGTTGTCCGTCAGCCGGACGTCCCGGGTGTCGCGGGCAATCAGGACCCGCTTTGCCGCCGCCTCCAGCTTGCGCACATGCTGGCTGACGGTGGGCTGGGCCAGCCCCAGGCGCTCAGCGGCCTTGGTGAAGCTGAGGGTTTCGGCGACCGCCAGGAAGGAGCGGAGCTGGGCGGGTTCAAACATGGCACTCCCGGGCTGGGCTGGACTCTATGCGCTGATATTACGCTTCGCAATGTTAGTTATAGGAACAATACGCTTCCATAATCCATCGCGGCCACCATAGCGTGGACATATCCCGCCCCCCCGCACCTTGAGGATTCCCTGTGGCACCCCCTCCGCCTTCCACGGCAACTGTCAGCCAGCCCGTCATCGACTCCGCAGCCTCCCCGCCACCCACGTCCCCGCCGTCCCGGACATCGTCACCGACATCGCCACCGCAATCGCCACCGCGTGACGTGACCCAGCCGCTCGCCGTCGTCAGTGAACGGCTCCCTTGGCGCCACACCTTCATTTCCCTCCGCGTCCCCAACTTCCGCATCTTCGCCATCGGACACTTCATCGCGGTGATTGCCCTCTGGATGCAGCGGATCGCGCAGGACTGGCTGGTGCTGCAGCTTTCCGGCTCCGTGACCGCCGTCGGCATCACGGTGGCGCTGCAGTTCCTTCCCTCGCTGGTCCTGGGTCCGTGGGGCGGGATGATGGCCGACAGGTTCCCGAAACGGAAGATTCTGGTCCTCTGCCAGGCCGTTGCCGCCGTCCTTGCCGCGGCCCTCGCCGTCCTCGCGCTGAGCCAGCGCATTGAGGTGTGGCACGTCTACGCCATCGCCCTGGCCCTGGGCCTCGTCACCGTACTGGACCAGCCTGCCCGGCAGGTGTTCGTCAACGAGCTCGTCGGCCCCGCCTACCTGCGCAATGCCATCAGCGTAAATTCCACAACGTTCCAGCTGGGCGGCCTGATCGGCCCCGCCCTTGCCGGGCTGCTGCTCACCGCCGTCGGTGCCGGCTGGGCCTTTGCCGCGAACGCAGTGGCCTGCTGTTCCACGGTGGCCATGCTGCTGCTCCTGCGCAAGGACCAGTTGTTCATCAGCGCGCCCGCGCCAAAGCGCAAGGGCATGCTCCGGGAGGGGCTGCAGTACGCGCTGAGCAAACCGACCATTTACTGGCCGTGGCTGATGGCCGGTTTTATTGCGGTTTTTGCCATGAGCCTGCCGGTGCTGCTGGCCGCCTTCGCGGACCACGTGTACGACGCCGGCGCCGGCGGCTACGGCCTGCTGAACGCGCTGGTGGCGCTCGGTGCGCTCGCCGGAGCAGTTACCTCGACCCGCCGCCGGCACCTGCGGCTGCGGTCAGTGGTCCTGGGCGCCGGAATGTACGGGCTGATGCTCTGCCTGGCGGCCCTGGCGCCGTCCATGGCCTGGTTCGGCGCGGCCATGGTGCTGTCCGGCTTCTGGTGCCTGATGTTCCTGACGGCGTCGAACCAGCTGGTGCAGATCAGCTCCAACATGGGAATTCGCGGCCGCGTCATGAGCCTGTACATCATGGTGCTGATCGGCGGCCAGGCCATCGGCGGTCCCATGATCGGCTGGATCGCCGAACACCTGGATCCGCACACGGCCATCCTGGTGTCCGGCGGGGTCCCGGTGCTTGCGGCGGTGACTGTCGCCGTCGTACTGGCCCGGCGCGGTGCGCTGACCCTCAAAGTGGACCTCAAAGACCGGCGCCACCTGCTCCGGATTGTCAGCCGCGCAGCGGCTACGCGTCCAGCGGGGCGTGCGGGTATTCCGCCTGCCGCTGCTGGAACTGCAGCACGTCCTTATTGAGGATCTCGCCGTCGCGGATCTCGATGGCCCGGGCGATCGTCTCATTTCCGGCCCACGCCTCGGGGCCGGAGACCACGGTGTCCAGGAAGGGGAGCAGCGCTTCGCTGATCTCCCAGCTAGAGGAGTTCCACAGGTAGGACGGACTGTGGTCCACTGCGTAGTAGTCAATGTGGTCGCCCACAGTCAGCATGGGCTCGGCGAAGGTGGTGGTCTTCGCCCAGCTGAAGCCCATCCCCTCGTCGCAGGAAACGTCCACGATCAGGCTGCCGGGACGGAACGCCCCGAGGTCCTCTTCGCGCAGGTACGTCAGCGGCGCGTTGGGATCCTGCAGGGTGCAGTTGACCACAATGTCGCTCTCGGCCAGGAACGGAGCCAGCGGCACCCGCCCGCGTTCGGTGATGACCTGGCTGAGGAACGGCGCCTTGTCGTCATGGTCGAACTGCGCGATCCGCACTGAATGGATGGGAGATCCGACGGCGGCAACGCCCCGGTTGGTCAGCACCTGGACGTCGTGGATGCCGTGGGCGTTCAGCGCCGTCACGGCGCCGCGGGCTGTAGCGCCGAAGCCGATCACGACGGCGGTGAGCCGCCGGCCGTAATCCCCCGTGGAACCGGTGAGTGCCAGGGCGTGAATGACCGAGCAGTAACCGGCCAGTTCGTTGTTCTTGTGGAAGACGTGGAGGCCGAAGCCGCCGTCGCTGGCCCAGTGGTTCATGGCCTCGAAAGCGATTAGCGTGAGCTTCTTGTCGATGGCCAGCTGGGTGACGGCGCGGTCCTGGACACAGTGCGGCCAACCCCAGAGGACCTGGCCGTCGCGGAGTTCTGCAAGGTCTTCGGGCTGCGGTTTGGGCAGCAGCACGACGTTGGCTTCGGCAATGATCTCGGTACGGGTGGCAATCCGTCCCACGAGGGTGGCCAGATGATGGTCCGAGACGCCGAACCGTTCGCCGTAGCCCTCTTCGAGGATGATCTGCTGCCGCACTTCCGGTGCGATGCGGTCAAAATGCAGGGGGTGCAGCGGGAGGCGGCGTTCGTCCGGCTTCCTTGTGCTGGCAAGGACTCCGAGGATGAGGTGGTTCGCGGAACCGGTCACTTCTTTTTGGGGCTCGCTGCCTTGGCGGCCGTTACCTTGTCGAGGGAGCTGGGCGGCGCTGCCGCGGCCCTCTTGTCGGCACGTTTTTCCTTGATGGATTTGCCGGATTTTGCGGATGCTGCTTGACGCGGGGACTTGTCAGCCATGATTGCTCCTGTAGCGGAACCGAGGGGGTTCCTGACTCCTGACGATACAGGTAGCAACCTAATGCCCCGGCGGAAGGGCGGAGGAAGGCCGGTGGAAGAAATGGAGCGGCTGACGGGAATCGAACCCGCGTATCAAGCTTGGGAAGCTAGCGCTCTACCATTGAGCTACAGCCGCAAGGGGTCCCGCCAATACCTCGGCCAGGTCCCGGTTGCGTCAACCGGATTTACTTTACCCCAGCCGTGCACCCTCCTTGAACAGGGACACGTCCGTCTGGCAGCAGGACCCTTTCGGTAACGCTTGGGTCCGTTCGATAACTGTTCGGTTAAGGCGCGCCCGCAGCCGCCCGGGGGATGCTTGGGCTGACTATCCTATGTGGGTTAGCTGCAGTATCAGGGGAAACGGGCTACGCCAGAAAGCTGTCCGACAATCAAGGGATCCCCGTGGCATTTGCAGAGTACGAGGTCGTCGTGAAACGCGATGCCATGACCGTGTACCGCTTCCTGCAGGACGGGCTGAACCTCCCCTCATGGCGGGAAGGCATCCGGAACATTGAACTTCGTGGGGGCGCCGTCGGTGCGAAGGGCGCGGTCTACCAGCAGACCCTCACGGGCCCTGCGGGACGCCCCATTGCCGCGGACTTCCAAATCACGCACCTGCGGCCCGGTGCAGAGATCCAGTTCCAGGTGGTTGCCGGCCCCGCCCGCCCGCACGGCGGCTACTACCTGAGCAGCGAGGGGACCAACACCAGGGTCCGCTTTGCGCTGGAGTACCGGCCTAAGGGGCTCGCCGGACTGATGGACTTCATGATCCAACGGACCATGAAGGCGGAAGTGGCCCAGCTGGAACGACTTAAGCAGGTTCTGGAAGCCCGGCCGGCTGAGTCCTAGCGGCGGGCCGAATACTGCCTGCTGGGTTACTGCGCGAGCCTCTGGCCCGCCCACGCACCCGTGATGGACGACGGCGACGCCAGGCTTCCGCTGCTGAGGTCCCAGTACTGCACCACGTCGCCGGCGCGCCGAAGGGCCAGCCCCCTCGAGTTCAGCCCCGTGACATCCCGGAGCGAACGAATGGCGGTGACGTCCGTCCATCCGCTGGCCACCACGGCCCGGGCTTCGGCCCGCGGTGCCGGCGCCCCCGAGCCGCGGTAGAGACGGACGTTTCCGTCCGGCTGCCGGGCCAGCAGGTCCTGGAAGCCGTCGCCGTCGTAATCCGCCATGGCCAGCCGGTTGGCTGTTACTCCGGATGCCATCAGCGTCCGTTCCACCAGGTCGACTTTCCCGCGGTTCGGGTACAGCCAGAGGTTTCCGGAGCCGTCCAGGGCCACCAGTTGCGGGAGCCGGTTGTTGGCGCACCAGCCTCCCACTGCCACCGTCATGCCGGCCCAGCCGGACCGTCCCAGCGTTACGGCGGTGAGGAACCCGCCGCCCGCCGCACCTGAGTGCAGCGTGACGCGCCCGTCAGTCCACTGGACCAGGACGTCAAAGACACCGTCCCGCTCCCAGTCCGTGACAAAAAGCTCCTTGGCGGAACCGAAACCGGTGCCGATGACCTGCTGTGCGCCGTACTGCCGGTTCCCCAGCGACGGGCGGTTGAGGAGCTGGCCGGACGAGTCAACTGAGACAAGGTCGCCGGGACCCTTGATGGCTGCCGCGGCCAGGGAGGCCGTCGGCGGCATGTGCCGTGACAGGGGGTCGCACACACTCGCGGGCTGCACCGGCAATGTGCTGCTGCCGCCCGGGCTGGACGTGGTGCCCGCGGGCAAGGAGCTGTACCCAAAGAAGTTCACCACGCCCCACATGGTGTACCGGTTGGGAGTGGTCTGCCAGTTGCCGTCCGTGAAGGTGATGCCGATGCCCATCACATTGAACCGCGGGTCTTTCAGAATCGCATTATGGGCGGGTGAGCCCTTCCACCACTCCACAAGCTGCGCGGCATCGCGGTCCCAGCGGACGGCAATGACCTCGCCGGCACCGTTCGTGGGGCTAAGTGCCCGCGAGTCAGTCCAAAAGCTAGAGCGGTGTTCGATGACTTCCCGGGACGCGATGCTGTCCGACCACTCCTGGGCCATCCCGGCCACGGTGGCGTGGTACTTCACGGCCGCCAGGCCGAATGATGCCCGGTAGCTGTTGATGGCGTTGAACACCGCATTGATCTGTGCCGACGCGTCGTCGCGGACCAGCGCCTGGGTTGTCAGCGACTCGCTGCGGAGGGATTCCGTTCCCGTCGCGGGAGCCGTTTGATCCGGTGACGCCTGGGTGAGTGCCGCCAGGTCTGACTCCGTGGCCGACAGCGGGGGAATGGACGCCGGTTCGGGCGCTGGGTCCGAAGCCGGTTCCTCGGGTGACGCCTCGGTGGCGGGAGAGGCAGGCTGTGCCTCGGTGGAGAGCGTGCCGGCGGCTGCGACGGCGTCCGCTGTTCCCGAGGTGTCGGCCAAAGCGGACGCGGGGCTGCCGGGGTCCCCTTCGGTAATATCAGGGTCCACGGCGGGGGCGAGCCGCTGGTCCGGCGACGCATCAGCGGCGTCCGTTCCGTCGTCGTACACGGCCGACGGCGGGCCGAGCGTCACGCTCTGCGTTTGACCGCCCGCCACGGAAGACGCGGCGGGGTCCGGGCTTGAGGAAGATCCCCCCAACTGGCCGGCGGCAGGCGGGATGAGCGCCAGAACGCAGATCATGGCCGCGAGTGCACGTGCCGAAATTTTCCTCAAGCCAACCCCAGATCCGATCGGCGCCGCCTCCTGGAGAGGGGGAACCACTGTCACAGCAGCAACTTCACGCTCATCCTTTATCGGAGATGACGTTCCTTAACAGCAGTAACAGTAACCCCGGACCGCGGGCTCGGCAATGGTGCGGTATTTTTGAGTGTGCTGATCTCCGACCGCGATATTCGTGCCGAAATTGATTCCCAACGGATTGTCCTGGACCCGTACGATCCGGTGATGGTCCAGCCGTCTTCCGTGGACGTCCGGATTGACCGGTTCTTCCGGTTGTTCGACAACCACAAGTACGCCCACATCGACCCCGCCGAGGACCAGCCCGAGCTGACGCGGCTCGTGGAAGTGGACGCCGGCGAGCCGTTCATCCTCCACCCGGGCGAATTCGTGCTGGGGTCCACGTACGAAACCGTCACCTTGCCGGACGACATTGCGGCACGCCTCGAAGGCAAGTCCTCACTTGGCCGGCTGGGTTTGCTGACGCACTCCACCGCAGGGTTCATCGATCCCGGATTCTCCGGCCATGTCACCCTGGAGCTGTCCAACATGGCCACGCTGCCCATCAAGCTGTGGCCGGGCATGAAGATCGGCCAGTTGTGCTTCTTCAAGCTGAGTTCGGCGGCTGAATTCCCCTACGGATCCGGCGAGTACGGCAACCGCTACCAGGGCCAGCGCGGTCCCACGGCCAGCCGGAGCCACCTGAACTTCCACCGCACCGAAATCTGAGGGAGCGTCGCCGGGAAGGCGGCAGGATCTGAGGGAGCGTCGCCGGGAAGGCGGCAGGATCTGAGAGGGCGTCGCCGGGAAGGCGGCAGGATCTGAGGGAGCGTCGCCGGGAAGGCGGCAGGATCTGAGAGGGCGTCAGATGGGGCGGGCGACGGGTCGGGCCCGGGCCGGACGCAGCATCTTGACGATCGGCTCCACGTAGCGGGCCGCCAGCGGCCCCATGATCGCCATGATGAGCACGTAGGCGGTGGCCAGCGCTGCGAGGTCTTGCGGCACCACGCCGGAGGCCACTGCCAGCCCGGCGATCACGATGGAGAACTCGCCGCGGGCAATCAGCGCTGCCCCCGCGCGGAACCGGCCGGGCAGCGCAATCCCTGCGCGCTTGGCCGCCCAGACTCCGGTGATCATTTTGGTGGCGGCCGTCAGGACCGCCAGGAGCAGCGCCCAGCCGAGCACCGGCGGGATGGATGCGGGGTCCGTGTTGAGGCCGAAGACCACAAAGAAAAGCGCTGCGAACAAATCCCGCAGCGGCTCGAGGACCCGGGTTGCACTGTGCGCAGTGGCTCCGGAAATGGCGATTCCCAGCATGAACGCCCCCACTGCGGCCGAGACCTGCATGGCGGCGGCGAGGCCGGCAACGAGGAGCGCAGCCCCGAGGAGATTCAGCAGGAACACCTCTGAGTTTTCGCTGTGTACCGCCTTGGACACGTGGTGCCCGTGCCGGAGGGCCACCACCAGCACCACCGCCACCACGGCCAGCGAAATCCCCACGGTCTGCAGTCCCATTACGAAGCTGACCCCGGCCAGGGTGGCTGTAAGGATGGGCAGGTAGATGGCCATCGCAAGGTCCTCGAAAACCAGGATGGAGAGCACCACCGGGGTTTCGCGGTTACCGATCCGCCCGAGGTCCGTGATCACCTTGGCGGCAATGCCGGATGAGGATATGTAGGTCACCCCGCCCATCACCATGGCCCCCACCAGGCCCCAGCCCAGCAGGACGGCCAGCCCGGCGCCGGGAAGAAAGTTCAGCAGGAGGTCAAGGACGCCGGCTTTCCAGGACCGGCGCAGCCCCGTGACCAGTTCGGCGGCCGTATATTCCAATCCGAGCATAAGCAGCAGAAGGATGACGCCGATTTCGCTGGAGATATGCGCGAACTCGTGCATGCCCTCGAGCTTGACCAGGCCGCCGGCGCCGAAGAACAGCCCGCCCACCAGATACAAGGGAATGGGGGACATCCCGATCCGCCCGGCCAGCCTCGCCAGCAGGCCCAGGCAGAACACGACGGCCCCCAGTTCGATGAGGGTTAGCGCGAGCGGGTCCATGCCGCTCAGCCGTTGCGCAGGATATCGGCCGCCGTATCGAGGCCTTCTTGCGTTCCCACCGCCACGAGCAGGTCGCCCGGGTGAAGGACGACGTCAGGCCCGGGGGAAGGGAGGACTTCGCCTTCCCGCATGATGGCGACAATTGAGACGCCGCTGCGGGTGCGGATGCACGCCTTGCCCATGGGCTGGTTATGGAACGGTGATTCCCCGCCGATGGAGAACTGGCGGGTGACGATTCCGGGAATTTCGCGGTGCTCTTCGGAGAGCTGCATGGCCAGCCGCTGCCCGCCCAGCAGGTTCCCCAGGGCCGCGGCTTCTTCGGCAGTCAGGGGAATGGACGCCTGGCACGTGTCCGGATCGTCCCAGGTGGAAACGATCAGTTCGGTCTGCCCCTCGCGGTACTCCACCACGCCGATCCGGCGCCCGGAAGCGGTCATGAAATCCTTGCGCCTGCCGAGGCCAGGGAGGTCTGTCTCATCCACGTTCATGGCACCAGCCTAGTCCGCGCCGAGGCAGTTGTAGCGTTGAAACAGCTATTTCCCCGCCGCCCGCTCAGGCGGCCGGAACCACGGCGATTTCAACCTTCCCGGGCGGCTTGACCGGCAGCAGCACCAGCAGCCCGGCCAGCAGCACCACCATGATGCCGAGGATTCCCCAGCGCTGGGCTTCCCCTGGCGCCACGAGCGGCGAGGCCACCGCGATGCAGAGTGTGAAGAGGGTCGGCGCCAGGAAGCTGACGGCGCGGCCGGTGGTGGCGTACAGGCCGAAGAGCTCCCCGGACTCCCCGTGCGGCGCCAGCCGGGCAAGGTACGCGCGGGATGACGACTGGGCCGGACCTACGAAGAGGCACAGGAACAAACCGAATACCCAGAACGTGGTGGTGCCGGCCCAGGCCTGGCCGAAGAAGACGTAGCTGCCGTTGCCCAGGACCAGGATGACAGTACCCGCAACCAGCAGTCCCACGAGCGAGCCGATGATGACGGCCTTGGGCCCGATCCGATCGTCCAGGAAGCCGCCGATCATGGCTCCCACAGCTGCGACGATGTTGCCGAAGATCGCGAAGAAAATGACTTCCTTCAGTTCAAAGCCGAAGGTTCCCGCCGCGATGATTCCGCCAAATGTAAAGACAGCGGCCAGGCCGTCCCGGAAGATGGCGCTCGCGAGCAGGAAGAAGATGGTGTGCGGGCTGGTCCGGTAGATCGCCTTGATGCGGCGCACCAGCAGGCCGTAGGAGGCCCCGAATCCCAGTTTGGCGCCTTGCTGCGGCCTGGGCAGTTCCGGTACGGCGAACAGGACAGGCAAGGCAAAGATGAAGAACCAAAGGGCGGAGAACACCGCCACGAGGCGGATGTTGAGGCTGTCCTCGGTGGAGGCGCCGAACCACGCGAAGCTGGGCTGGACGAACAGCTGCAGCACGATCAGCAGGGCGACGATCCCGCCGAGGTAGCCCATGCCCCAGCCGAAGCCGCTGACCTTGCCGATGTTCTTCGGGGTGGAGATCTGCGCCAGCATGGCGTTGTAGTTCACGCCGGCGAATTCGAAGAAGACATTGCCTAGGGCGATGAGCGTGACGCCCAGGAGCAGGAACTCGGGGCGCGGAAACACAAAAAAGCACAATCCGGTCAGGACCGCGACGGCGGCCGTGTTCACACCCAGCCACAGCTTCCTGCGGCCGCCGGTGTCTGACCGCTGGCCCGTCACGGGGGCCAGGAGGGCGATGGCGGCGCCGGCTATCGCCAGGGCTCCGCCGAGCACCGCTGAGGCCTGGTCCTCGCCGCCGAAGGCGTTGGAGGTCAGGTACACGGTGAACACGAACGTGGTCATCACCGCGTTGAAAGCCGCTGAACCCCAGTCCCAGGCGGCCCAGGCAAGGACCTTTCCCTTGCTGGCGGCCTTCGTGCCGGACTCCAGTTCGGACGGGGGATGGGTAGCCGGGGAGGCGGCGACACGGTTCATAGGCTGAATGGTATCCGCCCCTGGCGATACGGCGGGCGATTTGCGAATGAACGAACGGTGGAACCTTCCCGGCGTCACAGGGATTCCGTGCTGCAGGCCGGGGAGCCATGTCAAAAGTGTTTGCAACCGCTTGATAAACTGTGGGCACTGAACCTGACGAATGACCGCCTGCTCCAACTTTTGACAATCGAATCCCTGACGTTGCGGAGATACCAGTGATCACAGTCCTTGCCGTGCATTTCGCGGTGGCTGCCGTGGCGCCGTTCTTCTTCAAGAAATTCCGCAGGAACGCGTTCTACGCGCTGGCCTCGGTCCCCGCAGGTTCGTTCGTCTGGCTTCTCCTGCAGCGTGAGGCCGTCTATTCCGGCGCGGCCGGCCAATCCTCCGGGGCACACTCGTCCACGGGAAGCGCGGTCACGGAGATCATTCCCTGGATCCCCGAGCTGAAGATCGAGCTCGCCTTACGGATGGACCCGCTGGCGTGGATCATGTCCCTGCTGGTGCTCGGAGTGGGCGCCTTGGTGCTGGTCTACTGTGCTCGCTACTTCAAGAACAAGGACAGCAACCTGGGCGGCTTCGGCGCCCAGCTCCTGGCCTTCGCCGGGGCGATGTTCGGCCTGGTCACGGCCGATGACCTGCTCCTGATGTTCATCTTCTGGGAACTCACCACCATCCTGTCCTACTTGCTGATCGGCTACGCCCGCACCAGGCTCTCCGCGCGGCGCTCGGCGCTCCAGGCGCTGATGGTCACCACGGCGGGCGGCCTGGCCATGCTGGTGGGCCTTATTGTCCTGGGCTCCAGCGCCGGAACGTACCGGATCTCGGCCATCCTGGAACAGGCTCCCGTGCTGGCCGCCGGGCCGGCAGCGGATGCCGTGGCTGCCGCCGTCGTACTGATCCTCATCGGTGCCGTGACGAAGTCGGCGCTCATCCCGTTCCACTTTTGGCTCCCCGGAGCCATGGCGGCCCCCACCCCCGTGAGTGCCTACCTCCACGCCGCGGCGATGGTCAAGGCCGGCGTCTACCTCGTGGCGCGGCTGGCGCCGGGGTTCGCCGAGACGGCGTACTGGCTGCCCATGGTGCTGGGGCTGGGCCTGGCCACGATGCTGGTGGGCGGGTACCGGGCGCTCCGGCAGACCGACATCAAGCTCATCCTCGCGTACGGCACGGTCAGCCAGCTGGGCTTCCTCACCATGGTGGTTGGCCTCGGCAAACCGGACGCAGCGCTGGCCGGGCTGGCCCTGCTGCTGGCGCACGGACTCTTCAAGGCCACCCTGTTCCTGGTGGTCGGCATTATCGACCACCAGTCCGGGACCCGTGACCTCCGCAAGCTGTCCGGCGTCTACAAGTCCTCCCGTGCGCTTGCTGTTGTTGCTGCGATCGGTGCCGCCTCGATGGCAGGCATCCCGCCGCTGGCAGGCTTTGTAGCCAAGGAATCGGTGTTCGAGGCCTTCGTGCACTACGGCACGTCCCCTGATTCCAGCGGGCAGCCGGGTCCCTGGGGCCTCGTGGTGCTCGTGGGGCTGGTCCTGGGGTCCATCCTCACGTTCGCCTACAGCGCGCGTTTTATGTGGGGCGCCTTCGCGTCGAAGCCGGGCGTCGACCCCACGCCGTTCAAGGCCATCAAACCGTCCTTCCTTGCCGCCCCGGCCGTGCTGAGCCTGCTCACCATCGTCTACGGGCTGTGGCCGGCACCGGTGGACGCGTGGATCCAGCCGTACGCTGCGGAATTCGTGCACGACGGCGGCGACCCGGCCGCTGCCGCGGGCCACCTTGCGCTGTGGCACGGGATCACTCCCGCGCTGGGCCTGACGGCCATCACCTTCGCGCTCGGCCTGGCCATGTACTACGGACGCAACCTCGTGGCCCGTGCCCAGGGCAGGGTCCCGGCGTGGGTGGACGGGGACCGCGCCTACCAGATGACGATCGGCGCCCTGGATGACATCGCTGTATGGGTCACGGGGCGCACGCAGCGTGGTTCGCTGTTCTTCTACCTGGCGGTGATCCTCACCGTGGCGTTCGCGCTGCCGCTCACCGCCCTGCTCATTGCCGGCAAGCCCCTGCCGGACAACCTCTATTTCATCGATCCGAACTCCCCGCTGCAGCTGGTGGCGGGCGCCGGCATAGTCATCGGTGCGCTGGCCGCAGTGAAGGCCAACAAGCGGTTCCTCGCGGTGCTGATGGTTTCCGTGACCGGCTACGGGATTGCCCTGATGTTCGCCCTGCAGGGCGCACCGGACCTGGCCCTGACGCAGATGCTGGTGGAAACCATCATCCTGGTGGCATTCGTCCTGGCCATGCGCAGCCTGCCGGCCGAGCTCCGGGACCGCACCGGCGGCAAATACCGGGTGATCCGCGTGATCATCGGGGCGGCCTTCGGCCTCACCATGATCTTCGTGGCCATTTACGCCATGGGCGCGCGGGTCGCGACGCCCGTGTCCCTGGAGTTTCCGCGGCTCGCGTATGAAGGCGGCGGGGGACTGAACATCGTCAACGTCACCCTCGTGGACATCCGGGCGTGGGACACCTTCGGCGAGATCTCCGTGCTCGCCCTGGCCGCCACCGGCGTGGCCAGCCTCATTTTCGTGAAGGGGCGCGGCGACGGCATCCGGGCCTCGTCCTCCGTGGCCGAGGGGACGGTGGGCCGGCGGTCCGGCGCCGGCCAGAGCTCGCGGGACAGTGCCGCGCTGGCCCTGAGCCGCAAGTTTGCCGCCTCCACAAGGGACGCCTGGCTCGTGGCGGGACGCACCCTGGCTCCCGAGCGCCGCTCCATCATCTTCGAAGTGGTCACCCGGCTGGTGTTCCACTCGATGATCGTCTTCTCCATTTACCTCCTGCTGGCGGGCCACAACCTGCCGGGCGGCGGGTTCGCCGGCGGCCTGACCGCCGGCCTTGCCCTCACCATCCGCTACCTCGCGGGCGGCCGCTTCGAACTGCGGGAGGCCACTCCGGTGGGTGCCGGGACGCTCCTGGGCATCGGCCTGGCCACGGCTGCGGCGTCGGGGGTGGTCCCGCTGCTGCTGGGCGGCCAGGTGTTCCAGAGCGCCATTATCGAGCTGTGGCTGCCCGTGTTCGGCGACATCAAGTTCGTCACCTCCACCATTTTCGACATCGGCGTCTACATCGTGGTGGTGGGACTGGTATTGGACGTGCTGCGGAGCCTGGGCGCGGAGATCGACGAGCACTTTGAAGAAAACCCTGAAGCCGAGACCCCGGCGCAGGAAGCGGATGAAGTTCCCGCCGAAACCACCGGGAGGGGGAAGGCATGAGCGTCAACCTGACATTGCTGACCGTCATGGGTGCGCTCTATGCGTGCGGTATCTACCTGATCATGGAACGCAGCCTCACCAGGGTGCTGCTGGGCCTGATGCTGCTGGCCAACGCCACCAACATGCTGATCCTGGCCACCGGCGGCTACGCAGGCCTGGCCCCGATGTTCAGCAAGGACACTGACCCGCGGGACTACAACGACCCCCTCCCGCAGGCCCTGATCCTGACATCGATCGTGATCTCCTTCGCCGTGACCGCGTTCATGCTGGGCATCATCTACCGGACCTGGGTGCTGGCCCGCCGCGATGAGATCCAGGACGACGTCGAGGATATCCGCGTTGCCGAAACCCCCAGCTTCGATGCCGAGGACGATTCCGAGATCCCCGTCGAAACGTCCGAATTTCCGCTGACCATGGTGGGCTCCGACGGCCGGGGAATATCCAATTCGGGCATGTCCGGCTCCGGAGACTCCGAGACCGGCACCGTGAAGGCGGGCGACCACAAGATCAAAGCCAAGGACGCGGCCGCCGAAGAGCAGCCCGGCTCCCAGAACGTGACCCCCGGCCCGGAAGGAGGCGTGAAGTGAACATCGCAAGCTTTGCCCCGCTCGCCGTCGTACTTCCCATCCTCGGTGCCGCACTGACGTTCGTGCTGATCCGGCACTCGCGGGCCCAGCGGGCCGTCAGCATCACGCTCCTGTCGCTGACCCTCCTGCTGGAGTGCGTGCTGCTGGCCTCGGTCTGGGACGGCGGGACCGCAGCCGTCAATATCGGCGGCTGGCTGCCGCCGTGGGGCATCGTGATGGTGGTGGACCAGTTCTCCTCCCTGATGCTGGTGGTCTCCTCCACGGTCAGCCTCGCCGTCCTGGTGTACGCCACCGGCCAGGGAATGGCCGACGGCGACCAGGACGCGCCGCTGTCGATCTTCCACCCCACCTACCTGATCCTGGTGGCCGGGGTGTCCAACGCGTTCCTCTCGGGAGACCTCTTCAACCTCTACGTGGGGTTCGAGATCCTGCTGACGGCAAGCTACGTGCTGATGACCCTCGGAGGCACCGGCCCCCGCATCCGCGCAGGCGTCACGTACGTGGTGGTCTCCGTGGTGTCGTCCGTGCTGTTCCTGATCGCCATCGCCATGATTTACGGTGCCACCGGAACCATCAACATGGCGGACCTCGCCATCAAGCTCGCGGACCTGGATTCCGGGACGCGGATGTTGCTGCACGTGATGCTGCTGGTGGCCTTCGGCATCAAGGCGGCTGTCTTCCCGCTGTCCTTCTGGCTCCCTGACTCGTACCCCACCGCACCGGCCCCTGTCACGGCGGTGTTCGCCGGCTTGCTGACCAAGGTGGGCGTCTATGCAATGGTGCGCACCGAGACGCTCCTGTTCCCGGGGGACTCGCTGAACACCCCGCTGATGGTGGCGGCACTGCTAACCATGGTGGTGGGAATCCTGGGTGCCCTGGCCCAGAGCGACATCAAGCGTCTGCTCTCGTTCACCCTGGTGAGCCACATCGGCTACATGGTGTTCGGGCTGGCCATGTCCTCGGTGGCCGGCCTGGGCGCCGCCGTGTTCTACGTGGCCCACCACATCACCATCCAGACCAGCCTCTTCCTGGTCACCGGCCTGATCGAACGGCGCGGCGGAAGCTCGTCGATCGACCGCGTAGCCGGACTTGCCAAGCTGTCCCCTGTGCTTGCCCTGCTGTTCTTCATCCCGGCCATGAACCTTGCCGGCATCCCGCCGTTCTCGGGCTTCCTCGGCAAACTCGGGCTGATGCAGGCCGGTGTCGAGCTCGGCACACCGCTTGCCTACGCCCTGGTGATCGGCGGTGTCCTGACCAGCCTGCTGACGCTGCTGGCCGTTGCCCGCGTGTGGAACCGAGCGTTTTGGCGCAAGCCCGAGGACGCCGAGAACCCCGACCCCGTGCTGCTGGCGGACCCCGAGGACGCCGACACGGGCGACCGTGCGGGCAAACGCAATGTCACGCTGCTGCCGCGGACCATGGTGGGATCAACGATGGGGCTCGTCGCCTTCGGCGTCGCGCTTACCGTTTTCGCCGGGCCGCTGTTCCGGGTGGCGGACCAGTCCGCCGTGGACATGCTGGACAGGTCCTCCTACATCCAGGCGGTACTGGGCGAGAACGCTCCCGTGCCCCCGCTCGCGCAGCCTGAACCTCCCCAGCCTGAACCTGCGCAACCGGTGGACTCGCAGCCGGAGGACTCGCAGCCGGGGGGGCAGAAATGAGCCGCCGGCGGATCTCCATCCGGCAGGAACTGCCCCTGCTCGTCTGGCTGGTCTTTGTATGGGGTGCGCTCTGGCAGGACTTCAGCCCCGGAAACCTCCTGTTCGGAGCCCTCATCGCCGTGGTGGTGGCGCGGCTGTTCTACTTGCCCCCGGTGGAACTGGGGGGCCGGTTTAGTGTTCTGCGGGCCGTCCCGTTCGCGATCGTCTTCCTGGGCAAAGTGGTGGCCGCCAGCTTCCAGGTGCTGTACCTTGCCGTGGCCCGCGGACCCAAGGTGACCAACGCCGTCGTCGCGGTCCAGCTCCGCAGCCATTCGGATCTGATGGTCACCGCCACCGGACACGTCATCTCGCTGATTCCAGGCTCACTCGTGGTGGAAGTGGACCGCTCCACCTCCACGCTCTACATTCACGGACTGAACGTCCGGAGTGGAGAGGACATTGTGAACCTGCGCAAGGAGGTCCGGGATGCCGAGGCGGCATTGATCCGGATCATGGGCACCAGAGAGGAACTGGCCGCACTGAAACAGGAGGTGGACGCATGATGGACATCGTGCTGACCGTAACGGCCGTGATCCTGTCCTTGGCGGCAGCCGGGGCCATCGTCCGGATCGCCATCGGCCCGTCCCTGCTGGACCGCGTGCTGGCCTCGGACGTGCTGCTGGCCATCATCGGCGCCACGCTCTGCATCGACATGGCCGTGAACAGGCATCTGAACAACCTGATGCTGCTGGTGGCGCTGTCCATCATCGGGTTCATCGGATCAGTGACCGTGGCGCGCTTCGTGGCCGACCGGCGGGAGCAGCCCAATGAATCCTGAACCATCCGCCGTGGACACCATCATTGACACGGTGTCGGCTGTCTTTATGGTGGTGGGCGCCGTGATGTCCCTCGGCGCGGCGATCGGCCTGCTGCGCTTCCCCGACCTGATGAGCAGGATGCACGCCGCCACCAAGCCCCAGGTGCTGGGGCTCTTCCTGCTGCTGGCCTCGGTGGGCCTGCAGCTGCGGACCTGGTGGGTGTGGCCGGTGCTGTTCGTGGCATGGATCTTCCAGGTGCTCACCGTTCCGGTGTCTGCGCACATGGTCGGAAGAGCCGGCTACCGCACCAAGCACCTGCACAGGGAGCTCCTGTCGGTGGATGAGCTGGAGGCCGTGGTGCTGAAGGCCGCCGACAAGAAAGCTGCCGAGCCGCAGGACCCAGGCGAGCGGCCCGGGGACGACCACCAGCACGGATCAGCCTAGGGATCACTTTTCAAGGAGTTTTTGTCCAGATAACGCGACGTGGAGGCCGGTTAGCTCGCGTTATCTGGACAAAAACTCGGGTTGGGTTGGGACCTAGACGATGTCCTGGCTCTTGGCGAAGCGGGTGATCGCACGCTGGGTGCCTCGGTTGGCCAGAACCTGGATGATCGCGCTGACAGCCGCCGAGATCAGCGCGAAGGTCAGGGCGGTGCGCAGGGTGGTGGGGACGTCGTCCTTGTCGCCCTTCGGGGGCTTCCGGCCGGTGACCTTTTCCCAGACCACGTCGACTGCCTTGGTGCCGGCGAACCCGGCCAGCAGGCTTACTCCGGTCCCAAACAGCTTGATGAAGAAACTCATATCCAGTACCCCTTACAGGTGGGAGACGGCGGAAACAGGACTTCCCCTAGCCTAACCGCATCAGCCCCGCCGGATCACCGCCGAATGTGACACCGACCCCGGGATTCGGCGGGCCCGCGGGTGTAAACTTATCCACGCCCACAAGGGCGAATTGATACGACAGGGGAGCGTCGCCGTCGGGCATCACTGGAACAGTCCAGGGAACCGGAGGCGGGCGCTGAGAGTGCGGACAGCCGCAGACCCTCGAACCTGATCCGGTTAGTACCGGCGCAAGGGAGTCGAGTTCTCAGAGTGACCGGCAGCAGGCGGCGGAAGCCGCGGCCCCGCCGGCAACCACTCTCCCCTCCTGTACCTCAGGAGGAAGACATCATGACTGATATTTCTGCAAAGCAGACACTGCCACACAGCAAGCGCAGCTGGCGTGTGGTGGACATTGTGGTTGCCGCGTTGATCGCAGTGGCCGGCGGCGTCATCTTCTGGGCCTGGTCCCAGGGTGCGGCCGCGGTTTCACCGGCCATGAACGCCGTGTACCCGCCGCTGACCGGCCTCATTGCCGGCGGCTGGATGATTCCCGCCGTCCTGGGCATGCTGATCATCCGCAAGCCGGGCGCCGCCCTGTTCTGCGAAACGGTAGCCGCCACCGGCGAACTGATCATGGGCTCGCAGTACGGTGCGTCGGTGCTGTTCTCCGGCTTCGTGCAGGGGCTCGGCGCGGAGATCATCTTCGCTGTGTTCGTGTACAAGAAGTTCAACCTGCCCGTTTCGCTGCTGGCCGGTGCCGCTGCAGGCCTCTTCTGCGGCCTGAACGACTCGTTCGCTCCGTGGGGCTGGAACATCGCCTACGCCGCCGGCGACAAGCTGGCGTACATCATTTTCACCGCCATCTCCGGAGCCGTCATCGCCGGTGCACTGTCCTGGATCGCCACGCGAGGCCTGGCCAGAACCGGTGTGCTGAGCTCCTTTGCCTCCCGCAAGGCAGCATCGGAGCCGGTCTTCTCCTGACGAACGCACCCCGCTCATGACATCTTCGGACAACGTCCGCCCGGCAGCGGTCACGGCGCGCGGCTGGGGCTGGCGGCACGCCGGCCGGTCCCTGCCAGCCGTCCGCGGCCTGGACCTGGACATCCGGCCGGGCGAACGCGTGCTGCTGCTCGGTCCGTCCGGTGCCGGCAAATCCACCCTGCTGCACGCCCTCGCCGGCGTGCTCGGAGACAGCGACGCCGGAGCCCACCACGGGGGCACACCGGACGCCGAGGACTCCGACGAGACCGGGACCCTGCTGATCGACGGCGCCCCGCCGCGTGCCCGGCGAGGGTCCGCAGGCCTGATGCAGCAGGACCCGGAGACGCAGGTTGTCCTCTCCCGTGTGGGGGACGACGTCGCCTTCGGCGCCGAGAACCTTGCCGTGCCCCGCGCGGACATATGGACGCGCGTAGGTGAGGCGCTCGACGACGTCGGGCTGGCGCACCTGCCGTTGGACCACCCGACGTCGGCCCTGTCCGGCGGGCAGAAACAGCGCCTGGCGCTCGCAGGCATCCTCGCCATGCGCCCGGGACTGCTGCTCCTGGACGAGCCCACCGCCAACCTTGACCCGGCCGGAGTGCTGGAAGTCCGCGACGCCGTGGGCCGGTGCCTGGACAAGACCGGGGCCACGATGGTGGTGGTGGAACACCGCGTCGGCGTGTGGAAAGACCTTGTGGACCGGATCGTGGTGCTGCAGCCGGGATCCGCCACGGATTCGGCAGTGCTCCTGGACGGCGCCCCGGACCAGGTCCTGGCACAGGCGCGGGACCTGCTCATCGCCGCCGGCGTCTGGGTGCCCGGGTACGTCCCGGCGACCCGGACGCGGAGCAACGTTGCGGAATCAGGCGACCTCCTGCTGGCAGCGGAGCACCTGGCCGTCTCCCGCGAACGTCCCCGCCGGCGGGGCTTTAAGGCCGTCCCGCCGGTCCCGGTGCAGTCCGGCATCACGGCGCAGGTCCGGGCCGGGCAGGCGCTGACCATCACCGGCCCCAACGGTTCCGGCAAGTCCACGTTTGCGCTGACCCTGGCCGGGCTGCTCCAGCCCGTGGAGGGCAGGGTCTCCGCGACGGTGGACCTCAGCGAGGGCGCGGGCATTGACCCGTACAAGTGGAAGGCGGAGCAGCTGATTTCGCGGATCGGCACCGTGTTCCAGGAGCCGGAGCACCAGTTCGTCACCGGCCGGGTGCTGGACGAGCTGATGTTCGGCCCGCGGCACCTGGGGCACGGCGAGGAACGCGTGGATGAACTCCTGGAACGCCTCCGGCTGGGCAAGCTGGTGGACGCGAACCCGTACACGCTCTCGGGCGGGGAGAAGCGCAGGCTGTCCGTCGCCACCGTGCTGGCCGCCCATCCCCGAGTGCTGATCCTCGACGAACCCACCTTCGGCCAGGACGCCAACACCTGGGCGGAACTGGCATCCTTCCTGTCCGAGCTCCTCGACGCCGGCACCGCTGTGGTGTCCGTGACGCACGACCAGGAGTTCAGCGACGTCCTGGGCGGCACCGAGCTGACACTTGGTGCGCCTGAACTCAAACTTGCGGCGCGGGAACCCGGCCTGCACAATCCGGAGGTGACCGCGCCGTGAGGGAAGCGTTGACCCTGGGCACCAACCATGCCCTGCTCACACGGGCCAATCCGCTGGCCAAGTTCGCCATCGTGATGCTGATGACCGTGGTGCTGGCGCTGTCCATCGACTGGGTGTCCGCTTCTGTTGCGCTTGCCTTTGAGCTGCTCCTTTTTCCGCTGGCCGGGCTGACCGTCGTGCTGCTCTGGCAGCGGGGCTGGCCGTTGATCCTGGCGGCGGCGCTGGGCGGCTGGAGCACCTCGATCCTGGCCCCGGACACGGGAAGGATCCTGGTCGACGTCGGGATCTGGTCCATCAGCGAAGGTTCGCTGGAGCTGGGGCTGGGATTCCTGCTGCGGGGCGTGGCGATCGCCCTGCCCGCGGTGCTGCTGATGAGCTGCACTGATCCCACGGACCTGGCGGACGCCCTCGCCCAGAAAGCGAAGCTGCCGCACCGCTTTGTGCTGGGCACGCTGGCGGCCATGCGGCTTGTGGGCTTGATGGCTGAGGAATGGCAGACCATCGGCATGGCCCGGCGTGCCCGCGGTGTGGGCTCGCACGGGAGTCCGGCGCAACGGCTCCGGGCCACGCTGGGGCAGAGCTTCGGACTCCTGGTCCAGGCCGTCCGGCGGGCGTCCCGCCTCGCCGTCACCATGGAGGCGCGGGGGTTCGGCGGTGCGCAACGGACCTGGGCGCGTGAATCAACGTTCAGCACGCTGGACATCTGGGTGGTGCTCGGCGGGCTCCTGATTGCGGCTTTGGCTGTGTCCGCGGCAGTAGGGGCGGGCACCTGGAACATGGTGTTCCTTGAGCAGTAAACTCCTTGGCCCGCGCCGCCATATCGCATCAGGAGAATAATCTGTGACCTTGGCGGCAGTCCTGGGTGATTTGCAGGCTGAAATAGCTCATGCGTGATATTTTTTTCATATGACTCAAGAGACTGCTGAACACGTAGGCCTGCTGCTCCGCGATGCCCGCGGCGAGAAGGGCTGGACCCAGGGACAGCTGGCCGCCGAGCTGGGCACCAGCCAAAGCGCCATCGCCCGGATGGAACAGGGCAAGCAGAACCTCAGCCTCAAAATGATCCAGCGGCTCGAAGCCATCGTGGGCCGGAGCATCGTCAAAGTGGGCAAGCGGCAGATGACGCACCTCCGGGTGGAAGGCGGCCGCACGCTGTCCGGTTCGGTGGACGTCAACAGCAGCAAGAACGCCGGAGTGGCGCTGCTCTGCGCCAGCCTTATCAACCGCGGCACTACCACGCTGCGCCGGCTGGCCCGGATCGAGGAAGTGAACCGGATCGTCGAAGTCCTCACCAGCATCGGCGTCGAATGCACCTGGCTCAACGCCAATGACCTGCAGATCCGCCGGCCCGCCGTCCTGGACCTGGATTCCATGGACGTGGAGGCCGCGCGCCGCACCCGCAGCGTGATCATGCTGCTGGGGCCGCTCCTGGACGAGTCCGCCGAGTACCGGCTCCCGTACGCGGGCGGCTGCGACCTGGGCACCCGCACCGTGGAGCCGCACATGCAGGCCCTGCGCCAGTTCGGCCTGTCAGTGGAGGCCACGTCCGGCTTCTACTCCGTGCAGGCACCGCCGGCCGACGGCGACAACCGCACCTTTGTGCTGAGCGAACGCGGTGACACGGTCACCGAAAATGCCATCATGGCGGCTGCGCACCGCCGCGGCACCACCGTGATCCGCAATGCCAGCCCCAACTACATGGTCCAGGATCTCTGCTTCTACCTGCAGGGCCTGGGCGTGCAGATCGACGGCGTCGGCACCACCACGTTGAAGATCACCGGGCTGCCGTCCATCGACGTCGACATCGAATACTTCCCGTCCGAGGACCCCATTGAGGCGATGAGCCTCATCACCGCCGGCATCGTCACCAACTCGGAGGTCACCATCCGCCGGGTCCCCATCGAATTCATGGAGATCGAACTCGCCACCCTGGAACAGATGGGCCAGGAACTGGAAATCTCCGGCGAGTACTTTGCCCGCAACGGGCGCACCAGGCTGGTGGACGTTACCACCAAGCCCTCAGCGTTGCATGCTCCCGCGGACAAGATCCACCCCATGCCGTTCCCCGGGCTGAATATCGACAACCTGCCCTTCTTCGCCGTCATTGCCGGCAACGCCGAAGGCCAGACCATGATCCACGACTGGGTCTACGAGAACCGTGCCATCTACCTGACCGAGCTGAACAAGCTGGGAGCCCGCGTCCAGCTGCTGGATCCGCACCGGATCTACGTAAATGGGCCCACGCGGTGGCGCGCCGCCGAGGTGGGCTGCCCGCCGGCCCTCCGGCCGGCCGCCTGCATCCTGCTGGCCATGCTGGCGGCCCGCGGGGTTTCAGAGCTGCGCAACATCTACGTGATTGAGCGCGGGTACGAGGATCTGGCGGAGCGGCTTAACACCATCGGTGCGAAAATCGAGTACTTCCAGGACTGACCGTACGGTGGCTGGATGACGGCTCCGTTGCGGCGCCGCTCCAGTACCCGGCCCTGTCCAGTCGCGGCTCCTGTCTAACAGCGCGTCACGGGGGCACAATGTATGCATGCGAACTTTCGGGGTTGAGGAAGAGCTGCTGATTGTGGACCCCGTGACCGGGGAGCCGCTGGCGCTGGCGGACGCCCTCCTGACAGGGCGGAAGCTCGCTGCCGACGACGCGCCGGACAAGCCGCGGATTCCGGACCCCCACGATCCTGCCCGGCCCGACGGCGACACCGGGCTGACGGCCGAGCTTAAGCTCGAGCAGATCGAGACCCAGACCCGCCCGTGCCTGGACTATGCGGAGCTGCTCCTGCAGATCCGCCAGGGCCGTGCCCTGGCGGACACCGCCGCGAAGAAGCACAATGCGCGGGTGGCCGCGCTGGCTACTTCGCCGATTGCCTCCACGACGCACACCACGCCGAACCCCCGCTACGCCACCATGCAGGAGCGCTTTGGCCTGACCGTCTATGAACAGTTGACCTGCGGGTTCCACGTCCACACGTTCGTCGAGTCCCCCGAAGAAGGGGTTGCCGTCATCGACCGGATCCGGGACAAGCTGGCGGTCCTCACTGCACTGAGCGCCAACTCGCCATACTGGAACGGCGTGGAGACCGGGTTCGAAAGTTACCGCACACAGGCCTGGAACCGCTGGCCGACGTCGGGTCCGTCCCAGATCTTCGGCACCCACTCCATGTACCGGCGCGTGGTCACCCGGCTGCTGGACAGCGGCGTGCTTCTGGACGAGGGCATGATCTATTTCGATGCGAGGCTCTCCAGGAACCACCCCACAGTGGAGGTCCGCGTGGCCGACGTCTGCCTGCAGGCCGAGGACGCAGCCCTGATTGCCGTCCTGGTGCGCGGACTGGTGGAATCGGCCAGCCGGGAGTGGCGGTCCGGAGTGGACCCGGCCCCCGTACCCACCGTGCTCCTTCGGATGGCCGCGTGGCAGGCCAGCAATTGCGGGCTTCGCAGCGACCTGCTCGATTTCGGCACCTTCCGTCCGGCTCCCGCCGCGGAAGTGGCGGAGGCCCTGGTGGACTACGTGGCGCCGGTCCTGGCCGAACAGGGCGAGCTGGAACTGGCCCGGGAAGGGGTGCGGAGAATCCTGGACCGGGGGACCGGTTCGGAAGAGCAGCGCCGCGCCATGCAGGAGAACCTTGCCGCGACGTCGGACGCTGCCTCCGGGCTGTCCGCCGTGGTGGCCCATGCAGTGGATGTCACCATGCGCCAGGCCGAAGCCGCCGCCACGCGCGAGGCGGCGCCGGTGCTGTTGCGCGTCCGCCAGTCCTGACCAGGTTCCTACTATCCCCGGAGTGCGCCATGGAAACCGAATTCGCACAAGTCACCGGCCACGATGTCACCACCATTACCTGCGTCTGCGGGAACACCGTCAGCGACGAAGGACTGATCCAGGCCAACGCCGAAGGCATGCCCGTCCACCTGGGTGACGACACTCCCGTTCCTGCCGGGCTGGCGGCGTGGCCCGGGGACGAGGACCTCTACACGCTGTGTCCAGCCTGCGGCCGCGTCTATCACGACACCATCATTGAAGAGACCGGAACCGCGCCGGTGGCCTTCACAGTGGACGTGGCGGCCGGTCCCATTGTCGAAGCGATCCGCCTGCACTGGGAGCTCGACACCTAACTCATCGACAACCGAGGCACGGGAGTTCTTCCAGGACACCGCGAAAGGCGACGCATTCTGGGGCTAGCCGGACCTACTGCGAAACGCACGAAGTGTGACCCACAAAGGCCCCCTCCAGCGCGAACGGGCAGTTAAGGCCCCTTTACGCAGGGCCGTATCTGTCCGTTCGCGCTGGTCCGACGGGCGCGGTTCGGACCTGCGCAGGTTCCGGGGCCGGGGCGCGTGCTCGGAACGGCAGCGCACAGGGAACCACCATCCGCCTGCACTGGGAACTCGACACCTGGGTGCGGAACGAAAACAGGTAGTGAACACTCTGTTTGGTCCGGCCGCAGTACCGTAGCTTGGCGATATCGCGTCAGTCAGCGGTGCTCGAGGGGGATCGAACGCACCGGAGGACCAGCCGGATCAGGCCGTCCGCCAGACACGATCCCATCCACCACTTGCGCGCGCAGCAGCACGCCGCATCAGCCTGGCGCCTTCGCCTTGCTGGTCCGGTTCCGGAACGCGCCCCGGAAACCCCGGGGCGGACCGGTTCATCGAACGGGGATCAGTCCATGCAAAGGCGCATCACACCAGCAGCCCTTCTCATCACGGCGTTCCTGGCCCTCACCGGGTGCGGAACAAACACCGGCACGGAACCCGCAACATCATCGCCGCCGCCGTCCAGCGCCACGGCCAGCCCCACGCCCAGCCCGGCCAAAACGTACACCGATGCGGACCTGAGCAGCCTGCTGTCCACCCTGAAGGATGCTGAGGGGCGGCCGCTCACGGTTGTCCCCGCGGCGCAGATCGACCAGGGCATCATCAAGGCCAAAGAGGTGCTGAAGAGTGCGACCTTCACGCCGCCGGAGTGCAATGTCTTCGCCGACAGCAACTCTCAGGTCCCCGAGGACAGCACGTATGCGGCCGGAACCAGTGTGTCGGCCGCGGACAAGACCGCCATCGTGGTCACTGTCATTGCCCTCAAGGATGCCAAGGAACTGCGGGACCATCTGGACGCATCCAAGAAAGCCTCGGCCGCGTGCCGCAACTTCACCGTTGAGCTGGCAGGGCAGAAGATCACCACCGAGGTCCAGGAGGTAAACGCCCGGACCAAGGGTGACCAGTCCTTCGCGGCGCTGGCCAAGCAGAGCCTGTCCACGGGGGAAAAACAGACGGCGCTGCCCATGACCGGCATCAAGGGAAACCTGGCCGCCACGGCAGTGAAGGCCGGACCGGATGTGACCCCGAACGCCGTGGCGGAGCTCGCCCAGCTGATCGACACCATCCTGGCCCACGGCTGATTCGCCCACGGCTGACGGAGCGGGCGGCGGGCTAACGACTTGGCAGTGTAGCGCCAACGGACAGATGCGGCCCCAAAATGCAGGGCCGTATCTGTCCGTTCGCGCTGTTCTTACCCGCGCCGGTCAGGGGCGCCGGTCAGATCTGCTTGAGCGCCTGCTCCAGGTCGCGGATGAGGTCGTCGACATCCTCGAGCCCAACTGACAACCGGACCACGCCGTCGCTCAGCCCGATGGCAGCGCGCCCTTCCGGCCCCATGGCGCGGTGCGTCGTGGTGGCCGGGTGCGTGATCAGCGACTTGGCATCGCCCAGGTTGTTGGAGATATCGATGATCCGCAGCGCGTCCAGCAGCGCAAAGGCCGCCTCCTTCGCCGTGCGGCCCGCCGACGGCGAAAGCTCCAGCGTGAGCACGGTGCCGCCGGCCTTCATCTGCTTGGCGGCCAGCTCGTACTGCGGGTGCGACTTCAGCAGCGGGTACTTGACCCAGCTGACAGCCGGCTGCCCCTCCAGCCATTCGGCCAGGCGGAGCGCCGAGGCGGAGGAATGGTTGACGCGCAGCGCCATGGTTTCCAGGCCCTTGGTCAGGACCCAGGCGTTGAACGCCGACAGTGCAGGCCCGGTGTGGCGCATGAGCTGCTTGACCGGGCCGTCGATGAACTCCTTGGTGCCCAGAATGGCGCCGCCGAGGACCCGTCCCTGGCCGTCAATGTGCTTGGTGCCGGAGTACACAATCACGTCCGCGCCGAGCTCGCCGCAGCGCTGCAGCAGCGGAGTGGCAAAGACGTTGTCGACGACGACCGTCGCCCCGGCCGCGTGGGCCAGTTCGCTGACGGCGGCGATGTCCACGATCTCCTGCATCGGGTTGGACGGCGACTCGAAGAAGACGGCGGTCGTCGGCTCCGCCAAAGCGGCCCGCCACTGGTCCAGGTCAGGGCCGTCCACGAACACCGTTTCGACGCCCCAGCGGGGCAGGATCTCGTTCAGGATCACAAAGCAGGAGCCGAACAGCGAGCGGGCGGCCACCACGCGGTCGCCGGCAGCCAGCAGCGCACCGAGGGCCGTGAACACGGCGGACATGCCGGACGCCGTCGCAAAGCACGCCTCCGTGCCCTCGAGCAGGCGCAGCCGCTCCTGGAACGTGGCCACCGACGGGTTGCCGTAGCGGGAGTACACAAACCGTTCGTCTTCGCCGGTGAAGGCGCGTTCGGCCGCTGCCGCGGATTCGTACACAAAGCCGGAGTTGAGGAAGATCGGCTCCGCCGTCTCCTGGAAGTTGGTGCGGTCAAGGCCGCCGCGGACAGCCTGGGTATCGGGGCTCCAGCCGGCGGCGTCGGGATTGAAAGTCACTTAGTTCTTTCCGAGGTTGGTGGGCAGTCCGCGGTTTTTCCAGCCATTGACGGTTCGCTCGCCGTAACGGTCCGGTTCGCCTTCAAAGCCTTCGAGGACGTTGTAGGCGGTGAAGCCGGCCTGTGTGGCAGCGATTGCCGCGGCGACCGAGCGGACGCCTGAACGGCAGAGGAACACCAGTTCGACGCCGGTGTCCTCCGGTGCCTGCTGCTTCAGCTGGTCGACAAAATCCGGGTTGGGGATGCCGCCCGGGAAGGTCCACTGGATGAAGAGGGGATCGTTGTCCGTAGCCTTCGTGTCCGGGATGCCGATGTGCGCCCACTCGCCTTCGGTGCGGACATCCACCAGGACTGCGCCCTGCTCCAGCTTGGCCCAGGCGTCCTGCGGGCTCAGGTCTCCGGCGTAGCTCACGCGTGCCCCTCGAAAGCTTCGTCCTCGAACCCGTCCGCCGGGAATTCGGCGTCGAACTCAAGTTCGTCCACCGCGGTTGCCACTGCGGCATCTGAGCTGGCGATGGCTGCCGGCAGGACCACGGCCTGTGCCACGATCACGCTGCTGCCGTTGAACGTGGCCGCCGGGCTCCCGTGCAAAACATAGCCGTCGGCCAGGGCCGCGGAGATGCGCTCGCAGAACGAACGGTCATCGGGGCCGGTGATGAGCCGGTACGCCAGCTTTTCCTGGGGCAGGTCCTGGGCCGGACGTTCCTGGCCGGCGGGGGCCGGTTCGGTAGCCGGGGCCAGTGATGCGGGTGCGTCAGACACGACGGATCTCCTTCTCTCACGCTTGCAGGTCGAATGGTTCGATATGCCGAGTATTCACCTGAGGCACCCCGCCGCGGAAGGAGGGTTGCCGACCGGCCAGTCAGGGCTTGTCACCGGTTCTCATTACTCCCGAAAAACGTAACACTTACGACGGCGGCCCGCACCGCCGTCGTCGTCATCTTCCGTAACGGGACACGGCATTGCCGCGCCGCCGGTGCCCTGTCCCTGCGCGTGCGCCCGGCGCCGCGGTGCAGTTACAAAAACCCTTGCCGGGAGGATAATGACGGGAAATGAACCGCTGTAACGCCGGATGAAATCAGGC
Source organism: Arthrobacter sp. B10-11 (assembly GCF_033142195.1). Lineage (NCBI taxonomy): Bacteria > Bacillati > Actinomycetota > Actinomycetes > Micrococcales > Micrococcaceae > Arthrobacter > Arthrobacter sp. B10-11. The sequence goes on from NZ_JAWMTH010000004.1 coordinate 75,635, forward strand.
AGCCGTGAATGAATCCAACGGGAATACAGTCAGTCCCATGCTGCACTTCGGTTGGTTTGTGGGCCACGGCTTTGGCGTCCAGGGCTGGGGCACGCCCGGCTACGGCATCGGGTACGACTGGAAGAAACCGGCCGTGTACCAGCATGCCGTGCGTGAATTCGAACGGGCCGGGCTGGACCTGTTCATCATCGAGGATTCCCTCACGGTGCCGGACACGTACGGCGGAAGCGCCGAGGTATCGCTGGCACAGGCGTCGTTCGCGCCGAAGCACGATCCGCTGGCACTGGTCCCGTACCTGCTCTCCGCCACGGAACACCTCGGCATTGTCCCGACGGTGAGCGCGTCCTTCTACCCGCCGTTCACCGCGGCACGCCTGCTGGCCACCCTGCAGCACTTCTCCGGCGGCCAGTTGGGCTGGAACGTGGTGACCTCCGGAAGCGACCTCGCCGCGCAGAACTACGGACTGGACCAGCAGATCGAGCATGACCTCCGCTACGAAAAAGCGGAGGAATTCGTGGACGTGGTGCGCAAGCTCTGGCGCAGCTGGGAGCCGGACGCCATCGTGGAGGATGCCGACGCCGGTATCTTCGCGGACCATACGAAGGTCCACCCGATCAACCACGACGGCCGGTTCTTCAAGGTCCGCGGTCCGCTCAACACCGCGCCGGTGCCCGAGGAGCCGGTGCTGGTGCAGGCCGGCGCGTCCCCGCGGGGGAAGGCGTTCGCGGGCGGCAACGCGGATGTCGCCATTGCCCTGGCGAGGGGTGCGGACGGCATGAAGGCCTACCGCGATTCGATCCGGGCCGAGGCGGCCGCTGCAGGGCGGAACCCCGACGACGTCAAGGTGCTGTACGTCCTCAAGCCCACCGTGGTGGGCTCCCGCGCCGAGGCGGACGAGCTCGGGGAGCAGCGCCGCCAGCTGACGCAGCGTGACATCGACAGCCAGCTGAACTCCATCTCCTACCTCTCCGTCATCGACTTCAAACAGTTCGACCTCGACGCCCCGCTCCCCGAACTCACCACCAACAGCAACCAGGGCACCTTGGACCATTTCACCAAGGCCGGTCCGCCCGGCTCCACGCTTCGCCAGCTCCTGGCGGCCCGCAGCGGAGGCGCAGGGGACAGCATCATCGGCACCGCCGAAGACATTGCCGACTACCTCGAGGAAACCGGCGCCCGGGTGGGCGGGGACGGGTTCCTGTTCTCCGGCTTCGTTGACCCGGCCACCGTCCATGGTGTGCTGGACCGCCTGGCCCCGGTGCTGCGGCGCCGCGGGTTGCTCCGGACTGGCTATGGCGACGGCGGCTTCCGCCGGAACCTGCTGGACTTCTAGTGCCATGGGCAACGGCAGCGGGAACTTCCTGATCGGCACGGCCCACCTGCGCGCCCGGGACATCGCCGAGGCCGCGGCTGACCCGGACGTGAAATTCGTCCTCAGCGCGGACGCCCTGGAGCTGATGGGGCGCTCGCGCGAGGTGGTGCAGCGGGCCATCGACTCCGGCCACCGCGTCTACGGCCTCAACACCTTGCTGGGGTCCGGGCGTGACACCGCCGTGGATGAACAGGCGATCCTCGCGTACCAGGTGCAGGTAGTGCGATACCACAACAGCGGGGTGGGCGAGCTGCTGGGCGCTGATGAGGTCCGTGCCGTGATCCTGGCCAGGCTGGTGGGCTTCAGCCGGGGCGGCTCCGGAGTCCGGCCCGAAACGGCGCGCTTTTACGCCGAGATGCTCAACCGCGGCGTGGTCCCCGCCGTTCCGCGCGACGGCTCCGTAGGCTCCGCCGACCTGACCCACCTCGCCGCCGTGGCCGCCGTCGCCATCGGGGAGGGCCAGGCGGTGGCGGCGGACGGGCAGCTGCTGCCCGGCGGGCAGGCCCTGGCCGACGCCGGGCTGGCACCGCTGGAACTGGCGCCCGGGGAAGCCCTTGCCCTGGTCAGCTCCAACTCATACTCCATCGGTGTGGGCGCGCTGGTGCTGCACCGCATCCTCCGGCTCGCCGACCTTGCGGACACCGCGCTTGCGCTGTCGCTTGAGGCGACGGCACGGCACGACGGCGGCGGCAACCTCAGCCCGTTTTCGCCTGCTGTGCAGGCGGCCAAGGCGGTGAACGGGCAGGCGGTCACGGCGGGCCATGTGCTGCGGCTCCTTGAGGGTGGCTGGCTGGAGGACCCGGCGAGGGAAGTGTCCGTCCAGGACGCGCTCTCCTTCCGGGCGGCACCCCAGACGCACGGCGCCATCCGCTGGCAGGTCGCCGCGTTGGAAGATGCCCTGGAGGTGGAACTCAACGGCCGGGGCGACAACCCGCTCACCGACGTCGATTCCGGGCGGATGGTGTCCGGCGGAAACTTCCAGCCCATGCAGCTGGCGCTCGCCTTCGAGGCGCTGCGCCTGGGGCTGGCCCACCTGGGGATCAGCAGCGAGCGGCGGATCGCCAAGCTGTACCCGCCGCAGCGGCAGATCCGCCAGCGGCACCTCGAAGCGGCCAGGCACGGAGCCCCGCTGCAGCCCGAAGAGCTGCCCGGACTGCTGTGGTATTCCGCAGCCGGCCTGCTGGCCGAGCTCAAAGTCCTCGCGGCGCCGGCGACCCTCGGCGCGCCCACGCTGTCCGCCGACGTCGAAGACCACTCAACGCTGGCACCGCTCGCCCTCCAGCAGTTGGAGCGCTCGGTGGATGCCGCCGAGAAGCTGTTCGCGATCGAGGCGCTGACAGCCGCCTACCTGCTGGGCGCGGCGGAAGCGCGTGCGGTGCGGCCGCTCGGCAAGGGAACGGCCGCCGTCGTCGACCGTCTTTCGGGCCTGCTGACCCGGCACCTGCCGGCGGCAACGCTGGTGGACCAGGCCCGCGTCGAATTGCACGGCTTAGGGGACGGAGTCCGGATCGGCCCTGCCGATCACACTGCCGACCACACTGCCCGCCGTGCGGAAAGGCAACGATGAGCATCATGACAGGCAGGCACGCGGTTCACGACGCCGATATTGCGGCGGACGCCGCCGCTGTCCTGGCGCAGGTGGGAAACACTCCGCTGGTGCCGCTGGACGTCCTGGGAAAGGGACTGGGCAGCAGGGTCTACGTCAAGCTCGAATCCGACAACCCGGGCGGGTCCATCAAGGACCGGACCGCCCTGAGCATGGTGCGCGCGGCTGAGCGCAGCGGCGAGCTCAGGCCCGGCGCCACCATTGTGGAGAGCACGTCGGGGAACACGGGGATCGGGCTGGCACTGATCGGCGCGCTGACCGGGCATCCCGTGGTGGTGGTCACCGGGGACACCATCTCCTCCGAAAAGCTGGCCGCACTGTACCGTTATGGCGCCAGGGTGGTGGTGACGGACTGGACCGCGCCGTCGGAGTCGCCGGAGAACGCGCGGGCCGTCGCGGCACGGATTACGGCGGAAAATCCCGGCGCCTGGCGGCCGCAGCAGTTCGACAATCCGGCCAATCCGCTGGCCCATTACGAGGGGACCGCGCCGGAGATCTGGCAGCAGACGTCCGGGAAAGTGACGCACTTCGTGGCCGGGATCGGCACCGGCGGGACCATCAGCGGCAACGGCCGTTACCTGAAGGAAAAGACCGGCGGCCATGTTGAGGTGATCGCCGCCGATCCGGCCGGCTCCGTGTACAGCGGCGGCCACCCGGGCGAAATCCTGGTGGACGGGGTGGGGAACTCGTGGCCGGAGGCCGAGTGGCCCAAAATCTTCGACCGCAGCATCGTGGACCGTTTCCTGCGCATTCCCAACGACGAGGTGTACACCACCGAGCACCGGCTGCTGAACGAGGAGGGACTCTCGCTGGGTCCTTCCTCCGGGCTTGCGGTGGCCGCCGCCCTCAGGGTGGCGCTCGCCGCTCCGCACGGATCCGTGGTGGTGGCAATCGCGCCCGACGCCGGCAGCAACTACCTGAGCAAAGCCTTCAACCCGGTGTGGCTGTCGGACAACCACATCCATCTGGCCGCGGAATTCGTGGAGGAATAGTCCGCCTGCTTAGCATCACGAGTCGGACACAGCTACAGACAGACAGACCGGTCTCGTTGTACGCTTTTGAAACGTTCGCGGTTCCCGCATCCTCGAATCAGAATGCGGTGTCTCCACGGCCGGGTCCCGGGCTCAGCCGGGACCAGCACTTATAAAGGAATAGACCATGTCAATGGATGAGACTTCTTTTCCAGCATTGACCGATGGGGAATCGACTGTGCACCGGGGACCCCAGTCGAACCCGCCTTCGGACGTGGGTGATCCGACGATCCGTGGACAGGCGCGGGACATCATCGAGTCTGTGCTGGATGACACCACTCCGCAGAGCGAGTGGGCGCGTGAGCAGTTGCGCAGCCGGCTGGAATCCCACCCGGGGAATCCGGAACGTGCGCTCCTGGAGCACCTCATGGCCACCCGGAGCATTACGGACGCGCAATCGGACGACTCCGAGCCGAACCTGCCCAGCCCCGATCTGCCGCTGCCGGATGAGGACTACGGCAACACCGTGCTCTTCACCCGCCGGAGCAGGCGCCGCATAGAGGCGATCCTCGGCGACCGGATGCTCCTCACCGCATTCCAGCCCATCCATGAGCTTTCCAGCCGGAATGTGGTGGGCGTCGAAGCCCTGACGCGTTTTGTCAGCGACGACGGTGCCAGCGCGGACCACTGGTTCAACGAGGCCGCCGCCGTTGGCCTCGGATCGGACCTTGAATTCGCGGCCCTGCAGGCAGCCCTTACTGCCGCGGAACAGTTGCCGGCGCACGTCTACGTGGCGCTGAACCTCTCGCCGGCCACCTGCCTCGACCCCCGGCTCCGGGCGTTCGCGGAGCATTCCCAGCTGGCGATGGACCGGATCGTCATCGAGCTGACGGAGCGGCTTGCCGAGGACGAATACGAGCCCGTTGTGGCAGCACTGGCCCCATTGCGGCTGCGCGGACTCCGCGTGGCTGTTGACGGCGCCGGAGCGGGATTCGGCTCAATGAGCCAGGTCACGCACCTGAGTCCCGACATCATCAAACTCGACCGCAGCCTCATCGCGGGAATCGACCACGCCGCCGGCCAGAAGACCCTGGGCGCGGCCATGGTGGCTTTCGCCCGGCAGGTCGGGGCGGACCTTGTCGCGGAAGGGATCGAAACCCAGGCCGAACTGACTGCGGTCATGGACCTCGGGATGACCTTTGGGCAGGGGTACCTGCTGGGCCGCCCGTCCGTCCAGCCGCTCGATTGGGCAGCATGGCGGACCTCGGCCGATCACGAGGCATCCACCTCGGGATCCAACGGCCCGGCTACCTAGACCCTCTCTCACTTCCCGCCGCGCCAGTCCGGACGCTCTCTCACTTCCTGCCGCCTATTTCCGGACGCTCTCTCACTTCCTGCCGCCTATTTCCGGACGCTCTCTCACTTTCGGACGGTGGGGGAGTCGGTATAGTGCCCGCTATGGACGACAAGGCAGTTCTGCACCGCTACCTGCGCACCCGCCGCGCGGACCTCCTCGGCAAACTCGACGGGCTGGGCGAGTACGACGCTCGCAGGCCGCTGACACCCACCGGCACCAACCTGCTGGGCCTCGTCAAACACGTGGCCAGCGTGGAACTCGGCTATTTCGGCGTAGTCTTCGGGCGCCCCGGTCCGCGCGCTTTGCCTTGGGATGCCAATGACGCAGAACCGGACGCCGACATGTGGGCAACGCCTGACGAGAGCCGGCAGCAGATTATTGAACTCCATCACTTTTCCGCGGCGCACAGCGATGCGACCATTGACGCTCTCCCCCTGGACGCGACGGGCATCGTTCCGTGGTGGCCTGAGGAGCGCAGGCATGTGACCCTGCATCAGATCCTGGTGCACATGTGCGTGGAAACGGCCCAGCATCTGGGCCACGCGGACATCCTCCGCGAGCTCATCGACGGATCGGCTGGCCAGCGGCCGGGTGACCCGAACCTGACCACGCGAACCGCCCGGGAATGGGCCGCGCACCGGGCGCGGATCGACGCCGCGGCCCGCACAGCAGCCGGCGGGAAGTGAGAGAGCGTCCGGGGGGAGGCGGCGGGAAGTGAGAGAGCGTCCGGAAAAAGGGGCCAGGAAGTGAGAGAGCGTCCGGGGGGACGGGAACGCTATTCGATGGTGGCGAACAGTTCGTTGAGTTCGTCCGTCAACTGCTTCCGCAGCGCGGGCGTGCCGATCTCCTTGCCGTCGATGTGGTTCACGGGAGCCAGCAGCCGGATGCTGGAAATCAGCCACACGGCGTCGGCATCGAAGAGGTCCCGCGGTTCCAGCGGGCCGTAGCCGAGTTCCCAGCCCGCCGCCTTGGCGGCCGCGAACAGCGCGCCCTGCGAGGTGCCCGGAAGGATGCCGCTGTCGAGCTGCGGCGTGATCAGGCGGCGCACTGTGCGGGTGCCGCCGGCGCCGTCGTCGGACGTCTCAAGGTGCGCCAGCAAGACCGTGGACGTGGGGCCTTCGAGGACACGGCCGTCTGACGACGTGAAGATGACGTCGTCCGCGCCCTGGCCGTGGGCGTACCGCAGGGCCGCCATGTTCACGGCGTAGGAGAGTGTCTTGGCGCCGAGCAGGAGCCACGGCGCGCGTTCGCCCACTTCGCTGTCGTACCCGCGGTCCAGCAGGATGACGTCGATCCCGGTCTCCCGCTGCCGGCGGCCGGCCGCGGGAACCGGTGAGGCCTGGACCCAGCACGTGGGGGCTGCGCCGCCCTCGGCGCCGCGGGTGCAGATCAGCTTTACTACCGCCTCGTCCTCTTTGGGGGTGCCGGCGGGGTGCTGGGAACGGTACTCGCTGACCGCCGTCGCGATGGCCCGGCGCCAGGCGTCCTCGCCCGGAATCGACAGTTCCAGCGCAACAGCGGAACCCTGCAGCCGCCGCAGGTGGGCGTCGAGCTTCCGGGGCGTCCCGCCCACGGCCAGCATGGATTCGAAGACGCCGTCGCCGCGGGTGGCGCCCTGGTCCGTGGCCATCAGCTGGGGCTGCGACGCATCGGCGATCCGGCCCTCTTCGAACCGGGGGTCAAGGAATACGAGCACGGTGGCCGGGGCAGCAGCAGTCATGCCTCAAGCTTAGCCGCGGCACCGGAGTCCGGCCGCGGGATAGGCTGTGCTGAATGCCTCTCCGGAACCGGTCCGGCGGGCGAGTTACCGTGGGGGTTCCTCTGTGTTGTGGCCGTTTCCGCTGGTGGGCACCGCGCCCTACTGGCTGGTGCTCACGTTGAGCGTTGTTGACCTGGTCATCCGGGTGCTGGCGCTCGGCATCATCCCGGGCAACCGCCGTCCCACCACGGCCATGGCCTGGTTGCTGGGAATCTTCTTTGTGCCCGCCCTTGGCTTGATCCTGTTCCTGCTGTTCGGAAACTTCAAGCTCTCCCGCAGGCGCCGGGCGCAGCAGGATGCCGTGAACAAGCGGGTCCGGGCCGGCACATCGCAGCTGGCCGCCGTCGAAAGCCGCTACAGCGGCCCGGAATGGGTGGCCTCGGCCGCGGAACTGAACAAGACCCTCGGCTCGCTGCCCATGGTGGACGGCAACAGCGTGGAGCTCCTGCCCGGCTACCCGGACTCCATCAAGGCCATGGCTGAAGCGGTGCGCGGGGCCAAGGACTTCGTCAACGCCGAGTTCTACATCATGAGCACGGACCACATCACCGAGGATCTGTTCGCGGCCCTGGAGGAGGCTGCGGAGCGGGGCGTGGAAGTCCGTGTGCTGTTCGACCATCTGGGAACCCTGCGGATCAAGGGCTACCGGAAGCTCATCAAACGCCTCAAGGCGAGCAAGATCCAGTGGCGGCCTATGCTGCCGCTGCGCCCGGTGCACGGCCAGTGGCGCCGTCCCGACCTGCGCAACCACCGCAAAATCATGGTGATCGACGGCGAAATCGCCTTCACGGGTTCACAGAATCTGATCGAGCCCTCCTACAACAACCCCCGGCACCGCAAAGTGGGGCGCGAGTGGGTGGAGCTCATGGCCTGCCTGCGCGGGCCGATCGTCACCACCCTCAACGTGGTTTTCGCCACGGACTGGCTTAGCGAGACGGACGAGTCTCTGGAGGACCAGCTGGCCCACCGGCCGGAGCTGGCCCCGGGCGCCGTGACCGCCCAGGCCGTGCCCAGCGGCCCCGGCTTCATCACCGAGAACAACCTGCGCCTGTTCAACACGCTCATCTACTCAGCCCAGCACAAGATCTCCATCTGCAGCCCGTACTTCGTCCCCGACGATTCGCTGCTCTATGCGGTGACGACGGCGGCGCAGCGGGGCGTCGACGTCGAACTTTTCGTCTCGGAAAAGGGGGACCAGTTCCTGGTCCACCACGCCCAGCAGTCCTACTACGAGGCGCTGCTGGAAGCGGGCGTGCGGATCTACCTGTACAAGGCGCCGTTCGTGCTGCACGCGAAGCACTTCACCATCGACGACGAAGTGGCCGTCCTGGGCTCCAGCAACATGGATATGAGGTCCTTCTCGCTGAACCTGGAGGTTTCCGTGATGCTCCTGGGCGCCGACATCGTGGCCAAGATGCGCGCCGTGGAGGACACCTACCGGGACATTTCCCGCGAGCTGACGCTGGAGGACTGGATGGAGCGGCCCATGGCGGTCAAATACGTGGACAACGTCGCCCGGCTCACGGCCACCCTGCAGTAGGTCAGCTTTCCGGGAACTCCGCGCCCAGCGCGGACAGGACCCCGTATGCCTTCGTCCGGATTTCGTCGTATTCCTCCTGCGGGGAGGAATCCGCCGTGATGGCACCGCCGACGCCGAGACTCAGTTCCGCGCCACCGGCGCCGTCCGCGCGGATCACCAGCGTCCGGATGGCCACCGCCGTGTCCATCGCCCCGCTCAGCGAGAAGTAGCCGATGGCACCCGAGTAGACGCCGCGCGGCTCCCCTTCGAGCCGGTCCAGGATGGCCATGGTGCTGATCTTCGGAGCCCCGGTCATGGACCCGGCGGGAAAGCAGGCGGCAACGGCTTCGGCGCGCGGCAGCCCCGGTTTGAGCCTGGCGTCGATGGTGCTGACCATCTGGTGCACCGTGGCGTAGCTTTCGATCGCGCAGAGCCGGCTGACGGTGACGGACCCCGCCACGGCGAAGTGGCTGAGGTCGTTGCGGAGCAGGTCCACGATCATGATGTTCTCGGCGCGGTCCTTGGGGGAGGACTCAAGATCCCGCCGCAGCTCGTCGTCGCGGGCAGGCTCCGCGGCCCGGGGGCGGGTGCCCTTGATCGGCTCGGCGCGCATGCCGCCGTCGGCCGCTATCCGCAGGAAACGCTCCGGTGACGTGCTGGCCACCGTCAGCTCACCGAAGCGCAGGTAGCTGGCGAACGGGGCGGGGTTCTTCCGGCGAAGGGCAAGGTACGCCTGCCAGGGATCCAGCGCGTCCGTTCCGTCCTGACCGGCCGTTGCGTCCGGGCCGGCCGGCACGGCGGCGCTGACGGCGGTGGTGAGGCAGACCTCGTACGTGTTCCCCTCGGCAATTTCATGCTGCGCGTCCGCGATCTTGCGCTTGTAGGCTGCCTCGGTATCGCGGCCGGTGAAGGCGGGGGCAGGTTTTGTTCCGGGTACGACGGCGGTGCTGGCGCCGCGTTCCGGTGCTGCGGCTGGCGCCGCGGCCGCCGTGACTGCCGTGCGGGCGCGGGCCAGCCAGTCCGCGGCGTCGGGTGACTCCAAGGCAAGCAGCCATGCGCTGCCCTCACGGTGGTCGAGCACCACGGCCCGGCCGGCAAAGATCAGGGCGGCGTCGGGCGTTCCGGAGGCAACGTCGCTGCCGCCGGTTTCGCGCTTGAGCTCGTAGCCTAGGTAGCCCAGCCAGCCGAGCGTGAATTCGCAGGGGTAGCCTTCAGGCGGGCGGAGTGCGCGGCGGCCCCAGACGCCGTCCAGCCAGCGGAAGAACGGTCCCGCGGTGGAAACCGTGGCGGTGCCTGTCGTCAGGCGGGTGACGCCGGACCGGTGCCGGACGTCCTGGCCGAACCTGCCGCCGTCGTCCGCCAGGATGCTGAAGCGGCTGCGCTCGCCGGCCGTTCCCTCCGTCCGAAGCGAGGAGTCCAGCCACACGGCATGTGGCGAACGGCCGTAGAGGGCGTCGAAGAGCCGGGCGGGGTCGGGATCGCAGTCCAGCCGCTCGGCGTGGAGCCGAAGGCCGCGGCGGGCCGAGAGCTCGGGCAGCATCACTGCGGCGAGGGCGGGAAGGTACTGGAGCGCCTGGAGGACGTCATCAGGGGCCGTGCCGTCGGCGCGGTTGAGCACCCGGATGTCGGCAGTGTCCTGCACCGGGTCACTTGCCAGCCATTCGTCCTCCTGCGCGGCCCACTGATCCCAGAAGGGTTCGTAGGTGCTGCCGTCACGGGCCAGGGCACGGATGCGGCGGTCATCGTCGGAGGACTCCGCCCAGACGACCGCGTCCAGGTGCGGGCGGGCGGCGGCGGCCGCGGCGCCCACACCCTCCACGATCACGATCTCCGCCGGCAGGGTGATGCGCGTTGCGCCGTCGTAATGCTTCTCCCAGTCCCAGCTGACCCATTCAGCGGCCTCCCCGCGGTGCAGCGGAGCCAGCACGGTGCTGACATAGCGTTCGACGCCGGCCGCCAGCCCGTTCCAGCCGGGATAGATGTCCTCCAGATGGAACAGCGACACCTTGTGGTGCTCCCGCAGCCGGGCGGCAAGTTCGATCGCCAGAGTGGTTTTTCCTGCACCGGACCGGCCGTCGATGGCGATGATCACGGGTGCAGGGGTCATGAAATAGAGCGTACCTGCTGCCCGGACTGGTTCTGTTGCGGCGCTTCCCGGCGGACGTGGTCCACGATTCCCGGAATGGCGGCCTTGATGAGGTCCCACGTCACGTCAAAGTCCGCGTGGCCGCCGTACCAGGGGTCTTCGATGCCCTGGTCCAGGAGGTCGCGGCCGGATACGGCGGGATCGAAGCTGCGCAGCATCCGGATCCGGGCCAGGGCCTCCCCGTCAGGGGCGGTGGCCCGCAGCCAGCCGTAGTGGTCCACGTCCAAGGCGAGGATCAGGTGGCGGTCGCGGAACCATTCGGGCCGCCACTCCCGCGCAACATGCCGGTCCGAGGTGAGCTGGTGGGCAGCCAGTTTGCGGGCGGCCCGGGGATCGATGGGGCGGCCGGCCTCATAGGCTGTGGTTCCGGCGGAATCAACGACGACGGCGCCGGCGAGCCCCGCTGCTGCGAAGGCCTCGGCCAGCATCAGCTCGGCCATCGGGGACCGGCAGATGTTTCCGGTGCAGACCGCGATGATCCGGTATGGGCTCGACATTGAGGACATGGAGCAAGCATGGGGGATGGCGGGCCCTCTTGGCTAGTCACGGGCTGTCCGCATTACGGTTCCGTCAATGCCGTGTCGGATTCCGTCATATTTGGCGTTCGCAGTGAGCGATCGGGAACAGATTGAGGCAGCTCCCAGTTACTAGTACTGAGGAAGAAATAATGAGCACCACATGTATGGCATTGGTCATCCCGGCCCGGCTGGGTGAGCCCCTGCGGACCATGACCTTTGAGGCGACAACCGATACCCTTCAGGGCCTCGTCGGGGGACACCTGGAATCCGTCAGCCGCGGCGACTGGCATGTCTACCTCAACGCCGAAGGCCACTTTATGGACCTGCCGCCCAACATCCGCGCTGCCCAACTTATCCGTGAGGCCGGGCTCGACCTGTCCGATGCCGCCCGGGGCACAGCGGTGTTCCTGGGCCGTACCGGGCGCGGCGGCGAAGCGGACGTTCCGGAGCACCTGTTGCGGCGTGCAGCGGAAATGTTCGGCTCCCCGCTGGCGGCGTAGGTGTGACTGGCCCGCGAGGACATGCGCCACTTTAGCCTGCTTCAGAAACCCAACAGACGAGCCCCGAGCGCGTACATCCCCCACAGGCCGGCGGCCAGGAGGACGCCCAGATAGCCGAGCACGAGCCGGGTGTCGCGGAGGTAGCAGTTCGACTTCTTCAGGCCCCTCCGGCGCGCTTTCCAGTACCCGGTGAACCCGATGGCCGCGAACACGGCCAATGCCACCGGGCCGGCCAGCCAGCCCAGCAGTGCGATCGTGGCGAAGATGCAGAGTCGCAGCGGATCGAACGGGGCAGCCTCCTGCGGTTGCGCGTCGGACTCGGGCTGGCCGCCGGCCGGGGCGGCTGGGCCCGCGCCGTCCCGGGGTGGCACGAGCTGCGAGGGCAGGGGGCCGGCTGCGATGCGCCGGGCGTCCGAGTCGGAACCCATGGTCGTCCCTAAAGCTGCCGCACCGGGAGCAGTTGCTGACCCGTTGCAGTGCTCATCCGTTGCCTGGACAGGGCCGGCCAGGCCTGCACGGCGCAGAAGGGGGCGCACTGGTGACCGCCTGCGTCGCTCTTGGTTCCCACATGGACGCAGCACTGAGTGAGCCGTTCTTCGATCATGGTGGAAATGTCCATGAACGGCTTGACCATGATGCGGGTGACGCGTTCGGCGAGGAGCCTGCGCAGCCGTTGCTGCTGGCCCGGAAGCTTGCCGGCGGCCAGAGTGGTGAGCGTCCCGATGCCCAGGTCGCACTGGGTGCAGATGTTTTTCCAGAGGTCAGCGGTCCGTGGGTGGGACAGGGACGACTGTTCGCTCAGCAGGTCGAGCAGCGAGGACTTCATCAGGCTGCGCAGTTCGAGCGGGATCGCGCTGTCGGCGATGCGGTTGGCGAGGCTGTCCGGGTTGAGTTCCAGCCAGGCGAGCAGCTGGTCGTGCCCGATGAGGGCAGTCAGCGAGCGCCAGACACCGGAGTCGTCCTTCAGCATGTAGCCCACGGACGCGCAGTGCGGATGCGAGCAGGGCAGTGCTGTCAGGTCATGCCACGAGACCACCCCGTTGGTTTGCTCCGCCAGCCTTTCGAGGACGCCCGTGTGGGTGAGCCGGTCCAGGGGATCGATTCCGTGCCCGCGGCCGGAACCGAACACCGGCTGCAGCGCTACTCCGCCCACGAACGGGGTTTCCAGGGCGCGCATGACGACGGCGCCCACCTCGCCGTCGTTGACGCCGAGGGTCGCCGTCATCGTCAGGGTGGTGAAGATGCCCGCCTCGGACAAACGTGAGATGGCCGCATCCTTGAAGCGCGTCAGGTCCCCGCCGCGGTGGTGGATCGACGCTTCCTTGGAGGGGCCGTCGTATTGGAGGTACACCTCCACCCGGTCGCGATGCCTGGCCAGCAAGGCGAGCAGTTCGTCGTCGGTCGCGATCAGCATGCCGTTGCTGTTCACCATGATCCGGACGATCGGCCGGGCAACCAGTTCCTCCAGCAGTTCGGCGAGATGGGGGTAGAGCGTGGGCTCGCCGCCGGAGAGCATCAACACATCAAGGCGCCCGTTCTCCCGGGCAAGGCGTGCATCAATATTCGCCAGCACTTCGCTGAGCGGCGCGACCCCCTGCAGTTGAGGGCCGGATGAGGTGAAACAGGTGGGGCAGCGCAGGTTGCAGTGCTCGATGATGTCCTGCAGGAGGATGCACGTGTGCTGCGTCTGCATGGCCGGAAGCCCGTAGGCGTAGGCTTCGGGTATCGGGCGGTAGTTGTCCGCCTGGTCGGGGATGTGCTGTTTGGTGGGCGCCTGCCATTTCTCCAGGTAGCGCAGGATTTCCGGCGATTCGTCGTACAGGGTGCGCACCAGTCCGTGGTCGGGGCAGCCGCGTTCAAGCCATACGCGGTCATCCCGGATGAGCAGCACCCCGGACAGGCGCCGCACCTGGGCAAGCGGAGGGTTCGTCTCGTGGCAGCGGGGGCAGAACGCAGTGACATACCGGTGGATCCGGTCACCGCGCAGGGGCTGGCCGGGGCCGGGCAGCGCCCGTCCTGCGGCTAAAGGTGAAGGATTCATATCAGGCGCCCATCTGGGTGAGGGCGCCGACGCAGAGTCCGCCGCCGAACAGGACAAAAATTCCAAGGCCAATCAGGAGTCCCGCACCGAACCGCGAGGTGCGGCGCCTGACGGCCAGCAGGATGGCCACCAGCAAGTAAATGACGATCGGTATGAAGCCGGCCAGGCCGCCGAGGCCGAAGGAGCCCCATGCGTAGGGTCCGGCGGCCATAAGCGATCCGACATAGACCACGTAAAGGACCAAGGCGCCGAGGACGGCGCCGAGCGCCATGGAGCCTCCTGCCGGCTCTTGGGGCGTCCCGTGCCCGTCCGCCGGGGGCGGCGGAGGTTGGGGCGGGCGCGGGTTCCGGGGAACATCAGGGTTGTCCTCGCTCATGCCACTCTTCCTTTCAACTCAGGACGGACCGGTTTCCCGAACACCCGCCGCATGCGCCAGATCAACAGGGGGAGGACAGCCAGCAGGAACCACTGCGGGCGGCTCATTCCCAGCCAGAGCACCTCGTTGCCGCGGACAAACTCCACGCCGAACCTGAAGAGCGCGTAAGCGGTCACGTAGCAGATGAAGAGGTCGCCGGGGTGTGCGAGGCGATCGCGAAAGCGCCACATGACGGCGAACGCCACCGCATGGAAGACGATTTCGTAGGCAAAGGAAGGATGGAGCCCGGCCCCGGAGGGTCCGCCGATCAGTGCGGCCTGCGCCGGGGTGAGCACGATTCCCCAGGCACCGCCGGTCGGAGTACCCGGCAGTTCGGTGAGGAGGCAACCGACCCGCCCGAGAACCATCGCCAGTGCAACGGCGGGAGCCAGCAGGTCGCCGGTGGACTCACGGTAGCCGGTCAGCCGCTTGCCAAGATGGACTCCGAACCAGGCGCCCACCAGGCCTGCGAGGATGCTTCGGTCGCCGTTGCCCCACCAGTCCGCCAGGGAAACCTGCGTGGAAACGTCCCAGGTGAGGACGCGGGATCCGATGGCCCCGAACGCTACAGCGAAGCCTGCGATGGGCCATAGCCGGGGATCGGTGAGGCCGCGGCGGCGCTTTTCATGGGCGTAAAACAACAGGGCCGCGACAATGCCCAGCCCCGTCAGGATGCCGTGCACAAGCCCATCTCCCGCGAAGGGAAGCCCGATCATGAGCAGAGTGTAACAGGCGCCACTTTAGGCAGCTTTGACCACGGGGAGCTCGTCCCAGTGAGTCGTGTACCGGGGCGAGAGCATGGTGCGCTGCATGGACCAGTCCGGGCCTCCGCGGATGCCTGCGTGTCCGAGCCCCACGGAACCCCGGCCGTACCGGCGGCTGATGTCTTCCAGCAGCGGTCCGATGCCGCGTTCCTCGTGCGGGTTCGCAAACACCTCCAACGGTGACTGCAGTCCCGTGGGCCGCAGGTCGGTGACCACGATGCCGGCACGGACGTACTTGGTGCCTTCCTGGATCCGGGGCAGCAGGGCGTGCGAAGCCTTGGTCAACAGCACGGGGTCGGCAGTGGGTGCGGGCAAAGTGACGCAGACCGACGGGTAGGACGTGTCCAGCGGGTTGTAGTGCGACGTGCCCGCGAACGCCGTGAGGACCTTGGCCTGCAGATTGTGCTTGGCCAGGCGTGCACTGGCTTGCTGTCCGTAAACACTCATGACCTGCCTCAGGTCCGCCGCGGTGGTGATGGGTGTTGCAAAGGACCGGCTGAAGATGAGTTGATCACGGCCGATGCGTTCCTCCTCCAACGGGATGCACGGAGTGCCCTGCAGTTCCAGCACCGTCCGCATCAGCACAACGGAGAAGCGGTCCCGGATCCGCACCGGATCGGCGCGGGCGAGGTCAAGGATCGAAAAAATGCCCTGGCTGTTCAACCGCTTGGTGAGCCGGGAAGCCACGCCCCAGAGTTCAATGACGGATACCCGGCCCATCAGGGCTTCGCGGGCGGGCGGAGGCATGGCGTCCCAGTGGCAGACGCCGTTGAGGCCGGGATTGTTCTTCGCCCACTTGTTGGCCAGCTTCGCGAGGGTCTTGGTCCCGGCGATTCCCACGCAGACCGGCACGCCGACGTTCCGGCGGACGGCTGACTTGATGGTTTGGCCGAGCTGCAGGAGCTCGACGGGGGTGCCTTTGACCCCGAGGAAGGCTTCGTCGATGCTGTACACCTCCAGCCAGGCCGAGTAGCGGCCCAGGAGCTCCATCACGCGGGCGCTGATGTCCCCGTACAGCTCATAGTTGCTGGACTTTGCCACCAGCCCCCATTCCTTCGCCCGCGGAGCAAGCTTGAACCACGGCTCACCGACGCTGATTCCAAGCGCTTTGGCTTCAGGGGACCGGGTGACCGCGCAGCCGTCGTTGTTGGAGAGGACTACGAGGGGACGGCCTTCCAGCGAGGGATCGAAGGCCCGTTCCGCCGAGGCGTAGAAGCAGTTGACGTCCACCAGGGCTATCTGACGGCCAGTGTCCGGTGCGCGGGTGTCCCGTGTTTCAGACATGGTGCAGGCACCGCGTGGCCACACCCCAGATGACCAGGTCCGACAACGCAGGAACCCTGATGTCCGGATACCGGGGATTGTCCGCCTCCAGCACCACTCCGGACGCCTTGATCCGAAGCCGCTTGATGGTCAGTTCGCCGTCCAGGACCGCAATGACCACCGATCCGTCCTTGGGGTCCAGGGCGCGGTTGACTATCAGTTCGTCGCCGTCACTGATCCCGGCGCCTTCCATTGAGTCCCCGGAGACCCGCACGATGTACGTGCTGGTGATGTCCTTGATGAGGTGTTCATTGAGGTCGATCCTGCCGTCAAAGTAGTCCTGCGCCGGCGAGGGATAGCCCGCAGCGACCGGCACCGGGGAGATCAGCACCGACAGCAGGGACGCACCCGCCTCTATCACGCGGGGACCGATAACTATGCCCACAACACACCCTTATTCGAATATATGTTCGATAAGTTCAGTGTAGACCCTGGCCCCGACATCGGATATTCCCCACCATGTTCACCTTCCTGCGCACTGCTTACGGGTGGGCGCGGCGCCGGCCGCGCCGCAGTGCCGGCGGGCCACTCCGGGGATGTTCAAGGAGCGTTCGCAGCGCTACTCTCGGCCTATGGACGAACATGCGGTTTCGGCCGGGGCCGGCGGGTATCTATTCGCATTCAGCGTCAGCCGGATGTCGCTGCGAGTAGCCGGGTGGGGTGCAGTCGCTGCCGGGCTGATTATTGCTGTCGTGGCGAACGCGACGGAACCCTTCCGAGTCCCGTTGGGAATCGCGTTGGGTGTCCTGGCCGTCACCCTGCTGATTGCATACGCCGTCAGCAGTTCCTCGCGGCGGCAGAAGCCGGAGCAGGCGCCGCCGGCAGCCCGTGCCGAAAGGCATCAGGTGGTGTTTGGCAGGATGCGAGGCAGGAACTCCCTGGCATCAGAGCTTTCCCTCCTTGCGGACCTTCATGCGAAAGGCGCGCTTTCTGATGAGGAATTCAAAGCCGCCAAGCACCGCATCCTTGGAGACTGATATTCCGGGGGAGTGCTTCACCCGAAGCTACGACGACGACGGCCGCGCCGCCTTCAGCTGCCACCGGAGGTCGAGGGGCCGGGCCGGGACATCAGCTGGCATCTGGTGAACGAGGAGTTCCTCCGTTATCTGAACGAGCAGTTCCGCGGGATGGGAGCGTTCATGTACGGGCGGGTCACCTATGAACTGATGGCCGGTATCTGGCCTACGGCCGACAGGAATCCGGACCTCCCGTCGCCTCTGGCCGAGTTCGCCGGGATCTGGTGCGACATGCCCAAATTCCTCTTCTCGCGGACCACTACGGAGGCGGGCTGGAATACCACGGTGATTCGCGACGTCGTGCCTGAACATATAGCGGAACTGAAGGCGCAGTCCGGCGGCGACATCGTCCTGAGCGGCGTCAATTTGGCTGCCACCTTCATGCGGCAGGGTCTGATCGACGAATTTCAGATTTTCATCCACCCCGTGGTCCTCGGGCAGGGCAGGCCGCTGTTCGAGGCTCCTGATGTCCGGATAAACCTGAACCTCGAGGGGACGCGAACCTTCAGCAACGGCGTTGTTTCGCTCCGCTATTCGAACGACCGCGGCTATTAGTCCACACTGCCTACGAGGCCCGCCCGCCGGAGCCGGGTTGCTCGCTGCCGGTGACCCGATAGCGAATGTGGGTGACAAGGCTGGTACCGCTCACTTCCGTCGGCTCCAGCTTCAGGTTTGCGACGCCGTCCAGCAGCCGCTCGCCTGCCCCCAGGACCATGGGCGCGATGTGGAGGCGCAGCTCGTCGATCAGCCCTGCTGAAAGGTATTGGCGGGCGGTCTGTGCCCCTCCGGCAATGGCGATGTCCTTGCTGCCGGCGGCCTTCCGCGCTTGCGCCAGCGCCGATTCGATCCCGTCGGCCACGAAGTTGAATGTGGTGCCGCCCTCCATCACCAGCGGATCCCGGGGATGGTGGGTGAGTACGAACACGGGCGCGTGATAGGGCGGCTCCGCACCCCACCATCCCCGCCATTCCTCAGCCCATGCCCCGGGACCGGGCCCGGCGAACATGTTCCGCCCCATGATGAAGGCGCCTGCTGCGAGGATACCTTCGCGCGCCGCTGCGTTGGACTCGGCTTCTTCGAACTGCCACCTGTGCAGGAGCTCCCCGCCCTCGCCCAGCGGTTCGGCCAGGCTTTGGTTCGGGCCGGCGAGGAATCCGTCGAGGGAGATGGTCAGATCGCACGTGACTCGGCTCATGCGCCCATGCTACGGGGGTCCGCCGGCAGGCGCGATGGTGCCCCGGGCAAAAGGCCCCCGCCCGGAGAAAATCCGGACGGGGGCCTCTGCGGTGGAAGTCAGCTCGTGGTCAGCGTGCCGACGTCGTCTGCAGCGACTGTTCCCGGGCGGTCCAGGCGGCGTAGCTGCCGTCGAGTTCCACGACGTCGTAACCGGCGTGGCGCAGCGCGCTGGCCGCCACCGAGCTGCGGACGCCGCTCTGGCAGTAGGTCACGATGGTGCCGCCGGTGGGGAGCTGGTCCAGGTTCCAGAGGACCCGGCCGCCGCTGAGCTGCTTCGAACCCGGGATGTGCCCGGCCGTGTGTTCGGTGCGGTTGCGGACATCCAGGACAACCGCAGCATCGAAGCCTTCGAGTTCCTCGGGCTGGACCAGGCGCGGAGTGGCTGAGGGCAGGCCGTCAATGCTAGTGACGAAGCCGCCCACGTTGTCGATGCCGACGCGGACCAGGTGGTCCCACATCTCCTGCGCCTGCTCCTGTCCCGAGGCCAGCAGCACCAGCGGACGGCTGTCCCGTTCCGGGTCAACGGCCCAGGCGCCGAAGCTGGCAACTGACTTGCCTGCGGGGATGTTCAGGGCCCCTGCCACGGTGCCCTGGTGCACCTCGGTGTTGGGTCGCGTGTCCACGAAGGTCACCTTGTTTGCCGCCAGGTCACGGACGACGGCGGCAGTGTCCAGCTCTTCGAGCGGGGCGCGTTCGCCCATGACGGCCGGGCCCTGGCGGTTCTGGCGCTTCATGCGGCCGAAGTAGGCGTGCGCATCCGGCTGTCCGTCGAGCAGTTCGTCGATGAAGCCCTGCTCGTCGTTGGCGGCCAGGTAAGGGCCCCACCACGCGTACAGCCGCTCGTAGCCGACCGTCGACGACGGGATGGCGCCGAGGGCCTTGCCGCAGGCACTGCCGGCGCCGTGCCCCGGGTAGACCTGGACGAAGTCGGGCAGGGTGAGGAACTTGTCACGCAGGCTGGAGAACAGCTGCTTGGCGCCTTCGAAGCGGGTGTCCACGCCGCCCGCGGCCTCGTCCAGGAGATCGGGGCGGCCAAGGTCACCGGAGAAGACGAAGTCGCCGGAGAGCAGGTAGCCGGGCTCGGAGCTGAATGCGCCGTCGGTGATCAGGAAGGACAGGTGTTCGGGCGTGTGCCCCGGGGTGTGGAGCGCCTGGACGGTGATGTTGCCAATGGTGATCTTGCTGCCGTCGAACAGGCGCTCGCCGTCGAACCCGTACTGCCAGTCCGGGCCGCCTTCGCCCGAGACGTAGATTTTGGCGCCGGTTGCGGCGGCCAGTTCACGGGTGCCGGAAAGGTAGTCGGCGTGGATGTGGGTCTCGGTGACGGCCACGATCTTCATGCCGTTGGCCGCGGCGAGGGAGCGGTAGGTGTCGATGTCACGGCGGGCGTCGACAACAACTGCCTCCCCCTTCCGCTGGCAGCCGATGAGGTAGCTGGCCTGGGCGAGGTCTTCGTCGTAGATGCGCTCGAGAAGCATGGGGTTCTCCTTCGTGAAGTTGGTGGGGTTCCTGGTTGGTCCCCGTTGGTCTAGTCAAAATCATAATACCCCGGGGGGTATATCGCAAACGGTCGACCGCCGCGGTTTGGACGGGGTTACCGGGTGCTTCGGCGGTGCCATTTCGGGAGTTTTTGCATCAGCAATCTCCACCGCCCGGCCGGAGGCTCCTCCGGAACTGCCGGTGCGTAGCTCACCGGATGGCCCTCCCTGTACCACTCCGTGATGCCCCCGGCAACGTTGACGGCATCGTGGCCCCGGGCCGTGAGGGCTGCAGTGGCCTGGCTGCTGCGTTTGCCTGAACCGCAGAGAACGTAGAGGGTGCTGTTCGGCAGGTCCTGCTGCCGCAGCGGCAGTTCATCGAGCGGGATGTTCAGGCTGCCTGGGACGTGGGCGACGGCGTATTCCTCCCGGCCCCGCACGTCCACCACTATGGCGCGGGGCCAGACTGCCGCGAGCTCGCCGGGCGAAATGGTCCGCATTGCCCTGCGTGTCAGGACTGCCGTTGCGCTGCCTGCGCACGGACTGCGGCCATGTCCAGGTTCTTGACGCCCTGGATGACCTGTTCCAGGCCTGCCGCGTTGAGGGCGCCGGGCTGGGAGAAGACCAGGGTCTTGTCCCGGAAAGCCATCAGCGTGGGGATGGACGTGATGCCGGCAGCGGCCGCCAGGGCCTGCTCGGCTTCCGTGTCCACCTTGGCAAAGGTGACGTCCGGGTGCTTCTGGGAGGCGGCGTCGTAGGTGGGGGAGAACATGCGGCAGGGGCCGCACCAGCCCGCCCAGAAGTCAATGAGGACAATGTCATTGTCCTCAAGCGTCCGGGCAAGCGATTCTTCCGTGATGTCGATGGTTGCCATGGCTGGATTCCTTACTTGTGGCTGGTGAAGCGGGGGAACGGGTGGGGGGTGGATAGCCGGGTTAGGCGGCAGGGAGTCCTTCGCGGCCCCAGGCGATCATGCCGCCGGCCATCGTGTCGGCGCTGAATCCGGCGGCGTTGAGGGCATCCGCCACGCGGGCGCTGCGGTTGCCGCTGCGGCAAACCACGATGACGGGGACGCGGGGGTCCAGCTCGGACAAGCGGGCCTGCAGCTGCCCCATGGGGATGTGCAGGGCGCCGGGGATCATGCCCTCGGCGACTTCGAAGTCTTCGCGGACGTCGAGGATCTGCGCGCTGGTGCGCCGCTGCTCGGCTTCGGTGACGGTGATTTCTGCCATGACGGGGTTTCCTTTCCGGATTGGGTGAAATGTTTAGCGGACCGGTTCGCCGGCCTGGCGCCAGGCGCCGATGCCGCCGCGGAGCGAATACGCCTCGTAGCCCTGGCCCGCCAGTAGCCGTGCGGCCGATGCCGAGCGGACTCCTGACTGGCACATTGCGACGACCGGCCGGCCCTTCTGCAGGCCGGACGTGCCGCCCTGGAGCCTGTCGAGGGGCAGGTGCTTGGCCTGGGGTGCGTGGCCGCTGCGCCATTCCTGCGCGGAGCGGACATCAATCAGCACCGCCCGGGAAGCGAGGAGTTCCTTGGCTTCGGCCACTGAGACGGTTTTGTAGGGTTTGCTGAAAGCCTTCTTCAGCGAGTCGATCAGGCCCATGAGATTCTCCTTTTGATCGGGCACGAGGTGACGAAGAACCAGCAGATTCCGGCGGCGGCTGCTGCGAGGACGGCGACGGCGGCCGCTATGACCCAGCGCAGGTCCGCAGGTGCCTGTTGAATCAGCACGAAGGCGCCCATGGCCAGCACGAACCAGCCGAATGCCTTCCGCAGCGCGGCCTCGGGGATCCTGCCTGCGATCCTGGATCCGATCAGGGTTCCCACGATTGCGGCGGCAGTGACGGCGAGCGTCACTCCCCAGTCGAGGTGGACCGTTGTGAGGTATCCGGCAAGTCCGGCGAAGGACTTCATGGCGATGACTACCAGCGATGTGCCCACCGCAACGGACATCGGGAGGCCGCCAAGGAGAGCCAGTGCGGGAACCACCAGGAATCCTCCGCCGGCGCCAACCAGCCCGGTGACCAGGCCGACCACGGCGCCGTCGAGCAGCACCCGGCCCAGGGGAAGTTCGGCGTGGCGGGTGGAGCCGGAGGAGGGATCCGGCGTCGAGCTCTTTTTTCGGCCGCGGAGCATGGCCACGGAAGTGGCCACCATCATCAGGGCGAAAGCAATCAGGAGGATCTCGCCGGGGATGTGGCCCCCGAGCAGCCCGCCGACGAATGCTCCGGCCATGCCTGCCGCGCCAAAGACAAGTCCGGTCCGCCACATCACGCGCTTGCCGCGGGCGTGGCTGATCACGCTGACGGCGGAGGTGACTCCGACGACGAACAGGGAAGCGGCGATTGCCTCCTTGGCCTCGAACCCGGCCACGTAGACCAGGATCGGGACGGTCAGGATCGATCCGCCGCCGCCGAGGACACCGAGCGAGAGCCCGATGACCACGGAGAGCGCAAGAACGAAGATGAGCGTGACGGTCATGAGGCCTTGGCCTCCGGGGTTGCCTTGCCGGCGGCGGGGAACTGCAGGATGGCGGATTCGCGGGTAGGCTCCTTCGCCGCCTTGTTCCACGGCATCGCCGAGATGGCCTGGCCCATGGCGCAGGTGTTGGTGGCGGCCGAGAAGGTCAGGCCCGTGCCGATGGCGCCGGCGAGCAGGCGGATCTTGGGCGAGACGAATTTTCCGCCGGCCAGGCCCAGTACCACCAGGGAACCGGCTGCAAGGCGGACCTGGCGCTCCAGGTCCCAGCGTGCCTTGCCCCGGACAACGTTGCCGCCGGTAGCTGCGAATCCGGGGACCCCGCCGGTCAGGACGTAGGCAGTGCCGATCCCGGCCCCGCCGAGGCGCTGACGGGCCTGCTCGGCCCGTGCCCCCGATTGGCAGACCAGCACCACGCGGCTCCCCAGCCGTTCGGCCAGTTCGTCCGTGTGCTCGGAAAGAAGCGGGAGCGGCACGTTGTACGAACCCCGGATGTGCATCGACTCGAATTCAGCGGCCGAGCGCACGTCGATCACCACGAGGTCCTGGTGTTCCTGGAACCAGCCCTTCAGTGTGTCCGGATCCAGGGCGGTGACTGAGGGGGCGTCCGGTGAAACGGGAGCGGGGCCTGAGGCGGTGGAGCGTGTCATTGGTGTCCTTTCAAGACGGATCATGCGAAAGCTGAATACCCCACCGAGTATTACAGATACCCCCCGGGGTAGTCAAAAACACCCCTGGGGGTATATTCTGGACACCAAGCGAACCATCTATTCGGAGGCATCATGGAACTCGATTCAACCGACCTCGCCCCGGTCATTAACCGGCTCAAGCGAGCCCAGGGGCAGCTGTCCGCAGTGACCCGGATGCTGGAGGAGGGGCGCGATTGCAAGGACATCGTCACGCAGCTCGCAGCAGTCTCGAAGGCGCTGGACCGGGCGGGCTTTGCCATCATTGCCAGCGGACTTGAGCAGTGCATCGTCCGCAAGGATGCAAGCATGGACACGAAAGACCTGGAAAAGCTCTTCCTTTCCCTGGCCTGAGCCGCATTCAACCGCCAACCGCCAACGCGCCATTCGCCAACCCAACGCATCAAGGAGACCCCCATGACTTACACCCACACCGTGACCGTTCCGCTGTCCTGGAGCGACGCCGTCGAACGGACGCGTGAGGCGCTCGCCGGGCAGGGTTTCGGCATTCTGTCCGAAATCAACGTCCGCGCGACCTTCGAGGCCAAACTTGGTGTCGACGCCGCTGAAGCGCTGGGTGACTACGTCATCCTGGGTGCCTGCAACCCTGGGCTGGCCAGCCGCGCGCTGGCCGCTGAACCGGACCTTGGCGCCCTGCTGCCCTGCAACGTCGTGGTGCGCCGCGGCCGGGGCGCTGATGTGACCACCATCCAGGCCATTGATCCACAGACGATGGTCCAGCTCAGCGGCAGTCCTGAAGTGCGGGAGGTGGCTGACGACGCCGACGCCCGGTTGCGTG
This sequence comes from Arthrobacter sp. B10-11, assembly GCF_033142195.1. Classification (NCBI taxonomy): domain Bacteria; kingdom Bacillati; phylum Actinomycetota; class Actinomycetes; order Micrococcales; family Micrococcaceae; genus Arthrobacter; species Arthrobacter sp. B10-11. The sequence continues at coordinate 99,623 of NZ_JAWMTH010000004.1, forward strand.
CCGCGCTGGCCTCCCTGGATGCGCACACGGAGGCCTAAGGCCCCGCCATGAACGGGCTCCGCCTGACCGGGCCGGTGCACGGGCTGAGGTTATTTTCATCACGGTTTCTGCGTCCTGCCGGAATCCGAGTTTGGCTGCCCCCATACTGAGATTGACGCGGTGATGTCCGGCGCCAAACCAGTCAGGAGGAAGAGCCTTGAACACTGTGATGAACGTTGTGACGAATGAGTATTTCCCTGCTGCGGCGGTGCTCTTTGGAGTCGTGCTTTTTTGGACGGTCGCCTTCTTTGGCGGACTGTCGCTCCTGAGCACCAACCAGCCGCCCATCGCGACCCTCACGTGGTTGCTCTTCGTCTACGCCGCGGCGGTCCTTTCGCCCCTCGCGGGACTGCTGGCCATGGTTGACCTCGTCCGCCGCTGGTGGCGGAACCGTGCTGCCCGCGCGGCCGGCCGCGTGGCCGGAACCAAATCCGCCTGACGGAACCAGGGGAAAACGGGTAGCGTCCACTCGCACGCGGCGGGGAGGAATCTCCTAAAATTGTTATGGGGCCGGCGGCGAAAAGCCCGCTGAGACCCGGGCTGTCCCCAGTCGCCGTCGGCCCTTCTGAACGGCGCACTTCCTCCGCGGAGCGGGACGCCCGGACATCACGCTGCGCGCCCTGTATCTACGGGCAGTCCGCTCAGGCGCCATTCCAGCATTCCGTCGTGCAGGCGCAACGAGCGCCGGCCCTTGGCCTGCAGGAGTTCCACGGCCTCGTATGCCAGCACGCAGTATGCACCGCGGCAGTAGGCCACCACCTCGCTGCCCGGAGGCAGCTCGCCCAGCCGGCTGCTGAGCTCCTCAAGCGGGATCGACAACGCGCCGGGAATATGGCCGGCACGGTACTCCTCCGCAGGGCGCACATCCAGCACGGTGACCGTTCCGGCCTCCACCCGTTCCAGGAGTTCCTCCCTGGTCATTTCTGCAGGCAGCCCTGGGCCGTCCTGTGCTGAGTTGCCGGTGAGGCCAAGGTAGTCCGCGCGCTTCTGTTCGACGTCGGCAACGCGCGACCGGGCCACGCTGCGTACCAGGCTGAACAGGGAGGCGACGTCCGGCCCGGCCAGGTCATAGTAGATCCGGGCGCCATCCCGGCGGGTGGCCACGAGCCCCGCCTGCTTGAGGGTCTGCAGGTGGGCCGATGCGGTGCTCAGGCCAAGCCCGGCTGCCTTGGCAAGTGACTCGACGCTCCGTTCGCCCTGCGCAAGCAGGTCCACCAGCTCCAGGCGCTTGCCGTGGCCCATGGCCTTCCCCACCCTGGCGAACTCTTCGAACAACGCAGCCTTCTTTGCACTGTCGCCCATTTGTACCTCCAATATTCCATGTAATACTGGAATTAAGAATATTCCACGTTTTCGTGGAATGCCAGCCTTGCCGCGAGCGGGCCCCGTGAAAACGGCACCCGGAAACCCGGCGAATACAAGGAACGCACCCCATGACACCAGGAAGCACCTCTCGCAAGCATCTCCACCACACACGGGGCGCCATAACCCTCGGCCTGCGGCAGAACCTTGCCCAGTTCATGATCCTCGTGGCAGTCAACGCCCTGGTGGGCGGAACACTGGGCCAGGAGAGGACCGTCCTGCCGCTGCTGGCCAGCGAGGTCTTCAGGCTGGACCTGTATACCAGCGCTTTGACGTACATCCTGGCCTTCGGCGTGGCCAAGGCGGCCACCAACTATTTCGCCGGAACCCTGTCGGACCGTTACGGCCGCAAGCCGGTGCTGGTGGCGGGCTGGCTGATAGCCCTGCCCGTCCCGCTGATGCTGATCTTCGGGCCGTCATGGGGGTGGATCGTCGCAGCCAATGTCATCCTCGGCATCAGCCAGGGGCTGACCTGGTCCACCACCGTGATGATGAAGATGGACCTGGTGGGCCCGTCCCGGCGCGGCCTGGCCATGGGTCTGAACGAGGCGGCCGGCTACCTCGGTGTGGCCGGAACCGCGCTGGCCACCGGCTACATAGCGTCCACCTACGGCCTGCGCCCGGGTCCTTTCCTGCTCGGCGCAGCCTTCATTGCCGTCGGCCTGGGGCTCTCCGTGCTCACCGTGCGGGAGACGCACCACCATGCCAGGGCCGAGGCCGCCAATCATGTTGCGGTCCACGAGGGGGCGCACGCCCAGCTCAGCAACCGCGAGGTGTTCACGCTGACCAGCTTCCGCGACAAGTCCCTCTCCTCCGTGAGCCAGGCGGGCATGGTGAACAACCTGAATGACGGCCTGGCCTGGGGCCTGTTCCCTGTACTCTTCGCGGCCGCCGGATTGAGCATTGAACGCATCGGGATCCTGGCGGCCGTGTACCCGGCCGTGTGGGGTGCCGGCCAGTTGGTGACCGGGGCACTGTCGGACCGGATCGGGCGCAAGCCCCTGATCGTGGGAGGCATGCTGGTGCAGGCGGTGGCGCTGGGCATGGTTGCCTTTGGGGCCGGCTTCGAAGCGTGGCTGGCCGCGGCGGTGCTGCTCGGAGCGGGCACTGCCATGGTCTATCCGACACTGCTGGCAGCCATCGGGGATGTGGCCCATCCTGAATGGCGGGCGAGGTCTGTGGGCATCTACCGGCTGTGGCGGGACGGCGGCTTTGCCGTCGGCGCCTTGCTCTCCGGAATTATCGCCGACGCCTATGGCATCCCGGCGGCAGTCGCCGTCGTTGCCGTCCTGACGGGTGCCTCCGGTCTTGTGGTGGCTGTCCGGATGCGGGGCGCCGACCACAAGCCCTCGTCCCGCTGACCCGGACCCGGCTCTCAGTCCGACGTCCCGGCGCCACCCCACAGCGCTTTGCGGAGGAGCGCCTTCAGCTGGGCCGATTCTTCCGCGGCCAGCCCCCCGAGCACCTCCGCTTCTGCCTGTTGTGCAGCCTGGCTGGCCTGCTGCAGCAGCTTTTCCCCCTTGGCGGTGGCTGTGACAGTCTTTGCCCGGCGGTCCTGCTTCCCCGGCGCCCTCACCACGAGCCGCCGTTTTTCCAGCTCATCCACCAGGGCCACAATCTGGCTGGGGTCCAGGCTGAGGAAGTCCGCCATTTCGCGCTGCGTCGGCTCCAGCCCGCTGTTGGCGAGGATCAGCACGGAGTACGAGCGCTCCTTGAGGTCGAACTCGGCCAATGCCCTGTTGTTCAGTACGGACCCGGTGGCGTGCAGCTTGGCCAGCAGGAACCCCAGGTCGCGGCTGATGGACGCGGCGACAAGCTTGTGTGCCTGTTCGGTCCGCTGATCGCCCTGTGTCTCGATCGTCATGGCCGACTCCAATAATCATCAAAATAAATCGTTGACATTTTCAACTATCCATCATTTCATGGATACAGAACAGCATCCCACGCCGAGAGCCGGGATGCACAAGGTCAGCTAGCAAAGGAGCAGCCATGAGCCTGTCAGGCAAAGTAGCAATCGTCACCGGAAGCGGCAGGGGCCTTGGCCTGGCCTACGCCCGGGAGCTCGCCCGGCAGGGTGCCGCCGTCGTCATCAACGACGTCGACGCCGAGGTGGCCGCGGAAGCAGTCCGGACCATCGGGGCCGACGGCGGGAAGGCCGCCGCCGTGGTGGCTCCCGTGGGAAGCACTGAAGTTGCCAAACAGCTGGTGCAGGCCGCCGTCACGGAGTTCGGCCGCCTCGACATCCTGGTCACCAACGCCGGCATCCTCCGCGACAAGAGCCTGCTGAAAATGACCGACGAGGACTTCGACGCCGTCATCAACGTCCACCTCCGTGGCACCTTCACCTGCGTCCGGGAAGCGTTCGCCTACTTCAAGGAGAACGGCATCGCAGGCCGGATCATCACCATCGGCTCGCCCACCGGCCAGCGCGGAAACTTCGGCCAGACCAACTACGCAGCCGCCAAGGCCGGCATTTTGGGCATGGTCCGAACCTGGGCCCTGGAAATGAAGAAGGCCGGCGTCACCGCCAACGGCGTTATCCCGGTGGCCGCCACCGCCATGACCAAGACCGTCCCGTACTTCCAAAAGGCAGTCGAGGCGGACGAGCGCGGCGAGGCCATGCCGGCTTTCTTCCGCCATGACCTCGGTTTCGGAACGGCCGACGACGTCTCCGGGCTGGTCGCGTTCCTTGCCTCCGATGAGGCAGCCGGCATTACCGGCCAGGCCATCGGGGCCGGCGGTGACCGGCTGCAGCTCTGGACCCACCCCGAAGCTGCGGCCACCGAATACCGCGAGGGCGGCTGGCGGTACGAGGACCTGGTGGAGAACTTCGGCCCGCTCTTCGGCAGCAGGCTGCAGTCAGTCGGCGAGGAATTCCTCCCGCTGCCCGAAGGCTTGGAGCCCGAGGCGCAGCCCGCACCCGCACAGCCTGCCGCAGCCCCTGTGAAGGTGGGCTAGCAATGGCTGCCACCCGCTACGAACTCGGCATCGACGCCTCGAAGCTCGACGCGATCGACATGCACGTCCACCTCGAAGTGGACGGCCACGGCCACGAGTCACTGCCGCCGGCGCTGACCGAGGCGTCAGCCAAGTACTTCAAGTCCGAGGACCGCACACCGTCGCTGGACCGCATCGCCGAGGTGTACCGGGAACTGAACATGGCCGCCGTCGTGTTCACCGTGGACGCACGGACCCAGCTCAAGCACGAACCCAACAGCATTGAGGACCTGATCGCCGGCGCGGCCAGGAACAACGACGTGCTGATCCCTTTCGGCAGCGTGGATCCGCGCACCGGCGCCGACGCCATCCAGGGCGCCAAGCGCCAGGCCATCGACCTGGGGGCCCGCGGCTTCAAGTTCCACCCCAGCCTGCAGGGCTTCGACCCGTCGAACGAACAGTTCTATCCGCTGTGGGAAGCCCTGCAGGAACTGGGCCTGCCGGCAATCTTCCACACCGGACAGAACGGCATGGGAGCGGGGCTTCCCGGCGGGTACGGCATCAAGCTGGCCTACTCCAACCCGCTCCTGCTGGACGCCGTGGCCGCGGACTTCCCGGAACTGCGGATCATCATGGCGCACCCGTCCGTGCCGTGGCAGGACGAGGCGAACTCGATCGCCACGCACAAGTCCAACGTGTACATCGACCTCTCCGGCTGGTCGCCCAAGTACTTCCCGGAATCGCTGGTGCGCATGTCCAACTCGGTGCTGCAGGACAAGGTCCTGTTCGGCACGGACTTCCCGCTCATCACGCCGCAGAAGTGGCTGGCCGCGTTTGCCGACCTGCCGCTCAAGGACGAGGTCCGGCCCAAGATCCTCAAGCACAACGCCGTGCGCCTGCTCGGACTGGACGGCTGAGATGACCACGACGACGGCGGAACCCACCGTGGGTGCCGCGGAACGCCTCTACGAAGTGGCCGACTACTACGACGCGGAGTCCCTCCTCACGGAGGACGAGCGCCGCGTCCTGGGCAGGCTTCGCAGCTTCCTGGACCGGGAAGCGCGGCCCCTGCTGGCCGATTACTGGGAGCGGGGCGAATTCCCCACGCAACTGGCACAGCCCCTGATCGACCTGGACCTGATGGAACCGGCGGACCTGACGGGTGGTCCGGGCAGCAGGCCTGCGCGCGGCATCTACCAGGGCTTCCGGATCTTCGAACTGTCCCGCACGGACGCCTCGCTGGCCACCTGGTACACGTCCCAGGCCGGGCTCTTCCGGACCGCCATCCGGGTGGGTGCCTCGCCGGAGCAGCAGGCCGCGTGGATGCCGAAGGTTATCGACTTCTCGCTCAAGGGCGTCTTCTCGCTCACCGAACCCGACTCCGGCTCGGACATCGCCGGCGGACTCTCCACAACGGCCCGCCGGGAGGGGGATTCGTGGGTCCTGGACGGTGCCAAGCGCTGGATCGGCGGGGCGGTCAACGCTGACGTCCTGGCGGTCTTCGCCAGGGACCAGGAAGACGGCCAGGTGAAAGCGTTCCTGGTGGACCGCGAATCGGAGGGCGTGACGCTGGAGAAGATCCACGGCAAGACCGCCCTGCGGATGATGCAGAACGCCCACATCACCCTCGAGGGCGTCCGCGTGCCGGAAGCCATGCGGCTGCACAACGTGAACTCCTTCAAGGACGTGGCCGCGATGCTCCGGGCCATGCGCTCGGACGTTGCCTGGATTGCCACCGGCGTCCAGGCGGGCGCGTTCGAAGCCGCCCTCCGCTACGTGACGGAACGCCGGCAGTTCGGCCGCCCAGTGGGATCCTTCCAGCTGGTCCAGGAAAAGCTGGCCCGGATGCTCGGCAACGTCACATCCTCGCTGTCGCTGGTGGTCCGGCTGACCGAGCAACAGGCCAAGGGCATCTACCGCGACCAGGATTCCGCCCTGGCCAAGATGCAGACCTCCCTGCTGATGCGCGAAACCGTGGCGCTGGCCCGCGAAGTGGTGGGCGGCAACGGCATCACCCTGGAAACGGACGTCGCCCGGTTCCACGCCGACGCCGAAGCCGTCTACTCCTACGAGGGCACGCACGAAATCAACGCGCTCATCGTGGGCCGCGCCCTCACCGGCGAAAGCGCCTTCACCCGCTGAGCGGCCCGAACTGAGGCGCCCGAACTAAACCGCGCCAGCACGCACCCAACCGAACAGCAACTGAAACCCGACGGCGGAAGCACCGCGCCGCCGTCGTAATTCCCCACACCCAAAAACCGCCCCAGGAGGCAAAGATGCCCAATCTCGTCGTCGACTTCGACAAACTGCTCACGCTCGCCGGGACCGACCTCGGCGTCACCGAATACCGCGAAATCACGCAGGAACAGATCAACAAATTCGCCGACGCCACCGGCGATGACCAGTGGATCCACGTGGATCCGGAACGCGCCAAGGACGGCCCGTTCGGCGCCCCCATCGCCCACGGCTTCCTGACGCTCTCGCTCATCATCCCGTTCTGGGGCGAGCTGTTCGACGTCGACGGCGTCACCACCAAAGTGAACTACGGCCTGGACAAGGTCCGCTTCACCTCACCGGTCAAGGTGGGCTCGCGGATCCGCATGCGGGCCACCATCGCCGAGGTCACCGAGGTCAAGGGCGGTGCCCAGATCAAGGTGTCCAACACCATCGAGATCGAAGGCCAGGAGCGCCCGGCCGTCGTGGCCGAATTCCTGGCCCGCTTCTACAAGTAAGCCGCATTTTCACGTCCCAAAACCCGTTTTGTCCCTCTGTCCTAAAGGAACAGCCATGTCTGGACTCACTCAGCTTCACGCCATGGGTACGGCCGAACGCCGCAAGGAAGCGCGCACGGTCATCGCCTCCAGTTATCTGGGCAGCACCATCGAGTACTACGATTTCCTCCTCTACGCCACGGCCGCCGCCGTCGTCTTCCCCAAGGTCTTCTTCTCCGGAATGGACGACTGGGTGGGTGTGGTGGCCGCCTACGGCACGTTCGCTGCCGGCTACGTGGCACGCCCGCTCGGCGGGGTCATCTTCGGCCACTTCGGTGACAAGTTGGGCCGCAAGGGAATGCTCATCGTGTCCATGCTGGTCATGGGCGTGGCCTCCACCCTGATCGGCCTGGTCCCGGACGCCTCCGTGGCCGGCCCGTGGGGCGCCGTGATGCTGGTGATCCTCCGTGTCTTCCAGGGTATCGCCGTCGGCGGTGAATGGGGCGGCGCCGCCCTGATGGCGCTGGAACACTCGGAGTCCGGCAAGCGGGGCTTCGCGGCGTCGTTCGTGAACGCCGGAGCCCCCACGGGCGCCGTGCTGGGCACCTTCATCATGGGGGCATTTTCCTCCCTGCCGAACGAGCAGTTCCTCGCCTGGGGCTGGCGCGTGCCGTTCCTGCTCTCCTTCGTACTGCTGGGCGTGGGCATGTTCGTCCGGCTCAAGGTTTCCGAGAGCCCCATCTTTAAGGCCGCGCTCGAGCAGGAAAAGCGCGAACAGGCTGAAGGTTCGCAGGCACAGGATTCCCAGCTGACCGGTTCCGCCCCGGCCCGCCGCGAAATTCCCCTCCTGCAGGTGCTCCGCCGGCCAAAGACCCTGATCTTCACCATGCTGGCCGGAGCGGCAGGGTTCGCGCTGCAGGTGGTGCTGGCAACGTTCGCTGTGACCTTCGCCGTCTCCAAGGGCGCGGACCGCCAGGGTGTGCTCTATGCCTACGCGGCGGCGTCCCTGATCTCCATCGTCTTTGTTGTCCTGGGCGGAAGGCTTTCGGACAAGCTGGGCCGGCGGCCCGTGATGGTGGGCGGACTGGTGGTGTTCATCGCCTACCTCGTACCGATGTTCCAGCTGCTGTCCTCCAACAACATCATGCTGATCTTCGTGGCGTTCGCAGTGGGCCTGATGATCCACTCCATGCTGTTCGGTCCGCTCGCGGCCTTCGTCTCCGAACAGTTCGGCACCACCTCCCGGTACACCGGCGCCTCGCTGGGCTACCAGCTGGCAACGCTGCTCGGGGCCGGCTTCACCCCGGGAATCGTGGCGCAGATCTTCAAGGATTCCGGCCAGAACACCGGTGCGGTGGTTTGGTACCTGGCCGTCATGTCCGTGGTGTCGATCGTCTTCATCCTGCTGACCAGGGAACCCAAGAACAACGATCTCCAGACCGTCCGGCTCTGATCCGGCCGACAAGTACTACCGTTTTATTAGAAAGGACTTGCCGTGGAAAATTTTGGCATCGGCTCGTGGCTGCAACGGCGCCGCCCGAAGTCGGGCAACAAGGCAGCAATCATCGCCGGAGACCGGGAGGTCAGCTACGAGCAACTGGCGGAACGTTCCGTCCGGCTCGCCAACGCCTTCCGTGACCGCGGCGTCTCGCGCGGGGACCGGGTGGCATACCTGGGGGAGAACGATCCGTCCTTCCTGGAGACGCTCTTCGCCTGCGGCCTTGCCGGAGCGGTCTTCGTTCCGCTCAACACCCGGCTGGCGCCGCCGGAAATCCAGTTCCAGCTCAGGGACTGCGGCGCTGCGCTGCTGGTGCATGCTTCGAGCCTTTCCGGCCTGGCGGTCCGCGGCGGCGAGGGGACGGCGGTGGGCCGGCGGATCGCCGTCGACGACGCCGCTGTGACAGGAGATCGCACCGCTCCGGCGGGAAGCGGGACGGAAGGCACGACGGCGGCGGAGGACTATGAGGACGTCGTCGCCTCCGGCTCGACGACGGCCCCGGACGAGCCGGTGGGCCTGGACGACGGCGCCATGATCCTTTACACCTCCGGAACAACCGGACACCCCAAGGGCGCCCTGCTGACCCACGGAAACATCACCTGGAACTGCCTCAACGTGATTGTCGACTTCGACTTCGCCTCCACGGATGTGGCCCTGATGATCTCCCCGATGTTCCACGTGGCGTCCCTGGACATGGGCGTCCTGCCCACCCTGCTGAAAGGCGGGACCGTGATCCTCGAACCCAGGTTTGACCCGCTCCGCACGCTTCAGCTCATCGAACGGCACCGGGCCACCACCATCAGCGGGGTGCCCACCACGTACCAGATGCTCTGTGAACATCCCGCCTGGGACGCCACGGACCTCAGCTCCCTGAACAAGCTGACCTGCGGCGGATCAGCCGTGCCGCTGCGCGTGCTGGATGCCTACGAGAAGCGCGGGCTGCGGTTCTCCAACGGCTACGGAATGACCGAAACGGCGCCGGGGGCCACCACGCTGCCGGCGGCGCGGTCCCGGGACAAGGCCGGATCCTCCGGCCTGCCGCACTTCTTCACGGAGGTCCGGGTCGCGGACCTCACCGATCCCGGTGCGGGCGCCGCGGCCCCGGGCACCGTGGGGGAGATCCAGATCAAGGGCCCCAACGTCATCCCCCAGTACTGGAACCGGCCCGACGCGACGGCCGACTCCTACACCGGCGACGGCTGGTTCAAGTCCGGCGACATGGGCTACAAGGATGACGACGGCTTCGTGTTCATCTCGGACCGGCTCAAGGACATGATCATCTCCGGCGGCGAGAACATCTATCCGGCCGAAGTGGAGCAGGCGATCACCGAGCTGGATGCCGTGGGGAGTGTGGCCGTGATCGGCGTGCCGGACGACAAATGGGGCGAGGTGCCGCGGGCCGTAGTGCTCCTGCGGGAAGGGGCGCAGCTGAGCGAAGAGCAACTGCGGGCCCACCTGGACGGCCGGCTGGCCCGGTACAAGATCCCCAAGTCGGTGGTGTTCGTGGAGGAGATGCCCAGGACTGCCAGCGGCAAGATCCGGAAGGCTGACCTGCGCAAGCTGGCGCCGGCGAACGGCCAGCTGCAGTAAGCGCGAACGGGCAGTTGCGGCCCGGGGGCGGGGCGCGAACGTGCAGTTGCGGCCCCGCCGCCGGACCGGGAATAATCTCCGTAGCTAGAGACTTGAGTCAATTGCACTCAACTTTACCTACGGAGGGTACATGCCAACGTTTTTTGGACCTGCCGGTACCGGCAGCGGATCGTTTGACGAGTTCCTTGCGCGCTACCTGCAGGGCCAGCGCGCGGCCCGGTCCGGGCGCCCCACGGACATTACCAGGCTGCTGAGCCGCCGCACCCACGAACTGCTCTCGCTCGCGGGCCAGTTCGCCGTGGACCTCGGACACGGCGATGTGGATGCCCTGCATGTCCTGCGGACCATGGCAGGGGCTGAGCCGGCCGTCAGCTACGTGCGCCGCGCCGGGGCCGACCCCGCGGCCGTGGCCAAGGCGGCTGAAGAACGGCTGCCGGAGAAATCCGCCCGGGCGGTGACGGCAGCTCCTGCGCTGACGCCGTCCGCGCAGCGGGCCCTGCTCGATGCCTACCAGGTTGCGCGGGCGTTCGGTTCCACCTACATCGACCCGGAGCACCTGTTCTTCGCCCTGGTGCTGAACCAGGACGCTCCGGCGGGGCAGGTGCTCGCAGCGGCCGGCGTCACGCCCGAATCCTTCCAGGCCGGGGCACGCGAGGCGGACAGCGGTGAACAGCCCGGAAACGGCCGCCCCGGAACTGCCCCGGCAGGGGAACCGGGAGCCGCTTCTGAGACCCCGACGCTGGACACCTACGGGACGGACCTCACCGCCCTGGCGCGTTCAGGCGGCCTGGACCCGGTCATCGGGCGGGCCGACGAGACGGCCCAGACCATCGAAATCCTGGCCCGGCGCACCAAGAACAACCCGGTGCTGATCGGCGAAGCCGGCGTAGGCAAGACGGCAATCGTGGAAGGCCTGGCCCAGGCCATTGCCAACGACACCGTGCCGGAACAGCTCCGCAACAAGCGGGTCATTTCGCTGGACCTTCCCGCCATGCTCGCAGGGACCCGCTACCGCGGGGACTTCGAAGAGCGCCTGACCAAGGCGATGGACGAAGTGACTGCCAACGCGGGCCGGCTCATCCTGTTCATCGACGAGCTGCATATGGTCCTCGGGGCCGGCGGCGCGGGCGAGGGCGGCATGGATGCAGGCAACATCCTGAAGCCGCGGCTGGCCCGCGGCGAACTCCACGTTGTGGGTGCCACCACGCTGAACGAGTACCGCAAGGTGGAGAAGGATCCCGCGTTTGAGCGCCGCTTCCAGCCCGTCCAGGTAGGGGAGCCCGCCATTGAGGACGCCGTGCAGATCCTCTCCGGACTGCGCCAGCGGTACGAGGAACACCACGGCGTCCGCTACACCGACGAGGCGATCAGGGCCGCCGTCGAACTGTCCGCCCGTTACGTGGCGGACCGGTTCCTGCCGGACAAAGCGATCGACCTTATCGACCAGGCCGGGGCAAGACTGAGCCTCAAACTCGGTGCCCGGCAGGACGTCGCGGCCCTGCGCGAACAGCTTGCGGCGCTCGAGGAATCGAAGAACGCCGCCATAGCCGCCGAGGACTTCGAAGAAGCCTCCCGGCTGCGCGACGAGGCGAAAGCGCTGAAGGAGAAGCTCGACGGCGGTGCGGCCGGCCAGGAAGCCCGCGGTGACGTTTCCAGCGACGCTGCCGCCGCCGTCGTCGGCGAACCGGAAATTGCCGAGGTCATCTCGCGTGCAACGGGCATCCCGGCCAGCCGGATCACCGAGGGTGACCGGGAGCGGCTGGCCAGGCTGGAAGAGGACCTGCACCAGCGGGTCGTCGGCCAGGAGGACGCCGTGAGCCTGATTGCGAAGTCCGTCCGGCGGAACCGCACGGGCATGGGCGCTGCCGGCCGGCCGATCGGGAGCTTCCTGTTCCTGGGCCCCACCGGCGTCGGCAAGACCGAACTCGCCAAGGCCCTGGCGGGCTCGCTGTTCGGAAGCGAAGATTCCATGATCCGCTTCGACATGAGCGAGTTCGGCGAGCGGCACACCGTGAGCCGCCTTGTGGGTGCCCCTCCGGGGTACGTAGGTTACGACGAAGCCGGCCAGCTCACAGAGCGGGTACGGCGCAATCCGTACTCGATCGTGCTGCTCGACGAGATCGAAAAGGCGCATCCGGATGTGTTCAACCTCCTGCTGCAGGTGCTCGACGACGGGCGCCTGACGGACGGCCACGGACGCACAGTGGACTTCCGCAACACGGTGGTCATCATGACCTCGAACCTCGGCTCGGAGTTCCTGGCCAGCAAGGCCGGGCCCACCGGGTTCACCGCTGCCGGCGAGGGGAGCGCCTTCGGCTCGGAGAAGGCCCTGCGCGGCCGTGTCCTGGCACGGCTGCGGGAATCGATGCGGCCTGAGTTCCTGAACCGCATCGACGAGATCGTGCTGTTCCGCAAGCTGGACCAGGCCCAGTTGCGCCAGATCGTGCGGCTGATGCTCAACGACACCGAAGCCCGCCTGCGCGCGCAGGGGATCGCGCTGTCCGTCAGCGAGGACGCGGTGGACTGGATCGCTGAGCGGGGCTACGAGCCCGAGTACGGTGCCCGGCCCATGCGCCGCGTGATCCAGCGCGAACTCGACGACCGGATCGCCGATCTGCTGGTGGGCTCCGGCCTCACGGCCGGAGGACAGGTCACCGTCTCCGCGGACGGGCCTGAACTCGTGGTGGTTGCCGGCAGCCCGGAGGTTCCGCTGGCCGCGTAGTGCGGGCAGCGCGAACGGACAGTTGCCGGCCGGGCCGCGTCCTGCCTCAGGCGATGACGTCCGGCCTCAGTCGATGAGGAAGATCCGGATCAGCACGCGGTCCGGATGCCGTTCGCCGGTTCCCACCGCGAGTCGCCCGTTCAGCCATTCCCATTCAGGAGCGGCCGTTGTGAGCCGGGGCCAGCAGCGGAAATAGATGCTGCCGGCGTCAACGGTTTCGCCGCGGTTGAGCCGGGCAATGTCTTCAGCGCTCCCGTGGCGCAGCGCCGAATTGTGCACGTAGATGCGGTGGCCGTCGCGGGTCTCCAGGACGTAGCGGGCATCCAGCTCCGTCAGCGTTGGGCTGCGGAGGAGCTGGTAATCCGCGCCGCCCGGAATGACGCGCCCGTTCAGGGAGGGGCCGGTAACGGTTCCGCCGGTGATGGGTATGACGCGCCGGTGGCCTTCAGGTGTTGGCCCGACGTCGATCGGCTCACCGACCGTGACCGAGAGTTCCGCCAGGAAGGTCAGCCCCGGAGCTGCGGGAGTTTCCGGCGGCGGCGCGCTCACAGGATTTCCGCCGTCAGCCGGCTCGGGTGGTCCGGGCCTAAGAGGACGGTCTGCCGGGCGACCAGGGTGTCCGCGGAATCGTAGGCCAGCTTGCCGGTGTTGAGGTTCCGGTCCCAGCGCGGATGGCAGCTTGACGTGACCTGGACGCGGAGCCGATCGCCCGGGGCAAACGTGTAGGCGGTCTGCCACAGGTTCACGGTGTATTCGTACGTCTTGCCGGGCTCGATCAATGACGGCTCATGGCCCTCCTGGAACAGGCCGGTCCCGGCGTGGCTGTCCCGCCAGGACGCACGGATGATTCCGTCGGCAATGCCCAGCGAGGTCCCGTCCGGCGCGACGCGGCAGAGCCGCACCACAAAATCGGTGTCGACGGCGGTGGAGGCGGCGAAGAACGTGGCGGTGACTTCGCCGAACAGGGTGACGGGTTCCTCGAACGCTTCCGTGGTGAAAGTGAGGACGTCCGCGCGGGCCTCGACGGCGTGCTGCACGGCGGGACCCGCGGGAAATGCCCCGTGGATCATGGTTGCGCCGCCCGCGGTGGGGACCGGGTCCAAGGGGTCATAATCGTAGTCCGCGGAGCCGCCGAGCCCCGGGGTGTCCCGCAGTGACCCGTCCGCACCGAGGAACCAGGACCTGTGGCCGCGCGGCGCGGGAAGCTCGTCGAAACCGCGCCACTGGTTCTCGCCCATGAAATACAGCAGCACGGGCGGGACGTTCCTGATCCGCCCGGGCTGGTCCTTGAGCACGGCGTCGAACCAGGCCGTGTGGAGCCCGGAAAGGTCGCCGAGGCCGTTCATCACGCCCCCGGCCGCGTTCAGCCCGAAGCTCACATCGGGGTAGCTTCCGGAGAAGTTCGTGTGGGTCCACGGGCCCACGATCAGCCGGGGTTCGGGTGCAGCGCCGGTCCGGCTATGCTCCAGCTGCATTGCGTACTGGGAGAGGGTGCTGGGGCAGAAGATATCGAACCAGCCGCCGATGTGCATAGTGGGCAAAGGCACCGGCCCCCTGGAAGCTTCGTCCCACAGCTGCGCAAAGCTGTTCCCCGGTGATTCTCCGGCCGACGGAAGAACGTGGCGGTTCATAAAAGTGCCAAGCCGTGCGGAGAGGTCCCGGAGTGGCAGTGTGCCGAATGCGCTGCCATCGGAAAACGAGCGGTCCAGGTCCAGCCACGTCTGGAACTCCTTGTCCCGAAGTTCAGGGTCGCCGGCAAATTCGCGCAGGACTTCGTTGGCCGAGGCCGAGGCGTGGCCCCAGCTGAAGCGGCTGCCGAGCTCGTACGCGCCGCCACGATACAGTGAGCCGTTGTTTGCGTTGGCCCCGGCGGAGATGCCGGGTGAGAGGGCGGCGAGGCCGTCCGGTGCCAGGGATGCGGCACGCCACTGCGTCTCCGCGAAGTAGGACCTGCCCCACATCCCTACGGCACCGTTGGAGTACGGCAGCCGGGCTGCCCACCCGACCGTTGTGGCGCCGTCGGACGCTTCATTGGCGGACGGGTCGAAGACGCCGTCGGAACCGAAGCGCCCGCGGCAGTCCTGCATGATCACGGCGTAACCCGCTGCCGCGACCGTTACGGGGTTGAAGTAGGCGGAGTTGACGGCGAGGTCGCGTCCGTAGGGTGTCCTGGTGAGCAGGACCGGGCACGGTTTCCCGTCCGCCGGGCGGTACACCGTGGACCGCAGGATGACGCCGTCCGGCATCGGGGTTTCGACGTCGTGTTCAATGAGCACTGGTTTTAGCGCGGTGCGCGGTGTCACGGACGGTCCCCCGCAATTCCCAGTGCCTCGGTGGGGACGTTGTAGGTTTCCTTGACCCAGATGGCGGTGACGGCCGCCGAAGCGAGGCAGCAGGCCGCGGTGAAGGCGGCCACGGGAATCCAGCCGGTGGGGCCGGGCTGGACAATGGCCGCTGCGATGGCCGGTGCGAAACCGGTGACAACGAGGCCCAGCTGCGAGGCTGTGGCGGCACCGGAGTAGCGGATCTTCGTTGGGAACATTTCAGCTGTCATGGCCGGGCCGAGCGGGTTGACCATTCCGTAGCCCACGGTCATGAAAAGGATGCCGCTGGCGTAGATGAGCGGCACCGAGGCGGTGCTGATGGACCAGAAGAAGACGAAGGCGGCCACGGCGCAGATGAGGTTGCCCGCGATGAAGACCGGCTTGCGGCCGATCCTGTCGGCGAGGATGCCCGCGGACGGCTGGGCGACAACGGCCAGCCCCGCCGTGAGGATGGTGACCCCCAGCATCGCCGGCGCCGGGACGCCGAACTTGCTCGTGGCGTAGGCGAGGCCGAATGCGGCGAAGACGGACGAAACCACGCTCCAGAGCCCGAAGAAGATGACCTTGATGATGGTCCGCCAGTGATCGCGGAGGACCACCTTGATGGGCAGTTCCTTCTCGGTCTCCGCTTCCTTTGCGGCTTCGAACACCTCCGATTCGGGCAGCCGGGCGCGGATGTAGAGTCCGACTCCGACCACGAGGATGCTGGCCAGGAACGGCAGGCGCCAGCCCCAGCTGAGCAGGTCCTCCTGGGGGAGCATCGACACGGCCAGGAAGGCCAGGGAAGCCAGCATGATGCCGGCAGCCGCGCCCGTGTTGACCCAGCTGCTGTAGAAGGCCCGCTTATTGCTCGGGGCGTGTTCCATGGTCATGGTGACGGCACCCACCGATTCGCCCGCAGCGGATGCTCCCTGCAGGGCCCGGAGGACAACCAGGAGGATCGGGGCCGCCGCGCCGATGGCGGCGGTCGGCGGCAGGCAGCCGATGAGGAAGGTGGCTACGCCCATCACCACGAGCGTCAGCACCAGCATCTGGCGGCGTCCGATCCGGTCGCCGTAGTGCCCGATCACGCTCGCGGCCAGCGGACGGACGACATAGCCGATGCCGATGGTGGCCATGGACAGGATGGTGCCGAGGGCGGGGTCGATCCCGGGGAAGAAGATCTTATTGAAGATCAGCGCCGAGGCCGACCCGTAGATGAAGAAGTCGTAATACTCCAGGGTGCTGCCGATGAAGCTGGCGGTGGCGGCACGGCGGGCGTGTTTTGTTCCCTGGTGGGAATCTGGGCGGGCCTGTTCCGGGGGCGGCGTCAACGGCGTCGGCGGAACGATGGGACCAGCGGTCATTGCGGATCTCCTAAGAGGACAAGGGGAGGAAAGCTCTGGGGGCTCGCATGCTGAGCTGAGCGACGGGGTCGGCTGTGGCCTCCGTCACGCTCTGGATAGATAGTATGCACTTGAATCAGCGTCCGTCAATAAACGTGCAAGCTTTAATCGACTGCCCCTGCTGGCATGATGGAGGCGTGATGAGCAAGCCCCCGGCCTCCGGACCCGGCATGGATCCGGACATGGCCATTGATTTTCCCCGTCCCCTGAAGGGTCCCTCCAGCCAGCACCAGCTGGTGACGCTGCTGGTGGACTACTGGTTTGCGAGCGACGCCTGGCTCCCCTCGCGGCTCATCGCCGCCCTGGCCGCGGACCTTGGCATTACCGGCTCCGCCTCAGCCACGGCACTGAGCCGCCTGGCCTCCCGGGGCGTGTTGGAACAGTCCAGCGCGGGGCGGACCTCCCGCTACCGGATCACCGAAGGTGCACGGAAACGCCTGCGCGGCGGACTGGAGCAGGTTTCGGCTTTCGGGGAACAGTCCCGGCATTGGGACGGCAGCTGGACGGTTATTGCTTTCTCCATCCCCGAGACGTCACGGGACGTCCGTGAGCTGTTCCGGTCGCGCTTGCGGTGGCGCGGATTCGCACCGCTGTTCGGCGCCGTCTGGGTCTCGCCGAGGGACCACGCTGCCGAGCTCGAAACCACCTGCGAGGCCTTCGGCGTGGATGACTACGTCATTTTCCGGACCGCCGATTCCAGCCTGCGCGGCAAGAAGCTCATTGACGCCTGGTCGCCGCAGGAGTTCAGGGAGCAGTACCAGCCGTTTATTGACAGGTTCAGGCCATGGCTGGAAAGGCTCGACGCCGGGACCGTGGCTCCGGCGGACGCCCTGCGGGTCAGGACCGAGCTCATGGATGCCTGGCGGGCTTTCCCGTGGAGCGACCCCGACCTCCCCGCCGAGCTGCTGCCCGAGGCCTGGCCGCGGACCGAAGCGCGTGACCTGCTGGTCCGCCTGTATGACGGGCTGGCGCCTTCCGCCCTGGCCTTCGTTGAAGAGGCCGTCGCCAGGGAGGCTCCGGAGCTGGCGGGTTCCGCCCGGGCCGTGTCGGTGCGCTCCGGCAGCTACTGAGCGCGAACGGACAGTTGCGGCCCTCTCGGTGAAGCAGGCAGCGTTCCCGGGCCGCCGGACTAGTGGATCAGCGCCAGCATGACGCCCACGGCCACGAAGAGCACCCCGAACGTCCGGTTCAGGATCTGCTGCCCGTGGGCGTTGTGCGTGAAGCGCTGGAAGGACTTGGCTGCGGCGGCAAAGAAGAACCACATCACCACGATGTCGATGACCACCACCGTGGCCGTGAGGACCAGGTACTGGGGCAGCAGCGGCTGCTCCGGCATGATGAACTGGGGCATGAAGGCCAGGAAGAAGACCACGGCCTTGGGGTTGAGCAGGTTGACCCACAGGCCCCGGCGGAACATGGAGCCGGCAGGTTCGTTGCGTAGCTCGGCCGCTTTCTCCTGGTCAAGGTCCGGCTTGTGCAGGAACTGGCGGATGCCCAGGTAGACCAGATAGGCCGCCCCGGCGTACCGGATCACATTGAACGCCACGGGCGAGCTCGCCACCAGGACGCCTACGCCCAGTGCGACGATCACCACGTGGACCACCAGTGCGGCCTGCTGGCCCAGGATTCCCCAGATGGCGCGCCGGAAGCCGGAATTCAGCGAGTTGCTCATGGTGTTGATGGCACCCGCTCCGGGTGTGAAGCTGATCAGGACGCCGGCGCCGGCCAGGGCCAGCCAAAGGGAGGGTTGCACCCATCCAGTTTAGGGGAGCTACGATGCAGTCAGCCGTACCCTTGGTTTGCCGGGGCCGCGGCACGAGGCTGCTTCATCCGGGAAGCAGTCCATGGCTTGGGGGAGTCGATGAACAGGATCGTCAGTACGGTTTTCGCAGGGGCGGTCCTGATGACGGCGGCCTCCTGCGCGGCGCCCAACCCGGCTTCCGGGCAGCGCGCGGCGGCTTCGCAGAGTCCGGCTTCGTCGCAGAGTCCGGCTGCTTCACAGAGCCCGGCTTCGCAGCCCGCGGTCGCACCGGCTGCTTCGCCACCGGCCACGTCCCTCCCGAAGGGGGCGTTCAGCCATCCTGACTACTACGCCATGCCGGGCCAGGAGATCACCTTCAACGTCTCGGCGTCGCTGCCCCGGGGTGTCACCGTTGCGCAGTACGAATGGGACTTTGACGGCGACGGCGTGACTGACGAAGTCGGCCCCATCCCCGTGGCGGCGCACACGTTCCATGAGGTGTTCGAAGGAACCGTGGAAGTCAGGATCACTTATTTCACGGGCGGTTCGACGACGGCCTCGGCCGCCGTCCATATCGGGCGCGGACCATGGGACGGGTTGCCGGCAGCGCCTCGCAACGTCACGGTTGTGGTGACGGCGGAGTTCGACGGCGTGAGTACAGTTCAGGTCTCTTGGGAGCCCAGCGAAGCGGAGCCGTACCGTTGGGGCTTGACCGTGGACGGCATTCCGGCGGGACTGGTGGAGGGCAGTGCGCGGACCGCGACCATAACCGATGTCCACAGGGGCCGCGCGGTCGAAATCGGCGTCGTCGGGTTCACAGCCGGCCAAGCCATGGGAGATTCCGCCAGCGTCACACTTCCCGCACGGGACGGCTGACCCGATCCGTCGGTAGCCGGACTGCCGGCGAAGCTCAGGCCCGTGCGATGACCTCGCCGTTGGGGATCAGGAACCAGCCGTCGTCGGTGGAACCCCAGCGGTGCCAGCCCGCGGAGATCCTGGCGAGGTCAGCGGCGTTGGCGAAGCCGTACTCCAGTGCCTGGTCCGCGAAGGCGGAATGCAGGACGCGTTCACCCCAGACCCTGGCCTGCCAGCGGCGCTGCTGTCCTGTGGCATACAGCCAGTTGCTGCTGGTGGGGGCCACGTCCGTAAATCCTGCGGCCTGCGCCCACGAGACCAGACGCCGGCCGGCGTCCGGTTCGGCGCCGTTGCGGCGGGCAATGCGCTGGTACAGTTCCATCCATTCGTCCAGTTCCGGGATGGCGGGGTACCAGCTCATGCCGTGGAAATCGGCGTCGCGCACTGCCACGATGCCGCCGGGCTTGGCCACGCGGCGCATTTCGCGCAGGGCCTCCACCGGGTCCGTCAGGTGCTGAAGCACCTGGTGGGCGTGGACGACGTCGAACGTTTCGTCATCGAAGTCCAGGTCGTAGATATTCCCGGCCACGAACTCGACGTTCTCCACCCCGCGCTCGGCGGCAAGCTCGGTGGCGTGGGTGATCACATCCGGGGAACGGTCCAGCCCGGTCACGTGTCCGGGCGCCACAAGGCCCGCGAAGTCGCACGTGATGCTGCCCGGCCCGCAGCCCACGTCCAGCACGGACGTGCCCGGGGTGAGGTACGGGATCACGAACGCGGCGGAATTCTCGGCCGTCCGTGAGGCATGGGCGCGGACCACGGACTCGTGGTGACCATGCGTGTACACGTCTTCAGGCTGCTGTGCACTCATAAGGAAACGCTACCGCTCCGGCGGGAAAATGCGCGGCAATCCGGCTGACCAAAACAGGGCCGGTTAGTCCTGCCCCGCCGCTTGCTGTGCCGCCGCACCCGGCCCGGCCGCACCAGGCCCGGCCGCACCAGGCCCGGCCGCACCCGGCCCCGCCACACCCGGTCCCGCCGCTTCCTGCGCGGCGCGGATGGTGGCCCGGGTCATGGACTCCATGAAGCGGGCCGCCACCTCCAGCTCCTCGGGGGTGAATTCCGCCATGGCCGCGCCCATGTGGCGGGCCAGCGGCAGGAACATGGCCCCGCCGTCGCGGTAGGCCTTTTCCGTCATGCGCAGCTGGACCTGCCTGCGGTCCGAACCCTGTCGTTCGCGCACCACGTGTCCGGAGGTGTGCAGCCGGTCGATGAGCGCCGTGGTGGCGGGGGAGCTGAGGTTGAGCTCCTTCCGGAGCACGCCCGGGGTGACCACTTGGTCCTTGGCAGCATGCCGCATGATCACGGCGAGTGCGTTGAGGTCCGTGCGGTGCATATCGTTGCGCCCGCCGGCCGCGTCCACGTAGCGGTTGGCCTCGAGCGTGAACTCCTGCAGCAGCCGGACCAGGCCCGGGGGTGCAGCCGGTCCGGGGCGCTCGGCAAGGTCTCCCGACACGGCGTCCCTCCTTGCTGCGTGGTTTCGCAGGCTCCTTGCCTGCGGAAATCTGTTGGCTCCGCCAAGATTCTCTCACCGACGGAAAGTTAATCGACTATTTACGTCCCGCTATTTATCTCCATAATAGAGATAGTCTACGATAGAGTAGATTCTACTCCTCCGAGGAACCACCAGAAGGACACATGAAACAGAGACATCCCGGCACTGCGCGCGTTCCGTTCTGGCTCCGCTGGCTGGTCCCCGTATTGCTCGTGATTACCTGGCTTGCCATTGCGGGGATTGGCGGCCCCACCTTCGGCCGCCTGGAGGAAGTGTCCTCCAATGACCAGGCTTCTTTCCTGCCCGCCAGTGCGGAGGCTACGGAGGCCCAGGACTGGCAGGCCAAGTTCAGGGACTCGGATGAGATTCCGGCCGTGATCGTCGTCGAAAGCGAAACCGCCTTCACTCCTGCTCAGCTGGGGGAGGCGGCTGCCCTCAAAGCCAAGCTCGAGGAGCTGCAGGCGGGCAGTGCGGTCATCGGACCCATCCCGTCGGAGGACGGCGAGGCCGTCCAGTTCGTGGTGCCCATTTCCTCCTCGGGGGAGGTCAAGGAGATCGTCCAGGAGCTCCGCGACGAAGTCCAGGCGTCGGCGCCGGAGGGTATGCAGACGTTCGTCACGGGTCCGGCGGGGCTGACAGCGGACCTGGTGAGCGCCTTTGCGGGCATTGACGGCATCCTGCTGCTGGTGGCCCTCGCCGCAGTGTTCATCATCCTGCTGATTGTCTACCGTTCCCTGCTCCTGCCCATCGCAGTGCTCTTCACCTCGGTGTTCGCACTCTGCGCGGCCATCCTGCTGGTGTTCGGCATGGCCAAGCTCGGCTGGATCCAGCTCAGCGGCCAAAGCCAGGGCATCCTCTCCATCCTGGTGATCGGCGCAGCCACGGACTACGCGCTGCTGTATGTGGCCAGGTTCCGTGAAGCGCTGACCCACACCACCAACCGCACCGCGGCCGTCCTCACCGCGTGGAAGGCCTCCTTCGAGCCCATCCTGGCCTCCGGCGCCACGGTGATCATCGCCCTGCTGTGCCTGCTGTTTTCCGACCTGAACTCCAACAAGGCGCTGGGCCCGGTGGCTGCAGCCGGCATCCTCTGTTCGCTCTTTGCGGCACTCACGCTGCTCCCGGCGCTGATGGCGCTGCTGGGCCGCACGGCCTTCTGGCCGTTCCGCCCCAAGCTGGTCCCCGACGCCGAACGGGAACCCCGGTTCGTCACCGGCCTCGAAGGCCAGAAGGGACTGTGGCGCGCCACCGGGTCCCTTGTTGCCCGCCGGCCCCGGGCCGTCTGGGTCGCATCGGTGCTCCTGCTTCTGGTGGCCTCCGCGGGCATCCTGCAGCTCAAGGCCAACGGTGTGCCGCAGACCGATGTCATCCTCACCGCCTCCAATGCCGTGGACGGGCAGGACGCGCTGGCGCGCCATTTCGACGCCGGATCCGGCAGCCCTGCGGTGATCGTCACCGACGAAGCGAAGGCGCAGGAGGTGCTGGACAAGACCAAGGCGACGGGCGGCGTCGGTGATGCCTACCTTCTGGCGGAGGGGAGTGTCCCGATCACAGGGGCCCCGGGCGCTCCAAGCACGCCCGATGTCCGCGAAGGAAGAGTGCTCATCAACGCAACCCTGAACTACGCGGCGGACTCCAATGACGCCGAGAACGTTGTGGTGAAGCTCCGCGAGGAACTCAAAAAGATCGACGACGGCGCGCTCGTGGGTGGCGTGACCGCGACGGCCCTGGACACCAACACCACAGCCCAGCGGGACCTGCTGGTGATCATCCCGGTGGTGCTCGCCGTCATCCTGCTGATCCTCATGCTGCTGCTGCGCTCCGTGCTGGCCCCGGTCCTCCTGGTGGCCTCGGTGGTTCTCTCCTACGCCGCCGCGATGGGCGTTTCGGCGCTGGTGTTCAACAACATCTTCGGGTTCCCGGGCGCGGATGCCACGGTGCCGCTGTTCGGCTTCGTGTTCCTGGTGGCGCTGGGCGTGGACTACAACATCTTCCTCATGAGCCGGGTCCGGGAGGAATCCCTCAAGCACGGCACCAGGCCGGGGATCCTGCGCGGCCTCGGTGTGACGGGCGGCGTCATCACGTCCGCCGGGGTGGTCCTCGCCGCAACGTTTGCGGCGCTGGGCGTCATTCCCATCATGTTCCTGGTGCAGCTCGCCTTCATCGTCGCCTTCGGGGTGCTGCTGGACACTGTCCTGGTCCGTTCGCTGCTGGTCCCGGCGCTCTCCTACGATCTGGGCCGGCGGATCTGGTGGCCCAGCAGGTTGGGGCGGCTGGCCGACGACGAGCGGGCGATTGCCGGATCACGCGGCGACGAGGCCGGTCTGGAAACCGATCTGGAGGGCGCTTCGCGCAGCTAGGCGGAGCGGCGGCGTCACGCCACGCGCACTTTGAGGACTCCGCCCAGGGTGCGGCCGCGAATTTACGCGGCCGCACACTCTCTAGTTGGCTAAAAGCCTGCTCTGCGTGACGTCCCGCCCCTCAGCCCCGCGCCCGCCACCAGGCCACCGTGGCCGCGGCCGCTTCCGGCAGCGGGGTCGGGTGCAGCCCCAGGGCGGCCTCGCTGGCGTGCGAATCCATCACAAACGGCCGCTCGAACTGGTACAGCATCTCGGCCACCTCCCGGGTGCCGGAGGAGACGAGTCCCATGGCGCGGAGGAGCCAGCCCGGCACGGCGCCGATTTTCGGGGCAGGCACCCCGCCGGCTTCCGTGAAGGCCGTGGCGAGCTGGCGCTGCGTGAGCGCCGGGCCCGTGGGGGCGTGCCACACCCGGTTCCAGGCGGACGGCGTCTGCGCCGCACGGATCATGGCCGCGGCAAGGTCGGGCACATACGTGAAAGAGTGCGGCTGGTCCGCGCTGCCAACCACCAGCAGCCTCTTTCCGGCCAGCACGGCAGGGACCATTCGCTCGCCGGCGTGCGAGTTCAGCACCCGGGGGCCGAAGAAGTCGCCCGCCACGACGCTCACGGTGTCCGTGGGGGAGGAGTCCCGCGCCTTCAGCAGCGCCGTGCGGACGCCACGCTTTCCGCACTGGGCCCCCCGCGGGCTGTCCTCCGCCATGACGGCATCCGGCCGACTGTAGGAGTAGAGGCTTTCGGGAAAAACGACGACGGCGCCCGCCTCGCCGGCCGCAGCCAGCACCACTTCCTCAGCCCGCGGGAGTTCCCGCTTCCATGCGTCCGCGGCGTAGGCGGAGCCGTGGATGCAGTGGAAGACGGCCGACGCCCCGGCGATGGCCTCGCCGAGCAGTCCGGCATTGGAGACGTCCACGGGCATCCTGTCGATGAGGGGGTGCGCCGGGCCGCTCCCCGAACGGGTCAGGACCCGCACCCGGTTTCCCTGGCCGGCCAGCTGCTCCGCAACGGTCCAGCCGACAGGACCTGCGCCGGTGACTACATACAGTTCAGGCATCGGATTCTCTTTTCTGGGGCGTTCAGTCGGCGCCTGCTGGTTCTGCGCCTGTTCGTAGAGAGCGGTGCTCTCGGAATAAGGATGCTCTGAAGGGCAGGCAAAGTCAAGAGCACTGCTCTCCAATGTTGACAGTGCTCTGAATCATGGAATGCTGGGGGAATGCCGGCCGCACCTTCCCCCAGTCCGATGCCCCGCACTCCGCGCGAGCGGGCCAGGGCGCAGACCGTCGCCGATATCGTCCGGCTGGGCAGGCAGCATCTGGCCGTCCACGGGGCCGCGGCGTTGTCCCTGCGGGCCGTCGCCAGGGACCTGGGGGTGGTGTCCTCGGCTGTGTACCGGTACGTGCAGAACCGGGACGAACTGCTGACCCTCCTGCTGATCGATGCGTACGGCGAGCTGGGCGACGAGGTGGATGCCGCCGTCGGGCGCGTGGCGGAAGCGGACTTCGCCGGGCGATTCCGGGCGCTGGGACGGGCCGTCCGCAGCTGGGCTGTCCGCGAGCCCGCACGCTACGCCCTGCTCTTCGGCAGCCCCGTGCCCGGGTACCGGGCGCCCGCGGAGCGGACCACGGGTCCGGGGACGCGGGTCATCAATGCCCTGATGGCCATTTTCGACGGCGCCTGGCGGGCCGGCGCCCTCCGTGCGGAAACCCTGCCAGCTGCCGTGTCCGGGCCGTTGGCGCAGGACCTGGCGGTGATCCGCGAGGAGCTAGGCCTGGCGGTCCCGGACGACCTCTTGGCGCGCGGGGCTCTGGTCTGGACGTCGCTGTTCGGCACAGTCAGCTTCGAGGTGTTCGGCCAGTACGGAGAGGGCACCTTCGCGGCCAGGGATGAGCTTTTCGAGCACTACCTCCGGGTGCTGGCGGGCGTGGCCGGACTCGACTAAAGCGAAGGCGCCAAGGGGTGCAGGCTCTTACTTTGTGAGCGCTAACAAATTTTCCTTGTAACTGCATTTACAACGATATAAAGTGTGTTTCAGCCCACAGCCGCCGGGCCCGGTCCACATGACCGGCAGTAGCCGGGCGGCAGGCGGATTTTTCCAACGGCTACGTCCAAAGGAGTGACGGTGAAGCAAGTTGATTCACGCCCGATGCAGATGACCCGAAGGCAGCTGCTGCTTGGGGGAGGTGTGCTCGCAGGCAGCCTTTCGCTGGGAGCAAGCCTGACCGGATGCGGGGGAGCGGCCCAGGCGGCCGGCAATGACATCCGCTTCTGGCATCTGCTCTCGGGCGGAGACGGCATCAAGATGATGGCCATGATCGACAAGGCCAACGCGGACCATCCTGACTTCAGGATCAAGCCCACGGTGCTCGCCTGGGGTGCGCCGTACTACACCAAGCTGGCCATGGCCTCGGCCGGAGGGCGCCCGCCCGAGGTGGCCGTCATGCACGCAGCAAGGGTCCCCGGCTATGCCCCGGGCGGGCTGCTGGATGCGTGGGACCTGGACCTGCTGGCGGAGTTCGGGGTGCGCCCGGAGGACTTCGGCTCCAGGATCTGGGAGAAGAGCCAGTTCAACGGCCAGGTTTTTTCGCTGGCGCTGGACTCGCATCCGTTCGTCATGCTCTACAACACGGAAGTGGCGGACAAGGCCGGCGTCCTGGGGAGTGATGGCCGGCTCGCGGACATTTCCTCGCCGTCGCAGTTCCTCGAGGTGAGCCGTGAACTGCAGCGCGTCACCGGCAAGCACGGGCTCTCCTACGGCTACCTCGGCGACGGCGCGCAGATGTGGCGCCTCTTCTACACCCTGTACCGCCAGCACGGCGCGGACTTCGTCCTGGATCCCGGCAAGCCCGCACAGGTGGAGCGGGATGTGGCCATCGACTGCCTGGAGTTCATCACGTCGCTGCTGGACAACACCATTTCCACGAGAAGCGGCGACGGCGGCACGGCCATTGCGGAGTTCGCCGGCCAGGGGTCTGGGCTGCTTTTCACCGGCGTCTGGGAGTTGCCCACGATGAAGACGGCGGGTGTCCCGTTCGGTGCCAGCACCATCCCCACCCTCTTCGGAACGCCGGCGGCCTTCGCCGACTCGCACTCGTTCGTGCTGCCGCATCAGGCCTCACTCGACGAATCCAAGCGCCGCGGCGTGTACCAGTTCGTTGCGTCCATGCTCAAGAACTCACTGAGCTGGGCCGAAGCCGGCCACATTCCGGCGTACCAGCCGGTGGTGAACTCACCGGAGTACGCGGCATTGAAGCCGCAGGCGGACTATGCCCACGCAGCGGACATCATCAACTACGACCCCGTGGCTTGGTTCACCGGTTCCGGATCCGATTTCCAGGGCTATTTCGCCGAGAACGTCCAGAACGTGTTTCTGGGGCGGGACAAGGCCGCGGACGGCTGGGATGCCTTCATGAAGCGCATCAACACGGTGCTTGCCATGCCGAACCCGGTATGAGCACCGGACCCGGCATCACTGCCGGAGAACGCATTGCCGAACCCCGCTTGAGCACCAACGTGAGCACCGACCCGCCCGTGACAATCGACCCGCCCGTGACAAAGGAGTCCTCATGAGCATCGCCCGCACCACAGCGCCCGCGGCAAAATCAGCGCCCGCCGCGACATCGCCGCGCTCCCGGCGTGACAACATCCACGGCTGGGCCTTCTCCGCCCCGTTCCTGGTCTTCTTCCTGCTGTTCCTGGTCTGGCCCATGATTTCCGGCGCCATCATGAGCCTCACCGGCAAGTCCCTCACCGGCGCCAACAGCGGGGTCATCGGCCTGGCCAACTACTCCGAGGCCTTCGCCGATGCGGACATGTGGCGCTCCCTGGGGAACACTCTCTACTTCACGCTGATCAGCACGGTGCCCCTGGTGGTCATTGCTTTGGCGCTGGCAGCACTTGTCAACATGGGCCTGCCGGCGCAGTGGCTGTGGCGGCTCTCCTTCTTCTCCCCGTTCCTGCTGGCCTCCACCGTGGTCTCGCTGTTCTTTGCCTGGATGTACAACCCGGAGCTCGGCCTGTTCAACGATTTGCTCGCAAAGGTGGGCATTCCGCCGGTGGCGTGGCTCAACGATCCCGCGGTGGCGATGTGGGCCGTGGTGATCGCCACGGTCTGGTGGACCATCGGCTTCAACTTCCTGCTGTACCTGGCCGCGCTGCAGAACATCCCGCAGCAGCACTACGAGGCAGCCTCGCTCGACGGCGCCGGCGGCTGGCGCCAGTTCTTCTCCATCAGCCTTCCCCAGCTGGGCCCCACCACGGTGATGATCGTGATCCTGCAGATCCTCGCGTCCTTGAAAGTCTTTGACCAGATCTACCAGATGACCGAAGGCGGACCGGGCGGAGCCACCCGCTCCATCGTGCAGTACATCTTCGAGGCAGGCTTCACGGGCTACCGGCTGGGTTATTCCGCCGCCATTTCCTACATCTTCTTCGGCCTGATCCTGCTCATCGCACTGGCCCAGGTCTTCGCCACCCGGAAAAGGAGCGCCTAGCCATGGCCACCACCACACTTTCCAAGCCCGCACTCCAGCCAAAGGGGTCCGCGGAAACCATGCCAAACCGGCGCCCGAAGACGCCCCTGTCCCGCATCCTGGCCACCGTCATTGTGGCGGTCCTTGCCGTGGCATGGCTGGTACCTTTCGCCTGGGCCACGGTCACCGCCCTGAAGAGCGAAACTGATGCTGCCTCCACCCCCATCAGCTGGATACCGGCGTCGGGCTTCACATTTGACGCCTTTGCCAAAGTCCTGCAGAGCGGCAACATCCCCACCTGGACGCTCAACTCGCTGTTCACGTCCGCCGCGATCACCGCCATCACGCTGGTGATCTCCGCCTCCGTTGCCTACGCCATTTCGAGGATTGATTTCCGCGGCAAGAAAATGCTGATGGGCGTGATCGTGGCATCCATCATCGTTCCGCCGCCGGTCCTCATCATTCCGCTGTTCCAGCAGATGCAGTCGCTGAACCTGATCGACACGTACTGGGCGCTGATCCTGCCCCAGGTGATCCACTCACCGATGGTGTTTGTGCTCAAGAAGTTCTTCGACCAGATCCCGCGGGAACTCGAGGAGGCCGCGCTGATGGACGGCGCCGGAAGGCTGCGGATCTTCACCACGATCGTCCTTCCGCTGTCCCGGCCCATCCTGGCCGCCGTCGCGATCTTCGTGTTCATCGGCGCCTGGAACAACTTCCTCTGGCCGTTCATCGCCACCAACGAGAGCTCCCTGCTCACCCTGCCGGTGGGCCTGCAGACCATCAAGAGCGCCTACGGCATCCAGTACGCCCAGAACATGGCGTCCGCGCTGCTTGCAGCGCTGCCCCTGATCGTGGTGTTCCTGTTCTTCCAGCGGCAGATCATCAGGGGCGTGGCCACCACCGGCCTCGCCGGCACCTGACCCGGCAGGCCGCAACCCCAACCCCGCCACCCGAATCAAGCCAACCCCACCCAGGACAGGAGCAAAATGTCCCGCGCACGCATCACCATTGACCGCGACTTCACCGTAGGTGAGGTTCCCCGCCGGATTTTCGGATCCTTTGTTGAACACATGGGCCGCTGCGTCTACACCGGCATCTACGAACCCGGCCATCCCGCGGCCGACGAGCGCGGTTTCCGCCGCGACGTCATGGACCTCGTCAAGGAACTCGGCGCCACCGTGGTCCGCTATCCCGGCGGCAACTTTGTGTCCGGCTACAACTGGGAGGACGGCATCGGGCCGGTGGCCGACAGGCCGCGCCGCCTGGACGGCGCCTGGCACACGCTCGAAACCAACGCCTTCGGCCTGCACGAATTCGTTGACTGGTCCCGTGAAGCCGGCGTTGAGGTCATGGAGGCAGTCAACCTCGGCACCCGCGGCGTGGACGCCGCCCGCGAGCTGGTGGAATACGCCAACATTCCTTCCGGCACCCGGCTGTCCGACCTGCGCCGCAAGAACGGCCACGAGGACCCCTTCAACATCAAGCTGTGGTGCCTCGGCAACGAGATGGACGGCCCGTGGCAGATCGGACACAAGACGGCCGAGGAATACGGCCGCCTGGCGCAGGAAGCGGCGAAGGCCATGCGCTTCGTCGATCCGGACATCGAGCTCGTGGCGTGCGGCAGCTCCAACTCCGGAATGCCCACCTTCGGGGCCTGGGAGCAGACCGTCCTGACGCACACCTACGAGCAGGTGGACTACGTCTCGCTGCACGCCTACTACCAGGAGCACGACGGCGACGCCGGCAGCTTCCTCGCCAGCGCCGTGGACATGGACTACTTCATAGAATCCGTGATCGCCACGGCGGACGCCGTCCGGGCCAAGGGCAAGCACAAGAAGCACATCAACCTCTCCTTCGACGAATGGAACGTCTGGTACACCCGGCCCGGGGACGCCGACAGCCCTGAACAGGTGGGCAAGCACGGCTGGCGTGAGCACCCCCGCGTCATTGAGGACAAATACAACGTGACGGACGCCGTCGTCGTCGGAACGTTCCTGAACTCCCTGCTCCGGCACGGTGACCGCGTCAAGATCGCCAACCAGGCGCAGCTGGTCAACGTGATTGCCCCCATCCTCAGCGAGGAAAACGGTCCGGCGTGGAAGCAGACCATCTTCCATCCGTTTGCCCGCATGGCCGAGCTGGCGCACGGGCAGATCCTCCGGCTCGCCGTCGACTCGGACAAATACAGCAACGCCAAATTCGGTGACGCCGACCTCGTGGACGTCAGCGCCACCTGGAACGAGGAAACCGGGCGCATCGCCTTGTTCCTGGCCAACCGCGGGCTGGAAGAAGCCGCCGACGTCGAAGTGGTCCTCCGCGGATTTGATGCCCGGCAGGTGGTCCGGGCCGACGTGCTGCGCATTCCCGACGGCGCGGACCGGTTCGTCACCAACACCCGGGACAACCCCGGCGCCGTCGGCCTGACCGCGCTGGAAGGTGTCAAGGCTGCCGGCGGCGAAGTCCGCGCCAGCCTGCCGGGACTGTCCTGGACGGCCATCGAGCTGGAGGTCGTGCGCAGCTGAAGCCCCTGTTGAAGCATCGGACGGATGGATAGACTGCCCCTGCGCCCGTCCGGGCGTCCGATGCTTCCAGGAGGGAACCGTCAGTGTCAGAGAACAGCGAATTTTCAGAAAAAGAAGCAGAAGAGCGGCGCGCTGCAGCCGCGCCGGCAGTCGAAGGTGACAGCGGCCAGTACGTCGACGGCGACTACGGCAAGGCGGGAACTGCGCACGAGGACCAGGCGGCAGCCGACGACGGCGAATATCCCGAGGGCAACTACGGAGCGGCCGGGGCTGTCGAGGAGCCTGCCGGGGCAGTTGAAGGGGAATACGAGGCCGGTGACTACGGCAAGGCGGGCACCGCGGGAGAGAACCTGGTGACCCTCGACGAGTCCGAGTACCCGGACGGCGATTACGGGACTGCCGGAACTGCCGGCAAGGAACGGCCGGCCGGTGCCGCAGGGACCCCGGGGGCTGAAGAGCCCGGCCGCACTCCCTGACCGGCTTCCGGCCACCCCGGCTGCGGTTTCACGCACAGCGAAACCGCAGCCGGGGCGTCTCCGCGTCCGGCGGATTCTGCGGATTGGCGGGCTTTGGCTGCTCCTCGCGGAGCTAAAGATCTGCGCCTCCAGCTAAAGTTGAGCGTGGTTGACTCAACCTTGGATTGACTTAAATCCGGCCATGGGTAAAGTTGAGTGTAGATCGCTCAATGAGTGGGCGTGCCTGAATTTCGACCAGCCTGAACCGGCCAGCCCGGCAACCCGGCGCACGGTCGTTTCCAAGGAAAGAAGGAAGCAACACATGTCACGTGCAGTAGGTATCGACCTCGGAACCACCAACTCCGTCGTCTCCGTTCTCGAAGGTGGCGAGCCCACCGTTATTGCCAACGCCGAGGGCGGCCGCACCACGCCGTCCGTCGTTGCGTTCTCCAAGTCCGGCGAAGTCCTGGTCGGCGAGATCGCCAAGCGCCAGGCCGTCAACAACATCGACCGCACCATCGCTTCCGTCAAGCGCCACATGGGCACTGACTGGAACGTGTCCATCGATGACAAGAAGTACACCGCGCAGGAAATCTCCGCGCGCATCCTGATGAAGCTGAAGAACGACGCCGAGTCCTACCTCGGCGAAAAGGTCACCGACGCAGTGGTCACCGTTCCCGCGTACTTCAACGACGCACAGCGCCAGGCCACGAAGGAAGCAGGCGAAATCGCAGGCCTCAACGTCCTCCGCATTGTCAACGAGCCCACCGCCGCAGCCCTGGCCTACGGCCTGGACAAGGGCAAGGAAGACGAACTCATCCTCGTCTTCGACCTCGGCGGCGGAACGTTCGACGTCTCCCTCCTGGAAGTGGGCAAGGACGAAGACAACTTCTCCACCATCCAGGTCCGCGCCACCGCCGGTGACAACCACCTCGGCGGCGACGACTGGGACCAGCGCGTTGTCAACTACCTGCTGAACCAGCTCAAGGTCAAGGGCATCGACCTCTCCAAGGACAAGATTGCCCTGCAGCGCATGCGCGAGGCATCGGAGCAGGCCAAGAAGGAACTCTCTTCCTCCACCAGCACCAACGTCTCCCTCCAGTACCTGTCCGTCACCCCCGACGGTCCGGTCCACCTGGATGAGCAGCTCACCCGCGCCAAGTTCCAGGACCTGACGAAGGACCTCCTGGACCGCACCAAGAAGCCGTTCCAGGACGTCATCAAGGAAGCCGGCATCAAGCTCTCCGAGATCGACCACATCGTCCTCGTGGGCGGTTCCACCCGCATGCCCGCCGTGTACGAGCTCGTCAAGGAACTCGCCGGCGGCAAGGAGCCCAACAAGGGCGTCAACCCGGATGAGGTCGTCGCCGTCGGCGCCGCACTCCAGGCCGGCGTGCTGAAGGGCGAGCGCAAGGACGTCCTCCTGATCGACGTCACGCCGCTGTCGCTCGGCATCGAAACCAAGGGCGGCATCATGACGCACCTGATCGAGCGCAACACGGCCATCCCCACCAAGCGGTCCGAGACCTTCACCACGGCTGACGACAACCAGCCGTCCGTGGCCATCCAGGTCTTCCAGGGCGAGCGCGAGTTCACCCGGGACAACAAGCCGCTGGGCACGTTCGAGCTGACCGGCATCGCGCCGGCTCCGCGCGGCGTTCCGCAGGTCGAGGTCACCTTCGACATCGACGCCAACGGCATCGTCCACGTCTCGGCGAAGGACAAGGGCACCGGCAAGGAACAGTCCATGACCATCACCGGCGGGACCGCGCTCTCCAAGGAAGACATTGACCGCATGGTCAAGGACGCCGAGGAGCACGCAGCCGAGGACAAGGCCCGCCGCGAGGCAACCGACACCCGCAACACGGCCGAGCAGCTCGCCTACTCCGTGGACAAGCTGATCGCGGACAACGCGGACAAGCTGCCTGAAGAGGTCAAGACCGAGGTCCAGGCCGACGTCGACGCCCTCAAGAAGGCCCTCGAAGGCACCGACGATGCCGCTGTGAAGACCGCCTTTGAGAAGCTGCAGGCTTCCCAGGGCAAGCTCGGCGAAGCCATCTACGCCCAGGCCGGTTCGCCGGACGGTGCAACGGGTGCCGCAGGCGCGGAAGGTGCCGCCGGCACCGAAGGCACCAAGGCCGATGAAGACATCGTCGACGCCGAGATTGTTGACGAAGACGAGAAGAAGTAGTCATGCCGCATCACGGTAACGAAGAAGAGCACAGCTCTTCCAAAGACCAGCAGCACGAGCGCGACAACCGCGAGCACGAGCGCCAGGAGAACGAGCCGCAGAAACCGGTCATCCACGACAACCGCAAGGTTGATCCGAAGACCGGCCAGGCCCGCCACCCTGACCAGGAGCACGCCGCCGCAGGGGGCTCCGGTTCCGGGGACGCACTGTCCCAGGCCGAGGACATCCTCAACAGCGTTGAGGTTCCGGCCGAGGAATCGGTGGCCCAGGGCGTCGGCGCGGAGGAGGCGGAGGAACTCAGGAACGATCTCCGCCGCCTGCAGGCTGAGTACGTCAACTACCGCAAGCGCGTGGAGCGCGACCGCGCCGTGGCAGGGGAGATGGCCGTCATCGGCGTCCTGAACTCGCTGCTTCCGGTACTGGACGACGTCGACGCCGCCCGCCAGCACGGCGACCTGGCCGACGGTCCGTTCGCCGCGATCGCCGCCAAGCTGGAGAACGCGCTGAAGACCTACGGCCTGGTGCGCATCGATGAGACCGGAGTGGAGTTCGATCCCACGATCCACGAGGCCCTCATCCAGCAGCCCGGCCAGGATGTCGAAATCGACACCGTCAGCCAGGTCCTGCGCTCCGGCTACAAGTCCGGCGAGCGGGTCCTCCGGGCAGCACAGGTTATCGTCGCAGTTCCGGCTTAGCATTAGCCCATCGAGATGGCAGTTCGCAGCAGTGGTTCGCAAGAACATTGCCGCGAACTGCCATCTCGGCACAAAGATTTGAAAGGAAACGCCATTGGCTAGCCAGGACTGGGTCGACAAGGACTTCTACAAGATCCTTGGAGTCGCCAAGGACGCTTCCGACGCCGATATCAAGAAGGCTTACCGGAAGCTTGCGCGGCAGCATCACCCGGACACCAACGCGGGGAATGTTGCGTCGGAGAAGAAGTTCAAGGACATCTCCGAGGCGTATTCCGTCCTCTCGGATCCGGACGAGCGCCAGCAGTATGATGCCATCCGTGCCATGGGCGGCGGTGCGCGCTTTGCTCCCGGCGGCGGGGGCGGCGGGGCCGGCAACGCCGGTTTCGAAGACCTCTTCGGCGGCCTCTTCACCGGCGGCGGCGGACGCCACTCCGGGGGCTACAGCACCTCCGGCGGCATTCCGCCGGAGTTCGCCGACCTCTTCGGCGGGCAATTCGGCGGTCCGGGTTCCGGAGCGGGGTTCCAGCGCGGCCCGCAGAAGGGCGCCGACCGCACGGCGACCACCACCATTTCCTTCGCCGGTTCCATCCGGGGCACCACCATCGGCCTGCGTGAACCGGACGGGGACGTCATCGACGTCCGGGTTCCGGCCGGAATCAAGGACGGCCAGAAGGTCCGTGTCCGCGGCAAGGGCCAGTACGGGCCGGCCGGCAACGGCGACCTGATGGTCACCGTCAACGTCAAGGGCCATGACTTCTACACGCGCGACGGCGACAACCTCCGGATCCATGTACCGGTCACCTTCCCGGAGGCTGCCCTGGGCGCCGACATCGAGGTGCCGACGATTGACGGCGAGAAGGTCAAGGTCCGTGTTCCGGCGGGGACCCCGTCCGGACGCACCCTCCGGGTCAAGGGCCGCGGAGTCAAGCACGCGAAGGCCACCGGTGACCTGCTGGTGACCATCGACGTCGTGGTTCCGCAAAAGCTGACCAAGGAAGCAGAGGAAGCCGTGAAGGCGTTCGCCGCAGCCACGGACGGGCACGACGTGCGGGCCGGGCTGGCCGCCAAGGCACGTCTGTAGGAAACGCACGTGCGCGGACTGGGACTGGGACTAGCGGGAGGAGCCGGCCATGGACATTGATTTCGATCAGCCGATCTTCGTTATCTCGGTAGCGGCTGAGCTGGCGGACATGCACCCGCAGACGTTGCGGCAGTATGACCGCCTGGGCATCGTCTCGCCCAGCCGCGCGCCCGGAAAATCCCGGCGGTATTCCCAGCGGGACGTCAACGTGCTCCGGGAAGTGCAGCGGCTCTCGCATGAAGGCGTGTCGCTGGAGGGCATCAAACGGATCCTGCAGCTGGAGAACCAGGTGGCCGCGCTGCAGCGGCGGGTGAGTGAACTGACCGAGGAACTGGGCCGCCGGCGCAGTCCGCTGGATTCGCGGATTTTCGCGGCCGGGGCAGCCGGGGACGTCGTGAGCCTGGCCCGCGGCCAGCGGCCCCGGGCCCGTTCCCAGGCCGTGGTGGTGTGGCGGCCCCGCTCCACGGAGTGAGCACTTCGGGGTGAGCCGAAACGCCGGCTGGCGCTGATTCCTTGACACGGCAGGCCCGCCGGAACAGAGTGGATGGTCAGCCTGTTCACGGCCCGTTGAACTGCCACGGAAGGAACGCCCTCATGGCCTTTGTCTCTGTCGGAAAAGAAAACAGCACCACTGTTGAGCTTTACTACGAGGACCACGGACAGGGAGAGCCGGTGGTCCTCATTCACGGTTACCCGTTGGACGGTGCCTCATGGGAACGGCAGACCAGCGCTTTGCTGGAAGCAGGCTACCGGGTCATTACGTACGACCGCCGCGGCTTCGGCAAATCGAGCCAGCCCACCGAGGGCTACGACTACGACACCTTTGCCGCCGACCTCAACACGTTGCTCACCGAGCTTGATCTCGACGACGCCGTGCTGGTGGGCTTCTCGATGGGCACCGGCGAAGTGGCCCGCTACCTCGGCACTTACGGATCCGACCGGGTTTCCAAGGCGGTGTTCCTCGGCTCCCTCGAGCCCTTCCTGCTCAAGACGGAAGACAACCCCGACGGCGTCCCGCAGGACGTGTTCGACGGCCTCCTCAGCGCCGTGAAGGAAGACCGGTACGCCTTCTTCACGGAGTTCTTCAAGAACTTCTTCAACACCGATGACACCCTTGGCAGCCGCCTCAGCGAAGAAGCGCTGCGCGCCAACTGGGCCACCGCCAGTAAGTCCTCGGCGCATGCCTCCGTGGCTGCCCAGCCCACGTGGCTGACGGACTTCCGCGCGGACATCCCCAAGATCGACGTTCCCGCCCTGATCGTCCACGGAACGGCGGACAACATCCTGCCCATCGACGTCACCGGCCGACGCTTCAAGGAGGCCCTTCCAGCGGCTGAGTACGTGGAGATCGAAGGCGCACCGCACGGAATGCTGTGGACCCACGCGAAGGAAATCAACCAGGCCCTTCTCGGCTTCCTGAAGAAGTAGCCCGGGAGAAGGAGTACCAGGAGCCGGCCGCCGTTAGGCGGTCGCGGCGCTGACCCTCAACTGCATCAGGGCCAGGTCGATCAGCGGCGTGTCCGCGCCCAGGAGCCGTGCCCGGCGGGTGAAATCGCCCAGCAGGTGCTCGGTCTCACCGGGGAGCCCTGCAACGACGTCGCGGTAGAGGGACGACGTGAAGGTCGACCCCGGCTGCGTCAGCATGTCCACGGACAGCTGCTGTTCCTGTGCCGGAACCGGGTGGCCGGCGGCGGCCGAAACGGCGCCGGCTTCCGCCAGCACCGAGTGCACGAAGTCCGTGCCGCCCGGCACCGCCACGATGGCGCCCACCGGTCCCCGGAGCAGGCAGGTGACGGTACCTGCCGCGACGATGAAGGCCCATTTGTGCCACATCGAGGCCAGGGCATCGGCCGTGGCCGAGGCCTTGAACCCGGGCACGGTGAGAGTCTCAACGGCCCTTAGCACGCGCTCGCTCGGCGGCCCGGACAGTTCACCGACGGTGAGGGTGGCCAGCGGATTCATTTGCAGGATGTCGCCGTCGTCCGTGACGGTGGTGACCACCTTGACGATGCCGCCGAGCACCCGGTCGGCCCCGAAGGCGGCTATGAGCGCGTCCACATGGGCCATGCCGTTGAGGAAGGGAACGACGACGGTTTCCGGCCCGATTGCCGGCGCCAGGTCTGCCAGGGCCCGGGGCAGGGCGGCGGCCTTGACTGTCACCAGCACCAGGTCGTACGGGCCGTCGAGGTCCGCCGCGGTGACCAGCTTCGGTTCAATGACGTCCTCGCGGCCCATGCCCGTGATGCGCAGGCCGCGCCGGCGCAGGACGGCTGCCCGCCCCTCCCGGACCAGGAAAGTCACGTCCCGGCCGGCCTGCGCCAGGCGCGCGCCAAAGTATCCGCCGGTGGCTCCCGCTCCGACAACCAGGATCCGCCGGGCGTCCGGCTGGGCGTTCTGCTGGCTGGTCATGCTGCTCCTAGGGCTATGTGTCGCCGCCAATCCGTAGATGACGGCGGGGAAGTTTCCTTCAGGTTAACTTTGCCGTCCGCATTTTCCGCCATTTTGCCAGCAAACTTAGTGTCCCTGCGCGTGGCCGCGGGGGAGAAGGCCCGGCCGGAAATAGTGCGGAAACGAACCACCATGCCTCCGGAAACAATTCGCTCCTAGATTGAGCCGCACGGGTCCCCGTCAGGACCTTGGAGACCAGCCGCTGTCGTCAGGCAGCGCGGAGCGAGAAGCAGGTAATCATGAGGGTTTCAGTAACTAAGCGCGCTTTGATCCCCCTGGCCGCGGCGGCAATGGCGACTGTCCTGGCCGGCTGCGGAAGCCAGATTTCGGATCCGGCGTCCGCCAATTCCACCACCGGCAGCGGCAGCTCCTGCGTCGATACGTCGGGCAGCAGCGTCAAGGTCGGATTCATCAACTCGCTCTCCGGCACCATGGCCATCAGTGAGAACACCGTCTTCGATTCCCTGAGCCTGGCGGCCGAAGAGATCAACGCCGCCGGTGGCGTCATGGGCAAGCAGCTTCAGGTGGTCAGCGAGGACGGCGCCAGCGAACCCACGAAATTCGCCGAACGCGCCGGGAAACTGATCCAGCAGGACTGCACGGCCGCGGTCTTCGGAGGCTGGACCTCCTCCAGCCGCAAGGCCATGCTCCCCGTCTTCGAAGCCAACGACGCCCTGCTGTTCTACCCGGTGCAGTACGAAGGCCTCGAAGCATCCAAGAACATCTTCTACACGGGCGCCACCACCAACCAGCAGATCATCCCGGCGCTCGACTACCTGGCCGAGCAGGGCACCAAGTCCATCTTCCTGGTGGGCAGCGACTACGTCTTCCCGCGGACGGCCAACAAGATCATCCAGGCCTACGCCAAAGCCCACGGCATGGAGGTACTTGGTGAGGAATATGCCCCGCTCGGGTCCACGGAATTCTCCACCATCGTGAACAAGGTCCGCGACTCCAAGGCAGACGCCGTGTTCAACACCCTCAACGGTGACAGCAACGTGGCGTTCTTCCGGCAGTACAAGAGTGTTGGCCTGACCGCGGAATCCATGCCCGTGGTTTCGGTGTCCATCGCCGAAGAGGAAGTCCCCGGCGTCGGTCTGGAAAACGTGGAAGGCCAGCTCACCGCCTGGGACTACTACCAGACGCTGGACACCCCCGCCAACCAGAAGTTCGTCGCCGCGTTCAAGGCGAAGTTCGGCGCCGAACGCGTCACCAGCGACCCCATGGAGGCGGCGTACACCTCGCTGTACCTGTGGAAGGCCATGGTGGAAAAGGCCGGGTCCTTCGAAGTGGACAAGGTCCAGGCGGCCGCCGGCGGAGTGACATTCGAGGCGCCTGAGGGCACAGTCACGGTGGACGGCGAGAACAACCACATCACCAAGACTCCCCGGATCGGAAAGATCAACTCCGAGGGCCTGATCGACACGGTGTGGTCCTCGCCGAAGGCCGTAGAACCCGATCCGTTCCTGGCCAGCTACCCCTGGGCCAAGGACCTGGCCAAGTAGCCGCTTCCACCACCCCTGCATCAACCCGGAGGAAAGGCCCCCTGGAATGGAACTGCTGATTGGACAGATGTTTGCCGGACTCAGTCTCGGCTCGGTGCTGCTGCTGGCAGCACTGGGGTTGTCGCTGACTTTCGGCCAGATGGGGGTCATCAACATGGCCCACGGCGAGTTCATGATGGCCGGTGCATACACGGCCTTCGTGGTGCAGCGGAGCATCTCCGATGCCGGTGTCTCGCTGCTGGTTTCCATTCCAGTGGGCTTCCTCGTGGGCGGCCTGCTGGGGCTGGTGCTCGAGGCGGTGCTGCTCCGGCGGATGTACCACCGGCCGCTGGACACCCTGCTGGTCACGTTCGGGGTGGCGCTCATCCTGCAGCAGGCGGCGCGGGACATCTTCGGCGCCCCCAGCGTGGACGTCCGGGCACCGGCCTGGCTGCAGGGCAACATCGAACTGCTGGGGGCGCCCATCCCGCTCACCCGGCTCTTCATCCTGCTGCTGTCCCTTGTCTGCCTGGCGGGACTCGTGCTGATCCTCAAGGCGACTCCGCTCGGACGCCGGATCAGGGCGGTGGTCCTGAACCGGGACCTGGCCGAAACCAGCGGCATCTCCACCCGGCGCACCGACCAGCTGACGTTCTTCATCGGGTCGGGCCTCGCCGGAGTGGCGGGCGTGGCCGTCACGCTGATCGGCTCCACCGGACCCTATCTGGGCACCAACTACATCGTGGACGCCTTCCTGGTGGTGGTGGCCGGCGGAGTCGGCCAGGTCAAGGGGGCCGTGATCGCCGCCTTCGCGCTGGGCGTGCTGCAGTCCGTCTTTGAATTTTCGACGACGGCGAGCATCGGCAAGGTGCTGATCCTGGTGCTGATCGTGGTCTTCCTGCAGCTTCGGCCGCAGGGCATCTTCAGCCTCAAGACAAGGAGCCTGGCATGAGCACTTTCCTGCAATCCCGGTGGGGCGTGCTGGCCGGCTTCGCCGTAGGCGCGTTGCTGCTGCTGGTGGCGGCTCCTGCAGCGCTCTCGGCCTTCAACCTCGCCCTTCTGGGAAAGTTCATCTGCTTCGCGATCGTGGCGGTGGGGATCGGCCTGGCCTGGGGGCGAGGCGGCATGCTGACCCTGGGCCAGGGAGTGTTTTTCGGGCTCGGCGCCTACATCATGGCCATGCACCTCAAGCTGGCGGACGCCTCCCTTTTCGGCGGGACCGGGGTGCCGGACTTCATGTCGCTGTACGGCAGCGGCGAGGTCCCCGGCTGGTGGGAGCCGTTCCGGAGCCCGGTGGTGACCCTTGCCGCCGTCGTCCTTGTTCCGGGGCTGGTGGCGCTCCTCCTTGGGCTCGCGGTGTTCAAACGGCGCGTCAAGGGCGCCTATTTTGCGATCCTCAGCCAGGCCCTGGCGGCCGCTTTCGCCGTGTTCCTGATCGGCCAGCAGGCCACCACCGGCGGCTCCAACGGCCTGAGCGGCTTCCGCTCGTTCTTCGGGTTCGACCTGAAGGACCCCGCGAACAAGCTGATGCTGTATTCGATCGCCGCCGTGGTGCTGCTGCTGGCCCTTGCCGCGGCCCGGCAGCTGATGCACAGCCGGTTCGGCGAGCTCCTCGTGGCCGTCCGGGACCAGGAGGAAAGGGTCCGGTTCCTGGGCTACGATCCGGCCACCATCAAAACCGTGACCTACGTGATCGCAGCCGTCATGGCGGGGATTGCCGGTGCTCTGTTCGTGCCCATTGTGGGGATCATCTCGCCGGCCGATGTGGGCGTGATTCCGTCCATCGCCTTCCTGATCGGCGTGGCCATCGGCGGCAGGGCAACGCTGCTGGGCCCCATCCTGGGAGCCCTCAGCGTGGCCATCGCGCAGACCAGCCTGGCTTCCACCTTCCCGTCTTTCTGGGTGTATTTCCAGGGCCTGCTCTTCGTACTGGTCATCGGGTTCATGCCCGGCGGCCTTGCCTCACTGCCGCATATCGCTGCCCGGCTGAAGCAGCGCGGGGCAGGGCAGCGCAAGATAGGGCAGGGCAGTCCGGGGCGGCGGCGCACGGCACCTGCACCGGTTCCCGCGGCAGCCTCCACGCCCGCAGCATCCACCATCCCGGAAGAGGCAAGCCGATGACCACCCCCACCCTGCTGCCCGACGGCGAGCCACAGGCCGGCGGGCTCCGGCACGGCCGGCCCAAATACCTGGAGATCCGCGACCTCACCGTGGCGTTCGACGGTTTCGTCGCCGTGGACAAGGTCAACCTCGACGTCATCCAGGGCGACCTGCGGTTCCTCATCGGCCCCAACGGGGCAGGCAAGACCACCATCATCGATGCCATCACCGGACTCGTTCCGGCCACCGGATCCGTGAACCACACCGGCACTGAGATCCTGGGCCGCAAGGTGCACAAGATCGCCCGGCTGGGCGTGGGGCGGACCTTCCAGACGGCGAGCGTTTTCGAGAACCTTTCGGTGCTGCAGAACCTGGACATCGCCGCCGGTCCCGGACGGAAGGCCCGCGAACTGCTGCGGCGCCGGAGGGGCGTGGAACCGGCCGTGCAGGAGGCGCTGGAAATCATCGGGCTGGAGCAGGCCGCGGACAAGCAGGCCGGAACGCTGGCCCACGGCCAGAAGCAGTGGCTTGAGATCGGCATGCTGCTGGTCCAGAACTCGGACGTGCTGCTCCTGGACGAGCCCATCGCCGGAATGAGCCAGGACGAGCGGGACGAAACCGGGCAGCTGCTCCGCCGGATCGCCGCCAGCCGCATCTCCCTGGTGATCGAACACGACATGGACTTCGTGCGGGAGTTCGCCACCTCGGTGACCGTCCTGGCGTCCGGCAAGGTCCTCAGCGAGGGCAGTGTGGCACAGGTCCAGGCGGACAGGAAAGTGCAGGACGTCTACCTCGGCACGGCCGGAATGGAAGGGCACTGA
This sequence comes from Arthrobacter sp. B10-11, assembly GCF_033142195.1. Lineage (NCBI taxonomy): Bacteria > Bacillati > Actinomycetota > Actinomycetes > Micrococcales > Micrococcaceae > Arthrobacter > Arthrobacter sp. B10-11. Next base: position 140,968 of record NZ_JAWMTH010000004.1, read on the forward strand.
TGCTGGAAATCACGGATCTGCAGACCGGATACGGGCGCACCCAGGTCATCTCCGGAGTGGATATCACGGTGCCCGACGGCTCGCTGGTTTCCATCCTGGGCCACAACGGTGCGGGCAAGACCACCCTGCTGCGCGCCGTCGTCGGGCTCCTCAAACCCACCCGCGGCACCATCACGCTGGACGGGGAGGACATCTCCGCCCTCCGGCCGTACCAGCGGGTGGCACGCGGCATGGCCTACGTTCCGCAGGGACAGCAGTCGTTCGGGCAGCTGACCGCTCTTGAGAACCTCCAGCTCGTGGCTGACGGACGCAGGAACGCCAAGGAACGCGTGGCCGAAGCGCTGGACATGTTTCCCGCGCTCAACCCGCTGCTGGCACGCCGGGCCGGCCTCCTGTCCGGCGGGCAGCGGCAGCAGCTGGCCATTGCCCGGGCACTGATCACCGAGCCCACGCTGCTGATCCTGGACGAGCCCACGGAAGGGATCCAGCCCAACGTGGTGGCCGAAATCCAGGAGACCATCATCAAGCTGTCCCAGCGCAGCGGCATGAGGGTCCTGCTGGTGGAACAGCACATCGGCTTCGCCCTGAACGCCGCCGACAGCTACTACGTACTGGCCGCCGGACGGGTCAGTTCGCGGGGCAGCGGCGGAGCGGAGTCGGCCGGGCAAGTACGTGAAGCGATGCTGATCTGAGGCCGGCACCCTGCCCGGACCGCCCGGCGGGGGACTGAGTACCCAGGAGTCCGCCCGGTCACCCCGGCCGCCAAAATAGAGTACACACTACTCGTGACGGGCCGGAGCGGCAGCGGCTTGAATGGAGCACAGCTGGGTCTCACAGCTGTGGTCTCTGGTCTCTGGGGGTTATTCCTATGCGTGTCTTCTGCAATCCTGCGACTGCCCTGTCCCGTGCGGTAGGGAAGAGTGTCCGATGAGCCCGGGGATGGAATCCGTTGCCGTGTTCGCCGGCTCGATGGCCGGCCTGGTCATCCTGTCCCTGGGGCAGGCGATGGTGGTGGCGTGCCTCTGTTTTGACATGGTCCGCGCCCTGTCCGTGCCCAGGTCCCACCGGCGCTACGTGGCCAGCACCGTCTTCCGGTCGCTGGCGCTGCCATCGGTCCTGGTCATGGGGGTCAGCGTCCTCATTGACGCCGTCTTCTCGTCCTGGCTGGACGTTGCCATGGGCGTCTTCGTGATGGTGATGATCATCTTCCGCCTGCACCACGACAAGGAGGAGGACAACTGGTGGAAGGGCAAGGGCAAGAAACTCGCCCGCTGGGCCCGGAAACAGATGTCCTCGGGAAGGTCCCTGGCCCCGGCCATGGGCTGACCGCCATGGGCTGACCGCCTTAAGCTGACGCTCAGTCGTTGAACAGGCCGGCCAGGTCTTCCGCCGTCAGGGAACCGCCGGAGAGGGCATCGCCTTCCATCACATCCGCGAACAGCTGCGATTTCTTGGCCTTCAGCGCCATGACCTTCTCCTCGATGGTGTCCTTGGCCACCAGCCGGTACACCATCACGTTGCGCGCCTGGCCGATCCGGTGGGTGCGGTCCACGGCCTGGGCCTCGGACGCCGGGTTCCACCACGGGTCCAGCAGGAACACGTAGTCCGCCTCCGTCAGGTTCAGGCCGAAGCCGCCGGCCTTGAGGCTGATCAGGAACACGGGCGCGGAGCCGTTCTTGAACTCGTTCACCACATCGGAACGGTTGCGGGTGCCGCCGTCGAGGTAGCAGAACTCGATCCCCTCCTGCACCAGCCGTTCCCGGACCTTCCCCAGGAAGCCGGTGAACTGGCTGAAGATCAGCGCCCGGTGCCCCTCCGCCACCAGGTCCTCCAGCTGTTCGAACAGCACGTCCAGCTTGCTGGACCGGACCCCGGACAGGGACGGATCCACCAGGGACGCGTCCAGGCTGAGCTGCCGCAGCAGGGTGAGCGACTGGAAGATGGTGAAGCGGTTCTTGTTGACGTCTTCGATGAGGCCCAGGATCTTCTGCCGCTCGCGCTGCAGGTGCGTCTGGTAGACCTTCTGGTGCCGCGGGTTCAGCACCACCTCGAGGATCTGCTCCTGCTTGGGCGGCAGGTCGTGGATGACCTGCTCTTTGGTGCGGCGCATCATGAGCGGACGGACCCGACGGCGGAGCTTGTCCAGCTGCCCCTTGTCGCCGTTCTTTTCCACCGGCTTCTGGTAGTACTCCGCGAAGCGGCTGGGGCTCGCGAAGAGGCCCGGCGCCACAATCGAGGTGAGCGCCCAGAACTCCATCAGGTTGTTTTCCAGCGGGGTGCCGGTAATGGCCAGCTTGAATGCCGCCGGAAGCTTGCGGGCGCACTGGTAGGCCTTGGACTGGTGGTTCTTCACGAACTGGGCCTCGTCCAGCACCAGGGCGGCCCACTCCCGCGACGCGTAGGCTTCGTAGTCGATCCGGAACAGGGCGTAGGACGTGATCACGATGTCCACGCCTGCCATCGCCTCGGCCGGGTCCATGCCGTTCTTCGCGAACGTCTCGCCCATGGCGCGGACGGTGAGCCCGGGCGCGAACCGCGCGGTTTCGGCCTCCCAGTTGCCCACCACGCTGGTGGGGGCCACCACCAGAAACGGTGCGGAGCCCGGTGCCGCCGGTGCGGAGGAGTGCTCCTTCGCGGCGCAGATCAGCGCCAGCGCCTGGACGGTTTTGCCCAGGCCCATGTCGTCGGCCAGCACCCCGCCCAGCCCGTGCCGGTAGAGGAAGCTCAGCCAGTTGAAGCCCTCCAACTGGTACGGACGCAGCTCGGCGTTCAGCGTTGCCGGCAGGGGCAGTCCCTTGATGCCGCCCTCCAGCAGCCCGCCCACGGCGTCGCGCCAGGCGGATGCCTGCTGGTCCACGATGCCAAGATGTGCCAGTTCGTCCCAGAGCCCGGCCTGGAAACGGCTGATCTGGAGCGGTGCGTCCTTGTTGTCCTGCAGCGAACGGGCTTCCTCGATGAGGTCGCGGAGCTGGTGCAGTTCCGGAAGGTCCAGCGAGAAATAGGCGCCGCTGGGCAGCAGCATCTTCGTCTGGCCCGCGGCGAGGGCGGAGAACAAGGCCGCAAAGGACACCGGCTGGCCCTCGAGCGTGATCACAATGCCAAGGTCGAACCAGTCGCGCTGTTCCGTGGCCTTGGTGGAAATGGAAACCACCGGGGCCTCCTCGGCCTCGCGGTAGTCGGCGATGTCACCCGCCGTGTCCACCACGACATCCGGGGTGTTGCGGAGCCGGGGGAGTACTTCCTCGGTGAAGGCAAGGGTATCCAGCCCGCTGAGCTCCGCCGAGGCTGCCAGCCGCGGAGTGCCCCAGCCGCCGGTGGCGGACTCGCCCAGCTTCGGGACAACGTCCCAGGGCTGGCCCACGGCCTCGAGGATGCGGGCTTCGGCGGGGTCGTCACGGTAGCCGTGGTCGCCCGGGTGCCGCCACAGCGGCTGCGCCGTGACCAGGTTCCCGGACGTGTAGTGCCATTCCCAGTGCAGCCGCACCTTATGGTCGGCGCCGTAGTTGGCCAGGAGGGACAGGGTGGGCACGGCAAGCGCGGGCAGCTCCACGGACTCGTCCGAGGCAGTGACGCGGGCGGCCTGCTTGAGCTTGGGATAGAAACCCGTGAGGAAGCGCGTCTCGTCCCGCGCCGGAATGTGCAGGGTGCTGCCGGCGGTCACGAAGGTCAGCAGTTCCTCGCTGAGTCCGCTTTCCAGCGGAGCCAGCGTGATGATTGATCCGGTGCCGACGCCGGGCAGGGCGTCTGCGCCGGACGTCAGGAAAATCCCGTGCGCGGGCCGGCCGATGGTCCCCACGGACGCCGGATCAACCACTTCCCCCTCAACGGTGATGGTGGGCGCGAGGGTCAGCCCGCCGTCGTCGGACTGTGTGGCGATTTGGCCGGCGGTGCCGGTCTCGACGGCGGCACTGCCGCTTTCAGCCGCGCCGGAACTGCCGAAGCGGGTCAGGTTAAGTCCGACGGCGGCCGGCTCCTCCACGAACCGCACGGGTTCCTGGCTGCCGGCGTGGACCAGCGCGACGCCGATCTTCCGGGCCTGGGCAAGCAGGCTCCACAGGTTCTTTCCGGCATAGGTGTTCAGTCCCAGCCATGGCGCGGTGGAGTTGTGCTGCCGGTTGGCCAGGGCGGTGTGGGACGCCAGGAATTCCTGCATCCATTCCACGTGGGCCTCGTTGCACTCGCGCCGGTAATTGAGGTAGCTGAGCGTGTTCCAGGAGACGTCGCCGCGGATCCACTTGCCTTTTGCGCCCATGATGACGGGCCTCGCCTTGAGCTGGCGGACGCTGCGGAGCGGATCACGCCGGCCGGTGTAGGAGAAGTGCGGGGCGGGCTCTTCGATGTCGAACTGCAGGGCCAGCGGGATGCCGTTGGTGGACGGAGTGATGCCCGGCCGGGCAATGAGCGGGCCCAGGGCCTGTTCCCAGTCCGGCATGTCCTGGACCAGCGGCTCGCGGGACAGCCGGGTGGACTCGGCAGGGGCCAGCAGCTGCACCCGGGTGGCCGGATTGTCCTCCGCCGCGAACAGCAGCGCGGCCACGTGCTTGCAGTCCTTCCGCACCGGGCAGCTGCACACTCCGACGGTGCAGCTCCAGCCGCCGGTCTTCCGGACCAGCTTGGCGGTGGTGGAGTAGGGCGCGTCCGCCCCGCCGCGGACCTTGCCGAGCATCAGGCCGGTGGCGGCATCGAAGGAGATCCCCGAAACCCGGCTGCCCATGGCGTAGGCAAGCCCGGCCGCAAGGGAACGGTCGTTGATCGCGGGGGTCTGAATCGCCAGTGCCGCACTCTCGTCCGGTTGGGATGGCATGGTGCGCGCTACTTTCAGCAGGTCAAAAATCTGCAGGTTATCTGATCCATCTTAGCGAGCCGGAAGGGGCCCTGAAACTTCGCCCAACGTTCAACTGTTCCTCGGCCTGCCGGCCCGTTCACCCGCATAGCGTGGAAGGGTCCTGAGTAACACCCGCTTTCAGCAGTGAGGATTTCCCATGAGCACCGGTCAGACCGCCAGCAAGCACCCCGTCGTCCTGGCAACCGAAAGCGCCGAGGCAGCCAACGAGGACGTTGTCGACTCCAACGTGACGGTGGTCAACGCCATGTACGCTGAGCTCCTCGACGCCCCGGAAATCGCGCCGAACGCCCTGCGCAGCTACTACGTCGACTTCTACCTCACCCAGGCACTGGCCGGCGGCTTCGCCCAGTACGTCTTCACGGTGCCGGAGCGCGAGGAGATCGACGCCTACGTCCGCGAAGGCCTGGAAGGCATGGGCGCCACCGCCCACCTGGCGCTGTTCAACCGCACCGCCGAGGCATTTGATGCGCTTTCCGAGGATGACGCCGACATTTACCTGGACGGGGATACGGACGGGGAGACTGCCACCCCCGAGCCGGTCCGGGAACTCGAAGAGCTCGATGAAGCCTTCGAGTCGCTGCTGGAGACCGAGGACATCCTCGCGCTCAACGCCGCCTGGCTCCGCGGCCAGGAGGGCCTGCTGCTGCTTGACGAGGAGCAGCTGGAACTGCACATCGCCGAGCGCGTGGCCCAGATTCCCAACCTCGCGGAACGCCAGGCCGAGGCGGCCGAAGAAGCCCTCGAGAACGCACCGGAGTTTGAACTGATCATCCGCGAACTGTGCGACGTCGCGGGCCAGGAACTGCAGAAAATCACCATGGGCGATCCCAACTACGAGCACAACGGGGAGACTGTCCTGGCCTGGCACTTCACCACGGACCAGGGCGAGTTCATCATGGTGGAAGAGGACGAGGAAGCCTTCATGATCAGCCCCTCGACCAAGGAAATCGTTGCCGCCGTGGAGTTCGAAGAGGCTGACGCCTAGAGACCCCGCGGGGCCGCGAAAGCCCGCACCCTGTAAAATTGAGCGGAAGCAGACCAACTTGCTGAACGCCGGCGCCGGTTATAAGACCGGCGCCGGCGTTTGTGCATCACGATGATCGGTGGACATGTCGCTCAGGTTCCTTCCCAGTAAACTCACGCCCCGCGCCCTGTGGGCGGCGGTGGCCGCTGCCGTTGCGCTGGTGCTGGTGGCCGTGGCCATCGTGGTGGGTGCGGGGTCGCAGCAGGACCCGGACGGCCCGGCCGAGGAAGCCCTGGCCGACGTCGCCAGCGCCCAGGCGGAAGCCAAAGAGGCGACGGGCCGCTACGGCTCGTTCTGGCTGGCCGGGGGAGACCGCAGCCTGGAAAACCTGGCGCGCCCGCTGCGGACCGGAGGGGTGTCCGACCTCCGCGCCATCGAATGCGCCGACGGCTGGGTGGCCGCCGCCAGGGCGGGGCAGGACGTCATGGTGCGATCCAGCGGGCAGGACTCCGCCGTCCAGGCAAAGGCAGCGCCGGCAGGTTCCACGGACATTGCCCGCCCGGACTGTGTCACGCCCGAAGCGGTGGATGCCATGCTGGCAGACCTGGGTGCCGGGCCCGAACTGCCCGCGCCGGCGGAGTCCGCCTTTGCCCGGCCGGACGGGGCTTCCGCCTACCGGCCCAGCTACCACATCACGCCCCGCGAAAACTGGATGAATGATCCCCAGCGGCCCTTCTGGCTCGACGGTCAGTGGCACTACTACTACCTCTACAACGCCGGCTACCCTGAGGAGAACGGCACCGAGTGGTACCACCTCACCAGCACCGACCTGGTGCACTGGAAGGACGAGGGGGTGGCCATTGAAAAGTACAAGAACGGCCTCGGCGACATTGAGACGGGCAGCGCCGTGGTGGACCACGGGAACACCGCCGGGTTCGGCGAGGGCGCCGTCATCGCCGTCATGACGCAGCAGGACGAGGGCATCCAGCGGCAGTCGCTGTTCTATTCCACGGACAAGGGCTATTCGTTCAAGCCCTACGACGGCAACCCGGTGATGGACAACCCGGGGGAGCAGCACTGGCGCGATCCCAAGATCATCCGCGATGAGGCGAACAACCAGTGGGTGATGGCCCTGGCGGAGGGCGAAAAAATCGGCCTGTATGCCTCCGCCAACCTGAAGGAATGGCGCTACCTGTCCGGCTTTGAGCGCGAAGGGCTGGGCGTCCTCGAGTGCCCCGAACTCTTCCAGCTCGACGTCGACGGCGACCCCGCCAAGCGGACCTGGGTACTGGCCACCAGCGCCAACGGGGCCGAAGAGGGAAAGTCCACCGGCGTGGCGTACTGGACCGGGACCTGGGACGGTACCCGGTTCGAACCCTCGGACCAGCAGCACCAGTGGCTCGATGACGGGTCCGACTTTTACGCGGCCGTGACCTGGGACGATCCCCGGCTCACGGAAAGCCAGCGGATGGGTTCCCGCCACGCCATCGCCTGGCTGAACAACTGGTCCTACGCGCGCAAGCTGCCGACCGAGGACTGGCACGGCGGCGCCGACACGGTGGTGCGGGACATCCGGCTGAAGACCGTCTCCGGAAAGCCCACGCTCGTCTCCGCGCCCACCGGTGCGCTCAAGGCCCTGGACGGCGACACAACCACGGTGACGGACCGGAAAGTGACTCCGGACGGTGCCGGCGACCTCCCCGCCGCAGGCGGCGGCGCGTACCGCCTCGACCTGACGCTCGAACGCGCGGCAGGCGACGAGGGATCCGAGGCCAAGGTGGAACTGCTCGCCGAAAACGGCGTCTTCGCCACGGTGGGCTATGACTTCGAGTCGGAAACCGCGTTCGTCTCCCGGGACGGCGCCGCCAAGGAGGCCGCCGGACTCGCTCCGGACTACGGCACCGTCCGGCGGGCGGAGTCGGCTCCCCGGGAGGGCCGGGTCCAACTGGCCATCTATGTGGATTACAGCTCCGTGGAAGTGTTCGTCAACGGCGGCGAGAGGACCCTCAGCTCACTCGTCTTCCCCGCGGGCGCACCCAAGGGCCTGAAGGCGCTGACCAAGGACGGGACGCTAACCCTGAAATCCTTCAGCTACACGCCGATGGCCGCCACGTCCTGAGCGCCGTCCTGGGCCGCTGCACGTCCTGATTCAGTCGTCCTCCACGCCGGTCCGGTACGAGGCGAGGAAGGCGGCGATCCGGCGCACTGCTTCCTCGATATCCTCGACCGACGGGAGGATGACGAAGCGGAAGTGGTCCGGCCGGGGCCAGTTGAACGCAGTCCCGTGCGAGATCAGGATTTTCTGTTCCCGCAGGAGGTCCAGGACGAACTGTTCATCGCTCTTGAAGGGGTAGAGCTCCGGGTCAAGGCGGGGAAAAAGGTACATGGCCGCCGCCGCCGGAACGCACGTGACGCCGGGAATGGCCGTGAGCAGCTCATAGGCGCGGTCCCGCTGCTCGCGAAGCCGGCCGCCGGGCCGGACCAGGGCTTCGATGCTCTGGTAGCCGCCAAGGCACGTCTGGATGGCATGCTGGGCGGGCACGTTCGGGCACAGGCGCAGGGATGCCAGGAGTTCCAGCCCTTCGCGGTACGCCAGGGTTGCCGCGAGCGGGCCGGTCACGGCCACCCACCCTGCCCGGTACCCCGGCATCCGGTAGGCCTTGGACAGGCCGCTGAACGTCAGGACGCAGATGTCCTCGGCCACCGAGGCGGTGTGGATGTGCCGGGCATCCTCGTACAGGATCTTCTCGTAGATCTCGTCCGAGAAGAGCACCAGGTGGTGCTTACGCGCCAGCGCCGCAAATTGCTCCAGGACGTGCCGCGGGTAGACCGCGCCGGTCGGATTGTTCGGGTTGATGATCACGATTGCCTTGGTGCGGCGGGTGATCTTTGATTCGACGTCGGCCATGTCCGGCCACCAGTGCTCGTCCTCGTCGCACAGGTAGTGCACGGGCTTGCCCCCGGTCAGCGTGACGGCTGCTGTCCACAGGGGGTAATCCGGGGCGGGAACCAGGACTTCGTCGCCGTCTTCCATGAAGGCCTGGAGGCACATGGAAATAAGCTCGCTGACGCCGTTGCCGATGAAGATGTCCTCGACGCCGATCTGCATCAGGCCGCGCGTCTGGTAGTACTGCGAGATGGCCGTGCGTGCCGAGAAGATGCCTTTGGAATCGCTGTAGCCCTGGGCGCCGCGCAGGTGGTGGATCATGTCCACCACTACGGACTCGGGGGTTTCCAGCCCGAACGGCGCGGTGTCGCCAAGGTTCATCTTCAGGATACGGTGCCCTTCGGCTTCCATCTCCTTCGCCGCCTGGAGGATGGGCCCGCGGAGTTCGTAGCGGACGTTCTGGAGCTTGCTGGAGTGCTGCATGGGACGCATGCTTGATCTTTTCACAGCGCGGACACGACACGGCAAGCAGGTCCGTCTTAGTGCAGAATGCGTTCATGACCAATGACGATCTTCGGCCTGTCTACTTCCTTTCGGACAGCACCGGCATCACCGCGGAAACGCTCGGCAACACCTTGCTGACGCAGTTTCCGGCTAATCATTTCGACCGCATCACGGTCCCTTTCATCACTACCGTCGAACAGGCCAGGACAGTCGTCGGCACCATCGACAAACTGGCCGCCAGCGGTCTGCGGCCGATCGTCTTCTCCACAGCGGTCAGCAGCGACATCCGCCAGACCCTGGCCACGTGCCAGGGGATCATCGTGGACCTGATCGGGACGCATGTCGGACAGCTGGAGCAGGCCCTCGGCTCGCCGGCCAGCGGCGAGCCCGGCAGGGCGCATGGTCTGGGCAATGCGGAGCGTTATCAGTCTAGGATGGCCGCGGTCGAGTACGCCATGGAACACGACGACGGGCAAAGCCTGCGTGCGCTGGAGAAGGCCCAGGTCATCCTGGTGGCGCCGTCCCGCTGCGGAAAAACTCCCACCACCATGTACCTGGCGCTGCAACACGGAATCTTCGCCGCGAACTTCCCCCTGGTGGACGAGGACTTTGAGCGGGAGGGGCTCCCCAAGCCGCTGAGGCCTTTCGTTGAGAAATGTTTCGGCCTCTCCTCCAACCCCCTGCGCCTGAGCCAGATCCGCACCGAACGGCGCCGCGGTTCGCCCTACGCGTCGCTTCGGCAGTGCGGCTTCGAGTTGCGCAGCGCCGAGCAGCTGTACGTCTCCCACCGGATTCCGTACCTGAATTCAGCAACAGTCTCCGTGGAGGAAATGGCTGCGACCATCCTGCAGCGCATGAACCTCAAGCATTAGGGAAAAGTTTCACAATCTCAGTGTGGCGCACATCATGTGGAAAGAGCGCCCGAGACCTGTCACTGTGGACAGGATTCGCGCCCACCAACCGGCTATCGCCGCGAGCGGGGCGGCACATCTGCATGCCATCATCTGCAAAGGAGCAGCAACTATGACGACAGACATCCTGTGGTTCTCAGAACTCGGACTCAAGGACCTGGACCGGGTGGGCGGAAAGAACGCGTCCCTCGGTGAGATGGTGCAGAACCTGACCTCTGCCGGCGTCCAGGTTCCCGACGGTTTCGCCACGACTGCGGACGCGTACCGGACCTTCCTCGCAGACTCCGGGCTGGACCAGAAGATCGCCGACCGGCTCATCGGCCTGGACACCGACGACGTGACCGCCCTCGCCTCGGCAGGCCAGGAAATCCGCACCCTCATGCGCGAGACGCCGTTCCTGCCGGACTTCGAGGCGCAGATCAGGAACTCGTACCAGCAGCTGGTGGAGAAACACGGAGGCTCCGAGGACCTCTCCTGGGCCGTCCGTTCCAGCGCCACCGCGGAAGACCTGCCGGACGCCTCCTTCGCAGGCCAGCAGGAGACCTTCCTGAACGTGCGCGGCATCGAGAACATCCTGCTCGCCATCAAGGATGTGTTCGCGTCGCTCTACAACGACCGCGCCATCGCGTACCGCGTGCACCACAAGTTCGAACACGCCGAGGTGGCACTCTCTGCCGGCATTCAGCGGATGGTTCGCTCCGACGTCGGGGCCTCCGGCGTCATGTTCACCATGGACACCGAATCGGGATTCAACGACGCCGTGTTCGTCACCTCCTCCTACGGCCTCGGCGAAGCAGTGGTCCAGGGCGCCGTCAACCCGGACGAGTTCTACGTCTACAAGCCGGCCCTGCAGGCCGGCCGCCCGGCAATCCTCAAGCGCGGCCTGGGTGAGAAGGCGCTCCAGATGACCTACACGAGCAACCGCGAAGTGGGCCACACCATCGATTTTGTTCCGGTTGAGGCTTCGTTGCGGAGCCGCTTCAGCCTTACGGACGACGACGTCGAGCAGCTCGCCCGGCACGCCGTGGCCATCGAGAACCACTACGGCCGCCCCATGGACATCGAATGGGGCAAAGACGGGATCGACGGCGGACTGTACATCCTGCAGGCGCGCCCGGAGACCGTGCAGTCCCGCCGCGCCTCCGGCAGCCTGAGCCGTTTCCGGCTCAACGGGACCGGCCGGGTACTGGTCGAAGGCCGCGCCATCGGCCAGCGCATCGGCGCCGGCACCGTCCGCATCCTCAGCTCGATCGACCAGATGGCCGCGTTCCAGACCGGAGACGTCCTGGTGGCCGACATGACCGACCCGGACTGGGAACCGATCATGAAGCGTGCCTCCGCCATCGTGACCAACCGCGGCGGACGCACCTGCCACGCGGCCATCATTGCCCGGGAACTGGGGATTCCCGCCGTCGTCGGTACCGGGGGCGCCACGGACGTCCTGTCCGACGGCCTCGAGGTGACCGTTTCCTGCGCCGACGGCGAGACCGGCGTGATCTACGAAGGGCTCCTGGACTTCAGCGTCGAGGACACCGAGATCACCCAGCTGCCCGAGGCCCCGGTCAAGGTCATGATGAACGTTGGCACCCCGGAGCAGGCGTTCACCTTCGCGCAGCTGCCCAACCACGGAGTTGGCCTGGCCCGGCTCGAATTCATCATCAACCGCCAGATCGGCATCCACCCCAAGGCGCTGCTGAACCTGGACGAGCAGCCGGCGGACGTGGCCGCGGTGATCCGGGAACGGATCGCCGCCTACGGCAGCCCGCGCGACTACTACATCAAGCGCCTGGCCGAAGGGGTGTCCACCATCGCGGCGGCCTTCGCGCCGGAACCGGTGATTGTGCGCATGTCCGACTTCAAGTCCAACGAGTACGCCAACCTGATCGGCGGACCCGCCTACGAGCCGCACGAAGAGAACCCGATGCTCGGTTTCCGCGGCGCCTCGCGGTACTTGGAACCGTCCTTCCGGGACTGCTTCGACCTCGAGTGCGAGGCCCTGTCCTTCGTCCGCAACGAGATGGGGCTGACCAACGTCAAGCTCATGATCCCGTTCGTGCGGACCCTGGACGAGGCCCGCGGCGTCATCGAGCTGCTGGCGGAGAACGGCCTGGTGCGTGGCGAGAACGGCCTCGAGGTGATCATGATGTGCGAGATTCCGTCCAACGCGCTGCTCGCCGACGAATTCCTGGACCACTTCGACGGGTTCTCCATCGGCTCCAACGACATGACCCAGCTGGGCCTGGGCCTGGACCGCGATTCGGCGATTGTCTCGGGTGGCTTCGATGAACGCGACCCCGCCATCAAGAAGCTCCTCAGCATGGCCATCAAGGCGTGCAAGGCGCGCGGCAAGTACGTCGGCATCTGCGGCCAGGGGCCCAGCGACCACGCGGACTTCGCCGAGTGGCTGGTCGGGGAAGGCATCGATTCAGTTTCCCTGAACCCCGACACCGTGGTGGACACCTGGCTCCGGCTTGCCGGTGCCGAGGTCGCTGCCACGGCCGGTGCAGCAGCGAAGTAGCGGGGCATTCCGCACCGACAAGGGGGAACCCGCCGCGTGCAGCGGCCGGTTCCCCCTTGCACGTCCTCAGCTGTTCTGGTGGAGCGCTTTCGCCAGGAAGTCCAGGACGTCGTCGTCCACTTCTTCAACTGACGTCAACCGCACCTTGCGGTCGAAGAAATCGCCGGCGCGGACTTTGACGGCAGTAAGCCGTCCCGCGGGCGGCGCGTCAAGCCGCAGCCCGGCCGCGCGGGCCAGCTCAGCCCACCACCCGGCGTCGTGGCCGGACTTGCGCAGGAGCAGGGCGTGGTTGTTGTCCACCATGGTCTGCCAGGTCCTGGCCGCGTTCTTCAGGTCGGTCGGGTTGCGCATGTGCTGATCCTAGCGCCGCCGCCGGCCCGTCTCCGGTCCCCAAAAAAGCGGCGCCCCAAACCGCCCCCGAAAGAATTTCCGGAACCGCGTAACCTTTCCGGACCCCGCATCGATGTAAGGGGAGTGCGGACCGCGTCCGCACCGCTTGAGTGGCCGGATCCAACCTGGCCGTTACTGACACTGTTGTATATGTTTTCGGAGGGTTTCATGTCCTTGTTCACTATTTTTGCCACAAGTAAGGTTGCTGCGAGCGCATTGGCGGCCGGCACGCTGGCGGTCGGTGGCACCGGCGCAGCCGCATTTGCCGGGGCCCTTCCCTCTGACATTCAGCAGAGCGCCCACGAACTGCTCGGCGCCCCCGCTCCGCACGTCGGCGGCGTTTCCGAGACCGCCGCGTCCGGCGCCGCTGAGGCATCCGCTTCCGCCACGCCGTCCGCCTCCGCCGACGCAGCCGGCTCCGTTGATGGCGAAGACGCCAGCGCCGAAGCCTCGGCCGCCGCCGCCGGCCCGGACGCCACCGGCCCCGCCGCTTACGGCCTGTGCACCGCCTTCACCAAGGGCGGCCTGGAAGCATCCTCCACCGCTTTCAAGTCGCTGGCCATCGCAGCCGAGGGCGAAGCCAACATCGGAAGCTACTGCGATGACGTCGTTGCCGCCGGCAACGCAGGTGCCAATGCAGCCGCTAAGGCTGACGGCAACGAGGCTGAGGTTGCCGGCAACGGCAACGCCGCCGTCGACGTTGAAGCCCCGGAGGTTCCCGAAGCACCGGAGCTGCCCACCCAGGCAGCTGTTCCGGCCGCACCGGAGATCCCCGCCGAAGTCCCCACTGAGCTCCCGGAACTGCCCACCTCGGCTGGCCGTCCGTAAAGCAGTTACCTATGGTGGACCGCGGGACTCCTTCCCTTGGCAGGAGTCCCGCGGTGCAACAGCGGCCGGTCCGCAGCCTTCCGAACCCGGAAATTTGTGACCGCGCTCCGCAGGATGGAGGAGCCTGAGGGTGCTCGACACTTTGGCAGATGAATACGTGCACACGGACGGGACCGACCCCGCCGTGCTGTTCACCCTTGTCTACCGCAAGTTCTCCGGCGCCGTCCTCGGGTACCTGAGGGCGCGGGGAGTGGACGATCCGGAAGCGGTCACCCAGGACGTGTTCCTGGCCTTCTATCCGAAGCTTGACGGCCTGAGCGGCGGGCTCCAGGGTGCCAAGTCGCTCGTCTTCTCCATCGCCCACGCACGCATGGTGGACCACTACCGCCGCAACGAGCGCACCCCGGCACTGAGCCCCTACGAGTCGGACCTCGACGCCCGCAGTACGGCATCCGCCGAGGAACTGGCGCTCGAGAATGTGCACGGTGCGGGAGCGCTGCTCGACGGTCTCAGTCCGGACCACCAGGAAGTCCTTGCCCTCAGGGTGGTTGCGGACCTGTCGGTGGAACAGGCCGCCGAGGTCATGGGCAGGACCACGGGGGCAGTCAAACAGTTGCATCGCCGGGCGCTGAGCGCCCTCAGGGAACGCGCCTCAATAGGAAGCCAGGCACATCATGAGTGACACCTCCTCATCCCGGAACCAGCAAATCATCGACGAACTGCTGGCCGACGCCGGCATGGAAGACGCCGGCGACCTTCGCCCCGTCCTGCTGGAACTGCGTGCCCTGGCGGCGGACAGCCCCCGGCCGTCCGCCGCAGTGGAAGCCCTGATGGCGCCAGCGGTTGAACAGCATGCCGTGGAACAGCCGGCCGTTGACGAACTGGCTGCCCGACGACGCCGCAAACGCCGCCTGCCGCTCACGGCCTTTTCGGTCGCCGCTGCCCTTGCCGCCGGCGGTGCCGCCGCGGCCGCCTCCGATGAGAACTTCCGCCAGACCTTGGGAAATGTCCGGCATGCCGTGACGGTCGTCGTAGGGACCCTGACCTCCGGAACAGGGACGACTGGCCAGCCCGCGCCGGAAAACGGGGAAACGGTGCCCGGTCCGCCGGCGACTGCCCCCACGACGCCGGGAGCTACTCCGGCGGACGGCGGCTCAAGCCCGGGCGGTCGGGCCGGCGGCACCACGGCCGATCCCGCCACGCCATCACCGGGCACGGCCGGCAACCCGGGCCACACGCTGCCCGACAAGCTCGATCCGCGGGACCCGGGCACCATCCCGGACCCGGGCCAGCCGCTCACCGGGAAGCCGCTTCCCTCTTCCCCGGTGGGCCCCGATCCCTCCGAGCTGATTCCCACACCGCCGATCGAGCTGCCTGACGTGCCCGGTCCCTTGCCGTCCAAGTAGCCGGCCGGCCAGCACCCGGGATAGCGTCCTCCGGCCTAGTAGCCTGCCGAGGGGGCTTTCACCATCTCTCCCGCCGGGCTGACCAGGTACCAGACGTCGTTGACGCCCTGGCCGGTAACGTCGCCGGCAGCCTTGTCCTTGATGTAGTAGTACACCGGCAGGCCGCTAATGGTCACCTGCTTCTTGCCCTCCGGCGTGGAGATGGTTCCCACGGTGCCCGTGATGCCCTCGACGGCAGGCTCGTCGGATTCCGTGAGGACCGGAGGCCACGCGGCAATGCACGCACCGGTGCAGGCGCTGGTGCCGGAATCCTTGACGTCCTTGGTGAAGAAATAGACGCTCATGCCTTGCGCGTCCACCACAACCTGGCCGGCGGCTGTTGACGCGGTCTTCAGTTCCGCCGGGGCGGAGGCCGCCGTCGTGCTCTCCACCGTGGTGGGTGTGCCGGTGGCGGGAGTACCAGTGGTGGGTGTGGTTCCGGTCCCGCCGCCGCAGGCGGTCAGGGCAGCGGCCAGCGCCACGATGGACAGCCCGGCGCCCCATTGCTTTTTCATGTCCAGCTCCTTGGATTCGTGCCGGCCAAAACGGTGGGGTCCGGCGCTATCCGGTACGACGTGCAAGGAAGCAGAATGGTTCAGAACGCAGAATGGTTCAGAACGCAGAATGGTTCAGAACGCAGGATGGTTCTGCCGGGTGAACCGTTTAGGCCCGGGCGGCGTCATAAGGGGGAACGGAGGGCGTCCGGCCCGCCGCGGCAGCACCAGGCAGCACGAGGCAGCACACACAATGCATGGCACCATCAGCACGGCGGGAGGGGCACGGATGCCGCTCGATGAGGAAGTGGTGGCAGCGATCTACCGGGAACACGGCCCGGCGCTGCGGCGCTTTGTGCTGAGCGCCTCGCGGGATCCGCAACTGGCTGACGACGTGGTCCAGGAGACGGTGCTCCGCGTCTGGCAGCAGGCTCCGGAAATCACCGGCAGCCTGCGGAGCTACCTCTTCCGCACCGCCCGGAACATCATGATCGACAACTACCGCAAGGCCCAGCGCCGTCCTGTCGAAGCGACGGAGCGGGACGTGGCGGATCCGGCGGAAGCCAGCGAACGGGTTGATGAGCTGCTCAACCGCGTCTTGATGGAGGAAGCCCTGC
The DNA here is from genome assembly GCF_033142195.1 of Arthrobacter sp. B10-11. Taxonomy (NCBI): domain Bacteria; kingdom Bacillati; phylum Actinomycetota; class Actinomycetes; order Micrococcales; family Micrococcaceae; genus Arthrobacter; species Arthrobacter sp. B10-11. The sequence continues at coordinate 157,372 of NZ_JAWMTH010000004.1, forward strand.
TGCGGCTCAGCACCGAACACCGCGATGTCCTGGTGGCGCTGCACTACCGCCGCCGCACCGTCGCGGAGGCGGCCGTCGAACTGAACATCCCGGCGGGGACGGTGAAGTCCCGTGCGTTCTACGCGGTGCGGGCGCTGCGGACCATCCTGGACGAAATGGGGGTGCAGCGGTGAACAACGCAGACCTGCACCAGCTGTTGGGCGCCTACCTGCTGGGCGGCCTCGAGCCGGCCGAAGCGTCGCTGTTCGAACAGCATCTGGGCGGGTGCGCGGACTGCCGCCGGGAAGTGGACGAACTCGCCAGCCTGCCGGCGCTGCTGGACGCCCTGCCTGTTGCCGACGCCGTCGCCCTGACCGGAGCACCATCCGGGCCAACAGCACCCGCGGAAGCTACATCGTTGGGGGTAGCTTCCGCGGGGGAGCCCGACGCCCTGCTGGATGAGCTGGCGGTCAGGCGCCGGAAATCACGACGGCGGCGGGCGGCTTTCGCCGCGGCCGTGGCCGCCGCGTGCCTCGCACTGGGAGTGCTCGCGGCTCCGGTGTTCAACCCGCCGCCCCGCCCGGATGCCAGCTACTCGGTGGAGGCCCCGGGCGGGCTGCAGGTCCAGCTTGCCCTCATGAAGAAAGCATGGGGGACTGAGGTCTCGTTCTCCGGCACCAGGCTGCCCACCGAGGGCACGCTGTCCCTGTGGGTCAAAGGCCAGGACGGTACCGAGGACCGGGCCTGCAGCTGGTCTGCGACGCCCGGGGGCCGGTCCAGGATCACCGGAGCAACGCCCACCCAGATCAGCAGTATCAGCAGCGTGGAACTGCGCGACGAAGGGCAGCAGACTGTGGCCGTCATTTCCATGGTGGAAGGCCCGTAGGGCCCATTGACGCGTTCCGCACCCGGTGGGACGCTGGGCACATGGTCCGCGGCAGGACAGGGCGGTTCGCCCGGATTCAGCCTTTCGGCATCGATAAGGTGGCAGCCGCCGTCGGTGGTGATCCCGATGTGCTTCGCATGGAGAACCTGGACACGGATGTCGCGCCGCCGCCGTCGGCCGTCATCGCAACGCGGGAAGCGGTGGGAAACAAGGCCGCCAACAGCTGGCTCCCGTTCACGGGCACGCTGGCCCTCCGGCAGGCCGTGGCGCACCGGCTCCGGCAGCAGACCGGGCTCGCGTACGATCCGCGCTCCGAAGTGGTGATCACCGGCGGTGCGCTCGCGGGAATGCTCAGTGTTCTCCTGGCGACCGTGGACCACGGCGACGAGGTGATCCTCACGGATCCAACTTACGCGGGAATGATCAACAGGGTCCGGCTGGCGGGGGCGGTGCCGGTGTTTGTCCCGCTGGTTGTTTCCGGCGGGCGCTGGCGGCTGGACACGGCCCGGCTGGCCGCGGCGGTGTCTGCCCGCACCCGAGCCATCCTGTTGATGAGCCCCGCGATGCCCACCGGCCACGTGCTCAACGACGCCGAATGGGGCGCCGTCCGTGACGCCTGCCTGCATGCGGACTGCTGGCTGCTTTATGACGCCGCCATGGACCGGATCCTGTTCGACGGCCTGCCGTACCGCCATCCGGCCTCCTTCCCGGAACTGGCCCCGCACACCATCACCCTGGGCGGCGTCTCCAAGAATTACCGCATGATCGGCTGGCGCGTCGGGTGGGTGGCCGGGCCGCCGGAGGTGATGGGAGATGTGGCGCTCGCTGCGATCTACAACACCGCCGTGGCCAGCGGCTTCAACCAGGCCGGGGTCCTCGCGGCGCTGACCAACAGCGATGACGGGATCCCCGGCGCCGTGCGGGAGTGGCAGGCGCGGCGGGACCTGGTGGTGGAGGAGCTGGCCGGGCTGCCTGTCGTGGTGCCGGAGGGCGGCTGGTCGCTGCTGCTGGATGCGGAGGCGCTGGGGATGGGTGCACCGGAGCTGTCGCGGCGGCTCCTGGCTGCCGGCCGGGTCGCCGCGACCCCCATGACGGCGTGGGGAGAGGACGTGGCGCCGCGGTACGTGCGGCTGGTCTACGCCACCGAGCCCCTGGACAGGCTGCGCGGCGTCGGGGTGCGTGTCAGGGCAGCCCTCGACGGCGGGCGGTCTTAGGACTGCAGGGCGCGGAACTCCTGCACCAGCTGCGGATCCTCGCACGCCCGTGCGAAGGCTTCGATGCGTTTCTCGATCTCGCGGCCCAGCAGCCAGCTTCCCACCCTCTCCGCCACGGGCCGCAACCACGCCGGCCGGCACGAAAAGGTGTACTTCCAGACTGCCCGGGTGCCGCCGTCGGCCGCGGTGAAACGCCACCCGCCGCCAAAGTTGCCGAAGAACCACGGGCCGGACACCATGGTCATGCCCACGTTCCGGGGCGGTGCGTAGGAGACGTACTCGCTCACCATCACCAGCCCCATCTTCGAGACCGTCCGGGTGCGGACGCCCTTACCCGCGGCCCTGGCGCCGTCCAGCCAGCCCTGGGCCGAAATGAAGGGATCCCACTTCAGCCGGAAGTCGCCGGTGGTCTGGGAAAACGCAAAGGCGGTCTCCGGATCGAGGCGGATGAAGCGCTCGGCGCGTACCTGGGGCATGCGTCCACCCTAGCCGGGGGGCCGCGCCGCGCTCACATTTTGGCCAGTTTGGCGCGCACCATCTGGAACACGCCATAGCAGATCAGCCCGATTCCGACGGCGGCCAGCAGGTAAAGCCCGAACGGCTGGTCCCGCAGGGCCTTCAGCCCGCCGTCGAGCCCGGTGGACTCCTCCGGATGCGCCTGAACGGTGGCAACGACAATGAGCAGGCCCACCAGCAGGAGCGCAAACCCCTTGGCGACGTAGCCCACCACGCCCAGGACGGTAACCCCGGTGCGCATCGTGCCCGGGGCAGGCATGCGAAGGTGCTTTTCGAACGACTTCCGGATGCCGCGGATCCCGTACACGACTCCGGTGATGGCAACGGCTGCGCCGATGACGATCAGCAGTGCGATCCCGCCGGGGGCCTTGATCAGGGCGATGGTGAAGTCGCTGGTGGACTGGCTGTTGTCCTTCCCGGTGCCCACGGCGAAGGAGACGAGCGTGAGGGCGAAGGCGGCAAAGACCACTGCCTGGCCGGCCGCCTTGAGCTTGCGGAGGACTTTCTCCCGGGTCGGCAGGTGGCTGTAGTCGAAGATTGCATCGCTCGTCTGCCAGACGGCCAGGGCCACGCAGGCCGCGAAGCTGCTCCACAGCAGGATGGGGCCGGCAGGCTGGCTGGCAAGTTCCTGCACGGCGCCGCTGACGTCCGCCTTGCCCTCCCCGCCCATGGCCAGGCGGATGGCGATGGCGCCCACCAGGAAATGCAGGATGCCGCTCACTCCGAACCCGGCCCGGGCCATGAGCTCCAGCGGCCGCGAGTTGGTGACTTCCTCAGCCGTCCCTGCGGCCTCTCTCAGTTCTTTTTTGATGTCCGGATCCTCGTGCAGTTCTCGTCGCCGCGGGACTGTCCCGCCGTAGTGTTAAAGGCCAATCGTGCCACGGGAACGGGTTCCGGAACAGTTCCCGGCCCGGCGCCTGGTGCGGCAGTAGTCTGGAGGGGCAGCCGCCGGTTCCGGTGCTGCATGGGGAGTGATGCCCATGGCACCCCCTGCTGCAGGATGGCACGATATGGACCAGCCACCAGTTTCGTAGCTGCACCATTCTCCGGGGAGACTCCATGACTTTTTACGGTGCTGACGTCAGTCAGCTTCGCGCCTTGGCCAAGGCCGCAGACAAGGCTGCTTCGCTGCTAAGCACCAGGGCTTCCTCGCTTCAAAGCCAGATCATTGCCGCTCCCTGGAAAGGCGGCGACGGCGAGCGCTTCCGTCAGGAGTGGACCGGCAGCCACCGGCCCGGCATTGAACGGGTGGTGGCGAGCCTCCGGCAGAACTCGAAGCTCCTGCTCCAGCACGCCGCGGAACAGGAGCGGTCCTCGGCTGCCGGTTCCGGCGGCACCGGTTCAGGGCAGGGCGGGCTGACCGGACTGCTCGGGCAGCTGAAGAACTGGGCGCAGGAAAAACTGGAGGCTGCCCGTGAAGCCGCCGAGCACCGGGCCGAACTGCGGGGGCAGCTGGAGGCGATGGCCGGGGCCAGTCCCGAGGAACAGGCCACATGGTGGGACGGGCTCTCGGCCGCGGACAAGAAATACCTGATCGAGGGTGAGGGCCCGGACGGTCCGCTGGCACACGACCTGATGGCCATGGACGGCGGGATCCCGAAATCAGCCCAGAACCTCGCCCGGGAGCACCTGCTGGAGCTGGCCAGGGAAGACATCCCGGTCTATACAGAGACGGGCAAGGCCACTATCGACGCCCGTGTGCTGTGGATCCACGGCGGCGCGGAGGTGGGTACGGAAGTGGTGGAAAACGCAGACGGCTCGGCCACGGTGAAGGTCTACGGCAACATGGGCCTGGGCGTGAACGACACCACCGGGTCAGCCGGCGCCACCCTCAGCGGCGAAGTGGCGCGGGAGTACACGTTCGACAGCATTGAAGAGGCCGTGGCGGCCCGGAACCAGATGTACGCGGACCTCCCGCCGGACAGCGTGGGCGATATCAAGGACGTGGCCGGCAACCCGCCGGACTACATCCTGGACACCCTTAATGATGCAGCGTCGGATAACGGGTCCAGCGGCCATGAGGACAAAGCCAAGGGGTCGCTGAGCTTTGAAGCGGGGGCCGACTCCGCCGATGCCGAAGGCTCCGCCAAGCTGGAACTGGCCTACGAAAAGAACCTGAGTGACGGGACGTCCAAGGGCAGCGTGGAGGTTTCCGCACAGGGCAGTTTGGACCTGGACGGCCGGACGTTCGAGGCCTCCGGCAAGGGCGGGCTGGAACTGAACATGGACAGGGACAACAACCTCAGTTCGGTGTCGCTGTCCATGGAGGGTACCGTGGCGCAGGGCGTCAAGGAGGGCCTGGACGTGAAGGCCGGCAGCATCGAATCCAGCGTGACGGCCGGCACGCAGGGCAGCGTCAAGATCGACATCGATTACACGCCGGAGAACAGCGCCGTGATCGACAGCTACATGAAGAATGTGGCTCTGGGGAACGAAGCGGCAGCTGCCCGGGACGCCGCCAGGCTTTACGAGGCCGGCTCGGCCACCATTCAGGTGAACAGCGTGGTCACGGCGTCCAACGAGGCGGGATTCGACGTCAAGGCGGGCGAGGTCAAGGTCAGCACGGAAAACCAGGTCAGCACGAACGTCAGCACGTACCAGAAGGTCCCGAACGACACGAGGCTGTCCCGGCTCTAGTACCGCCTGCCCTACGAACCTGCAAACACTGCGTTACCGCTGAAGGAGCAATCGCCAGCCATGACAGTTCACATCGAATCCCCGCTCGGTTTCACCGCGGACTTCCCCGACCACACCCTCATCCTGGATGACTCCACCGCCGGTCCCGGCACTGAGCAGTACGGGCTGCTGGGGGACGTCCTCGTCACTGTCATCAAGGACGATACCTCCGTCGAGGGTCCGGCGCAGGCCAACGGCTGGGCGCACCTGATGTCAGCGCACTACCTTGACGAGCGCGGCGGCAGCCTGCTGACCGAAGGCGAACTGAACCTCCCCGGCAAGGCCGCGTACGCCGTCGTTGTCGGTTATGACGACGCACGGGGTGACGCGAAAGCCGCCGCCACCGTGGGCGTGTGGGAAAACGACCGCTTTATCGGTGTGGTGGTGATCTGGCCGTATGCCGACCCGCAGCTCGAACCGCGGATCGGCCTGCTCAAGGAAGTGGTCGGCGCCATCCGGGTGAGCTGACGCCCGGCCCGGCACCCGGCGCTTAGCCGAGGAGGGGCCACGGTCCGGCCAAGCCGGCCCAGGTCCAGAGGCCGCCTGTCATGTTGAACGCAGTAAATGCCAGGCCCAGCATGCCGGTGATCCTCCCGGCATTCATCCGCTGTGAGCGTCTGATGGCCACGATTCCCGTAATCACCGAGGTCAGGACCAGCCCCGCCAGGAGGCCCACCAGGACCGTCAGCAGGACCCAGTATCCGCTGGTGTCAGGCAGCGGGACGTTGGCCAGGAGGGGCTCCGCGGCCGCCATGATGAACGTTGAGAGGCCGAACATGGCCGCCACCGGTGCCAGCACTGCGGTGACGAGGCTGGTGATGCCTGCCGCCAGGCCGCGCGAGTCAGCCGACCGGCGCTCCGGGGCGTGCGGCGGTACGGGCGGCTGCGCGGATGCCATGGTGCATCATAACCGCCGGTAGCACAGATCGAAGATGAGCCGGCCCGCTTCGTGCGCCTTGTTTTCGAAGCTCGTCCGGATCCGGCCCTCGAACCGCGGCGCCCAGCCGCCGGTTTCGTCCACGCCCTCGTTGGGCCCGGTGTGTTCGGTGCTCACCGGGGCGCGGCCCTCCTTGACCGGCGCGCCGCCCACCAGGGCTTCGACCCCGGACTGCCACACCTGCGTCAGCGGGCTTTCGGGACCCCTGCGCTCGCCGTCGTGCAGGTTCACGAAATCGGCGGAGCCGGCCATCACGTCGCGGACGTGGACGGCGTAGTTTGACCAGTCGGTGGCCACCCGGAACAGGCCGCCGGGTTTGAGGGCCGCGGCAACGAGTTCGGCGAACTCGGGCTGGATCAGGCGGCGCTTATGGTGGCGCGACTTGTGCCAGGGGTCGGGGAAGAAGACCCAGACCTCGCTGACGGAACCTGCCGGCAGCATGGTGGCCAGGACCTCCGGCGCGTTGGCCTCCACCACGCGGACGTTGCTGAGCCCGCGGCTGTTGATCTTGATCATCGTGTTGGCGAGCCCGGGCGTGTAGACCTCCACGGCCAGGAAATCCCAGTCCGGGTTCTCTTCGGCCGCGTGGCAGACGGCATCGCCCAGGCCCGAACCGATCTCCACGATCAGCGGAGCCGTGCGCCCGAACTCCGCCGCGGCGTCGAACACGTAGTCGGGGTGCACGGAAGTGTTGGCGATGTGCCGCGGGACGTCCACCGCCCAGCGGTCCGAGTGCTCCTCCCAGGCCACCTGCCGGCGGCCCTGCAAACGGGTTCCGCGGCGCACGAAGCTGACAGGCCGGCCGCCGTAGGTACCGAACGAGGCCTGGCTGCCAGGGGTCACCGGCCGGGTCGCCTGCGGCTGGTCGGCGGCTGAACCCGGGGCGGCCTCCGGCGTCTGGGCAGGTGCGGACTCGGGGGTTTCTGGGGATTCACTCATCCCATCCAGAATAGTTGAGTTTTTGTCCAGATAACGCGGGATGAGAGCGCTCCAACTCTCGATAAGTGGACAAAAACTCCCCTGGCCCGGGGGTGTCTCCTGGCCTTTCGGGCCGGCGCCGGACGTGCGAGACTGTCCCGCATGACTGATGCCGTGCGCAGCTATTGGGATAACCAGGCGGAGACGTTCGACGACGAAGCGGACCACGGTCTCGCCGACCCTGCCGTCCGCGGAGCATGGGAGGCGCTGCTGCTGCCGCTGATCCCGGAACCCTGCAGCGACGTGGCTGACCTTGGCTGCGGGACCGGCAGTCTTTCGCTGCTGCTGGGCAGGGCCGGGCACCGGGTCCGGGGCATGGACTTGTCAGGGAACATGGTGGACATCGCCCGGGCGAAGGCTGCGGCCGCCGGGGTGCCTGCGGAGTTCATGGTGGGGGACGCCTCTTCCCCGACGCTGGCGCCGGGCTCCTTCGATGCGGTGCTTGCCCGCCACGTGCTGTGGGCACTGCCGGATCCGGACGCGGCCCTGGCCCGGTGGATTGGGCTGCTTCGCGATTCGGGCACCATGATCCTCGTGGAAGGACTGTGGGGGACCGGTGCGGGGATATCCGCTGAACGCTGCCTGGAGTTGGTTCGCGGCCACCGCAAGAATGCCACCTTGACCAGGCTGGGGGACCCGGCGTTGTGGGGCAAGGAGATCACGGACGAGCGCTATTTGATCGTCAGCACGTCCTAGCGGCGGCGGTTGCGCGCCGCTGCCTGCAAGAATGGGGCTCGTGACCGAAGCCCAGAACACAGCCAGGAACACGGCCCGGAACGCGCCAGCGAAAACCATTGCCCCGGCGCGGGTCCGGCGTGCCGACGCCGGCACGCTGGTGGACGCCGAAATCGATGAGCTGCCCCCCGCCGAGCCCACGCACGTCAGCAGCCGCCGCGGACTGGTCTACCTCGGCGTGTGCCTGGTCCTGATCGGGCTGAACCTGCGCACGGTGTTCTCCAGTTTCGCCGCGGTGCTGCCGGAAATACGGTCCGACGCCGGGCTGCCCGGCTGGGCGGTGGTGGTCCTCACCACCGTGCCGGTGACCCTGCTGGGAGTATTCGCGCCGCTGGCGCCCGTCCTCGCCCGGCGGTTCGGTGCCGAGCGGGTGCTGCTCGGAGCCATGGGCGTTCTCACCGCCGGGCTCCTGCTCCGCCCACTTGACCTGCCGGGCGCCGGCCATCTGCCCGCACTGCTGGCCGGAACAGCTGCCTGCGGCGCCGCCATCGCCCTCTGCAACGTGCTGCTGCCCGGCCTGGTGAAGCGCGACTTCCCGCACCGGCTGGGGCTGATGGGAGGCCTGTACACCACCGCGATCTGCGCCTCGGCCGCCCTGGGCGCCGGCTTCACCTACCCCGTGTTCGCTGCGTCGGGGGAGTGGACAGCGGCGCTGTGGTTCTGGGCGCTGCCCGCCGGGGTCGTCCTCTTGCTCTTCCTTCCGCTGGCCGTCCGGCAGCGGCACCCCCGGCACCAGGCCGTTGCCGACGGCGTCAACGTGTGGCGTTCGGCGGTCGCCTGGCAGGTCACCATCTTCATGGTGCTGCAGGCCATGATGTCGTTCAGCGTTTTCGCCTGGCTGGCGCCCATCCTGCGGGAGCGCGGTGTGGACGGCGGGACCGCGGGGTTGATCGTCTCCGCCTCCATCGTCCTGCAGATGCTCGGCTCGCTGTTCGCGCCGGCGCTGGCGGCACGGTTCCGTGACCAGCGGGCCATCAACACGGTGGTGGCGCTGATGACCGGCGGCGGATTCGCATTGAGCATCTTCGGGCCGCTGGACTTCATCTGGGTGTGGACCGGGCTGCTGGGGCTCGGCCAGGGCAGCCTGACCGCGGTGGCACTCACCATGATCATGCTGCGGACCCGGGACGGGCACACCGCAGCACACCTGTCCGGCATGATGCAGGGCGTGGGCTACGGCGTGGGCTCCACGGGCACGCTGATGGTGGGACAGCTGCACCAGGCCACCGGATCGTTTGCCGCAGCGGGGGTGCTGTTCCTGGTGGTGGGCTCGCTCGCTGCCGTGTTCGGGTACCGGGCCGGACGGGACCGTTTCATCGGGGGTTAAGCCGGAGAAGGGACGGCCGTCGCCGCCCCCTCAGCACCACGGCAGTGGCCTGCGTCAGTCCTTGCCAAGCCCGGCGGCGCTGACTTTGCTGCCCCCGGTTTCCGCGGTGACGCTGTTCAGCGCGGTGAGGTCGAAGATGCCGCTGATGTCGGCCTGCTTGGTGGTGCCGGCGTCCACGCCGTCCTGCAGCAGCTTCTTGTACGCGCCGGCCAGCGGGTCCACGGTGAACACGATGTTCTTGAGGGACCGCTCAATGACGTCGGGCTTCAGTTCTGCGCCGGAGGCTTCCTTCAGGGCGGCGTTGATGACGGTGGATTTCTCGTCAGCGGCGGCGGAGTTGAGCCAGGTGACGGATTCGGCGTGGCCCTTCAGGAGCGCCTTGACGGTCTCCGCGTGCGCCGCGGCGAACTTCTTGTTCACGATCAGGATGGTGGTGGGGAACTCGCCCGGCTTGCCCGTCAGCGACCCGTCCCACAGGTCCTTCTCGTCCACCAGGACCTTCGCGCCGGCCTGCAGCACCAGCCGGGAAGCCCACGGCTCCGGCAGCCACGCGCCGTCGAGCTTGCCGTCCTGGAACAGCTTCAGCGTCTGCGCGTTCTCGGTCGGGTTGATGGCAACGTCGCCGCTGCCGTCGGTGTTGGTCTTGTAGCCCTGCGCGGCGAGCCACGCCCGCAGCGCCACATCCTGGGTGCCGCCCAGCTGCGGCGTGGACAGGGTCTTGCCCTTCAGGTCCGCGGCCGTGCCGATCCCGGGCTTGACCACCAGCTGCGCACCGCCGGCCGCGGCACCGGCAATGATGCTGACGGACTCGCCCTGGCTCTTCACGAACGAGTTGATCGCCGGATTCGGGCCGATATACGTCGCATCAATGGCCCCGGCGTTCAGCGCCTCAATCGCAGCCGGCCCGGCGTTGAACACCTGCGTGCTCAGCTTCGTCTCCCCCAGGCTCTTCGCAATAAAGCCTTCCTTGACCCCCACCAGGGCCGGGGCGTGCGTGACGTTGCCGAAATAGCCCAGCCTCAACTCCGCCGCGGGTGCTGCGGCTGCGGCCGCCGGCTGCGCGGATGTATTGCCCGTAGTGCCGGACAGTGACGATGCCACTGCCGCGCCGCCGGCGATGAGTGCCACGAGGCCCGCGGCGATGCCGATTCCTAGGGTGCGCCTGCGCTTTGGATTGGAGCTTTGGGGTTTGGCGGTTTGCCCCGCAACGATGCGGGTGGATCCTTCGGGGTTCTGATGCGATGACATGGGGATTCCTTCACGATTGCGGCGGTCCCCGCAGGGGCTCCACCGCAGGTCTGCGGTCGATTGGACTGAGACTACGGTCCGGCCTGTTGGACCATCAATGGCCCGCGTCGCGCGCGTTCACCCGCGTTAATCCAGTGACTCAAAGCGTCATCGGGGAACCCGAACGGGAGGCGCCGGGCGTGTCAAAGGTAACGGGGCGTCACGCGAGGTAACTGCCGCCGTCGTCATTGTTTGGGTTGCAGGAAAGTCCAGATGATCACGGCGGCCACCAGGGCGGTGGAAAGGAATCCAAGCCCGGAGTACCCGACGGCGGCCAGCACCGGACCGGCCAGCGCGCCGCCGGTTGCCCCGGCCGCGTTCATGCTCAGGTCCGAAACACCCTGGATCGCCGGCCGGTCCTGCACATGCGCGGACTCGGCCACCAGCGCCGACCCTGCCACCACGGAGGCGGACCAGCCCAGCCCCAGCAGGATCAGGCTAGCGGTGACGGCCGTGCCGGAGTCCGGAGCCAGCCCGGCCAGCACGAGTGAAACCAGCAGCATGGCCTGGCCCAGCAGGATGGTGCGCAGCCGGCCGGCTTTATCCGCCATCCAGCCGAAAACGGGAGACAGCGCGTACATGCCGGCGATGTGCAGGCTGATCGTCAGGCCGACCACCGTGAGGCTGGCCCCGTGGTCTTTCAGGTGCACCGGCGTCATGGACATCAGCGCCACCATGGCGGCGTGGCTGAGCGCGACAGCGGCCACGGCATACCGCGCCCGCGGGTTGCGCCGCAGAATCCGCAGGCCGCTTTGTGGCCGGGGCGCCGCGAGGTCAGGCACTCGTGAGGCCATGGCGGTGAGCAGGGGGTCCGGCCGCAGGCCGGTGGAATAGACGACGGCGGCAGCCAGCTGGGCGGCGACGGAAAAGGCGAAAGCGCCGGTCAGCGGGGGAAGGCCGAGGGCTGCGCCGACCGTCTCGCCAGGGCCAAAGAGATTCGGCCCCAGGACCGCACCGATGGTTGTGGACCATACGACAATGGAGAGGTCACGGCCCCGGGACCCCGGGCGGGACAGGTCGGTTGCGGCGAAACGTGCCTGCAGGTTCACTGCGGAGCCCGCGCCGAGGAGCATCAGGCCCAGCAGCAGCAACGGAAAAAGGCTCAGTGCGGCGGAGCTGATGGCCAGGACGGCTCCGGCTCCGGCGACCAGGGCGCCGGTGGACAGCGAGATCCGCCGGCCGCGTGCCTGGGCGAGGCGGGCCAGCGGGACAGCGGCGAAAGCGGCGCCGAGGGTGCTCATGGTGGCAGCCATGCCGGACCATGCGTTGGACCCGGAGAGCTGTGCCGCCAGCAGCGAGCCCAGGGAGAGGGTTGCCCCCATGCCGATGCCGCCGAGGACCTGGCCGCCGACGAGAACGGACACTACGCGGCGTTGGAGGCGGTGGCCATCCAGGCGGGCCCGGTCCGCTGCGGCCGCCGTTCCCGGCGTGGCGGACTCGTCTAGCTGCAGGCCTTCCGGCCGTTCCTCTGCGTTCATCCTGATCCTTCGGGGCTTCCTGCATGGCTTCCCGGTGGCCGGGGACACGCCCAATATACCCTAAGGGGTATTGTCACCGGAATCATGCGTGGCGTCCGGAGCGCCCCGGTCTTGGAGATCATAACCGGCCGGGTCCCTTCCCGCGCCTATGCTGAAGGGATGGAAAATGTTGGCCCAGGTGACCGTCAGGCGCAGGCAGTGGACCTCCGCGCCCTCGCTGTGGCCATCCTTGATATCTCCGCGGACGTCAAGCGGAAGTCCCACCAAGCGACCGGAGTCCGCCCGCTGCCCAACGGCCAGCTGGAGATCCTCCGGGTGATCGAGGACCACCCCGGGATCACTGTTGCCGAAGTCGCCGGCCGACTGGGCCGGCAGTTCAGCAACGTGAGCGTGCAGGTGCGCGAGCTTGTCACCGGCAACCTGGTGACGCGCACGCGTGACGCGGCTGACAAGCGTTACGTCGCCCTGCACCCCACGGCCGAGTCCCAGCGGATCAAGACCGTGCTGGAGGCCGCCTGGGCGGAATCGCTCGACGCGGCCAGCTCCCGGCTTCTTCCGGCCGAACGCGCACACATCGCAGCGAGCCTCCCGGCGCTCCAGCGCCTCGCCTCGATTCTCGACGGGTCCGCGTAGCCAGCATCGCACCCCGCATGCGGCGCCGGGGCCGGCCTAGATAGTTATACTTTTATAAGTATTACTACTTGGAGGGTATGACGGAATGGCACTAGCTACTGCAACAACGCAGGTGCGGCAGGAGAACAAGCCGCAGAAAGCGTGGTGGGCACTGATCTTCCTGGCCCTTGCGCAACTCATGGTGGTCCTGGACGGCACGATTGTGAATCTGGCCCTCCCGCGGCTGCAGACCGAAATGGGGATCAGCGATTCGGCGCGGTCCTGGGTGGTCACGGCCTATGCCCTGGCCTTCGGCGCGTTCCTGCTGCTGGGTGGAAGAATCGCTGATTTTTGGGGCCGCAAGCGGACCTTCATCGTGGCCTCCGTCGGTTTCGCCGCGGCGTCGTTCGTCGGCGGCATCGCGCAGCAAACCTGGGAGCTGATCGGCGCGCGCGCCCTGCAGGGTGTGTTCGCCGCGCTGCTGGCGCCTGCCGCGCTGGCGCTGCTGACAGTTGCGTTCCCCGGCGGCAAGGACCGCGGGACGGCCTTCGCGATCTTTGGCTCCATCAGCGGCGTGGGTGCAGCCATTGGCGTCCTTCTGGGCGGCTACCTCACGGACTACGCGTCCTGGCGGTGGTGCTTCTTCGTAAACATCCCCATCGCCATCATTGCCTTCATCGGCGTCTGGCTGACGGTGCGCGAAAGCAAGGCTGAAGGGTCCACCAAATACGACTGGCCCGGCGTCGTCCTCGCAGCCCTCGGCCTGGGGTCACTGGTCTACGGCTTCACAAATGCCGAACACGGCTGGGGTGCCCCGGAAGCCTGGGGCTTCATCCTGGCAGGCGTGGTGCTGCTGGCCCTCTTCGTGCTGGTGGAGAAAAAGGTGAAGCATCCCTTGCTGCCGCTCCGCGTTGCCACGGAACGCAACCGGGCAGCAGCGTTCTTTGCCTCGTTCCTGTCCGGCGCAGTCTTGATTGGCGGCATCCTGTTCATCAACTACTACATCCAGATCGTGCTCGGTTTCGCCCCGTTCCCGGCCGGCATTGCTTCCTTGCCCATGACCGTGGTGCTGATCGCCACCGCCGCAGTGGTTGCGAAGAACCTGCCGAAACTCGGGGCGAAAATCCCCACCGCGGTAGGCCCGGTCTTCATGGCGGCTTCCATGCTGTGGCTGACCCGGGTCAGCGCCGAGGGCAGCTATGCCGTGAACATGCTGCCTGCCCTGATCCTGATGGGGATGGGCCTGGGCATGGTGTTTGTTCCGATGCAGAACCTTGCCCTTTTCGGCGTGGACAAGGATGACTCCGGGGTTGCCAGTGCCCTGGTGAACGCCTCACAGCAGATCGGCGGTTCCCTGGGCATCGCACTGTTCAGCTCCATCGCCGCCGCAGCCACGGCCGCCGCTGGAGGCGCCTCCATGGCGGCCCTGACAGCCGGCTACTCGGCTGTGTTCCTGTGGGCTGCAGCCGTGGCAATCCTGATCATCCCGATTGCACTGGTCCTGATCAGGATCGACCGGACGACGTTCAGCGGCTCCGACGCCGACGCCGCTCCCGTCCACCTGGGCTAACCGCCGATAGGGACAAGGGCTGCGTCCCGCCGAAACAACTGGTGGCAGCAACTAGTTGCAGAACTGCCCGAATGTAGCGCCGGCCTTCTGGTAGTCGGCCTGCAGCTGGGCCATCTTTTCAGCGTCGGGCGACTCTTTCGCGTTCTCATCGGCGTAATCCAAGATCGCCTGCACGGCGGGCTTCATCTCATCGGAGGCACCCCCGACGAGCGGGCGGAGCCGGTTGCCCAGGATGATCATCCCGGTCTTGCCGGCGCTGGTGCTGGAGTCCGTCACAACGATCTTGAGCCGGTCGCAGGTTTCCGCTGTGGTCAGCTGTGCCGGTGCGGAGCAGGCGGAAGCGGAGATGATGAGCCCGGCGGCGAGCAGGGCCGTGGTGAGTTTCTTCATGGTTCCCTTGGTAGATGGCTGTCGGTCGATTGTACGCAGGTCCGGCGGGGCATCCGGTGTGCGGGCCGGGCTTGTGACGCTCCAGACGCGACCATAACCAAGGCCGGGCGGCAGTGCCGCCCGGCCTTGGCCGTTCCTCCTCAGTTGGCCTCTCAGGCGGACTATGCCGCCGGCCGGTGACCGCTAGTGCGTCAGGTCCTTGCCCTTGGTCTCAGGGATGGTGAAGACGAACGCGATGCCCACCAGCAACAGGAGCACGGCGTAGACGTTGAACAGGTTGGCCTGTCCAATGGTGCCCAGCCAGGTCTGCAGGTACGGGGCAGTGCCGCCGAAGGCCGCGACGCAGATGGAGTAGGGGACCCCGACGCCGACGGTTCGGATCTTGGTGGGGAAGAGCTCGGCGTAGACGGCCGGAACGATGGCCGCGCTGGCGGCAATGAAGAACAGCATCACGGACATCGTGACGGCCAGCTGCCAGGGGGAGTCCTTCAGCAGCCAGGTCATGGGGAAGTGGAACAGCGCGGCGCCGGCTGAACCCGCGATCAGGACCGGCTTGCGGCCGATGCGGTCCGACAGTTTGCCCCAGAACGGCAGGGCGGCGATGAAGACGATGTTGGCGATCACCCCGGCCCAGAGGGCTTCGCCGCGGTCCATCTTCAGTGCGGTGGCGGCGTAGCTCGGCGCCACGACGCCCCAGATGTAGTAGCTCACGGTCAGGCCGACGGTCAGTCCGATGACCTGCAGCGCCTGCTTGCGGTGCCGGTAGATCTGCGGCCACATCGGCTCGTGCTTTTCCTTGGGCGTTTCGGCTGCGAAGGCCTCGGTTTCCCTCATCCGTGCCCGCATCACCAAGGCATAGACACCCAGCGCGCCGCCGATCAGGAACGGGATGCGCCAGCCCCACGCGTTCATGTCGGCCTGGCTCAGGACGTTGGACAGGACGGCCCCGAGCAAGGTTCCGGCCAGGATTCCGGCGGTGCCGGAGGTGTAGATCAGCGTGGCCCAGAAGCCGCGCTTTTCCTTCGGGGCCATCTCGGAAAGGTAGGTCTGTGACGACGGCAGCTCGCCGCCGTGGGCCAGGCCCTGGATCAGGCGGGCCACCAGCAGCATCACGGACGCGAAGGCTCCCACGGCTTCGAAGGTCGGGGCAATGCCGATCAGCAGGCTGCCCAGTGCGGCGAGCCCCACCGCGAACGTCATCGACGTCTTGCGGCCGATCCGGTCACCGATCCAGCCGAACACGAAGCCGCCGAACGGACGGGCGACGAATCCGACGGCGAAGATCGCCAGGGTGGCGAGGAAGGCCGACGTCGGATCCGCCTTGCTGAACAGGGCGCTGGCGATGAACGGTGAGAACGTGGCGTAGATGGCCCAGTCGTACCATTCAACGGCGTTGCCGATGCCGGTTCCGATGAGGGTCCGGAGGTGGGACTTGTGAACCTGGACCTCGGCTGGCATGCCTACGGTGGAAGTCATGTGGGGCTCCAAAAGTGAAGGGAAGGTCAGTTGCCTGCAGCCGCGAGGGCTGCGATGCGGGAAACGGCAAGCTCTGCGTAGAGCGCCGCGCCGTCGGAGAGAACGCCGTCATCGAAAGTGGCGTAGGGGGAGTGGTTGAACGGGGTGGAGGTGTGGTCCGCGCCGGGGGCAACGGCGCTGAGCCCGATGAACGTGCCGGGCACCTCGGCCATGACCCGGGAAAAGTCCTCCGAGCCGCTGAGCGGGGTGGCCCAGCGGGTGAGGCGCGAATCGCCAAAGAGCTTCTGGATGGTCTTTTCGGCGGTGTGTGTCTCGTCTTCATCCGTGACGCTGAGCGGGTACTCGGAGCGGTAGTCGACGTCCACCTCGAGGCCGTGGGCCGCGGCGATGCCCTTGAGCAGGACCGGACTGGCCGTCATCATCCGTTCCCGGGATGCATCGGAGAACGTGCGGATGGTGGCTTCGAAGCGCGCGGATTCAGGGATGACGTTGCGCTTGGTGCCGGCCTGCAGGAGGCCGACTGTGAGGACTACGGGATCGAACATGTTGAACTGGCGCGTGATCATCACCTGCAGGGCTGTCACCATTTCGGCAACCGCCGTGACCGGGTCCTTCGCGGAGTGCGGCGCGGAGCCGTGGCCGCCTGCTCCCAGGACGGTGACGAAGAGCCCGTCCGAGGCGCTCAGGATGACGCCCGGCTTGGTGCAGAACTGGGCGTACGGTTCCAGGGCGGAGAACACGTGCATGGCGTAGGCGGCGTCCACGCGGCGGCCGGCCGCGTCCAGGACGCCTTCGCGGATCATGTGGGAGGCGCCGTCGAAGCCCTCCTCACCCGGCTGGAACATCAGCACAACGTCGCCGGCCAGCTGATCCCGGCGGTCGGCCAGGAGCCGGGCGGCGCCGGCAAGCATGGACGTGTGGAGGTCGTGGCCGCAGGCGTGCATGGCTCCGTCGATCCGCGAGGTGAAGTCGACGCCGGTGCGCTCCTGGACGGGCAGGCCGTCCATGTCCGCGCGGAGCAGGACCGCCGGCCGCTCGGCCGACGCGTGCGGCGCGCCGCCGCGCAAAACCGCAGTGACCGACGTCGTGCTCTCGCCGAGGGTGATCTCGTACGGCAGGCCCTCAAGTTCCCGGAGGACCTTTTCCTGGGTCCGGGGGAGGTCCAGGCCGATCTCCGGCTCCCGATGCAGCTCCTGGCGGAACCGGGCAATGTCGCCCTGCAGTTCCCTGGCATCGGCGGTGATCGACATATGTTCTCCTCTTTCCCGAACGATCGGTTTGTGACCTGCAACCCATTGTGGAGTGAGGTGGTTCACAAGCCTGGAAATAGCAGGAAAAAATCACAACTATGCTTGGAGTTGCAGGATTCGTGCATGAAGGGGGCCGCCGCCGCATGGAAATCAGTGAGGACGATCTCCAGCTGATCAACGCGCTGCAAATCGCCCCGCGGGTCAGCTGGTCCGATGCTGCCGGAATCCTGGGCGTGCACGCCACCACGCTGGCGGCGCGCTGGGACCGGTTGCGGGCCGCCGGCGCTGCCTGGACCACCGCCCACCTGATCGGCGATCCCAAGCAGATGTGCCTTGCCCTGGTGGACGTAGACTGCGAAATGCGGCAGCGCGCCGGAGTCACCGCCGCGCTCGCGGCCATCCCCGAAGTGGTCACGGTGGAGGAAGCTGCCAGCAACCGCGACCTGATGCTGACAGTCATCACGCCCACCCTTGGCCGTTTCAGTGAATCAGTGGTGCCGCAGTTCAAGGAGATCCCGGGCCTGCTCAAGTATCGGACCGCGCTCTGCACCCGCCTGCATGTGGGCGGCTACGCGTGGCGGCTCAACGTCCTGGACAAGGCGCAGCAGAACGCCCTCAAGGCGCTCGCCGGGCCCGAAGCGTCCGGCTCCGCCCCGCCCGCCGTTCCCGGCGCCCCGCTGCCGCAGAGCCACCTGGACCTTATTCCGTTCCTTGCGCGGGACGGAAGGGCGACGGCGGCGGACATCGCCCGCAGCCTGGGCCGCAGCCCGGCAACTGTCCAGCGGCAGCTCAACCGGGTGTTGTCCAGCCGGATGCTCTCGTTCCGCTGTGAGATCGCGCAGAAGTACTCCGGCTACCCCGTCACGTGCCAGTGGTTCGCCAACGTGCCGCCGGGCCAGCACGAGGCCGCGGCGGCCGAGCTGCGCGGGTTCCGGAACATCCGGCTGGCCGCCTCCACCACCGGGCGGACGAACTTCGTGGTGATCATGTGGCTGCATTCCCTGGCGGACGTGATGAATGCCGAACTGGCACTCCAGCAACGGATCCCCGGAATCGAGCTGGCCGAGAGCGTGGTGGTCCTGAGCTCCGCCAAGAGGGTGGGCTGGATGCTCAACCCCGATTCGACCGCCACGGGAGCCGTGGTTCCGTCGGCAGGGCTGCGGCTGGAGGCCTAGTCGTCGCAGAGCAGGTGGTACCAGTTGTCAGCCAGTACCTCCAGCGCGTGTTCTCGGTTTGGTTCAAACTTCCGTCGTGTCCAGAGCGTGGCCACGTAGTCCAGCGAGGTGAAGGCAAGTGTTCCGCGGATGTGGTGCGTCTCCGGTGAAAAGCGCCCGGCCAGCTGCATTCCCCGGACGAGGTCGGAGATGACCTCCTCATGCCATCCCTCCACCATGGCGCGCACTTCGCGGTCGACGGCGGCGGCCTCGTCGAGCACGTCGAGGTAGGGGCGGAAGACCGGCCAGAGCGCCGCCCGCGATTCCAGCCAGGCCAGGATGCCCGTTAGCTCGCCTGCACGCACCACGTCCACGAGGTCGGGAGCAGTGGAGCCGCTCTCCGGTCCGTCCGCACGGTCCAGCACCGCGTTGACGCGCGCCATGAAGTCCTTCATCAGGTCACTGCGTGACGGGTAGTACGCGTAGAAGGTCACCCGGGTGGTGCCGGCCGCCGCGGCGATCTCGTCGATGGTGGTCGCGGCGTAACCCTTCTCGGTGAAGAGCTCGAGCGCGCGCTCCACAATCATGTCGCGGGTGAGCTTCTTCTGGGCTTCTCGCAACGACGACATGCATCAATCCTAACGGTGGCGTGCGTCGTCAGACCCGGGCGGGCGCCGCCGGACGCAGCGCCGCCGGACCGCCGTCGGCCAGCTTGCGCAGTTTCGGGACCGGGATCCGGTAATTGATCGCAGCGGCAGTCCCGGACCCGTCCGGGTTGTCCCAGCGCAGCAGTACCGAGTCGGCGCTCCCGCCAGGCTCGCAGTAGTCGGGAGCCCCGGCAACCGGGGTGAAGCCCACAGACTTCAGCGACAGGCCGAAGCCCTCCGTCCAGAAGTACGGCTGGAAGTCGAACTCGGGTGCGGTATCGCCCTGAAGCAGTCCGACGGCGGCGACCTTGGCCTGGTCGATGGCGCTCGTCCACAAGGGGACCCGCTGCACGCCGCGCCGCGTGGGGAAGGACGCCACGTCGCCGGCGGCCACGATGTCCGGCCGGAGTCGTCCGCGCGAGTCGACGCGCAGCGATCCACCCGTGAGGAGGCTGGAGCCGGCCAGCCAGCCGACGTTCGGTTCATCGCCGACGGCGGTGACCACGAGATCCGCTTCAAGTTCAGTGCCGTCGACGAGGACGACCCGTGTCCCGGAACCGTGATGGGCAAGCCTCGCCTTCCCGCCGCCAACCACCCGCAGGCCGCGCCCGATGGCAGCCGAAGTGAACAGATCGGACAAATGCTCGCCGAGCTGGCGCGAGAGGGGCCCGACGTCGGAAACGAGGGTGACCTCACAGCCGGCCGCGAGGCAGCCTGACGCGACCTCCATGCCGAGCGGTCCGCCGCCGATCACGATGACCGAGGGACGCGATGCGACGCGCTCCTTGAGGAGGATCGCATCCTCAAGGGTGCGCAGGGTGAGCTCCCGGGGGGAGCCGTCCTGGTGCGGTCCGCCTGCTCCGTCCTGTTGCGGTCCCGCAGCGAGGCGCTTCGCCCGGGAACCGGAGGCGATGACCAGGCCGTCGTACGGCAGCTCACCGCCCCCGTCCAGGCGAACCAGGCGGGCGTCGACATCGAGTCCGGCGGCGCTGACGCCGAGCAGCTCCGTTGCGTCGTGGCTCGGCTCGGGGAGCTCGTGCGCCCGCAGGCCGTCCTCGCTGCTTCCTTGAACGCTGTGCAGCAGCGCCTTGGACAGGGCGGGCCGGCTGTAGGGATGGTGGCGCTCGGCGCCGACGACGGTGAGTTCGCCGTCGAAGCCCGCAGAGCGCAACGAGTCGCAGGCCGTGAGCCCGGCGATGCCGTTGCCAACCACCACTATCCTCCGCATCGTCATGCCGCGGCCAACCGCAGTGCGGCGACCGGGCAGACCCTGACTGCGGCCTTCGCGGCGTCCAGGTCAGCCCCTTCCGCGTCCGGGACGTCGATCACCAGCTCACCGTCATCGTCGAGGTGCATGAGCCGGGGCGCGGCTTCCTCGCAAAGGCCGTGTCCTTCGCAACGGGGACGGTCCAGTTCGATCCTCACGCCGCCACCACCTTTTCGACCCGGAGCAATTCGAAACTCCGCGTGATGTTGCTGGGCTCCCGGACCTCATCCGAAACCGTCAGTGTCTTCACCCTGCGGGCAAGCGCCTCGATGATCGCATGCCCTTCAAGTTTCGCGAGGCCTTGGCCTGCGCAGCCATGCGGTCCGTAGCCGAAGGAAAGGTGGTCCACCGGGTTGCGCCTGATGTCAAAGGTGTCTGGATTCGCGTAATGCCGCGGGTCCCGGTTGCCGGCACCGAACAGGATGCCCACCTGGGCACCGGCAGGAATGGTGACTCCGTCGATTTCGACGTCGCGGGTTGCCTTGCGGCCCCAGATGTGGACCGGTGCCCAGTAGCGCAGCACTTCGGCGAACGCCGCGGGGACGAGGTCCGGGTTCTCCCGGACCAGTTCGAACTGCCCAGGGTGGTGGCCGAACAGCGCAACAATGTTTCCGATGGAGGCGATGGTCGTGTCCACACCCGCCCCCAGGTACTGGTGGATGATGTGCCCTGCAGAGCCCTGGGGGATGTCGCCGCGTGCCTCGGCGTCGAATATTCCGCGGCCGATCGAGCCTGGCGTGAGGTCGTCGGCGGTGACCGACGAACACCAGCCGTAGAGCTCGCCGGCGATCGGGAAGCTCTCCTGCGTGCGCTGGTTCAACGGCCCGATGACCTGCATTGCGGCCTGGCCCCAGCGCAGCATGTTGTCCTTGACGTGCCCCTGGAAACCAATGAGGTCGGCAACGATCTCGATGGGGAAGGCCCGGGCCAGGGAATCGATGGCTTCGAAGCTGCCGCTGGCGGCGAGCTCGGCGACGAGCTTGTCCGCCTTTTCGTCGATGATCACCTTCAGGCCGCGGAGTGCACGGGGGGTGAGGTTCTGTGACAGCGTGGCGCGGAGCTGCGTATGGATGGGCGGGTCGGAGGCGAGTGAGGTGCCCTGCAGTGCCTCGTTCACCATGGGGTTGAAGCCGATGCTGGTGGACGAGAAGGTTTCCGGATCACCGAGGGCGTCCCGGATGGTGTCGTAGCGCGTCAGGACGTACAGGTCGTTCTTGGGAAGGTGGACCACTGCTGCTTGCTCGCGGAGCGCGGCATACGTGGGGTAGGGATCGACAAGGATGTCGTCATCCCAGATGTCGATGTCTGATTCGAGGGGTGCAGTCATGGTGTTCTCCTTGCAGATGGTCGGTTGTGTTGGCTAAGGGGCCGAAGGGCGTCAGGCCTGGACGGCGGCTTCGGCGTTTGCTTCTGTGGTCTCCGCGGGCCCCGCGATGGCGTCGGCTGACGGCGCCGAGGACCGTGCGGAGATGAAGAGGGTAAGGATGGCGGAGAGAATGGCCGCGATGCCGGCCGCGAGGTAGACCGCCTGGAAGCCCTGGCCGAGGGAGGTCCCCGCCGCGCCCTGGATTTGCGGCTGTGCGGTATTGAGTGCCTGGACCATGCCTTCGACGGCGGGAGCGGGTGCGCCGCCGGCCGCTGCCTGGCCGGAGAACTGGGCGATCACGCCGTCCCAGCCGGAGAGGAAGCCCAGTGGCGGCACGTTCGCCAGCCCGCTGACAGCCTCTGCGGGCAGTCCCGCCCCGCCGAGGATGCCGGCCAGGGGACCTGCGAAGGCCGTGGCTCCGATGCCGAAGGCGATGGCCGAGCCGATAACCGGGCCCAGGGCGAATCCGAGGTCACGCAAAAGGTTCGTCGTGGCCGACGCCATGCCGATCTGCTGGGGCGGGACGGTGTTGATGGCGACAGCGGTCACGGAACTGACGGTAAGGGCGAATCCGATGCCCAGCACCAGAAGCGGCGGGACGAAGGCCGTCCAGGGGGTGCCGCCGTAGGCCTCCGGCGTACCGAGGGCGAAGGTCGAGAGCCAGAAACCGGAGACAGCCATGAGGGCGAAACCGGCGGTGAGCACCCAGCGCGGGGCCACGTGGTGGATGAGCCATCCCACAACCGGGATGAAGGCGAAGGCGGGACCCTGGATGAAGACGAAGAGCACACCGATCTTCCAGGTCTCGGCCAGGGCGAGCCCGCTGACGGCCACGCTGGTGCTGAAGCAGATGGCGAGGAAGGCGAACATGCCCGTGACGGCCACAATCCCGGTGATCGAGTAGGCGCTGTTCTTGAACAGTGACAGGTGGATTAGCGGCTGCGTGGTGCGTGGTTCGATGACGACGAAGGCCGCCAGGAGAATGACACCGGCGACGTAGCTTGCGATCACCTGGGCACTGCCGAAGCCAGCATCCACGGCGGTCACCGTGGCGTAGAGGACGGCGATGAGGCCGAGGGCGAGCGTGAACTGGCCGGGCAGGTCCAGCTTGCGCCCCTCGGCGGCCGCGGAATCCTTTGCCCGGAGCGCGACGAGGAGCACGATCACGGCGATGGCGGCGGCAATCAAGTAGGCCGCCCGCCAGCCGCTGAACTCGTTCGGCGCACCCGGCGCAGCGCCCGGCACGGTGAAGAACTGCGCCGTGAACCCGGCGAGCACCGGCGAGATCACGGCGCCGAGGGAGAGGAACCCGGCCCACGTGGCGATGACTTTCGCCCGGGCACGGTGGTCCGGCGTGATTGCCGCGATCATGGACAGCGAGATGGGGAACAGGATGCCGGCCCCGATGCCGCCGACCGCCTGCGCGAAGATCATCATTTCGGTGGTCTGCGCCAGTGCGGCCAGGACCGAGCCGGCAACGCTGACCACGGCACCGACGTAGAGCAGCTTCTTGCGTCCGAACATGTCACCCAGGAGCCCCCAGCTGAGCTCGAAGACCACGATGCCCATCAGGAACATGCCCGCAATCCAGGTCAGGCCTGCGCCTGAGGTGTGGAACTCCCCGGCAAAGGTGCCGCTGAGGGCACCCGGCAGAGCATTGGTGATCTGGGCCAGTGTGACCGCGCTGTAGGCGGCAACGAAAGTGGCCCGTACCGAGCCGCGGCTAGACGGTGTGCTCGTCTGCGCAGTGGTGGTCTGACTCATCGATGAAACTCCTTTGTTTCCGAAGTAGATGTGGCGCTAACCACAGTCTGTCTGGAAGCTTTACATGATGTCAAGAGGATTTACGTTCCGAGGTCTTCTCGATAGTCCGGATGTGCGAATCACATACGTTGCGATTATTTCCTTGACATGCTGTAAAGAAATATGTGATGGTGGCTACACCGCAACGGAGCGACGGCAACGTCAGGCTCCGCCGCCCCTGCATTCCGTACCCGAACTTAAAGGGAGAAGCCCCGTGAGCCACCCCGCACCCGTCGCTACCGCTGACACGTCAGATGCCCCAGCCGGGCAAACCGTCAACACGGTCCTGGGTCCCGTACCTGCTTCTGAACTGGGCGTCGTCGCGGTCCATGAGGCCCTGTTGTCCGTCCTTCCCGGCGCCCAGTACGCCCCGGACATCTCGATGGACAGGGCGGAGATCTTCGAGGCCCTGGCCGCGAAGCTCACGGACTTCCGCGAGCATGGCGGCCAGACGATCGTCGACAGCACCGGCATGTTCCACGGCCGCGACCTCAAGCTCTACGAGGCGCTGTCCCGCTCCACCGGCGTCCACATTGTTGCCTCCACGGGCCTGGGCCCGGAGGAAGAACTCGGCGGATACTTCCTGACGCCGCAGACCAACCCGCCCACCCCGTGGCCGGCCGAAAAGTTCAGCGATCTCTTCGGCAAGGAGGTCACTGAGGGGATGGTGATTCCCCGCGTGGAGCGCCGCGCCGCCGCCGGCATCGTGGCCACCGTCGCCGATCGCGCCGGCATGACGCCGACCGAAGAAAGCCTGTTCCGCGGGTCCGCCCGCGCCGCCAGGGACACCGGCATCCCGGTCTCCATCCGCTTCGGCGCTGATGCCCTGCACGACCTGGACATCGTCCTGGACGAACAGATCGGGGCTGACAGGGTGCTCGTGGGCGACCTGGACCGCAAGGACGCCGCCGGCTCCGCCGTTGTGGTGGCTGGCCGCGGAGCCTTCGTGGGCATCGACCACGTGGGCCTCAACGACCACCCTGACTACCTCAGCGACCACGAACGCGCCGAACTGGTGCTCGAGCTCGTCGAGGCCGGCCATGCCGACAAGATCATCCTGTCGGGCAACTCGATCGGAGTGGCCAAGGGCCTGCCGGAGTACAACCTGCCCTACAGCCACGTCCTGACCACGTTCGTGCCGTTCCTCCGGGCCCGCGGCCTGGGCGAAGACGACGCCCGGCGCATCCTCGAGGACAACCCGCGCAACCTGCTGACCGTGCGCTAAGCACGCAGCGGCCCACCCACAACAAGCTTTAGAACCCTGAGGTGAACGAATGACCAAGGTCAACACCGTGCTGGGAACCATCCCGGCCGAAGAACTGGAAATCGTGGCGGTCCACGAGCACATCGGCTACGGCATGCCCGGGTCCGAACTGGACACCAAATGGTGGAAGTCGCCGGAGCAGGCCTACGAGGAAACCGTGCCGAAGCTGCGGAAGTTCCGCGAATACGGCGGGGGTACTTTCGTGGACGCCACAGGCATCTGCAACGGCCGCGACGTGGACTACTACAAGTCCCTGTCCCGGAAGACGGGCGTGCACATCGTGGCCTGCACCGGCTTCGTCGGCGGCGACACCGCACTGCCGCACTTCTCCCGCGCCACCGTGGACTACCTCACGAAGGTGTTCATCCACGAGATCACCATCGGCATAGGCAACACGGGCGCCAAAGCCGGCGTCATCAAAGTCGGCGTGAGCCGCGGCGGACGCATGACGGACCTGGACAAGCGCATCTACCGCGCCGCCGCCCGCGCCGCCGTCGTCACCGGCGCACCGATCCTCACCCACCTGGCCATCGACCCCGAACCGGCAGTGAGCATCTTCAACGAGGAAGGCCTCCCGCTGGACCGCGTGCTCTTCGGCCACGCCGACGACGGCTTGAACGCACCGGTCACCCCGCACGACTGGATCTACGAGCAGGGCGGCCGCATCGGCTTCGACACCTTCGGCTACGATCTCGAACTGCCGGATCCGCCGTTCTGGGGCCGCAAGCGCGCTGAACGCATGGAGCACTTCGTCAAGCTCGTGAACAAGGGCTACGCGGACAAGCTCCTCGTCTCGGCCGACGCGAACTGCAGCCCGCTGGGCTGGCCGGGCGTGAAGGGCCACACCATCAACTACATCTTCGAGGACATGATCCCGGACATGCGTGCGTCCGGCATCGACGATGCCACCCTCAAACTCCTCCTCGAGGACAACCCGGCCGATTTCCTGTCGCTGGGCGCCTGACCCCGGCCCGGCCAGGCCGCTACAACCCGCCCCTTACCCCCGGAGATGGCCCGGGCCACGAAGCAGTCCAGAAAGAGATGAAACTATGAAGGCTGAAGACATCAAGAACCTCAAGATCGCCATCGTCGGCGCAGGCTATGGCGGCGCCGCGGCGGCCAAGGCGCTAAGCCTGCTCGGTGCAGACGTCAACGTGTACGAGCAGGCTCCGCAGATGGGGGAGGTGGGCGCCGGGATCGGCCTGCGTCCCGCCACCATGGCCCGGTTCCGACAGTGGGGGATCTTCGATGCGATCGCCAACGTCAGCTCGCCCAGCGACTATTTTGAGATCCTCACCGCCACCGGTGATCCGATCATGAAGGACACCTGGCCGGAGTTCGGCGACGAGAAGCAGACGCACCTCATCCACCGCCGCGACTTCATCGAGGCGCTGCTTGGCGTGCTCCCCGAGGGCATGGTGCACCTGGGCCACCGGTTGGAGGCCATCGAGGACAAGGGTGATCGCTCCGTCCTGACCTTCTCCAACGGGGAGACCGTGGAGGCGGACCTGGTGGTCGGTGCCGACGGCATCAAGTCCGCGGTGCGTGAGCAGCTCTTCAGTGACAAAGGCCCCGTGTTCTCCGGCGAGCACGCCTACCGCGTAGTGATCTCTGCCGACGACGCCCACGGGATGGTGGTCGATGACAACTTGCGGATGTACATGGGCAGGGGCACGAAGGTCTACCTGCTGCCGCTGCGCCACCGCAACCAGATGTCCTTCGATATCACCGCCCTTAACCCGGACGGCACCTGGGCACCCGCAATCACGAAGGAACAACTCCTGAAGACCGTGGAAGGCTTCGATGAGCGGATCGTGAACATTGCCCGGGGCCTGGACATGAATGCGGTCAACATCCGCGCCGTCTACGACATCGACCCGGTTAACACGTGGCACACGGACTCCGTGGTCCTCATGGGCGATGCCGCCCACTCCATGCTGCACCACCAGGGACAGGGCGCGAACTCGGCCATCGAGGACGCCGGCGCCCTCGCCGATGCCCTGGCCCGGGCCGGCTCGGTGAAGGAGGCCCTGGCCCTGTTCCAAGCGACCCGCAAGCCGGTGACGGACGAGCTGCAGCGCATCTCCCGCCAGGGCTGGACCGAGGATGAGGTCAACGACGTCTTCCCGGGCCAAAAGCCCACAAGTCAGAATGCACAGCCCCAGAAGCCCTCGAGCGACAACATCCCAGCCGACGCGAAGGCCTGAGCACCATGACCATCCATCCCGAAATCGCCAAGATCCTGGCAACCCTGCCGGCACCCGACGGTTCTCCCTTGAACCCCGGCGCCATGCGCGGCGGCGAGGCCGCCCAGGTCCCGCCGCTGGAGGACCGCCTCCCGCTCCACTCCGTCGAGGACGCCACCGCAGTCACGCCGTCGGGCGAGGTCCCGGTGCGGATCTACACCCCGGTGGAGGCGGACGCGTACGGCCTCCTGGTCTACTTCCACGGCGGCGCGTTCTTCCTGGGCAGCCTGGATACCCATGACCACGTGGCGCGGGCTTTGGCCAAGGAAACCGGCCACAAGGTCATCTCGGTGGGCTACCGGCTGGCCCCCGAGGCCGCGTTCCCTGCGGGCCTCGACGACTGCTATGGAGTGGTCCGCTGGGCCGCCGAACAGGGGAGCAGCCTGGGCTGGAACCGGAAGAACCTCGCTATCGCCGGCGACAGCTCAGGCGGCAACTTCGTCGCCGCCGTCGCCGCGAACGCCCACGACGACGGGTTCAACCGCATCACGCACCAGGTCCTGTTCTACCCGTCGCTGGACCTGGATTTCGACGTCGACCGTTACGCCTCGCTGCGGGAGAACGCAGAAGGGTACGGGCTGGAGACGGCGGGACTTAGGCCGTTCAACTCCTTCTACCTCGAGAACGGGGCGGACCCGGCGGATCCCCTCGTCTCCCCGATCAAGCGGGCGGACCTCGCCGGACTGCCCGCAGCCCTGGTCATCACGGCCGAGCACGATCCCCTGCGGGACGAAGGCGAACTGTACGGCCGGCGGCTCAAGGAGGCCGGCGTCGATGCAACAGTCAGCCGCTATGAGGGGGCCAACCACGGTTTCGTGCAGAATTTCTCCTGGATCCCGGAGTTCTATCGGGCGTTCGAGGAGACAGGTGAATTCCTGAACGCGGGGGGCCGAAAATGACGACGCCAGTCGCCGTCCATCCCATGGTCTCCCCGTGGGGCCGGTTCGGTCTCTACAGTTTCTTCATCGACGCCCCGGAGCCCGCGATTGTGGACACGGGAATCGCGTCCTCGCCCGCCGAAGGCATGGTTCCGGCGCTGGAGGCGATCGGCCGCCGGATCGAGGACGTCCGCTGGATCTTCCTCACCCACGGCCATATCGACCACATCGGCGGCGCGTACGCCCTGTGGGAGCTCACCGGGCGGCGCGCGCAGGTGGTCATCCACGAGGCCGACGCACCAATGCTCCGCTCGCGCCGGGCCCATGTGGATGAATACCTTGCCGGACGGGCGCAGTATTTGCAGGATCCCGACGGCGAGGCGAAGCTGACCACCGCCGCGAACGCCGTCATCTCGGGCGAGATGGAGCCGACGCTCCTGGTGCGGGGAGGTGAGACCATCTCCCTCGGCGGTGATGTCACGGTCTCCGTCCACTCGATTCCGGGCCACACCCGCGGGTCGGTCGCATACGTCCTTGACGGACAAAACGACGTGTTCGTTGGCGACGCCGTGCAGGTCCACGGTGCTGCCAACGGATTCCCCGGATTTGTCGATCCGGCCGCCTACCGCTCAAGCCTGCGGTACCTCAGCGATGAGATCCGCCCGCGGCACCTCTACCTGGGGCACCCGTACCGCCGCGCGGACGGGACACCGTACGGCGTGGAGCTCGACGCCGGGCAGGCCCGGGAAGCGCTTCAAGGGAGCCTTGACATCGAAGCCCGCGTCAACAATGCGGCCTGCGAGTGCCTGGCTGCCGGTCTGCAGGACACGGACTCGCCCTACTCGCCCTTCGCCCGAGTCGCCGAGGAGCTTGGGTATGCGGGGGACCCCGCCCTGGAGCCCTCCCCGTTCTTCACGACGCTCCACGGCTACCGCACAACGCTGGACCATTTGACCAAAGATGAGGAGATAAGCACTCATGGCTGATTTCACGACGTGGAACGCCGGCGGCGCGGCGATCGCCATCCGCAAGGACCTTCGGGTCCCGATGCGCGACGGCGTCGAGCTCGCCGCGGACGTCTACCACGGCACCGAGGACAAGCCGCGCCCGGCGCTGGTGGCCCTCAGCCCGTACGGCAAGGAACTGCAGGCACTTGCCCTCACCACCCCGCCGCAGCGGCGCCCCAGCCCGATGTGGGACGGCTGCATCGAGGCCGGCGACATTGCCCGCATCGTCAAGGAGGATTACGCCCATGTCATCGGTGACCTGCGCGGGTCCGGCCACTCCGGCGGCGAGCACATCGGCAATTACAACGCCGGCGGGGTTTCACTCGGCCAGGATGCGTACGACTTCATCGAGTGGGTGGCCGAGCAGCCGTGGTGCGACGGCAACGTGGGCATGGTGGGCATCTCCTACTTCGGCTCCATGCAGGTGCTGGCCGCGGCCGAGCGTCCGCCGCACCTCAAAGCGATCTTCGTCTCCGGGGGCCATTACGATTTCTACGAGACCACCTACCACGGCGGCGTGATGTGGTTCATGCCCCGCGCAGCCCGCGAGGGCCGCGGCGGTGACTCCGGCTGGGCGTTCACCGACGGCGTGAAGTCCCGCATGATCGAAAAATACCCGCCCGGGGAGCTGCAGAAGCTGGTCGCCCAGCGCCTCGAGGATCCGGACGTGGCCGCCTGGCCCAACCTGGTCCACGTGCTGAACTACCCCAAGAACCATGAGGCCTGGTTCGACATCGTCATGAACGAGCTGGACGGGGACTGGTACGAGGAGCGCAACCCGATCACGCTGGCCCCGAACATCGACATTCCCGTCTACCTGCAGCTCGACCAGGGCCGCGGCTGGACCCTGGACGGCACCATCGAGCTCTTCAACGAGCTCAAGGGCCCGAAGAAACTGGACATCGGCCCGTACCCGCCCATGCAGTCGCGGCCCTTCATCGAGGAGCACGACAAGATGTTCCGGTGGTACGACTACTGGATCAAGGGCATCGAAAACGGCGTCATGGACGAGCCTGCCGTGAGCGTCTTCGTGGAGGGTTCGCGCGAGGTGGTCACGGCCGATCAGTGGCCTCCGAAGAACGTGGAATACACCCCGCTGTACCTGCGCCCCCGCCACAAGCTGTCCACCGAGCCCGAGCCGATGGGCACGGAATACGCAGCCCCGGACGGCTTCTACCAGGCGCCCCTGACGGTGACGGACAAGGTGGAAATCATCAGCTGGTCGACTCCGGTCTTCGAAGAGGACACGGAGATGATCGGCGCGGGTGCAGCCCACATCTTCGCGGAGATCGACCAGCCGGACACCAACTTCATCCTGCGCCTGTGGGACTACGCACCCAACGGCAAGCGCCAGCTCATCACCAGCGGCTACCTCAAGGCCTCGCACCGCGAGCTGGACGAGCGGACCACCGAGGGCAGCCCGTACCACCCGCACACGCGTGCCGTGCCCGTGGAACCGGGGAAAATCGAGGAGTACGTGCTGCGCCTCTACCCGTTCGCGAACACCTTCCGGCCGGGCCACAAGCTGACGGTGGAGTTGTCCAACGATGAACCGCTGGCGGACGAGCACAATGCGCTGCTGCCGCCGGACGCCTTCCACCTGCCGGTGGGCCGGCCGGTCACCCACAAGATCTACCGCGACGCCGCACACCAGTCCCGGCTGGTGCTGCCGTTCACCACAAACGGCAAGACGGCAGAAAGCCAACTGACATGACAACCATCAATATCCGCAACGTCATCGGCGAAGCGGGCTTCAACCGCTTCCAGGCCGGCATGCTGTTCTGGGCCTGCTTCATCATCACCTTCGACATGTACGACCTGGTGGTCTACGGATCGGTGCTGCCGGTCCTGATGAAACAGTGGTCCCTCGGACCAGTCGAGGCCGGCGCCGTCGGCAGTTACGGGCCGGTCGGGATGATGGTGGGCGCCATCCTGTTCGGGATCCTCGCGGACCGGTTCGGCCGGAAGAAGGTCCTCACGGCCAGCGTCATCCTCTTCAGCGCCGCCACGGCACTCAGCGGATTCGCCGCGGGACCGGTTGAGTTCTCGATCCTCCGGGCCGTGGCCGGCCTGGGGATCGGCGGCATCCTTCCCAGTGTCATCGCCATGCTGACCGATTACGCGCCGAGGAAGCGCGCCAACACCATGGTGGCCGTGGTGATGTGCTTCTTCTCGGTCGGCGGCATCCTGTCAGCCTTCGTCGCCATGCTCCTCCTGCCGGCGTTCGGCTGGCAAAGCGTCTACTGGGTTGCCGTGATTCCGCTGCTCTTCCTGCCGTTCATGATGAAGTACTTCCTGGACTCCCCGGCGATGCTCCTGGAGAAAGGGAAGTTCGAGGAGCTGCGGTCCGCCTTGTCGAAGATCAACAACCAGGCCGCCCTTCCGGCAGCGGCGGAATTCACCGGACTCCACGAGAAGGAACCTGGCAGCCCGGTAGGTGCGTTGTTCAAGAACCGCCGCGCGCTGGGAACGCTGATGATCTGGGTTGCCTTCTTCATGTGCCTGCTGATGGTCAACGGACTGACCACCTGGCTACCCAAGCTGATGGTCGACGCAGGGTACGCCCTGAACTCAAGCCTGACCTTCACGATCGCCCTGAACGTGGGTGGCATCGTCGGCACCCTGGTCCTGGGCAGGCTCGCGGATGCCTGGGGAGTAAAGCGGGTGCTCATTCCCATGTTCGTGATTGCCGCGGTGTCGCTGACCCTGCTGGGATTCGGCGATAACATGGCCATCCTCCTGCTGCTCGTTGCGGTCAGCGGGGCCTGCACCATGGGAGCGCAGAATATCTCCTACTCCTTCGTGTCCCAGTACTACCCGTCCTTCATGCGCTCGACGGCGATCGGGCTGGCATCCGGTGTTGGACGGATGGGTGCCATCGTCGGGCCGACGTTTGGAGGCATTCTGCTGACCCTCAAACTTCCGCTTGAGATGAACTTCCTGTTTTTCGCCATCCCGGGGATCATCGCAGCACTGGCCTTCCTGTTCGTTCCGCTGGCCGCAAAGCCGAGTGGCGGGCGGGCAGGGCAAAAGGGTCAGGACGAAAGCAACGCGGATCCGGTCGGCGGGGACACGGTGACGGCGGCCCGCTAGGCCACAGCAGCCCCAGGCCGTGATGTTCAGGATGACCCCGGACATCACGGCCTGGGGTGTTTAATGGCAGGCACGCATCCGAAACGACTGATCAGGCCACCACCGTGCAACGTAGCGCCCCCGCCGCCGCCCCCGAAGCGGCAGGAATTCTGCACCGCCACTACCTGCTGGTGACGTCCGGGGCGTGCGCCTTGGTGTTCCTGGCTGCCTTTGAATCGCTGGCCGTGACCACCATCATGCCGCTGGTCAGCCGCGAACTGGACGGCGCGGACCTGTACGCCCTGGCTTTCGCCGGACCGCTCGCCACCGGCGTGATCGGCATGGTGGCGGCCGGGAACTGGTCCGACCGCCGCGGACCGGTGGGGCCGCTGTACGCTTCTGTCGCCCTGTTTGTGCTGGGCCTGCTGATCGCCGGGACGGCCGGAAGCATGGCGTCCCTGGTGGCGGGGCGGCTGGTGCAGGGACTGGGCGGCGGAGCCCTGACCGTGGCGCTGTACGTTGTGGTGGCGCGCGTTTATCCGCCCGTGCTGCATCCGAAGATTTTCGCCGCGTTTTCCGCAGCGTGGGTCATCCCGTCCCTGGTGGGACCGTTCGCGGCCGGCATCGTGGCCCAGGCGGCCAGCTGGCACTGGGTGTTTCTCGGGGTGGTGGGGCTGGTGGTTCCGGCGCTCCTGATGGTCGTTCCGGCGCTGCGCGGACTCCGCGGCGCCCCGGCCGGAACAGGCGCCCCGGAGGGAAGTTCGGACCCGGGACGCTGGTCCTATGCCAGGCTCGCATGGGCCGCCCTCGCGGCGCTGGCCGTCCTGGCGCTGAACCTGTCCGCGCAGGTTCCCGTGGCCGGCGGCATCCTGGCAGCGGCCACCGTCGTCATGGCCCTGGTTGCGGTGCGCCCGCTGGTGCCGCGCGGCACTCTGCTGGCCCGCCGCGGACTGCCGAGCGTCATCCTGGCGCGCGGGCTGGTCTCGGCGGCGTTTTTCGGAGCGGAGGTTTATCTTCCGTACCTGCTGGTGGAGCGATACTCCTTTTCGCCCACGTTCGCGGGCCTCACCCTCACCGGCGGCGCCCTTGCCTGGGCCGGTGCGTCGGCCGTCCAGGGGCGGATGGGCGCTAAACTCAGCAACCTCCGGGCCATGGTGATCGGATCGTTGATGGTGCTTGCCGCCGTCGTCCTTGCCCTGGTGACCACCGTTCTGGGCTGGCCTGCCGCCGTCGCGATTGCCGGCTGGATTTCCGCCGGCGGCGGCATGGGGCTGATGTATCCGCGCCTGAGCGTGATGACGCTGGCCATGTCCACGCCTGCCACCGAGGGATTCAACAGTTCGGCCATGTCCATTGCGGATTCCCTGGGCGGGGCACTGGCGCTGGCCGCCACCGGGATCGTCTTTACTGCGTTAACCACGACGACGACGGCGGGCGGGGTGCCGGGCGGCTCCTTCGCAGGAGTCTTCGCCCTCACGGCCGCCATCGCCGTCGTCGCTGTGGTTGTCGCGCCGCGGGTTGCGGCGCGCAAGGCGTCCTAGCCCAGGGCGCCTGCGCCTGACTTGCCGGCGGCAGCCTTCTGCGCCGCGGCCTGGTCCGAGGCGGACTCAGCCTTCCACTCCTCGATCCGCGCCTGCTGGAGCGGCGTCTTCCGGTTGAAGTGCCAGGCAGCGCCCAGGATCAGGAACCAGAGGGGAGCCACCACCAGGGCGAGGCGCGTGTCCTCAGCCTGGGCCAGGGCAACCAGCATGAACACGAAGAACGCCAGCACCACGTACGGCATGAACGCGCCGCCGGGCATCTTGAAGGCGGACGCTGCGTGCAGTTGCGGCCGGCGGCGGCGGAACACGATGTAGCTGACCAGGATCATGGACCAGACGAACATGGTGAGCACGGAGGCAACCGAGGTGACCACGGTGAACGCGCCGATCACGGAGTCGCCGGAGTAGAGCAGCACCAGGCCGGCCAGCAGGAAGATGCAGGAGAACAGCAGGGCGTTCTGCGGGACCTTGCGGATGCTCAGCTTGCCGAACGCCTTCGGAGCGTTGCCGTCCTGCGCCAGGCCGTAGACCATGCGCGAGGTGGAGTAGATGCCGGAGTTGGCGCTGGAAGCTGCGGAGGTGAGGACCACCAGGTTGATGACCACTGCCGCGATGCCCAGGCCGGCCAGGGTGAACATGCCGATGAACGGGCTGCTGGCGGCATCGATGGTCCGCCACGGGTTGACCGCCATGATGACCACCAGGGCGCCTACGTAGAAGAGCAGGACGCGGATCGGGATGGAGTTGATGGCCCGCGGGAGGTTCTTCTCCGGGTCCTTGGTTTCGGCTGCCGCCGTGCCCACCAGTTCAATGCCGGCGAAGGCGAAGATGGCGATCTGGAAGCCGAGGATGAAGCCGAACATGCCGTGCGGGAACATCCCGCCGTCGTTCCAGATGTTGGCGAGGCCGGCCACGGCGCCGTTGGGGGAGGTGAAGTTCGTGGCGATCATCACGATGCCGGTGCCGATCAGTGCCAGGATGGCCACCACCTTGATGATCGCGAACCAGAACTCTGCTTCGCCGAAGGCCTTGACCGTGGGGAGGTTCAGGAGGATCAGCACTACGGGGGTGATGAGTGCGGGGATCCACAGCGGGGTTCCGGGGGCCAGCTTGTCCACGTAGCCGGCAATCGCCACGATGTCTGCCACGCCGGTGACAACCCAGAAGAACCAGTAGGACCAGCCCGTGAAGAATCCCGCCCACGGACCCAGGAGGTCCCCGGCGAAGTCGCTGAAGGACTTGTAGTTCAGGTTGGACAGCAGGAGTTCGCCCATGGCCCGCATCACGAAGAACAGCATGAAGCCGATGATCATGTAGACGAAGATGACGGACGGGCCGGCGAGGGAGATGGTCTTGCCGGAGCCCATGAACAACCCGGTACCAATGGCGCCGCCGATGGCCAGCAGCTGGATGTGGCGGTTGCCCAGCGCCCGGGCAAGGTGCGGTTCCTGGCTGTGGCTGCTGGCGGATTCCGTTGCAGTGTTCCTGGCAGCCGTAGTGGTGCGTTCAGACATCTGTGCTTCTTTCCTTATCTCAGGCGGACTGCGCCGGCGGCCTGCCTCTGCAGGCAAAGTGCCGCGCCGCTGTCCGCACGGAGCCGCCACGAATGTGACGGAGGTAACAGTTGGGGTGGATTAAGACTAGGTCGGTCCGGGGCCTGTCATGCGACGTGCCGCTGCCGGCGCCGCAGGGCGGAACGCAGGAAGGTCGACGGCGGGTGGCCTCGTGGCGCCACTGGTTCCCGGCAGCGGGAAAGGGCATGCCCCGGCGTGGTGCCGGGCTGTGCTGCCATGGCCGGGCCTGCCCTTCGTCGTCTCCCGGGACGGCGGATCAGCCGCTGTCCGTGCCGCTTGCGACTCGACAAACGTCGAGCCTCAGGGCATCAACTGTAGTCCGTTGTTGGACGTCACACAGGCTGCCCCAGGGTGGCTACGTGGAAGCTTCGGCGTCCTCGGCGGTTTCCGCGGGCTTGGCCGGGGCGCGCTCCGGCAGGCCGGTTTGCGGGAACCCGAGGCTGGCGACCGGCCGGCCTGCTTGCTCCCTGGTGCCGCGGAGATGGTTGATGACGACGTTGCGTCCGTTGTCTTCGGGTCCCATGGAATGTCCTTTCGGGTAGATCGTCCCGGTGGGGATTCGGAGCAGGGCGGGAACCGGATGGGTGGCGCCATGTCGCGCGGTGAAGTCCGGCACCGTTTTCCGGGCCGAAACGGGACCGCGGGCCGCTAATGCTAGACTGGTGGAACTTGATGTGCAGTGATGCCCACTTCGGTCTTGATTGACCAGTTTCGGTTCATCAACCGGATCCCCCGAAGGATTTGTCCGGCAGGGAGTGGGTTTTTTTCATGTGAGAGGCACATCCTGCGTCGATGAACGCGTTCTATTTGGTCCCGGCCGCCGCTACCGCAAGGTTTGCAGCAGCCCGGTTGATCACCTGACTTTTCTTCGGCGAACCCCTGGGCCAACCGGCACCGGGGGCCGATATCCGCACGGATACCGCCTGAAAGACCTTTGAAACACATGACTACTTTTGCTGCCCTCGGCACGCCCAAAGAACTTGCCGATACCCTCACCGCACAGGGAATCACCGAGCCGTTCCCCATCCAGGTCAAGACCCTCCCGGACACCCTGGCCGGACGCGACGTCCTGGGCCGCGGCCGCACCGGCTCCGGCAAGACCATCGCCTTCGCCATCCCGCTTGTAGCACGACTCGCTGAGCGGGAAGCCAAGCACTTCCGCAAGCCCGGCCGCCCGATGGGCCTGGTCCTTGCACCGACCCGCGAGCTGGCCACCCAGATCAACGCCACCATCGAGCCGATGGCCAAGGCCATGGGCCTGAACACCACCGTGATCTACGGCGGCATCTCCCAGGCCCGCCAGGAAAAGGCCCTGCGCGCCGGCGTCGACATCGTCATCGCCTGCCCGGGCCGCCTGGAGGACCTGATCCGCCAGCGCATCCTGACCCTCGAGGCTGTTGAGGTCACCGTGCTCGACGAGGCCGACCACATGGCCGACCTCGGCTTCCTGCCGGTGGTCAAGAAGCTCATGGACATGACCCCGAGCCAGGGCCAGCGGCTGCTGTTCTCCGCCACCCTGGACAACGGCGTGGACAAGATCGTCCAGCGCTACCTGTCCAACCCGCTGACCCACTCCGTGGACGATCCGCAGGCCGCGGTGACCACCATGGAACACCACGTGCTCGTCGTCAACGACCAGACCGTCAAGAAGCAGCTGATCGTCGAACTCGCTTCGGGTTCCGGCCGCCGCGTGCTCTTCATGCGCACCAAGCACCACGCCCGCAAGCTGGCCAAGACCCTCACGGACGCCGGCATTCCCGCCGTCGACCTGCACGGCAACCTCTCGCAGAACGCCCGTGACCGCAACCTCGCCGAGTTCTCCTCCGGCGACGTGCGCGTCCTGGTGGCCACCGACGTCGCAGCCCGCGGCGTCCACGTGGACGACGTCGAACTGGTCATCCACGTTGACCCGCCCACGGAGCACAAGGCATACCTGCACCGCTCAGGCCGTACCGCCCGTGCAGGTTCCGACGGCACCGTGGTCACGCTGACCCTTCCGGAGCAGCAGTCCGACGTCAAGAAACTCATGAAGGCCGCAGGCGTCGAGGTCAACTTCGAGCGTGTCACCGCCAATTCGCCGCTGGTTGCCGAACTGGTGGGCGAAATGGCCGACAAGATCGATCCGCGCACCCGCGCCGCCCTGCTCGCGGCGAAGGCTGCACAGCACGGCGGCGGCACCTCAACCGGTGCCAACGCCGAGCGTAAGCGCGCCCGCCGCCAGGCTGCACCCACCGCGGGTGGCCGCGGCGGACGTGGCGGACGCGGACGCGTTGGCGCCGAGGCTCCCCGCACTGATCTTCCCCGCGCCGAGCGCCGGGCCGTGGCCTACGAAGGCCAGGCCGCAGCCCGCAACGCCGCCGAACGCGTGGCGGAGAAGAACCAGGACCGTGCCGATGCAGAGCGCGCCGAGCGCCGCAATGCCCGCGGCCGCGGCCGTGCCACTGCTTACTCGCACCACAACGACGTTCCCGCAGCAGGCGGCCGTGCATCGGCCGGCCGCGGGTCTGACGCACGTGCAACCGACGGCCGTGGCGATGCCCGCGGCGCTGCTACCCGCACCAGTGCACCGCGCAGCGCGTCAGGCCGTGGCGGCGCACCCCGCACCGGCGGCGCAACGGGCGGCCAGCGCAGCGGACGTCCGGCAACGGGCCAGCGTGCTGCTGCCGGCAGCAAGACCGGCTCGGCCGGCGGCAACGCCGCTGTCTGGTCCTCCAACACCGGCGGCACCTCGGGCGGATCCTACTCCGGCGGCGGCAACGGCCGTTCCGGCGAAGGCCGTCCGGCACGCAGCGGCGGCCCCCGCCGCGCGTCAGCTCCGGCGTCGAACGAACGCCGCAGCCGCTAAGGTCCCTTAACCGACATCGAGTGCTCCGTAACCGCCGTTTAGAAGGTTCATAACGGCGGTGCTGGAGCACTCGATCGGTGGTTAACTCCGGATCACCAGCCGCGGGCGCGCCACTCCCCAAGGTGCGGACGCTCCGCGCCGAGGGTGGTGGGCCTGCCATGGCCCGGATGCACCACGGTGTCATCGGGGTAGGCGTCGAACAGCCGGTAGCTGACGTCCGTGATCAGCTGGTTGAACCGCTCGGGATCCTGCTGGGTGTTGCCCACGCCTCCCGGGAACAGTGAATCGCCGGAGAAGATGTGCGCGGGACCTTCCGGGTCCTGGTACACCAGGGCCACCGATCCCGGAGTGTGGCCGCGAAGGTGCACGGCGGTCACGTCGAAGCCGTCGAAGTTGCCCACGTCCCCGTGGTCCAGCAGCACGTCCACCGGCACCGGCAGCCCCGGGGCGTCCTCCGTCCCGGCCGCCGTCTTCGCTCCGGTGGCTTCCACCAGGCCCGGCAGTGCCCGGACGTGGTCCCAGTGCTGGTGGGTGGTGGCAATCAGCGCCAGCTTCGGCGTCGCGGACGTGTCCGCGGCGGCGTCGGAAAGCAGCCCCTGGATGGCGGCCAGATCATCGGCCGCATCGATCAGGAGCTGCGCGCCGGACGCCTTGCTGGTGAGCAGATACACGTTGTTGTCCATCTCGCTGACCGAAATCCGGCGGATGGTGATGTCAGGCAGGTCGTGAATGAGGGAATCCATGGACGCCAGTCTACGGAAGCCCTATTCGCGGCCCTGGGACACCCACTTCGGGTCCGCTGAACGGGAGCCGACGACGGCGTCCGCGGCGGCGTCGAGCATGTCCAGTTGCGCAGTGGTGAAGTTCAACGCCAGGGCGCCCAGGTTCTCGTCGATCCGTTCCGCCTTTCGCGTGCCCGGGATGGGGACCACGGGCAGGCCCAGCTTTTTGCCCTGTGCGAAGAGCCAGGCCAGCGCCACCTGGGCCGGTGTTGCCGGTTCGCCGGCGACGGTGAGCTCGGCTGCGACGGCCTGGACGGCGGCCACAACTCCCTGGTTGGCGTCCGCTGCGTCCGCAGCGAACCGGGGGATGTTGCGGCGGAAGTCGCCGCTCCCGAGCGTTGAAGCGTCCACTGTTCCGGTGAGGAATCCCCGGCCCAGCGGCGAATAGGGCACAAAACCCACGCCCAAGGCGGCTGCCGCGGGAACAACGTTGCGTTCCACATCGCGGCTCCAGATGGACCATTCGCTCTGGACGGCGGCGATCGGGTGGACGCTGCTGGCCTCCCGCAGTTCCTCGGCGGTCACTTCCGACAGGCCGAGGTGCCGCACCTTGCCTTGCTGCACCAGCGCCGCCATGGCCTCCACGGTTTCCACAATCGGAACGCGGAGGTCGCGGCGGTGCATGTAGTACAGGTCAATGGTGTCGGTACCCAGGCGGCGGAGGCTGGCGTCCACTGCCTGCCGGATGTAGGCGGCGTCGCCGCGGATGTCCGTGTAGCCGGCCGACGGCGTGCCCACCAGCCCGAACTTGGTGGCCAGCTGCACGTCGGCCCGGCGTTCCTTCAGCAGTTGTGCGATCAGTTCCTCGTTGCTGCCGCCGCCGTAAATGTCCGCGGTGTCGATGAAGGTCACGCCCGCATCAACCGCGTGGTGCAGCGTGCGCAGCGCCTCTCCCTGGTCCACGTCGCCATAGACCGGGGTGAGGGCCATGCCGCCGAATCCGAGGGGACTGACGTCCAGCCCGTCGCCGAGGCGGACCGATGGTGCGGATGCGGGTGCCATAGGGGTCTCCAATTCGCTGCTTTGCGTATTCCGGAAAATGCCGTCCTAGCCAAGAACTCCCGTGGGAAGGCCAGTATTCCTCATGAATCGACGGCCTGCTCAAGCTCCGCCGGGCCGGCCTGAAGGCGGGCACCCGAGGCCAGGAGCGATTCGATCGCCTCGGCGGAAGCCGGCCGGGCCAGGAAGTAGCCTTGGCCCATCCGGCAATCCAGCGCACGGAGGAGGTCCAGCTGTCCGGGCTCCTCTACCCCTTCGGCAATCACTTCGAGGGAGAGCATGCGGGCCAGCCCCAGGATGCCTTCGAGCATCGCCGCCGATTGCGCCTCGGACGATTGCCGCCCCAGGAACGAACGGTCGATCTTGAGGATGTCCGCCGGAAGCACTGCCAGGGAACTCAGCGAGGAATACCCCGTCCCGAAGTCGTCGATGGCCACACGCACACCGGATTCCTTCAGGGTCTTGAGTGCGGCGATCCCGCCGTCCATGCTTCCCGCAAGGGCTGTTTCGGTGACTTCGAGCACCACCTTGTCCGCCTGCGCCGCGGGGTCGGCAAGGATGCGTTTGATGGCGGCCAGGTTCCGCGGGTTGGGTAGCTGGATGGTGGAGAGGTTGATGGCAACCCAGAGCCCTTCGCACTGCGGCAGGGAAGTCCGCCAGCTGGCCGCCTGGCGGCTCGCGTTGTCCAGCACCCAGCAGCCGACGGCGTCGATGTCGCCTGTCTCTTCGGCGAGCGGAATGAACTCCGACGGCGCCAGCAGCCCCAGCGTTGGGTGCTCCCAGCGCACTAGCGCTTCCAACCCGAGGATGGCTCCGCTGTTCAGGTCGGCAATGGGCTGGTATTCGAGGCGGAGCTGACCGGCGGGCACGGCGGAGGCCAGGTCCCGTTTGAGGGCGGCGCGGTACGTCATATGGTCGTAGCCCTCGGCGTCAAAAAGCTGGAAACGGGCCTTTCCGCCGTGCTTGGCCAGATACATCGCGAAGTCCGCCTGCCGCAGCAGCTCCGCAGCGTCTGTGGTTTCCGGACGGCGTTGCGCCGCACCCATGCTAGCGGTGACGGTCAGGCGGTCGTCGCCGACGAAGAACGGTGCGCGCAATGCCCCGTGGATCCGTTCGGCGATCCCGGCGGTGACCGAGCCGGCGTCGTCGTCCATCACCACAATCGCGAACTCGTCCCCGCCGAGCCGGGCAACCACGTCGTCGGAGCGTACGCAGCCCTTGAGCCGGGCGGCCAGCTGGATGAGCAGCGCATCACCCCGCTCGTGTCCCAGTGAATCGTTGACCTCCTTGAAGTCATCGATGTCGATGAACAGCAGTCCCTCGTTCCGGTTCCTGCGCGTGCTTCCGGTCCCAAAGGATGCGGTGAGGGGGTCGTGCGTCGCCCGGTGGGTGAGGGCCTCGTGGCTGCTGTGGACAGCGGCGGCCATGCCGTTGAACGCGTCAGCCAGCTCGCCGAGTTCGTCGCGGCGGAAGACCTCGATGCGGTGTTTGTAGTTGCCGGCCTGCAGCTTGCGGACACCCTGGTGCAGGCTTCCTACCGGGCGCATGAGGTCCTTGACCATCCGGCGGCGGAAGTACACCGTGGCGCCCACTGCCACCACGAAAAGGATGCTGCGCGCGATAACCAGGAACCGTTCGAGTTCGGCGCTGTGCGCGAGTCCGTTGTCCATTTCCACCAGGGAGTAGCGCCGGATGTCCGCCAGCCGGTTTCGGATTTCTGCGCTGGAGGCGGCCAATGCGGGGGTCTCCTCCACGTGGCTGCCCTGGAGTGAAAGCACCGTGCTGCCCCACAGGCCATGTTCCGTCAAGGCTTCCTGCCAGAACTGCCGGGCGGCGACAACCGTTGCCCGCCCTTCCGTTTCAGCCGGCAGAACGGCGGCCACGTCCTCGAAGAGGAGGGAGATTTCCTCCTGCTGCCGGAGGAACGCGGAGCGGTCCACGGGTGCGTTGGAGAGCAGCTGGTGCCCCAGTTGCTCGTGGCCGTCGAGGGCTGACCTGAGGATTTCTACTTTTTCGAGTTCGAGCTGGAGCCGGCCGGATGTGTCCTGCACCTGGTCCATCAGGCCGCGCACACCCACGATCGTGACCACGGCGCCGATCAGCAGTGCGGCGAGCATGAGCAGGAACGCCCTGGACCATTCGCGCCTGAGGCTCCAGGTGCGCCCCGGCGCGGCAGGCCCGGCGGCGGGGTCCTTCGGTGGTGCGGCCGCTGTTCCTGAAGCAATGACCGGCGCTTGCGCATCCATGTGCTGTTGTCCTCTGCGTCCAGGAGCCACGGGGGATCCAGCCACCGGCTGAGACCCGATGATGGTCCGGTGATCCTAGGAGCAGGCTAACAGGGTGCACGGCCTTGGACGGTTTGCCACTGAAAAAAGACCAAGGGAAACTCCGGTCCGGCCAGCGGTGAACGAACGGGAACCCTAGGACCAGGGGATGATCCGGTCTGCCGCAGGACGGGTGGATTCGATGAGAAGGGAGTTGGCCTCGTCGGAGCCGGCGGCCCATGCCTCCGCGGCGGGCCGGTCCATGCCGAACTCCACATGCCGGTCAACCAGCCGGGCGAGGCGCAGGTCCGGGGGAGTGTCCATGAACCAGACCTCATCCAGCTGCGCCCGGACCTGCTTCCACACGGTGTGGCCGGCCAGGAGGTAGTTCCCTTCGGTGATCACCAGCTGCACCGAGGCCGGAACGGCGATGGAAGCCGCCACGGGCTCGTCGATCTGGCGGCGGAAATCCGGTGCGTAAACCACCGGCTCATCCCGCCGCCTCAGCCGCTGCAACAGCGAGAGGTAGCCGCCGACGTCGAACGTGTCGATTGCCCCTTTGCGCTGCCGCAGCGGCGTGCCGTCGATGATCGCATTGCCCAGGTGGAAGCCGTCCATGGGGATCACGACGGCGGTGCTGCCGCCGAAGACCGCCTGCAGCCCGGCCGCGAAGGTGGACTTCCCGGACCCCGGCGAACCGGTGATGCCGAGCAGCATCCGGTTCCCGGCTGCGAGGCGGGCCCGCAGGTCCGCCACGGCTGCCGCCACGTCGGGATGCCGGAACGGGGCCGGCGGAGAAGTTGCCATGCCCACCAGCCTAAATCGCCCCTACCTGGCCTGGAACACCGCCACGGTGCGGGCGGGGACGGTGAAGGTACCGGATGCCGCATCATGGGAGGCCGTCTTGACCACGGAGTCGACGCCGCCGGCCTGGACGGGGTGCAGGGCGTACGCTTGGCCCGCCGCTTCGGCCACGGTCTGGCTGGTGGCTTCATCCGAGGCGTTGAACACCACCACGAGCCCGCGCAGGTCCGGGTCCACGTCCGGTCCGACGGAGTCGTCAATACGCATCACCACAACGCCCGGGGTCTGCTCGGGGCCGCCGGGGAAGGATACCTTCTGCTGCACCAGGGCCGCCTCGCCAAGATGGAACAGCGGTGTGCCCTTGCGGATCTGCAGCAGTTCCGCGGCCCGGCTGCGGGCTTCTGCGATCTCGGCGGAAGCAGGCTTCTGCGCCGGATCTGCCAGCAGCGGGCGCATGTAGCTGTACTTGTCCTCGTTGTCAGCCTTGGGCGGCAGGCCGCGGCCGAAGCCGTTGGTGGCGTCCGTGTGGTCCAGGACGTTGAACCAGTCGCCGGAATCGTAGCTGTTGCGGTCCAGCGACTTGCTGCGCAGTGATTCTCCTCCTGCGTGCCAGAACGAGATTCCCTGCCCGAAGGCGGTGGTGCTGAGCGCGAGGGTCTGCATGCGGGTCCGGTCTGCCATGGCAGTGTCCTGCGGCAGCTTCAGGGCCAGGGCGTCGAACAGCGTCTCGTTGTCGTGGGCCTCCACGTACGTGATGGCCTCCTGCGGATCACTGGTGTACCCGGCGGGGGCGCCGTTGTACGGCACGTCGGAGCCCTTGACGGTGGCGCCGGTGCGGTCAACGAAGGAGTAGTCCTTCAGGTTGCCGGTCAGGCCCACCTTCATCAGGTCCTGGGCGAGGAGGAGCGCGGCCTTTTGCTGTTCCGGGGTTCCGTTGGCGGGGGACTCGTTGGGGTCCGTGAACAGGCCGGAAGCGAATCCCTGGACCCGGGGGTCCGGGTCAAAGGGGCCCCCGCCGCGGACGGCGTCGCGGAGGCGGTCGTTAAACGTTCCGATCCCGGTCCCGGCCATGTTCGCCTGGGTGGCCTGGACGAACCGTGCGTTGTTGGCCACTTCGCCGAAGTTCCAGCCCTCGCCGTACAGGGTGATGTTTTTGCCGTCCACGCCGTCCCTGGGCACGGTCAGCTCATCGAGTGCCGCCCTGACGTCCAGCATGTTCTGCTTTGAGTGGTGCCCCATGAGGTCAAAACGGAAGCCGTCGAGCTTGTACGTCCTGGCCAGCGTCACCAGGGAGTCGACCATGAGTTTGCCCATCATGGCGTTCTCCGTGGCCGTGTTGGCGCAGCAGGTGGACGTCTCCAGCGATCCGGTGGCGGGATTCAGGCGGTGGTAGTAGCCCGGGACAATGCGGTCGAGGTTGTTGCTTCCGGACTGGCCCGCACTGGACGTGTGGTTGTAGACGACGTCCTGGATCACCCTTGCGCCGGCAGTGTTGAGTGCGGCAACCATTTCACGGAATTCCGTGATCCTGGTGGCTCCGTCCGGGTCGGTGGAGTATGAGCCTTCCGGCGTTGTGTAGTGCAGGGGGTCGTAGCCCCAGTTGAAGCCGTCCCTGGCAGCCGTCTCCGCCACGCATGCCTGCTGCTCTTCCGAATCGGCCGGCAGGGCGGCGAGGTCACAGAGGGGTTCGCGCTGCTCGCTGCGGCGCTCTTCAATGGTGCCGATGTCGTTGACGGGCAGCAGGTGGACCGCGTTCATCCCGGCGTCCGCCAGTTCCCGCAGGCGGTTCATGCCGTTGCTGCCGGTGTCCGTGAACGCCTTGTAGGTGCCGCGGTGCTCGGCGGGAACGGAGTCGTCGGTGATGGAGAAATCGCGGACGTGCAGTTCGTAGAGGGAAAGGTCTTCCGGCTTGCTGAGCGCAGGCTTCTGCAGTTTGGCCCAGCCGGCCGGCGCCAGCGACTTGTCCCCGAGATCCACGAAAAGGCTGCGTTCGGAGTTGGCCGAGAGCCCCACGCTGTAGGGGTCTGTGACGAGGTTCCGCTCAACCTTGCCGGTTTCCGGGACGAAGACCTCCACTTCGTAGAGGTAGTAGGCGCCGTTCCAGTCCTTGTCCCCGGTGACGGACCATACGCCATCCCCGGCGGCTTCCATGGC
Source organism: Arthrobacter sp. B10-11 (assembly GCF_033142195.1). Classification (NCBI taxonomy): domain Bacteria; kingdom Bacillati; phylum Actinomycetota; class Actinomycetes; order Micrococcales; family Micrococcaceae; genus Arthrobacter; species Arthrobacter sp. B10-11. The sequence goes on from NZ_JAWMTH010000004.1 coordinate 202,350, forward strand.
TTTGCTGGCCACGGGCTCCCCGCCGGAACCGGAGCCGTAGGTGTGGACGGTCACGCTGCGGGCCGTGGGGGCCCACAGGGAGAGTTCCGGGCGCTTGCCCTTCCACGTCAGGCCGAGTTCCTGCTCCGCCGCCCCGGGGTGGAGCGAGTCCAGGACGCCGGGTACCTGGACGCCGGTGGCGGCGGTAACCGTGCCGTCCGACCCGATGGCGGCTACGAGCAGCTGGCCTTTAAGCAGTTCCTTGGCCCGGAGGGCGTCCGCTTCCGACAGGCGGAGGGAGGCATAGCCCGCAAGGTGCGGATACTTGGCCGCGAGGCCGGCTTCCAGGCCCTGGGCAACAGGCTCCAGCGGGAGGGAGGAACCCCCGGTGACCTCTCCGTCAGCAACTGCCAGTCCGCCGTCGGGGGCGCTAAAGAGCCGGTACGTGGTGCCTGCGGCTGCGGGGGCCTGCCAGGCGATGGTGTCTGCCGTCAGCCAGTGTGCGCCCGCCTCGGCTCCCAGCGCATCCGGAACGTTGTCAGTGAGGGTGTGGCTTGCGTGGTCGTAGGTGAACGTCACGGGTCCGCCCGGCGCATTGAGCACCATGTCACCGCCACCGGCCACTCCGCCGGCACCGTAGTTCTCGTCCCAGGAATTGTTGAGGGCAACCTTCATGCCGTACGTGCCGGCGGGGACATCGAAGGTGGCCTTGAAGAGGGTTGCAGAGCCCTCCACCGGCAGCAGCCTGCTGGCGGGGCACTCGGGCTGCCAGTCTCCGGGGCAGCCGATTTCGGACTGCAGCGATCCGACGAGTGCCACAGTCCGCGGCGAGGCAGTGTGGTCCGCAAAGGCGGGGAGGGCGAGGCCGCCGAGGGCCAGGGGCGTGACGCAGGCGGCCGCCAGGGCAACCAGCAGTTTCCGGTTGAAGGCGGGCGGGGACCCGGGCAAGTGGGCGTGGCGAATCATGGGAGACCTTCCTTGGCAATGCCCCAGAACGGCATCAGCGGTGAGCGGGGATAGTGACGAGCCTAGGGACCTGTTGTGACACACGTCAACAGTTTGCTGAAAATTTTGCGTCTTGTTTTCGCATAACGCGTCGCGCAATTTACGTACACTGGAAACACACCATGACTTCCGGACGGCCGTTCCGGTGAAGGAGCGCTATGAGCACGACAGCGGGCCGGGCAGAACACGCCGCCCCGGACAGGCCGAAGCTGGAGGACCTCGCCCGGAAGGTCGGCGTCAGCATCGCCACCGTGTCCCGCGTGGTCAACGGCCGGAAAGGCGTTTCGCGGGAGGTGCGGCAGGCGGTCCTCGCCGCGATGGACGACCTTGGCTACGAGCGGCCGGACCGTGCACGCAGCACCGTCCGCGGGCAAGTGGGAATCATCGTCCCGGACCTGACCAATCCGATTTTTCCGGCCATCGCGCAGAGCATGGTTTCGCTGCTGTCGCAGGAGGATTTCATCCCGATCCTCTGTGCCCTGCCGGGCGGTGGCCGCTCCGAGGACGAGTACATCGAGATGCTTGTGGCCCAGGAGGCCTCCGGCATTATTTTCATTTGCAGTTCACACGCGGACGGCCAGGCAAGCCTGGAGCGCTACCACCGGCTGCTGGGGCGCGGCATCCCGTTCGTCCTGGTCAACGGCGCCCGCCCGGAACTGGCGGCCGCCTCCGTATCCAACGATGATGCGGCGGCAGTCAGCACGGCCGTGCAGCACCTTGCCAGCCTGGGCCACCGGAAGATCGGACTGGCGATCGGCCCGCACCGCTTCATTCCCAGCCGGCAGAAACTGGCCGGGTTCCGCTCGGCACTGGCCGAGTACCTTGGCGCCGAGGATCCGGAACCGCATACCGCCACCAGCATGTTCACGGTGGAAGGTGGCCAGAGCGCGGCCAACGAACTCCTGGACTCCGGCCACACGGCCATTGTGTGCGCCTCCGACGTCATGGCCCTCGGCGCCATCCGGGCGGCACAGTCCAGGGGATTGCGCGTGCCCGAGGACGTGTCCATCGTCGGCTTCGATGACTCACCGCTGATGGCCCTCGCCAATCCGCCGCTCACGACGCTGCGGCAACCGGTCGCTGCCATCGCGCATGCGGCAGTCCATGCCCTGGCTGCCGAAATTGCCGGCGAACATGCCAGCCGCTCGCCGGTGGTCCTGGCCTCCGATCTTGTGGTGCGCGGTTCTACCGGTCCTGCGGCAGCAGCTTCAGCCCCGCCGCACAGCCCACGATCCCGGCGATGAACAGCAGCTTCAGCGGGCTGGCGGGTTCCACCCCGGTGGCCATGGCCCAGCCCACGGTCAGGGCGGCGCCGATGCCGACCCACACGGCGTAGGCGGTCCCCAGCGGGATGGTCTTCACGGCAATCCCCAGTCCCACCATGCTCAGCGTGGCCGTGACGGCAAAGACGGCGGTGGGCAGCGCCTCGGAGAAGCCGTCGGACAGCCCCAGGGCGGTGGCCCAGACGGCCTCCAGGACGGCGGAAGCAAGCAGGATCAGCCAGGCTGCGGCGGATTTCCCCAACATCACGCCACCACCTTCAGGCCCACCACGCACGCGGCGATGCCGGCGAGCAGCAGCAGCCGCGCCGCCGTCGCGCGTTCCACGTTGGTGACCATCGCGTAGGCGGAGGTCAGCACCACGCCCACACCCACCCACACCGCGTAGGCGGTGCCCGTGGGGATGGACTGCATGGCGACGGCGAGGCCCCCGGTACTGGCGATGACGGAAATGAGGAAGAGCGCTGCGGGCATGATGCGACGGCGGCCCTTGGCCTGGGAGGTCCGGTGCAGGGCGGCGGCCCAGACGGCCTCGAGCGCCCCGGAAAGAATGAGGATTAACCACGACATGACAGATCCTTTGGCCAGTCTTGTCGCGTGCCGGGTACTGAACCGTCGTCCGGAGGCTCCGGAGCGGAACCTTGATTCCAGCGTAGCAACGCACGACGTCGGGAGGCCACCGTTGGTGGCTAAGGTCACCGGTGGTCCCGGTTCGGTTTACTCACTTCCGCCGGCGATGAAGAATGTCCGGTATGAACCAGGACCCTTGGGCATCGCCGGAAGTTGCCACAGCACCCGGCGGCTGGATCCCTGCCACCGAAAACGGTTGGGGCGCCCTTGTTGTGTGGGCGGCAGGCCGCGGCAACTTTGTCCGGGTCCCTGCCGCTGGACACAATCGCTCCGGCACCGCCGTCAACCGTTCCCCGGGCGGAAGTGAACGACGTGCCCCGTTCCTGCTGACGGAGGCCGACCTGGCTTCCATTGACGACGACATCGATACCTACCTTGCCGATGCCGGACTCCCTCCCCGGCCGAGGGGCTATGACTGGTACATCCGTCCCCCGGTGAATGCGGAGGGAGAGGACGCCTTCTGGAGCGCCGTCTGGGCCGGGACCACTGGCGATATACCCCGTGATGAAGTGCGCCCGTCAACGATGAAGGGCCCCGCAAAGGAGCTATTGGCCAGGATGTATCTTGGCTGAAGCCCCGCGGGGCCGTGCCGCCAGGGGCAGCGGAACCCGTTCCACCACCTGAGGTTCCAGGAGGAGCTGCTTTTCGGGCGCGACGGCGGTCCCGGCCGCCGCGGCCCCGGCCGGGGGCTGACCCGGGTCACGTGCCAAGACGTGCGCCAGCACCCGGATGATGTGCCGTGCGGCTTCCTCCACCGGCTGGGCCACGCTGGAAAGACCCAGCGCGGCAGCCACCGGCGTGTTGTCGAAGCCCACAACCGCCACCGGCCGCTCCGGCTGACCGGGCCGGACAGCGCCGGACTGTGACTCGCGGATTTCCCCCAGGGCTCCCAGGGCAAGCGAGTCGCTGGAACAGACCACGGCCGTGGCTCCCCGTGAAACGAGCAGGGCCGCTCCGGCCGCTCCGCCGGCAACGGTGTCCTCCACTTCCACACACAGGAAACCCGTGTCGGCGCCATATCCCGCCGGGCCCATGGCGCGCTCCCAGCCGCGGCGGCGGTCCGCGCCCACCGGATCGCCCGTGTACCAGCCCACGAAGCCGATCCTCGAGTGGCCTTGTGCCAGCAGCATCCTTGCCGCCGCTTCCGTTCCCGCCGCCCCGTCCACGTCCACCCAGGGATGCGCTGCCACAGCCGGGTGCCCGGCCGCATCCCAGGGCCGGCCGAAAACCGCGAAGGGCGTGCCGCGCTCCGTCAGCCAGCGGGTCCGTGCGTCGTCGGGAGTGCTGGAAGTCAGGATGAAACCGTCCAGCCCCGCGACGTCGAGAAGCTGTTCGTAGTGGAGGATTTCGTCGTCGTCCGAGTCGGCGCAGAAGAGCGTGAGGCGGTACCCGGCCGCCTGGGCGGCTTCCGTCAGCGCGTGCAGGAAGCGGTCAAGGACGGCGCCGTTGATGCCGTCCGTGGCGGGAAGCAGCCGCATGCCCAGGTTCATGGACCGTTGCGTGCGCAATTGGCGGGCGGCGGCGCTGGGCCGGTAGCCGGCAGCCGTGATGGCGGCCTGGACGCGCTCGCGGGTGGCTGGCCTGACCTTGTGCGGGGCGTTCAGCACGTTGGAAATGGTCTGCCGTGATACGCCAAGGTCGCTGGCCAGGCTGGCGAGGGTGGGCCGGGACAAACGGGGCTCCTTGGCGTGCGGGCGGGCAGGGGTGCAGGGGCAGGGGTACAGCGCGGGTGCGCAACCACCGCTGGCGGGCCGGACGGCAGGGCGAAGCCGGACTTTTCCTTCCTACCGTAACGTGTGAGACGATTTAACCGCGCAAATTTGATCGATCAAATCTGTGCGCCAAGGTTCTCGCCCGGTAATGCGGACGCCAGCCTCCGCACCGAAAGCCAGCAGCACAGGAGTTGTTTCACCGTGGCCTCTGAACAGCCGTACCTGCACAATCTTTCCGGCGTTTTCAGCGCTCCCATCCAGGCGTGGTCCGACGCGCACGGGCAGATCCGCCACACCGGCGCGCAGGGGATCTACTGCGGCGACGACCGCGTGCTCGACACTGCCGTCCTCACCGTGGACGGGCGGGAGCCTGAATGGGTGTCCACCCAGCTGCGTTCCTCCAAGGAAACCGACTACATCTACTTCGTCCGTGCCGACGCAGAAGTGGCGGACCCCCTGCTCTCCCTGGTGCGCACGCGCTCGGCCCACTCGGGCCGCATCCGCCCCGGGCAGGACACCGAGTTCCTCACCGGGTGCACCGGCCGGGTAGCTGAGGAACTGCGCCTCGAGTCAGCCATGCGGGAGCCGGTCACGCTGACGGTCCGGATGACCCTCCGGGCGGACAACACCACCATGGAAGACATCAAGCAGGGCGCGCGCGGCGCAGCCGCGGTCGAGCCGCAGGGGCCCGCCTGGTCCTGGCGGGACAAGGACACCGCCCTGGCGCTGACGGCGGACAACGCAACGGTCAGCTTCAACGGCAGCACGGTGGCCATCGAATGGGCAGTGGAGGTATTTCCCGGTAAGCCCGTGCACCTCGCCTGGTCCGTGGACTTGACCGATGCGGACTCGCCGATGCTCGCGGCGGACGGTGAGCCCATCGCCGCCCCGGCGTCGAAGGATCCCCGGCTCAGCAGGCTCCTGGAGCGGTCCGTCAGCGACCTCAACAGCCTCCGCCTTGCCCACTACTCGCATCCGCATGACACGTTCCTTGCCGCCGGCGCCCCGTGGTTCTTCACCATGTTCGGCCGTGATTCGATCATTGCGGCCCGAATGCTGCTGCCCATCAACACGGCCATCGCGGGCGGAACGCTGCGCGCGCTGGCCGGCCGGCAGGGTACTGAAACGGACCACACCACCGCCGTCCAGCCCGGCAAGATCCTGCACGAGGTCCGCCGGACCGTCCTGACCATGGCCGAGAGCGGCCATGCGCTGCGCCTGCCGCCGGTGTACTACGGCACCATCGACGCCACCCCGCTGTGGATCTGCCTTCTGCACGACGCCTGGAAGGCCGGAATGCCGGACGCGGAGGTTGAGGAACTGCTGCCCAACCTCCAGGACGCCCTCGAATGGCTCAGGGACCACGGCGACCTGGACGGGGACGGCTTCCTGGAATACCTCGATGCCTCGGGCCAGGGCCTGGTGAACCAGGGCTGGAAAGACTCCGGCGACGCCATCCGCTGGCATGACGGCTCACTGGCGAAGGGGCCCATTGCGCTCGCCGAAGTCCAGGCCTACGCCTACGAAGCAGCGGTGGTGGGTGCGGAGATCCTGGACGCTTTCGGACGTCCGGGCGCCCAGGAGTGGCGCGACTACGCGGCAGGCATGGCCGAACGCTTCCGCGCCCAGTTCTGGTGCGAGGACGAGCTCGGGCCGTATCCGGCGCTTGCCTTGGATGCCGACAAGCGCGCGGTGGACGGCGTGACCTCCAACATGGGGCACCTGCTCGGCACCGGAATCCTCAACGAGGACGAGCAACGGATCGTCGTCAACCGCGTCATGGATCCCACCATGTTCTCCGGCTACGGCGTCCGGACCCTGTCCACCACCAACGGCGGCTACTGGCCCACCCGCTACCACGCCGGCGCCGTCTGGAGCCATGACACGGCCCTGATCATTAGCGGAATGCTGGCGGACGGCTTCCCGGAGGAAGCGGCGCAGCTCGCCGCCGGGCTGCTGAATGTGGCCGAGGCCAACGACTGGCGGCTGCCGGAGCTTTTCGGCGGGCATGGTGCGGACACGATGCGCACCCCCGTTCCGTTCCCGGCGAGCTGCCGTCCACAGGCGTGGGCTTCCGCGAGCTCGGTGGTGATCGCTGCCGCTCTCACCCCGGCGGGGCCGGCACAGGAGGAACTCCTGCAGGCATCCGTCGCCAGTGGCGTTCTTAGGTGACCCTGTCGATCGACACGACGGCCAGAAAGCCCCGGCCCAGGATTTCCGGCGTGGCGGAATCGGAACCGACGACGGCGTCATAGCGGCCCAGCGTCTCCGGCTCGCCGGGCACGGAAACTGCTTCGGTTGCTTCGCCCTCGCCGGATGAGTCCCCGCCGCCGGCGTTGCCGGGGCTGACGGTGGCTTGACCCTGCAGCAGGATGCCGAACTGGCCCTCGAAGACGGGATGCGCGCGCTTCTTCGAGAGTTCGATGATGGACGTGTAACCCTTGAACGCACCGTTTCGCGTGATCACGTTCAGGTCGCGGATATCGCCCGTGGGCAGTGCGCCGGCTGCGTCCGCATCACCGGAAAACCGGAAGGGCCGGTACTTCTCCAGCGGGTGCTCGGCGCCGTCCACCGTCAGCAGCAGGAGTTCGCCCTCCACCACGGTGAGCACCCGGTCCATGCCGGGAAAAGCTGAGAACTGCCCGGCTTTGGACACCTCGGCGATGCTCACCCGCCAGTCCCACGCGCCGTCCTGGGAGGAGGCAGCTTTCGGATGGCTGGCCAGTTCGCGGGTGACCCCGCCCTTGTTGCGCCACGGTTCGGCCCTGAGCTCGGCATAGCGGATGATCTCCATCCGCCCAGCCTAGCGGCCGGTGTAACGTCGGCGCGGACTTCGAGGGCTTGCTAACGTCAGGAAGAGGAAATACTGCAGGAGGAGCCTGGAATGTTCGTCAAGGTGTGTGGGCTGAGTACGCCGGAGTCGGTCCGGGAAGCGGCCGGTGCCGGGGCGGACGCCGTCGGATTCGTCCTGACCAAGAGCCCGCGCGAGGTCACGCCGGAGCAGGCCCGTGAGCTTCTTGCCCACGTGCCGGCCGGCACTCCCGCCGTCGGCGTGTTCCGGCACGAGCCGGTGGCGGACGCCATCGCGCGAGCCCGTGAGGCGGGCCTCGAGTGGATCCAGCTCCACGGGAACCGCACGCCGGAGGACGTGAAAGCAACGCACGACGCCGGCATGAAGGTGATCCGGGCCGTCACCATGAGTGCCGCGCCGGAAGCGTTCGGCCACTGGGGCGAGGAACTGCTGCTGATTGACGCCGCCGTGCCCGGTTCCGGAGAGGCCTGGGACTACGCGTCGGTGCAGGCCAAGGGGCTGGCCGGCCGGAACTGGCTGCTGGCGGGAGGCCTCGACCCCCTGAACGTCTCCCGGGCCGCGAAGGAAGCCGGGGCGTGGGGAGTGGACGTCTCGTCCGGCGTCGAAAGTTCCCGTGGGGTCAAGGACCTGGCGAAGGTCCGGGCGTTCGTGCTAGCCGCGAAGGCCTAGCACCCTGCCGGAATTAACGGCCGGAATGGATAGCGGGCGGTTCTTGTTGCCGCAGTCATGAAGCGCATCGGATTTCTTTCGTTCGGCCACTGGGGCAACGTTGAGGGGTCCCGTACCCGCACGGCCCGGGACGCCCTGCTGCAGGGCATCGAGCTGGCGGTGGCAGCCGAGGAATTGGGAATCGACGGTGCCTTTTTCCGTGTGCACCACTTCGCCCGGCAGCAGGCGTCCCCGTTCCCGCTGCTGGCCGCCATCGCTGCCCGCACCAGCAAGATCGAAATGGGCACCGGCGTGATCGACATGCGCTATGAAAACCCGCTGTATATGGCGGAGGAAGCGTCCGCCACGGACCTGATCAGCGGCGGCAGGCTGCAGCTCGGCGTCAGCCGAGGCTCACCCGAACCGGCCCGGGATGGCGCCGCCGTGTTCGGCCATGTTCCGGCCGAGGGCGAGAGCCCCGCGGACATGGCACGCCGCCACACAGCGGTGTTCCGCCACGCCATTACCGGCGCCGGGGTGGCCGAAGGGGATCCTCGCTACGGCGGGGGTACTGGCCGGCTGCCGGTCCAGCCCAACTCGCCGGATCTTGCCCGGCGGATCTGGTGGGGTGCCGGATCGCGCGCCACCGCGGTGTGGACCGCGGAGCAGGGGATGAACCTGATGAGTTCCACCCTGCTGACGGAAGACACGGGTGTGCCGTTCGACGAGCTGCAGGCGGAGCAGATCAGCATGTTCCACAGCGCCTGGGCAGCGGCTGGCCACCAGCACACGCCGCGGGTTTCGGTCAGCAGGAGCGTGCTGCCGATTGTCGATGACGAGGACCGCCGCTACTTCGGACTTGACGCCCTGCGGCCACGGCGGGACCAGGTGGGCATCATTGACGGTCTGGTGGCACGGTTCGGTAAGAGCTATGTGGGCGAGCCTGAGGCGATTGCCGAAGAGCTGGCTGCAGATGCCGCGGTGCAGGCTGCCGACACGTTGCTCCTCACCGTCCCCAACCAGCTGGGAGTGGACTTCAACGCCAAGCTGCTGGGCAACATTGCCCGCCACATCGCCCCCGCCATCGGCTGGCAGCCGAAGTGGTCCGCGGCCCCGTCGGCCGGTCTTCCGCTGCCCGGTGCGAAGGCTAGCCGTGGCTGAGGGTCTTCGCTAGCATTCAGCTGGGGAGCATCCCCGAAGAACCGGCGGGCCAGGAGCCCGCCAACCGAGTCGAAGGAGACCCGTTGTGACTCTGCCCCAAGGTATTACCCCCGGCAAGTGGACCCTCGACATGTCCCACAGCGAAATCGGGTTCACCGTCCGCCACGCCGGCATCAGCAAAGTCCGCGGCCGCTTCACCGACGCTTCTGCGGAGGCGCACGTTGGCACCTCCCTGGCGGCGTCCAGCCTGCATGCCACTGTCAAGACGGCAAGCTTCGACTCCGGCGACGCCAACCGTGACGCCCATGTGCGCGGAGCGGACTTCTTCGACGTGGAGCAGTTCCCGGAGATGACCTTCCGGGCCACGGGCATTGAAGGCGACGGCGAGGACTACACCGTCACCGGCGACCTCACCATCCGCGGCATCACCAAGCCCGTCGAGCTCGAAGTGGAGTTCACCGGCGTGGCGGTTGATCCGTTCGGTGCCACCCGGGCGGGATTCAGCGCCGAAGCCGAGATCAGCCGCAAGGAGTTCGGACTGACCTGGAATGCTGCCCTGGAAGCCGGCGGGCTGCTGGTCAGCGACAAGGTCAAGATCAACGTGGAGGCGGCCCTGGTCAAGCAGGCCTAGGCGCTCGCGCCACGGCTCATGTCCAGGGCAAGCGGAGGACCAGCGAAAACAGTGCGTCGTAGTCGTAGCTGGTGGTGCTGTTGGACATGATCACGATTCCCCTGCCCCGCTCCGGGTAGAGGCGCATGATGTTCCAGAATCCCAGGCCTGTGCCGAAGTGCTCCACGTAGGATCCGTGGGGACCGTTCGCGTGCTTCCGGAACCATCCGGCGGAGTGGTCAAACTGCCTTCCTTGGACGTTGATGTCGCGCATTGCCCGCGCCGTGGACTCCTGCAGGATGCGTCGCCCGTTCGGTTCAGCGGGAGCGTTGGCGGTTCCGGGCGGAACAGCCAGCCCGTCGTTGAGGTGCAGCCGGGCAAACTCGGCTGCGTCCCGGACGGTTCCCACCAGGCCCCCGTAGCCTGCGCCGTCCACCAGGAACCGGTGGAGCGACGAGTAGCCGTCATGCCTCGGGCCCATCGTGCCGGACGGGAGGATTCCCGCGAGCACGGGCGTGAACGGGCGGGGAATGCGGACATAGCCGGTGGCCGCGGTATGGCCCGGCGGATACGAGAAGCCGGTTGAATCCATCCCCAGCGGACCAAGGATTTCGCGCCGGACATAGCTTGGGAACGGCTCGCCGGAGACCTGGCTGATGACCTGGGCCGCCACAAGGTAGCCGACGTTCGAATAATGTCCGGCGCGCCCCACGGTGTAGCGGAACGCGCGTCGCCGGGCTATCAGCTGCCGCAGCATGTGCTCCTGGTCCGGCCCCGGGGCGTCCGCGGGATGAATCCATTTCACAGGCACGGGATTGCCCAGGCCGGACGAGTGGGCCAGCAGTTGCCGCACACTGGGCTGGGCGGAACCAGGGGCGCGCAGCCAGTCAAGGTATTCGTGCACGGGTGCGTTCAGGTCCAGGCGCCCCTGGTCGGACAGCCGCAGGGCGGCGGTGGCTGTCACCGGCTTCGTCATCGAAAACCACGGATACACCGTGTCCGCGGTGGCCGGCGTGAGCGTCTCCAGATCCGCATAACCTGTCCCGCCGAGATGGAGCACCCGGTCCCGCGACACGACGGCCAGTGACATTCCCGGAACACGGCCCCTGCGCGCTGTGTCCGCGAGTGCGGCCCGGACTGCGGTCAGATCCATTTGTTGTGCTTGAACGTCGCGTACAGGGCCACGCCCATGACCAGCATCAGGCCTAAGGCCATGGGATAGCCGAAGACCCAGTCGAGTTCGGGCATGGTGCGGAAATTCATCCCGTAAATGGTGCCGACCAGCGTGGGCGCGAAGAGGATGGCAGCCCAGGAGGAGATGCGCTTGACCTGCTCGTTCTGCGCGAAGCTGGACTCCGTCAGGCGCCGCATCTCATCGTTCTGGCGCTGGGCCACCAGCGCGGCATTGACCGTGAGCGCGTTCTGCAGCAGGGCCCTGAAAGAGGCGGTCCGCTCGCCAAGCCGCAGCACGTGGTCCAGCACGTCGCGCAGGTGGTCCTGCAGCTCCGGGCCCGGCTGGTGCTCGGGTGTTCCGGCGAGCAGGGCCTGCAGGATCCCCGCCAGCGGACTGGTCCCGCGCTGGAACATGATGACCTGGCGCGAGAGTTCATAGATCCTGCGTGACACATCGGGGTCGCCGCCAAAGAGGTCATCCTCGATCTCGTCGATGTCGTTTTCCAGCCCGGCAGCCACCGGCTCGTATTCATCCACCACCTGGTCCAGGATGGCGTACAGCACTGCGTCCGGTCCCAGCGCCAGGAATTCGGGCTGGGACTCCATCCGCCGGCGGACGCGGGCCAGGTCCGGTGATTCGGCATGCCGGACGGTGACCACAAAGTCGGTGCCCACAAAAACATGGATCTCACCGAACTCAACCTTTTCGACGTCGTCGAGGTAGCGCGCCGGGCGCAGCACCAGAAACAGGGTTTCGCCGTAGTGCTCAAGCTTGGCACGCTGGTGCCCGCTCAGGGCGTCCTCCACGGCCAGGTGGCTGAGGTCGAATTCGTCTGCCACGGACCGCAGTTCCTGCGAGTCAGGCCTGTACAGCCCTATCCAGGCCATCCCTTGGCGTTGCCGCAGCAGGAAGTACGTCTCCTCCAGCCCTTCCGGGTCGGTGGTCCGGAGGCCGTTCACATAGACGGCATTGTCAACAATGGTCATGCTGCGCCTCCTTCCGGCACCGGCCCTTGCTGTGACGGTAGCCCTTGGCCGACGCCCTGCCAACAGTTTGCGCCTTCGCGGCCGTGAAGCTGTGAAGCCGCGAAAAAGGGCCGCGTAAGGATTTCGTAAAGACCGGGTTCTGCCGGAATCGCGCGGTGTTAGTCTCCGGGAAACGTTGAACTGTGGGCCCGGTCTGCGGGCGCGAGGCCGGAAGGGCTTCGCATGCCCGCCGATGAGAGGATGTCCGATGGCGGTACCGCTGAAGGGGCGGCCCAAAGCATCCGAGAGGGCCGGGCCGAAGAACCTTGCGGCGAACCAGCGGCCCGGGAAGCTCAGCCCGAAGGGCAGCCGGATCAGGCGCCTGCTGCTGCACCCGGTCCGGTCGGTGCCGGTGGCCTTCCTTGCCGTGATTCTCCTGGGGGCCGGCCTGCTCCTGCTTCCCGCCTCGCATTACCCCACGGAGGCCGACACGGTCATGCCGGCCCTGTTCACGTCGGTCTCCGCCGTCTGCGTGACCGGACTGATCACCGTGGACACCGCCACGTTCTGGACGCCCTTCGGCCAGGCCGTGATCCTCGCTTTGATCCAGGTGGGCGGCTTCGGGATCATGACGCTGGCAACCCTGCTGGCACTGCTGGTCCGCAAGAACCTCGGCCTCCGCGGACAGCTCGTGGCCCAGTCCGAAACACACACACTAAATTTCGGAGATGTCCGCTCCGTCCTGGTGCGGGTCGCGAAGATCATGGCCACACTGGAGGCCGTCACGGCGGTGGTCCTGACCCTCCGGTTCTGGATCGGCTATGACGCCAACCCGGCGACGGCACTCTGGCACGGTGTCTTCCACGCCGTGTCCGCCTTCAACAACGCCGGCTTCTCGCTGTACAGCGACAACCTCGTCGGTCTCGCCGAAGACCCGTGGATCATCGTCCCCATCTGCGCAGCAGTCGTGGCCGGCGGGCTGGGGTTCCCCGTGATCATTGCCCTGATGCGGGACGGGCGCCGGATCAAGGACTGGACCGTCCATGTCCGACTGACCGTCTACGGCACACTGCTGCTTCTGGCGGCCGGGTTCGTGCTGTTCGCGGCCTTCGAATGGAACAGGCCCGAAACCCTGGGGCCGCTCAGCACCGGAGGCAAGTTCCTTGGGGCACTGGCCGGCAGCGTGTTTCCCAGGACTGCCGGTTTCAACAGCATCGATTACGGCGCAGCCACACCGGAAACGCTGATGGTCACCAACATCCTGATGTTCATCGGCGGCGGGAGTGCAGGGACTGCAGGCGGAATAAAAATCACCACGTTCCTCATTTTGGGATTCGCCATCTGGAACGAGGTCCGCGGCCGCGAGCAGGTCACCATTGCGCACCGCTCCATCAGCTCCTCGGCCCAGCGCCAGGCGCTTTCCGTTGCGTTGCTGGGTGTCGCCACCGTCGTCGCGGGAACACTCCTGCTCCTGATGTTCACCGACTACAGCCTCGAAAAGGTGCTCTTTGAATCCATTTCCGCGTTCGCAACGGTGGGGGTGAGTACGGGCATCACGTACCATCTGCCGGCCAGCGCACAGTGGGTGCTGATGGCTCTGATGTTCATCGGCCGGATCGGGACCATCACCGTCGCCTCGGCGCTGGCACTGTCCGCGCATCCGAGGCTCTACCATTTGCCTGAAGAGCGGCCGATTATCGGCTGATCGGCAGACCGGAATTCAGGGCCGGGTCAGGGCAATCCCCGACGCCGGATGACTCGCGCGCGGGGGAGAATGGCCGTATGAAGACATTGCTCAACATCATTTGGCTGGTCTGCGGCGGGCTTTGGCTGGCGCTGGGGTACTTCCTGGCGGGCATTATCTGCTGCCTGCTTATCGTGACGATTCCCTGGGGCATCGCCTCCTTCCGGATTGCGGCGTACACGCTGTGGCCCTTCGGCCGCATGGTGGTGGACAAGCCGGGCGGCAACGGGGTGTTTTCGCTCCTCGGAAACGTGATCTGGCTGGTGGTCGCCGGTATCTGGATCGCGATCGGCCATGTGGTGACGGCCTTCGCCATGGCCATCACCATCATCGGGATTCCGCTGGCCATCGCCAACCTGAAGCTCATCCCGGTCTCGCTGATGCCGCTCGGCAAGCAGATCGTGCCCACCGACCGGCCGTTCGTCACCAGCTACCGCTAAGCCGGCCGCCCGCCTGCGGCACACCGCTACGCCCGGCGGAACGCGCCGTCGTCGAGAAGTGCGACGGCGGCGCTCTGGTTGAGTTCCCCGGCGATCTCCACGTCCTCCTGGTAGCCGCCGAAAACGAGTTCGCGCCCGGTGGAGCATTCCAGCAGCATGTCGCCGAGCCGCGGTTCGGCAGTGGTGAAGGCGTCCATGGCCCACCGTGCCTCGGGGGAGAAACCAGGCCGGCGCTGCTCAGGAAGCGCGGCCAGGAAAGCCCCCGCCCCCAGCTGGTCCTCAAGCGCGGGCCGGAGTCCGCCGTTGGGCCATTTTTCGCCGGCGGCGATGACAGCGACCACCGCGGCAGGCGGAAGGTTCCGGGCCGCCCACTCGGCCGTTGCCCGGGCATTGCGGAGGCACACCGCGGCGACACGCGGCACCGTTCCTGACAGGGCATGGGCCAGCGCCGACCCGTTGGGCGAGGGCAGGACCAGACGTTCCAGCAACGGTGCCGAGCGCAGGCTGGCGGGGGAGAGGCTCACGCCGTTGCCGCCGCGCCGGCCGGCGAGCACGGCGTCCTTCCCGGCGGCGAAGCCGGCTGCCCCGCCGTCCTTCCAAGCGTACGGAAATACGTCGGCGCCGCGGTCCACGGCGACGCTCACGCATGTGGTGAAACACAGGACGTCCACCACCACGGCGAGTTCGGCCCCGGGCGCAACGGCCATGGCGCCGTCGTGCCCCCAATCGAAGCGGACCGTAAACGGCAGTTGCCGGTGCGCGGCCTGAACCTCGCTCACGCGAGTTCGCCCGCCAGGTTGCGCCGGGCTGAATCCAGCCACAGCTCACGGCCCCGGGGCGTGTTGAACAGCGGGTCCAGTTCCAGGAGGTGACGGACGACGGCGGCGCGTCCGGCCGCGAAGTCGGCGTCGCCGATGTGCGCGAAGTCTTCCCGGACGGCGCTGAGGTAGCGGCCGTAGGCCTTCGGATCGCCGCCGAGAACCGACAGGTCCGCGTCGCAGAGGAGGGCGCCGTCGTCGTCCCCGGCCTCCGGGCGGTGGTCGGCAGTGAGCCGTACCAGCCGCCCCACCTCATACGCGTCGTCCTCGGACAGCCCGGCGTGCAGGAGCCTGTCCTCCGCCAGCCTTGCTGATTCCTCCTCGTCCTGTCCGGCAATGCCGCGGTACACGGCGTCGTGGAACCAGGCCGCGAGGACCACGGTGCGCGGCGGGTCGGCCGGCTCGGTGAGCAGGTCCAGCGCTTCTAGGACGGACAGCAGGTGGGTGCGGCCGTGGTATTTCCGGTGTTCCTCGCCCCAGCGGTCCAGGAGGTCAAGGAAGAGGGCGTCATGGCCGGGAAGGACGGCGTTCCAGCGGTTCAGCAGCGGCAGTTTGAGGGCCTTGCCGCGTTCGCGGGCAGGGATGCGGAGCCCGCAGGCGATGAGCTTGCGGACCAGGACCCGGGCCTCCACGGGGATGGCGCCGGCCTCCACCAGGGCGCCGTACCGGGCTTCGGAGACGTCGTAATGGTCGCCGTCGAACGCCCGTTCCGGGATGCCGGCGGCCTCTGCGAAGCGGTGCAGTTCGTCGAGCGACGTGTCCGAGATCAGGTGCGAGAAGTGGGTTCCGTGGGCAGGCCAGAGCGGCGGATCGAGGTAAACGGCCATGGTGGAAATTCTAGTGCCGCGGTGCCGGGTCGCGGCGGCGCCAGGACGCCGGGCCGGCTGGAGCAGGCATATTGTGGGCGGGTGACGGGCGAGCAAACGGAGACAATCAGCGGATGGGTGAAAGTGCCCCATGCCAGGATCTACTGGGAATCGACCGGCGAACCTGCCGGCATTCCCGTCCTGTACCTTCACGGTGGCCCCGGCGGTTCCCTTGGCAAGGGCGGATACCGTAAACGGCACGACCCCACCCGCTTCAGGATCATCGGGCTGGATCAACGCGGGTGCGGCAAGAGCACTCCGGCCGTCCAGGACGACCTTGACCACCTGTCCGGGAACACCACGCAGGCCCTCATCGAGGACATTGAGGCGGTGCGGAAGCACCTGGGTATCGAAAAGTGGATCGTCACCGGAGTTTCCTGGGGCAGCACGCTTGCCCTCGCCTATGCCCTCAAACATCCCGGCCGGGTGCTCGGGATCGCTCTGGTGGCAGTGACGACGACCAGCCGGAGCGAGGTTCAATGGATCACTGAGGACGTCGGACGCATCTTCCCGGAAGCATGGAGTGAGTTTTCCGAGGCATGCCGCGCCAACCCGGGCGAACGCCTTGTGGAGGCCTACGCCCGCCGGCTCGCCGGGGAAGACCGCGATGACGCCCGACGGGCCGCCCTGGCCTGGGACCGCTGGGAGTCCACGCATGTATCCCTGGACCCCAGCTGGGTTCCTGGCGCACTGTTTGACGATGAGAATGAGCGCATGACGTTCGCCCTTCTCGTGACGCACTATTGGGCACACGACGGATTCCTGACCGACGGACAGGAAATCATGCCCCGGATTCACGAGCTCAACGGCATCCCGGGATACCTCATCCACGGGCGGCGAGACATCAGTGGTCCTGCTGCCACCGCGTGGCACTTGCATCGGCGATGGCAGTCGAGCCGGCTTGCGGTCATCGAAAACGAGGGTCATGGCGGCCCGGTATCCATGGCGGCATTGTCAGAGGCAGTCGAAGACATTGCAGCCATGATCTGAGTTGCTTCTGGACAGGGGGCTGCGAAGGGTAAATTGTCGGTGCCCTTTGGCAGAGTTATCCCATGGACGCCGTTGGGGAACGCGAAGCAACAGGAGGGGTGTTGCGGTGGGCCACGCTGCCCGCTGTCCCTGACAATGCTTCGGCGGCCGACGACGGCGTGTTCAGTGATCTGGCCCGGAGCCTTCAGCTGTTGAAGGCTATTGGGGCGGCGGCGGTGGGGGATGCTGCGGGTTTCGGCGTTAGTGAGGCTGCTGACTTCGCCGCCGGAGTTGAGGAGATCTCCCGGACGGCGGAGTTTTTGCAGGTGGTGGCAGCCGGAGCCGTGGACCGGACCCGGCGCCAGGCCCAGCGGTCGGTTAGCTCGGGGGCTGCCGTCGGCTGGACCACCGGGTGGGGCGAAGCGACTGCTGTGCACGGACCCATCGGCTGGGCAGCCGGCCAGGTTCAGGCTATCGCGCCGGCTCCGGACGAACCGGACCCTGCTGATGACGGGTACCGGAATGCTGCCGAGTTCCTGCGGGGTCGGTTGCGGATCGGTGCCGGCGAAGCCAGACGGCGGATCAGCCTTGCCGAAGCCCTGTTGCCCAGCACGGGGATCTCCGGCCACCACGAGGAACCGGCACGGCCCGTCCTTGCCGCCGCCGTTGCCGCAGGGACTGTCGCGTCCCGCGCCGCGACCATCATCACGCTTGCCCTGGACCGGGTCCGGCACCACGCCCCCGAAGAGACCGTTGCCCGTATGGAACACATGCTGACCCGCCAAGCTGCCGAGAGCGATGCCGATCTGCTGTCCCGGGTCGCCCGGCACTGGGTCGACGGGCTCGACCAGGACGGGTCCGAACCGTCCGAGGAAGAACTCCGGCGCCGCCAGGGGGTGTTCGTCCGCAGGCCCCGCAGAGGTCTCTACCACTTGGAGGTCTTCGCCACCGAGGACCAGTACGAACCCCTCCTGACCGTGATGAACACCGCCACAAACCCCCGCACCCAGGGCAAGACATCCGGAGGAGGTGACTGCGAAGCTGAGGGGAGCGCCCCGGCAGACCACAACCTGGACCGGCGGACCCGCCCGCAGCAGCTGCTGGACGGCCTGGTCGGCGCCTGCAAAGTGGTCCTGACCACCGATTCGCTCCCGGCCGCCGGCGGGATGCGGCCGCAGGTCATGGTCACCATCGACTACCGCGACCTGTTGCAACGGTTGGACCGGCCGGACAGTGTGGAATCGTCAGGCACCGGGACGTCAGCCATCCCCGGCACGGGCTTGTTTACCTTCACCGGACCCGTCACCGCCTCCACCGTCCGGAAGATTGCCTGCGACGCGGACATCATCCCCGTCCTGCTCGGCAGTCAGGGCCGCGTCCTGGACATCGGCCGGACCACCCGGATCTTCCCGCCCCACATCCGCAAAGCCATCACGGCCCGTGACCAGGGCTGCGCCTTCCCGGGCTGCAGCATCCCGGCCCCCTGGTGCGAAGCCCACCACATCACCTACTGGTCACACGGCGGAGCCACCAGCACAGACAACGGCACCCTGCTCTGCAGCCATCACCACCACCTGATCCACAAGGAACAGTGGCACATCCAGGTCAAAACCGGGATCCCGTGGTTCATCCCGCCACCCCACATCGACCCACACCAAAAACCGCAAAGGAACCGCTACTTCCGGTGCTGAGCGGCGGCAGTCGAATGTTGCCGGCGCGGCTTGCCGGCACCCCTACGCCGGGGCAGGCGGGATGTTCTGGTTGCCGCGGAACACGTTGTCCGGATCGTATTCGCGTTTCACTTGCGACAGCCGGATGAAGTTCTCGTTCCCGAACGCTGCCCGCACCCTGGCCTGGCCTTCGTCACCGATGAAGTTCAGCCACACGCCACCGGTGGCGTAGGGCGCGATGTCGTGGCGGAAATGCTTGACCCATGCCTTGGCTTCCTGGCCCTCTGCCGGTGTTTCGCCCAGCCCGAACGGGTGGCTGACCCAGTTAGCGTTGCGGTTCTGCAAGGGTGTCAGTGCTGCGGCCGGTCCGCCCACCGCGCCACCCCAGCGAGCAATCAGCTGCTGGGAGTGCTGGCCCGGCAGGTTGCGGGCAGAGTCGATGACGATGTCCAGGGCGTCGTCGGAAAGTTCGTTGTGATAATCGGCGCTCCAGTAGTTGTACAAGCCTGGCGGATCATCCAGTGAGCACTGGAAGTCGGCGTAGTTCGTATCCTCCACCAGGTCAACCGCCGGACCGAGCGCCCGGTACGGCTTGGCACGGTCCGCGCCGACGCCGGCGTCACCGGCGTAGATGTACACCACACCGACGGCCATCTTGCCCACCATCTCCGGCGGCATGAACGGCTCGGGCGGCGCAGTGAAATAGAGCAGCGTCGCGCATTCCTCGTCGGGGGCCGCGAGGGCGAGCTCCCGGAATCCGCGGCTGATGTCGGTGGCTGCCTCCCCCGGCCAGACCATCAGGCCGGCATGGACTTTTGGACCCAGCTCACGAAGCGCGAAGGTAAAAGACGTGGCCACACCGAAGTTTCCGCCACCGCCGTGCAGTGCCCAGAACAGCTCGGGATTCTCCTGGGCACTGGCCGTCACCTGTTCGCCGTCGGCCGTGACCAGGTCCACCGAAATCAGGTGGTCACAGGCAAAACCGAAGGCCCGCTCCAGCCATCCCGAGCCGCCGCCCAGCGTAAAGCCTGCCAGCCCGGTGGTGGACACCCGTCCGCCGGTCAGGGCCAGGCCGTGCTCCTGCGTGGCACGGTCAAACTCGCCGCACGTGAGCCCGGCGCCGGCAGTGACGGTGCGGTTCTCCGGGTCCACACGGACAGACTTCATGGGCCGGACGTCCACCACCAGGCCGCCGTCGTTCATGGACATTCCGGCCACCGAATGCCCGCCGGCACGGACAGCCACGGCCAGTTCGTTGTCGCGTGCATGCTGCAGGGCCTGGGCGACTTCCGCAGGGGTGCTGCATTGGGCTATGACCGCCGGGTGCCGGTCGATCATTGCATTGAAAAGCTTCCGGGACTCGTCATAATCCGGACTGTCAGGCCTGATCCATTTCATTGCAACGCTCCTCAGCGCCGGCGGCTCCGCCCCCATCGAAAATCGTACTGCCGTGGCGAACGGCAGGCTATGGCCGGCGCTACAGCAACCAAAGGTAGGACGTGCGTATTGCCGATTTTGCGGCTGGAGTGACCTTCCAGATCCGCATATGAGGTATTAGGCTGAAGAAATGCCAACCATTCGGATCGCGGAAGCTGCCAGGTTCCTGGGCGTCAGCGACGATACCGTCCGCCGCTGGACCGAAAACGGCAGCCTCACCCCGGTGAAGGATGACTCCGGGCGCCTGGCCGTGGACGGGTTCGAGCTGGCCACCCTGGCCCGCGAGCAGGCGCAGCTGCCGGAGGACCCCACCCGGGTGGGCAGTTCGGCCCGCAACAGGTTCGTGGGACTGGTCACGGGCATCACGGCGGACAAGGTCATGGCCCAGGTCGAACTGCAGTGCGGGCCGTTCCGCGTGGTGTCACTGATGAGCAGCGAGGCCGTGCGGGATCTCGGCCTGGAGCTGGGCTCCGTGGCAACGGCCGTGGTCAAAGCCACCACGGTGATCATTGAAACTCCGCAGGGAAAGGGCATCGTGTGAGCACCGGGAAACCTCGGATCGCAGCGCTGCTGGCAGCGGCCGTGCTCACCACGGGCCTGACTGCCTGCGCGCCATCGGCGCCGACCGGCCCTGGCGGAGGCGCGTCCTCGGACGCGGCCGGTCAGCTCACCGGAACGGTCACGGTTTTTGCTGCCGCCTCGCTCAAGGCCAGCTTCAGCGCGCTGGCGGACGATTTCGAAGCGAAGAATTCCGGGGCCACGGTGGCGCTCAGCTTCGCCGGCTCCTCGGACCTGGCCACGCAGATCACCCAGGGTGCGCCCGCTGATGTGTTTGCTTCGGCGGACCCCAGGAACATGGCCAAGCTCGCCGACGCCGGGCTCCTCGACGGCGCGGCCACGAACTTTGCCACCAACCACCTGCAGATAGCCGTTCCGCCGTCCAACCCGGCCGCCATCGCTTCCCTCGCGGATCTCGCCCGGCCCGGCGTTAAAGTGGTTGTGTGTGCCGGCCAGGTTCCCTGCGGTGCCGCAACGGACGCCGTGGAAAAGGCGGCGGGTGTGACTCTTGCCCCGGTCAGCGAGGAATCGTCCGTTACCGATGTCCTGGGCAAGGTGGCCTCCGGCGAGGCCGACGCCGGCCTGGTCTACGTCACCGACGTCAAAGGATCAGGCGGCAAGGTGAAGGGAATCCCGTTCCCGGAAGCAGGCGAAGCCGTCAACACCTATCCCATCGCCACCGTTGGCCCGAGCAGGAACAAGGAACTCGCCGCGGCTTTCATCGCCATGGTGACGGGTTCCGAAGGCCGGAAGACGCTCGCAGACGCCGGTTTCGGGGCTCCCTGACCATGGGTCCGACCAAGGGAGGCGGATACCACGGCATTCCGCCCTGGATCTACGCCATCGCAGCCGCGGGCGGACTGTTGGTGCTCCTGCCGCTGGCGGCGATGGCGGCCCGGGTCAACTGGCCGCAGTTCATCCCGCTGGTAACGTCCGAATCCTCCCTGACCGCCCTCGGCCTCAGCCTGCGGACCTCTGCAGCGAGCACCGCCCTCTGTATCGTTTTCGGCGTCCCCCTGGCCCTGGTGCTGGCGCGTGCACGCTTCCCGGGCCAGCGGCTGCTGCGCGCCTTCGTGTTGCTGCCATTGGTCCTGCCCCCGGTGGTGGGCGGCATCGCCCTCCTGTACACCTTCGGGCGCCAGGGCCTCCTCGGCAGGAGCCTTGAGGCTGCCGGGATCCAGATTGCGTTTTCGACGACGGCGGTGGTGCTGGCGCAGACCTTTGTGGCACTGCCGTTCCTGGTGGTGAGCCTGGAAGGCGCACTGCGCACAGCCGGCGGACGGTATGAGGCAATGGCCGCAACCCTCGGAGCCCGTCCCACCACCGTACTGCGGCGCGTCACCGTGCCGCTGGTGCTGCCCGGACTGGCGTCCGGCGCAGTGCTGTCCTTCGCCCGGAGCCTGGGCGAATTCGGTGCAACGCTCACCTTCGCGGGAAGCCTGGAGGGGGTGACCCGGACGCTGCCGCTGGAAATCTACCTGCAGCGGGAAACCGACGCCGACGCCGCCGTCGCGCTTTCCCTCGTGCTGGTGGCGGTGGCCGTGACGGTGGTGGGACTGACCTATCGGCGGCCGGGGGAGCAGGGCCGGCGCAGCGCCCCGGCGGGCAGCACCGGCGCCGCGCGGCCGGAGCGTGCCCGGTGACCTTCCACATGCAGGCAACCGTGCGTGCCCGCGGATTCGACGCCGGGCTGAGCCTCGCAGCAGGCGAAACCGTGGCGGTGCTCGGCCCGAACGGGGCCGGAAAATCGACCCTCCTCAACGTGCTTGCAGGACTTCTGCGGCCTGATTCCGGCCGGGCCGAAATCGACGGAAAAGTGCTGTTCGACCTCGACGGCGGTGCCGCCATCTGGACTGCCCCGCACCGCCGCGGCACAGCCCTCCTTGCGCAGGAGCCGCTGCTGTTCCCTCACCTGAGCGCACTGGAAAATGTCGCCTTCGGGCCGCGCAGCGCCGGGATCGCGCGGAAATCTGCCCTGGAGTCGGCCCGGACCTGGCTGGCCGCGGTGGATGCCGGGGACCTCGAAGCCCGGCGGCCTGCTGAACTCTCCGGCGGCCAGGCCCAGCGGGTGGCGGTGGCCCGGGCGCTGGCGGCCAACCCCGAGGTGCTGCTGCTGGACGAACCCATGGCGGCCCTGGACATCCACGCCGCCCCGCTGCTCCGCAGGCTCCTCAAGAAGGTCCTGGCCGGTCGCCGCGCCATCATCATCACCCACGACGTCCTTGATGCGCTGATGCTGGCCGACCGGGTCATCGTCCTCGAAGACGGCAGGATCACCGAGGAAGGGCCCACCCGGCAGGTCCTGGAACGGCCGCGGAGCCGGTTTGCCGCCGGGCTGGCCGGCCTCAATCTCCTTCCTGGAACGCTCACGTCCACCGGGATTCGGACCGAAGAAGGCCGGGACGTGGCGGGGCACCAGGACGAGGAAGCCTTCGCGGCAGGTTCCGGGCAACCCGGGGTGGCGGCCTTCCCGCCGTCGGCCGTCTCTGTGTTCCTCACGGAAGCGCACGGCAGTCCGCGGAACTCCTTCCCCGTGATGGTGACGGACCTTGAGCAGCACGGTGACCAGATCCGGGTCCGGGCAGGCGGGATGTCCGCCGACATCACCCCGGCAGCGTCGGCGGACCTTGGACTCGCCCCCGGCATGACCGTCTACTTCGTGATCAAAGCGGCCGCAGTGGCCGTCTATCCGGCCTAGCAAACTCCCTCAAGCTGCCGCGGACGGCACTACTCCTGCGCTGCCTGCTCCTGTACCCCCCGCTCCTGCGGCGCAGCCTGTTCCTTGGCCTCACGCCGGACCGGGTGCTGGCTGGTGATGGACACGCGGTTGAACGCGTTCATGGTGATGACCAGCCAGCTCACGGCCGAGTATTCGGCCGTACTCAAGAACTGCCGGGCGTAGGCATCCTCCCGTTCACGGGTGTGGGCGTCGGGCAGCGTGGTGATGGACTCAGCCAGAGCCAGTGCCGCGCGCTCCTTTTCGGTGAACAGGGCGGTGTCCCGCCAGGCGGACAGCACGGCCAGCCGCTGCGTGGTTTCGCCCTTCTTGAGGGCGTCGGCAACGTGCATGTTGAGGCAGTACGCGCACCCGTTGATCTGCGAGATCCGGACGTTGAGCAGTTCGGTCAGCGATCTGCTGATGCCGGCTTCATCGGCGGCTTCCCTGGCCTTCAGGCCGAGGCCGTTCAGCGCGCGCCAGACGGCCGGGCTCTCCTTGTCGATGAAGATATGCTGCGTAGTCGGCTTTCCGGCTTCCTGGGTCTGGTCCATGGCTCCCAGAATACCCATCGACGCATGACTGGTTTTGTCATATTCGTGACACGATCACAAAAGCGCTGTAGGGTTTTCACCGGACCGCCTGCCTGCCTCACGGCGGGCGGCGGTCCACCAAAAGAAGTCTCTGCATGGAGGCTGCGCAAGTGCGATGCGCAGGCTACCCGCGCCAGCCGGAGGGCGGTTCCTTGGGGGAACCGCCCTCCTGCGCGTCCGGACGCACTTGCCCGGCGCCCCGGCGCCCCGGAGCCCGGCACCCGGAGCCCCGACGCCCGGGGCCGCGCGCCTGCTGCCGGGGGCTAACGTTTCCGGAGCCGGAGTCCTACCATGTGAAAATGCGAAGTCGCCTGAAGGGCAGGGGTCGCCGCGCGTGGCGGGTGATTGCCGTCGCCGTGCTTCTCGTTTCGATGCTCTTCGCGCCATCTATACCGGGGTTCGCGGCCGATCCGGCAGGCCCGGGGCCGGTGGAAACGGACATCGCCGGAGGCGAGGCGGCAGCCGCTTCTGAGGCACCCTTTGCAGTCCAGATCGCCTACGACTCCGCCGGCATCAGCGTGCGGTGCACCGGCAGTCAGATTTCGGCGGCGTGGGTGGTCACGGCCAGGCATTGCGACTCCGCGAGCCTTCGGTCCGTCCGGCTCGGCACCCCCCACCTGGGCGCCGGTGGAACGGTGCGGTCGGTCGCTGCCCGGTACGCATCGCCGGACGGCGACGTGCTGCTGCTCAAACTCTCCGTCCCGCATGCCGGATCGTATGCGGGCCTGTCCCGGACCATCCCGTCGCCCGGCACTGCCGCCCGCGTGTTCGGCTGGGGTGACCAGTCCGAGGGGTCCGGGGCCATGTCGTCCAGGGTCAAGGCTGCCAGCGTGGCCGTGTGGGGGCCGGGCTCGGATGCGTTCGGCGGACCCTCCGTGCGGACGCAGTCCCGGACGGGGCACCCGCTGTCCGGAGACTCCGGCGGGCCCCTCATCGTGGGCGGGAAGCTGGTTGGCGTGCTGTCGACGTCGAGCGTCCTGCCGGGCGGCAGTCCGCCCAGCTTCACCGGCTTCTACAACGACCACGCCGCGATTTCCCACCACCTGAAGTGGATCGCCGACGTCGCCGGCGTCAGGGCGTCCTGACCGGCGATCTGTTAGGCAGTGCCGCCCCGGTGGCGGGCACTGCCGCACCGGGGGCCTATCGCCCCTAGACAGCCATTTCGCCGTGGGCAAACATGGACCTTAATGCTGATCCCGCAAAGTTGAGTCATGTACACTCAACTTTAAGAGTTGATCTATCCCCGAAAGGAGCTCTCTTTGGACGCCAAGTTCACCACCAAGAGCCAGGAGGCTCTTTCGGCGGCAGCCATGAACGCCTCCACCGCAGGCAATCCCCAGGTGGAGCCTGCCCATTTGCTCAAGGCGCTCATGGACCAGCGCGAGGGTGTCGCCGTCGCGCTCCTCCGCGCCACCGGAGCCGATCCGGACGCCGTCAGCGTCCAGGCAAGCACCGCCATCAAGGCGCTCCCGGCGACGTCCGGCACCTCTGTGCAGCAGGCGCAGCTGTCCCGGGCTGCCCTCCAAACCATCAAAAACGCCCAGAATGAGGCGGACAAGATGGGGGACACGTATGTCTCCACCGAGCATCTGCTGCTGGGAATCTCGGCCGGCAGTGATGCCGTCGGCAAGCTGATGCGCGACGCCGGAGCCTCCCATGAGGCCCTGCTCGCCGCCCTGCCGGGTGTCCGCGGCGACCGCAAAGTCACCAACGCCGACCCTGAGAACACTTTCCAGGCCTTGGAGAAGTTCGGCACTGACCTCACTGCCATTGCCCGGTCCGGCAAGCTGGACCCCGTGATCGGCCGCGACGCCGAGATCCGCCGGATCATCCAGGTGCTGAGCCGCCGTACCAAGAACAACCCGGTGATCATCGGCGAGCCCGGCGTCGGCAAGACCGCCGTCGTCGAAGGACTGGCCCAGCGGATCGTCGCCAATGACGTGCCGGAAAGCCTGCGCGGCAAAACCCTGATTGCCTTGGACCTTGCTTCGATGGTGGCCGGGGCCAAGTACCGCGGAGAGTTCGAGGAGCGGCTGAAGGCCGTGCTGGAGGAGATCAAGAGCTCCGAGGGGCAGATTGTGACCTTCATCGACGAACTCCACACCGTGGTGGGCGCAGGCGCCTCCGGGGACAGCTCCATGGACGCCGGCAACATGCTCAAGCCCATGCTGGCCCGCGGTGAACTGCGCCTGATCGGCGCCACCACCCTGGACGAGTACCGGGAGAACATCGAAAAGGACCCTGCCCTGGAACGCCGCTTCCAGCAGGTCTTCGTGGGCGAGCCCAGCGTGGACGACACCATCGGCATCCTCCGCGGCCTGAAGGAACGCTACGAGGCCCACCACAAGGTCTCCATCGCCGACTCCGCCCTGGTGGCTGCAGCGACTCTGTCCAACCGCTACATCTCCGGCCGCCAGCTGCCGGACAAGGCGATCGACCTGGTGGATGAGGCCGCGTCCCGGCTTCGCATGGAGATCGATTCCGCACCGGAGGAAATCGACCAGCTGCGGCGGCAGGTGGACCGGCTGACCATGGAGGAACTGGCCCTCGCCAATGAGAAGGACGCTGCCTCCGTGGAGCGGCTCGCGGCGCTGCGGGCGGACATGGCGGACAAGAAGGAAGCATTGTCGGCACTGAACGCGCGCTGGGAAGCTGAGAAGGCCGGCCTCAACCACGTCGGTGACCTCAAGGCGCGGATCGACGAGCTGCGCTCGGCCGCGGAGAAGCACCAGCGCGAAGGAGACCTCGCGGCGGCATCCCGCATCCTGTACGGCGAACTTCCCGCACTGGAGCGCGAGCTGTCCGCTGCAGCCGAGGCTGAGGCAGCCCGGGTAGCAGGCGGGGGCGCCAAGCAGGAACTCATGGTGGCGGACGAGGTCACGGCCGGTGACATTGCCGAGGTGATTTCCGCCTGGACGGGCATCCCGGCCGGTCGCATGCTGCAGGGCGAGAGCCAGAAGCTGCTGCACATGGAGGAGGAGCTCGGCAGGCGCCTGATCGGCCAGAAGAAGGCCGTCACCGCCGTGTCCGACGCCGTGCGCCGTGCACGTGCGGGCATCAGTGACCCGAACAGGCCCACGGGCTCCTTCCTGTTCCTGGGCCCCACCGGCGTGGGCAAGACCGAGCTGGCGAAGGCCCTGGCGGACTTCCTGTTCGACGACGAGCGGGCCATGGTGCGGATCGACATGTCCGAGTACGGCGAGAAGCACTCCGTGGCCAGGCTGGTCGGCGCACCTCCGGGCTACGTGGGCTACGAGGAAGGCGGCCAGCTGACTGAAGCCGTCCGCCGTCGTCCGTACTCCGTGGTGCTGCTGGACGAAGTGGAAAAAGCCCATCCCGAGGTGTTCGACATCCTGCTCCAGGTGCTTGACGACGGCAGGCTCACCGACGGCCAGGGGCGCACGGTGGACTTCCGCAACGTGATCCTGGTGCTGACCTCCAACCTGGGCAGCCAGTTCCTGGTGGACCAGACCCTGGATGACAACGCCAAGCGCAGCGCCGTGATGGCCACGGTGCACGCGTCCTTCAAACCGGAGTTCCTGAACCGGCTGGATGAAGTGGTGCTGTTCGATGCCCTGAACGTTGAGGAGCTGGCCCGGATCGTGGAACTGCAGGTCTCGGAGCTGGGCAAGAGGCTGCACGATCGCCGCCTTGACCTCGAAGTCACTGAGGGAGCCCGTGCCTGGCTGGCCATGACGGGCTTCGATCCCGCCTACGGTGCCCGTCCGCTGCGCCGGCTGGTGCAGCGCGAAATCGGCGACCGGCTGGCCAAGGCCATCCTGGCCGGGGACATCGCAGACGGCGACACCGTGCTGGTGGACACTGCGGCCGACGTCGAGGAACTCACCATTGCCAGCCTGGGCGGGCAGGAAGGGCCCGACGGCGGCGCCCTCGCGGGAAGCGGCCTGTCCGTGCGGCGCAAGGGCTAGGGCGGCGCAAGGGCTAGTACGTCGCTAGGGGATTAGGGATTCCATGATGATGTTTCCCTTGTCCGCAGTGACGTAGCAGTCCACCCGCCGGTCGCCCTGCGCCCAGCTGGTGTCGCTCGGGTAAGCGTTGCGCTGCATGAGGACGTAGTTGGCCACGGCGTCGGTCAATCCGGCGCCCTGGCAGATCTCACGGCCCTTCTGGCGCAGCGCGGCAATGCCCGGGTAGGAATCCGACTCCGGGTACCGGTGCACGGCAACCAGTTGCGCGGAGTGGCCGCTGGTGCAGGCCACCACGCGCGACTCCGTAGCTTCGGGGTCGAAGTTTTCGAAGCAGTCGCCCAGCTGATAGTCCAGGGCGCCCACACCATCCATGGGCAGCTGGCTGCGGGTTGCCTGCGGGGACGGGGACACCGGCGCGGTCCCGGCCGACGTCGGGGCCGGCGGTTGTTTGGCGGCCTGTTCGTTGCCGCTCGCGATCAGCGTGGCCAGCCACCAGATGACCAGGCCCAGCAGCACCAGTCCGCCCGCGACGAAGGCAATCTTGGATAATGTCTGCTTGCGCTCGTCCGGGTCGGGAGTGGCCCGGCCAGTCACTGTGGCCGGAGCCGGCTTCTCTGCAGCCGCCGGTTTCTCCGACACAGCCGACGGTTTTTCCGCCGCAGCGGGCGGCTGGACAGGGAGGCTGCTGGTGGGTGGCCGGGCGGGCGGAGGCGGCACGACCGGCGGGCTTCCGGGGCCCGGGGATGCCTTCTGCTCCCCGGAGCGGGTGCCCGTTGCGTTCTGGTCTTTCACGTGAGGATTTACCCTTCCCGGCGTCGTCTTCCCCGACTCTACCGAAGAAAAACTTCCGACCGGAGAAGGCCGGGACCTGCGCAAACGTGCCCGCTGCCCTCCGGAGGCCCGATCCGGGGCGCAGTTACCGCTGAAAGCATGTAATCTAGGTGTACGACAAATTGACCAAACATTCCGGGGCCTCACTAACGCCAATGGTGACCACCTCCGGTCCGAGTACAAAAGGGGGTCACGCCATGGGGCGCGGCCGTCAAAAGGCAAAAGCTACCAAGCAGGCTCGGGATATTAAGTACTATTCCCCGAACACTGACTACACTGCGCTTCAGCGTGAGCTGAAGAGCGCTGAGGGTCGTGCACCGAGCCGTTTCTCGAGTGAGCCGGTTGAACCGGATTATTCGGCTTATGTGGATAAGTACGCGGATGATTTGGAAGAAGACGACGACGAGGTTGACACCCGTCGAATCGGATAGTTGTCGCCCGCTGAGCATGCCGTAAGGCACTCAGTGGCGTGCCGCCGTCGTACCTTTCACCACAGTGATCCGTACGATCATTCGGCTCTTCTTTTCCAGCACCCCGGGTGCTGACCATAGATATCAGGCCCGTCAGGGCGCGCCGGTTTCCGGCGCGCCCTGACGGGCCTTTTTGGCTTAAGTCCGACGCCCGGTTGGATGGGCCCTTTGTTGTCAGCGTCTGAGCCCCGTACTAGGTTGATCGTGGCGGATCCGAACTCCAGCGGTCGAAAGGGAAAATTTCCATGCCAGCAATCGAGACCCTCAAGCAGGACGCACCATGACCGGGCGCACCACTTTCGACGCCGGCGAGATCTGCTGGGTGGACCTGCAGGCCCGGGATGTGGAGGCGGCCAAGTCCTTTTATGCTGCCGTGTTCGGGTGGCGGTACGAAGACCTGCCCAC
Organism: Arthrobacter sp. B10-11; assembly: GCF_033142195.1. Taxonomy (NCBI): domain Bacteria; kingdom Bacillati; phylum Actinomycetota; class Actinomycetes; order Micrococcales; family Micrococcaceae; genus Arthrobacter; species Arthrobacter sp. B10-11. The sequence goes on from NZ_JAWMTH010000004.1 coordinate 231,772, forward strand.
GCCGGACGGGCGGAGCTATTCGAAGGCCTTCCTGGACGACGACCTCGTCACTGTCATTGCGCCCCAGAATCCCCTCCAGGAAGCGTCCGGGACTGCAGCGCAGTGGAACATCTACTTCGCCGCCGCCGATGCCAAGGCCATCGCCGAGGAAACCCCGCACGCCGGCGGCACCGTGGAGTTCGGCCCCGAGGAAGTGGCGGACACCGGGGTCATGGTGTTCGTGGCACCGCCAGGGGGCGGCACCACCGGGGTGTGGCAGCCCGGAACCCATACCGGCACGGCAAGGTACAACGAGCCCGGGGCGTTCGCCTGGGCGGAACTTTTGACCCCCGAGCCGCAGGCCGCCGTCGGGTTCTTCCAGCAGTTGTTCGGGCACGAGGTCACGGAATACCCGCAGGACGACGGCGGAACGTACACCGCACTGATGGTGAACGGAGCCGAACTGGCCGGGATCGCCGCAGCTCCGGAAACGGGGCCGGAGGACCAGCGCAACCTCGAGGCAGGCTGGCAGGTGTATTTCGGCGTCGCCAGCGTCGCTGAGGCAGTGGCGGCGGCCGAGGCGGCGGGTGCTGCCGTGCTGGTCGAACCGCACGATATCGAAGAGGCCGGCACGATCGCCACGCTCAGGGACCCGCAGGGCGGGGTATTCAGCCTCCTGGCGGTTTAACAAAACGAGTGCTCCGCAACCGCCGTTTTGAACTCTCTAAACGGCGGTTGCGGAGCACTCGATGACTTACTTAGGCGTAGGCGTTCACCAGTCGGACTGCGCCGCCGTCAACACCCTTGGCACCCTGGACGTAGTCCGGGCCGGTCTTCACGATCGAGTCCGAGTTCTCCTCGACGGTGCCCATGATCCAGGACGGCAGGCCGCGGTCGTTGAGGCGGTTCACGGCGGCATCGGCGGCCTCCGGGGAGACGATGGCCACCATGCCCACGCCCAGGTTCAGCGTGCGCTCGAGGTCGGCAAGCGGGACGTTGCCCAGTTCGGAGACCAGCTTGAAGATGGCGGGCAGTTCCCAGGTGGCGCGGTCCACCGTGGCGACAAGGCCCTGGGGGAGGACCCGGGCCAGGTTGGCGGCGAGGCCGCCGCCCGTGACGTGGCTGAAGCCGTGGACCTGTCCGCCGGCAACCGCAGCGCCGTTCACCGGGAAGGTGCGGGCCAGGTCCAGGCAGTCGGCGGCGTAGACGCGGGTGGGTTCGAGCAGTTCCTCGCCCAGCGTGCGTCCGAGTTCGGAAACCTGGCGGTCAAGGGCCCAGCCCGCGTGGTTGATGACGCGGCGGACCAGCGAGTAGCCGTTGGAGTGCAGGCCGGACGAAGCCATGCCAATGACAACGTCGCCGGCCCGGACACGGTCCGGACCCAGCAGGGCGTCGGCCTCGACAACACCGGTGGCTGCACCGGCGACGTCGTATTCGTGCTCGCCCAGCAGGCCGGGGTGCTCAGCGGTTTCGCCGCCCACTAGGGCGGTGCCGGCCACGGAGCAGGCTGCTGCGATGCCGCGGACGATGTCCGCGATGCGCTCGGGAACAACCTTGCCGCAGGCGATGTAGTCGGTCATGAAGAGCGGCTCGGCGCCCACCACCACGATGTCGTCCACCACCATGCCCACGAGGTCGAAACCGATGGTGTCGTGAATGTCCATGGCCTGGGCGATGGCCACCTTGGTGCCCACACCGTCCGTGGACGTTGCCAGCAGCGGGCGTTTGTAGGTGAGGAGCCTCGAAACGTCGTAAAGGCCCGCAAAGCCGCCCACTCCGCCGATCACCGAGGAATTGTGCGTGGCCTTGACGGCGTCCTTCATCAGTTCAACGGCGCGGTCTCCTGCTTCGACGTCAACGCCGGCGGAGGCGTACGTGATGCCCCGGGCTGTTTCTGGGGAGTTACCGGCGGAGGAAGATGCGGAAGTCATACGGGCTCTTTCTTGTCAGCGGTCAGCTTGTCGGCGTCGGTCAGCAGGTTCTCGAACTCGGCGTCCGGTCCAGGATCGCAGCCCGTGGCGCCGGGCTTTTCGGCAGGGTCCTCATCGGTGTCAACAGCAACGGCCGAACCAGCGGTTCCGGCAGAGGTTCCTGCCGCGGGCAGGCCGCCCAGGTCCGTGCGCTCCAGCAGGTTCTTGCCCAGCTTGTCCGAGCCCGGAAGCTCGATGGGGTACTTGCCGGTGAAGCAGGCGGTGCACAGGCGTTCGCGCGGCTGCTGGGTGGCTCCGATCATGCCGTCTTCGGAGATGTAGGCCAGCGAATCGGCGCCGATGGCCTGCGAGATTTCCTCGATGGTGGCGCCGTTGGCGATCAGCTCCGCACGGGAAGCGAAGTCGATGCCGTAGAAGCACGGCCACTGCACGGGCGGGGACGAGATCTTGACGTGCACCGCGGCGGCACCGGCTTCCCGGAGCATCCGGACGATGGCGCGCTGGGTGTTGCCGCGGACGATCGAGTCGTCCACCACCACAACGCGCTTGCCGCGGATCACGGATTCGAGGGCGTTGAGCTTGAGCCGGATGCCCAGCTGGCGCAGGGTCTGCGACGGCTGGATGAACGTGCGGCCCACGTAGGAGTTCTTGACGAAGCCGTGCGCGAACGGGATGCCGGATTCCTCGGCGTAACCCACGGCTGCGGGGGTTCCGGACTCGGGCACCGGGATGACGATGTCCGCTTCCTGGGTGTTTTCCCGGGCAAGCTGGCGGCCCATTTCCACGCGGGACTCGTAGACGGAGCGCCCTGCGATGGAGGCGTCCGGACGCGCGAGGTAGACGTATTCGAAAACGCAACCTGCCGGCGTCGGCTCCGCAAAACGCTGGGACCGCACGCCTTCTTCGTCGATGGCGATGAATTCGCCGGGTTCGATTTCGCGGATGAAGCTGGCGCCCACGGTGGCCAGGGCCGACTGCTCGGAGGCGACCACCCAGCCGCGCTCCAGCCGGCCGAGGACCAGCGGGCGGATGCCGTAGGTGTCGCGTGCAGCGTACAGGGTTCCTTCGTCCATGAAGACGAAGCAGAAGCCGCCCTTGATCTTGGGCAGCAGCTCGATGGCGGTCTGTTCGAGGGACTTGCCCTCTTCGCCCTCCAGCAGTGCCGTGACCAGGGCGGTGTCCGAGGTGTTGCCCTGCTTCATTTCGCCGCTGAGCTGGCCGCCGTTGCGATCGATGATCATGGCGTTGAGCTCGGCAGTGTTGGTGAGGTTGCCGTTGTGGGCCAGTGCCACGGTGCCCGTGGCGGTGGCGCCAAGCGTGGGCTGGGCGTTGGCCCAGTGACTGGCGCCGGTAGTGGAATAGCGGCAGTGGCCGACGGCCAGGTGCCCGGTCAGGGTGTTCAGCGTGGTCTCGTCGAAGACCTGGGACACGAGGCCCATGTCCTTGTAGACGTTGATCCGCTTGCCGTCGCTGGTTGCTATGCCAGCCGACTCCTGACCGCGGTGCTGCAATGCATACAGCCCGTAATAGGTGAGTTTTGCTACTTCTTCACCTGGTGCCCAGACCCCGAAGACGCCGCAAGCGTCCTGGGGGCCCTTTTCGCCAGGGAGAAGATCATGAGAAAGTTTTCCATCGCCGCGTGCCACTGGTCGATTATCTCACGTGATGGGGTAGGACTTTTCCGGCCGCCCGTTTATGACTGACGGCCGGTCCCGGTCCCGCTGTCGTCATCGTCGACCGGATCGGTGCCTGGCGCATCCTCCGGCACGGCTTCGACGACGGCGTGTTCAGCCCGGCGGACACTGAGCCGGTCCAGCAGTAGTGCCACGATAGCGCCCAGGATCACGCCGCCGGCGCCGAAAAGGACCATGAAGAAGCCAAAAACGGAGTTGGGATCGTAACTCGGGTCCCCGGGCAGGGCAAAGGCAATGACCGCCGCCACGATGATGCCCACGAGCCCTCCAAGTATGAGGAAGGGCACGTATTTGGGTGCGCGGCGCACGGTGATTTCGCGCCGTTCAACGGGGGTGTCTTCAGAAGCCATGCCATCTAGCCTACTGCCCGGGGTTGGGTGGATCAGCTGCCGCGGTACGTCGAGTAGGCAAAGGGGCTCAGCAGCAGCGGCACGTGGTAGTGCTCGCCGGCGTCGGACACGGTGAACACCAGGTCCACCTCCGGGAAGAAGGTGGCCGTGCCCAGTCCCTCGTAGTACGCGCCCGTGGCAAAGTTCAGCCGGTATGTTCCGGCCGGGAGGAGCTCCGGACCCAGGTCCTTCGCCCTGCCGTCCGCATCGGTGGTGCCCGAAGCGACGAGGTTCCAGCCGCCGCCGTCGCGCGCGTAAAGCACGACGGCGACGCCGGCAGCCGGGCGTCCGGCCCCGGTGTCCAGGATGTGGGTGGTTACCTGTGAAACGGTCATTCGCTGATCACTCCTTCGAGCCGGAGCAGGGCGATTTCGCGCAGCTGCTGGGCCACTATGGCATCTTCTTCGCCGGCTGTGTGGTTGAGGCGCTCGTGCAGCGCCGCCAGGATTTCCGGTGCGGTCCGCCCGGCTGCGCGGATCAGGAACACCCTGCCGAACTTTTCCTCGTAGGCCCGGTTCCCCTCGGCCAGGGCCGTAGTGATGTCCCGGTCCGCGGGATCCACGCCGGCCTGTTCGGAGCGGGACATGGACGCCTCGGCGGTGGAGGCGGTGGGCCGTTCCCCGATCCGCGGGTGGTGGGCCATGGCCGACTCCACCTCGTCCGGAGTGAACGGGGCGGCGGCGTTGCGGGCGAAGTCCAGCAGCGCCTCGCTGCTGGCAAACGGGCGGGCATCCGCGATCTGGTCCACCCAGCGCTGGACGTCGATGCAGGGGCGAAGTGCCGCGGTGACTTCCGCGCGGTCCGCCCCGTTGAATACGGCAAGCTGCATGCTTGTTCATCCCTCGTGCAAAATGCTGGCATCCATGGCGTCGGCTATGCGGAAAAGGGAAATGCCCCGCTGCAATGGGGTGCGGATCATTCCTGGCCCGCATTCCGATTGCATTCCACATCATGGAACTGTTATTTCAGCATGCGTAATAGTCAACCTGAGACTTGCGGCCAGTGTCAAGAGAGTACCCCACGCCGGACCCGGGCGATCCGCTCCGCTAGACTCCTCCGGGGACTATGGCGCTGGCCGGCTGTCCTTATGGGTGGGAAGGACTCCTGTGGCTCAAGCAGATGGGCACATTCTAACTAGCGCTGACCGTGAACGGCGTTCCGTGCTGGACGAGTACGGACTGTTGCCGCAGGAACCGGCGGCCTCGCCATCGGATAGTGCGAATGCCACGGCCGCGCGCGCCCTGAACTTCCTGGTTGACCTGGCCGCAAAGCTCTGCGGCGTGCCTTACAGCGTCGTCAACATCGTCACTCCCGAGCATCAGGTCCAGCTTGCGGCGGCGGGCCTGGAGCCCGGACTGTGCGCACGCGAGGACTCGATGTGCGCCAAGGTATTCCAGCAGGGCCAGACCACCGTGGTTCCCGATGCCTCCGCCGACCCGCGATTCGCGGCCAACCCGTTTGTGACCGGAGAAATCGCCAGCGTCCGCTTCTACGCCTCTTCGCCGCTGCAGACCAGTTCCGGTTTTGTGCTGGGATCCCTGTGCGTCTTCTCCGATGGTCCGGCCGTAATCTCCGCGGAACAGGTCGCCATGCTGGATGTCCTGGCGGCGCAGGTCGTGGAAGTGCTGGAGCTGCAGCACCGCACCCTGCAGCTCCAGCAAGCACTCGAAGAACTGGGGCGCAGCAACCGCAAGCTTGCGGAGTTCGCCGGCCGGGTCAGCCATGACCTGCGCATCCCGCTCACCACGATCCTTGGCTATGTGGAACTCAGCGAGGACGACGAGGACATCCGTCCGGGCGGCCCGGCGGCAATGTACCTTCAGCGCATCGGCGGCAGCGGGCGGCGCATGCTCTCCGTGCTCGACGAGGTCCTCAGCTACTCCCAAGTGGGCGGCATGCTGCGTCCGCAGCCGGTTTCCCTCCGGGCCGCTGTGGCAGCGGCGGTCAGCGACCTGGGCGACGGGTTCGGCAACACCGCGCTGGACTGCGAAGACTCCGAACTGACCGCCGATCCGGCGCAGCTCCGGACCCTCCTGCAGAACCTGCTGGGCAATGCCTTCAACTACCGCCGCCCCGGGCACGACCTCAAAGTCAGGGTCTACACCCTGGCGGACGACCGCGGCGTCACCCTCAGGGTGTCGGACAACGGCAAGGGCATCGACGCCGCCGACCGCGAACGGGTCCTGGAACCCCTCGTCCGGCTGCATCGACCCGGTGATGCTCCAGGCTCTGGCCTGGGTCTTGCCACGTGCGTGCGGATCGTGCGGTCGCACGGCGGCGAACTTTCCCTCACCGAAACCCCCGGCGGCGGAACAACGGTTTCGGCCCTCTTCCCGAAAGGCGGCCCGGGTGGATCCGATTAAGGTCTCGCTCAGAGCCGTGCTGCTGTTCCTCGCCCTGCTGCTTTTCCTGCCGGCCGGAGCCGCGCAGGCTGTTGGGGAAGCGCAGGGTGCGGTGGCGGCGCAGGGCGCCGTCCCGCCGTCGACCATTAACGGCGGTGAGGACCTCCTCGGTGCCTCCTCCGGAAAGCCGCTCCTGGGAAGCGTGCTGGAGTGGGGCGAGGATGACGCCGCCGGGTTCGCCAACCGGCTGCAGGCCACCCCCGCAGTCCTGGGCCACGACGTTTCCTTCCCCGTCCAAGCCGCCGAAAAAGGCTACCTGCGGGAGTTCCTGGCCCAAAGTGCCGCTTCGGGCGCACACGCCCTGATCACCGTGAATCCCACAGTGCCCCTCTCTGACGTCAACGACGCCGGCGCCGCTGATTTTGCCGGTCAGCTCGAGGAACTGGCGCAGGGCTTTCCCGGGAAGCTGCTGATCCGCTTCGCCCCGGACATGAACTCCAGCTGGGTGTCCTGGGGCCAGCAGCCTGGGGATTATGTGCCGGCGTACCGGGCCGTGGCCCAGGCATTCGCATCGGACCCGGACGCGGTGATGGTGTGGCAGCCGTTCCAGGCGCGGGACTATCCGTTCACCAGGAACCGCGACGCCCCGGCTCCCGGCACCGCCGGTTTCGCTGCACTGGACACGAATTCCGACGGTGACTGGAACGGTTCGGACGAGCCGTACGCCCCGTACTACCCGGGGGACGACGTTGTTGACTGGGCGGGCCTGACGGCACTGCATGACGACACCGGCGGGGGAGCCGCCCGCAACACAGTGCCACGGGAGGGGGAGCTTGCCTCGCTGCTTGACGGGACGGCCGCCGGGGCTGCCTCCGGCCCGGACGCTGCTTCCGGTCCGGACGCCGCCTCCGGTGGCAGTGCGCCGGCCGGCTCCGATTCCGACGGCGGTGACGCCAACTTCTACGAGTCCTACGCGGTTAAGCGGGACAAGCCCCTGCTGCTTCAGACGGCGGCATATTTCTGCCCGTCGGCGGGCGGCCCTTCCGAAACCGGGATCAAATCGAGTTGGTGGAACCAGGTCCTGGCCGAGGCCGCCCCGGGCAGGATGGAACGGATCGCCGCCGTCGTCTGGGACGAGACGACGGCCGTGGGGGACGCCGGCAGCACCGTCATTGACTGGCGCCTCACCGGGAATGCGGACGTGGCGGCTGCCGCCGGTGCCGCCGTCAAGGACTCCACACTGGTCACCGGACCGGTTACCAGCACCGTGCGGGGGCTAGGCGGAACGTCAGGCAACACACTGTCCGGCATTCCGGCGGGGGTCGCCGCAGCCGCCTTGCTGGCCGGCGCGGTCCTGCTCTGGCTGGTGCCGGTCCGCCTGCGCCCGGCCAAGGGCTGGACGTACTCGGACAAGTCCTCGCGCGATGCCAGGGTTGACCTGATGCGCGGCGTGGCCATCCTGTTCGTGGTGGTGAACCACGTGGGCATGACGTCCCTCTTTCAACTTTTCACCCAGGAAACCGTCGGATTCGTGTCCGGCGCGGAGCTGTTTGTGCTGCTGTCCGGGCTGGTGCTGGGAATGGTCTACGGGCCCAAGACGCAGGACAACATTGGCGAGGTGACGCAAAAAACCGGCCGGCGGGCGGGCAAGCTATACGTCACGGCACTGGCAGTTGTCGTCCTGGTGTTCCTCCTCAGCCTCATCCCGGCCTTCAACTCCGACGTGCTGACCACGTTCACGGACCAGGGGACAGGCGGTGCCGGCAGGTCCGGGGCGGGCCGGAGCTACGACCTCTACACCGGCATGCAGGGCCTGCTTCAGTTCCCGGTGTCCGGGGCTGTCATCCCCGCGGTGCTGCTCCTGCAGTTCGGCCCGTGGCAGTTCAACGTGATGGGGCTCTACGTGATCATGCTGCTGGTCAGCCCAATGATCCTGCTGGCGCTGGCCCGCGGCAAGGCTGTCTGGGTCCTGGCTGCCACCACCGCCGTGTACATTGCCGGCACGGTGTTCCGCTTCCGGATCCTGCCGTCGCAGTTTGAGGATTCCTTCCCGCTCATGGTGTGGCAGGTCCTGTTCGTGCTGGGGCTGGTGGGCGGGTACTACCGGCGGACCATCGTGGCCTGGCTGAGCGCGCACCGCTGGGTGGTGGGCGCTTGTGCAGCCGTCACGGTTGCCTTCGCCCTCATGTCCTGGGCCAACCCGTACCTGGCCAACGAGTTCGATGTGCGGCTCGCGCTGACCTCGGATGCGACCTACCGCGCTGTTTACGACCAGTTCTTCGGGCGGACCTACCTGGAACCCGGCCGGCTCCTGAACGTGATTACCCTGCTGGTGACGGCCTACGCGCTCCTCACGGCGTACTGGAAGCCGATTGAACGCGCGGTGGGCTGGCTGTTGATCCCGCTGGGGCAGGCCACGCTGTACGTCTTCATCATGCACGTGGTGCTGATCGCTGTGGTGGCGAACATCCCCGCACTGCAGCAGGGGAATATCTGGCTCAACACCGCCGCCTACGCCGCGATCGTGGCACTGCTCTGGGTGATGGTCCGGACCCGGTTCCTGTTCCGCATCATCCCCACCTAGCGGGCGGGGGCGGAGCCGCCGAGGCGGGCAGTGACCCGGTCTGCGGCTGCCTTGCAGGATTCCCCGAGGCGCTGCAGCGTGTCCGGGGATACCCGGAAGCGCGGTGCCGGGATGAGGACTGCTGCCACGATGTCGCCGCGGTGGTCGTAAACGGGGGCGGCCAGACCCACTTCGTCCAGCGACGACTCGCCGTAGTTGGTGGCCCAGCCGCGCCGGGCCACGTCACCGAGCCGGATCAGGTAGGCCTCGAGGCTGGGGTCGTCCAGGCCGGGATGGGCAATTTCGCCGCTGCGGAGCAGTACCCGCACCCGCTCGGCAGGCTCGGCGGCGAGGAAGACCTGCACCGAAGCACTGAGGGCATCCCTGTACCGCGCGCCCAGCGGGGTGGTGTGCTTGATCTGGTGATGGCTGGCGATCTGCTCCACGCACATCGACTCGGACCCGTTCCACACCATGAGGGCGCTCGTTTCGCCGGTCTGCTCCGTGAGTTCACGCAGGACGGGGTAGGCCACGCGGCGCTCTTCAAGCTCGGCCAGGAGCGGCCCGGCGACGGCGATAAGCCCAAGGCCCAGGCGGAACCTTCGGGTTTCCGGATCGCGCTCCACCAAGTGTTCCTGCTCGAACGTGGCCAGGATGCGGGAGACCGTGCTCTTGTGCAGGCCTACCCGGTTGGCGATCTCGGTAACGCCCAGGAGCGGCTCGTCAGCGGTGAAGCTTCGCAGCACGGCGATGGCGTTGACGATGACGGACGTGCCCTTGGCGTCGCCGTTGCTGCTGGGTTCGGGAGCATCTGCAGGGGTCATGGTGTCCACCATCATTCCGTATGTAAGCCGGAAAGCGGCGCCACGAAGTACGTGGCGCCGCTTTCGGGTGAGGGCAAAACCAGCGCCGGCTATGCGCCGATGATGTTGTATTCCGGACCGAACGGGAACTTGGTGATGTTTTCCGCGCCGTCCTCGCCGACCACCAGGATGTCGTGCTCGCGGTAGCCGCCGGCGCCGGGCTCGCCGTCCATGACCGTGATCATCGGTTCCATGGAAACCACCATGCCCGGTTCCAGCACCGTGTCGATGTCCTCGCGGAGCTCCAGCCCTGCTTCGCGGCCGTAGTAGTGGCTGAGGACGCCGAAGGAGTGGCCGTAGCCGAACGTGCGGTTGGCCAGGAGGCCGTAGCCGACGTAGATCTCGTTCAGTTCAGCGGCGATGTCCTTGCAGACGGCACCGGGCTTGATCAGTTCCAGGCCGCGCTTGTGGACTTCCACGTTGATGTTCCACAGTTCCAGCGAGCGGGCATCCGGTTCGCCGTAGAACAGGGTGCGTTCCAGCGCCGTGTAGTAGCCGGAGGTCATGGGGAAGCAGTTCAGCGACAGGATGTCGTGTTCCTGGATCTTGCGGGTGGTGGCCCAGTTGTGGGCGCCGTCGGTGTTGATGCCGGACTGGAACCAGACCCAGGTGTCGCGGATCTCGGAATCCGGGAAGGTCCGGGCGATCTCGTGGACCATGGCTTCGGTGCCGATCAGGGCGACCTCGTACTCAGTGATCCCGGCGGTGATGGCATTGCGGATGGCCTCGCCGCCGAGGTCGCCGATGCGTGCGCCGTGCTTGATGACCTCGATCTCTTCGGCGGACTTGATCATGCGCTGGCGCATGGCCGCCTGGGCCACGTCCACAAGGGTTGCCGAGGCGAAGGCGGCCTGGATCTTGTTGCGGTTGTCCAGCGGCAGGGAATCGTCCTCGACGCCGAGACGGCGGGGGTTGATGCCGCGGGTGCGCAGCACTTCCTGGATGGCGAAGATGTAGTTGTCCCGGCGCCAGTCCGTGTAGACGATGTTGTCGCCGAAGCTGCGGCGCCAGGGCATGCCGGCGTCGATGTTTGCGGTGACGGTGACGTTATCGTCCTTGGTGACCACCATGGCGTAGGAACGGCCGAAGGTGGTGAACAGGAAGTCGGAGTAGTACTTGATGGAGTGGTAGCTGGTCAGGACGACGGCGTCCAGGTCCTTCTCTGCCATGATGCGGCGCAGGCCTGCGAGGCGGCGCTCAAACTCCGTGTCGGAGAAGGTCAGCTTGACCTTGTTGCCGTTCTTGAGGACTTTGAGGCGCTCCAGTTCGGCGACGGACGTTGCGTTCTCGGATGCTGTGGTGGTCATTGTGGTGGTGCCTTTCTGTGGTGCAGTTACTTGAGATGGGAGAAGTGGAAAGAATCTGTGGTTACTCGTGGCGCAGCGGTTCTTTGCAGGTTTCCCTGGAGAGCGCGACGGCGACCAGGGAGATGACTGCCGCGGCAACGAGGTACCAGGCCGGCGCCAGATCGCTGGCGGTGGCCGCGATCAGGAGGGTTGCCATGAACGGGGCTGTGCCGCCGAACAGGGCGTTGGAGAGGTTGAAGCTGACAGCGAAGCCGCTGTACCGGACCCGGGTGGGGAACATTTCGGCCAGGAAGCTGGGGAGTGTCCCGTCGTTGAGCGTGAGCATGGCGCCGAGCAGGATCTGGACCAGGACGATCACCAGGAAATTTCCGGTTCCCAGCAGTGCAAACGCGGGCACGGTCAGCAGGATGAAGCTGACGGAGGCAGAGATGAGCACCTTCTTGCGACCGTAACGGTCCGAAAGCATCCCCGTCAGGAAGATGAAACCGATGTAGGTCAGCAGCGCGATGGTGGTGGCCAGGAAGGATTCGGTCTCGCCGAGGCCCAGCTCCGAGGACAGGTACGTGGGCATGTAGCTGAGGATCACGTAGAAGCCGACGGCGTTCAGCAGCACAGCTCCGACCGCCTGCAGCAGCTGCCGCCAGTGGTTCCGGAAGAGGCTGGAAACAGGCGCCTTGACAGCCTCGTCCTCCGCTGCCATTTCGCGGAAGACGGGTGTGTCCTCCAGCTTGGTGCGGATGTAGCGTCCGATCAGGCCCATCGGGGCCGCCAGCAGGAACGGCAGGCGCCAACCCCAGCTATGCATCGCGTCGGAACTGAGCAGGACCGTCAGCAGGCCCGCCATCAGGGAACCAAGGAGCAAGCCTGCTGCGGTGCTCGCGGGAACCACTGCGGCGTAGAGGCCGCGCTTGTTGGCGGGGGCGTACTCCACCAGGAATGCCGAGGCCCCGGCGTACTCGCCTGAGGCTGAGAAGCCCTGGATGACCCTGATGATCAGAAGCAGGACCGGGGCCCAGATGCCGATGGTGTCGTAGCCCGGAATGAGGGCGATGCAGAAGGTCGCACCGGACATGATCAGGATGGAAAGCGAGAGAGCCGTCCGCCGGCCCACCCTGTCACCGATGTGGCCCCAGACGAATCCGCCGAGCGGGCGGACCAGGAATGAAATCGCGAACAGCGCGAAAGTCAGCAGGAGCCCGGTCTGGGGATCTGATTCAGGAAAGAAGACCGTCGCGATCGTGACGGCGAGGTAGCCGTATACGGCGTAGTCGAACCATTCAACGAAGTTGCCGATGAAGCTGGCCGCGATGACCCTGCGGCGCGTTTCCTTGCTGACGCCAGTGTCAGCCGGTTCGAAATTCTGGCCGCTCAACGTGCTGCGGCGGGCGGGGCGGTCCTCATGCATGCCATTGGGCTCCGCGCCCAGGTCTCCCGCAAGAGCGGGAGAGGAAGTTTCGTTACTCATGTATCCACCAAGGTTGTTGTGGTTGCATTCAGCGCAACGCTGTTGCACCAGACTAGGCGTGACGTGTAACACAGTCAATACCCCCGCGTTTCGGGAGTGTGAATTTTTAGCCGGACGGGCGCCCGGGGCGGCTACAGTAAGGATGGCCAGGCTCCTGCGGATTTGTTGCGCTGAATGCGACCGGGTTGCGGGTTGCGGAGTGAGGCGGTGACCCCTGCCAGGGGATGAATGCATCAATGCGGAGATCTCTTGACGCCCTCGTGCGGCGACTGCCATATTTCAAGTACGCGCTCTGTGCATCGTGTTGTGTAATGCGCAATTCAGGAACGCATTGTCCCCGCGGGGCGTGCTGAACGAGCTAGATTGGCAACGGGTGCCGTTGCCAACGAGTCCTCCCGGGCTCAGGAAAGGAACACACGAATCATGGTTCACAAAGTAAAAGCCGTCATCGCCAAGGAAAAGAACGCTCCGGTCTCGGTGGAGACCATCCTGGTGCCGGATCCCGGCCCGGGCGAGGCCCTGGTGGACATCCTCACCTGCGGCGTCTGCCACACTGACCTGCACTACAAGCAGGGCGGAATTACCGACGATTTCCCCATCCTGCTGGGCCATGAGGCCACCGGTGTGGTCAGCGCCGTCGGCCCGGACGTCACCGAAGTGGCCCCCGGCGACCGGGTAATCCTGAACTGGCGTGCGGTGTGCGGCGAATGCCGCGCCTGTGCCAAGGGCCAGCCGCAGTACTGCTTCAACACGCACAACGCCACCCAGAAGATGACGCTCGAGGACGGCACGGTGCTGTCGCCTGCTCTGGGCATCGGGGCGTTCGCGGAGAAGACGCTCGTCGCCGCCGGGCAGTGCACCAAGGTAGACGACGACGCCGATCCGGCCGCCGTCGGGCTCCTTGGCTGCGGTGTCATGGCAGGCATTGGCGCCGCGATTAACACCGGTGAGGTCAAGCGCGGCGAATCCGTGGCCGTGATCGGCTGCGGCGGCGTGGGCATCGCCGCGATCGCTGGCGCAAAGCTGGCCGGCGCCACCACCATCATTGCGGTGGACATCGACGCGAACAAGGTGGAAATGGCCAAGTCCCTGGGCGCCACACACGGCGTGGACTCCAGCAAGGAAGATCCCATCGAGGCAATCCGAGCACTCACGGGCGGCAACGGCGCCGACGTCGTGATTGAAGCGGTGGGCCGCCCGGAGACGTACAAGCAGGCGTTCTACGCACGCGACCTCGCCGGCCGCGTGGTGCTGGTGGGCGTTCCGACGCCGGACATGAAGCTCGAACTGCCGCTGCTGGACGTCTTTGGCCGCGGCGGATCCCTGAAGTCCTCGTGGTACGGCGACTGCCTGCCGTCCCGTGACTTCCCCATGCTGGTGCAGCATTACAAGCTGGGCAACCTGGACCTGGACGCCTTCGTGACCGAACGCATCACCATCGACCAGGTGGAGGAGGCCTTCGGCAAGATGCATGAGGGCAAGGTGCTGCGGTCCGTCGTGGAAATCCACCCGGGCGCTGAAACCGTCACCGCCACCGGGGCCGCCCAGGAAGAAGCGGCCGTATGAGCTTCACCATCGAGAACCTGGTCACCTCGGGAACGTTTTCGCTCGACGGCGGCACCTGGGACGTGGACAACAATGTCTGGATCGTGGGGAACGGTGACGAATGCGTGATCATCGACTCCCCGCACGACGCCGAAGCGATCATCAACCAGGTCCGCGGCCGGAAGGTCCTGGCCATCCTGCTGACGCACGCCCACAACGACCACATCGGGGCGGCACGTGCCGTGGCCGAGGCCGTGGACGCGCCGATCTACCTGCACCCTGACGACCTGGTGCTGTGGGAGCAGGTCTACCCGGACGTCAAACCGGACCGCGAGCTGGCGGACGGCGACGTGTTCCAGGTGGGCGGGGCCACGCTGCGCGCCCTGCACACCCCCGGGCATTCGCCGGGCTCCACGTGCTTCGTCCTGGGGTCCGAAAGCACCGTGTTCACCGGGGACACCCTGTTCAACGGCGGCCCGGGTGCCACGGGCAGGTCCTACAGCGACTACCCCACCATCCTGGCCTCCATCCGCGAACGGCTGCTGACGCTGCCTGCCGAAACCGTGGTCCGCACCGGCCACGGCGACAACACCACCATCGGGGCCGAGCGCGAAACGCTGGCCAAGGTGGACCAGTGAATCCCTTGAAGTTCGGCAGGCAGCCCGCCCCGGTCGAGGACATCAACGAGGACAACCTCGAAGTCCACGCACCGAAGAAGGAAGCCGCAGGCGTCAAGGCAGTGATGGTTGCGCTGGAGCGCGCCGTGGCCCAAGCAGGGGTGTCGCGGACCGTGCATTCGATGCTTCGGCTGAACCAGCGCGGCGGCTTCGACTGCCCTGGCTGCGCCTGGCCCGAATCGGACAAGAAACGCAAGACGGCCGAGTTCTGTGAGAACGGCGCCAAGGCCGTGGCTGAGGAGAACACCCTCAGGACGGTGGGCGCCGAGTTCTGGGCCAGGCATTCCATCGCCGAATTGTCCGGGAAGACGGAGTACTGGCTGGGCAACCAGGGCAGGCTCAGCGAACCGGTGGTGATCCGCGAAGGTGAAACCCATTACTCGCCGATCTCCTGGGCGGACGCCTTCGAGCTGATCGGGGAGCACATCCGGGCCAGCACACCGGACCGCTGCGTCTTCTACACCTCCGGGCGCACGGCGAATGAGACCGCGTTCATGTACCAGCTTTTCGCGCGGGCCCTGGGCACCAACAACCTGCCCGACTGCTCGAACATGTGCCACGAATCCTCGGGCTCCGCGCTGAACCCGACCATCGGCATCGGCAAGGGCACGGTGTCACTGGATGACATCCACGACTCGGAGCTCATCTTTGTGGTCGGCCAGAACCCGGGCACCAACCATCCCCGCATGCTGTCTGCGCTGAAGGAGTGCAAGGACAAGGGCGGCAAAGTGGTGGCGGTGAACCCGCTCCCTGAGGCCGGTCTGTTCAATTTCAAGGACCCGCAGACCGTCTCCGGCGTGGTGGGGCACGGAACGCCCCTTGCCGACGAGTACCTGCAGATCAAGGTGGGCGGGGACCTGGCGCTGTTCCAGGCGCTGGGCCACCTGCTCCTGGCGGAGGAAGAACGCAACCCGGGCACCGTCGTCGACCGTTCCTTTGTTGACGCCCAGACTGACGGGTTCGACGCGTACCGCGAGGCCCGCCGCAAGCTTGACTGGGACGAGACCGAGAAGGCCACCGGCCTGGCCCGCAAGCAGATCGAGGACGTGGCCGGGATGCTGATCCGGTCCAAGGCCACGATCTTCTGCTGGGCGCTCGGCGTCACGCAGCAGCCGCACTCGGTGGACACCATCAAGGAAATGGTCAACGTCCTGCTCCTGCAGGGCAACTTCGGCAAGCCCGGAGCCGGGGCCTGCCCGGTCCGCGGGCACTCCAATGTCCAGGGCGACCGGACCATGGGCATCTGGGAGAAGCCCAAGGAATGGCTCCTGGCGGCACTGGACAAGGAGTTCGGAATCCAGTCTCCGCGGGGCCACGGCTTTGACGCCGTGGAGGCCATGGAGGCCTTTGAGCGCGACGACGTTGACGTCTTTGTGTCCATGGGCGGCAACTTCTCCCTGGCCTGCTCCGACACGGAAACCCTGGAGGCCGGGATGCAGCGCATCGGCCTGACAGTGCACGTGTCCACCAAGCCGAACCGTTCCCACGTGGTGCACGGCCGCACCTCGCTGATCCTGCCCACGCTGGGCAGGACGGACACGGACGATAAGCACCCGAACGGAGCCCAGTTCCTGTCCGTGGAGGACTCCATGTCCGTGGTGCACTCGACGCAGGGCAGGCTCCACCCGGTGTCCGATCATCTGCTCGCCGAACCGGTGATCATCGCCCGCATGGCCGACGCCACCTTCGGCGACGGCCACGTTGTCGACTGGAAGGCCATGGCCGCGGACTACGACGTGGTCCGGGACCACATCTCCCGTGTCATCCCGGGCTTCCAGGACTTCAAGGAGCGGATCCGGACCAAGAACGGCTTCGTGCTGCCCAACCCGCCGCGCGACACGCGGTCCTTCAAGACGGACATCGGCCGCGGACGCTTCACGGTCAGCCCGCTGGAGTACCTGACGCCGCCGGACGGGCACCTGGTGCTCCAGACCATCCGCAGCCACGACCAGTACAACACCACGTTCTACGGCGTGGATGACCGGTACCGCGGCATCTCGGACGGGCGGCGCGTGATCCTGGTGCACCCGGAGGACCTGGCCGAGCTCGGCTTCCAGGACCGCGACCTGGTGGACGTGGTCAGCACCTTCCGCGGGCACGACCGGCAGGCGGACAAGTTCCGGCTGGTGGCCTACCCGACGGCGAAGGGCTGCGCCGCGGCGTACTTCCCCGAGGCCAACGCCCTGGTCCACAAGGAGAATGTGGCGCGGGAATCGAACACCCCGGGGTTCAAGGCAATGTTCGTCCGCTTCGTGCCGCACGCTCCTGCGGACTCCGGGGGGCCACAGTAACGGAGGCCACGCGTTCGAGCCTGGGATGAAGGTGGTCCCCGCCGTCCACCACGCCGGTCTGCCACCACAGGTCCAGCCCTTCCGGGGTGACCTCCAGGCTGGCCAGGTTGTTGTCGAACCAGGGCCCTTTGACGCCGGACCAGCGGAACGGCGGGTCGGGGACCTTTGCCGAGCGCGCCACCAGGGCGCCGACCGGCGTGGCCAGGCCGTAGGACATGATGGCGGCGAACGACCTCATGAGCCGGGGCAGCGGGTTGCGGATGGGGGAGCAGACGGCCTGGATGATCCGGCTGCCCGAGGAGCGCTCCACCTCTGAAACGTAGGAATAATGGACGTCTCCGGAAAGAAAGGCGATGGTGTCCGGTGCCGGGCCCCGTTTGCCGTCGGCGACTTCGGTGGCCATCACCGCCACTTCCCGGAAGCTGTTCTGGAAGGCGCCCCAGTGTTCAAGGTCCACCGCCTGGCGCAGCTTCTCACCGGCACGGGCGGCCGTCTTCCCCCATGCACCCTGGGAGATGGCCTCGTTCCAGGACTCGACGTAGTGCAGGCCCATCGGCAGCAGGAACGGCAGCGACGTCGCCACCAGCAGGTGGCGGAAACCGCCGCGCATCCGTCCGTCCAGCCAGGCCATTTCCGCCTTGTCCACCAACGCGCGGCGGTCCGGCGCCAGATCCCGGGCCGCCCGCGAATCCACCACGATCAGCCGGGTATCCCCGAAATCCCGGCAGTAGCTCCAGCGGTAGGATTCCGGGTCCCGGTCGGCCCGGTCCGCGAAACTGTCCAGCTCCGCGCTCAGATCGATCTCGTCCCCGCCGGTGTGCCCGGCGATCCGCTTCCAGACGGGATCTGCGGCACGCTCCTGCGGCGAAAGGTTCCCCAGATGCTGGTAGACCCAGTAGGAGGCGAGACCGGCGACAATCCGGCCATGCCACCAGGTGGTGGCCTCCATCTCCCTTTTCCAGCTGAGTGAGGTGTTCCAGTCGTCGCGGATGTCATGGTCATCGAAGATCATGGCGCTGGGCAGGGTGGACAGCAGCCACCTGTTCGCCGGATCGGACCAGGCCAGAAAGTAGAGGTGGGCGTACTCCTCATAGTCCTTGAGTTCCTCGCCCGGCGGTGCCTCGATGTCACGGCGTGCCCGGATGAAATCCTGCATCTGCTCGCTGGTGAGGTCGGCGTACACCTGGTCTCCGAGGAAGGCCACCAGATCCGGCCACCGCAGATCGTCGCTGGAAGCCATCGCCAACGCGTAGGCACGGAGTGAGTCGACGCCGTGTGACCGGTTGCCGGATTCGTCGTGGGGGACACTGGTGCGGCACGAACCGTAGGCCAGGCGCAGCGGCTTGCCCGGCTTCAACGTCGCAATCACCGGCGGCGGGAACTCGGAGGCGGGCTCGGGCCAGCACTGTGTTCCGTTGATTTCCACGGTGTAGGGCAGCACCGTTCCAGGCTCCAGTCCCTCCGCCTCCACCAAGGCATAGTGGTGGCCGTGCACAGCGAAGGTTCGGGCTTCCCAGCTCCGGTTTCCGGCCCGGACGGTGACCGGGGAATCACTCCGGGTTTCCACCCAGATGCTCGCCGAGGTCTCATCCACGTACCGGATCATGGGGCCGAGCACCAGGGATGAGGTTGTCATGACTTAGTTGTACCCGCTCCGGCCCGCGGCGGGCTAGCTGTTTCCGAGGACGGCCCACCCGTAGCCGGGCACGGTGAGGACACTGTGGCCGGGGTGCTGCCGGGCCTGCCCGGCCAGCAGCCCGCCGGACCCGGACGGCAGCGGCAGGTCCGCCGGCGAGCCGGAAAGATTCAGCGCGACCGTCAGCGCACCCCCGTCGCCTGTACCGCCGTCGGCACGGACCTGGTAGACGAGGTGCTCATTGCTGAGGGTCAGGACGGTGGTGCGTGCCGTGTGCAGCCAGGCATGCCGCCGGCGGAGGCCGATCAGTTCCTGGTGCAGGTGGTAGACGGGCCAGCCGTCCCCGGCCAGCTCCGCGGGGGCTGCGGGGAAAGCCGGACGGACCGCGTCGTCTCCGCCGGCTCGGTCCTCCTTGATGCCGCGGAAGGCCTGCTCGTCGCCGTAGTAAATGCACGGTGTCCCGCCCACGGTCATCAGGACCGTGAGCGCAAGCGCCAGCTGCTCCGGGTTTTTCAGCTTGCTGGCAAGGCGGGTGACGTCGTGGTTGCCAACGAACGTGAGCGGCACGAAGGTGTCCAGGAACCCGTTGTGCCGCTCCAGGGCGGATGCCAACTCGTAGAAGTTGGCATCGTTGAGTGAGCTCCAGACCGCTTTCCACAGTTCGTACTGCGTCACCGAGTCCAGGGTGCCCCGCTCCACCTCGTCGGCGAAGTCCCCGTGGATGTACTCGCCCACGAAGTAGGACTCCGGATAGTCCCGGCGCACCTCCGCCAGCACGGGCGCCCAGAACGACGGCGGTACGGCGTACGCCGCGTCCAGCCGCCATCCGTCCGCGCCCCGGCCCAGCCAGTGCTTCATCACGTCCGTGACCAGGGCGGCGACCCCGGGGTCGCCGTGGTTGAGCGCCACCAGGTGGTGGTGGCCCTCGAAGTCGTCGTAGCCGGGCTCGGTCCCGGGCGACCACCCGGAGTCCGGCCACTGCAGGCGGAACCATGAGGCGGCAGGCGCTCCGGGCCCGTCGGCGAGCACACCCTGGAACGGCCCGAAGCTGCGGCCCACGTGGTTGAAGACGCCGTCCAGCAGAACCTTCAGCCCCCGGGCGTGGCACTGGGCGATGAGCTCGTCAAAGTCCGCGTCTTCGCCCAGCCGGGGATCGATCCGGAAGTAGTCCGTGGTGTCGTAGCCGTGGGTTTCCGAGGCGAAAACCGGCCCCAGAGCGAGACCGGAAGCACCGAGTTCCAGCACGTAGTCGAGCCAGGGAACCAGCTGGCCCAGCCGGTGCGCCACGGGCCGCCCCGCCTGGGCCGAATGGTCCGCAGCAGTCTGTTCCGCGCCCACGAAGCCGATCGGATAGACCTGCCACCAGATAGCGTGTTGGACCCAGTCCGGCTCCGTCATGGAGATCCACCTTTCGTCGGTTTCCCAACATACTCCGTCAGCTCCGTGGACGGGACTTGAGCAAATCCTCAAGCATCCTTGACCGGATGCTGAGGCACTTTAGCCACACTCGAAGGGAAGGTCAGGTAGAAGTCTGCGCACCGGGGATGGTGAAGGTCCGCATGGAAACAATTGAAACAGGGCAGAAAATGCTGGCCGCAGCCGTGGCACAAGCCCTCAGCCACCTGAAGCACTCCTGGAAGGTCTACTTCCTTTCCCGGGCACTGGCCAAGGCACTGGAGGACTCCCGGGAGGCCTCCGGCTGGCCCGGCGACCGGCTCCAGGTGGGCTCGTATATGTCTGAACGGGTCGAAAAAGTCACGCGGCTTATTCAGCGTGAAGCCAAAACCTACGCGGCCAGCTGACCCCGTTTTAGCCGCGAACGACGGCGACACTCCGGGCTCGCCGGTGTGTCGCCGTCGTTCTGGCGTAGTAGAGGGTCAGGACGGCGGGTGGCCGTCCTGACCCGCCGTCGAACTAGCCGCGCAGCCGCTCCATGCCGGGATCGAACAGCGGTTCGGCCGTGACCGTGGCCGCGATGCGCTTCCCGAAGTACTCGAGCTCCACGGCGTCGCCCTCGGACACCGACGCCGGCAGCCAGGCGTAGGCGAGCGGCTTGCGGACCGTGTAGCCGAACGCTGCGCTGGTGACATAGCCGGCAGGCTCCCCGTTGACGTACACGGGTTCCTTGCCCAGGACCATGGATGTGCCGTCGTCCACGGTCAGGCAACGCAGCACCTTGTCCGGCTGCTGCTCCTTCCGCGCCGCCAGGGCGTCGCAACCCACGAACCCGGTCTTGTCCTTGGCCACCGAGAAGCCCAGGCCGGCCTGGTACGGGTGGTGCTCCGAGGTCATGTCCGTGCCCCACAGCCGGTAGCCCTTCTCGAGCCGCATGCTGTTGAACGCGCCGCGCCCGGCCGCGATGATGCCCTGTTCCTGGCCCGCCTCGAACAGCAGGTCCCAGAGCTTCAGTCCGTATTCGGCAGTGGTGTACAGCTCCCAGCCGAGCTCGCCCACGTAGGAGAGCCGCATGGCCGTGACGGGGATGCCGCCCACCGAGATTTCCTTGGTGCGGAAGTACTTCAGGCCGTCGTTGGAGAGGTCGTCCGTGCTGACCTTGCCGATCACGTCGCGGGCCAGCGGCCCCCACAGCCCGATGCAGCAGGTACTGCCGGTGATGTCGCTGACATGGACCCACTGCGCCGGATCCGCAGCCGACTGCTGCCGGGCCTCGACGCGCAGGTAATCGAAGTCCACGTTGCTGTTCACGCCCAGCTGGAACTGTTCCTCCGCGAGGCGGGCCACGGTCACGTCGCTGCGGATGCCGCCGTCGTCCGCCAGCAGCAGGCAGTAGGTGACCGCTCCCGGCTTCTTGGCGATGTTTCCGGTGCTGAGCCGCTGCAGCAGGGCCTGCGCGCCGGGGCCGGTGACGGCCAGCCGCTTCAGCGGCGTCATGTCATAAAGCCCGACGGCGGTGCGCGTCTTCCACGCCTCCGCTGCGGAGATGGGGGAGGAGAACATGGCTGCCCACTCGTCCCGTTCCGGCGCCCGCCACTCGGCCGGAAGGTCCTCGAGCAGCGCGCGGTTGGCTTCGAACCAGTGCGGGCGCTCCCAGCCGGCGGACTCCAGGAAGAACGCCCCGAGCTCCTTCTGCCGGACGTTGAACGGGCTGACGCGCAGGTCCCGGGGGGATTCCTTGGGCTGCAGCGGGTGCAGGACGTCGTAGATTTCCACGAAGTTCTGCTGGGATGTTTCGCTGACGTACTCGTCGCTGGTCTGGACCTCCTCGAAGCGGGTGAGCTCGCAGCCGTGAAGGTCGGTGCGGGACTGGCCCTCGATGAGCAGTTCCGCCATCGCCCGGGCAACACCGGCCGAGTGGGTGACCCAGACAGCCTCGGCCACGAACAGGCCCGCAACATCAGGGGCCTCACCCATCAGCGGCCCGCCGTCGGGAGTGAAGGAGAAGATGCCGTTGAAGCCGTCCTCGATCTGTGCGCCGCGCAGGGCCGGAAGGAGGTCCTTGCTGTCCTCCCAGGCGGGCAGGAAATCCTCCATGGTGAAGTCCAGCCGGGAGGGCATGCGGTGGTCGGACATTTCGCCGGCGCCGACGCGGGGCAGCTGTTCCATGTCCACGGGCATGGGGCGGTGAGCGTAGCTGCCGATGCCGATGCGCTCGCCGTGCTCACGGTAGTAGAGGTCCCGGTCCTGGTAGCGGAGGATGGGCAGGCGGGCGCCGTTGGGCAGCTCGTTCAGGCCCTTCAGCTCGGGCAGGGCCGTGGTTTTCACGTACTGGTGCGCGAGCGGCAGCAGCGGCACCTTCAGGCCCGCCATCTTGCCGAGTTTCCGGCCCCAGAAGCCGGCACAGGACACCACGATGTCCGCGGGGATCACGCCGTCGGCCGTTTCGACGCCGGTGACCTTGCCGCCGGACTGTTCGATGCCGGTGACGGCGGTGGAGCCAAGGTAGGTCACGCCGGCTTCGCGGGTGCGGCTGATCAGCAGCTGGACGGCGCGGGCCGCGGAGGCCAGGCCGTCGGAGGGGACGTGGAGGCCGCCCAGGACCGTGCGTCCGTCCTCGAAGGAGCCGGTGTTCAGCAGCGGATAGTGTTTCTCGCACTCGTCGGGGTCGATGATCCGGCCCTCGATGCCCCAGGAGGTGGCGTATCCCAGCTTGCGCTTCAGGTCCTGGAGCCGTGCTTCGGTGGTGGCCAGTTCCAGCCCGCCCAGCTGGTTGAAGCAGGACACTCCGTCGGCGCTGAGGGAGAGCAGCTTGTCCACCGTGTAGCTGGCGAATTCGGTCATGGTCTTGGACGGGTTCGTCTGGAACACCAGCCCGGGGGCGTGCGAGGTGGAACCGCCGGCCAGTTCCAGCGGCCCCTGTTCGACCACCGTGATGTTGGTCCAGCCCCGCGTGGCGAGTTCGTCCGCGAGGTTGGTGCCGACGATGCCGGCGCCGATGATGACGACGCGTGGTGATGCGCTCATGAATTGTTTCTCCTGGCTTTGCGTGAGGGGCGTCCGCGTTAGCGGAATACGACGGTACGGGTGTTGTTGAGCAGGACGCGGTGCTGGCAATGCCACCGGACAGCCCTGGACAGGGCCTGCGATTCGGCGTCGCGGCCAACCGTGACCAGGGCGTCCGGATCAAGGCTGTGGTCCACGCGGAAGACCTCCTGCTCGATGATCGGACCCTCATCCAGGTCCGGGGTCACGTAGTGCGCTGTGGCACCGATCAGCTTCACACCGCGGTCATAGGCCTGGTGGTACGGCTTGGCCCCCTTGAAACCGGGCAGGAACGAATGGTGGATGTTGATGGCGCGGCCGCGGAGCTGGGTGCAGAGATCGTTGGACAGCACCTGCATGTAGCGGGCCAGGACCACCAGGTCCGCGTCGTACTCGGCCACGAGTTCCAGCAGCCGCGCCTCGGCTTCCGGCTTGGTTGCGGGGGCCACCGGAACATGAATGAACGGCAGCCCGGCGTTTTCCGCCATGGGGCGGAGGTCCTCGTGGTTGGAAACCACGACGGCGATCTCGGCACCCAAGCTGCCTGCCCGCCAGCGGTAGATCAGGTCATTGAGGCAGTGCCCGAACTTTGAGACCATGACCAGCAGACGCTGCGGGCGGCCGTCATGGAAGGCAAAATCCATACCGAATTCGGCGGCCGTCGGGTCGAACTCTGCTGTAAGGAGCGCATTGGTCTGCTGGCTGAGCGTTTGGGGATCAGAGCCTGTGAAGTCCTGATCGGCCCGGTCACGTGCTTCCGATCCGCTGCGCGTGAAGGCGGTACGCAGGTACAGTTTGCCGCTGATGTGGTCATCGAACTGCTGATGCTCCACGATGTCGAAGCCGCGGTCGGCGAGGAAAGTGGTGACCGCCCGGACGATGCCCGGCCGTTCGGGGCAGGCCAGCGTGAGGACGAATTCTGCGGTGCGGCTCCCGGGTGCGGAACGTGCGGCGGTGGCCTCGACCAGTGCGGCCGGAACGGCGCCGCCCGGGCGGGCGTCAAGGGTGGTGGTCACGGTTCTCTCCTAGTTGGTGCGGCGCTTGAGGCATGAAGCGGGCAGGCCGTGTGCATGTGATGACCCCATGTTCGGTCGCGGTTCGGTTCGTGCGACCGCCGTTTAGACGTTCCGTATTGAACAACTGCAATCGCCATAAGCAACAGCGTGCGGTGGCTCACACGCATTGTCAAGAGTTCGTGTTCTATTGCGGGACTATTTCCCGCCATGAGGCAGGCCTTGACAGCAGAACTGGCATCCACCACGCTGTTGCATATAACGCTATTTGTTGCGCTTTAAGCGATGAAGGGAGCGTCGATGGAGACGCTTGTGATGGTGGGAGCCTCGTTGGCGGGCATCCCTGGAGGCCTCTCCTTGGCGGCTGAGACTGACGACCTGCAGGCAGGATGGCTGCTTGGTGCTCCCAGGTCCCTGGAGTAAGCGGTAGGCCTGGCCCGTCGGGGCGGGGCCTACCGGCGTCTGTAGCCCATTTTGGCGCTGATGGTCAGGCCTGCCTCGCGGAGGCCGTCAATGAGCCCGGGCTGTTCCTCCGGCGCGAACCGGAAGGCCGGGCCGGAAATACTCACCGCAGCGATAACGTTGCCCAGGTGGTTGTAGATCGGCACTGCAATCGCGGTCAGCCCGATCTCAAATTCTTCGTTAACGACGGCGTAGCCATCGCGGGCGACGTTCAGCAGCTGCTTTTCCAGCACCGCACGGCTGGTGATGGTACGCGGAGTACGGGCAGGCAGGCCGATCCGCTTGAGGATCGCGTCCCTTTCATCGGCTGTCAGTGCAGCGAGCAGCACCTTGCCGCTTGAGGTGGCGTGCAGCGGCGTCAGGCTGCCCACCCAGTCATAGGTGGCCAAGGTCGACGGACCCATGGCCTGGTCCACGTTGACCGCGTAATTCGATCGCAGGACGGCAAGGTTGACCGTTTCCTTGTACTCTGCGGCGAGGCTCTCCAGGACTTCCCTGGCCTCGTGCACTACGCTCAACCGGCCGGGGATGGATGATGCCAGGCGCAGGATGCCGAAGCCCAGCTGGTACTTTCCACGTTCGCTGTTCTGGCGGACCAGTTCGCGGCCGACCAGGGATCCCACCAGCCGGGACACGGTGGATTTGTGGATGCCCATCTCCTCGGCGATTTCGCTGACACCAGCGTCGCCCTCCCTGGCGAGGATTTCCAGGATCTGAAGGGCACGGTCCACCGATTGGACGCCCCCAGCCTGTGCGTCTGCGTCCTTGTCAGGGTCATTGTGTGCGGCCATCGTGCCTCGTGTCGTTATCCATGCAGGGTGCTTGAGCCCGGAGGTTCCAGCCGCCCTGCTCCCACATCTTCTTTCATCCTAGACCGACGCAGCACTGGCCCTCTCAATCGGCACATCGTGGGGAAACGCAGGACACCCCGCCGCGGAGGATCCGTGGCGGGGTGTTCGGGTTGGCGCAGGGCCGGCCAGGGGGCAGTGAGGTGTTAGCCGATCTTGTTGGCTGCTGCTCCCGCTACGTCGCCCTCACTCGCCGTCTGGCGGGCCGGTGAGCCTGTCCCGGCCGGCGTAACGGTGCCGCTCAAAGGCAGAACGTCCTGGCGCAAGGCCCATCCCACCACTTTGTCCACTGCATTGTGTCGGCCCACGTCTTCCCGAAGGCATAGCAGGTCCGTCGTCGCTCGATGGTGGACAACAGCTTCGGGTGGCCGAGTCCGTCCGTTGTGAGTGCCATGCCTGCCAGGCACGTCACCGCAGGGAAGCTGCCAGGGCGGAGGAACTCCACGGCAAGGGCACGACAGGAACCCGCTCCCCCGAACAGACCCCGCGAGGGGGAACGGCCATGATGCAGTCTGCCCATGCCAGGCCTCGCATCATGCCCGGGCCCGTATGGGATGCGGGGAACGCCAGCCCATGGAGAATTCTTGCGGGAATGAGACGTGTCCGGCCCGCATCCGGTCCGATGTCATTGCCCGAGATAATGTGATCGACCGGGTGCAGCGGCCTGTTTCCAAGTGCGGCCAACAGCGGGGCCCCGATTGTTATGAGGGCCATCATGGCGGCCAACGGATTTCCGGGCAGTCCGACGACGAATCGACCGTCCGGGAGTTCGGCCAGCACGGCCGGGTGGCCGGGACGCATGGCGATACCGTCCAGCAGCACCTGCCCGCCGCAGGCGGTCACGGCAGTCCGGAAATGGTCCGTTCCGGACCGGCCTGTACCACCTGTGGTTATGATCACGTCCGCTCGTTGTCCGGAAGGTCCGGAAACATCTGCAAGGGCCGCAAGCCACTCTTCGTAGGAATCCCCGATCCTGAGGGGGCTGCCGGGAATTCCGCCCAACAGGGAAATAACGGTCCCCAACTGCGGACCGAAGGTGTCCCTGACCTCTCCCGGAGCGGGAACGCCCGACGTCACTACCTCGGAACCGGTGAGTACGACGGCGATCACCGGTTTGCCCTGGACCTGCACCTCGTCATGCCCTGCCACCGCCGCCAAGGCGACGTGGGCCGGGTTGAGGATGGTGCCGGCCGGGATGAGCACGTCACCGGCTCCGGCTTCTTCGCCTGCCGGACGTATGTGCTGACCCAGTTGCGGCTCGCCGTATTTCGCGTCGGCAGTGGGCGTGAGGAGGGCCTTGCCGGCCGGACCTTCGGAGACACGGCCGCTCTCCTTGCGGAGGATGGCCTCCGCACCGTCAGGTACAAGTCCGCCGGTGGCAATGACGCCGGCCTGGTCCGCGGAGAGCGCGTGTCCGGGTTCTGCAAGGATCCAGGGTCCGCTGCCGTTTACTGCCCAGCCGTCCATTGCGGAAGAGGCATAATGCGGAAGGTCTTGCAGCGCCGTCACATCCCGGGTCAGCGTGCGCCCGGATGCTGCCGCGAGGGGGAGGTTCACCGGCGGGAGGGGGCTGGCGCAATCGAAGGCCATTTGCCGGGCTTCGGGCCAGGCGGGAGACGGCGCGGGGACAGGCGGGTGCCGGGAAGCGTGAGCGCTGACGGCGGTGTCATGGGGGATCATCGATGCCGCCTTCTAGGCCTTGACGTAGCCGTTCGGGTTCAGCACGAACTTCGTTGCCGCTCCGGCGTCGAACTCGGCGTAGCCGCGGGGCGCATCCTCGAGCGGAATGGCCTTGGCATTTACTGCCTTGGCGATCTGGACCTTGTCATGCAGGATGGCCATCATCAGCTGGCGGTTGTAGGACATGACGGGGCACTGCCCGGTGGTGAAGGACAGGGACTTTGCCCATCCGGTGCCCAGTGACAGCGAGAGGGAGCCGTGCTTGGCTGCCTCGTCGATCCCGCCCGGGTCGCCGGTGACGTACAGGCCGGGGATGCCAAGGGCCCCACCCGCCGCAGTAATGTCCATGAGGGAATTCAGCACTGTGGCCGGGGCTTCATGGGATGCATCCCTGCCGTGGCCGCGGGCTTCGAATCCAACAGCGTCGACGCCGCAATCCACCTCGGGGACGCCCAGAATCTGCTCGATCTGGTCCTTCGGGTCTCCGTTGGAAACGTTCACCGTTTCGCACCCGAAGGAGCGGGCCTGCGCCAGGCGGTCTTCGTTCATGTCGCCGACAATCACGACGGCGGCGCCAAGCAACTGTGCGCCGACGGCGGCTGCCAGGCCCACCGGGCCGGCGCCGGCGATGTAAACGGTGGACCCGACGCCGGCTCCGGCGGTGACGGCGCCGTGGAAGCCGGTGGGGAAGATATCGGAGAGCATGGTCAGGTCCATGATCTTTTCCAGGGCCTGGTCGCGGTCCGGGAACCTGAGCAGGTTCCAGTCGGCGTAGGGGACCAGCACGTATTCTGCCTGGCCACCCACCCAGCCGCCCATGTCCACATAGCCGTAGGCGCTGCCCGGACGGTCCGGGTTGACGTTCAGGCAGATGCCGGTCTTTCGTTCCTTGCAGTTTCGGCAACGGCCACAGGAGATGTTGAAAGGTACCGAGACGATGTCTCCTACCTTGATGAACTCCACATCCGGACCAACTTCCACCACTTCGCCGGTGATTTCATGGCCGAGGACGAGGTCCTGGGGAGCGGTGGTGCGGCCGCGTACCATGTGCTGGTCCGAGCCGCAGATGTTGGTTGTTACCGTGCGAAGGATCGCACCGTGGGGTACTTTCCGGCCCACATTGGCTGGGTTGACGCCCGGCCCGTCCTTGAGTTCGAACGTCGGGTAGTCGGTATTGATGATTTCGACGACACCGGGTTCCTTGTAGGCGACGGCTCTGTTTCCTGACATGGACACTCCTTGGGCTGCGGGGGTGGTGCTGGGGTTTGGTGCCAGGCTTGCCGTGTTGGATTGCCTTGCACTGGTCCGGCAAGTTGCCGGCGCTGCCCCTTTGCCCGAGAGCGGTGCTTCGATGAGGATACCTCCCCAGGTGTCAGGCCACCGAAGCACCATTCACGGGAACGGGACAGCTCATCCTTTGTGAGGACGGAGGCTGTCACCGGGATGCCGTGCCAGCGGGCTCGGCATCCCGGTTCTGTTCAGCCCTGGGCGGCCGCGCCCGCGGAGGCTACGGTACGGGCTTGAGTGATATCAGACATTGTTTCTCCGTTGATCGTGTCTGTGGGTACTGATATTTTTAATCCCTCAGTAAAGATATATCAGTTACATCTCCTTTGGCAACGGTCGCTTCAGTCGTCAGGGCGGCGCTCACGCTTGGGCCCGCTCAAGCCGCACGATAACGGACTTGGAGGTCGGCGTGCCGCTGGTGTCGGCGACGGAATCAAGCGGCACGAGGACGTTGGTTTCGGGGTAGTAGGCCGCCGCGCAACCCTTGGGCGTCGAGTAGGACACGATGCGGAAGTTTTCGGCCCGCCGTTCGGTCCCCTGGAATTCAGAGATGAGGTGGACCATCTCGCCGTCAGCAAATCCCAGCTCAGTAATGTCGTCCGCGTTGACCATGACTACGCGGCGCCCGCCGTGGATGCCGCGGTAGCGATCATCCTTGCCGTAGATGGTGGTGTTGTACTGGTCATGGGAGCGCAGGGTCTGAAGGACCAGCCGACCCGCAGGGACCCTGATGAATTCCAGTTCGTTGCCTGTGAAGTGAGCCTTGCCCGAAGCAGTATCGAACTTCCTGGCGTCCCGGGGCGGGTGGGGAAGGACGAACCCGCCAGGGTTCCGGATCCGCTCCTCGAAGTTCTCAAAGCCGCTGAGGACCGCTTCGATATGTTTCCGGATGATGGAGTAGTCGTCCTTCATGGCGGGCCAGTCGGCTTTGGGGGTATTGGGCAGCGGGAGGTTGTCGCTGCCGGTGAAGATTTTGTGGGCGATGTTGCACACAATGGCCACCTCGGAGTGCAGGTGCTCGCTGGCGGGCTTCAGGCGTCCGCGGGAGGCATGGACTGCGCTCATGGAGTCCTCCACGGTTACCCTCTGGTCGCCGGTGCGCTGGGTGTCCTTCTCGGTGCGTCCGAGCGTCGGAAGAATCAGCGCACGACGACCCGTCGATACGTGGGAATGGTTCAGTTTCGTAGAGATCTGCACCGTCAGGCGGGTGTTGGCCAGCGCCTGTTCCGTGACCTCGGAATCCGGGGCCGCCCGCACGAAGTTTCCGCCCATGCCGATGAAGACGCGGACCTTGCCGTCCCGCATGGCGCGGATGGCGGCCACGGTGTCGAAGCCATGCGCCCTGGGGGACAGGAACTGGAACTCGTGATCAAGCCGGTCGTGGAAGCTCTCCGGCATCTTCTCGAAAATGCCCATGGTCCGGTCGCCCTGGACGTTGGAGTGGCCGCGGACGGGGCAGACACCGGCTCCGGGCTTGCCGATGTTGCCTTGGAGAAGCAGGACGTTGACCACGTCGCGGAGGGTGGGAACCGAGTGCTTGTGCTGGGTCAGGCCCATGGCCCAGCAGACGATGGTGGCGCTCGAGGCCAGCAGGCGCTCGCCAGTGGACTTGATCTGTTCCAGTGTCAGTCCGGTGGCTTCGACGATGTCGTCCCATTCGGCCTTTTCGAGGTACCGCAGGTATTCGTCGATGCCAACAGTGTGGTCCTTGATGAATTCATGGTCCAGCACGGTGGGGAGGCCGGGGGTCTTGCGCCCTTGCGCTTCGGCTTCGAGAAGGTACTTGCCGAGCCCCTGGAAGAGGGCCTGATCGCCGCCGGCGCGGATTTGGAGGAAGTCGTCAGTCAGCTGTGTGCCCACCACCATGCTGGAAATGTTCTGCGGATTCTCGAACCGCAGAAGCCCGGCCTCGGGAAGCGGGTTCACGGAGATGATGACGGCGCCGTTCTTCTTCGCCTTCTCCAGCGCGCTGAGCATGCGCGGGTGGTTGGTGCCGGGATTCTGGCCCGCCACGAAAATCAGCGACGCCGTCTCCAGGTCCGTGAGGCTGACGGAGCCTTTGCCGATGCCGATCGTTTCGACCAGGGCTGAGCCGGACGATTCGTGGCACATGTTGGAGCAGTCGGGCAGGTTGTTCGTCCCGATGCCCCGAACGAGGAGCTGGTAGGCGAAGGCTGCCTCGTTCGATGTCCGACCGGACGTGTAGAAAACCGACTGGTCGGGGTGCTCCATGTCCCTGATCTCTTGGGCGATGAGCTCATAAGCGTCGTCCCATTCGATGGGCTTGTAGTGGGTTGCGCCTTCTTCGAGGAGCATCGGATGCGTCAGCCGGCCCTGCTGGCCCAGCCAGTAGTCGTCCCGCGTTTTGAGGTCCGCAATGGAGTGCTTCGCGAAGAATTCAGGCGTGACGCGGCGGCGCGTGCCTTCTTCGGCCACCGCCTTGGCGCCGTTTTCGCAGAATTCGGCAGCATTGCGCTTTTCGTGCTCAGGCCAGGCGCAGCCCATGCAGTCAAAGCCGTCAACCTGGTTGACTGCCAGGAGTGTCTGGAGGCTGCGCAACGGGCCCATTTGCTCAAGGGAAATTTTCAACGCGTTTGCAACAGCCGGAAGGCCGACGGCAGTCGTTTTCGGCTTCGACAGGGTCAGCTTTGACTCATCGATATTCTCGCGGGGGGCTTTGGAGGCCATGCGATCTTCCCTTCAGATCTTGGCAGGAGATAGAGCCTGCGGGCGGTTGATGCCGGGTGTGGAGCGAGGCTCCAGCAGGGGAAGGCTGTCCAGAAGTCCCGGCAGCCGGTCGAAGTCGTTGAAGGTGTAGACGTGGAATCCCGCAAACAAGGGGTCGTTTGCCAGTTTTTGCTGCACTTCCCGGATGAGGCGGGCGCTGTCAAAATCCAGAACGTCGCCGCGTCGCCAGAGGGCTCCGGCCATGCCCGTTCCGCGCGCCAGTTTGAGTGATCGGCCCACTCCCAAGCGAGCGCCCATCGCGAGCAGTTTTTTCACGGAGACCGGACCGGGGACACCGACCCATACGGGGAGCCGGACCCCGCTGCGGCGGAGTGCCCCAAGATATTGGCTGATGGCATCGGCGGAGAAGCACATCTGCGTTACCAGGGAGGTGGCCATGGGCGCCTTGGCCTCCAGGCTGTTCCTCAGCTGCTCCGCGCTGAACTGCGGGTGGCCTTCCGGGTATCCGGCGACACCGACAGACAGTTCCGGGGCGAAGGCCCTTACCTCTTCCATGAGTTCGCCGCTCCAGGAGTAGGGGCCTGCAGGCGTGCGGCGGTCACCTGCCACGAGGAACAGTTCGTTGATGCCCTCATCGATCAGGCGCTGCAGCAGTGCGTGCAGTTCGGCTTGGCTGCCGATGCTGCGGGCGGCAAGGTGGGGGACCGGCCGGTAGCCGCGCCGCACAAGCTCGATCGAAGTTGCTACCGTCTTCTCGGGCCCGTGGTGCGGAAGGCACGTGACGCTTACTGTGCCTGGTGCCTCGAAGATGAGCGGAAGCCGGCTGAGCAGATCGGCAGAGGGAACAACTTCCAACCGCATTTGTGCGGCAGCTTCCGTGTTCATGGTTCTCCGTTCATTGGCAACCGTCCGGCTGCCCGGTTGCGGCAGTTGTCCGCAGCTGGAAGGGAAATGCTGACATTCCTGTTCCGATTTACTGATATATCAGTTCTAGGAATAGTATGTTCATGGAGCGGTTCGCGTCAAGGCTCCGGCACGCAGCGGAAGGGACCCGAAAGTGACACGCAGCGCCGAGATACCGGTTGAAACCGGGAATGCCGATGTACCCGCGCGCCAGGACGACGAGACATACGCCGACTATGCCTATCGGGTACTGTGCGACGAACTGATCGTCCTCGACATCAAACCCGGGGAACCGCTCAATGACGAGTCCCTTTCCCGACGGCTCGGAGTCGGCAGGACGCCCATCCGGGAAGCCATGAAGCGTCTTGAGAGTGACCATTTGGTGGTGGCCTACCCCCGCCGGGGGACGTTTGCCTCCAGCGTGGATATTACGGACCTGGCCGAGATTTCCGAGATACGGCAGCTCCTGGAACCTGCTGCATCAGCGCGTGCCGCCCGGGTGGCGTCGCCCCGGACGAAGCAGGAGTTGAGGGAGTTCGCCCGGGAAGTGGAGCAACTCCTGGCCGGCCGGCTGGCGCAACGGGACCTCATGCGGTTGGATATGCGGGTTCACCGGGCGATTTACCGGGCGGCGGGTAGCCGGCACCTGGAGGATGTCCTGATTCGCTACGACAACCTGGCGACCCGGATCTGGAGCCTCGTCCTGGAAAAGCTGCCTCCGGTCTCAGAGCACATTGCGCAGCACATCGAATTGCTTGAAATCATCGCGGACGGCGACCCGGAGGCGGCCGCCCGGCTGACCTCCAAGCACGTCACCGAATTTGAGAACCTGATCCGGGCCGTCCTCTAGCCCACGGGCAACCTGCCGGCCACTGACTGTTCACGCGCGGCCTCGGCAGTGTGCAGGATTAGCAAGGCTGTGGTCACTGACCCGACGCCCCCCGGGACCGGAGTCAGGGCCGCTGCAACTCCGCGGACGCTGTCCGCGTCCACATCTCCCACGAGGGAACCGTCCGCAAGGACGTTTGTGCCGACGTCGACTACCACCGCTCCGGGTGAAACCTGGCTGCCGGTCAGAAGTCCGGTCCGCCCGGCAGCGACAACCACGATGTCGGCAGCACGGGTGTACTTCTCCAACGGGCCCGACCTCGAATGGCAGACAGTGACGGCGGCGTCCCTTTCCAGAAGCAGAAGGGACAGCGGCTTTCCGACGACGGCGGACCGGCCCACCACGACGACGTTCCGGCCCGCCACCGGGATATCGTAGTGGTCAAGGATTTCAACGACAGCGCGGGCCGTAGCGGGAGCAAAGGCAGGCTGGCCCACTGCCAGCCTGCCAAGGCTCAACGGATTGGCTCCGTCGATGTCCTTCTCCGGGGCGATGTGACCCACCAGCTCATCCGTCCGGACATTGGGAGGCAGCGGGGTCTGCAGGATGATGCCATTGATTGCCGGTGCCGCGCTCAGGTCCGTCAGTACGCTGGCCAGGACTTGCTCTGTAGCGTCGTGTCCCAGGTCGATGATTCTGCAGCCGACACCAGCACGTTCTGCTGCCCGCTCGATCGACCGGACGTACCAGAGCGTGGACTCGTCGTCCGTTGCAACGACTACGGCCAGGGTAGGGCGCAGGCCGTCGTTTTCGAGTGCCCGGGCCTCGTCCGTGGCCCTCTCCTGGATGAGGCCGGCCAGCGGCTTGCCGGACAGCATTGCAGTGTTCAACTGAGGATCCTTTCGCGTACACGTGCCGTAAGGGAGTCCGCTGCCAGGACCACTTTGTCCTCGAGTCCGTCTGTTTGATGGGCCAGCAGCGTGCGTGCCTCCGGGTCCTTGATGGCCACCACGTTGATGTCGATGTTCACGCGGGCTGTGGTCGCAGCTGCCCGGGCGGCATCGGCGGCAGCTGCGACGTCGCTGATGACATTCGGGTTGGCAACGTCGAACAGTTCGGT
Organism: Arthrobacter sp. B10-11; assembly: GCF_033142195.1. Lineage (NCBI taxonomy): Bacteria > Bacillati > Actinomycetota > Actinomycetes > Micrococcales > Micrococcaceae > Arthrobacter > Arthrobacter sp. B10-11. Next base: position 265,724 of record NZ_JAWMTH010000004.1, read on the forward strand.
AGCCAGGTCCACCACCGCACCGGCAACTTTTATGAGCTGCGCGGGAGTCTGCGCTGCGTGAACGAGGGCATCCCTAATGGCCGCTGCCCGTGCGGTTTTGAGTTCGTCCGTCCCGGCAGCGAGCTTGTAGGCATCGATGACGCCCTGGAATGCACGCTCGTCGGCGTCGGCGAGGCGCAGGGCTTCATCTATGAGCTCGTCAGCGGCCTGGATGATTCGCTCCACTGTTGCGGCGTGCTGCTCGAATTTAACGCCGGTAGTGTATCGGCCAACCATGGCGACGAGCGCGGCGCCCTGGGCGGCATGCAGGGCAGCAGCCGCACCTCCGCCGGGAGTGGGCTGGCGGGAGGCAAGCCTCGAGAGGTAGTCGCTAATTGTTTCTGAACTGATCATGGGTCTGTTCCTTGCTGGGGGCCTGCGGAATGTCAGCCGCGAAGCCTGGTCATGGTGGGGTCGTAAAGCGGATCCTCCGTGACGGTGGCTTGGATACGCCGGCCGAAGTACTCAATTTCCACGGAATCACCCAATGAGACTGCACTCGGCAGGTAGGCGTAGGCGATCGGCTTTGAAACGGTGTAGCCGTAGGCCGCGCTGGTGACATAGCCCACCGCCTGGTCCTTGTAGAACACCGGTTCCTTGCCCAGCACGATGCTGCGACCGTCGTCGACCGTGAGGCAGCGCAGGCGGCGTGCGGCATTCTCCTCGGTCCGGCCTTCCAGTGCTTCCTTGCCGACGAAGTTTTCCTTGGTCATCTTCACGGCGAAAGCCAGTCCCGCTTCCAGGGGATCGTGCTCCGTGGTCATATCAGTGCCCCACGAGCGGTAGCCCTTTTCCAGGCGGAGCGAACTGAACGCTGCCCGCCCTGCTGCGATGACTCCGAATGGCTGCCCGGCCTTCCACAGTGCATCCCACAGACGCTGGCCGTTGTCGGCGCTTGTGTACAGTTCCCAGCCCAGCTCTCCGACGTAGGACAGGCGCATGGCAGTGACCGGAACGCCGCCGATGACGACCTTCTTGGCACGGAAGTAGCGCAGGCCGTCGTTGGAGAAGTCGTCGCTGCTGACGGTGCTGACGAGGTCGCGTGCCAGTGGTCCCCAGAGGCCGATGCAGCATGTCCCGCCGGTGGTGTCGCGCACCTGGACCCAGTCGCTGGCGCTGCCATTTTCCGTCTGGTGCCGTGCGGCCCGCTCAAAGTAGGCGGTGTCGAGGTTTCCGTTGGCGCCGAGCTGGAAGGTGTCTTCGCTCAGCCGCGCCACCGTGATATCGCTGCGAATGCCGCCGGCATGGTCCAGCAGGAGGGTGTAGGTGACGGCTCCGGGCTTCTTGGACATGTCCGCGGTTGTCAGCTCCTGCAGCAGCTTGAGGGCGCCGGGGCCGGAAACCTCAAGGCGCTTGAGTGGAGTCATGTCATACATGGCCACCGCGGTGCGCGTCTTCCAGGCTTCGGCGGCGGCGATGGGCGAGCTGAACATCCCGGACCAGGCGTCGCGTGCCGGGGGCTGCCATTCCGCCGGCATCTCTTTGAGGAGATCCGCGTTGGTTTCGAACCAGTAGGGGCGCTCCCACCCGCCGCCCTCCAGGAAGAAACCGCCCAGCTGCTTGTGGCGGGCGTGGAAGGGGCTGACGCGCAGGTTCCTCGGCGAGAGCTTGGGCTGCAGCGGGTGCAGGACGTCGTAGATTTCCACGAAGTTTTGCTGGGACGTTTCGCTGACGTATTCGGGGGTCAGCTGGACTTCTTCGAAGCGGTGGATGTCGCATTCACCGAGGTCGATCTGCGACCTCCCCGTGGTCAGGAGTTCGGCGACGGCACGGGCCACGCCGGCCGAGTGGGTGACCCAGACGGCTTCGGCCACGAAGAACCCGTCGAGTTCCTTGGACTCGCCCACCAGGGGTCCGCCGTCGGGGGTGAAGGAGAAGATGCCGTTGAAACCGTCCTCAATTTCGCTTTCGTGCAGGGCCGGCAGCAGCTGCTTGGTGGCCTCCCACGCCGGGAGGAAGTCCTCCAGGGTGAAGTCGAGGCGCGAGGGCATGTTGTGTTCAGTGATGCTGTTGGGGTCGTAAGAGCCCAGTTCATCAAGGTCCACGGGCATGGGGCGGTGCGCGTAGGAACCTATGCCGTAGCGGTCGCCGTGCTCGCGGTAGTAAAGGTCCTGGTCCTGGTGCCGCAGGATCGGCAGGGAGGCATCGTTCAGTTCGTTGCGTCCCTTCTGCGCCGGCACCGGAGTGGTCTTCACGTACTGGTGGGCCAACGGCAGGAGCGGAACGGACATCCCGATCATCTCGCCGATCTTGGCGCCCCAGAAACCGGCACAGGAGACCACGATGTCGGCGGGGATGGTGCCTTCGGCCGTGTGGACGCCGGTGACCCGGTGGTCCGACTGTTCGATGCCCGTCACCGTCGTGTTGCCCAGGTACTTGACGCCTGCGGCTTCCGTGCGCTTGATCAGCAGCTGGACGGCGCGGGCGGCACGTGCCAGGCCGTCGCTGGGAACGTGTAGGCCGCCAAGGATGTCTTCCTCGTTCAGGAGGGGGTAGAGCTCCTTGCACTCGGCGCGGGAGAGGATCCTGCCTTCGATGCCCCACGCGGCGGCATAGCCGAGCTTCCGCTTCAGGTCTGCGAGGCGGGTTTCGGTGGTGGCGACTTCCAGGCCGCCGACCTGGTTGAAACAGCTGACGCCGTCCTCAGTCAGGGACAGGAGCTTCTCAACCGTGTACTTGGCGAAGGTTGCCATGGTCTTTGAAGGGTTCGTCTGGAAAACGAGGCCCGGGGCGTGGGACGTTGAGCCGCCGGGCATGTTCAGCGGTCCCTGATCCAGGACAGTGATGTTGTTCCAACCCCGGGTGACAAGTTCGTCGGCCAGATTGGTGCCGACGATTCCAGCTCCGATGATGACAATGCGTGGCGTCGATGCCATGTGGTTTCTCCTGCTGATGTTTCGTGCGTGGACTCTGCTGGTTTGCGGTTGTGGCTACCGGAACACCACGGTGCTGGTCTGGTCCAGCAGCACTCGGCGCTCGCAATGCCACCGCACAGCGCGGGACAGGGCCAGGGCTTCCGCATCCTGGCCGACGGTGGAGAGGGTGGTCGGGCCGTACGTGTGATCGACCCGGATGACTTCCTGCTCGATGATGGGACCCTCGTCAAGGTCCGCAGTCACGTAGTGCGCCGTGGCCCCCACGAGTTTGACTCCGCGATCGTAGGCCTGGTGGTAGGGGCGCGCACCCTTGAATCCGGGGAGGAAGGAATGGTGGATATTGATGGCCCGTCCCTCCAGGGCCCGGCAAAGGTCGTTGGAAAGCACCTGCATGTAGCGCGCCAGCACCACGAGGTCGATGTTGTGCTCGTCGATCAGGTCGAGCAGTTGACGCTCTGCGTCTGCCTTGGTCTCGGACGTCACGGGAATGTGGACGAACGGGAGGCCCGCGGCCTCCGCCATCGCCCGGTGGGTTTCGTGGTTGGAAACCACCAGAACGAGATCCCCGCCGAGGCTGCCGCCGCGCCAGCGGAAGATCAGGTCATTGAGGCAGTGGCCGAACTTGGACACCATGACGAGGACGCGTTGTTTGGTCTGGTCGTGGACCTCGAACTTCATCCCGAAACGGTCCGCGATCGGACGGAACTCTTCTTCGAGCTTGTCCCGGGAGTAGGCCGAGGAACGGGAGAACGCAGTGCGCAGGTGAAGTGTTTGTCGGAGGCCGTCGTCGAACTGCTGGTGCTCGTCGATGTTGAAACCCCGCTCAAACAGGAATGTGGTGACAGCCTGAACGATGCCAGCGCGTTCGCCGCACGACAGTGTGAGCACGAACTTCTGCGCGGGCTTGTCCGCTACTGCGAGGGACTGGGCCTGGGTGTTGGGAGCTAAGCCGGTATCAACGAGAGTCATAGTGCCTCCTTTAGATATATTCTTGTGATTGACACTGATATATTAGAATTCCCACCTAGCGTATACTGGTCATTGGGTGAGGTCAATAGCCGTAAATGGCGTGATGGAAGGGGTTGCTACCGTGGCATTTGAATCTTTGGCCTTTACGGATGCTGCGGCTGGAAAGTCCCTGGCGGACGTTGCGTACGCGAGCATCCGGGACCGGCTGCTGATGCTGGACATCAAGCCAGGCGACCTCCTCAATGATGAGGTCCTCTCCAAGGATCTGGGCGTGGGGCGGACGCCCGTGCGGGAAGCCCTCAAGCGCCTTGAGCTGGACCGACTCGTGGTCACCTACCCCCGTCGCGGAACTTTCGCCACCCGGGTCGAGGTGACCGACCTTGCTTTCATCTCTGAAATCCGCGCCCAGCTGGAGCCATTGGCGGCCGCCCGGGCCGCGCGCGTGGCTTCGCCGGGAACCAGGGCGCGGTTACGCAGCGTGATGGAGGAGGTTGAGGCCTTTGACGTGAGCGCGGCCTCGGTCGTCGAAACCCTGCGCCTCGACGCCAGCGTGCACCAAGGTATTTATGCGGCTGCTGCGAACCCCCACCTGGAAGACGTCCTCATTCGCTACGACAACCTTGCCACCCGGATCTGGTGCATGGTTTTGGACCGGCTTCCGGATCTCTCCCACCATGTCCGCGAGCACCTCGACCTCCTGCGTGCAGTCATTGACGGCGATGAGGCACGGGCTGCGGAGCTGGCGCGCGTTCACGTCAGCGGTTTCGAGCATGCTGTCCGCCAGGCCCTCTTTGCCGCCTAGCCTCCGGCAAAGGGCGGCAGGACGTCGATGACGTCGTCGTCCGCCCCGCCCCGCAGGAGGCCCGGGAGGTCGAACTCCTCGCGGGAAAACAAGCAGCTCATGATCTTTCCCTCGGTTCCTGATGCTGGGACATGTCTGTTTAGCCTTTGCTGGTGCGATAAAAAAGTTCTGTCCCCGGCGCCAAGGGGTTGCCGCCGGGGACAGAACTAGGGGATTAATTAGTTGAGGTTGGTCTTTGGCTTGGTATCGTCGCTGCCGGGCTTCCCGACAGTTGGGATACCGCCGGTTAGGGTCCCGCCGTGGCAGTCCGAGTCCGAGCATTTCTCGGCGCAATCGTGCCTGGTGACGAGGTCGAATTGGACGCCGCCATGCTGTTCCACACCGGTACGAATGGCCCGCTCCACCACGGAGGTGGCCAGGCGCCGGCGCAAGGACAGCGGGTCGCGTCGGAGGTCCTTAGCCAGGGCGAAGCACAACAGCAGCATGACCAGCACGAACGGCAGCGCGGCCACGATGGTAATCCGCTGCAGGCCGGACAAAGCCGCCGAGGGCTCATCGCCGCCGGCAAGGAGCATGACCGCCGCCACTGCACCTGTGAGCGTGCCCCAGAAAATGACCACTCCCCGCCGTGGCTCCTCGGCGCCGTTGGAGCTAAGCGATCCCATCACAATGGAGGCCGCATCGGCACCCGTGATGAAGAAGATCCCGACCAGGACCATCGCCAGGACGATGACCGCTGCTGTCAGCCAGTCCGGCATCGACAGGTTCTTGACCAGGTCGAAGAGTGCTCCGTCAAAATTGATGGACGGACTTCCGTCGACCATCGTTACCAGGCCCGGAGTGTTTGCCTTGTCGGCTTCCTCCTGGACACGGAACGCCGTGCCGCCGAAGATCGAGAACCAGATGACGCTGACGATGCTGGGGACGAGCAGGACGCCGGTGACGAACTGGCGGATGGTGCGGCCGCGGCTGATCCGGGCAATGAACAAGCCCACGAAGGGCGTCCAGGAAATCCACCAGGCCCAGTAGAAGATGGTCCAGCCGGACATCCAGGTGCGCAGGGCCTCGTCGCCGACGGCTTCCGTGCGGGAGGACATCTCGGCGAGGTCCCGGGCGTAGTCGCCAACCGCGGACGGGATGAGATTCAGGATGAACAGGGTGGGACCGGCAACGAACACGATGAGGGCGAGGACCACGGCCAGGACCATGTTGATGTTCGAGAGCCACTGGATGCCGCGGCTGATGCCTGAGACGGCGGAGGCGACGAAGCAGGACGTGAGGATCGCTACGATCACCACGAGCACCGGTGTCCCGATTTCCCCCACCCAGCCGTTCGATGTCATTCCGCTGCCGATCTGGAGGGCGCCCAGGCCCAGCGATGCGGCGGTGCCGAAGAGGGTGGCAAAGATGGCCAGGATGTTGATGAACTTGCCCACCGGTCCTTCCACCATCCTGATGCCGAACAGTGAGGTGAAGGCTGCCGAGATGAGTTGCTTGCGGCCCAGCCGGTAGGTTCCGTAGGCCATGGCGATTCCCACCACGGCGTACATGGCCCAGGGGTGCAGGGTCCAGTGGAAGATGGATGTTGCCATGGCGGTCTGAATGGCTGCGGGCGTGCGGCCGTCGACGGTTCCGGGCGGGGGAGCGACGTAGTGGTAGAGAGGTTCAGCGACGCCGTAGAACATGAGTCCAATACCCATTCCGGCCGCGAACATCATGGACACCCAGGAGACGGTTCGGAATTCCGGCTTCTCACCGTCCTTGCCCAAAGGGATGTTTCCGAACTTGCCGAGGGCCAGCCAGAGGACGAAAACAACGAAAAGGGAGGCCAGCACCATAAAGAGCCAACCGGTGTATTCCATCACCCAGTCGAGGGCGTCCTTGGAGGTGCTGGACAGGCTGTCCTTGCCGACAAAGCCCCAGATCACGAAAGCGATGGCAATGGCGCCTGTGATCCCGAAGGTGACCTTGTCGAGGGTTAGTTTCTGGTTCCGGCGTTTGGAGACGGCCTGCTCTGTTTTGCTCTGGCGAAGTTCCTCAAGGATTTGAGCGTATTCTTCTTCATCCGGCAGGCTTGCGGTTGTGCCGTCCTCTGGTTCGAGGACTGAGGGTGGAATTTCATCAGTTGAGATGCGGGTTGCTTCGCGGGAGCTATCCATGCTTTCAGCATCCGGGTTGTCGGGAGAATCCGCCGGACTGCTGTCGGTAGGAGCCTCGTTGGGTTTAGGGGATGTTACTTCACTATTAATAGCCATGAGCGGGTCCTTATCTCGGCGAGTCATGGGCTTGCGTTTAAACATGGCCTTCGGGAGCTAGACCGGGCGGAAGGTTGGGGGCTTCGTCCGATTCGATGACCATGATGTTGCCGTCGACGATCTTGACGTTGTGTGTGCGGACCGGCAGTTTGGCCGACGGAACACCAGCTCACCTTCGTCCGTGTGGAAGACGGCGATAGGCGGAGCGGTTTCGAGCCATAGTGCCTCCCCGGGAGCGGGTTCCCTGAGCGGGCAGGCCTTGTGCATGGTGCACCTCTTTAGAGTTCAGGGACTGGATTCGCAAACGGTCTACCTTAGGCTTCGGAGATTGTTCCGCAAGAGTCAACACAATTCGCGGTAAGCAACAGAGTGCGCTAGGTCACGCGCAAAGTCAAGGTATTTCGCATGTTCCGGCAGCACCTTGACACCGATCGCGGCATGCGTCACCCTGTTGCATATCGTGATGCTTGTTGCGTAAGGCGACGCTGAAGCCCTGGCGCCGAAGCTCGTGTCAGACGCGATCTTTCACAGATATCAACGCAGGAAACGGCGCATGACCACGCGGGGGAAGCCGTTGATCACGGAACCGGTGTCGGCGGCCTTGGCGAATCCCGCCTGTTCGAAGAGCGAGCGGGTACCCACATATGCCATGGTGAGGTCCACTTTCCTGCCCTGGTTGTCCACCGGGTAGCCCTCGATGGCAGGGGCGCCATAGCTTCGGGCGAACTCGACGGCGCCCTGCACCAGGAGGTGCGAGATGCCCTGGCCGCGGTGCCCGGGCCGGACGCGGATGCACCACACCGACCACACGTCGACATCGTCCACGTGGGGAATCTTGCGGTTGCGGGCAAAGCTGGTGTCGGCGCGCGGATGGACACCTGCCCAGCCCACCACGTCGTCGCCGTCATAGGCCAGCACGCCCGGTGGTGGATCCTGCCGGACCAGTTCCCTCACGAGGTCCCCGCGTGCCGGGCCGCGCAGTTCCACGTTCTGCTTTGAGGGGATCCGGTAGCTCAGGCACCAGCAGACGTTGGCCCCGGGGCTCTTGGGGCCAACCATCGTTTGCACATCCTCGAACTGCGTCGCCGGACGGATTTCGATTGCCATGCCGCCACCCTGTCACCGGCCGGTCGCCGGGGCAAGGGCGCAAAAAGGCCCGGCTAGCGCAGGCCGCTGCTGTGGGCCATGGCGATAGCTTCCGTGCGAGAGGATGCGCCAACCTTCCGGTAGATGTTGCGCAGATGGAACTTCACGGTGTTCTCGCTGATGTGCAGTTTCGCCGCGATGGCCCGGTTCCGCTGTCCCGCGGCCAGCAGCTGCAGCACCTCCAGTTCCCGCTCGGCGAGCTTCCAGCCTGAGACATCCGCCAGTGGGCCGGCCGGCCGGTCGAGGGGAATTGACACGGCCACGTCAGCTCCCCAGCCGGACATCACATCCACCGACATGCGGCCGTTGAGGGCCTCCACGCGCTGGCCCAGGCGGGCCATGTTCGGTGCGGCCGCGGACAGTTCGCCGGGGCCGTCGTCGCGGACGTTGACCAGGAGGCTCTCGCCGTCGCAATCCCATTGCGTACGGATCCGGCGGACTCCTGTCTGGTCCACCATGGCGAGCACCAGCCCGCGGACGATCGCCCGCGCAGCGTGGGCCACTTCGCCGGGCAGGGCGCGGCCGTTGACGGGAGGCTCGACGAACTGGACGTCGATCCCGCTGAAATTCATGAGCGGCTTCAGGTCCTCGCGGAGTCGCTGGAATGCGGTGGCGACGGGTTCCTCCACGAGTTCCGTGGTGCGGTCGTTGAGGGTGCGGAGTCCCACGAGTGCTTTTGCGGCGACATCGGTGGCGGACTTCCGCGCCGCGTCGTCGCTCAGTGCGGGCGACCGCAGCGCGGCCAGCAGGGTTTCGAGGGTGGTGGAGTGGTGGTCCACCAGTTCGGCGGTCACCCTGACCCGCTCGGCCGAGGCCGCGCGGGATTCAATGAGGTACGACGGCGGCGCATCAGCCACCTTTTCCCGGATCCGTTCGGCTGCGAGGGCCCACAGGTAGCGGAGCATCCCCTCTGCCGCCGCATGCTCCGCCGGATCCGGACGAGGCTGCGGGTCTGCGAACACCAGCAGCGCGTTGCTCGGCGAGGAAAGGGCCAGAACCGGGCGTTCCTCACCGCCAAGGACGGCGTCGCCCTGCCACGCCCCGCCCGGCGAAGCTCCGCCCTCAGGCAGGGCGGCGCGGATGTGGTCGAGTTCGGCGATGGATACCCGGCTGATGACGGCTTCGTCGCCGGCTTTCTTCTGGGGCCGGCCCGTGCAGTCCTCCGTGAAGATCACCAGCGCACTACTGCCCAGATACGGGTCAACGGCGTCCCGCAATCGCTGTGCAATGGTGGCCAGCGGCGCGGTGGACAACGCGGCTACCGCGCCGAGCAATGACTGCGCCTCCTCGACGGTCCGGGGCAAGCCGGGGTTGGGGATAACCAGGGCAGCATAGGTGTCGGAAGGTTTGCTCACCTGCCTATTCTACGGATTTCCTTCCCCATGCCTACCCTTTTGGGTAGGAAAGACCGTTCGATCATGGCGTTGGACCTACCCTGCAGGAGAGTCAGGATGGATATGTAACAACTCTCGTACAAGGAGTGGAGCCAATGAGCGTCATCACGGAAACCGATCGGGCCGCCCATGCCGATACATCCCGGGCCTTCATCCACAACCGGATTCTTGTCCAGGACGAAATCAGAGAAGTGTTCCAGCGCGTTGATCCGGCGCAGGTGGCGTCCCTTGTAACCGAACTGCGTCTGGCCGACAGGATCTTCGTGACGGGTGCCGGCCGAAGCGGCCTCGTCCTGAAAATGGCGGCCATGCGGCTGATGCACCTCGGGCTGACGGTGCACGTGGTCGGCGAGACAACCGCGCCGGCCATCCGCCCGGGCGACCTGTTACTGGCAGCCTCCGGCTCCGGTACCACTGCCGGCGTCGTCAAAGCGGCCGAAACCGCGGCCGGCCAGGGTGCCCGGGTGGCCGCCTACACCACCAACACCGGTTCCCCGCTCGCGGCGGTGGCTGCCGCCGTCGTACTCATCCCGGCTGCGCAAAAAACTGACCACGGCACCGCCGTCTCCCGGCAGTACTCGGGCAGCCTCTTCGAACAGGTGCTGTTCGCCACCACCGAAGCAGTCTTCCAAAGCCTCTGGGATGAGGACGCGGCCGCCCCGGAAGAACTCTGGGAACGCCACGCCAACCTCGAATAACCGCCGCCCGCCCAGATACCACCCAAACAACCCCAAGGAAGAAACACATGAAACTGCAAGTCGCCATGGACGTCCTGACCGTCGAAGCAGCCCTCGAGCTCGCCGGCAAAGTTGCCGAATACGTTGACATCATCGAACTCGGCACACCGCTGGTGAAGAACGCCGGGCTGTCCGCCGTGACCGCCGTCAAGACGGCCCACCCGGACAAGATCGTCTTTGCCGACATGAAGACCATGGACGCCGGCGAACTCGAAGCCGAGATCGCTTTCAGCGCCGGAGCAGACCTGGTCTCCGTCCTGGGCAGCGCCGACGACTCCACCATTGCCGGCGCCGTCAAAGCAGCCAAGGCCCACAACAAGGGCATCGTTGTTGACCTGATCGGCGTCGCGGACAAAGTTACCCGCGCCCAGGAAGCCCGCGCCCTGGGCGCCAAGTTCATCGAGTTCCACGCCGGCCTGGACGAGCAGGCCAAGCCGGGCTACAACCTGAACGTGCTGCTCACGGCGGGGGAGGAAGCCCGGGTGCCGTTCTCCGTGGCCGGCGGAGTGAACATTTCCACCATCAATGCCGTGCAGCGCGCCGGTGCCGATGTCGCCGTCGTCGGCGGTTCCATCTACAGCGCCGCTGATCCCGCGCTGGCCGCGAAGGAACTGCGCGCCGCGATCATCTAGCAAGTATTGCCGCGACCCGAGGTGCGGAACGGCGGCCGGATTCGAGTAGTGACCGCCGTTCCGTCCGGGCCGCAGCCGTGCCACACTTGGTGGACTAATCGATTGACTGGGGGGATCCACGTCAGGAGATTGTCATGGGCACTGTGATGCAACCCCGTACCGCCGGCCGTCGGGTGGCGGTGAGCACCCCATGATGATCGGCTGGGCCTACCTCACAGCGGCCATCGTCACCGTGGACTCGCTGCTGCTGGGACTGCTGTTATTGAATATCCGCTGGCCCAGGCGCTGGAAGAAGCACGGCTGACGGACTGCACTTCAGCGTTTTCGGCGAGTGGCCTGACCTCCCGGCAAGCATTCACAGCATGCCGACAGGATCCGAACAGCCGTGCCCTATGTTGGCGCTGCATCTTTGAGTGAAGGACGGTGCAAACCGGCCGTTCTTCCCCAAAGAGCCGTTTCATACGGCGGATCGAGGAGATATCAGAATGTCACGCACGAAGAGAATCACGCTCGGCCTGACGGCCGGGGCACTTGCACTGGGCGCCGGACTCGGAGTCACCGGGATGGCCTCGGCGGCAGAGACCCCCACCCCCAGCGCCACGGCGTCAGCCAGCACCGACGGCTCAACAGCCACTGAGGGCGGAAAGCGCGGCGGGCACAAGGGCGGCGGCGACCGAGGACAGCTCGCAGCAGACCTGGCAACGAAGCTCGGCGTCGAGGAAGCCAAGGTGACCGAGGCCATCCAGGCGTTCCGGGAGGCCAACAAGCCCACCGAGGCGGCGGACGGCACCAAGCCGGCCGAAGGCACCAAGCCGGACCGCTCCGCCATGGACGCGGAGATGGCGAAGTCCCTGGCTGAAGCGCTCGGCGTCGAGGAATCCAAGGTCACCGCAGCCCTGGAGGAAATCCGCGCGGCCAGCCAGGCCGAACGGGCAGCAGCCCTCAAGACCCGGCTGGACACCGCCGTCACCGACGGAAAGCTGACCCAGGCAGAGGCGGATGCCGTCACGAAGGCCGTGGAAGCCGGCGTGATCGGGGGCGGCGGCCGGTAGCGCTGCCACCTCCCTCGGGACGCTCTCTCACTACCGGGCGGCTCAACCGGGACGCCCTCTCACTTCCGGGCGGCTCAACCGGGACGCCCTCTCACTTCCTGCCGCTTCAGGCGAAACGCTCTCTCACTTTCTTGAGGAAAGTGAGAGAGCGTTTCGGTTTTATATGCGAAAGGTGAGAGAGCGTTTCGGTGTTAATTGCAGGGAGTGAGAGAGCGTCCGGGGGGCAGGCGGCTTAGAGCACCTTCCGGATGGTTTCCTCGAAGCTCGTGACATGGTGCAGTGCCAGCTTGGCGGCCCTGTCGGCGTCGCCCTCCGCAACCGCTTCGAGGAGTTCCACATGTTCAGTGATGTGGCCGCTCACTGACGGCACCTTGTCCAGGACCACGCACCAGATCCGGGTTGCAAGGTTGTCGTAGCGGATCAGGGTGTTCTCCAGGTGCGGGTTCGCGGCCGCCTTGTAGATGAGGCGGTGGACCGTCAGGTCGTACCGCATGAGTTCACGCGACTCCGCGGGACTGGGGTCCAGCTCGGCGATGGTCTTGGCCACCTGCAGCAGTTCGCGGCGCATGGCCGCACTAGCCCTGGTGGCCGCGCGCCGCGCCGCCAGCGGTTCGAGTAGCTCCCGGACCTCCGACACATCGGCCAACTCCGTGAAGTCCACGTTGGTGGCGAAAGTTCCCCGGCGGGGATAGGACACCACCAGGTGGTCCACCTCCAGCCGCTTGATCGCTTCGCGCACAGGAGTGCGGCCGGATCCGAACTCGGCCGCCAGCTGGCCATCATTGATGGGTTCGCCCGGGCGGATCTCCAGCATGATCAGCTTGTCGCGCAGCTGCCGGTACGCGGCCTCCGCCTGGGACGGGGCCTCGTCCTCGACGGAAGCCAGGGCGGGAAGTGCATTCAAGGCGCCGCTCCATTCATCGCTACTTAGAATCCGGGTTCCAAGCGGAAGCTCAGTGTCACTTTGCTTCCACCCCTTGACTCTCTTGTGATCCCAATCATACCATTGCACTCACACTAATATATTAGTTTTGCAGCAATAGTATTTCAAAGGAGCAACCGTGGTTGAGCAGTTGAACGAGCGACTTTCCGCAGTCGATCCCGAGGTCCAGCAGGCCATTGTCCGCGAGCTGGACCGCCAGCAGTCAACGCTGGAAATGATCGCCTCGGAGAATTTCGCCCCCGCGGCCGTCATGGAGGCGCAGGGCTCAGTCCTGACCAACAAGTACGCCGAGGGTTACCCGGGCAAGCGCTACTATGGCGGCTGCGAGCACGTTGACGTGATCGAGCAGCTGGCCATCGACCGGGTGAAGGCCCTGTTCGGCGCGGAGTTCGCCAACGTGCAGCCGCACTCCGGCGCGCAGGCCAACGCCGCCGCCATGTTCGCCCTGCTGAACCCGGGCGACACCATCATGGGCCTGAACCTCGCCCACGGCGGGCACCTCACCCACGGCATGAAGATCAACTTCTCCGGCAAGCTCTACAACGTGGTTCCGTACCACGTGCGTGAATCGGACCTCAGGATCGATATGGCCGAAGTAGAGGCCCTCGCGCTGCAGCACCGCCCCCGGCTGATCGTGGCCGGATGGTCCGCGTACTCCCGCCAGCTGGACTTCGCCGAGTTCCGCCGGATCGCCGACCTGGTTGGCGCCTACCTCATGGTGGACATGGCCCACTTCGCCGGCCTGGTCGCCGCAGGGCTGCACCCGAACCCGGTGCCGTACGCCGACGTCGTCACCACCACCACCCACAAGACCCTCGGCGGACCGCGCGGCGGAGTCATCCTGGCCAAGGAGGAATTCGCCCGCAAGATCAACAGCGCAGTGTTCCCGGGCCAGCAGGGCGGCCCGCTGGAGCACGTCATCGCCGCCAAGGCCGTGGCCTTCAAGCTGGCCGGCTCGCCGGAGTTCAAGGAACGCCAGGAACGCGTCCTGCAGGGCTCCAAGCTGCTGGCCGAACGGCTCCTCCGCGACGACGTCGCAGCAGCCGGCATCTCCGTGGTCAACGGCGGCACCGACGTGCACCTGGTCCTGGTTGACCTCCGCAACTCTGAACTGGACGGGCAGCAGGCCGAAGACGCCCTGCACCGGATCGGCATCACGGTCAACCGCAACGCCGTCCCGTTCGACCCGCGCCCGCCAATGGTTTCCTCCGGCCTCCGGATCGGCACTCCCGCCCTGGCAACCCGCGGCTTCGGCGCCGTGGAGTTCGCCGAAGTAGCGGACATCATTGCGACGGCGCTCATCGCCGCTGCCGGCAACGAAACCGCCGGCAGCGAAACCGCCGGCGTATCGCTCAGCGAGGATACCGCCGTCGAACTCCGCGCCCGCGTCACCGCCCTCGCCGACCAGTTCCCGCTCTACCCCCACCTCATCAACGGCACCGAGATTGCCGCCTTCGAATCAGACCTGATTGGAGCAGCCCAGTGAGTGCAGATCTCCTCCCCGAGCACCCGGATTTCCTCTGGCGCAACCCGGAGCCCAAGTCCTCCTACGACGCCGTGATTGTGGGCGGCGGCGGACACGGCTTGGCAACGGCCTACTACCTGGCCAAGAACCACGGCATGACCAACATCGCCGTCCTTGAAAAGGGTTGGCTGGCTGGCGGCAACATGGCCCGCAACACCACCATCATCCGTTCCAACTACCTCTGGGACGAGAGCGCGGCCATCTACGAGCACGCCCTGAAGCTGTGGGAGATCCTGCCGGAAGAGCTTGAATACGACTTCCTGTTCAGCCAGCGCGGCGTCATGAACCTGGCCCACACCCTCGGTGATGTCCGCGAAAGCATCCGCCGCGTCGGAGCGAACAAGCTCAACGGCGTGGACGCGGAATGGCTGGAGCCGGACCAGGTCAAGGAACTCTGCCCCATCCTGAACATCAGCGACAACATCCGCTACCCCGTCATGGGCGCCACCTACCAGCCCCGTGCCGGCATCGCCAAGCACGACCACGTGGCCTGGGCCTTCGCCCGCAAGTGCGACGAGCTCGGCGTGGACATCATCCAGAACTGCGAAGTCACCGGCTTCCTCAAGGACGGTAACCGCGTGGTGGGCGTCAAGACCAACCGCGGCACCATCCACACCGAAAAGGTGGGCCTGTGCGCGGCCGGCCACAGCTCGGTCCTGGCTGAAATGGCCGGCTTCCGGCTGCCCATCCAGTCGCACCCGCTCCAGGCCCTGGTCTCCGAACTGCACGAGCCGGTCCACCCGACGGTGGTCATGTCCAACCACGTGCACGTCTACGTCTCCCAGGCGCACAAGGGCGAACTGGTCATGGGCGCCGGCGTCGACTCCTACAACGGCTACGGCCAGCGCGGCTCCTTCCACGTGATCGAACACCAGATGGCCGCCGCCGTCGAACTGTTCCCCATCTTCGCCCGGGCACACGTGCTCCGGACCTGGGGCGGCATCGTGGACACCACCCTGGACGCCTCGCCCATCGTGGGCACCACACCGGTGGACAACATGTTCGTCAACTGCGGATGGGGAACGGGCGGTTTCAAGGGCACCCCTGCTGCAGGCCTCACCTTCGCCCACACCATCGCCACCGGGGCACCGCACCAGCTGAACAAGCCGTTTGCGCTGGAACGCTTCGAAACCGGTGCCCTGATCGACGAACACGGCGCAGCCGCCGTCGCCCACTAGCCGCCGTCCCATAGAAAGAAGACGCACATGCTGCTTATCTCATGCCCCAACTGCGGCTCGCGCGACGAGACCGAGTTCCACTACGGCGGCCAGGCCCACGTGCCCTACCCGGAGAACCCGAACGAACTGAACGACCGCGAATGGGCCGAGTTCCTTTTCTACCGCGACAACACCAAGGGCATTTTTGCCGAACGGTGGCTCCACAGCACCGGCTGCCGCCAGTGGTTCAACATGCTCCGCGACACCGTCAGCTACGACATCCAGGCCGTCTACCCGATGGGCACGCCCCGTCCCGCAGCCGCCGCCGCGGCCGCCGAATCCGGCACCGCCAGCCTCGCCGCTGACAGCACCACCACCGGCAGCGCCGCGCCCAGCACCTCGGCAACCAGCATCGCTGAAACCAGCACTTCTGCAACAAGCACCAACGCCTCCAGCACCACCGCCCCGGAAGGAGCAACCAAGTGACTTCCCAGAACGCCCGCCTCGCCGCCGGCGGACGCATCGACCGCAGCATTTCCTGGCGCTTCACCGTGGACGGCGAAGAGTTCACCGGACACCCCGGCGACACCCTCGCCTCGGCGCTGCTTGCCAACGGCCGCATCGCCGCCGGCAACTCACTCTATGAGGACCGTGCCCGCGGCATCATGTCCGCCGGTGTTGAAGAAGCCAATGCACTGGTCAAGGTGGCACCCCGGTTCCCCGGCCACGTGGCCGAATCCATGCTTCCCGCCACCACGGTCACGCTGGTGGACGGTCTCCAGGCCGAGCTGCTCAACGGCCTGGGCCGCCTGGACCCGGAGGAAGACCGCGCCGAGTACGACAAGAAGTACGTGCACACGGACGTCCTGGTAATCGGTGGCGGCCCCGCCGGCCTGGCAGCGGCCCGCGAAGCCGTCCGCACCGGCGCCCGCGTGATGCTGCTGGACGACCAGCCCGAACTCGGCGGCACGCTCCTGTCCGGATCCACCGCCCCTGACCTGGCCGAGGCCGTCGAAGGCAAGCCCGCGCTGGAATGGGTGGCCGACGTCGAAGCTGAACTCGTGTCCGCTGCCGAATGCACCGTCCTGAACCGCACCACGGCCTTCGGCGCCTACGACGCCAACTACGTCATCGCCGTCCAGAACCGCACCGACCACCTGTCCAGCCCGGCCGCCCCCGGAGTGTCCCGGCAGCGGATTTGGCACATCCGTGCCAATCAGGTGGTCCTGGCTCCCGGCGCCCACGAACGTCCGCTGGTCTTCGAGAACAACGACCGCCCCGGCGTCATGCTCGCCTCCGCTGTCCGCAGCTACCTCAACCGCTACGCAGTTGCCGCCGGCCAGCGCGTTGTCATCAGCACCACCAACGACAGCGCCTACGCCCTGGCTTCGGACCTGCGGGCTGCCGGCGTCAAGGTCGCCGCCGTCGTGGACGCCCGTCCCCGCCTCACGGAGGTGGCTGCTGCCGCCGTCGAATCCGGCACCCGCGTGCTGATCGGCAGCGCAGTGGCCAACACGGCTGCTGATGAGTCCGGCGACGCCGGATCAAACGACGGCCGGCTGACCTCCGTCACCGTCCGCAGCATCAACGACGACGGCGAACTCACCTCCGGCATCGAAGAGATCGCCTGCGACCTGCTGGCAGTCTCCGGCGGCTGGAGCCCGCTCGTCCACCTCCACTCCCAGCGGCAGGGCAAGCTGCGCTGGGACGAAGACCTGGCGGCCTTCGTGCCGAGCACCGTCGTCCCGAACCAGCAGACCATCGGCTCCGGACGCGGCAGCTTCGACCTCGCAGACTGCCTGGCCGAGGGCATCTCCGCCGGTGCGGCGGCAGCCATCGCCGCCGGCTTCGCCTCCGAAACCAAGCCGTCCGTCATCGGCGAACCGAAGGCATCCGCCCCCACCCGCCAGCTGTGGCTGGTCCCGGGCCAGGCGGGCACGCCGGATGACTGGCACCACCACTTCGTGGACTTCCAGCGCGACCAGTCCGTGGCTGACGTGCTGCGGTCCACCGGTGCCGGCATGCGGTCCGTGGAGCACATCAAGCGCTACACCTCCATCAGCACCGCCAACGACCAGGGCAAGACCTCCGGCGTCAACGCGATCGGCGTCATCGCCGCAGCACTGCGCACAGCCGGCGAAGCGTCCCGGGGCATCGGCGACATCGGCACCACCACCTACCGCGCACCTTTCACCCCGGTGGCATTCGCGGCCCTCGCCGGACGCCAGCGCGGCGAACTGTTCGACCCCGCCCGCGTCACCTCGATCCACCCGTGGCACGTCGCCAAGGGCGCCCTGTTCGAGGACGTGGGGCAGTGGAAGCGTCCCTGGTACTACCCGCAGGCCGGGGAGGACATGGACACCGCCGTGCTGCGTGAAGGCGCCGCCGTCCGCGAGTCCGTGGGCTTCATGGACGCCACCACGCTGGGCAAGATCGAAATCCGGGGCAAGGACGCCGGTGAGTTCCTCAACCGGATCTACACCAACGCCTTCAAGAAGCTCGCCCCGGGTTCCGCCCGCTACGGCGTGATGTGCATGGCCGACGGCATGATTTTCGACGACGGCGTGACCCTGCGCCTCGACGAGGACCGGTTCTTCATGACCACCACCACCGGCGGCGCCGCGAAGGTGCTGGACTGGCTGGAGGAATGGCTGCAGACCGAGTGGCCCGAGCTGGATGTGCACTGCACCTCGGTGACCGAACAGTGGAGCACCATTGCCGTCGTCGGACCCAAATCCCGCGCGGTGATCGCCAAGGTGGCGCCCGAACTCGCCGCCGGCGGCGGACTGGAGGCGGAAGCCTTCCCGTTCATGACCTTCCGCGAAACCACCCTCGCCTCCGGCGTGCAGGCCCGGATCTGCCGGATCTCCTTCTCCGGCGAACTGGCCTACGAAATCAACGTGCCGTCCTGGTACGGGCTGAACACCTGGGAAGCCGTGGCAGCCGCCGGGGCCGAATTCAACATCACCCCCTACGGCACCGAAACCATGCACGTGCTCCGCGCCGAAAAGGGCTACCCGATCGTCGGGCAGGACACCGACGGCACGGTCACCCCGCAGGACGCGGGGATGGAATGGGTGGTCTCCAAGGCCAAGGAGTTCATCGGCAAGCGCTCCTACGCCCGGGCCGACGCCCAGCGCGAGGACCGCAAGCACCTGGTCAGCGTCCTTCCCGTGGACGGAACGCTGCGGCTGCCGGAAGGCACCCAGCTCGTGGAGAAGGGCGTTACCACCAACCCCGCCTACGGACCCGTTCCCATGCAGGGCTTCGTGACCTCGAGCTACCACAGCGCCGCCCTGGGCCGGTCCTTTGGCCTGGCACTGATCAAGAACGGCCGCAACCGCATCGGCGAGACCCTCGTGGCCGCCGCCGGTGACCAGCTCGTTGACGTAGTCGTCGCAGAAACCGTACTTTTTGACCCCGAAGGGACCCGCAAAGATGGCTAACACAGCAGCACTCGAAGGCATCAATGGACTCCGGGACATCCGCCGCAGCCCGGCTTCACACCTGGCCGCCGCGCTGGAGGCCGGCTCCGTGGAAGGAACGGTGGTCCTGAAAGAGGGCCCGTTCCAGACCATGGCCGGGATCCGCGTGGCCCTCAACTCCGAGGAAGGGGCACGGGTCGCGTCTGTCATCGGCGGACTGCCGGCACGCTGCGGCGAGGTCCGCGGCACGGAGGACGTCAGCGTCCTCTGGCTCGGCCCCGCAGAGTTCCTGGTGGTGGCACCGGAAGAAGCGCACGACTCCCTGGGCGGCGACCTCATCCGCGCACTCCACACCGCGCTGGGCGACGCCCCGGGCCAGGTGGTGGACCTGTCCGCCAACCGCACCACGTTCGAACTCTCCGGACCCCGCGCCCGCGCCGTCCTGGAGAAGGGCTGCGCCTTGGACCTGCACCCACGGAGCTTCACGCCCGGAACTGCCCTGAACACCGAGGTGGGCAACATCCCGGTGGTCCTGCTTAAGTCCGGCGAGGACAGCTTCCGGCTCTTCCCGCGGGCTTCGTTCGCGGACTTCCTGGGCCGCTGGCTCCTGGACGCCATGAGGGAATACGCCTCCCCCGAGGTGCCCTGATGGCGCTGAGCGCCCTGGACCTCTTCTCCGTTGGCATCGGGCCGTCGTCGTCACACACGGTCGGCCCGATGCGGGCGGCGAAACTGTTCGCCGAAGGGCTCAAAGGTGACGGCCACCTGAGCGCCACCACACGGGTCCAGGCCGAACTGTTCGGATCGCTCGGCGCCACCGGCCGGGGCCACGGCTCCGACAAAGCCGTGGTGCTCGGGCTCCAGGGCCTGGACCCGGAAACCGTGGACACCTCCACCGCCGACGACCAGGTGGCGGCCGCCGCCCTGGACGCCGAACTCCGGATCGGCGGGGACCACCGGGTGGACTTCAACTGGGACGAGGACGTGGTGCTGCACCGCCGCAAGTCCCTGCCCGCCCACCCCAACGGCATGACCTTCCGGGCGCTGGACCACACCGGCGCCGTCCTCAGCGAACGGAGCTTCTATTCGATTGGCGGCGGCTTCGTGGTTGACGGGGACGCCGACGCCGGAGACAAAGTGGTGGCGGACGACACCCCGCTGCCGTACCCCTTCACCACGGCCGACGAACTCCTCGAGATCTGCCGCCGCGAAGGGATGTCCATCTCCGACGTCATGCTCGCCAACGAGCTCATGTGGCGCAGCGAAGCGGAGCTCCGCGCGGAGCTGCTGAAACTCTGGGCCGTCATGCGCGAATGCGTGGACAACGGCTGCGCCGCGGAAGGGATCCTTCCCGGCGGGCTGAACGTAAGGCGCCGGGCGCCGTCGTTGTTCAAGACCCTGACCGCGGACACCGGCGTGACCGACCCGCTCCGGGCGATGGAATGGGTGAACTTGTTCGCGCTCGCGGTGAACGAGGAAAACGCCGCCGGCGGGCGGATCGTCACGGCTCCCACCAACGGCGCGGCCGGGATCGTTCCTGCGGTGCTGCACTACTACACCAAGTTTGTTCCCGGAGCCGACGACGACGGTGTGGTCCGCTTCCTGCTGGCCGCGGCCGCCGTCGGGATCCTGTTCAAGATCAACGCCTCCATCTCCGGCGCGGAAGTCGGCTGCCAGGGCGAAGTGGGCTCGGCCTGCTCCATGGCCGCGGCCGGTCTGTGCGAGGTCCTCGGCGGCACACCCGAACAGGTGGAGAACGCCGCCGAAGTGGGCATCGAACACAACCTCGGCCTGACCTGCGACCCCGTCGGCGGCCTGGTGCAGATCCCCTGCATCGAACGCAACGCCATTGCCAGTGTGAAAGCCATCAACGCCGCCCGCCTTGCCCTGCACGGGGACGGCAGCCACAAGGTGTCCCTCGACAAAGCCATCAAAACGATGCGCGAAACAGGAGCCGACATGAAAACCAAGTACAAGGAGACCTCCCGCGGAGGCCTCGCCGTCAACGTGATTGAGTGCTGAGCCATGACTGCTATCCAGACTGAAACGTCATCCCGTCCCGAATCGGCCACCACCGTTGAGCACGTCCTGACCCTGGACTGCCGCGAGTCACCGGGCATCGTCCACGCCGTCTCCGGTTTCCTGCTGGAACACGGCTGCGACATCATCGACAACCAGCAGTTCGGTGAACGTTCCGAAGGGCACTTCTTCATGCGGGTGCACTTCGCGTCCGACGGCGACGCCTCCACCGCGGATACGCTGCGGACCGCTTTCGCCCCGGTGGCTGAACGCTTCGGAATGAGCTGGCGGCTGGAGCCGAATGGCGCCAAGCGCAAGGTGCTGATCATGGTGTCCAAGTTCGGGCACTGCCTCAACGACCTGCTGTTCCGCGCCCGGATCGGCGAACTGCCGGTGGACGTGGTGGCAGTGGTCTCGAACCACACCGACCACCAGACATTGGTGGAATGGCACGGCATCCCGTTCTTCCACGTGCCCGTCACCGCGGCCACCAAGCCCGAGGCCGAAGCGCGGCTGCTGGAACTGGTGGACGAGTACGACGTGGAGCTCGTGGTGCTGGCCCGCTACATGCAGGTCCTCAGCGACGGCCTGACCCGCAAGCTGGACGGGCGTGCGATCAACATCCACCACTCGTTCCTGCCCAGCTTCAAGGGTGCCAAGCCGTACCACCAGGCCTATGCCCGCGGAGTGAAAACCGTGGGTGCCACGGCGCACTACGTCAACGGCGAACTGGACGAGGGACCCATCATCGCCCAGCAGGTGGTGGAAGTGGACCACACCTACGGCCCGGAAGACCTGGTGGCCGCCGGGCGCGACACCGAGTGCAAGGCGTTGTCCAACGCGGTCCGCTGGCACTGCGAAGGCCGGGTCATCCTGCGCGGCAACAGGACGGTAGTGCTCCGCTAACCACGCCCTGTCGGTCCTACCGGGACGCTCTCTCACTTCCTGTTGGTCCTACCGGGATGCTCTCTCACTTCCTGTCGGTCCAACCGGGATGCTCTCTCACTTCCTGCCGGTTCAACCGGGACGCTCTCTCACTTTCTGTCGGTCCAACCGGGATGCTCTCTCACTTCCTTGGGGGAAGTGAGAGAGCGTCCCGGGTTTTTCTGCGTTAAGTGAGAGAGCGTCCCGTTTTTTCGTGCAGTAAGTGAGAGAGCGTCCTGCCGTGCCCGGCTACAACGCGGCCAGCCTGGTGGCCAGGTGCAGCGCGGCGAGCCGGCCGGTTCCGCGCGGATCGCCGCCGCACAACTCAAAAATCCGCTGCAGCCGGTGGTGCATGGACTGCCGCTCCACATGCAGCTCCCGGGCGGCCTGCGCTGTATTGCAGCCCGAGTCGAGCCAGATGGACAGGGTCTGGAGCAGCCGGGAGTTCCGCCGGGCGTCGTGGTCCAGCACGGGTCCCAGCTGCCGGCGGACAAAATCCTGCCGCGCGTCCTGGTCCAGGTGCTGCGCCGCCAACCGCTCCACGGCGAGATTTTCGACGTCGAGCACCACACTGTCAGTGTCCGACGGCGGCACCGCCGCCGGCAGCGTCCCGTTCGACGCAAGGTCCAAGGCGACCTTCGCCTCCGACAGCGACCAAGGCGCGTCTTCGATTCCGGCCGCCAGCGGGCCAACCGCCGTCATCGTTCCGGGTTCAACCGGCAGTTCCTGCAAGGCGGCCACGAGTTCGGTCCGGGCCGCCGCAGCCCCGTCAAACGGCAGGGCCGCAAGCGCCAGGAGCTCCGCGTTGTCAACGTAGCTGGCGCTCTGCTGTGCCGTCCTCTTCAGGATCTTGTCCATGGCTGCCCGCAATTGCTGTGACGTGGAGGTCCGGACGACGACGGCCACCATCGTTGCGGCGGCCGGAATCCCGGCGGCGGGGGAGAGCTGCTGGAGCCGCCACGGCTGGCTGCCGGAACTGACTGCCCGCAACAGCGCCGTCCCCGCCACTTCCTTCAGCCCCGGGGGCATCCGCTGCAGCAGCGCGAGCGAAAGGATATCCACGCACCGGCCGCCGGCGACGCGCGCCAGGTTGACGTCGCCGTCGGCCGGGACGTTGATGATCAGCCTGGCCGACGGCACGCCGCGGACCGGCACATCGATGTTGATCAGGGCGCCGTCAGGTCCGTGGCCGTCTGTGCCGGGCTGGTGTTCGGAGACCGAACCGGGGCCGGTGTCCTCCGGCCGTGATCCGGCGCCGTCGGGGCCGGCGCTGCCGAGCGTCACGCCGGACACGGACGTAAGCTCCAGCGTTGCGCCGATGATTCCGGCCAGTACGGCAAGGATCTGGTCCAGGCCGCTGCCGTGGGCCAGTTCAACGGCCATTTCGTGGCTGGCCTCGTCAGCGCGGCGCAGGTGCGTCACTGATTCGCTGACCAGCATGGAGTTGATGGCCTGCATGATGCCCACGAACGGCACCACTTTGCGGAACTCAATGAGGGGCAGCCCGGCTTCCTCCGCTGCCCGCACCATGGAGGACGGAAGGGAAGCGAGCCGTTGGCCTGTTTCCACCACCAGCGCGCCCACCCCGCGCTCAGCGAGCTGCCGCACGTACTCCACGCGGCGCGCGTCCGAGGCCGTGACCAGCGCATCGCCGCCGGTGAGGAGCAGTTCGCCTCCGCTAAGTAAAGGTGCGATGTCCAAAACCTCACTGGAGTGGACCCACCGCAACTGCGTACCGGCCACTGCCGCGGCACCGGCGCGGATCACCGGATCCGCGGCTGTGAGGCTGGCGTGGTTGAGGACTTCATCGAGCTTGATGGGCATGACGCTCCGTAATGCAAAGGGTCGTTCTGATATACACATCGTATCTTGTTGGGTGTGGCTTGGAACACATAATCTGGATGTATCCCCTTTCCCCCTACGGAGGCCCCCATGCATAACAACTCCACTGCAGCACCGGCCGGCCAAGCGCCCGTAGCCGGCGAAGACGTCGAAGCCTGGCTTCAGCCCATCCCCGAATCCCAGCGGACCCGGAAGGTGTCCGGGCAGTTCTGGATCTGGGCAGGCGCCAACCTCGCACCCATCAACTGGGTGCTCGGCGCACTGGGCATCCACCTGGGCCTTGGCTTTGCCGACACGGTCACCGTTCTGGTCTTGGGGAACCTGATCGGAATGCTGCTGTTCGGCTGCTTCGTCCTGCTCGGCCAGAAGACCGGGGCCACCGGCATGGTGCTCGCCCGGGCAGCATTCGGCAGGCGCGGAAACTACCTGCCCGCCGCCATCCAGGCGCTGCTGGTCATCGGCTGGTGCGCCGTCAACACCTGGATCATCCTTGACCTGGTCATGGCCCTGTTCGGCACCCTTGGCTGGGTTGATCCGACAGCGCAGAACTATGCGTGGAAGATCGGCGTGGCCACCGCCATTATGGCCGCACAGGTAGCCATCGCCTGGTTCGGCTACAAGGCCATCGCAGCGTTTGAAAAGTGGACAGTGCCGCCCACCATCATCATTCTTGCTGTCATGTCCGCCGTCGCCTGGTTCGGCATGAAGATCGACTGGGGCTACGCCGGTCCTGCCGGCAACATCCTTGAAGGCTCTGAGCGGATCGCCGCGATGAGCGCTGTCATGACTGCAATCGGCATCGGCTGGGGCATCACCTGGTTCACCTACGCCGCCGACTACTCCCGCTTCGTGAGCACCGAAGTGCCCAAGAAGAAGGTCTACCTCGCCTCGGTCCTGGGCCAGTTCATCCCCGTCGTCTGGCTCGGCATCCTTGGTGCCAGCCTGGCCACCAACAGCGGCGAGATCGACCCCGGAAAGCTCATTGTCCAGAACTTCGGTGTCCTGGCACTCCCTGTCCTCCTGATGGTCCTGCACGGACCCATCGCCACGAACATCCTGAACATCTACACCTTCTCCGTTGCGACGCAGGCACTCGACATCACCATCAGCCGCCGCAAGCTCAACCTCTTCGTCGGCGTCTTCTCGCTGATCGCCGTCGTCTTCTTCATCTTCCAGGAGGATTTCGCCGCCGTGCTGGACGCCTGGCTGATCGGCCTCGTGGCTTGGGTGGCTGCCTGGGGCGGCGTGATGCTGGTGCACTACTTCTGGATCGAGAAGCGCTGGCCCGGCGAAACCGCACGCCTGTTCGACGGCGTGGGCACCAAGCGCCTCCCCGGCGTCAACTGGGCCGGTATCGTGTCCCTCCTGGTCGGCATCTTCTCCACCTGGCTGTTCATGTACGGGCTTGTCCCCGCAATGCAGGGCCCCATCGCCGTGGCCCTGGGCGGCTGGGATCTGTCCTGGCTGGCCGGCGGAGTCAGCAGCGCCGTCAGCTACGCGGTTCTCGGGCCCCGGGTCCACCGCAAATTTCTGGCCGACGCCGGATCCGCTCTGGTCCCGGTAGCCGCCCAGGACGCCGCTGCGTCTGACGCGGCCGCCCCTGAAGCGGCAGTCCGCCCGGCGCCCACCGCCATCTCACTCTAGAAAGGAAAAGGACCATGGAATTCCCCGCTTTCCCGGACTCCGCCCATCCCATCTCCTGGCCCGAAGGTTACCGGGCGGCCGCATCCTTCACGTTCGATGTGGATGCGGAGTCATGCACCATCGCGCACGATCCCACCAGCACGCGCCGGATGTCCCTCATGACCCACCAGTCCTACGGGCCCAAGGTCGCGGTGCCGCGGCTGCTGCAGATCTTGGACCGCCAGGACGTGCAGGCCACCTTCTTCATCCCCGGATTCACGGCCGAAAGCTACCCGGATGTGGTGCGCCGGATCGTGGACGCCGGGCATGAAATCGCCCACCACGGTTACCTGCACGAACCCATGCAGGGCATCGACGCCGCCACCGAGGCGCGGTACATCGACCGCGGGCTGGAGGCACTGGCCAAGGTCGCCGGCGTCCGGCCGGTGGGCTACCGCGCTCCCTGGTGGGAGCTGAACTGGCACTCGCCGGCGCTCCTCGCGGACCGCGGCTTCCTCTACGATTCCAGCCTGCTCGACGGCGACGCACCGTACCGTTTCAGCGTCGCCGAGGGCGATTCCCGGGACCTGGTGGAAATACCGGTGGACTGGGCGCTGGACGACTGGGAGCAGTACGCCTTCTACCCCGGGGTTACCGGCAGCGGAGTGATCGAAAGCCCCGCCAAGGTCCTGGAAATGTGGATGCTGGAGGCTGAGGCCCACCATGCGGCCGGTAGCTGCTTCGTGCTGACCAACCACCCGTTCATCTCCGGCCGGCCCTCCAAGGCCGTGGCCCTGGAACAGCTGATCAGCCGGGTCAAGGCCATGGACGGCATGTGGGTCACCACCATGGCCAAGATCGCCGAGCACACGCGGGACACCGTCACGGAGGTCCACACCCACGCCCGCATCGAGGTGCCTGGCTTCCCCGACGCGGGAGCCCGCTTCACCCCGGCCCAGGTGCGCCAGTCGGCACTTGCCTCGGACCGGTCCCGCCTCTAACCCCAGGGACGCTCTCTCACTTTTGATCCAAAATGCCGGAACCCTCTCTCACTTTCGTCAAGACAGTGAGAGAGGGTTCCGGTTTTTGTTGCGGTAAGTGAGAGAGCGTCGCCCCGAAACGGGTCAAAAGTGAGAGAGCGTCCTGGGGGGGGGAGGGGTGGGGGAAAGCTAGACGCCCAGGGCTTCCTTCAGTGCCGCCACGTGGCCCTGGGCCTTGACCTGGTACTGGGCCAGCTTGACCCTTCCTTCGGGATCGAGCACCACGGTGGAGCGGACGATGCCCTCGGTGACCTCGCCGTCGCGAAGCTTTTCGCCCCACGCGCCGTAGGCCAGGGCAACGGAATGGTCCTCGTCGGCCAGGAGCGGGAAGGTCAGTGCGAAGTCGCCCGTGAAGTGGGCCAGCTTTTCGGGGGCGTCGGGGGAGACGCCCAGCACCTCGTAGCCGGAGCCCTGCAGCGACTCGAGGCTGTCACGGAAGTCGCAGGCCTCGGTGGTGCAGCCGGGGGTGGCCGCTTCCGGGTAGAAGTACACAATCACGTTCTTGCCGCGGTAATCGGCCAGGGACGTCGGCTTGCCCTCCGCATCGGGCAGGGTGAAGTCCGGTGCCTGGGTTCCGGGCTGGAGCTTGGTGGTCAGTGTGTGGCTCATGGTGATCCTTCGGGAGTCTGGTTTCTGACAAAAGCGTGTTGGGAAGCGGACGTATTACTGGAACAACCGCCGGTTCAGATGCAGTATTCCGCGGGTCCGCGCACTTTCGTGTGGGGGCCGGGGACGAACTGGTAGCCGCCGCCCCGCACCGTGGCGATCGCGTGCCGGCCGCGGCGCAGCTTCCGCCGCACCCTGCCCACGTACACATCGATGGAACGCGAGGCCGCCGCCGGTGAATCGAACGATTCCAGGAACAGCCGCAGTTCCTCCCGGCTGATGGCCCGCGAACAGTTCTCCACGAGGTAGCGCAGCAGCTTGAACTCGACGCCGGTCAGCGCCACCTGCATCCCGTCCAGCCTGACCTCGCCGGCGGCAAGGTCCACGGACACCAGGCTCGCCGGACCGGCCGACGGCAGGACGTGGGTTGTGCCGTCGTCGCCCTCTTCCGGGGAGTCCTCCGGAACGGACGACGACGGCACGGGGGTTCCGCTGCCGGTGGCCCCTTGCGGTCCCCCCGGCGGGGCAGCATGGGCAGCGGAGGTTGGAGCTCCGGCGGCGGGCCGGACGTGGACTTCCGCCTCCGGAGCAATCTTCAGGGCACGCGCCAGCAATAGTTCCGCAGCGCGCGCCATCACGGCGTCGTCAATGTCCTGCACGTCGTCCGGAGTTACCCAGACGGCCAGGCCATGGGCTTTGAGCTGCGGCCCCGGCTCGGCCGGGCTGGCACATATGCCGCGCGGGGAATGTACCTGGACTGCCATAGCGTGGTGCCTCAGACGCCGCCGCGGCGGATGAGCTTGCCGCCGGGGGTCTTGCCGTCGATTTCATGACCGCGCAGGAATGTCTTCCGCACCACACCGGAAAGCGCCTTGCCGTCGTAGGGCGTGATCGGGTTCTTGTGCTTGAGCTTGGAGACGTCCACCACGAAGGCCTCGTCCGGGGCGAACACGGAGAAGTCCGCGTCGTAACCGAGCGCCAGCTGGCCCTTGTTGGAGAGGCGCGCCAGGGCGGCGGGCTTCTCGGCCATCCAGGACACCACCTGCTCCAGCGGGATGCCGCGGTGCCGTGCTTCGCTCCAGATCAGGGACAGGCCCAGCTGGAGTGAGGAAACGCCGCCCCAGGCGACGGCGAAGTCGCCGTTTTCCAGGTCCTTCAGGTCGAGGGTGGACGGGGAGTGGTCGGAGACGATGCAGTCGATGGTGCCGTCCTGCAGGCCCTGCCACAGCAGCTCGCGGTTGGAGGCCTCGCGGATGGGCGGGCAGCACTTGTAGGCGGTGGCGCCGTCCGGAATCTCTTCGGCCATGAGCGTGAGGTAGTGCGGGCAGGTTTCCACCGTGAGGTGCACGCCGTCGCGCTTGGCGGACGCGATCATCGGCAGCGCGTCGGACGAGGACAGGTGCAGGATATGGGCGCGGGCGCCGGTCCAGCGGGCCCGTTCGATCACCTCGGCGATGGCCTTGTTCTCGGCGCCGCGCGGGCGGGAGGCCAGGAACGTGGCGTAGTGGTCGCCGCCCGGGTGCGGTGCGCGGTCGATTGCGTGGGAGTCTTCCGCGTGGACGATCATGAGCGAGTCGAAGGACTTGAGCTCGGCCATGTCCTCTTCCATCTCGTCCGCTTCCAGGTGGGGGAACTCGTCCACGCCGGAGTGCAGCAGGAAGCACTTGAAACCGAAGACGCCCTCGTCGTGCAGCGGGCGCAGGTCCGCCTTGTTGCCCGGGACGGCCCCGCCCCAGAACCCGACGTCCACAAACGCCTGGTCCTCGGCCACCTCGCGCTTGAGTTTGAGGCCTTCCACCGTGGTGGTGGGCGGGATGGAGTTCAGCGGCATGTCGATGATGGTGGTGACGCCGCCGGCTGCCGCGGCCCGGGTGGCGGAGGCGAACCCCTCCCACTCGGTGCGGCCGGGCTCGTTGACGTGGACGTGGGTGTCCACCAGGCCGGGGATGAGGGTTTCGTCGTCGGCGAGTTCAATCAGGGCGTCGCCGGACAGGGCGTTGCCGAGCGGTTCGATGGCGACGATCTTGCCGCCGCGCACGCCCACTTCACGCGCGGCGATGCCGGCGGTGGTGAGGATGCGCTGGCCCCGGATGACGAGGTCAAAGCGTTCTTCAGACATTGAGGGGCTCCTTAGTGCGGGCGCTGTTCTCCGGTGCGGTGGCCGCCTGGGTCAGGTCCGCCAGTGCCGCGCCGATGTGCTTTCCCAATTGTTCAAGCAGGGGTCCTGCTTCGGCTATACATATTTCTACCTTGGCCTCCAGCGAGGTCAGCGGGTAGACCTGCCGGAATCCTGAATCCGTCTGCTGCGACGGCGTCAGGGTGGTGCGGCCGCAGACGGCCACCACCGGGACACCGGCGCGGGCGGCCGCGCGGGCCACGCCCATGGGCGTTTTGCCGAGCAGGCTCTGTTCGTCCAGGCTCCCTTCGCCGGTAATCACCAGGTCCGCGCCAGCCAGCCGGTCAGCGAGCCCGGTGAATTCAAGCACGACGTCGATGCCCGGCCTGCGCGTCGCGGCCAGGACCGCGATGGCGGCGTAGCCCACGCCGCCCGCCGCCCCGGCGCCCGGTGCGTCCGCGGCCTTCAGCGCGCGGGGTCCGATCTCTGCGGCGAGGACGTCCACGAAGTGCTGCAGTGCGGCGTCCAGGGTTGCCACGTCCTCCGGTGTGGCGCCCTTCTGCGGGCCGAAGACCGCCGGGGCGCCTTCGGTTCCCAACAGCGGGTTGTCCACATCGCTGGCGAGGACGAAGCGTGCCTCGTCCAGCCGGGCGTCGAAGCCGGAAAAGTCGATCCGGTGCAGCCTGGCCAGGGCCGCACCGCCGGGCGGCAGTTCGTTGCCTTCCGTGTCCAGGAGCTGTGCGCCGAGTCCCTGCAGGACGCCGGCGCCGCCGTCGGTGTTGGCGCTCCCGCCGACGCCCAGGATGATCTGCCGGCATCCGGCGTCGAGCGCTGCCCGGATCAGTTCCCCGGTGCCCAGGCTGGTGGCTCCCTTGGCGTCCAAGGTGCCGCCGGGGAGGACGGCGAGGCCGGACGCCGCAGCCATTTCGATGACCGCTTCCCGGCCGCGGACCGCAAACTCTGCCCGGAGCGGCTGCCCGGTGGGGCCGCTGACCACGGCGCTCCGGCGGGTGAAGCCGGAGCCGACGGCGGCGTCGAGGGTGCCCTCGCCGCCGTCGGCCACCGGAATCCGGAGGACGTCAAGGTTGTGGCCGGTTGCGGACTGCAGCCCGGCATCCAGGTGCCGGGCCACGTCCGGGGCGGACAGCGAGCCCTTGAACTTGTCCGGGGCGATCACGATCCGCATGATTAGGCCTGCATTGCCAGGATGGCGGTGGGCGCGTCGGCGCTGGACTCGGCCAGTTCCTCGAACTCGTTCACCGCGTTGATTTCCACGCCCATGGAGATGTTGGTGATCTTTTCCAGGATCACTTCCACCACCACGGGAACCTTGAACTCGCCGGCCAGCGCCTTGGCCTTGTCGAAGGCGGACGCCAGGTCGCTGGGGTCCTCCACCCGGACGGCCTTGCAGCCCAGGCCCTCGGCCACCTTGATGTGGTCCACGCCGTAGCCGCTGGCGGTGGCCGAGAGATCGGTGCTGTTGATGTTCTCGAAGGCCAGAGAGACGTTCTGCTCCATGTTGAAGCCGCGCTGGGACTGGCGGATCAGGCCCAGGTAGGAGTTGTTGACCACCACGTGGATGTACGGCAGGTTGAACTGCGCGCCCACGGCCAGTTCCTCGATCATGAACTGGAAGTCGTAGTCACCGGACAGGGCCACAACGGTCTCGTCCGGCCTGCCGCGGACCACGCCCAGGGCGGCGGGGGCGGTCCAGCCCAGGGGGCCGGCCTGGCCGGCGTTGATCCACCTGCGCGGGCCGAACACGTGCAGCATCTGGGCGCCGGCGATCTGGGACAGGCCGATGGTGGACACGTAGGTGGTGTCCTTGCCGAAGGACTTGTTCATCTCCTCGTACACGCGCTGCGGCTTGATGGGGATGTTCTCGAAGTGCGTCTTGCGGTGCAGGGTGGCTTTGCGTTCGGCGCATTCGGCTGCCCAGGCGGAGTAGTCCGGCAGGGACCCGGCCTCACGGCGTTCGCGGGCCAGCTCGATCAGCCCGGCCAGCGCCGCACCGGCGTCGGACGCGATGCCCAGGTCCGGGGAGAACACACGGCCGATCTGGGTGGGCTCGATGTCAATGTGCACGAACGTGCGGCCGGCCGTGTAGGTGTCCAGCCCGCCGGTGTGGCGGTTGGCCCAGCGGTTGCCGATGCCGATCACGAAGTCGCTGCGCAGGTAGTTCTCGTTGCCGTAGCGGTGGCTGGTCTGCAGGCCCACCATGCCGGCCATCAGGGGGTGGTCGTCGGAGATGGCGCCCCAGCCCATCAGGGTGGGGATGACCGGAACGCCCAGCAGTTCGGCCAGTTCCACCAGCTGCTCGGAGGCGCCGGCGTTGATGATGCCGCCGCCGGCAACGATCAGCGGGCGTTCGCCGGCCGTCAGCATGTCCAGGGCCTTTGCCAGCTGCTTGCGGGAGGCCTTCGGCTTCTCCACGGGCAGCGGCTCGTAGGTGTCGATGTCGAATTCGATCTCGGCCAGCTGCACGTCGATCGGCAGGTCCAGCAGGACCGGGCCGGGCCGGCCGGAGCGCATCAGCTGGAAGGCCTTCTGGAAGGCGCCGGGAACCTGGCCGGGCTCCAGGATGGTCATGGCCATCTTGGTCACGGGCTTGGCGATGGACTCGATGTCCACGGCCTGGAAGTCTTCCTTGTGCAGCTTGGCCACGGGGGCCTGGCCGGTGATGCAGAGCATGGGGATGGAATCGGCCCAGGCGGCGTACAGGCCGGTGATCATGTCCGTGCCGGCCGGCCCGGAGGTGCCGATGCAGATGCCGATGTTGCCGTCGGCGGCACGGGAGTAGCCGTCCGCCATGTGGCTGGCGCCTTCGACGTGGCGGGCCAGCGTGTGGCGGATGCCGCCGTGGTTCCGCATGGCCGAATAGAAGGGGTTGATCGCCGCGCCTGGCAGGCCGAACGCCTCGGTGGCGCCCTCCTTTTCCAGGATCGCGACGGCAGCGTCTACGGTGCGCATCTTGGTCATTGGGTACTCCTTGGGAAGTCTGTTTTTGGGTGTGCTGAAGGAAGGCCCGGCGTCCGAGCCTGTCCGGACTGTTTTTGGTGTGCTGAAGCGAGTTTTTGTCCAGATATCGGGAGATAGAGGGCCGTTTCGACCGATTATCTGGACAAAAACTCCGGGGGCGGCTGGCTTACTTCCGGCCGCTGAGCTGGAGGACCTGCTTGAAGAGTCCCGAGTGGTCCAGGCCGCCGTCGCCCTGGTTGACGGTGGCGGCGACGAGCTGTGCGACGACGGCGCCGAGCGGGATGGCGACATTGGCTTCGCGGGCGGCCGAGGTGACGATGCCGAGGTCCTTGTGGTGCAGGGCCAGGCGGAAGCCGGGGTCGAAGTTGCGGTCCAGCATCTTCTGGCCCTTCTGGTCCAGGACCTTGGAGCCGGCCAGGCCGCCGCCGAGGACCTTGAGGGCGGCGTCGGTGTCCACGCCGTAGGCCTCCAGGAAGGCGATGGCCTCGCCGAGGACCTCGATGTTCACGGCCACGATCAGCTGGTTGGCTGCCTTCACGGTCTGGCCGGAGCCGGACGGGCCGACGTGGACGATGGTCTTGCCGACGGCGTTGAGGACGTCCTGCGCGGCCTCGAAGTCTGCCGCGTCGCCGCCCACCATGATGGAGAGTGCGGCGTCGATGGCGCCCTGTTCGCCGCCGGAAACCGGGGCGTCGAGCGGGCGGATGCCGGCTGCGACGGCGTCCTCGGAGAGCCGCTTGGCGACATCGGGGCGGATGCTGGACGCGTCGATCCACAGGGTGCCCTGCTTGGCGTTCGCGAACACGCCGTCCTTGCCGCTGACCACACCCTCAACATCGGGGGAGTCCGGCACCATGGTGATGACGACGTCGGCGTCCTTGACGGCGTCCGCGATGCTGGTGGCGCCCTTGCCGCCTTCGGAGACCAGCTTGTCGATCTTGTCCTGGCTGCGGTTGAAGCCGGTGACGGTGTGGCCGGCCTTGACGAGGTTGATGGCCATGGGCAGGCCCATGATTCCGAGGCCGATGACTGCAACGTTGCTCATTGTGTTTCTCTTTCTGAAGTCTGGGGGAGGCTTACCCAACTAACTCGCAGTTAACGTCGTCAAAACGGCTCTTCGCGACGTTAAATGCCAGTCAGTTGGGCGGGTGGTGCGGGTGGGGGCGAAAGCTACTTGGAGACGCGTTGGCGGATGGCCCAGCTGAAAGCCGTTTCCTGCGGTTCCTTGTATTCGAGGCCGATGTAGCCCTCGTAGCCGAGTTCGCGGCTGCGGGCGATCCATTCGCCGAGGGGAAGCTGCCCGGTTCCGGGTGCCCCGCGGCCGGGGTTGTCGGCGATCTGGATGTGGCCGAAGTCCTTGGCGTGCTTTTCGATGACCGCTGCGACGTCGTCGCCGTTGACGGCCAGGTGGTAGAAGTCGGCAAGGAGCTTGATGTTCTCCGCGCCTGACTCCGTCTTGACCCGGGCGATGACATCGAGGGCGTCCCGGGCCTTGAGGAGCGGGTACCTGGGGGCGCCGCTCACGGGTTCCAGGAGGACGGTGCCGCCGATGCGGGCCACTCCTGCTGCGGCGGCAGCCAGGTTCCTGGCGGCCAGTTCGTCCTGCTCCTCCGGGGTGAATTCGTCCTGGCGGTTGCCGTAGAGGGCGTTGAAGGCCTTGCAGCCGAGGCGCTCGCCGATTCCGGCGACGACGTCGATGTTGTCCTTGAACTCACCTTCACGGCCCACCCAGGAGACCAGGCCGCGGTCGCCGCCGGGCATGTTGCCGGCGTTGAAGTTCAGGCCGGTGAGCTGAACGCCGGCGTCCTTGATGGCGTTTTCAAACTCGGTGACCTGGGTGTCGGTGGGGACGGAGGTTTCGAAGGGCCACCAGAATTCGACGGCGTCAAAGCCGGCGGCCTTCGCTGCGGCGGGCCGCTCCGGGAGCGGCAGTTCCGTCAGCAGGATGGAGCAGTTCACTGTGTACGTCATCGTAGGTGTCCTTCCGGGGGAGGGGCTTTGATCTATCTTCCCCTTGGATTGCCTCTGCCGGTTCGGCTAAACATTCCGCTTTGTGGAATTTAGATTCTGCTTTATGAAAAGTTTAGGGAAGGTGGGGGTGCGAGTCAAGGGGGACCGGGCGGGTGCGGGCATGAGGCATATGGAAAAGGGGGAGTTCGGGGCCGCAACCGCGGCGCCGAAACCTGGGCCATGCCCGATCCGCTTGACTCTGATATCGCCGCTCGCCCCTGCGACTATGCTGAGGAACGCCGGTATGGCACGGCAGTGGTATGGCGGCAAGGACCATTGTCACTGGTCGCGGAAGGACAATCGAATGGCTCGGCCGACAGTACAGGACGTCGCCAAAACGGCGGGAGTGTCTGTGGGGACGGTGTCCCGCGTTTTGAACGGAAGCCCGGCTGTCAGCGAGTCGAGCAAGGAAAAGGTCAATGCCGCGATCCGTCAGCTCAGCTATCGGCCGCTTGCCTCGGCCAGGGACCTTCGCCGCGACCGGACCATGCGCGTCCTCGCCCTCGCCAAGAACCTGGACTCTTTGGTGATCAGTGAAGTTTTCCGGGGTGTGGGCGACGCCGCCGCGGACTCGGGCTATGTCAGCCTCATCGCAGCGACGTCCGGGGACCTGGATCGCGAACAGCAACTGGTGGACATGCTGCGGAATGGCTCCGTGGACGGACTGGTGCTGTTTTCTCCGACGATGTCGGATCAGGAGGTTGATGCCGTTGCCGAGCAGATGAGTGTCGTTCAGGTCTGTGAGATCGTCGACGCCGAATCGGCTTTCGGCGTGTCCATCGACGACCGTCAGGCCGCTTATGACATCACCCGACACCTGATCGACACCGGCGGCAAGAGGCTGGCCATGCTCGCCCACAGAGGCGCCCGCTCGGGCCGGCTGCGCGAAGAAGGCTTTCGTCAGGCGCTAACCGAGTCGGGCTTGGCACCGGACCGAATCCTGTTCGCCGAAGGCAATTTCGGCTTCCACTCCGGTCGCACCCTTGCAAGGAAGCTCCTGGAAAAAGGAAGCCTTCCGGATGCGGTGTTTTGCGGCACTGACATCGTTGCGGCCGGGTGCGTCCGTGAACTCACCGACGCCGGGTTGCGGGTTCCTGGCGACATCGCTGTGGCAGGTTTCGATGACTCGGCCCAGGCCGAAATGTGCGTCCCGGAGCTGACCACGGTCCGGCAGCCGGCCTATGAGATGGGCCGTGTGGCATTCGCCGAACTCCTCGAACGGATGACCGTGCCTGGCGCCCACCGCCGCGGCCGGACTTTCCTCCCGCATGAGCTCGTGGTGCGGGACTCCACCAAGACCTGAAGAAAGAGGGTTGACAGCCTCGCGTGGTCCCTGTCACACTATTTTGGAATCGATTCCACGGCCGCAGGGCCCTAAATTTTTCGCGTTTTTGGAATCGATTCCAAAATTCAATGAACCATCGGCAAAGAAGCCCTGTTCAGCGTGCGCGGCAGCCGCCGCCCCTTGGCCTTCCCACCGCCCACAGACCCCCAAAGGAGCCACTTGTGGACTTGAATCGACCTGCTTCTCCGCTCCAGGAGGACACCGCAACATCACAGACATCCGCACACATGACCGAACTGCGCGCAGGTTCCCTGCGGGCACGCCTGGTGACTGTCGCCGCAGCGGCCATCGCCGCGGGCCTCCTGATCAGCGGTTGCGGCGGGGGAGCCGCACCCCAGGGTGCGGAACAGGCGGCAGCTGCCGATCCGGCGTCGGGCGCTAATGCCAGCGGCAGCGTCAACATCTGCGGCGTCAAGGACGCGTCGGGTATCTACAAAGGCACTGCGGAGGCATTCACCAAGGCGAACGGCAAGGTCACGGCCAAGTACACCGAGATCGGCGCCACCACAGACGAGGCCCGCACCCAGATCGTCCAGCGGCTCGAAGGTAAGTCCACTGAATGCGACATCTTCCTCACGGACGTCATCTGGACCTCCGAGTTCGCCTCCCAGGGCTGGCTGCTGGACCAGACCAAGCTCGTAGAGGCCAACAAGGACCGGCTCATTCCTTCCACGGTGGAGACCACCAAGTACCAGGACAAGTACTGGGCCTCGCCGTTCTTCACGAACGCCGGATTGGTCTACTACCAGAAGGACAAGGTGGCCAAGCCTGAGACCTGGCAGCAGCTCTACGCAGAAGCAGCCAAAGCTCCCGGCAACGGCTACGTCTACCAGGGCAAGCAGTACGAGGGCCTGACGGTGAACTTCCTCGAAATGCTCTACAGCGCAGGCGGCGAAGTACTCGACGACAAGGGCGAGGTGGCGATTGATTCGCCGGAGACCCGCGAGGTCCTCGACTTCATGAGCAACGGGCTCAAGGACGGCGCAGCTGACCGCGCCGTCCTGACCTACAACGAAGACCCCGCCCGTCTCGCTTATGAGTCCGGCGACTTCGGCTACCAGCGCAACTGGCCGCATGTATACCGCCTGCTCAACGCCACCTCCCTGGCCGGCAGCTTTGGCGTGGCACCTCTGCCGGCATGGGAAGGCGGCAAGGCATCCGGCGTGCTGGGTGGCTGGAACCTGGCTATCTCCGCCCACGCCACGAACCAGTCCGGGGCCGTGGCGTTCATCGACTTTGCCACCACGCCGGAATGGCAGAAGCACGTGGCCATGGACTACTCCCAGGCCCCGGTCAATGAAGCCGCCTATTCTGATGCAGCGGTTCTCCAAAAGATGCCCTTCGCCACCGAACTGCTCGCGTCCGTCAAAGGTGCCAAGCCCCGCCCGATCTCCCCGGTCTACCCGCAGATCTCCCAGGCGATCTACAAGAACGTATATGCCGTCCTTTCCGGAACTGCCTCGGCCGAGGACGCCGTGAAGAAGATGGCCGAGGAGATCACCACCGCCAAGGCGAGCTTCTGAACATGGCCTTCAAAACACTTGTTCCCGGTCGCGGAGTCAACGGCCGCGACCGGGCCGAGCGGCGGCTAGCGGTCGGCATGACCGCCCCCTCCCTGGTCATCATGGCCCTGGTGGCGGCGGTCCCCATTGGCTACGCGATCTGGCTCTCCCTGAACCAGTACAGCGTCCGCACTGCAGGCCTCTCCCGATTCGTCGGTCTGGAGAACTACATCTCCGCCCTGAGCAGCCCTGAATGGTGGGCTGCCTTCGGCCAGACTTTCCTCTTCGCCGGACTTTCGGTCTCCTTGGAGTTGGTGCTCGGTACGGCCATGGCCTTGCTGCTCAACCTCGCATTCAAGGGCCGCGCCCTCCTGCGCACCGTGGTTCTGCTGCCCTATGCCATCATCACCGTAGTCAGCGCCATCACTTGGCAGACGATGTTCCAGCCAAACATGGGTCTGGTAACCAACGTCCTCGCCGCCCTCGGCCTGCCCGGCGGCGACGTCGTCTGGCTCGGCGAGCACGGATACGCCATGGCCGTGATCGTTCTGGCCGACGTCTGGAAGACCACGCCGTTCGCGGCACTCATCATCCTGGCCGGCCTGCAGGTCATCTCCTCCGAAACCTACGAGGCCGCAGAACTCGACGGCGCCAGCAAGTGGCAGACGTTTGCACACATCACCCTGCCGCTCTTGCGTCCTGCAATCGTCCTCGCGGCGATCTTCCGCACCATGGATGCCCTGCGCGTCTTCGACCTGCCGTTCGTGCTCACCCGCGGCGCCAACGGCACCGAGTCCATGTCGATGCTGGCCTACACCCAGCTGCGCGAAAACCGGCTGGTGGGTGAAGGATCGGCGCTGTCCATCCTGACCTTCCTGACCGTCATGGTGGTCTCCGTCATTTACGTCCGCTTTGCCGGCGGCAACATCCGCGAAGTAGCCAAGGAGGAACAATGAGCACGCTGACTGCAGAACGCCCGACGGCGGAACCCGCCACGCGCCCCAGGGCACCGAAGCGTCGGCTCCGGGGCGAAGCGAAACTGCACCCCCTGGTGTGGGTGTTCGTCGTAGCCGTCATGGGCTTCTCGCTCATCCCGTTTTACTGGCTGGTCAACACCTCGCTCAAGAAGGGGGCGAGCCTGTCCCGGGGCGAGCTGTTCCCGAGCCAGCCCACCTTTGAGAACTACCTTGTGGTATTCCAGAACCCCGAGTTCCTCCTGGCCCTGCGCAACTCGGTGATTATCGCCGTCGTCACCACCACAGTGGCACTGGTGTTCGCATCTTTCGCTGCTTATGCCCTGGCCAGGCTGAAGATGCGCCGCAAGGCCTTGATCCTGACGCTGATCCTCTCGGTGACAACCTTCCCGGCCATCGCCATCGCGGCCCCGTTGTTCTCCATCTGGCGGGAAATCGGCCTGTACGACACACTCCTTGGCCTCATCATCCCGAAGCTGACGTTCGCCTTGCCGCTGGCGATTTACACGCTGACGTCCTTCTTCAAGGAGATCCCGCGGGAACTCGAGGAATCCGCGTACATGGATGGCGCCACGCCTTTCACGGCCTTCCGCAAAGTCATCCTGCCCCTGGCGGTCCCCGGCCTGGCCACGACAGCGATCCTGGTGTTCATCTCGGTCTGGAACGAATTCCTCCTTGCCGTCACCCTGACCACCTCGCCGGAGGCCCGCCCGGTCCCGGTCGCGATTGCCTTCTTCAGCGGAACCAGCGAGTTCGACCAGCCACTGGGCACCATCAGCGCCGCGTCAGTGATCATCACGGTCCCGCTTGTCATCCTTGTGCTCGTGTGCCAGAAACGCATTGTTTCGGGCATGACGGCCGGCGCCGTCAAGGGCTAACCACCACTGGCTGCCAGACCCATCCACAGACTTCAACCAGAATCACAGAAAGAACAGGAACAACGTGAGCATTCAGCAGCAGGCCCCGTCCGCAACCCTCAAGGTGGGAGTTGTAGGCATTGGTTGGGCCGGCCAGCAGCACCTCAAGGCGCACAGCAACATCGACGGCGTCGAAATTGTCGCCGTCGCGGGCATGGAAGCAGAACTTCTTGCCCGGCTGAAGGAGGAGTACAGCATTCCTCATGCTTTCGCCCGCTGGGAAGACATGATCGAGCTTGAGGGCCTCGACGCCGTCAGTGTCGCCGTGCCCACTTTCCTGCATGCACCGATCTCGATTGCAGCCTTGGGGCGCGGGTTGCACGTGCTGAGCGAAAAGCCGCTGGCCCGCAATGGCGTGGAAGGGCAGGCGATGGTGGACGCAGCCCGCGAGGCCGGGCGGGTCCTGGACGTCGCGTTCAACCACCGCCGCCGCGGCGACATCCAAGCCCTCAAGGAAGTGATCGACGACGGCACGCTGGGCCGCCCGTACTACGCCAAAGCTTCCTGGCTCCGCCGCAAGGGCATTCCGATGCTGGGCAGCTGGTTCACCAACCCGGAGCTCGCCGGCGGAGGTCCGTTGGCAGACATCGGTGTGCACGTCCTGGACTACGCACTGCACCTCCTTGGCGAACCCAAAGTCCTGGCTGTCTCGGCCTCGACCCATTCCGAACTCGGTCCGCGCGGCCTTGGGGGCAACGCCCGCTACACCGCCTCGAGCTCCAGCCACAAGTTCGAAGTGGAAGACTTCGCGTCCGCCTTCATCCGGCTGGAGGGCGGCGGGACGCTGATCCTGGAAGCCGGATGGGCCAGCTACCGCGACGAGCGGGACCTGATGGACTTCACCGTCTACGGAACCGAAGGCGGTGCCGAGCTTCGCTCTGTCGGCGCTTCCGAGAATCCCGTGGCCGACGTGCACGTTTTCACTGAAAAGGACGGCGAAAATGCCGACTTTGAAGTGGTGGCCGAACCCGGCCGCGCCCATCAGGCCGTCGTCGACGACTTCGTTGCCGCAGTGCGTGGCGGCGAGACAGTGTGGGGAAGCCACGATGGGTCACTTGCCCTCAGCCGCGCCCTGATTCTTGATGCCTGCTATAAATCCGCCCTCGAAAAACGTGAAGTGGTGCTCTGATATGTCTGACAAGAAACTGAACATCGTCGTCTGGAACGAGGCCGTCCACGAGGCCCGTAACGAGCCGGAAACCATGTCCGAGATGTACCCGGAAGGGATCCACGGCGCTATTGCCGCCGGGCTCCGTGCCTACTACCCGGACTCCGAAATCTCCACAGCCACCCTGGCCGACCCCGAGCACGGGCTCTCCGAGGAAGTGCTGGAGCAGACCGACGTCCTGCTGTGGTGGGGGCACATCGCCCACCAGGAAGTCAGCGACGAAGTGGTGGAACGCGTGCAGCGCCACGTGCTGGGAGGCATGGGCCTGGTGGTGCTGCACTCCGGGCACTTTGCCAAGATCTTTACCAGACTGCTGGGCACCACCTGCTCACTGAAATGGCGCAACGATGGCGAACGCGAGCTCGTGTGGACGGTCAAGCCTTCCCACCCGATCGCGGCCGGCATCGAAAGCCCCATCGTCATCCCCAAGCAGGAGATGTATGGAGAACTGTTCGATATTCCGGAACCCGATGACCTGATCTTCATCAGCTCCTTCGCCGGCGGCGAGGTGTTCCGCTCCGGCGTGACGTTCTCCCGGGGAAAGGGCCGAATCTTCTACTTCAGTCCCGGCGACCAGGAATACCCGGTGTACCACCAGCCGCAAATCCAGAAGGTCATCGCCAACGGCGTTGCTTGGGCGGCCCAGCCGGAGCGGTTCCGGGAGACACCTGAGGTCTCCAACCCTGCACGGGGCTGGTTCGAGGAAGCCTAGGCCCCTCTACTTTCGCAGAATACTCACTCTCTAGGAACGAATACATGACCATCTCCGCACACTCGTCCCAACCTTCCTCGCCGGTTTCGCCCCCGCTCGGCGTGGCCGCCATTGGTTACGCCTTCATGGGAAAGGCCCATTCGAATGCGTGGCGGAACGTGGCCAGTTTCTTCGACGTCCCGGCCATCGAGCAGAAAGTGCTCGTAGGCCGGGATGCCACCCAGGTGGCCGAAGCCGCAGCCAAGTATGGCTGGGCCGAGTCCGCCACGGACTGGCGTGCCGTCATTGAACGGGACGACATCGACATCGTGGACATTTGTACCCCGGGCTGGATGCACGCCGAAATCGCCATCGCTGCACTGGCCGCCGGTAAGCACGTCCTCGTGGAAAAGCCGCTCGCGAACACCATCTCGGAGGCTGAGGCCATGATGGCAGCCGCGGCTGAAGCCCGGGCCCGGGGTGTGCAGTCGATGATCGGCTTCAACTACCGCCGTGTCCCTGCTTTGGCACTGGCACGCGAGCTCATTGCAGAGGGCCGGCTGGGCACTGTCCGGCACGTCCGCGCCGCCTACCTGCAGGACTGGCTCTCCGACGCCGAGTCTCCCATGACCTGGCGGCTCCGCAAGGAAACGGCCGGATCCGGAGCGTTGGGTGACATCGCCTCGCACGCCATTGACCAAGTCCAGCACCTCACCGGTCAAACCGTCACTGAGGTGACCGGAACGTTGAGGACTTTTGTCACCGAACGTCCCGGCCCTGGCGGTGCGGAGAAAGTGACAGTCGACGACGCCGCCTGGGCCACCCTTGGCATGACGGGGAACATCAGCGCGTCCGTGGAGGTATCCCGGGTTGCCACGGGTCAAAAGAACTCGCTCAAGCTCGAAATCTACGGTTCCCTCGGCTCGCTGACGTTTGACCTCGAGAACCTGAACGAACTGAACTTCCTCGATGCCAGACTGCCCGTCCGGGAGCAGGGATTCCGGCGGATTCTCGTGAACGAGCCGGAGCACCCGTACCTCGAAGCGTGGTGGCCGCAGGGCCACATCATCGGGTGGGAGCACACGTTCACCCACCAGATCCGGGACTTCCTCCTTGCGATCCGGGACGGAAGCCAGCCGTCGCCGTCGTTCGACGACGGGCTCCAGATCCAGCGCGTCCTGACCGCGGTCGAAGAATCTGCCAAAAACAGGAGCACCGTCACCGCGGTTGCAGCCTCCACCGAACGGTGCGTCCCGCGCTGGGAGAAAGACGACCTGGACGATCTTTACACGGCGCTGCCGGGCCGCGTTTCCGGCGGCT
Organism: Arthrobacter sp. B10-11; assembly: GCF_033142195.1. Classification (NCBI taxonomy): domain Bacteria; kingdom Bacillati; phylum Actinomycetota; class Actinomycetes; order Micrococcales; family Micrococcaceae; genus Arthrobacter; species Arthrobacter sp. B10-11. Next base: position 307,752 of record NZ_JAWMTH010000004.1, read on the forward strand.
GAGCTTCTTCCAGGGTTCAGGCAGCAATCCGTGCCCGCCCGCTCCCATGGACAACTGTTGTGTAGGCAGGGCGCAGAAAAGCGGACGGCCCCTTGCCGGAGCCGCCCGCTGTATCTGTTGTGTGTCTTAGTGCCGCTTGAAGGCGTGCCTGATCTTTTCGCCGGCCTGCTTGAGGTCGGCCCTGACTGCGCGGCCCCTGCCTTCGGCCCTCAAGCGCTCGTTGCCGGTGGCTTCGCCAGCGGCCTTCTTTCCCTTGCCGTGAAGCCTTTCCGCGGCGTTGTGGATCCTGTCACCCAAACCCATTGCGGTCCTCCTTGTGGTGCGGCCGGCGCGGCTGGTTGCCGCCCATGCCGCCACTTAAATTGTAGGAAGAATTGGCTCCAGGTCCATGGTCCTTAAGGAGTACCCTAGGAACCATAAGCATGCTTGCTATCTGAAGGGGTGGTTCTCATGAAGAAGATTCCTGCTCTTGGCGTTGCCGCCGCAGCGATGCTGGCCCTGGCCGCCTGTACGGGCGGAGGCGGGCAAAGCCCGTCACCTACCGCCACCGCCACCACCAGCGCGGTGCAGGACAAGGTCTACAGCGAAGATGAACTCCGGGAGCTGATCTCCGGCCGGTCCGACAAGGACGGCAGCGAGCTCAAGCTGTACTCCAAGGACCAGGTGGAGCAGGGCAGCAACATCGCGAACCTGCTGATGAGCGCCGCCACCACCGAGCCCGCGGACTGCAAGGCAATCGCCACGGCCGGCCTGCTGGACCAGGTCGAAAACGGTGACGTGGCCATTGCGATTTCGGAGAGCCAGCAGCCGCGGACGTTGTCCGCCCAGTCGGGAGCCGACGGTCCGGACGCCGTCGCCCTGCTCAATGAAGTGAGCGGAAAGATGGACCAGTGCAGCAACTTTACGCTTTCGGTCCTGGGGCAGCGTTACGAAGTCGCCAGCAAGGAACTGGAGGCCAAAACCGACGGCGAGGAAACTTTTGCGACGGTCAGCACCCGCGGAGGCAACGCTTCGGACATGCTGATGCAGGTTTCCGCGGCCCAGGGCCGCCTGCTGGTGGTGGCCACCAAGGGCGGGGCGGACCTTAACGACGCCGATCAGGAGGAGCTGGAGGAACTGGTCAACGCGGTCCTCGACAAGGCTGAGGGCGGTTCCACCGGAACGGCCACGTCGACGCCGACCGGAACCTCGACGTCGACCGTCACTGTCACTCCGACGGACGGAACCGCAACGCCAAGCGTTACGGAAACGACGACGGCGACTGTCACCGTGACTCCGACCGAGACTTCGGCGACGCCCTCGCCGTCGAACTAGTTACGCCTCAGGGGCCTTTGCCCTTTTGGGCGGCTTCCCCGGACTTGGCCTTACCGTTGCCTTGTCCCGGCGCATGGTCCGGGACGGCGGGGTCTGGCTCGTCCGGGGCGGCGTCGGCTGGTGTCTGGTCGGCAACGTATGGGGCGACGGCGGGCGCCGGTGCGGCCGGAGCGGGCTGCGGTGCCGGTGCGGCTTCCTGCTTCGCGGCTTCCGCGGCCCGTGCGTCTGCCGCCGCCTGGGCCAGGGCCTGGAGGTCGGTGCGCACCAGATCAAGTGCTGACTTGATGCTCTGGAACCTGGCGAAAGTCATCCCGCCGTTGGCGGCCTCACCCTTTACGTGTTCTTCGAGGCGTTCCAGTTCGCGCAGGGCGCCGTCCGGGTCGCTGGCTGCGGCCGCTGCGCGCACGGTGGCCAGGCTGCTGCTGAGGGCTGCTGCTGAATCGGCTGAAAGCTCCGATGCTTGCGGGCTGCAGCCGGGAAGGAAGGCCAGGAGGCCGGCCAGCAGAATCGTCTTCAATACGGTGGGCAGGGTGCGGGGTGAGGCAGTGGTGCGCAGGGTCATGGCGTCAGTGTCTTTTCCAACTCGTCCAGATGGTAATCGAGGGGATTCGTGTGGAGGGATCCTGCCGGCGGGGCCGGCGCCGCGGGAGCGCCTCCGTAGGTGGCGGTGGTGAAGCCGAGGAGGAGCGAGCCTGCCAGTATGGCCCCGGCGGCTCCCCTTACCCGTTTGCTGAGCTTCCGCCGCCGAGGGGGCTGCGTGAGGCTGGCGTGACGGGCGGTGTGCCCGCCGGGCGGGGTGGCGTGCCGGGCGACTGAAGCCGGGTGGAAGGGGGTCTCCTGTGCCAGTTCGCGCAGCAGTGCCGAGGCGTCTGCCGGCGACGGCCTGTCTTCCGGGCGCCTTGCGGTCATGTGGGCCAGCACCTGCTGCCAGCCCCTGCTGAGGGTTTCCGGAATGACGGGATCCCGCTGGAGCCTGGCAATGCCGGACTCCACGTGGTTCCCGGGGAACTCCACCTGCCCGGTGAAGCACTCAAGCAGGACGAGACCCAGCGAATACACATCGCTTGCTCCGGTGAGGGCTTCCCCCATGGCCTGCTCGGGGCTCAGGTAGGCGGCTGTTCCCACGGTTCTGCCGGTAACGGTCAGCCGGTCCGCTTCCAGCATCCGTGCAATGCCGAAATCCGCCAGCTTGGCCCGCCAGCGGCCGGTGCCTGCGGTGGCCGTCGGCTCGAACAGCAGGACATTTCCCGGCTTGACGTCCCGGTGGATGACGCCGTGGCTGTGCACATAGTCCAAAGCGGAGGCAAGGTCCGCACCGATGGTTGCCACCTGCTCCATGCTGAGCGGGCTGGTGCGGATGAGGCTGCGAAGGTCGGGGCCGGCAACGTACTCCATGACCACATATGCCCGCTCATCCCCGGAGTCCGGCGACTCGGACCCGGCATCGAACAAGGTCACCAGGGACGGATGGTTCAGCGATGCAAGGATCCTGATTTCGGCCTGCTGCCGGGCAAGCACGTCCGGGTCCGCGCTTTGGCGGTTGAAGAGCTTGACGGCCACCTCACGCCCCAAGGACTCATCGCGGCCGCGGTAAACGCCCGCCGCGGCCCCCCTGCCTACGAGTTCGAGCAATCGGTAACGGCCACCCAAAACCAGCTCCGTGGTTTGCTTTTTCGCAACTTCTGTCATCATCCATCGCTCCTAGCCACTTACAACTCCTGGCCATCGTCACGGACAATCCGCTGGCCTGTGCACGTTAGTTACTAAGCATACTGATAATTCTCTGATTGGCATCAGTGCGGCTGGATTTTGTAGCGCGGAAGAGCCAGGGGCGGCGTGCCCCTGGCTCATCAGTGTGAATCGCGAAAAGGATCAGTTCACCGACCGCGGTGAACCTCAACGACGTCGCTCTTCTCCCACTTGGTCCAATCGGTCCATTCGCCGTTGTTCTTCTTCACGCGGAAGGAAACGATGTGGTAGACCTCTTCGGCGCCCCTCTTGTCAAGGTTGCGCACACGGTCAACACTGTGGATGGTCCTGGCGCCGTCGCGCCAGCCGAATTCTTCGGTGAACCGAGATGCGCCGAGGAAATCGTCACTGCGCCGCGGGCCGCGCTCGTCTTCGTAGCGCTGCTGGCGGATCTGGACGGTCTTCTTGCCGTCGCAGTCAACCTTGATCCTGAAATCGACCCTGTTGCCGCGCAGGTCACGTGGATCCAGGGGGTCCACGGTACAGCCGTGCCGCTCAGTTTCCGCCTGCACCGGGGCAGCCATTGCCACGGAACCCCCAAGCAGACCTAGTGACACGATCGGGACAAGAGCGATTCTTGCCCGGATGCCGGCTTTCATTGTTGGAGTGATGGACATTTCTTTTGCTCCTAGGAAGGATGCGAACCATTTCGGGCAGCGCCAGCCGGCCACGATCAAAAAACTGGTTGCGGCCGGGCCTGCCCATCCCATTTTCAAACAGCACACCCGGTCCCTGCGGGGGCTTGACTCCGGGCGCTGCCAACGGCTTTTCGTGGCCCGGTAGTACAATCCTCCCCCCTGCTATTGCACTAACGCCAGAGCCGATGTACACCTATTTTCCCGCGAATTCACGCAAAAAATGCGGACTTATTCGGGATGTTGAACGTCCGGAATCTGGCCGGCATGAAGGCGGCGGCATAGGCTGGATTTTCCACGAATGAAAGGTGCCATCATGACCGAACCCCAGGACGCAGCATCCGATCCGGCGGGCCTCATCGGCCCCGGCGACCCGGAGACCGTCGGGCAGCAGCCCCACCCGGAGAAGGGCGCGGCGAAGAACATCCGCGAAGAACAGCAGACGCAGGCCGGCGGCACCGTCCCGGCGTCGTACGTTGGCAGTGGCGACCCGGACGCGGAACGCAAGCCCGAGGAGGCGGCGCAGGACGCCGGCACGTGGGATGACGAGGTGTAACGCGGCGTAACCGCGGGCGTGAATTTTGATTCCATTCTGCGGTTAAACAATTCCGCAGTACGGATTTAGCATTCCGGAAACACGGGGATCCTAGCGTTGCCTATGACCTTCAGGCGTCCAGTGCGCCGTTTCCCCGTTGATTGGCAGCCCCTGATGAAACTTCCCTCGCCCCTGGCGCCCGACGCAAGCAGCACACCGCTGAAGAAGCCGCTGTACAAGTCGTTGTTCGTCCAGATCCTCGTGGCTGTGTGCCTCGGGATCGGGATCGGCCACTTCTGGCCTGACCTCGGCTCGGCGCTGCGGCCGCTGGGCGACGGTTTCATCCAGCTGATCAAGATGATCATCGCGCCGCTGATCTTCCTGGTGATCGTCACCGGTATTTCGGCCGTGGGCGACGTGAAGGCCGTGGGCCGTGTGGGCGTAAAGGCGCTGCTGTACTTCACCGGGGCCACGCTCTTCGCCCTGGTGTTCGGGCTGGTGGTGGGCAACATCGTGCAGCCCGGCGCCGGACTGAACATCGACCCGAACACGCTCTCGCAGGACGCCCTCAACGCCAAGACCGGCACGGCGCCGCCCAAGGATGCCGGCGCATTCCTGCTGGGCATCATCCCCGCCAGCGTGGTGGGCGCGTTCGCCTCCAACAGCCTGCTGCAGGTGCTCTGCTTCTCGGTGTTCTTCGGGGCGGCCATCGTGGTGGTGGGCCGGGAACGCTGCCTGCCCGTGGTGAATCTCCTCGAGACGGTGCTGGAGCTGTTCTTCAAGATCATGGGCTGGGTGATGCGTGTGGCGCCGGTGGGTGCGTTCGGCGCCATGGCGTTCATCATCGGCCAGTACGGCCTCGGTTCGCTGAGCACGTATGCGCTGCTGATCGCCGCCTGCTACGGGGCCGCCATCATCTTCATCGGCCTGCTGTTCGTGGTGGCCTGGGTGTACCCGCGCGTCCCGCTGTGGCAGTTCATCAAGTACAGCCGTGAGGAGTTCCTGCTGGCGCTCGGCACGGCGTCCACCGAGTCCGTGCTGCCGCGCATCATGACCAAGCTGACCAACGCCGGCTGCTCCCGCGCCACCACCGGCCTGGTGGTGCCCACCGGCTACTCGTTCAACCTGGACGGCGCCGCGCTCTACCTGTCCATCTCCCTGCTGTTCCTGGCGCAGGCCTTCGGGTACAACCTCGACCTGGGCCAGCAGCTCGCGGCCCTGGGCATCCTGATGCTGACGTCCAAGGGGATGGCGGGCGTCCCCGGATCGGCCTTCCTGGCGCTCTCGGCCACCGCGGCCGCGCTGGGCATCTTCCCGGTGGCCGGTGTGGCCCTGCTCCTCGGCGCGGACCGCCTCATGGACTCCATGCGCGTCTCCGTGAACCTGCTGGGCAACTGCGTGGCCACCTTCGTGGTGGCCAAATGGGAGGGCCAGTTCGACCGCGACGCCATGCTCCGCGCCTTCCGCGGTGAGGTCACCGAAACATCGGAAACTCCGGAAAGCACGACGGCGGAAGGTCCGACGGCGGCCGGCGCACCGGCGGCTGATGCCGCCGTCGAACCCGTGGCAGTCCGGTAACGCTCAGGGGGCGGGTTCGAGTGCCGGGAGGTGCTCGCCGATCAGGGCCAGGTTCTGGATCACCGCCAGGCCGAACTGTGCGGCGTCGTTGGTGGACACCGTGGCTGCCTCGTCCACGGGGGTGAGGACGTACGGCGGTTCGATCTTCCGCAGCGTGAACGCTTCCGCGTGGTTGAGGTGTTCGCCGCCCTCCGCGAAGCTGAGCCAGGCGCCGGCGGCAAGCCCGGCATCGCCCAGCCGCGAGGCTGCGTAGGCGGAGAGCCGGCTGTGGGCCTGGGTCAGGTAGATGCCGTCCAGCGGCCGGCCCACCTCGGCAACCTGTTCCTCCGGCGAGGCCAGGAACAGCCGGCAGTACTGCAGCCACGCGCGTTCGAAGGCGGCGTCCGGCACCAGGCTAACCAGTTCGCTGCAGATTTCCACCAGTCCGAACACCGCGGAGAGATGCGAGACGCTGATGGCTTCGCGGCCGGCGTCGAACCTTCCTTTATCCAGGTCGTACAGCGCCTCGCCCGTGAGGAAGCCGTATTTGAGGGCGCCGATGTCCGCCATGGTGCCCAGCAGCCTGTCCCGCGAGCGGGGGTTGCCGGTGCGCTCCCAGTCGGTCAGCCACGTTGCTGCGAGGGACCCCCAGTCAGTTCCCAGGCTCACGGCCAGCGCGCTGCGGTCCGGCCGGTAGGTGGCGGCGTCCGGGCGCACCTTCCGCGTGGGGTCCAGGCCCAGGAAGTTCCGGTCGCTGTCCACGAGCTCGGAGAGCAGGTCGCCGGTGCGTTCATCGGCCGTCAGGTAGTAGTAGAAGCGGCGGTAGGCAGGGGTGCTGATGCGGAGCTGCTTGGCGCTGCAGCCCCAGTGCTGGACGTTGTGCCGGGAGCCCAGGCCCTGCCAGGGGCCCGCGTGGTAGGTGTCCACTTCACCTGTGTGGCGGGTCATGGCCTCGGCAAAGCGGAACACGTCCGCCCGGCCGGACCGCAGGTACATGTACCAGAGCCACAGGTCGGGGGAGAGCTCCGAGTTGTCCCAGGCGTACCCGCCCACGTCATAGCGCCAGGCGTGCCGGTCGCCGTCGTAGGTGTGCATCACGTCGCCGTAGTTCCAGAAGCCGTACCAGCGGCGCTGCTCCACCTGGCCGGCGTAGAAGTCGAACAGGAAGTCCAGCTTGTCCTCCAGCCCGGCCCGCTCCGGCGTGCTGCGGTCCACGGGCGACCAATCGCCGAACACTCCGGCTGAGTGCAGGTACTCCGGGGTGGCCTGCAGGAGGGGCGGCGTGGAGGATGCCTCCACGTCGGCGGCGAGGGCGCGGGTGTCCGGCGTGGATGCGTAGGCGAACAGCGTCAGCTCGTGCGTACGGGCGATGCCGTGGGGATTTCCAAAGCCGGGCTCGTAGTCCTCGTAGGTGATTTCCAGGCCTTCGAGCTGGTCCTCGAAGGTGTCCTGGCCCAGGCCGTCGTGGTAGAAACGCAGGTCCATGGGCTGCGCCTCGGGGGAGTAGAACCAGGCTGTCACTTCCGCCTGCGCCGTGGCGGCGCTGCGGATGTCCAGCTGGCCGGGATGGGACTGCCAGAAGTTGCGGACGCCGATGCCGAAGCCCCCGCCGGGAGTGCTCAGGGAACAGAACCCGGCCGCCCGGGTGCCGCCGGAGATGCCCACCCAGCCGTGGCCGGCAGCCGTGCGCTTGCGTAGCTCGAAGCCGTCCGCGCTCAGCTGGGTCAGGGTGTAGTCCCCCCACGCGGGGATCAGGTGGAGCCGCGTGGAGACAAACTCGCTCCACTCCTCCAGCGGCGGGGTTGCCTGCCCCGCGACCTGGGCTCGGCGGACGTCGTCGCCGGGGTCCCGGCGCAGCCCGGTCAGGCCGCGCACCGCCTCTGTGAGGAAACCGCCGCCGGCCCCTGCGATCCGCACATGCCTGTCGTGGAGCTGGCCTTCCAGCGGAACTGTGAAGCGGACGCCCAGCCCGGCCAGGAAGTCGCGCTCCGCGTCACCGTCCCAGACGAAGGAGTGGACCATCCGTACGCTGCGGGCGCCGGCGTGGAAGTAGAACCGGACCACGAACGGCAGCCAGCTGCGCTGCCTTCCGTCTGCGGGGGCGTCCGGCCGGTGCGCGCCTTCCAGCCGGACCACCGCGCGGACCGGGCCGCGTTGTTCAAGCACGACGGCGGCCACCTCGCCGGTGAACGCGTGCCGGCTGGCGTTGCCAGGGCCTTCCGGGACACCGTCCTGGAGCAGGCTGACCAGCCGGGCGTCCTCTGCCACCACCGTGCCGCCGCGGGAGAGGGAAGTAAACAGGGCTGATCCGGTGCGGCTGATGACCATGTCCAGCGTGCCGGTGGACACCGTGATGGTGTCCTCCGTTTCCGTCACGGCGACCTGCGGTGCGGGCTCAGGCGCCGGCGAGGCCTCAGGCGCCGGCGGGCGTCCAGCCGCCGGCGGGGTGCCGACGTCGGACATTACCCGGTAGTGCGCGGAGGGGGAATCGGTGGCCGGCAGGGCGATGCCGGCCCACTTCAGCGAGCCGTCCGGCCAGGTGGCCAGCGGCCAGGCCTGTGAGGGGACGGTCCGCCCGTCGGCATCCGAGACGGAGATGCCGCCGGCGCCGGCAACTGCGCCGCGGGCGAACGGCATGCCCCACGTGGTGCCGCCGGAAATCTCCGCGGGCGCGCCGCCGTCGAGCCAGTTGAGCTGTGCTTCGGGGGCCATGCTTCTCCTTAGAAACGGGATGGGTCGCGGCCATTGGTTTGGGCTTCCGCGTGGTTGGATCGTTTCAAACTGCGCGGAGGCCGACTCGGTGCTGAATTGTGGAAGGGTGGCCGCAGTGCGTGGGAAAACGTTTTCCATTCTTTCTAACAGCCGAGAGCGTCGGAAGTCAACGCCCGCAGGGCTTCATCACTCCGCGACAGGCTGCGGGGGTGCGGCCACGGCGCCGCGGGCCGGCGCAGTCCAACTGGCGAGCAGATTAAGGGCTGCCGCTGACGGCGATCCAGGTTCGACCGTAAGGACGGTCAGCAGCTGTCCTGGATCGGTGGCGATTTCGAACCCCTCGAACCCGAAGCTGAGGTCACCCACCAAGGGATGGTGGTAGCGCTTGACGCCTGAGCGGTATCTCAGCACGTTGTGCGATGCCCAGAGGGTCCGGAAATCCGTGGACTGGGTGGATAGTTGCCCGATCAGGTTGATGAGGTCCTGGTCCTGGGGATCACGCGCCGCAGCGGCGTGCAGCAGGGCAACACTGTTGCGTGCCGTCTGCTCCCAGTTGTAGTGGAATTCGCGGGCACGGGGATCGAGGAAATTGAAGCGGGCGAAGTTCGCCTGGCCGGTAGTATCCTCGAGCATTTGTGAGTAGACGGCGCGGGCAAGCTGGTTCGCGCCGAGCAGGTCCATCCGGCCGTTCTGCACGTACGCCGGGCCGGTGACGGAGTCGAGGACCATCTGGATGGCCGGGCGGACGGACTTCCGGCCCGGGTTGGCCGAGGCCCGGCGTTTGGGGCGGCTGGCCTGGGCCAGATGCATGAGGTGCTCGCGTTCGGCGTCGTCGAGCTGGAGGGCCTCGGCAATGGCCTCGAGTACCTCCGCGGAAGCGCCCTTGGTCTTCCCCCGTTCCAGCCGGGTGTAGTAATCCACGCTCACGCCGGCAAGCTGGGCAACCTCTTCGCGGCGCAGCCCGGGGACGCGTCGGGCACCGGAATGGAAGGGCACTCCGGCCTGTTCGGGCGAGAGCTGGGCGCGGCGGGAGACAAGGAAACTCCTGATCTCCGACTGGTAATCCATGGATCGATGGTAGCCCTCCGGACCTGCGCTTTGGGGGGCCCTGCCAGTACCCGGGTACGCCGCACCCGTGGTTAACCGCGGCCTTCCCGCCCGTCGAAACCGTTGCTTGACTGGTCTGACGAGATGGAGAGGACCACCCTTTGAGCACCACAGACAAGACTGATTCAACGCCGCAGCTGATGAGCCGGGGGCTGACCCTGTTGTTCGCTGTGGCTGGAGGTGCCGCTGTGGGCAACCTCTACTGGTCGCAGCCCTTGCTGGAGTTCATAGCCCGCGATTTTCAGTCATCCGCGGCAACCGCCGGCTGGCTGGTGACTCTCACGCAGATCGGTTACGTGCTCGGCATCCTGCTGGTGGTGCCGCTGGGGGACGTCCTCAACAGGAAGCGCGTTGTCCCGCTGATCCTGCTGTGTTCCGCCGTCGCACTCGCTCTTTGCGCGGCGGCGCCATCAGTCGTTGTTCTCCAGACAGCGCTGTTTGCCGTCGGGCTGAGCACCGTTGCCGGCCAGTTGCTGGTTCCCCTGGCGGGCGACCTTGCCGGAGCTGGCGCGCGGGTGAAGGTGGTGGGAACCGTGACGGCGGGCATGCTCACCGGCATCCTGCTCTCCCGGACCATCAGCGGCTTTATTGCCGGCCTTCTCGGGTGGAGGGCCGTCTACATTGTCGCGGCGATCGCCGCCGTCGTTTTCGCCGTGGTGCTGCGAAGAGCCATTCCGCAGCTGGAGCCCAAGACGTCGATGCCGTATGCAGCCCTTCTGGCATCGCTGGGGACCATCCTTGCGCAGCACCGGATGATCCGGTGGACCTTGCTCCTGGGAGCCACCGCCTTCGCCGTCTTCACCATGTTTTGGACGTCGCTGACCTTCCTGCTCAGCGCTGCTCCCTTTTCCTACACGGTCCCGGTCATCGGACTGTTCGGTCTCGCAGGACTGGCCGGGGTCATCACCGCGCAGCGGGCCGGCTGGCTGTACAACCGAGGCTGGGGGTTCCCCGCGACCGGTGCCGCCTGGGCCGCGACGTTACTGACTCTGGTGGCCGCGGCCCTGGGCGCCGGTTCCGTCGTGGTCATCGTTCTTGCCGTCATTGTCATCGACATCGCCATCCAGGTGATCAACCGGATCAATCAGGCCAGTTTGTTCGAAGTCTCCCATGAGGCCAGGAGCCGCCTGAACACCCTTTTTGTGACCGGCAATTTCATCGGCGGTGCCGCGGGATCCGCGGCCGTGGCCGTGCTCTGGCCGATCGGCGGCTGGACGGCCATCATGGTGGCCGGATCGGGACTGTGCCTGGTCGGACTCCTGCTGTGGTGGCTCGGCAGGCGGACCGCTTAGCCGTTCCGTCCCGCTTAGCCGTTCCGTCCGGCGGTGTTGATGACGCAGAAGCGGTTGCCTTCGGGATCGGCCATGATCACGTAGTCCGCGTCCGCGGGCCGTTTGCTCCACTCGACCCGGGTGGCGCCGAGGCCCAGGAGCCGCTGCACTTCGCCGGCCTGGTCCTCGGTGTAAAGGTCCAGATGGATGCGCGGCGGGATTTGCACTGCCGCCGGGACGCGGTCCAGCGAGATGCAGGTGCCCGCACCGCCCGGCGGCTGCAGGATCACAAAGTCGTCGTCAGGTTCATGCCGAGGCTCGAAGCCGAGGGCAGCCTGCCAGAAGGCCATCTGGGCCTGGAGGTCGTCAACCCGGAACACGATCGAGCCAATGCTCAGCATCCGGCCAAGGTACACCGACGCACACAGCCCCGCAACGCTGGCGGGACGCGTCCTATCATTTGGCCTTGCAAAACAGATCCTGACTCTCCAGGAGCATATGGCCCAAAACCACGCAGAGCTGGAGACCCTTGTGCAGCGAGTTCGGTGTGACTCGAGCCCGCCCCTACTGACAAGGCAAAGCTGCCTCACCAACAGCTTCAAACCTGGAGCGGCTCGTCAATGGTTGACCAATTTAGACGAGACGAAAGAGGCTATCTCTTAGGAATGCGGGGCTTCTTGGCCAAGATCATGTCGGCAAGCGCCATTCCGGTCTCCCTGTTCTGCCTTCCGGAAGGCACCAGCCGAATGACTGCGACGTAGGGTGTGTTCCACGAATCGATCTCGATGACCAACATTGGACGGCGACTCAGTGGCCTCCTGAGTGTTTCCATTCTTACTGAAACGACCTGCTCCCACGGCACCAAACCGAAAAACACAGGTTGCCTTCGTTGTCGGACCAACTGCAGGCCACGGGCATCTGCGACCAAATCCAGGATGAACCCCGTCCCCTTCGTCTTTGAAGTCAACGGACCCTTCTTAAGGAACCTTCCGAGTTCCTTTCCTGTCCAAAGGGTGTCGACGACCAGGCCTCCGGGATGGTTTAGCTGCAGCCACGTCTTGAACGTTCTCGCTTTATAGAACAGCCACACTAACCATGACGGTATGACAATCGCCATGATGAGGAGGGCAACCCCGAGAACCTTAAGACCGTCCGGGTAGCTAAGGGATTCGTCGAGTTGAACTAGGAATCTGACCAATAGGACTGCGATGCCGATGAGCCCTATGGATGTACCCAGCTGGCGCTTCTTATTCATCAGACATCCCCCAACTTGCCACCACACTGCCGTGCTACTGCTTACCGTACTTCTTGTCTACAAGGTAGCGGGGGACCGCTGCTTGACGAATATAGAAGCACCCAAGAGTACTCGTCGGTAGGAGCACCTCGGGGCCCTGTAGGGGTGCAGTTCCTCCGGGTCCGTGCCTTTCCCCGGGCCGACTCAGGGAAATGTCGCCGCCCAGATTCGCCCTTCAATCCCCGCGCTCTGCCGGAGTTGAAGCCATGAGGGTGGAGACGACTCAGCAGTCACGAGGTACCGGTCGATGGCCGATAGGGCAGCTTGCACGAAATCGGAGTCCACAGCTTCGTCCTCGCGGGCCCTGGCCGCCGCCGCATTCTCCACGCGTCCAGAGGTGACGTCCCAAGTGCATGAGAGGATCTCGGCCAATCTTCGGGCTTTTGCCGTTGTTTGAGCCGAACGCGCATATCGCTCATAAAGGGGATAGAGCCGTTGGGCGCACGCAGTGGCGAAGGCTGTCTTCGCCCAGCGGTCCAGCCTGTTCAACCTCACTAGCAGTGCGCGCTCGTCATACGCCCGCATCATCGTCCGAGCAGCCGTCCGAACCAGCGCCTTTTTCGAGCTACCGGCGCCGATTCGGGCGCGGCCGGTTCATTCGCCGTGATTGGTCCCGCCGTTTCCTCGTCGAATTTTCCAACCACGCGCAGGTCGACATGTATGCCAGTGACATGTCCGTCCGCGGCCCTTGTCTGTAGGAGTGGATAGAACCCGTCACCCCATCCGGAGTGAGCAAGCACGACGTTTTCCCCGGCCGTTGCCCTGGGCATCACTATGTTGGCCAAACCGGCGGGAAGAGGCGCCTCGGCGTCCATGAGGGAAAACCAAGAGTCCGGTTCGTCGGAATCGTAGACATCCTCGTACCAGTTCGTGCCTTCGGCTGGCATGCAGCGAGCGACGGAGTCGGCGTCAACAAAGGCAACTGTTCCCGCATCCACTCCGACGCCAAAAAACTCCCCTTCACCCGGGGGTCCGCCAAGTCCCGGAGCGAGCTCGACTGTAGCTGGCTCTGCGTCGGACAATATGACGGACAAATAGGCCTCACGCTTGTGTGATCCGTCCTGCTCTTCGGAAACATCGGCGATGGTGACACTGACCGGATAATCTCCTGACGGAACGAGCACCACCGTTGGCTGCTCAAGTTCGACGAACGGATCACACGCGCCGAGCCGGCCCGAGGGAACTCGGAGGATGCCCAGACTTTGGACGCTCAACGATGCGAACGAACCATTTGCCAAGGGCGCAAAGCCTGTCTTCAGGGCGTAGTGATCAACGATATCCATGCGGTTATCTTCGGCGCGTTTGCTCAAGAGAACGTCCCGCGACACCCGCCAATCCCTTGGACCAACGCGGGTCCGTCCGGAGGCCGGACACCAGTTCCTGTCACCTACCGTCCCTCCAATAGGCTGGCAATCATGACCCGGAAGATCACTGTCAGCCTGCCCGATGCCGTACTTCGCGAGTACATGACGCCGCACCCGGACGTCACCGTTGTTGAGTGGGACTTTGCGGGGGAGCCGCCGCAGCCGCAGATCGACATCGTGGTCCCGCCGTATATGGGCGGAACGCGGGTTCTCCGGAACCTTGAGGCGGTGGAGACCGCCCTGGTGCAGAGCCAGTCAATCGGGTACGACGGCGTGGCCGACTCGCTCCCGGAAGGCCGGGTTTTCGCCAACGCGGCCGGCGTTCACGAGACATCCACTGCCGAGCTGACGCTGGCCATGATCCTGGCCAGCCAGCGGGAACTTCCGCGGCTCATGAAGAGCCAGCAGGACGGCGTCTGGGACGCCCGGCCCACCGCCAGCCTGGCCGACCGCCGCGTCCTCATTGTGGGCTATGGCGGCGTGGGCAAGGCAATCGAACAGCGGCTCATCCCGTTCGAAACAAGTGTCACCAGAGTTGCCAGCCGGCGGCGGACGGACGAAAACGGCGTCATCCACGGCATAGACGAACTGCCGGCGCTGCTGCCGGAGCACGACATCGTGGTGGTCGGTGTTCCCCTCAGCGACGCCACCAAGCACCTGATCGACGACGCCTTCCTTGCGGCAATGTCCGACGGCGCGCTGCTGGTCAACGTGGCCCGCGGACCGGTGGCGGACACGGAGGCGCTGGTCCGCCACACCGGCTCCGGCCGGATCCGCGCCGCGCTGGACGTCACCGATCCCGAGCCGCTGCCCCAAGACCACCCGCTGTGGGGCACGCCCGGCGTCATCATCACCCCGCACGTGGGCGGAGCAAGCTCCGCGATGCGTCCGCGCATGGGCCGGCTCCTGCAGCGGCAGATCGACCTTATGCTGGCGGGGGAGCCGCCGGTCAATGTGGTGCTGGGCGGCTAGTCCGGATCGCCCGGCCAGGGGCCCTCTCCGCAAGCTCTCCGCAGGGGCGGGACGGCTCAGTTGAAGCGCCGTCCGCCCAGCCAGCTGACCATTGCGGGGTCGCGGTGGTCGAAGAAGAGGCTGGCGCCGGTGTCCAGGGCGGCGATGCGGCCCATCTGCTCGTCCGTGAGGGCGAAGCTGAAGACGTCAAGGTTCTGGGCCATCCGCTCCGCACGGACCGACTTGGGGATGACAACTACGTCGCGCTGGATCAGCCAGCGGAGCACCACCTGGGCCACGGACTTGCCGTGTTCCTCCGCGATGGCGCTCAGGAGCGGGTCGGTGAACAGGTTGTTCTTTCCCTCGGCGAACGGACCCCAGGACTCGATCTGGACGCCGCGTTCACGCATCAGCTCCTGGTCGGCGGCGCGCTGGTGGAAGGGGTGGGTTTCGATCTGGTTCACGGCAGGGGCGATCTCGTTGTGGTCGATGAGGTCAACGAGCCGGTCCGGGTGGAAGTTCGAGACGCCGATCGCACGGACCAGGCCCTCCCGGTTGAGCTCCTGCATGGCCCGCCACTCGCTGTAGTAGTCGCCGAGCGGCTGGTGGATCAGGTACAGGTCGAGGTAGTCCAGGCCGAGCCTGTTGAGCGAGTTGTCGAAGGAGCGCTTGGTGTCGTCCTGGACGTTGCCGGTGGGAGCGTGCTGGATCCAGAGCTTGGTGGTGATGAAGAGATCCTCACGGGCGATTCCGCTGGCCTTGATCGCGGCGCCGACGGCTGCCTCGTTGCCGTAGGAAGCTGCAGTGTCCAGGTGGCGGTAACCGGCGGCGAGGGCGGCCTCGACGGCGGTCTGGGTCTCTTCGTCGGGGATCTGGAAGACGCCGAAGCCGAGGATGGGCATCTGGACGCCGTTGTTAAGGGTGACGTTGTTCATGGGGTTCCTTGGGGCTGGATCAATGCGGGCTATTACAAGAGAACCAGCCCCTTCCCGCGCGTGGGAGTGCCTGTTGTGCGGTGTACTGCCAGTTCCTGTTAGGAGGCTCCAGGGCGCCGTAGCGTAGATCCCATGGACAACAACAAGGACGTCCGCGAGTTCCTGATGAGCCGGAGATCGCGGATCACGCCCGCCCAGGCAGGCCTCACGGCATTCAGCGGCACGCGGAGGGTGGCCGGTCTCAAGCGGGAGGAAGTGGCCATGCTGACCGGTGTCAGCACGGAATACTACTCCCGCCTGGAACGGGGAAACCTGCGTGGCGTCTCCGATTCGGTCCTCGACGCGTTGTCCCGCGCCCTGCAGCTCGACGAGGCAGAACGTGCCCACCTGCTGGACCTGGCCAAGGCGGCGGCGCCAGCCAGGGCGGCAGGCTCACGGCGCCCACGGGCGGAACTGCTGCGCCCCAGCATCGAACGGATACTGGCCGGGATGACAGGAACTCCCGCCTACGTCCGGAACTCCCGCATGGACGTGCTGGCCGCGAACAGCCTCTGCTTCGCCCTGTACAACGGCATCTTCAGCCCGGCCACGCTGCCCGTGAACCTTGCCCGGCTGATGTTCCTGGACGAGCGTTCACGGGACTTCTTCGTTGAATGGGAAACAATCGCCGACGATCTCGCCGCCGCGCTCCGGGTCGAGTCCGGACGAAACCCCCGTGACCGCGCGCTCAACAGCCTCATCGGAGACCTCGCCGCCGGGAGCGCCGAGTTCTCCACCCGCTGGGCACGACACAACGTCCGTTTCCACCGCACAGCCCGGAAAACAATGCGGAACCCGCTCATCGGCGAAATCGAACTTACGGGCGACGCCCTGGAACTGCCCGGCGAGGGACTGACCCTCATCGCCTACACCGCTGACGCCGGCAGCCATGCCCAGGAACAACTCGACTTCCTCGCCAGCTGGAACACCAGCCAGGCGGCGGCTACAGAAACACGTTCCCAACCGTCACCGTAAAAAATCCGACGAAGGCGGCGAGCACCCACAGGAGGCGCCGCCGTCGTGCCCGTTCCACAACGTCCCGGAGTGAATTGAAACGGTGCTGGAGCTCTACCGGATCGCCTTGCGGCACAGGATTCCGGTGCCAGGTCCGCGGCGCCCGGGCGGCGGACACAAGCCTGAAAACTTGATCGGCGGGGAGCGCAGGCGGCAAACCGCGGAGCCAGCGCAGCAGCTGCCGGTCGGTGAGAACTTTGGCACCGTCGGGTTTCTTCTTGATGGTCAGACTCCTGGGTGCGATAACCACCACCACGCCCGTGGGGTTCACCGGAACGCCTGATGCCGCAGCCAACAATTTGCCCGCCCGGGCCGCCTCATGCGCTGCATTGGGGATATGGCGAGTTCGCTGTCCAGCCACCATCAGCGTCCGTCCGGCCACCCATACGGGCTGGTCGGAATGATTCTTGGTGTTGAGGGTGAAGACCCCGGCCGGCCCGATCAGGACATGGTCGATGTCCGAATTGCCTGTACCGACCGGCACGGCGTGAAGGACTGTCCATTCCGGCCCCAACGCCGCAAGCAGCCGTCCCACGGCCATTTCGCCCAGAGCGCCGCGGTACCAGGGCAGGGAGTCCGCGCTGAGCGGATTGGCGCCGAAAAACCGCCCTAGCAGGGAACGCTCGGCGTCCTGTTCGCGAACGTCCAGCAGTTTGGTGATGACTGCCTGCCCGGGCACGCGGTCGCTTAGCTCATGCATGCGACCGATCGTAATCCTTGGGAGCCAGGGAAGCCGTTTCGCCGCGGCTTGATGTGCTCGTCCCCACCACTTAGGCTATTAAGTGCACACTCATGCACTTATGCACACTGGGAAGTTGGGCCATGCTTACGGTTTTGCGGGACAGCACCTACCGCCGGTTGTTTGCCGCGCAGGTGGTCGCCCTGCTGGGAACCGGGCTTTTGACGGTGGCGCTGGGCCTGCTTGCGTTCGATCTTGAAGGCAGCAACGCCGGCGCCGTCATGGGCACGGCCTTGCTCATCAAGATGCTCGCGTACGTGGCGTTCGCGCCGGTGGTCAATGCCCTGGTGGCGCGGTTGCCCAAGAAGCCGGTGCTGATTGGGGCGGACCTGGTCCGCGCGGGTATGGCGTTGTGCCTGCCGTTCATTACGGAGGCCTGGCAGATCTACGTCGTGGTGTTCCTGCTGCAATCGGCGTCCGCGACCTTCACTCCCGCGTTCCAGTCCCTGATCCCCAGTGTGCTGAAAGATGAGCGCGACTACACCCGGGCCCTCTCACTGTCCCGCCTGGCGTACGACATGGAAGCGCTGGTCAGTCCCGCGGCAGCAGCCCTGCTGCTGACGGTGGTCAGTTACAACAACCTGTTCCTGGGCACAGTGTTCGGGTTTGTTTTCTCCGCCATTATGGTCGCCCTGACAGTCCTGCCGCAGGCTATGGCCCCCGCGGGGCCGGTGACGTCGCTGTGGCACCGGACCACGCTGGGTGCGCGGATCTTTTGGCGCACCAGCCGGTTGCGGTCCCTGCTGGCGCTGAACGTGGTGGTTGCGGCGCCCACCGCCCTGGTGTTGGTCAACACCGTGGTCTATGTCCGTGACATGCTGCACCGCCCGGACGCGGACCTTGCCCTTGCGCTCGCGTGCTTCGGGGTGGGCTCCATGGTGGTGGCCTTGTCCGCTCCCGCTGTGCTGGAGCGGTTCGGGGACCGGGCGTTGATGCTGACCGGCGCCGTCGTCATTCCCGTGGCGCTGTGCGGTGCCACCGCAACCATGTTCCTGGCGCCGCCCGGTGCGGGGTGGTGGTGGCTGCTGGGGCTCTGGTTCCTGCTGGGGGCGGGCAACTCCACCATCCTCACGCCGTCGGCGCGGCTGCTGCGGGACGCCTCCACCGAGGAGACCCGGCCCTACGTTTTCACGGCGCAGTTCTCCCTCTCGCACGCCTGCTACATCGTGGCCTATCCGCTGTCCGGATGGATCGGGGCGGCCGCCGGACTGGGCTGGGCGGCGCTGGCGGTGACAATCCTTGCGATACTGGGAAGCGCAGGAGCCTTCCTGTCCTGGCCCCGGCGCAGCAGCCCCGAGGCAGTCCGGCCCGAGACCGAGGAGCAGCCCGTTGAGCAGTCAACCGAGCATCCCGCTAGCCGCGTCCGCTGACGAACCCTCGCTCGTCCACGCTGTAGCGCCCGGAGCGGAACTGCTGGAAACGGCCGCCGGCACGCTGCGGATGCTCGCCGAGCCCACCCGGCTGCATCTGCTGTGGCAGCTTGGCCAGGGACCGAAGACCGTCACCGAACTCACGGACCGGGCGGGCGTGCCCCGCACGGTCGTCAGCCAGCACCTCGCCAAGCTCCGCCTCAGCGGGCTGGTGGATACGAGGAAAGACGGGCGGCACGTCATATACTCCCTGCGCGACGGGCACCTGATCCGGCTCATCCAGGAGACAATCAACCACGCGGACCACCGGGTCACCGGTGAACCCGTCCACGAGTAGCACCCTCGGCCGCGCTGCGGCGTGGGCGAGAGGTGCCTGCAAAAATGGGGCATGCCTCGGCATAACTATCCGATCAGACGAGGATGGCAACATGGGAAGGCGGGAAAGCTGAAACAGCAAGAATGGGGCATCGTCGTTCGCAAGAACGATGGCGAGATTCTCTACTACTGCTTGCCCACCGGAAGTCAAGGACCAGAGCGGTGGAGCTATCGAGAAAACGAGGCTTTGCGATTTGGATCTCAGGACGCGGCGTATTCTCTCAGCCAAACGTTTGCGACGAATGCGGTCGCGTTGGATTATCGGGTCGCCCCGCTGACCCCTTTGAAGGCATAATCCATCAAGCGGTGCTGCGGCATAGCGCCGAGTTCAAGAAGTGCTCGCCTCGAACAACCGCAATGGAGCGGACGTAGGCGGCAGCTCGTCGAAAGGGTCCCCCCAAACACAAAAACCTCTCGCTGCATTACACTCTGCGAATCGTCCCTTTCGGGGTTCCTAAAGTGCAGCGGTGGCAGCATTCCACAGGGCAGGATGGTTGCATGAGCTGTGTATTTTGTTCCTTGCTGCTAGGGGCCACATCTGCTGATTGGGTCGCGAGAGAGGAGCATGCCGCTGCGTTCCTACCCCTGCCAACGAGCTCATTAGCCCCCGGACACACTCTGGTGATCCCCACGGCGCATGCATCGGGAGTCCATGAAGCGGGTTTTTCTTCGCTAATCGCCACAATGGCGCTTATCCAGAAAGTCAGTCTGGCCATGCGCCACGCCTTGGGCGCCCCAGGCGTGAATATACTCAGCGCCAGTGGTCCAGGATCCGAGCAATCCGTATCCCATCTTCACTTCCATGTCGTTCCTCGATGGGAAGCTGACGGGTTGACAACATGGCCGAGTCAGCGCTCGCTGAAGAAGATTTCAGAGAGCCCTGCGCGTTTACTCGCCGACGCTATCCGCGGGTTTGATGCTGGTGAACTAAGCGGCCCGCGCGGCTGAGACGAACGCTGGCCCATTCGAGAACGGCGCGGGGACGACCGTTGATCTCTTCCATCTTTTTACCGCCGGTTCACCTGTATTCCGGTGAATCTCGAGGATTGTGCAGGGGGGCCGAGTTCGAATGTTCCTCTAGCAACAGCTGAACATATCGCTCGCGCTTGTCCGTAAGCCCCGACGGCCCAACCTTCCGCGTACCGCGTCGCGAACGTCCCGCAAAACACCCCTTCCGGTCAGATGTTGCGACGCTCAGGAGAAAGCAGTAACCACCACAATTCAAACTTTTGTGAACCTGCACCCATCCACCTCCCCGGCCGGCCACGAATGGCTTGTAAGTCCTGCGGTAATCGATGATGTCCGGCCCCGATCGGGAGGTGAAGCAAATGCGCGCCAGTGCGTCCTGGCTTCCCTCCGCCCTGCGTAGCCTCATTTTGGGTGCGCTGCTTGCGGCTGCCTGGGTCATTTTCGGGGCCGTCTCGGCGCAGGCTTCGTCCCTGCTGCCGCCTGTCACGGACACAGTCACGTCTGATGCCGCGACTGACTCCGTGACAGGCGGGCAAGCCCCCCTGGCCGCGGTGACTGAACCTGTCGCCACCGTGGCAGCCCCGCTGGCGCCCCAGATCCAGGCCATCGCCGAACCTGTTTTGGCTCCCGTTGACGACGCCGTGGCTCCCGTTGCGGCGCCGGTCACCGCCGTCGTCGAACAGGTCACCCAAGCGGCTGCGCCGGTTACGGCGCTCGCGTCCGACGTCGTCGCCCCCGTCACGCAAACGGTCGCCGCCATCACGGCGCCGGTCACCGGCCTGGCGGCTGAGGTCACGGCACCTGTGCTGGCCCCGGTCGGGTCTGCCGCCGGTGATGTTGCCGCCGCCGTCCCCGACGTCGTCGGCGATCCTGCCCAGCTGCCCGCCGCGGTCGCGACACAGCAGAGCCCTGCACCTGCCGACGCCGCCGGTTCTGCCGCTGACCCGGCCCCTGAGGGCCTGGCCCAGACTTCCCTGACGACCGCCATGCCGGACGTCGCGCCTGCCCAGTCGGCAATTTCCGACGGCGGCAGCACCGTTGTCATGACGGCGCGGACTCCCGCTCCCGAGCGTCCCGCAACGCCAGCTCCCGCTCCGCCGGCAACGGCCCCGGCGGGTTCCGGCTCCATGCTGAGGACGGGCGGCGACGGCGGATCCGCCGCTGCAGCCGACGTCCCTGCCTTCCAGTTTTCCTTGACGCAGATCTCGCTCAAGGATGTCCGCGACTCCTCCGACGAGCTGCCCGGTTCGGTCAGCCTGGACCACGGCTTTTCCCCCGACTAGTGAGGCCGGCACCGCGCCCTCTGCGCGGACGGCACTTCGCCACGCACCTCCCGTGCCTGGCTCTCATTTCACTAGTAAGGAACCAATTGTCATGAAATCTTTCGTACGCACCACCCTGTGCAGCGCCGTTTTCGCCGGCGGAGTACTCATCCTCGGCGCCGGCGCAGCCTCCGCCTCCGATTCCACCACCACGACATCCGACCTTGGCCTCGGCTCGGGAACCAGCATCGGCCTGAACCTGGGCGCCAGCCTGGATGCCGCCGCTTCTGCGGTGTCTGAAGGTTCGGTAGTGAACGACGGCGGGTCCTCCACTTCAGGGCACGGCACCACTGACGGCAGTGTGGTTTCGGACCTGAGCGCGGGCCTTGGCCTCAACCTGGACGCCGACGCCAACCTGCACACGGCCACCTACACCGTGACCGAGGGCTCGGTCGTGAACAACTCTGTTATGAACGACGGCGGCACCTCCACCTGGAGCGAAGGCTCGACTGAGGGCAGTGTTGTGTCGGACCTGAACGCCGGTCTGAACCTGGATGCTGACGCCAGCCTGGATGCCGCGGCCACCGCGGTGTCTGAGGGTTCGGTTGTGAACGACGGCGGCACCTCCACCTGGAGCGAAGGCTCGACTGAGGGCAGTGTTGTGTCGGACCTGAACGCCGGTCTGAACCTGGATGCTGACGCCAGCCTGGATGCTGCGGCCAGGGCGGTGTCTGAGGGTTCGGTTGTGAACGACGGCCATGGCACCTGGAGCGAAGGCTCCACTGAGGGCAGTGTTGTGTCGGACCTGAACGCCGGTCTGAACCTGAACGCTGATGCGAACCTGGATGCTGCGGCCAACACCGTGTCTGAGGGTTCGGTTGTCAACGACGGCGGGTCCTCCACTGAGGGCAGCATCGTCTCCGACCTGAACGCCGGTCTGAACCTGAACGCTGATGCGAACCTGGATGCTGCGGCCAACACCGTGACCGAGGGTTCGGTTGCCAACGACGGCGGCACCTCCACCTGGAACGAAGGCTCCACTGAGGGCAACATTGTCTCCGACCTGGACGCCGGTCTGAACCTGGATGCTGACGCCAACCTGGAGGCCGCGGCCACCGCCGTGTCTGAGGGTTCGGTTGTCAACGACGGCCACAGCACCTGGAACGAAGGCTCCACTGAGGGCAGCCTCGTCTCCGACCTGGACGCCGGTCTGAACCTGAACGCCGACGCCAGCCTGGATGCCGCGGCCAAGACCGTGTCTGAGGGTTCTGTTGTCAACGACGGCAGCGACAGCCTCCTCTAAGTAGACAAGTCTGTCTCGCGATGAGCGCGGCTGACTAAAGAGCCGGGGTGCTGTCCTATGACAGCATCCCGGCTCCTATCTTTTAGGAGGAAGACATCAATGCCACTTACAAGGACGGCGTCCTCGAAGTCCGCACACCCGTTCCGGAGCGGGAGCTGAGCGAGTCCAAGGGGATGAAGCTTCCCATCACCCGCGGCTAGCTGCCGAGCCCTGCGCCGCGCACGCCGACGGGTTTAAGCTGAATGCGGGAACGAAATTTTACCCGCACACGATTTCTCCGGATGGCCGCCCGACTCGGATTGTCCGGTGACTGGCCCCAGGACGTTCCATGGCTGAGAAACTTCCACTGGATGAGCTCTCGGGCGCAATCGGCAGGATCCGCCGCCTGCTCCTGAGGGACATGGTGAACCGTGCCTGCGGCATCCTGATGCAGCGGCAGGGCTTCGGATGCGAGCGGGCCTTGGAGGAACTGATTCGCCTGGCCAAGCGGGGCCGGATGACCCTTGCCGAGGCCAGCTTGGAAATCATTGCAGCCATGCCGGGCGGCAGGGATTAGGGGTTCGTCATCATGGGCTTCGATCTCAACGAACCTGAGCAACGCCGGCAGCTCCGGGCAGCGCTGATGGCCGCGGACCTCACGGCGGGGGAACTCTGGCTGAACTACTTCAGCATCGGCGGCGGCGTGGGCGAATACGAAGTCGAAGCGTATCTGCAAGGTTTGCTGTCGCTTCCGCCGATCCAGCGGGACCTTCTCGCCATGGCCGCCAACGAACTCATCGAGGCCGTTCCGCGCCAATATGCGCCGTACTCCGACGACCCGGACCTGGCCGGTTCCGCCCCGGAACCGGCGCAGCACCCAGCCCAGGAAACAGCCCAGAAATCAGGACAGGACGACGACGGCGATCACGGCGCTCGCGGCATGCGCGGCTCTGACGAACCGACGGATCCGACCGGCGACGACTAGCAGCCCTGACCGCGATAGGGAGGGGCCTTAATGCTCTGATGGCCGCACCAACCCGCAACTAGGCTGGAAACCGTGAACTCATGACCTAGAGAGTGGAGGCTGACAACGATGTCCGGACACTTCGAATTGATAAGCGCACCCGACGGCGGGTACAGGTTCCAGCTCATCGGCAAGTCGGGGGAACTTGTGGCGATATCGGTAAAGTTCCCCAGCAAACGGGCGGCCGCGGCAGGGATCTATCGCGTACGTGAGATCGCCGGGACCGGGCTGATCCGCGACCTGACAGAGAGCCGCCGGGGCGAACCCTCCCATCGGATCAGGCCCTCGCAGCCCGTGCCGGTCCATACCGGCACCCAGAGGGTGCGCGCGCGGGCAGCCCACCCGCATCTTGACCTGGAACACACGAAGATCGGCAGTTCCGTCCACTAAAGCGGACCTACAGCGATACGCTGCCGCTCACCACGGACCGGCTCACCCCGCCGATCCAGATGGCGTCATCCTCGACCGTGACGGTCAGCAGGCCGCCGCGTCCCAGTGCAGTGCCTTGCTGGACGGTGTAGTTCCCGTCCACCACGCCTTCGTGCAGGAGCCATTGCGCCAGCCCGGCGTTGAGGCTGCCGGTTACCGGGTCCTCGGGAACGCTCAAACCGGGAACGAAGGCCCGCACTTCGAAGTCCGCGGGTCCGCCCTCCGGGTAGCGTCCGATGACGCCGATGCATAGCTCATCCATCAGTCCGAAGTCGGGCTGCAGCTGCAGAACTTCTTCGGCGGAGTCCAGCCGGATTCCCAGCCAGCCCGGGCCGTTGTCCACCCAGTTGCTTCCGAGGACCTGGCCGGCGTCGAGGCCCAGGCTGATGAGGGCCTGTCCCAGTACTTCGGGTTCAACCGGACCGGAGCGGAGCAGCGGCGGTGCTGCGAAAGCGAGATCGGTGCCCGAGCGGCGGATCCTGACCAGCCCTGCCTCGCATTCCTGCACCAGCTCCCCGTCACGGCGGGGCTGCCCGCCTTTTTCCAGCCACGCGTGCGCCGAGCCGAGGGTGGGGTGCCCGGCAAACGGCAGTTCGGTCGCGGGCGTGAAAATACGCAGCTTGTAGTCCGCTTCCGGGTGCGACGGCTCCAGGAGGAACGTGGTCTCGGAGAGGTTGGTCCAGTTCGCGAAGTTTTGCATCTGTTCCGTGGACAGGCCGTGGGCGTCGTGCACGACGGCGACCGGGTTGCCTGCCTTCGGCCCGGGGGCAAAGACGTCGACCTGGGAGAAGGGATATTCGTTTGCAGTGGTGGGCATGCTGGTCATAGCAACCCACCGTAGGTGGCCAGCGCGCCCCGGCACCATAGCCAATTCCGGAAAGTGGCCTTGCCCGGAAGACCGTTGCACCCGGCAGCCGGCAATGCCTACCGTGGAAACCGTCCTGGTTTGACCAAAGATCGTCATCAAAGGAGGCATCATGAAAGGCACAACCGGGTTCTCACCCTCAACCGCAATCGTCACCGGCTCCGATTCGGGCATCGGCCGCGCCACGGCAGTCGCGTTGGCCCAGGCCGGCATTGATGTCGGAATAACCTGGCACTCGGACAAGCAGGGCGCCGAGGAGACCGCCGAAGAGGTGCGCAAGCTCGGCCGGCGGGGCATTGTGCGGCAGCTGGACACCACGGATCTGCACGGTGCAGCGGCAGTCATCGATTCGCTCGCAGAGGAGCTCGGCGGCCTGGACGTCTTCGTCAACAATGCCGGCACCGGCGACGCGACCAAGTTCCTGGACCTGGACATTGCCACCTGGACCAACACGCTGGATACGAACCTCAACGGTGCCTTCGTGTGCCTGCAGGCCGCGGCGCGCCGCATGGTCAAAGCAGGCAAGGGTGGGCGCATTGTTGCTGTCACCAGCGTTCACGAATTCCAGCCGCGGGTTGGCGCCGCCGCATACGACGCCTCGAAGCATGGGCTCGGGGGGACTGATCAAGACCATGGCCCTGGAACTCGCCGAGTTCGGCATTACGGCCAACAATGTTGCGCCCGGAGAAATCGCCACGCCAATGACCGGCCAGGAGGATCAGGATCCGACGACGACGGACCGGCCGGGGGTTCCCTTGGGCCGGCCGGGCGACGCCCGGGAGATCGCAGCCGTCATCGCCTTTCTGGCATCTCCGGCGTCCAGCTATGTCACAGGTGCTTCGTGGCCGGTGGACGGAGGAATGCTGCAGATGGGCCCGCAGGCCGGATCACACATCACCGGGCACGACTGGCGGGAGGGCTAGTCCGGCCCGTGCCAGGACCACGTCGGGATGCGCAGCCCGTCCGGCACCTCATCCGCGGAATGCTCGTACCGGGACATCGATGTGGTGGCCCACGCGAAATAGTCGTGCAAAACCCGGTAAAGCCGGGTGTCGGACGCAAGCCCGACGTCGGTCAGCGCCTGGTCGAAGCAGGTGATCGCTCTGCGGTCCATCTCCTAGTGCGGTCCGTTGCCGCTGTGGATCCGCACTACTGACGTCTCGTCGCCATACGAGCCGGAAAACCGAGGCGGGCCGCCCAAAGCCTCCGCCCAGTAGGCAGCCAGGCGTTGGCCAGCGAGAGGAAAAAGTCGTCGCCGCCGGCGGCCTCGTACACGGTCTGCATGCAGCAACCATGGCACGGCGCACCCGCAGGTGGAAGAAGCGTCCCCGCCGTTAGCTGAGCCCTGTGCTTTATCTGCCGGCTTGTTGATCGGAAGCCGACAACTCCTTCTGCGGTTGGAAGAACGCGTTGGTTGCGGGCTGCCACATCAGCACGCTTCCGGCCACGGCGAGGATGAGGCTCACCATGGGAAGCACGGACCAGTGGTTGTTGACGGCGCTGGAGACGTAAAACACCGCGACGAGCGTTAGGACGACCCTTGCCCAGTGGGTGCCCCTGAGCAGCCGCAATGCCGCCCAGACCTGAAGAGCGGCGAAGGGAGCGCCGAACACTACGCCCACCAGTTCGAGCCAGCCCCACTCGGCCTGGTGCATGCCGATCCGAACCAGTGTGATGATTCCGGGCACCGCCCAGGAAGTGAAAGTGCTGGCGATCCAGAACGCCGCCGACGCTCTCACTGCCGACGGCGTCGTGGCCGCTCCGCCAAAAATGAAACGCTGTTCCCCCATGGAATTCCCCCCACTACACCGTGTATTTCGCGGCACAAAGGTGCACCGAAACTTCAGCCTAGCTGGAACCTCCGCTGCACTTCCTGCCTAGTGGACGGCGCCAAGCTCGATGAGTAGGACGCCGCCGATGATGAGGCCGAGCCCCAGCATCATGACAGGGGTGATGGGCTCCTTGAAGAAGACGCGGCTTCCCAGGGCGGTCAGTGCGACGCCGGCGGCGGCCCAGATGCCGTAGGCAACCCCCAGGCTCATTCCCTGGTCCAGGGTTAGCGTGAGGAGCGTGAACGCCAGGACGTACCCGACGCCGACCGGTATGAACCAGAGGCGCTTGCCGGTGGACGCGACACGCAGGAACAAGGTGGCGGTCACCTCGGTGAGGATGGCCCCTGCCAGCAGAAGCCACATCATGAGCTGGCCATCTCCTTTGCCGGCTCTCCGGCCGGCGTTTTGTGCGATCCCAGTTCAACGCAGAGGACCCCGCCGATCACCATGGCCACCCCGACCAGCATGACAGGGGTCAGTGCTTCGCCGAAGATGAGGGCCGCGAGCAGCACCGTGAGGGTTACGCCCAGTGCAGCCCAGATGCCGTAGGCGACCCCCAGACCAAGGCCTTTGCGGAGTACCCCTGCGAGAAAACCGAAAGAAGCGGTGTAGCCGAGGACAACAACAATGAAGAAGGCAGGATGATCCAGGGCAGCCTTCAAGGCAAGGGACGCCGTCACCTCACTGAGGATCGCGCTGGCCAGAAGAATCCACTTCATTCAATGATTCCTTGAGAGTTGTTGGGCTGGTTATGCCTGGGGGAGCAGCTTGGAACCGGCCACCGCGGAGCTGCCGAGGTCACTCCTTGTCAGGGCCTGTCGGCTGTCCAGCGCCCTGGTCCATGCAGCAGTATCCGCCACCGCTGCCCAGTTCGAGTTCAGCAACGCCAGGAGTGTCGTGTGGACCGTCTTTGCGTCAGCGAAACCTGCGTCGTTGGCGAGGTTGATGGCGCCGGTGGCATCTGAGAGTACCTCGGTGGTGAAGCCAAGGAACTCTGCCTCCACGGCTGAGGCGAGCACGCAGTTGTTGGTCATGTAGCCCACCAGGGTGACCGTGTCGACGTCGTGCTGGCGCAACCAGGCGGCGAGGTCCGTGCCGGCGTACACGGACCCGTAGTCCTTGACGATGGAATGCCAGCTGCCGGTCTTGCGGCGTTCAATCTCAGGGTGCAGCTCGAATTCGGGCGTGCCGGGCGCAAAGACGGGTGCACCTTCGCCAGCGGAGTGCTGGATCGCGACGATCGGAATGCCCGCTGCGGTGGCGGCGTCGACTGCCTTCGAAATCATGGGCAGCGACTTCTGGTGCGGCGGGTACTGGATCTCGAGCGGGCCGCCGAAGTACTGCTGCTGCACGTCGATGAGGATAAGGGCGCGGCGGGGGCTGGTCATGTTCTTGGTTCTCCCTGGGGGTTTTCTGGGCTGCCTTCTGGCAACCGTTTCAGTCTTCCTGCTGCCGACGAGTGCCAACAGTGGCACGAAGGCACATATACGATGGAATCGGGCCAATCAGGAAGAGGTGCAGCATGAGGATCGCCGTCTACGCCTTCGATCGGGCGACCATGTTTCACCTAGCTGTCCCACAGATGGTTTTTGACGAGGTTGCCCGCCAGGGCATTGCCGGGTGGGAGACGATTCTCTTTTCTGACCGGGCCGGCGGGATAACAACCGCTGAGGGGTATCGGCTGGGGGAGGTGAAAGGACCCGAAGCCGCCGAAGAGGCAGACGTTGTGGTGGTGCCCTCATGGTTCGACGACGGGCGAGCCCCCAGCGATTCATTGCGGCGGGTGCTGCAGGGAGCGCACGGGACGGGTGTGGCCATCCTGGGGCTGTGTCTTGGTGCCATCCCGGTAGCGGACGCAGGATTGCTGTCCGGACGCCGGGCCGTCACGCACTGGCAGGCGTTCGATTCCCTGGCTGAGCGGCACCCCGACGTCACCCTTGACCAGTCCGTTCTCTATGTCGATCACGGTGACGTCCTGACCTCGGCCGGCACCGCCTCCGCGCTCGACGCCTGCCTGCATCTGGTGCGTGCCCGGCTGGGAGCAGAAGCAGCAAACCACGTGGCACGCAGCCTCGTCATTGCCCCGCACCGTGAGGGCGGACAGGCGCAATACATTGAGCACCCCATGCCACCGCGCTCCACCGATGACCCGATCTCAAGGTTGCTCGAGTGGGCCCTGGGGCACCTGGCCCAACCCCTCACTATTGACTATCTCGCCGCACGGACACACCTGAGCCGCCGCACTTTCGTCCGGGCCTTCCGGGCAGCAACGGGCACTACACCGGCAGCGTGGATTCGTGCCCGCCGGCTCGACGCAGCACGGCGCCTGCTCGAGACCACAGACCTGTCGATAGACCAGATCTCGGCCGACTGCGGATTCGGCAACGCCGTCACCCTCCGCCAGAACTTCGCGGCCGCCTTTTCCACGACACCAACGGAATATCGTCGCCGTTTTGACGTCCGCGGCTCATGAAGGAAAGCGTGCGACGTTCCAACGGTAGATCGTCGTGCTGCTCGGTAGGTAAGGCGCTACTCCGGTACGTCCAGTGCGACGGCGGGCGGCGGCAACAGACTCTGCGCCGCAGCACGATACTGCCCCCAAGGCCGGACCTACTACCAACGCAAACGCAGCGAAGGAAAAAACCACAAACAAGCCGTCTTGTCCCTCGCCAGACGCCGCCTCGACGTCCTCTGGGCCATGCTCCGCGACGGGACTCCGTATCAACAGCCCATGATCCAAGTCATCTAACCCACGAGCAGGAACCCGACTCCAACGCGCTCTGCAATGGGAAAGCCCTAGGCTATAGGGGGCCTAGTACAGCAGGGGGTAAAGACTTGGGCAGCGTAAAAGCGGTGGATGCTCACTACGAGACGCATTTTGGCGGAGAGCCAGAATATTGGAAGTTCGACAACAGGCCCGGCACGATTGGCGTGCTCGAGTGGCCGAAAGGAACATCCCGACACCGAGTTCACCTGTATGCGACGCTTGGACTTCACGCGCTGGTGCCAGCTCCCTTGAACCACGAGCACGGGTTTGAACTCTATACGCGTGTCTCTGCTGGGAGTGAGACCTTCAGGGCTGCTTTCGGCATGATGGCCAATGATTTGATCACAGACGGGCTTTTCTTGGAGCATGGCCATCTGGTGACTCCAAGCAATGGCCATATCGTTGAGGGTTTGCCCTTCAGGTCTTGGCTGATGCTCGAAAGAATTGACGACTTCATGCCGAAGCTGCACCTCGACAACGGGCACCACGTAAGTCTTCATGGACGCCACACCAGTCTTCGCCGAAGAGGCACAGCGCGTGAAGGAACACGGCTTGGACGGGCTCTTTGATCTTTGGGATGAGGACCCGCCCATCCTTTCCGATCTGAATCGCACCCTCCCTGGCCCCCTAAATGTGTGATGGGGTCGTATGGCGAAACAACCTGGCAGGCTAAGTCCATGAAGCTTCAGCCCACGCCTGCACAAGCCATGGCCCTATTGGCCTCCGGGCTATTAGAAGTCGACGACTTCCCTGACGTTGCTGCTCAATGGCTGGCATACGGCATGGATTCGGAGAGCCTTCGTATGCTTGCTGGCGCCGACCAAGAGGATCGTGCCGACATCCGCGACTTGTGGACGGCAGCCCTAGAGGAACTGGATATTCAGCCCATTCCAGTCGAAAACCGGTGGCCGCTGATCTGGGCATATGAACTAGCGACGTGGAAAGCTGGCGAGCGAACCAAGGAGCAGGGTGAGCGGTGCCGGGCTGATGTTGAAGGATTCGTTGAAGCCGCACGAAAGGATATCCAGGCAGGCATCAGGGGACGGGGATCAGCTTCATAAGGAATCGGCGACTCATGAAGTGTCGCGTTATTGGCGCGGCGGGCCCGCGTTCCGGACTGCTCCGGGCCGGCCGCGTCTGCAGCCGGCCCGGAGCCATCAATCAGTAACCCGAGCTCAGGACAGGTCGAAGCGGTCCAGCTCCATGACCTTCACCCAGGCGGCCACGAAGTCGTTGACGAACTTCTCCCGGCCGTCATCGCTGGCGTAGACCTCGGCCAGTGCCCGGAGCTGGGAGTTGGAGCCGAAGACCAGGTCCACGGGCGTGGCGGTCCACTTCAGCTCGCCGGTGGTGACATCGCTGATCTCGTAGACGTTCTCCTCGCCTTCCGATGCCTTCCACTTGGTGCCCGGCGAGAGCAGGTTAACGAAGAAGTCGGTCGTCAGGACCTGCGGCCGGTCGGTGAGGACGCCGTGCTTGGAACCGCCGATGTTGGTGCCGAGGGCGCGCATGCCGCCGACGAGGACTGTCATCTCCGGCCCGGAGAGGTCCAGCAGGTACGCCTTGTCCAGCAGGAGGGTCTCCGGCTGGAGCTTCTCGCCGGGGCGTACATAGTTGCGGAACCCGTCCGCCCGCGGCTTCAGGTACTGGAAGGATTCGACGTCGGTCTGGTCCTGGGCGGCGTCGGCCCGTCCCGGACGGAACGGCACGGTGACGGCGAAACCGGCGTCGCTCGCGGCCTTCTCCACTGCCGCGCAGCCGCCGAGGACGATCAGGTCCGCCAGCGAGACCTTCTTTCCATTTGCCTGGGCGGAGTTGAACTGCTGCTGCACCCTCTCAAGTGCCTGCACCGCCGTCGAAAGCTGCTCGCTTTCGTTGATTTCCCAGCTGCGCTGGGGCTCCAGCCGGATGCGCGCACCGTTGGCGCCGCCGCGCTTGTCGGTCTTGCGGAAGGTGGACGCCGATGCCCACGCCGTGCCGGCGAGCTGCGAGACGGTCAGGCCCGAGTCCAGCAGCTGCGCCTTGAGCGAGGCGATGTTCTGCTCGTCGATCAGCTGGTGGTCTACCGCCGGGACAGGGTCCTGCCAGAGCTGGGCCTCCGGGACCCACGGTCCGAGCATGTGCGGACCGACGGGACCCATGTCGCGGTGCAGCAGTTTGTACCAGGCCTTCGCGAACGCGAGCTGGAACTCGTCCGGTTTCTCCAGGAAGCGCCGCCCTATTTCGCCGTAGATCGGGTCGAAGCGCAGCGACAGGTCTGTTGTCAGCATGGTGGGGCGGTGCTTTTTCTCCGGGTCGTGCGCGTCCGGGATGATCTCGGGGGCATCCTTGGCAACCCACTGGTGCGCGCCTGCCGGGCTCTTGACCAGCTCCCACTCGTATTCGAACAGGATCTCCAGGAAGCGGTTGCTCCACTGTGTGGGCCGGTCCGTCCACGTGACCTCAAGGCCGGAGGTGATCGTGTCGCCGCCCTTGCCGCTGCCGTACGTGCTGATCCAACCGAGGCCCTGTTCCTCCAGGTTTGCGCCCTCCGGCTCGGGGCCGACGTGCGCGTCGGCGTCGCCGGCGCCGTGGGTCTTGCCGAACGTGTGGCCGCCCGCGATTAGCGCGAACGTTTCTTCGTCGTTCATGGCCATGCGCTTGAAGGTCTCGCGGATGAACGCTGCCGCGAGTTTGGGATCCGGGTTGCCCATCGGCCCCTCGGGGTTGACGTAGATCAGGCCCATTTCCGTGGAGCCGACCTCCTCCGCCATGTGTCCTTCGCCGATGTAGCGCTCATCACCGAGCCAGGTGTCCTCCGGCCCCCAGAAAATCTCCTCGGGCTCCCACACGTCCTCGCGGCCGAAGGCGAAGCCAAAGGTCTTGAAGCCCATGGATTCGAGCGCGACGTTGCCGGCGAGGACCAGCAGGTCGGCCCAGGACAGCTTTTGGCCGTACTTCTGCTTGACCGGCCACAGCAGCCGACGGGCCTTGTCCAGGTTGGCGTTGTCCGGCCAGCTGTTCAGCGGGGCGAACCGCTGGCTGCCGTCCCCGGCGCCGCCGCGGCCGTCGTGGACGCGGTAGGTGCCGGCCGCATGCCAGCTCAACCGGATCATCAGACCGCCATAATGGCCGAAGTCCGCGGGCCACCAGTCCTGGGAAGTGGTCAGGACCTGGGTGATGTCCTGCTTGAGGGCCTCGACGTCGAGCTTCTGGAACTCCTCGCGGTAGCTGAACGTGGGACCGAGCGGGTTGCCCGCCTGGTTGTGGGCGTGGAGCACGGAGAGGTCCAGCTGGTTGGGCCACCAGTCTGCGACGGTCCGCGGCCGGTGACCCTTGGGCTGGGGCGAATCAATGGCCGGGTTTTCGCTCTCGCTGCCGTGCGAGGTCACGCTGCCATGGTCCACCGGGCATCCACCCTCAACCTTGCGGTCCAGGCCTTGGGCACTTCCGGGTGTGGGGACCGGGGGATGGTCCTGGTGATCGGTCATGTGCTTCCTTCCATATGGCCGAGGCCGTGGTCGGACTCGGGCGGCCGGTTCAACCTTCCCATTTGATCACGGGGACGGCCATGAGAGGAGGGGGATAGGAGTCTTCTCCTGCACCATTAGTCAGGCCTGCCCTGGTGGCGGGAACCGAAGCAGCCGCTAGGCACTGTCACATGTCGGGGGAGCTGCCCGGACGAGGGACCGAGGCGACCAGGTTGTAGTGCTCGACGACGGGAAACGGCTCATAGAACCGGTGCAGGAGGGCGCGCCACTCCTGGTACTCAGGGGATTCCCGGAAACCAACAGTGTGGTCCTTCAGCGAGTCCCACTCCACGAGCAGAAGGTACGTGTTGGGGGACTCGATGGACCGCGAAAGCGACAACGTGAGGAACCCAGGCATGGAGGCGATGATGGGGCGGGCGCGGGCGAACGCCGTTTCGAATGCGTCTTCCTGGCCAGGAATCACAGGCAGCAGGGCGTGTTCAGTGATCATCCCGCAAGTCTTCCAAACTTCCGGCCCGGGGAATTCCAGTCAGCCTCCACCCGCTGCCTGCCCGACCCCAATTACGTCGCACTGACTTTCGGGGCCTCCCCGGCCTCAGCCGGAGTCCATCCCAGGGCGGGGCCCAGTTTGCCTGCGATGTCGGTGAGGATCTGGACGTAGTCCTCGTGGTCAAAGCTGAAGGGCAGGGCGAATGCCACCTCGTCGACTTCCTGGAATCCTGCGTGGGCGTAGAGCTGCTCGGCAAGTTCCTCGCTGGTGCCGATGAGGTCCGGCGCGAACAACATGCCTTTCGGCCCCTGCGGCGCCCGGGTGCGGGGAGTGCGTTCATCCACGTAGCGTTGGTACTTCTCCCGCTGACCCGGCGACGCCGAATCGGTGGGGATCACCACCAGGCCCTGCGACACCCTGGCCGGCCCGTGCGCTTCTGACGCAGCGGCGGCCTCACGGTAGGCGCGGATCTGCGATTGCTGAACGAGGGCAAAGTCCGGTTCCTGGCCGGTTTCGGGGAAGACAACACTGCTGGAGAGCAGATTGAAGCCGTTTGCTCCGGCCCAAACGGCCGACTTTTTGCTTCCCGCCCCATACCAAAGCCGGTCCCGCAGCCCGGGCGAGTGCGGCTCGACGCGGTTGGAGAACTCCTCGGTCACTCCTTGCCTGCCGGAAAAGTCGCGCACCTTTTCCCCGGCGACCAGCCGGGCAAACCGCTCCACGCGGGCGTAGCTGAAGTCCTCCAGCTCGGCCGAATCCGGATTCAGCTCATGTTTCACGGTGTCGTAGTGCATGGGTTCCCCCACGCTCAGCCCGGGATGGATGCGTCCCCCGGCGAGCAGATCCACAGTGGCCAGGTCCTCGGCGAGACGCAGCGGGTTTTCCCAGCCGAGCGGGGTGACGGCGGTGCCAAGGTGGATCCGGGACGTGCGCTGGCTGGCGGCGGCCATGACTGCCACAGGGGAAGAAATTCCGAACTGCAGATGGCGGTGCCGCAGCCAGGCGCTGTCGAATCCAAGCCGCTCGCCAAGTTCGATGATCTGCAACGTGGATTGGTGGCCCGGCGCGGGATCCGCCGGATCAAACAGGCCGATGGTGAGGAATCCAAGCTGGCGTAAGGGGCGGGTGGGCTCCGGCATGGGCTTCCTTCAGCGTCGGGGTGCGGCTGCTTCCCAGAGTATGCCAGTACGCCCTCCGTGAACCGGCCGAATTTCTCCCCTAACAGCCCGCTGAACTCCCAGCCTGCGGACGTAAACTGACCTTCGCATCACGTTCCGTGAGCCCTGGACCAGGAGCCGCCATGCTCTGGAAACTGCTTGTTGAATACCTGCGGCCGCAGCGGCGGCTGCTGATCGCCGTCGTGATCTTCCAGCTGGCGCAGTCCATCGCGTCCCTGTACCTGCCAACGCTGAACGCGGACATCATCGACGAGGGCGTGGCCAAGGGGGACACCGGCGTCATTCTCAGCCTGGGCAGCCTCATGCTGGGGATCACCCTGCTGCAGATCGCCTGCGCGGTGGTGGCCGTGTACTTCGGGGCGAAGGCGGCCATGGCGCTGGGCCGGGACCTGCGCGGGGCCATCTTCACCCGGGTGGGGGAGTTCTCCGAGCAGGAGGTCACCCGGTTCGGGGCGCCCAGCCTGATCACGCGCTCCACCAACGACGTCCAGCAGGTCCAGCAACTGGTGCTGATGTCCGCCACGATGATGGTGGCCGCGCCCATGCTGGCCATCGGCGGCGTGATCATGGCCGTCCGGCAGGATGCGCAGCTGTCCTGGCTGATCGCCGTCAGCGTCCCGGTGCTGATGCTCGCCGTCGCCCTGATCATCACCCGGATGGTGCCGCTGTTCCGCAAGATGCAGGTGCGGATCGACACCGTGAACCGGGTGCTCCGCGAGCAGCTCACCGGCATCCGGGTGGTGCGGGCGTTCGTGCGCGAGGACATCGAAACCGCCCGGTTCGCCCAGGCCAACGAGGACGTCACGGACACCGCGCTCCGGGCCGGCCGGCTCATGGCGCTCGCCTTCCCCGTGGTGATGCTGGTGCTGAACGTCTCCAGCGTGGCGGTGATCTGGTTCGGCTCGTTCCGGATCGAGGACGGCTCCATGCAGGTGGGCACGCTGATCGCCTTCCTCAGCTACCTGCTGCAGATCCTGATGTCCGTCATGATGGCCACGTTCATGGCCGTGATGATCCCGCGTGCCGCGGTCTCGGCGGACCGGATCGGCGAGGTGCTGACCACGGAGTCCAGCGTGCGGCCGCCGGAGCATCCGGTCACCGCCGGCACCGGCCGGGGCGGGCTGGGCAGCGGCGAGCTGGAAATGCACGACGTCGGATTCGCCTACCCGGGTGCCGAGCAGCCGGTCCTGTCCGGCATCAGTTTCACCGCCCGGTCCGGGCAGACAACGGCGATCATCGGCAGCACCGGCTCCGGCAAGACCACCCTGGTGAACCTGCTGCCGCGGCTTTTCGACGCGACGTCCGGTTCGGTGAAGTTCGACGGCGTGGACGTCCGCGAGCTGCAGCCGGACCAGCTGTGGGGGCACATCGGCCTGGTGCCGCAGCGGCCGTACCTGTTCTCCGGCACCGTGCGCAGCAACCTGCTCTACGGCAAGCCGGACGCCACCGAGGATGAGCTGTGGCGGGCGCTCGCCACGGCCCAGGCGCAGGAATTTGTTCGGGAGATGGAGGGCGGGCTGGATGCGCCCATTTCACAGGGCGGCACCAACGTCTCCGGCGGGCAGCGGCAGCGGATCGCGATCGCCCGGGCGCTGGTGAAACGGCCCGAGCTCTACATCTTCGACGACTCGTTCTCGTCGCTGGACACCGCCACCGACGCCCGGCTGCGGCAGGCGCTCAAGCACGACACCTCCGGCGCCACTCTGGTGATCATCGCCCAGCGGGTGTCCAGCATCGCGGACGCGGACCAGATCCTGGTGCTCGACGACGGCAGGATCGTAGGGCACGGCACGCACCATGAGCTGCTGGAGACGTCGGAGACGTACCGCGAGATTGTGTCCTCGCAGCTGGCAGCGGAGGAGGCGGTATGAGCACCCCCAGCAGGCCGGCAGCCGGGGCACCCGGCGGGACTGCCGCCGTCGAACGCATCCCCAGGCCGCGCGGCGGTCCGGGACACGGCGGACCGTTCGCGGGGATGAACATCCCGGCGGAGAAGGCGATGAACTTCTGGCCGTCCGCCAAACGGCTGCTGGGCACACTGCGGCCGGAGCGGCTGTGGCTGGTGCTGGTGATCGCGCTGAGCGTGGCCGGGGTGGCGATGTCCGTGATCGGGCCGCGGCTGCTGGGCGAGGGCACCAACATCATCTTCGCCGGCGTGGTGTCCAAGGAGCTGCCGGCCGGGATGACCAAGGCGCAGCTGATCGCGCAGCTGCGGGCCGCGGGGGAGAACCAGAAGGCGGACATGCTCAGTCCCATGGCGCTTACGCCGGGGACGGGGATCGACTTCATGGCGCTGGCCAACGTGCTGCTGTGGGCGCTGGTGCTGTATGTGCTGGCGTCGGCGTTCATGTGGATCCAGGCGTACATCCTCAACGGGGTGGTGCAGCGGACCGTGTTCAGGCTGCGCGAGCGGATCGAGGCGAAGATCAACCGGCTGCCGCTGCGGTATTTCGATTCGATCCAGCGCGGTGAGCTGCTCAGCCGGGTGACGAACGACGTCGACAATATTTCCCAGAGCCTGCAGCAGTCCATCAGCCAGGCGGTGATGTCGCTGCTGACCGTGCTGGGTGTGCTGCTGATGATGTTCCTGCTTTCGCCCACGCTGGCGCTGATTGCGCTGGTGACCGTTCCGCTGACGCTGGTGACGACGGCGCTGATCGCCAAGCGCTCGCAGAAGCTGTTCGTGGCGCAGTGGAAGCACACGGGTGAGCTGAACGGGCAGATCGAGGAGACCTACACCGGGCATGCGCTGGTGAAGGTGTTCGGCCGGCAGCAGGAGGTGGGGGAGCGGTTCCGGCAGAAGAACGCGGAGCTGTATGAGGCGAGCTTCGGCGCGCAGTTCATTTCCGGGCTGATCATGCCGGCCATGACGTTCATCGGGAACCTGGTGTACGTGGGAATCGCCGTGGTGGGCGGCCTGCAGGTGGCGTCCGGGGCGATGCAGCTGGGCGATGTGCAGGCGTTCATCCAGTACTCGCGGCAGTTCACCCAGCCCCTGGCGCAGCTGGGGTCCATGGCCAACCTGCTGCAGTCCGGGGTGGCGTCGGCCGAGCGGGTGTTCTCGCTCTTGGATGAAGACGAGGAGTCGCCGGAGGCTGCCGGTTCCGTTCCGGCCGGCGGGCGGGGGCGGCTCGTGTTCGAGAACGTCTCGTTCTCCTACTCGCCGGACAAGCCGCTGATTTCGGATCTTTCGTTGGTGGCGGAGCCGGGGCAGACGGTGGCGATCGTGGGTCCCACCGGGGCCGGGAAGACGACGCTGGTGAACCTGATGATGCGGTTCTACGAGATTAATGCGGGGCGGATAACGCTCGACGGCGTGGACGTCACCTCGGTTTCGCGGCGCGAGCTGCGCTCGCGGATGGGGATGGTGCTGCAGGATACGTGGCTGTTCGGCGGGACGATTCGGGACAACATTGCGTACGGCCGGCCTGACGCTACCGAGGTGGAGATCCTCGAGGCCGCGAAGGCGACGTACGTGGACCGGTTCGTGCACTCGCTGCCGGAGGGCTATGACACCGTGCTGGAGGACGAGGGTGGGAACGTGTCCGCTGGCGAGAAGCAGCTGCTGACGATTGCCCGGGCTTTTTTGGCGAGGCCGTCGGTGCTGATTCTGGACGAGGCGACTTCTTCAGTGGATACGCGGACCGAGGTGCTGGTGCAGAAGGCGATGAGCGCTTTGCGGAGCGACCGGACGTCGTTTGTGATTGCGCACCGCCTGTCCACGATCCGCGACGCCGACCTCATCCTGGTAATGGAGGCCGGCCAGATCGTGGAGCAGGGGACGCACGCTTCGCTGCTGGCTGCGGGTGGGGCTTACGCGCGGCTGTACGAGGCGCAGTTCGCGGCTCCTGTGGCGGAGGTTTAAGGGCATCGCAGACACTGCGCAAGCCGACTGCCATGCATAACTCGAGGACTACGATTCAGCCAGAGCTGGATTTACTCCTAGATGCTGTAACCGGGGCCAAAGAGCGGCGAAGCTTTCGCCACTGCATGTGACGTGAGCATGCTTGCGGTGGCTGCAACAATTAGCGAATGACAACCTCTGATTTCTACTCGGACCGCGCAAACGGTCCGATTCCGCGGACGCATGACGTGCTTCCGAAAGCGACCGCCGAAGGCCTGTTCAGCCTATTCAGGTCAAAGGCACAGGCGCATTGGCTCGCTCAACACTTTCCGGAACACTGCGTCGATGGCAACGCAATCAGCGGCACTGATCAAAGTGCGCTGTGGAGCAATGTGCGAGCTGTGATACCTGAACTCAAGGAAGACTCTCTCTTTGGGGTTAGAGAACAGCAGTCTGACGACGTTTTGTTTGACTTAATGGAATATGCGGCGGCCAGAATTGCGAAGCCCGTCCAAGGCCGATGGCATGAATACATGAAGCACTTCGAGTTGGACTTTGCTGAAGCCCTCGGCAAAAGGGAATTCCGCCAGGAGGTCAACCAAATCCTTCAGCGCGGAGGGACCATGTACGAGCTGGGCCCAGGGGGGCGCATTGTTCGGATCGGAACCACTGAGGTCCAGCAGATTATCCAACAAATGGTGCCCGCAAGCGGCGATGCCACGCTGGACGGGCTTCTGCAGTTGGCAAAGGGCCTCTACATCTCCCGGAAGGATGACGACCGGGTTTTGGCACTGGATAAGCTGTGGGATGCCTTCGAACGACTAAAGACGATAGACGTCTCAGGAAACAAGAAACAGAGCTCAAATGTGCTCCTAGATAATATCACCAGTGCCGAGTTCCGCGAGGTTGCCCGAGCCGAAATGGTTGCACTTACGGCTTTGGGAAACCAATTCATGATTCGTCATCACGAGACTGACAAGCATCCAGTTCCTGAGGTAGCACAGGACTACCTTTTCGCTCGAATGGGTTCGCTAATCGTCTTTCTCCTTAAGGTGAGCAATCGCCTGAGCTGAGTGGACCTGTACGGCACAGCAATCCGGGATAAGGGAGCACGGTTAGACGACTGAAGAGAATTACCGCTGAGCAGCTCCACAACATGACCCGCATGAAGGTCTGGTTCATCACCGGCGTGGGGCGGGCATCGCAGCGGCAGCCCTTGCCGCTGGTCACGCTGCCGCCACCCACGTTGGTGCCCTCTTGCTCCGGCGCGATGTCACAACTTCCGTCATGTTGTAAAGCTGCGGACGCACGCTAGCTGATGACTGCCGAGTGGGGCCTACTTGGCTCTGCATGCCGCCCAGTTCGCGGCTCCTGTGGCGGAGGTTAGGCGCGGCGACGACAAGGTGGTTCTCGTCCGATTCTCCAGTTGAGGTGG
The DNA here is from genome assembly GCF_033142195.1 of Arthrobacter sp. B10-11. Classification (NCBI taxonomy): domain Bacteria; kingdom Bacillati; phylum Actinomycetota; class Actinomycetes; order Micrococcales; family Micrococcaceae; genus Arthrobacter; species Arthrobacter sp. B10-11. The sequence goes on from NZ_JAWMTH010000004.1 coordinate 347,560, forward strand.
ACCACGAGTCAGGAGCGGCTCACTTGCGAGCAGACGTGCGGAAGCGGAATTTCCTCACGTGCTTATGCTGTCGCTAATCCACTCTGCGCCGTTGACTTCACGCTTCAATTTCAATTGTCGAAACGATCTGCTGATACACCGGAGTCCAAATGTCGGTATCAACACCCGGCGTTTCAATGCTGACCAAGAGCGCATACGGAACCCCAGGATCGCTTCTATTGAGTCGCTTGTTGTGTTTCCACCATCCCGACACTGGATAGACGGCAAGTACGCCCCGACTGGCTAGATCGGCTGCAGTTCCGGTCCAGATGTCCGTATGAAGGGAGCCAGCCGACTGTTGCTGGTTGCTTCCGAAAAACCACTGTGGAGAATCGCTAGTTGAAGAAAGTATCTTCTCGTCGTTGGCTCTCGCTCGCTTGTTAATTCGCTTGCGAAATTCATCCGTGGACTCCGATGCGCGCTTCACCGCAAACCTCAAACCGTGGGAAGGATACTGGTAGCGTCCGGTCCATCCTCGATTGGACGGATTGGGTTCAATGAAGTAAGACAGGGTAACCCGCATCTTGACCTCAGTGTCGCCGAGCCCCTCAAGAACCTCGTTCGGCCACGGCAGGTCGTGTAGGTTCATCTCCCGTACCCTGCCCTCTGCCCCCTTACCATCTTCGTGCTCGAAAGGTCGGATAGTTGACTGTGCCACCAAAGTTAGTGAGTCTGCCGCACTATTTGTGGCCCGGACGAGGTCAGGGACACCCATTCCGTAGCGGCGCAGTAGCTTTGCCCTGCTTTCTCGGAGGTTCTCGGCTTCCAGGTTCGCCAGCATTGGCCCAGTCCACTGAGCCGAATGGACAACTAGTGCCCGGACCGTCTCGGGCCAGAAGTTCGGATATCGTGCCATGATATTTGCGGCGATCGAAGCTACTTGTGCAGTGGCTGCGCTCGTATCGCGAGTGGTCGTAAAGGCGCCCTGTCCGGGATGGTGACGTCGAGTCGTGAGCAGGGCCAGATTGTCTGGTGTGTCGAGGCTGGTTTGTTCCGGGGACAATGCGTAATTTCCACCCTCAGCTACTACATCAGGCTTGACCGGCCATTTCTTCGAGTCGAATACCACTGACGTCCTACTCGACGGCGAAAGTTCGCCCCGAGGGGCAACGGGTGTGTAGCCCGTGAAAGCAGGGTGCGTCCCAGACATATCATCCATATTCGTGAATGCACCTACAGTGATGCTGTTCCAAGCCTGGGCCGGATCTTCGACCGGTTCCACATCGCTTCGCGAAAGGTGGTCATCGGCTGGTTCGAGGTTACGGATATTTCCTGCGGATACAACAAATAGGCGCCTCGGAGCCCGAATGTCGGGGTCTAAATACGTAAATTTTGGATCTGTATCGTCGATGGATCTGCCAGCTGCCATAGCGTCGATTGCCGCGGACCACGACGTGGGCTTGCCTGGGTCTTGGTTCTTGGCGTTAGTTGCCGATGTAATGCGCCGGGCTGTGGTGGCTATAGAAAAAACACGACGGCGGTCTGGTGCCTGGATTTCGGGACGGTCCACAGCTCTAGCCGTCACGGCACCATAAAGATCCTTGTCGTGTGCGCTTGCGGACGTAGGGTCCGGAAGGAACTTCACCGATTCGAGTTTATGGTTGAGCACAACGGGAAGGGTACTGACAAGCATTTCACCGAGATCGCCAAAGAGTGCAAGTCCAGCCATCTCTGTCCCGTGCCCCGTCCGATCATCCGGTGACCAGGCGGCATCAATAGCATGTGCGTCATCTGTGTGAAGGGAACCGGCGAACAATGGATGATTGACCTGAACGCCGGTGTCGATAATGCAGGCCGCCGGGGCATTGTCAGGTGCCAGACTTATGCGCTCTAGCAGATCATTTACCCACTCGGATTGTTCAGCGGCGGAATCCAGGGAGATCATTGAGGCCACATCGTGCGGTCGTCTCAACTCCGCGAGATCGTCCAGAGAATTTAATGCAGTTCCGAGTTCGGCTGCACTTGCTTGGACAAGTGCTACTGTTCGATCCCCGAATCCGAGATGGTGCTTTCCCATTCGGATCCCGTTAGATTCTGCATAGGCTGTTAGTCGCTCTAACTCCCTACCATCTCGTTTCCGTAGCCAGACTTCCCACCATGTCCTGCCTGGTCCGTCCGGAAAATCCTCAGGATCGTCAGTCCATAACTCTCGAATTGTCGCTCTTCGAACGGATTGGATGGAGTCCAGTAGGGCAGAGTGTTTTGTCTTCGGCTGCTCAGACGTTTCAAGGTAAGCATCAAGCCGTGAGAGGAAATACTTCTTCTCGCCATCTGGAATGAATACCGTAGCCCATTCCACTATCCCGTCACTTGTGTCTTCGTGCGCCACTGCTACAAGTTCGGGGTGAGGTCTTGAGCCTCTGGGATCCAAGCTCTCGAGTGCCAGTTCCAAACCAGGGAAGGAGCCGAAAGTCAAATACGTACCTTCATGCTGCTCGTCGCTTGTGTTCGGCCCGGAGGGGGTTGCGGATGCCTCCTCGATTGAAGCTCTTAAGGCAGCGCCATGCTCCTGCCTGTCGCCATCGAACGGACGCCGCGGCGTACTTCCCCCTGCCCCGCTCAGTGTGAAAGGTTCCGGCAACGGCCCGCTGGGCACCAGTATGTGAGTCTTGTTCCGTTGTGCCATCTGTGAAGTTGTATCCCCTACTTGCGAAGTTGTCCCCGTTGAGCACGGTCGCGGAGCGCCGTAACAATGTCCTGTGTTGTCAGTTGTTCGCTATTGGACAGGATCGCCTTCCTCGCTGCAGCTTCCGCAGCTGTTGCGATTTCTGCATGGCTAAGACCCTGGCTAGCTTCGCCTATCTTTACCCAAGACAACCGGGCCAACCGCATTGAGGTCAGGCGATTTCGTATCACTGACTTGGCAATAGCGGCGTCAGGAAGTGGATACGTAATGACGGCATCGAATCTTCGAAAAAGTGCTGCATCGAGAAGTTGCGGATGGTTGGTGGCAGCGACGAGGAGGCTCTCGGAGTTGTCGTTTTCAAGGAATTGCAAAAATGAGTTCAATACGCGTCGGATTTCTCCGACATCATTGGACGCCGCACGCTCGCCTGCAAGAGCATCGACCTCATCAAAGAGGTATACCCCCCGAGTCTCACCAAGAGCGTCGAAGATGAGTCTCAATTTGGCTGCTGTCTCACCCAAGAATTTAGTGATCAATCCGTCCAGGCGGATAGTGAATAGCGGGATGCCGAGTTCGCCCGCAAGGGCCTGTGCCGACAATGTTTTGCCCGTTCCCGGAGGACCCACTAGAAGGATTCTGTGAGACGGTTTGAAACCAAACTGACCTAGTCGCTCACGTTGACGTTGCTCGATCAACAGATGCTCGAGCCTTTGCTGAACATCGTCAACTAAACAAAGATCCCTCAGACGTGCTTCAGGGTAGGAGACGCTCAACAGGGACGCAAGGTCTCCACGTGGTTGAGATACAGGTATGACCGAGGCAAGCCTTGAGGTCTGGCTCTGATGTGAACGTAGCGAATCAACGAGGTCGCGGAGGTCCTGGGCAAATTTTTCCTGCCCTGATCTGGCCGCTTTGGCTGCTACCTGCATAGCGACGGAATAGAAACGAGAGTCGTCACCTTCGCCGTGGCTTTTGACGAGGGCTTTGACCTGATCAGCAGTAGCCATCAGCGACACCTCCCGTTAGATCTAGAAAGGACTCTTAGAGGTCCCGATCGTTTCATCGTATCTCTGTCGCCGCCCTGTGACTTACGGCTCCAAGCCTTTTGCTCAAATCAAACAAGTCAGTGGCGCGTCTTTGCGAGGCTATATAGAAAGGAGCGACGCTGTGCCGGCTCTTATTTGAGGGGAAGTCACTTGGTGAGGTGGCGGCGGTGATAAGGGCTCGAGGGACGGTTGAGAGTGCCTCCGCGAAGACCTCGTTCGCTGTCGAGTATGTAAGGAGTATTTCGACCTCCATGGCTGGCCGATGGCTTTGGAACAGAGAGTCCGTGACTTGGGGAACTGGATGCGAGGCTAAGCCTCCGGCACCCGCAGCACCCCAACCGCCGCGTCCAGATACGGCACCGGATCCGGATCCGGTCCCGCGGCCCACTGCATCCAGGCCTCGAATGTCGCGCCCATGAACGCGGCGCACAAATACCCAGCAACATCCTCAACAACCCCAGCCGAAACCAGATACGCCCGCGCCCGCTCCCGCTGCGGTGCCAGGGATTCGTAGCTCCGGCTTGCCAATTCGGGGTGCTCGGCGATCAGCCGCAGCCGGCCCCGCGTGACCGCGAGGTCCGGCAGGCCAGCAACCCCTGCGACAGCCGCCTCCCGCAGTCCCGCCAGCACGTCGCCGTCGGACGCGCCGTCAGCCTTCAACGCCGTGGCCCCCGGCCCCACCATCACCAACATCGTGGCCAACTGGGGATCCCAGCTCGCGGCCGAACGCCTCGGCCCGCTGATGCAGGCCACCGTCCCCACACCCGCCACCGCAGCGCAGCTCGCCGCCTCCATCACCTTCCTGCTCAGCGACGACGGCACCAACGTCAACGGCGCCATCCTTGCGTCCGACGGCGCCTGGTCGGCGCTGTAAGGGACCGGATATACACGTTAGGGCAACGCAGCAACGGTTCAAGGCCGCCCTCCGGCCCTACCGGGATGACGCTGGAAGGCCTATCTTTGACCTGACACAGCCCGAGGGAAAGGAACGACGATGTTCACCTTGCAGATCAGCTATCCAGTCCGGGACTACGAGGCTTTCAAGAAAGTATTCGACACCGATCCTGCAGGCCGCGCTGCCTCCGGCGCCAGGTCTGTCCGCCTGTTCCGGGATACAGAGGACCAGAACAGCGTGGCCGTGCTCCTTGACTTCGACACCAAGGATGCTGCGAACGGCTTTCTGGAACGGCTCCGCAGCGAGGTGTGGGACAAACCGGAGGTGATAGGGCAGCTGATGACGGCAGCGCCCACAGCCGGGATTCTGGAGGAGGTGGCCCGCGAGGGCCAGGGCGCGGGCTGACCGCTGAGAATCCGGTGCTCCACGCCGGATGTGTTGGCCGCAAATTAAAGCCCACCGTCCCTACACGGCGGCTGGTCCGCCCTGTAGGGGAGCGGCATCCAATGCAAACGGACGACGGCGGGAGGTCCCGCCGTCGTCGGCTCCGTGGCGGAGGTTTGGGCGCAACTGCACACCACCCGCCGTCGTAGTACATGGAAATACAGCGCACTGCATAGGGCGCCGCCCGTAGTCTGTTTAGATGCCTCGTTTTGCGCTTGATATTGAGTCCGTTCCCCGTCCCGTCCGCGCCCAGGCGCTTCTGGATGCGGTGAACCACCGGGTCGTCATTGCCGACGGCGCCATGGGCACCATGCTGCAGGGCCGGGAACTGTCCCTGGAAAAAGACTTCCTGGGGCTGGAAGGCTGCAACGAGATCCTCAATGACACGCGCCCTGACGTCCTCGCGGACATCCACGACGCGTACTTCGCCACGGGAATCGACGCTGTCGAAACCAACACCTTCGGCGCCAACTGGTCCAACCTCTCCGACTACGGCATCGACGACCGCATCGAGGAACTCGCCCGCAAGGGTGCGGCCATTGCCCGCGAACGCGCAGAAGCGGCGGAAAAAACAGACGGACGCATGCGCTGGGTCCTGGGCTCCATGGGGCCCGGCACCAAGCTCCCCAGCCTCGGACACACCAGCTACGACTACCTCAAGCAGACCTTCGCCCTGCAGGCCGAGGGCCTGATCGACGGGGGAGCGGACGCCTTCCTCATCGAGACCAGCCAGGACCTCCTGCAGACCAAAGCCGCCGTCAACGGCTGCAAGCAGGCCATCGTGACCCGCGGCGTACGGCTTCCCATCTTCGTCGAGGTGACAGTCGAGACCACCGGAACCATGCTGATGGGATCCGAAATCGGCGCCGCGCTCACAGCACTCGAGCCGCTCGGCGTCGACGCCATCGGCCTGAACTGCGCCACCGGGCCGGATGAGATGAGCGAGCACCTCCGCCACCTCTCCAAGCAGTCCTCCGTGGCCATCGCCTGCATGCCCAACGCCGGCCTCCCTGTGCTCGGCCCCAACGGCGCGCACTATCCGCTGTCACCCAGCGAACTCGCCACCGCACACGAGCAGTTCGTGCGGGAATTCGGCCTGGGCCTCGTGGGCGGATGTTGCGGTACGACGCCGGAACACATGGCCGCCGTCGTCGAACGCCTTGAGCCCTTCCGCACCAGCGCCACCGTCACCGGCGGTGGGAGAGGAACCGACGGCGCCCGCGTCCCCACCGAACGCGAAGCAGGCATCGCTTCCCTCTACCACCACGTCCCGTTCGACCAGGAATCCGCCTACCTCGCCATCGGTGAGCGCACCAACGCGAACGGTTCGAAGGCGTTCCGCCAGGCGATGCTGGAAGAGCGCTGGGACGACTGTGTGGACATCGCCCGCGAACAGGTCCGCGTTGGCGCGCACCTGCTTGACGTCTGCATTGACTATGTGGGGCGCGACGGCGTGGCCGACATCAAGGAGATCGTGTCGCGTTTCGCGTCGGCCTCTACCCTCCCGCTGGTCATCGACTCCACCGAACCGCCGGTGCTGCAGGCCGGCCTCGAACTCATCGGCGGCCGCCCGGTGGTCAACTCCGTCAACTATGAGGACGGCGACGGCCCGAACAGCCGCTTCGCGCGCATTATGCCGCTGGTGAAGGAACACGGCACCGCCGTGATCGCCCTGACCATCGACGAACAGGGCCAGGCCCGCACCACCGAGGGCAAGGTGGCCATCGCCTCCCGCCTGGTCGACGCCCTGGTGGGTGAATGGGGCATGCGCGTCGAGGACATCATCGTGGACGCCCTGACCTTCCCCGTCGCCACCGGCCAGGAAGAAACCCGCCGCGACGGCATCGAAACCATCGAGGCCATCCGCCAGATCACCACCAAGTACCCCGGCATCAACACCACCCTCGGCGTCTCCAACGTCTCCTTCGGCCTCAACCCGGCAGCGCGCGTGGTGCTGAACTCCGTGTTCCTGCACGAAGCCGTCCAGGCCGGCCTGTCCAGCGGCATCATCGACGCCGCCAAGATCGTGCCGCTCGCCTCATTGCCGGAGGAACAGCGCAAAGTGGCCCTGGACCTCGTTTATGACCGCCGCGAATACGATGCCGACGGCAACGTCACGTACGATCCCCTGGCCATCATGCTGGACCTGTTCGCCGGCGTCGACACCGCAGCGCTCAAGGACCAGCGCGCGGCGGAACTCGCCGCCCTGCCCACCGGCGAACGCCTGCAGCGGCGCATCATCGACGGCGAAGGCAAGGGCCTCGAAGCTGACCTGGACCTTGCCCGCAGCGAAGGCATGTCACCGCTGGCCATCATCAATGACCAGCTGCTCGAGGGTATGAAGGTGGTGGGTGAGCGCTTCGGCGCCGGCGAGATGCAGCTGCCGTTCGTGCTGCAGTCCGCCGAGGTCATGAAGAACGCGGTGGCCCTGCTCGAGCCGCACATGGAGAAGTCGGACGCGTCGGGCAAGGGCACCATGGTGATCGCCACTGTGCGCGGCGATGTGCACGACATCGGCAAGAACCTGGTGGACATCATCCTCACCAACAACGGCTACAAAGTGATCAACATCGGCATCAAGCAGGGGATTGCCGAGATCATGGCCGCAGCCGAGGAGCACGACGCCGACGTGATCGGCATGTCCGGGCTGCTGGTGAAGTCCACCGTGGTGATGAAGGAAAACCTCGCCGAACTGCAGTCCCGCGGCCTCGCGAAGAAGTGGCCCATCATCCTCGGCGGCGCAGCCCTGACCCGGGCCTATGTGGAGCAGGACCTGGCGGAGCAGTTCGAAGGCACCGTCCGGTACGCCAAGGACGCCTTCGAGGGCCTCGCACTGATGGAACCGCTGGTGGCGGTGGCCCGCGGCGCCGACCCGGACGCCGTCGGCCTTCCGCCGCTGAAGAAGCGGATCCACAAGGGAGGCCCGAAGTTCACGGTGACCGAACCGGAAGCCATGCCCGGCCGTTCCGACGTCGTCGCCGACAACCACGTGCCTGCGCCGCCGTTCTGGGGCACGCGCATTGTGCGCGGCGTGGCACTCCACGACTACGCGGCCCTGCTCGACGAGCGCGCCACGTTCATGGGGCAGTGGGGCCTCAAGCCCGGCCGCGGCGATGACGGCGCCTCCTACGAGGAACTGGTGGAACTCGAGGGCCGGCCGCGCCTGCGGTACTGGCTGGACCGCATCCTCGCCGAGGGAATGCTGGACGCGTCCGTCGCGTACGGCTACTTCCCGGTGGTCTCCGAGGGGGAACAAGTGGTGGTGCTGCACCACGGGGAGGATCACGACGGCGTGCTCGGCACCGCGGGACTGCTCGCCCCCGACGGCGGTTCAGGCGGTCCGATCGGCACCGAGCGGCTGCGTTTCGATTTCCCGCGCCAGCGCCGGGACCGGCACCTGTGCCTCGCCGACTTTGTACGCTCGCGCGAATCGGGGCAGATCGACGTGCTGCCGGTGCAGCTGGTCACCGCCGGCTCGAAGATCGACGAGGTCACGTCCGAGCTGTTCAAGGGCAACCACTACCGCGATTACTACGAGCTCAACGGCCTGGTCATGCAGCTCACCGAGGCACTCGCGGAATTCTGGCACGCACGCATCCGCTCCGAGCTGGGCTTCGCGGCCGAGGAGCCCAAGGACAAGGCCGGGTACTTCAAGCTCGATTACCGCGGTGCGCGGTTCTCGCTCGGCTACCCCGCGTGCCCCGACATGGAGGACCGCCGCAAGGTGACGGAGCTGCTGCGTCCCGAGCGGATGGGCGTGATCCTTAGCGATGAGCTGATGCTGCACCCCGAACAGTCCACCGACGCCTTCGTGTTCCACCACCCGGAGGCGAAGTACTTCAAGGTGTGAGTTTGGAGCGGTACCGCTTAGGCCAAAACGCCTGAGCGGACATCATGCTGCCGCGCGTCCGGCTGGGTGTTCTCTAACTGGACATGAACTCGGCACACTAAGCAGGTTTCCGGGCTTGAAGCTTCCACCTTCTCACGGGGCTGATCGCCACAACCTTGATCTGACCGGTCCTACACCGTTGTGCAGGAAGCTCGACCAGTTCGAAATCGGATGAGCACGCGTACCAGTAATCGTCGCGCCGGTCCACGGACTTGGCGGCCGTGGCCGATACGGGAGCGATTCACATCGGCCTGGCGTAAGGCCGGCACTCGCATATCCCCGTAGGTCTTCCTATGACAGGAAGAGTCATCGCTTTATCCTTGACTTGTTGCTACTAGAGGAAATAGGTTGTTGTATGACCAACGGTGATCTGGATCATATGTGCGACGCATTGCCCTAGTGGCTAGGCTGAAAGTGAAGCACCTCGCGGTCTTGGCACCATCCCCTGAATGGAGACAACATGGAACGCGACCTTGCAGATAATTCCTTGGAGAAGGTGAGTCCGGAGCGCCTGCGTAAGGTGGTGCGGGCCTCTTTTGCCGGAACCGTGGTGGAGTGGTTCGACTTTGCCATCTACGGCTACATGGCAACCCACATTGCCGCCACCTTCTTTTCATCCACGGATCCGGTGACGGGTCTGCTGGAGACATTCGCCGTGTTCGCTGTCGCGTTCGCGCTGCGGCCCTTGGGCGGCATCTTCTTCGGACGCCTGGGCGACCGTCTTGGACGTAAAAAGATCCTGGTGCTGACTGTCCTGCTGATGTCCGGATCCACGGCCGCAATCGGGCTCATCCCAAGCCACGAGACGATCGGCATCTGGGCCGCCGTCCTGCTGGTGCTGGCCCGGTGTTTGCAGGGCTTTTCCGCCGGCGGCGAATACGCGGGCGCCACCATCTACGTCGTCGAGCACAGCCCAGACGGCCACAGGGCACGTTACTCGTCCGCCATGTCCGCGGCGACGTTCTCCTCATTCGCCCTCGCTGCTGGACTCGGAGCGCTGCTCAGCTTCTTCCTGCCCCCCGAGGCCATGGGCGATTGGGGCTGGCGCATCCTCTTCCTGCTGTCAGTACCGATGGGTCTGATTGCCTTCTACATTCGCGCCAAACTCCACGAGTCCCCCGAGTTCCAAGCGATGATCGATGATTCCGCCGCCCGGCCCGCCCCGTCTTTGGGAGCCGTCTTCCGCACCCAGTGGCCAGCGATGCTGCGCCTGGGCGGGTTCGTCATGCTCACGGCGCTCTCCTTCTACATTTACTCCACGTACATGTCGACCTTCCTGATCAAGGTGGTCGGCCTGCCCCCGCACCTTGCCCTGTTCTCGAGCTTGATCTCGCTGACCCTTGCAACGGCGCTGGCCCCCGTCATGGGCCGTGTCTCAGATCGCATAGGGCGCCGCCGCACCATGCAGACTGCCGCCGGCCTCCTGGCCATTCTCACCATTCCGGCGTACATGATCGCCGAGCAGGGAACGTTCGCTACCGCCGTTGTCAGCCAACTGCTCATTGGACTCGGTGCCGTGACCGCTAATGTGGTGACCTCGGTCCTGATGTCTGAAATGTTCTCGACTGACGTGCGCTTCGCGGCATCGGGCACCTGTTACAACATCACCTACGCGGTATTCGGCGGTACCGCACCCTTCGTGGCAACGTGGCTTGTCGCGGGGACCGGATACTCGCTCTCCCCCGCCATTTACGTCTCAGCCATCGCCGTCGCATCATTCCTCGTCGCCACCTTCCTCATACCTGAGACCGCAGGACGGCCTCTGCGCCGATACCACGACGACCCAATGTCCCCAGAGCCTGCGCCCGCCGTGGCCTCAGAATCGGTGCGCGGGGCCTGAGGTTCCATGGCAAGCAAAATGGTCGGCCGCTGTCCGGACCTGTGTAGGTCCAGACAGCGGCTCGCCATGCCGTGGGCGATCGCGATGGCACAGATCCGCCGGTGGATGAAAGGGATGGTTTGAGTAAACTTGGCCTAATTATTGCCGCCGTATTCAACTCTTTCGTGATCCGCAGAGGCCCTGCTCTGGCAACCTTGAACCGACGGGCGTAGCGTTCGAATTGAACGACGGCGGTGGCCGCAACCTGACCAAGGACCGGCACGCTGGCCGTATGGTGCCAATCCGTTCGAGGAGCCGGAAATGGCTGGATGGAATGCCGATACGGCGGCCGGGCCACTAGGCGCCGGGACAATCACGTTGGTGGAAGGTTCATCCTTCTGCATCTCCCTGCCGAACGGGGACATCCAACCCGAACTCCCGCACGGGGTCTTCTTCCAGGACACGCGAATCCTGTCCCGCTGGAGCCTGACCGTCAACGGCCAGGTGCTGGAGCCGTTGGCGGCGGAAACCAAGGAACCCTACCGGGCGCTGTTTGCGGGCCGTGTTGCCCGTTCTGACGGGTATGCGGACAGCCCGCTGCTTGTGGAGCGGCTGCGCGAGGTGGGTGTCGGCATCACGGAGGAGATTACGGTACGGAACTACTCGCTGGATCCGGTCGAATGCGTGGTCTCCCTCACCGTCGAAGCGGATTTTGCCGATCTGTTCGAGGTCAAGGAGGCGCGCGTCCAGCGGCACTGGGACGAAACCCGGCAGCCGGACGCAGGTTCACTGACGATCAGGGGCACTTGGCAGGATGCCCGCAAGGGGATCGTCATCAACGCGAGCGGCGCCGACCACGTTGGTGCGGACGCCCTGAGATATCGCACAGTTGTCCCACCGCACGGCCACTGGAGCACCGTGCTGAGCGTGATGCCTACCGTGGACGGGACCGGAACGGCGGCACCGTTTGTTCATGCGGCACCAGGCGATATTTCTCCGCGGGACCGACGTCGGATGGAGTGGGTGGCGAGGATTCCGGCGCTGCAGATGGGAAACCGTTCGATCGAACGAACCCTTCAGCGCAGCTACGACGATCTGGGTGCGCTCAGGATCGAGGATCCGGCACATCCGGACAGGGTGGTGGTCGCCGCCGGAGCGCCCTGGTTCATGACTCTGTTCGGCCGCGACTCACTGTGGGCCTCGGAAATGGCACTGCCCGTGGATCCGTCTCTGGCCCTGGGCACGTTGCAGACGCTGGCCGACCGGCAGGGCCGGGTGGTGGACCCGATGAGCGAGGAGGAGCCGGGCAAGATCCTGCACGAGGTCCGGCTCGGCGTCTCCAGCGGCCTGTCCTTGGGCGGTAAGCCGGAATATTATGGCAGCGTCGATGCGACCCCGCTGTTTGTGAGCGTGCTCGGGGCCGTCAGCCGCTGGGGCTTTGCCAAGGAGACCATTGCCGCCCTGTTGCCCAACGCGGACCGGGCCATGGACTGGATCCGGGACTACGGGGACCGCGACGGGGATGGCTTCGTCGAATATGAACGACTGAATGATCGGGGGTTGATCAACCAGGGCTGGAAGGATTCCTGGGATGGGATCAACTTCGCGGACGGCACCTTGGCGGAATCGCCGATCGCCCTGTGCGAGGTCCAAGCCTACGTCTACTCAGCGTACATGGCGCGTGCTTGGATGGCCTACGACGCCGGCGACACGGCCGTCGGCGACGAGCTCACCGACCGGGCAGTAGAGCTGAAAAAACGGTTCAACGAACAGTTCTGGCTGCCCGATCGCGGATACTACGCGATCGCGCTGGATAAGGACAAGCGCCCGGTGGACGCCTGCGCCTCCAATATGGGCCACTGCCTCTGGTTCGGTCTCGTGGATGAAGACAAGGCGCCGCTGGTAGCCGAGAAGCTGATGTCCCCGCAGATGTTCTCCGGCTGGGGCGTTCGCACCCTGGCTACCGACATGGGGGCTTACAACCCGGCGAGCTACCACAACGGCTCGGTCTGGCCGCACGACAACGCCATTATTGCGGCCGGCCTGGTGCGCTACGGTTTCGTGGAAGAAGCGCAGCAGATCGCCACGGCTCTGCTGGAGGCCGCCGAGTACTCGGACGGCCGGCTGCCCGAGCTCTTCTGCGGTTTCGACAGGGAACGGTTCACCCAGCCCGTGCCGTACCCGACGGCGTGTTCGCCGCAGGCCTGGGCAGCGACGGCGCCGATCCTGCTGGTGACCAGCCTGATGCGCTACGACGCGCACGTATCCCGTGGTGGTATGTGGCTGGACCCGGTACTGCCGGAGGCCTATGGCGACCTGCACATCACCAATGCGCCCATGGCCGGCGGCCGGATTACCATCGACATTTCCGGTTCCACCACCTCCGTCCAAGGACTGCCCAAGGGCATGGCGCTCCACCGCGGGCACCGGCCATGGATGACCGAGCTGGTGGAACAGGCCAAGCTGCGCAAGAAAGCTTAAGGGAGACAGCGGGCCCGTCAGCCTCAGCGGCAACCTCGGCATGCCAGCTCCTGCTCACCCAGGCGGGGAGGAGTTGCAGCAGCAAACCGCCACCGCAGTCCATCGATACGGAACCTGCTTATTAAAGTCATCCGCACGGCGGGATCTCCCTGATGTTCAGGGAGATCCCGCCGTGCGGATGGTGTTGTGGTGCGGGGTTTCAGGGACCTGTCAGTCCGTGCGGACCTTGCTGGGGTCCACGTTCCGGGCGGCAAAGATGAGCAGGCCGGAGGCGAGGATGGGGAGGACGCCCCACCAGAGGGTGGCGTTGATCCAGCCGGCGCCCGCGGCGAGGGCGGCGGTGATCAGCAGGCCCCCGATGATCGCTCCGACCTGGCCGGAGGCGTTGATGATGGAGCTTCCGGTTGCCCGGGTGTGGACGGGGAAGCTTTCGCCGGTGAAGAACAGCAGGGCGGAGAAGGGCCCGATGAGGAAGAACAGCCCGGCACTGTACAGCCCGATGATGAGCGGGAAGTTCCCGTTCGGTGCCTGGAGCATGGTGAAGAAGGAGGCGGCGCACAGGATCCAGCCGATCCCGATCGCGTTGCGGCGTCCGATCCGGTCGCCGAGCCAGCCGTGGAACAGGTAGCCGGCGAAGGCGGTGGCGTTGGAGATGATGAGGACCAGCAGGGCGTTGTCGAACTCGATGTTCTTGCCGTCCGGTGCCGTGAGCAGCGACGTGCCGAGGATCGCGAATGCAAGGACGCCCAGCCAGTTCAGGAGGAAGGCCCCGCCGATCGTCAGGGTGGACCGCAGCGATTCTCCGCGGAAGACCGAGACGAGCGGACTGGCCTTCTCCGAGACGTCAATTCCGTATTTCTCCCCGAGCTGCTGTGCCTCTTCGATCCTGCCGTCCTTGATCATTTTGTCGATCTGGTGACGGTGGGCGAACTGGGGGCTTTCTTTGAGCCAGCGTCCGGCGAGGACGATGAAGACGGCGGGGAGTGCGGCCACGGCGAAGCAGAGCGCCCACCCGCCGATGGGGAACAGCAGGTAGACGGACCCGGCGGCCAGGACGGAGCCGACCGGCCAGCCGGACTGGACGAGTGAGTAGACGAGACCGCGGCGGCGTGCCTTGGCGGGATCGCTGTTGTGGGCAAACATCTCGTTGAGGTAGGCAGCGTTGATGGACTGTTCGGCGTAGCCGAGGCCGGCCAGTGAACGCACCAGGACCAGGAAGACGAGTCCAAGGCCGGCAGCGAGGCCCACAACCCAGCCGACAGTGGCGGTCAGCAGTGAGGCGACGGCTGCACCAACGACGGCGATCAGGATGCCCTTGCGGCGGCCGATCCGGTCGACGATCGGGCCGATCCCGAAGGCCACGAGTGCAGTTCCTGCGGTCACCCAGGTATTGATCCCCGTGGACTGGGCCGCGCTCCAGCCGAGGTCTGAGGCCAGCATGGGCAGGAGGTTGCCGAACAGGACGAAGTCATAGACAGCGAAGGTCCAGGCGAAGAAGCAAATCCAGGTGGCCAGCCGGACGTCCTTGGGCCTGACATCAGACTCGACAAATTGAAAGGTTGGGGCAGTGGTCATAACGGTTCCTAATTCACGGGGACGGTGGGGATGTGATCAGTAGGGAACGAAGGGGGCGGCCCGGAGGCCAGCGTAAATAGCTGGCTCCAGGCCGCCCCTTTTACTGCGGCTAGTGGCTTAGGTTGCCGAGCTGAGCTCGGCGACCAAAACCTCGCGGCGTTCAGCGGTTGACCTCAGATCGACCGTGAGTTGGCCGTTGACCTCCTTGAGGACCACACCGTAGTCACGGTCGGCCGCCTCGGCGGTCGTAAAGCCGTCCAGCACGTCCTCGAGGACCTTCAGCGGGTCCCGCTTGTGCGGGTCACCGAAGCCGCCACCGCTGGGCACGGTGATCTGCAGGGAATCACCGGCCAGCAGTTGACGTCCGGTGACCTTGGACGGCCAGGACTCCTCGCCCGCCCGGCCGACGTTCTTCACGAGCGAGCCGTTGAGGCCGTCATGGCCGCCGAAGGCTCCCCATGGCACGTCCGACTCGTGGCGTTCACCCTCGCAGGTGATCGCGGTGTCGGTCAGGAAGGTGTTCTCCCGGACGATGCCGATGCCGCCGCGGAATTCACCGGCGGCCGCCGGCTCGGAGCGTAGTTCGTAGCGGTCGGTGCGCATCGGGAACCGCCACTCGAGCTCCTCGATCGGGTTGTTGCGGGTGTTGGCGATGAGGTTGTCCACGGAGTCCGGCCCGTCGCTGGTGGCGCGGGCGCCGTAGGAGCCCTCGTTGACTTCGAGGTAGACCCAGTACTCGCCCTGTTTCTCGTCCCATCCTGAGTAGGAGATGAAGTGGATGTGGGCGGAGTTGCCTGCGGTAACGCGCTCGGGGATGACGGGGGCGAGCGCCCGCAGAGCCAGGTCGACGGCCCGCTGTACCTGGGAGAACCGCGAGAAGGTCGCGGCCGGATACGTCGGGTTGAAGATGGTGCCCTCCGGGGCGATGACCTTCAGCGGTTTGAGCATGCCCTCGTTCTGGGGCACAAACACCGGGAAGGCGACCTCGTCCAGGAATATCATCCGGGTGATGAACGTGAATGCCGAGACCGTGGTGCCCTCGAAAGCGCAGTTATAAGCGGTGGGCACCTGTTCCGAGGATCCGGTGAGGTCGTACGTAATCTCGTCACCCTCGATGATCACCTTCACGACGATCGGCAGCTTCTTGCCGTAGTTGCGGCCGTCGTCGTCCAGGTAGCCGACCTCGGTCTCGTAGACGCCGTCGGGGATCTTGGCGATCTCCTGGCGCAGCATCCGTTCCGAGTAGTCGATCCAGCTCTGGCCGGCCTCGCGGACCGCGCCGAAGCCGTACCGCTCAATGAGGGCGATGTAGCGGGACTTGGCCAGCTCGCAGGCGGCGATCATCGCCTGGAAGTCGCCCTCGTTGGAGGTGGGTGTCCGGGTGTTGTTGAGAATGTGCCGGATCAGCGATTCCTGGCGGACGCCCTTCTCGGAAATCTTCACCGCCCGGAAGATGGTGCCTTCGGACTGGATGTCCTGAATGTCCACCATCAGTCCGGAGTACGCGCCGCCGTTATCGATGAGCTGGCCCGAGGCTCCGGCGAAGCCGACGAGTTCCCCGTCGTGGAAGATCGGTTCGATGATCGCGACGTCGGGGGAGTGCGTGGCGCCCAGATACGGATCGTTGTGCAGGATGATGTCACCGTCGTGGATGTCGTCGCCGAGGACCGAGATCACGCCCTTGACGATCTTGGGCATGGAGCCCATGAACATGGGCGTGGAGTCGGACTCGGCCAGCACGTTGCCGTCCTTGTCGAAAAGCCCTGCGCCGAGGTCCTCGGACTCGCGGATGATCGAGGAATAGGCCATGCGGAACAGCACCGAGGCCATTTCCTTGGCCGCCGAGTTCAGAGCGCCCCCGATCACGCGCATCAGGATCGGCGTGGCCAGTTTCTCGGCACTCTGGGTCGCGGCCGGGCAGTCGATGACGAGGTTGCCGGCTGCGTCCACCGCTCCGGAGAATCCCGGAGGAATAACGGTGGTGGAGTCGTACTGTTCGATGATGGCGGGACCGGTGAAGGTAATTCCCACGCCCATCCTGTCGCGGTCGTAGAACCTGGTGTCCAGGGTCACCGGCTTGCCATCCTGTTCGAAGGTCACCGGACGGGTTTCCACCAGGGCGTCTTTGAGGGAACCGGACTTGATCGCCTCAGGCGTGGGCAGGTCATCCATCACGGCGCTGGCCTCCACGCGGATGTTGATGACCTCCACGGTGCCGTTCTTGAAACGGTGACCGTACTCCTCAAAGTGGGCATCGTGGAAGGCTGCCTCGGCCTTTTCCAGCCAGGCTTCGTTGACTGGTCCTGCGGGGGCGTCGAAGCGGATCTCGTACCCCTGGCCCTCGTAGCGCGCGTCCGCGAGCCATTCAAGCTTGCGGCGTTCGGCCGGCACGTCCTCGGCATCCAGCTGGGCATTAGCCTCGCGTTCCAACTGCTCGAAGGAGGCCTGGATGGCGGCGGGGTTGGCGTTGGCGAACGTGAACCGGCTGGTGGCGACGAACTCGTACTTCTCGTCGGTAGCCAACAGGCCGGTGGCAGCCATGATGCCGGGGTGGGCCGGGATCAGCACCTTCGGGACCTCCAGCTCCGCGGCGATCTCGCAGGCGAACAGGGCGCCGGCACCGCCGGCAGCGACGAGGGTGAAATCGCGCGGGTCGTAGCCCCGGCGCACGGAGTTCTGCTCGATCGCCTGGGTCATGCCGAACTTCTGGATCTGCAGCGCGCCGAGGGCGGCCTGGTCCACAGACATGTTGAGCTTTTCTGCCAGACCTTCCATGGCCTTTCGGGCGCCATCAAGGTCCATATCCATACCTGAGCCTGCCAGAACGCGGTCAGGACGCATGCGGCCCAGCAGCACCTGGGCGTCGGTCGATGTCGGTTCCGACCCGCCGCGGCCGTAGCAGACCGGGCCCGGGACGGCGCCTGCAGATTGAGGACCCACGCGGAAGACCCCGCCAGCATCGACGTAGGCGATGGAACCGCCGCCGGCACCAATGGTGTCGATGTCCACCATCGGGACCATGGCCTGGTGATCGCCGATCTTAGTGTCCAGCAGGTGACGCATGCGCAGTTCACCCTTATAGGCCACGCCGATGTCCGCCGACGTACCGCCGATGTCCAGGGTGACAACGTTCTCGAACCCGGACTGGCGGCCGGCCCACATGCCGCCGATCAGGCCGCCGACCGGTCCGGACATCATCAGGGTGACGGGCCGCTTGGCAGCCTCCTTGATCGGAACCATGCCGCCGGAGGACTGCATCAGCAGGATCTCCCGCTTGTAGCCCAAGCCTTCGGCCTGCTCCTGCAGACGGTATAGGTATTTCGAGACCCGGGGCCCGACATAGGCATTGAGCGCGGTGGTGGAGAACCGCTCATACTCCCGGTAAAGGGGCACGATCTCGCTGGACAGGGACAGGTAAGCCTCGGGGAACTCCTCCGCGACGATTTCCCCGATCCGCTGCTCGTGGGCGGAATTCAGATACGAGTGCAGCAAGCAGACGGCGATGGCTTCAACTCCGGCCGCCTTCAGCTCGCGCACGCGCTCACGGACCTCTTCCTCGTCCAGGGGGACCAGGACGTCACCGTTCGGTGCGGTGATGCGCTCCTTGACCGTGAGCCTATGGCGGCGCTTGATCAATGGCTTGGTCTGCCACGGCAGTTCCTGTTGGAGGGAAAAGTTGTACGGCTTCTTGTGCCGGGCGATGTGCAGGATGTCGCGGAAACCCTCGGTAGTGATCATCCCGACCTCCGCACCGGTGTGCGTCAGCGCGGTGTTCGTAGCCACCGTGGTCCCGTGCACCAGCTGGTCGATCTCCGCAAGCGAGACACCGGCCTTCTCGCAGAGCTTCTTGATGCCGGAGATAACGGCTTCTGACGGATCGTGCGGTGTGGAAGGGACCTTCTCCACAACGGCAATGCGCTGGGCGTCGTCTGAAAAATACAAGTCGGTGAAGGTGCCGCCGACGTCTACTCCGATGCGCTTCATGCTGGGGTCCTTTCGGAAGTGAGGCTCAGGACTGCGTTGAAGGGAAGCTTGCGTGGGCCTTTCGGCCATTGGCAACCCCCGTTTGGAGTCCGCTGGGGTTAGACCGCAAATCTATGTGCCATAGGTCACAAGTTGCTTAGTAAGCAATGTAGTTCCCGTGGAAGCAACACGCAATGGCTGATGGTTCTTTTTTTCAGGCGGCCCCCTTCGCTTGTGGGCCGGATGGTGGGAGTGGTAAAAGGTTGACCCCCGCTCGGCTTTGGATAAATCGCCTTGCTCCGAGTTCATGCTTTTTGGAAGGCGCCGGCCCCCGGATCCCATGGGGGCGCGATTCCGGCAAATCTCAGAAGGGGGTTGTGCGTTGCGCAAACAGCAACTACTGTGATGACACAGCAACAAAATGCGGACAGGGAAAGCCCGGTCCCCGAGAGAGTGGAGACAGCCATGACAACAGTGACGTTCAACGACATCGAAGCCCGCCTGGCAGCAGTGCTGGAGGAGGCGTTCGAAGCAGGCACGGATATCTACAACGAGCGAGGCTTCAAGCGTCGGATCGGCTACGGCAACCGCCCCGCCGTCATCCACATCGACCTCGCGAACGCTTGGACCCGTCCGGGCCATCCGTTCAGCTGCCCGGGCATGGAGACGATCATCCCGAACGTCCAGCGGATCAACGAGGCTGCGCGCGCCAAAGGTGTCCCGGTCTTCTACACCACGAACGTGTACCGCAACCGCGACGCCACCTCCGGGACGAACGACATGGGCCTGTGGTACTCGAAGATCCCCACGGAGACCCTTCCGGCGGATTCCTACTGGGCGCAGATCGACGACCGTATTGCTCCCGCGGAAGGCGAGGTCGTAATCGAGAAGAATCGCGCCTCGGCGTTCCCGGGGACGAACCTCGAGCTCTTCCTGACCTCCAACCGCATCGACACCCTGATCGTGACCGGTGCGACCGCGGCCGGGTGTGTGCGCCACACCGTCGAGGACGCGATCGCGAAGGGCTTCCGCCCGATCATCCCCAGGGAGACCATCGGCGACCGCGTCCCGGGCGTCGTGCAGTGGAACCTCTACGACATCGACAACAAGTTCGGTGACGTGGAGTCCACGGATTCGGTGGTGGATTACCTGAACCGCCTCCCGCAGTTCGAGGACACGGTCCCGAAGACCCTCTCGGATCCCCAGCCCGAGGTGGCGTGCCCTGCGGATCCGGCCTAGGCCGCACCGCACTCTCGGAGCCCCGCGGTCCGGCATCCCCGGGCCGACCCGACGACGGCCGTCACCCCTCAACGGGTGCCGGCCGTCGTCGGGCCTCGCTCCCGCGTGCCGGGTGAGGTGTGACCGGTCCTCCGACATTAGGTTGAATGGGCACACCGTAGGATGGCTGCTACGGTGACTGGACTTAGCGCCTGGAGAGGGAGAACTCATGCTGGACCCACAAACCACCACTGATAAACCGCAAGGGGCGGCAGCATCGCTGCTCAACGGTCTGACGGTCCTCGAAGCCTTCTCCGTCGCCAAGCGATCCCTCCTGGGCGTCACGGAGATCTCCGAACTCGTCGGCCTGCACAAGAGCACCGTCTCCCGGATGCTTACCGGCCTGGACGAAGCCGGATACGTGCAGCGCGACGAAGACACCGGGCGATACCGCCTCGGACTCGGGATGATCGGCCTGGCAGGACCGCTGCTGGCCGAACTCGGCGTCCGCCGTACCGCCCTGCCCCACCTCGAAGAACTCACCGAAGCCACCGGCGAGACGGCCGCCATCGCCGTCTGGAACGGCACCAACGCGATCGTTGTGGAACAGACGGCCTCCCCCCATCAGGTCAAACACAGCGCGGCGATCGGCACGCGCTACAACAAGTTCGCTAGCTCCTCAGTCCGCGTGTTTCTCGCCGAGCTGCCGCGCGAGGAGACCGACCGTCTGCTGGCCGGTCGGATCGTGCTGCGAGAGGCCTACCGCGGTCTCGAGGACCCGGTCTACGAACAGCTGGCCGCCGTGCGGGACCACGGGTACGCCGTCAACGACGGCGAGACCACTTACGAGGAATACGGCGTGTCCGCCCCCGTGCGGGACTACCGGGGCGAAGTCGTCGGCTGCATCACAGCCAGCGCGCCCCGGTCCCGGGTTCAGCACCTGAAGAGTCAGTCGAGCCTGCGCGAAGCCGTGCTACAGGCCGCTGAGCGCGTTTCGACTCGGCTGGGCAGCCTCCCGGGGGAAACAAATCCAGTGCGCTGACGGGCGATTAGGTCTCCTCCGGGAAAGCAAACCCTGCCCTTGCAGCCAGGAGCCACTGTGCGGTTAATTCTGCGAAGGCCGGCCGGATGCGTGGGTGAATCAGCCCGGAAGTGAAGCTGACCAGCCCAGGCGGGTGGATACTTCCGAGGCAGCATGCTGTACGGCTTGAACCAGAGCGTCCCTGGTGGCCTGCTTGTGCACGCGGGAACGGGGAGCGGCTGCAGTGATGCACCCAACCACCTTGCTTCGGTAATCCCGGACGGGAGCGGAGACCCCAAACTCTTCCTCTGCGGTTGCACCGTCGTTGACGGCGTATGCCTGACGGGCGACTTCCTGCAGGTGGGTGGTGTGGTCCTCCGGCAAACCATCTCCTGCCTTGCGTAGTATCTGCCCGGATCCGATAAGTTCGGTTGCGAGGGCCGGTGCCAGCTCCGCCAGGAAGACCCGCACCGAGGAACTTTCGAATGCGTTGTACCGGGTTCCAATGGAGGCAGTGTGTTTGACCTGAAAGGGGCTGGCAACCTGCTCCACGACGATGGCCTCATGACCATTCCAGACCGAGATTGCGCTGGTCTCTTGGGTGCTTTCGGTTAATTTCTCCAAATAGGGAACCGCGGCGCGGCGGACATCCAGGTCCGCCAGTAAAGGGCCGGCCAACGCAAGGAGGCCCAGCCCGAGGCGATACCGCCCCGTCTCCTCATCCCGCTGGACATATCCAGCTTCTGTCAGACCGCTCAAAATGCGTGACACCGTGCTCTTGTGGAGGCCAACCCGGTGAGCAACCTCAGTCACACCAAGAACCGGATTTTGCACCGAGAAGGCTTCCAGTACAGCAAGACCATTCAATAGCGACGCCGCAGCTCCTTGGACTTGGCTGTTGTCCTGCCTCGGCCTCCCCGCCATCTGCATCCTCTCGTGCAACGTGACCGTCCCGCCACTCTTTTGGGCCATCATATGCCGTACTTGGGCGCAGAAACGGAAGATGCGGCGCGGCACTGCCAGCGGTGTCCTTAGACCCGGATTTGAAGCCGGTCCCTGTCCTCGGTGGAGTGCGCCTGCGCGGCGTGCCCGGCGTGCCCGCCCCCGCTGGAGACCGGCTTCACCCGCCGGAACGCGGCGAGGATGGCCCGGCCCACCACAACGATTCCGATGATGGTGGTGACGGCACGCAGGGTGTCCCAGCCCGCCGTCGACGTCACCAGCGAGTAGAGCAGGAAGCTGCTCAGGTTGGTGGCCAGCGGCGCGCCGGGAACGTAGGAGATGCCGGTGCCGGCACCCACCGCGAAGGGCCAGAACCACAGGTTGGTCAGCAGGCCGAACAGGTAGGAGGCCACGGCGCCGTAGCCGCACAGCATCCACAGTTCGGCCCGGCCGCGCACGCGGCGGGGGAGCAGGCCGGCCCCCGCGCCCACCCACGCGCAGGCGAAGATCTGGAACGGTGTCCAGGGCCCGATGCCACCCCACAAGGCACTGGAAACGGCGATGGTGGCGGCGCCGAGGAGCATGCCGAAACGGGGCCCGAACGCCCGGCCGGCCAGGATCAGCAGGATAAAGACCGCCTCCACGCCCCCGACGCCGGTGCTCGCCACCCGCACCGCCGAGCCGACCGCGGCCAGGACACCGAGCAACGCCACCGTATGTGCGGAGCTGACCGAGCCGTCGAGGGATATCACGATGGCAACGACGGCGAGCGGCGCAATGGCCAGCGCCGCGTAGGGGAGGGCCGCGGCGGCATCCTCCGGGAATGCCGCAGCGAGCAGCGGCCAGCAGAATGCCGCGAGGGCCACGAGGTTCGCGGCGGCGAGAACTGCGAGTTCGACGCCTCGAGGCATCCGGATGCGGCGGGATGTTTTCGCGGCTGGAATGTCTGTTCCGCGGACGCTGAACCGTGGTGGTGCGATGCGCTGTGCTGTTGGGACAGCAGTGGGGGCTGCTTCAGCCGGGACGGCTTCTGTCACGGCCGCGGGGGCGACGCCTTCACGTATCGGGAGGATCCGGGCGCCGAGGCCGTGGGCAAAATCGTGGTCGTGGGTGGCGATCAGCACCGCCGCGCCGGCGTCCGCCGCGGCCCGCAGCGCCGCCGAGACTGCCGTTCGCGCCGCGGGATCGAGTCCGCGGGTGGGCTCATCGATCAGGAGCACCTGGGGGTCGTCCATGGTCTGAAGCGCGATGGCGAGGATCCTGCGTTCCCCTGCAGAGAGGTCCCGGGGATGCTCGTGGCCAATGGGAATGCTGACGTCCCCCCGCAACCGGGCAAGGTGCGACTCCGCAGACCGTGGGGGCAGCTGGCCGCCGCCCCGGCCTGACTTACGCACCGCGCGCGCCTGACGCCGCTCGGCCGCGCGGAGCTCTGCTGCGACGGTATCCCTCGTGAAGAGGTCGTCCGAGGCGTCCGGGACGAGGGCGACGCGGCCGCCGTCGACCGTTCCTTCACCAAGCGTTCCCTCACCGCCCGTTCCCTCACCGCCCGTTCCCTCACCCAGGGCGAGCGCCACCAGGAGGGACGACTTCCCGGCCCCGTTCGGCCCCACGAGGGCCACCACTTCACCGCGGCGCAGGGTCAGGGACGCCTCGCGCACCAGCGGCGTGCCCTTGCGGTGCACCGCGAGATTTGTCGCGGTCAGCACGGGCGCGTGCCCGGCCGGCTGTGCCAGCGTCGGGCGGAGAACGGCAGCGGGCGACGGCGACGGCGCAACACCGGGCACCAGGGCGCCGTCGTCGATGGTCCACCACGAGTCGGCCACCGGGACGAGCCCTGACGCCCGGTGCTCTGCCACGATGACGCAGACACCGGCCTCCCGGGCGAGGGCGTTGAGCACGGCGATAACGTGTCCGCGGGCTGCGGTGTCAAGGTCTGCGAGGGGCTCATCAACCAGGAGGAGTGCCGGTTGCTCCACCACCGCAGCGGCGATGGCCACGAGCGTTGCCTCACCCGCCGAGAGGGTGCTGATATTCCGGTCCAGCAGCGCCGACACTCCGATGCTCTCCGCGACCTCGAGCACCCGGGCCTTGGCGGTACCGGAGGCGACGCCGCGCAGTTCAAGGGCAAGCGCGATTTCGTCCCGGACCCGGGTGGTGGCGAACGCGGCGCGGGGATTTTGCAAAACGACGCCGACGACGCGGGCGGTATCGCGCGGCGGCGTGGCGGCACGGTCCGTTCCGGCGACGCGCAATGTGCCGGAAACTTCTCCGCCGTCAACGTGTGAAAGGAGGCCCGCGATGCCCCGCAGGATGGTGGACTTTCCGGAGCCCGTCGGCCCGGTAATCACCGCAATTGACCCGCTCGACGGCGCGAACTCCGCCACGTGCACCTGCACGTCGCCGATGCGGAATTCTGCATCGCGGACGAGGACCGGTGCGTCGGAACCCTGGCCGGGCGGCTGTCCCGCCCGGCTTCCGAAGCCGCGCAGCTCCAGGGCCGCGGCAACCCGGCCGGCGTGCTCAAGGGTGCGCTCGAGCACGGGCACCAGGGCGCGGGGTCCAAATTTTTCGCCCCGCAACCGGAACGCCAAGCGGACGGAGGTCACGGCGTCGGCAAGTGCCGGAAGCGCCGCCCAAGCCACCACCAGCATCCGGGCAATGCCCTGCATGGGGCCGCGGCGGGCAAGGTGCACGAAGCCGCGGGCCACGTCCACCCAGGCGTTGAGCAGGCCGAAGCCAAGGAACATCCCGGCGATCGGCAGGGCGGACAGGACCGCCGCCCACAGGCCGGGTCCCGTGACCGGGCCGAGGAGGACCACATGGGAGTACGGGGCGGACAGCCGGATCGCCGGCAGGTCGAGCAGGACCGGTTCGCCGATGCCCGTCCCGTTGAAAAGGATGCGGTAGATGACCCGCGCCGCGATGAAGACGACGGCGAGAGCCGCCGCGGCTCGTAACGGCGCGGGTCGGAAGGTCATGCCGCGGGGGCGGCCGGTTCGCCGTCGACCGTGAACAGCAGTTCGAGGCTCTCGCCGGGGCTCACCTTGAGGGTGGCCAGGCCTTCCTGGGCGTAGGCCCAGTCACCGGAGGCCGGCTTCACCCAGAGGGCCCAGTAGGCAAAGGCGGCCGGCATCTTGCCGCATTCTTCCCGGTACGTGCCTCCCTTGTGCTTGATGTCGAAGTCGGCGGCGGGCACGCCGTTGACGCGGCATACGAGTTCATTGGGGTATTCGGTGGTGCCCTCGGTCTTGATGTTGGCCTCGTCCAGCACCTTGGAAGCGACGGTGGGCTCGTCCACGGGCACGCAAACGGAGGTGTCGGCGGCAGCCTGCTTCAGGGCGCCCGAATCGACGATGACCTTCACGCCGTCGCAGGGCTCGGAGGCGCTGGTGGATGAAGCCGTTGCCGAGGAAGCCGGCGCAGAGGTGGATGGCTGGGTTGCGGCCGGTGTGGAACAGGCGGCGAGGGAAAGCAGGAGACCGGCGGCGGCGAGGGAGCTCGCGGCGGCGGTGCGCATCTTAGTCAAAGTCACGTGTTAAGGGTAGGGCGTTGCCTGTCCGGATCCGGATGCCGTCGCGTTATGTGACGTGAGGTCTCCAACAAATCCGACTGACACGCAGGCTGATTCACAGTTACTGTCGAAGCATGCACCCGGCGACGCAAAAGCTGGCCCCTGCTGATGAGGCGAACCTGGTGCTCGACCACGTCGGCCAGGTCAACGTGTTCCTTGTCGCTGGCCTGCTCGGGCCGGGCGGTTTCCTGGCTCCGGACGGCACCCCGGACATGGCACGGCTGCGGGCGGTCCTCCGCGAGCGGATTGCGGAGTTGCCGGCGCTCCGCAAAAGAGCGGCCCGGGTGGGCCGCCGGCATCGCTGGATCGAATCCAGGCCCGACGTCGAGCATCACGTCCGCCTCGTAGAGCCCGTCGACGGTCTTGCCGGACTTCAGAACAGATGCGCCGAGCTCATGCGCCAGCCGCTGGCAGCGGACCGTCCGTTATGGGAGATCCTGGTGGTGCCGGGGGCCACGGCTAGGGGACCCGGTGTCGTGTTGCGCATTCATCACGCGGTGGCCGACGGCATGACGGCAGCAGTGATTGTCCAGCAGCTCTTTGATCCGGGTGAACCGGGGGAGAAGGCGGGGAACGAGCCGCAGACGCACGGGCTGGCGGAGGCACCGCGAAGCCGTCCGCGGGACGATCCACGCCGCACTCTGCGTCGGCTCAGGATCGGCCTGCGCCGCATACGCAAGACCTTGTGGGGCCATGCCGTGGGCGGCACCGTGCTGCTCGGGGAGCGCAGCGCGAACCACGGCGTCGCTTTTGTGCGTGCAGAAATCGAAGCCCTCGAGTCGACGGTGCGTCCGCAGGGTGCCACCGTAAACGATGCCCTGCTCGGCTCAGTGGCGGCCGGCTTCCGGGCGGTCTTGATTGCTGCCGGTGAACCGGTTCCCGCCTGGCTGCCGGTGTCGGAGCCGGTGGCGTTGCGGCGCCGCGGGACTGCAGGAAACCAGGTGGGAGTCATGCTTGTGCGGCTGCCGCTCGGCGAGCCCGACCCCGATGAGCGCCTGCGGCTCATCGCCGCCCAGACCCGTGAGGAGAAGCGGCTGGCGAGGGACCAGGGCACCCTGGAGTTCATGCGTGGCCCGATCGGCGCGCGCATCATGGACCGCCTCGCCCGGCGGCAGCATCTCGTTGGCGGTTTCGTCACCAACGTGCCGGGTCCGGAAGGCAAGTTCCGGCTTGCGGGGGCCCCTGTCGTCGCGCTCTGGCCGGTTGCGGTGCTCGCCGGCAACGTGCGTTTCGGTGTTGCGGCTGTCTCATACGCGGGCAACCTGTGCTGCGGCATCCACTTCGACGCGTCGAATGTGCAAGGTGACGTGTTTGCGCAGGCCATGGGGGAGGAGCTGGCACGGCTGGGCAGGTGAGCAAAGTGGGACCTAGCGGCAGGACGGCAGGACCCATTCCAAAGCAAAGCGGTCGACGGCGGGAGGTCCCGCCGTCGACCGCTCAGGGTTGTTACTTGGCTTCCGACGCGGCCACCAGCGCATCCTCCGGGGCTTCGCGCTGCGCTGTTTCGTACTGCGCGGCGCCCGACGACGGATGTGCTGCGACTGCCGCGGCGTGCTCGGCCAGCACCCCGGTCTGGTGTCGGATCTTCAGGCGGTAGAGCAGGGTCCCGCCAATGATTACGGCCCCCACGAAGATCACGCCGCCCCACTGCAGGTACCACTCGAACGGCGGCACCGAGTTGTAGATCTCAGGCCGTGGCCAGACCAGGTTCACCGTCATGGCCCCGCCCCACAGGACCGCCAGGATGTTCACGGGCAGGCCCCATTTGCCAAGGCTGAATCCGGGCTCGGTGCCGTCTGCGGCGAGCGGCCACTTCTTCAGGAGCCGGTTGCGCAGCAGGGGAACAGTGACCAGGAGGTAGGAGAGGTAGATCAGGACGATACTGATGCTGGACATGATCGTGAAAATCGCCGGCTGCATGACGTTGATGAGCAGGGGCATGATGGCCAGGATGCCGATCACGATCGCCGCAACAGTCGGTGTCCTGCGGACCGGATCCACTTTGCTGAGCTGCCGGCTGAACGGCAGGTTGTTGTCCCGGGCCATGGCGAACATCATGCGGATGGCGGCGGCATGGACGGCAAGGGTGCACACCACCACGGCAACCACGATGCACGCCAGGAAGGCCTTCCCGAAAGGTCCGCCCAGTACGGAGAGCACGATGTACTGCAGGCCGCCGTCGGCCGATCCCACCTTGGGATCGGCCAGGTCCGGTGCGGCCAGGATGCCAAACAGCAGGATCAGGCCGCCCAGCACGAACGAGGCCGTAATGGCCCGCAGGATGGCCTTGGGTGCCGTGCGTTTAGGGTCCTTTGTCTCCTCACCCAGGGAGCTGGCCGTGTCAAAGCCGTACATCACGTAACCGGACGCCATGGCGCCGATCAGGAAGACGCCGAAGAAACCGAGGTCGTGGCCTTCGCCGAAGCCGGCGGTGTCGAAGAAGACCTCAGGGCCGCGCACCACGTGCCAGCCCAATGCCAGGATCAGGAGCACGGCCGCGCTCAGCTCCACAAAGACGCCGATGCTGTTGATCCGGGTCATCAGCTTCACGCCGAACGCGTTGATGAGTGTGGAGATGGTGATCATGATGGTGGCCAGCACCACGCCGTTCATCGCGAAGTCGTAGGGGCCCGTGCCGTCGCCGACGAACTGGAAGCCGGACCACAGCTGGGGCAGGGTGAGCTGCAGGGCAA
Organism: Arthrobacter sp. B10-11; assembly: GCF_033142195.1. Classification (NCBI taxonomy): domain Bacteria; kingdom Bacillati; phylum Actinomycetota; class Actinomycetes; order Micrococcales; family Micrococcaceae; genus Arthrobacter; species Arthrobacter sp. B10-11. The sequence goes on from NZ_JAWMTH010000004.1 coordinate 375,782, forward strand.
GTGCCACGGAGCCCAGCGCCACGATGGAGGAGAGCATCAGCAGCCAACCCGCCAGCCAGGACGAGGTCCCCGACGAGAGCCGCTTGGCCCAGTTGTAGACCGATCCGGCCACGGGGTAGCGGCCGGCCAGCTCGGCGAAACAGAGCGCCACCATCAGCTGGCCGACGAAGACGATCGGCCAGGACCAGGCGTACGCCGGGCCGGCCATGGAAAAACCAAAGTAGAACAGTTGGAAGACGCCGGTGAGGATGGAAATGTAGCTGACGCCTGCGGCGAAACTGGCAAACTTGCCGATGCTCCGGTCCAGGGTCTGGGTGTAGCCAAATTCATCCATGCCGCTTGAATCAATACTCTTGCTGGGTTCCAATGTGTGAACTCCTAAGTCAGAAAAGTACGACGATGCACCCCGCGGCCGCGAGGGGGCGCGGGTGAAATCAATAGCCTCCGGAACTTGCCTCTCAGGCGAAGGACGGGCTGAGCTCCTCCTCTTTCCTTGCCGCGACTTGCCCTGCAGCGCCGCCGGTGTGGCCGGTGCGGATGAGCTCGGCGCAGCGCTCGCCGATCATCATGACGGTGATGTTGGGGTTGACGGTGACGTGTTCAGGCATCACGGAGGCATCCGCCACGCGCAGGCCGGTGACGCCCTTGACCCGCAGCTCGGGGTCCAGCGGTGACATCCCGTCGTCGGCCGGACCCATCCGGACTGTGCCCACCGGGTGGTACACGGTGTTGTGGGTCTTGCGGATGTAGTCCCGCAGTTCCTCGTCCGTCTGCGCCTCGACGCCGGGCGAGAGCTCGCGGCCGGTCCATTCGGCCATGGCGGGCTGGGCAGCGATTTCGCGGGCCTTGCGGATGCCGGCCACCATGACCCGCATGTCGTGGCCTTCAGGATCCGTGAAATAGCGCGGATCCACCATGGGCTTGTCGCGGAAATCGCGGCTGCGCAGCCTGACGGAGCCGCGGGAGCGGGCGTGCGTGACGTTCGGGGTGAGGCTGAAGCCGTTCTCCGTGGTGGGGTAGCCGTGCCGCAGGGTGTTCATGTCGAACGGGACGGAACCGTAGTGCATCATCAGGTCCGGGCGGTCCAGGCCGTCCTCGGTGGGCGTGAAGATGCCGATCTCCCACCACTGGGTGGACGTCTGCACCATCGGCTGCCTGGCCTCGAACTGCACAACGCCTTCGGGGTGGTCCTGCAGGTTCTCGCCCACGCCGGGGGAATCCACCAGGACCTCGATGCCGTGCGCGGCGAGGTGCGCGGCCGGGCCGATGCCGGAGAGCATCAGCAGCTTGGGGGAGTCGATGGCGCCGGTGGACAGGATGACCTCGCGGTGCGCCGAGAGCCGGTGGGTCCGGCCGAACGCGGAGTCCACCACGTCCACGCCGGTGCAGCGCTTCTCCGTATCGAACACCAGCTGGCGGGCGCGGAGGCCTGTGAGCAGCGTGAAGTTGGGGCGGTCGACGATCGGGTGGATGTAGGAGACCGAGCTGGAGGCGCGGGTGCCGTCCGCGCGGCGGTTGATCTGGAAGAAGTTGGCGCCGTTGACCACGGTGGTGCCGGAGTTGAACTTCGCACGGGGAATGCCCGTCTGTTCGCAGGCGTCCAGGAGCGCGACGCCGGCAGGATCCACCGGGGGCACGTTCATCAGGTGCACGGGGCCTGAGTCCCCGTGGTGGGACGCGTCCGGCCCGGCGTCCTCATTCGTTTCCAGCCGCTGGTAGAGGGGCCAGGCGGCGTCGGCGTTCCAGCCGGTGGCACCGTACTTGGACTCCCACTCGTCCAGGTCCTCGCGCGGGGCCCAGAAGGCGATGCACGAGTTGTGGCTGGAACACCCGCCCATCACCTTGGCACGGGCGTGGCGCATGAAGGAGTTGCCGTTTTCCTGCGGTTCCACCGGGTAGTCCCAGTCGTAGCCGGATTCGAGCAGCTCCATCCAGCGGTCCAGCTGCAGGATTTCGGGGATGTTGCGGTCGTCCGGGCCGGCTTCCACCAGGGCCACGGTGACGTCCGGGTCCTCGCTCAGCCGGGCCGCGACGGCGGCACCCGCGGATCCGCCGCCGATGACGACGTAGTCGAACCCGCGCTCGCCGAGGTCCTCGATGTTGTCGTAATGCATCTAGTTCTCCTTGCTGTGGTCAGCAAACCAGCCGGTTACCTGCGGGCTGGTGTTCTGGTAGATGTGCTTGGCTTCCTGGTATTCGGCCAGGCCCGTGGGGCCCAGCTCGCGGCCGACGCCGGACTGGCCGAAGCCGCCCCACTCGGCCTGGGGGAGGTAGGGGTGGTAGTCGTTGATCCAGATGGTGCCGTGCCGCAGCCGGGATGCCACGCGCTGCGCCTTGCCGGCGTCCTGGGTCCAGACCGCGCCGGCCAGTCCGTAGACGGTGTCGTTGGCGGTGGCCACCGCTTCGTCCTCGGTGCGGAACGTTTCCACGGTGACCACCGGGCCGAACGCCTCGTCGATGACCACGGACATTCCCCTTTGGACGCGGTCCAGGACGGTCGGCTGGTAGTAGAACCCGCCGTCGTACTTTTCTCCTTGCGGCGCAGCACCGCCGGTCCGCAGCCGCGCACCTTCCTGGATTCCCCGCTGGACATAGGCATGGACTTTGTCGCGGTGGGCCGCGGAAATCAGCGGCCCGGTTTCGGCGTCGTCCTCAAAGGGGCCGCCCAGCCGGATGTCCCGGGCACGGCGGACCAGCTCGTCCACGAAGCGTTCGGCGATCGATTCCTCCACCACTAGCCGTGCACCGGCGGAGCAGACCTGCCCGGAGTGGACGAACGCGCCGTTCAGGGCATTGTCGACGGCGGCGTCGAAGTCCGCGTCCGCGAACACCACGTTGGGGTTCTTCCCGCCAAGCTCCAGCGCCACCTTCTTGACGGTTCCGGCGGCGGCGGCCGCGATGCGCTTGCCGGTTTCCAGCCCGCCCGTGAAGGAGACGAGGTCGACGTCGGGATGTTCCGAGAGCGGTGCGCCCGCCTCCGCGCCGGCTCCGGTCACGAGGTTGGCGACGCCATCCGGGAGGCCGAGGTCCTGCAGCAACTGCATGGCCAGGATGGCTGTGGACGGGGTCAGCTCGGAGGGCTTGAGGACGAAGGTGCAGCCGGCGGCCAGTGCGGGCGCGATCTTCCATGCCGCCTGGAGCAGGGGGTAGTTCCACGGGGTGATCAGGCCGCAGACGCCCACGGGTTCGTAGACGATTTTGCTGACGACGGCGGCGTTCCCGGCGTCGACCATGCGGCCCGCCTGCTGCCCGGCGAGCCTGCCGAAGTACTCAAAGCAGGCGGCAATGTCGTCCATGTCGATGCGGCTTTCGACCATGCGCTTGCCGGTATCCAGCGACTCGGCGCGGGCGAATTTTTCCCGGCGTTCGCGCAGTCCGGCGGCGACCTTGAGCAGGAAGGTGCCGCGCTCGGGTGCGGGGACGGAGGACCAGACGCCGGAGTCGAAGGCTGCACGGGCTGCGGCGATGGCTCGTTCGGCGTCCTGCCGGCCGGCCTCGGACACGGTGGCCACCAACTCGCCGTCGGCGGGATTGCGGATTGCGCGCACAGCGCCGGAGGAAGCTGGCTCCCAGGCACCGTTGACGAACAGGGTGGATGCTGTTTCAGTTTTTTCGGTTTGAGCTGCGTCCCGTACGGGTGTGGCGTAAGTCATACGAGGGACAGTAATGCAGATTGAACGAGTGTTCAATACTTTTCTTGAACACTCGTTCAATGTTACTGAGGGGGCTTAACCTGCCCCATGCCGGGGTTCAGGACTCGTGCAGCTCGTGGTCCTTGATGGTGTGGTCCTGAAGCGGTGCGAAGGCTATTTGCTCCGTGCGGGCAATGCTTCGCTGGATGGAGGCCTCATCAATGCCCAGAAGCGCGGTCAGCCACATGCCGTTTTGGATGACGACAATGTCCGCGGCCCGCCCCCGGCACGCCTCCCAGGAAAGAGCAGGCTGGGCGTTGGAAACCAGCGCAGCAAGGCCGTCGAGATAGCGGTCGAACGCCTCGGCGTTGATCTGCGCGTAGCCTTCGTCCGCCTGAGCGAGGGCCCAAAGGTGCAGGCGCAGGGACAGGTAGCGGGTGGTCAGCAGGTCGGCGGCCGCCACTCGCCGCAGGGCCTTGCGCAGCTGCTCCTCCGGGTCTAACGACGGGTCGGGCGCCACGAGCAGAAGGTCGTGCTCGTCGACCCGGCGCAGGGCGGCCCGTATCAGGCTGGTCTTGTCGTCGTAGTAGTAGTTCACCAGGCCGAGCGCAACGCCGGCTTCGCGGGCCACGGCCCGCATGCTCACCCCCGAAATCCCATGGCGGGACAGCAGATCCAGCGCCGCCTCGAGAATGCGCGACTGCCTGTCCATCTGTTCGCCGGAGTTCACGGCACTGGTCCCCATCTGGCCAGACTATTGCCTAACCCGTACGAGTGCACTTTCGGGGGCGCCGCATGACCACAGCGGACGACGGCGGGACGTCCCGCCGTCGTCCGTTCCACCGGGGGACTTGCCCGCCTAGAACCGGGTGGTGCCGCGGATCTTCCGGGGGCGGCCGTCCGGGTCCACGAGAAGGCGGTTTGCCGGATCCGCCCAGAGGCGCTGAAGGCGGGTCACCGGTTCCGTGCTGTGGTGCCGCACGTGTCCCTTGGGGCGGGGCGGGCGGCCGCCGGTTTCATGCCACTGGTCCAGGGCGTCGGCGGCGGCATTCCACAGCTCGAGCCCGGCCGCCGGGTCCTGAAGCCGGGGGTCACTCTGGTCCAGGCCCAGGTGTTCGGCCCAGAGCTGGAGCCGGAGCTTGTGGGGCAAGGGACGGGAATCCTCCGGACTGGCAGTGGTGTCGATGACCGCGCAGGTCAGCTCGCTGTCGGTGGTCCAGGACCGACGGTTGAAGTTGTCCGACCCGCACGTGAACCAGGTGTCGTCGATGATGCAGATCTTGGCATGGACGTAGATCGGTGTCCCGGCTCTGTTTTCCAGATTGAACACGCCGAACCTGTCCGGTGCGACGCGGTTGATCGTTTCGATGGCGCGCAGTTGCCCCAGCCGCTTGGGCGGCCCTCCCAGCGGACCGTCGGAGTCGGGGTAGCGGGGCACCACGGCGATCACGTTCAACCCGGGGTTCTGCTCGAGGGCAGCTGCGATTCCGGCGGCGACCTCTGCCGACCACAGGTACTGGTCCTCGATGTAAATCAACGAACGTGCCAGGGCAAAGGCTTTCGTGTAGGCCTGGGCGACGCTCCGCTCACCGCCCGGGGCGAACGGGAACGGCGGATGCTTCACCCCGTAGGTGCGCAGCAGCTGCACGGCGTGGGGGCCGGCCGGCGGCGGTGGCGGCGCAGTCTCCGGCAGGGGCCTGGGGTGCCGGGGCATATCGGCCAGGCGCTGCAGCATCATCCGGTAGGGAGTACGCCGGTCAAGGGGATGGGGGTCATTCCACCTTTCCGCGAACAACTCCAGCACATCTGCCACAACCGGGCCACGAAGTTCGAGGGCGGCGTCGTGCCACGGAGGCTGTTTCCCGTACCGGGGATCCATGTCTACCGCCTGCGGATCTCCCGCGTGATCGGCGTCGTCCCGACGGCTGTGGGAAAGGTCGATTCCGCCGACGAACGCGATGTCCCGTGAAGGGTCGTTACGACTGCGGATGACGAACAATTTCTGGTGATGGCAGCCGAAGAGGCGCACCCGCTGATCCAGCAGCACCTCGCCGCCGGCGTCGTTGATCTGGCGGCTGAGGAGTTCATTGGACCGGTTGCTCATGGGGGCAGACAGGCGCTCGCCATGGGATCTCCAGATCAGGCCGCGCACTTCCACTCCCGCCCGGGCCAACCGTGCCAGCAACTCGCCGATCGTCGGCCCGTCCGGCGTAAGCCGCTCGTCGCCGTCGCCCCGCCAGTCGGTGAACCACACACGGTCGCCCGCTTGAAGAGCCGACAGCTCCTCATGCAGGCGGGCGAAGTACGTTGCCCCATGGATCAGGGGCCGCACGAGGTTGCCCTCAGACCAGGACGGCGATCCCGCACCGGCCGCGTGCACGCTGGTGGCTGCATGTCCCCGCTCAGCACCACTCAAGAACCAGTAAGAGGCACTATTGTCCACCCGATGTTCCCTTCAGGGCCCGAGGCCGCCCTCATTGTCCGGCCTACTCAGTAGCCTACGACTTTGGCCAACATCCGTGCTGACCGGCAGCTCTGGGGGTGTCTGACGGACACTGCCACCGGCCGGTCAAGCTGCGTAGCGTGTTGACCGTGGACAGAAAAGATGACATCCGTGAGTTCCTGATCTCGCGCCGCGCGAAGATCAGCCCGGAGCGGGCCGGTATCCCCAGCTACGGGGAGCTGCGCCGGGTGCCTGGCCTGCGGCGCGAAGAAGTGGCGCAACTGGCCGGTGTGAGCACCGATTACTACACCCGGTTGGAACGAGGCGCACTCCGCGGCGTCTCGGACTCGGTGCTCGAAGCTGTGTGCTCAGCACTACAGCTGGACGATGCCGAGCGCGCGCATCTGATGGACCTGGCCCGGACGGCCAATGCACCCTCGAGCCGGACGCCCAAGCGCCCGCCGCAGCAGCGCGTCCGTCCCGGAGTCCTGCGCCTGTTGGACGGGATGACCGGCGCGGCAGCTCTGGTGCAGAACGGCCGCTCGGACGTCCTGGCCGCCAACCTGTTGGGCAGGGCACTTTACGCGGACGTATTTAACTCAACCGTGTCGTTCGGGCCGGACCGTCCAAGCATGGTGCCGAACCAGGCGCGCTTCCTCTTCCTCGACCCGGGCGCCGGAGACCTGTACCCCGACTGGAACGCGGTGGCGGCCACCACCGTTGCCATGCTGCGCTCGGAGTCGGGCAGGAACCCGCACGACCGGGCACTGAACGAGCTGGTGGGGGAGCTGGCCACCCGCAGCGGCCTGTTCGCAGGGCTGTGGGCCGGACACGACGTAAGGATCCACACCGCCGGAACCAAGCGCTTCCACCATCCCGTCGCTGGCGACCTGTCCCTGCAGTTCGAGACGTTGCACCTCCCCGGCGACGAAGGGCAGACCCTGTTCACGTTCACCGCAGAGCCCGGTTCCGCGTCCGAAAACGCGCTGGCCTTCCTCTCCAGCTGGGCATCATCGCCGTCCACCACGGCAACAGACACAGCCCCCGCCGGCGATCCTGCCGGCGAATCAACCATCCCCGCGCGCTCCCACGCGCTGCCACCAACGCGCAACGTAGGAAAGACAGAACAACCACATGACTGAACAGATCATCCCCGCACAGCAGAACACCAACACAATCGGCAAGAAGGTCTGGTTCATCACCGGCGCCGGCCGCGGACTGGGCACCGACATCGCCAAGGCAGCCCTGGCCGCCGGACACGCGGTGGTCGCCACCGGACGCAACCCCGAAAAGGTCACTGAGGCCGTCGGCGGCCACGAGGACCTCCTTGCCGTGAAGCTCGATGTCACCATCCCCGCCGACGCGGCCGCCGCCGTCCAGGCAGCAGTGGACCGGTTCGGCCGGATCGACGTGCTGGTGAACAATGCCGGCAACTTCTACGCCGGTTTCTTCGAGGAAATCACCCCGGAGGATTTCCGGACCCAGATCGAAACCACCATGTTCGGGCCCATGAACGTCACCCGCGCCGCCCTGCCGGTACTGCGCGCCCAGCGCTCCGGCCTGCTGGTCACCATCTCCTCAACGGCCGGCATCGTTGGCGGGGAGTTCCTGACCGCTTACGCCGCCTCCAAGTTCGGCGTGGAGGGCTGGGCCGAGTCCCTGGCGCTCGAGGTTGCCCCGTTCGGCATCCGGTCCATGATCGTGGAGCCGGGATTCTTCCGCACCGAGCTGCTCACCCCGGAGTCAACGAGCTACGCGGAGTCCGCCATCGGGGACTACGCCGAACGCACTGCGCAGACAGTCAAAGCATGGAAGAGCATGGACGGCCAGCAGGGCGGGGACCCGGCCAAGCTGGCCGGCGCGCTGATTCAGCTGGCTGAGCTGGAGGAACCGCCCCTGCACTTCGCCGCCGGCGCCGACGCGGTGGGCACGTTTGAGACCCGGGCCAAGCTGCTTCAGGACCAGGCCGACGCCCACCGCGCCCTCTCCAGCAACCTGGCCTTCAGCGACGCCTGACAGACGGAAGCGGACGACGGCGGGACGTCCCGCCGTCGTCCGCTCACCTCTTCCGGACCCCTCAGTCAACCGGGATGTACTCAGCCGGCTTGAGGTCCGAACGGTCCTGCGCCTGGGCCGCGTGGCGGCCGGCCAGGCGTCCGGAAACCATGGCCCAGCCGATGTGCAGGCCGTGGTTGAGCAGCTGCAGGCCGCCCTGGCCGGTGGACCCTGCGGCCCACAGCCCGGGGATGGCCTCGCCGTCCGCCGTTGTTACCCGCAGTTCGGTGTCAACGGCCAGGCCGCCGTCGGCAAGGGTGATGAAGGCGTTCATCGGACCGAGCGCATAGAACGGCCCCTCGCTGACACCGCGGCCGAGACTCTGCCGGCCAAACCGGCTGTCCGTTCCGGCGGCGACATCCGCGTTCCACTCATCGACGGTGGCCCGCAGGACGGCGGGCTCCAGGCCCGTACTCTGGGCGAGTTCCTCGATGGTGTCGGCGCGGTGGTAGACGTCCGGGCGGTACCGCCGGTAGTCCTCCACGTAGGCGTAGGCCACGCCCGGGAACGTGGAAACCGGGTTCGGCCAGGCGGAGAACTTCCGTGCCACCCGTTCGTCGAACACCATGAAGGCCGTATTCTTCCCATCGGCGGCTGCGGCGCGGGCCATCAGCTTGTCGGAGTCCTCGTTGGCGATCCGTGTCCCGGCATGTCCCACCAAGATGGCCCCCGACTGGTACATCGTGTTGTTCGGGCCCACCCAGCTGGTCAGGGCGCCGCGGATGACCACTGCCAGCAGGTTCTTGGGCAGCCGTTCCACAATGAGCCGCATGGCCTTGGACAGCAGCGGGTGCGAGGGCAGGAGCTTGATGGGGTCCGGATGCTTGGAGGGGGCGAAGCGCAGCCCCTCATAGAGCCGGTCCATCTGCAGCATGACGCCGCCCACGCTGGCCCCCATCTTGAAGCCGTCGCCGGTGTTGTTGGGGTTGACCGGCGGAATTTTGGCGGCAGCTTCCCCGACGAACTCGGCCTTCATTTCCGTGGACGCGGAGTAGTCGCCGGTGGCCAGGACCACGCCGCGGCGGCCGAAGAAGTCGATGCCATTGGCCCTCGCCCCGATGATCTCCCCGGCGGCGTTGCGCAGCAGTTTCTCCACGTTCCTTGAGGTCCGGATCTCGACGCCGCGTTTCCGGCATTCCCTCAGCAGGGCCTGCGCGTAGGCGGACGAGTTCGGCAGCACGTTGTGCATGCGTGGCTTTTCGTACGGCGGCTCAGGGGTGGGGCCGAGGAATTGCACGCCGATGCTGGAGAGCCACTCCACTGTGGCTCCGGCATTCTCCGCCAGGATCCGGCGCAGCGCCTTGTTCTCCCGTTCCTCGAATTCGCCGTTGGCCACTTTCATGTCGGCCACGAAGAGGTCGATGCTGTCGTTGACTCCGGCCCGGTACTGGTACGACGTGTTGGCCGCGGTGAAGGAGCCCACGGACATCGCCGTGCTGCCGCCCACTTTGGGGCACTTTTCCAGCACAATCGCGCTGGCGCCACTCGTGGCTGCCGAGATGGCGGCGCACATACCTGATCCGCCGCCCCCGATGATCAGGATGTCTGCTGTAGTGGTGGTCACGATGCTTCCTTGTCTGTGGCCTTACGGCCTGCGTAGGTCAGTTCCGGAGCGCGGCTCAGTTCGGATGCCCCGCGGGTCCAGGAGGGGGTTGCGCGTTCCGCCGCGGCGCGGCCCGCCCACCGGCCGGTGATGTATCCGGGGGCCAGGCCGCCGGCGTACCCGTAGTTGGACAGGCCGCCGATGTCGGCGCCGGCCGCATACAGGCCGGGGATAGGCCGTCCGTCGTAATCCAGTGCCTCGCCGTTGCTGTTGGTGCGCACCCCGCCGAACGTAAAGGTGATGGAGGGCTGGACCATCAGGGCGTAGAAGGGCCCGGTGCGCGGAGCCCTGGCCGTGGACGAGACCTGGACGCCGAGGGCAGTGCCGCCGCCGTTGCCGGCCACGGCGGCGTACTGCTGGAGGGTGGCACAGAGGTTGTCCCGGTCCACGCCCCAGGCCGAGATCTTCCCCACCAGCTCGTCCAGCGTCTGCGCCTCCGCATATGTTCCGCCCGCTTCGACGGCGATCGCGAAACGGTCGATCGACCCGAGGCCGGGAAACGGCTCCTGGATAACCTCGGTGGTCCGGACGTGGTCGTCAAAAATCAGGATGCCCCGGGCTTCCGGCTGGAACGCAACATCCTGGTTGAGCAGCTCATCGCCCTTGGTTTCGTCCGCAAAGCGTTCGCCGCGGAGGTTCACCATCACAGTGGACCCGGAGTAGTACTGCGAGTACGGCAGGTAGTCCTCCGCTTCGAACCGGTGCACCGGGTAGGGCAGCAGATGGCCATAGAACGTGCTCATCGCCGTGGTCCCGCCGGAGCCCGCCGCGCGTGCGAGCCGCAGTCCGTCGCCAACGCTGCCGGGGTTGGAGCGCAGGAGCAGCCTGTCCGCATTCGGGCCGATATGCCGGGCAAGTTCATCGCGGGCGCCCTGGAACCCGCCGGTTGTCAGGACGACGGCGGGTGCGGTGTAGCGGATCAGACGGCCGCCGGCGTCGCGCGCCGTTACTCCGGTGACGGAGCCGCCGTCGTGCTCCAGACCGGTAACGGCAAGGCCGGTGAGCACGTCGCCGCCGGCAAGGCGGACTTCCTGCCGGCACCATTCCAGGATGGCGTGAATGTCGGTGGAATACCCGATGCCGAAGGTCATGATGTTCCGCTTGGGTTCGGCGGCCACCCGCGCCCCCGACGCCCGCAACTCCGCCAGTGCGTCCTCATAGTCGTCCACCAGACGGGCGCCCAGCTCGAGGTTCCCCAGCGGGATCCGTGCCTTGTAAGCCTCCACCGTCGGCGCGGTCCAGAACATGCCGGCCGAGAGGGCGGCCGAGCCGCCAAGAGTCTCTTGCTTCTCCAATAATGCGACCTTGGCACCCTGCCGGGCGGCCGTCATGGCTGCGGCCGACCCGCTGATGCCCGAGCCGACAACAACAACGTCCACCTGACGGGTCTCGTCGACGTTCTCTGAGAATGACATTGCAGTACTCCTCTGTAGCGAATCGGGCGGTCAGGCCCGGACGAGGGGCAGGTTGGCGCTGGCGTGCTGGGCGACGACGCGGCCGAACACCGCTCCCTTGCCCAGTGACGTCCCCGTCATGTAGGCCGCGCCGTGGAATCCGCCGGTAACCTCACCGATGGCGTAGAGGCCGTCAATCACGTCGCCGTCGATGTCCGTCACCTGGGCGTCGGTGTTGATGGTGAGCCCGCAGTACGTGGTGGTCATCAGGGACTTGGCCGGGTAGGCGTAGAACGGCGCCTGGTCCAACGGCAGTAGGTCACCGACGCCGTTGCACAGGTTGGTCCGGCCCACCTCGTCCGTCTGTTCGCCGGCAACGGAGGCGTTGTAGCGGGATACCGTCTGCAGCAGTCCGGCCGCGTCGATGCCGGCGGCCTCCGCGAGTTCTTCAAGACTGTCCGCCTTGTACACGTGGCCGATGTCCTCGAGCATGTCGATGTCGTTCAGCGGAATCCCGGGGTGGGATTTTGCGCGGACCTTCGCATCGAAGATCTGGAAACCAAGACCCTCGGCCTGTTTGAGGACCTCCCTGCCCAGGACCTTGTACGACTGGGACTCGTCCATAAAACGCCTGCCGGCAGTATTCACCACAATCGCACCCAGGTAGTAGGCGGTGAGGAGTTCATGGAACTCCTCACCGGTATCCGGATGCGAACCATACGTGGCGGTCACGTAGGCCATGTCAGCCATGCCCGCCCCGAGCTTCCACGCCATCTTGAGCCCGTCACCCGTGTTGCCTTTTCCGCCGTACGGGATCGCTGCGAGCTGCTCCGGGGCGAAAGTCCGGAGCAGGTCCGTGCTCCGGCTAAACCCGCCGGTGGCCAGCACTATCCCGGCCCGGGAACGGAACAGCGCCTCACCCTCGGGGGATTGGACGACGACGGCGGTCACCCTCCCGGAGTCCTCACGGACCAGCCTGGTTGCGCGGTGGTTAAGCCGGGTTTCGCCGCCCTGGGAGGTGAAGTTTCGGTGGAGTATGCCGAGGACTTCGGTAATGACGGAATTGTGGCTGCGCGGCGCCGACTGTCCCGAGCTGATTTCCAGGGCCCGGAAAACCACGCCCTGGTTTTTGAGCCAGTGATAGGTCTCCGTCTGGTGCTCCAGGTAGGTCTCGAGCAAGGCGTGGTCGCTTGCGCCGCCACCTGCCGTGACCATGTCGTTCAAGAAGAGTTCGGCCGAGTCGCGGACACTTTCCGCTGCCTGCTCATCGGTTCCGGAGAAGGCGAAGAACCCCCCGCTCATCGCCGTCGAGCCTCCGAGTTTTTCGGTCTTTTCCAGCAGGACGACGCTAAGTCCGGCCTCGGCCGCGGCGGTGGCGGCCGCCTGCCCGGCGATGCCGGAGCCGATGACGACCAGGTCAAAAGAGTATTCGGGCATGGACATTGTTGCTCGCTTTCAGGTGTTTCTGGGAATCGATCTGGGTGCTCCGAGGGCTCTTACGAAGGCCGGACGGACACACTGGATCCGGAGTCAGCAGGTGACCCAGCCGCCGTTGACGTCGAGGCTGGTGCCGGTGATGTAACTCGCCCGGTTGCTGACGAGGAAGGCGACGGCGTCGGCGATTTCTTCGGGCTGGGCGAAGCGCTTCATCGGGACCTGACCCAGGAGCCTTTCATCGATGGGGACGCTGGACATCATGGGCGTCTGCACGAAGCCGGGGGCCACGCCGTTGACCCGGATCTTCCGGTGGGCCAGTTCGTGCGCGAGGCTTGCGGTCAGATTCTGCAGGGCTGCCTTCGACGCTCCGTACGCCACGGAACTCGGCAGGAAGAGCCCGGAAGCGGCATCAGCCGGACCGCCCGTGCCCAACTTGGAGGTAATGGAAAGAAGGTTCACGATGCTCGCGCTGCCGTCCGTGGGCATGTACCGGTAGGCCTCGCGGATCAGGAAGAACGGGGCGCTGGCATTGACGGCCATGACATGGTTCCACTCTTCGTCGCCAAGCTCGTGGAAGGGGATTTTGGCGCCGTTGCGCTTGGGGGAGATGCCAACGGCGTTGATCAGGACGCCGATGGGCGCGATCCGGGCGGCAAATGCTGCCAGTTCGCGGTTGGCTTCGCTGCTGGTCAGGTCCCCGGCGAAACCGCTGTGGGCTGCGCCGCTGGCTTCGGGGAGGCCTGCCACGGCCAGGTCCGTTGCCTCCTGGTCCCTGTCAGCGACGACGACGGCGTAACCTTCCGCCGCCAGCCGGTGGCTGATGGCCCGGCCGATGCCTCCGGCGCCGCCAGTGACGATTGCCGTCTGGGTAAGGGTCTTTTGTGCAGGTGAGGCGAGGCCGGCGGCCTCGGTAAGGGTGACTCCCATGGTCAGCCTCTCAATTCTTCGGCGAACGCCGTGTTTGTATCTGCGATGGAAACGGGCAAATTCCGGATGGGTGAGAACGACGTGGGATACATGATTTTGTTTTCCATCGTCATGATCATGGGGCGGATGATGGCCAGACATTCCTGCCACTGGGTGTTCTTGGCCAGCTCGGCCCGGCGCGCCCGGCGATCCTCAAGGTCCCTGTAGGCCCAGAGATGGTTCAGCTCGTTCTGGCGGCCGAACTCGGTGACGAAGTAACCGAGGAAGCCCCCGAGGATCGGTTTCTGCGCCGGCAGTCCGATCTGTTCATAGGCGGCCAGGTAGTCCGCGAGGCTGGCCCCGGTGTGTAGGACGTAGGTGCGTTGTTCGACGATCACGGATCAGTTCACCGCCGCTTTGGCCGCGGTTTCGGTTTCGGTCTCATCGGCCGGCGCCGGGACGGGCACATGGCGTCCGAACCGCTGCTTGTGGCCCTCGAGGGTCTTGCCGTCGCCCATGAGCAGCATGTTGACCAAGGCCGCGACGATGATGACCACCCACGCAATGGTGATGGAAAGGGTGCTGCCCCCGCTGATGCTCAGCAGCCATGATGCAAGGAATGGTGCAGGGGCTGCGAACACTAGGTTGGAACCCGTCAGTGCCAGTGCGGAACCCGTGTAGCGCATGTGCGTGGGGAATGCCTCGGCGAAGAGTGCACCCTGTCCCGCATTTCCGAATTGGGCTGAGACCAGCGCGAATGCGACAACCGCCAGCGTCAGCGGGAAGCTGTGCAGGTCCACCACCTGGAAGAAGACGAAGGCAGCCACCAGGGTGAAGAACGATCCGATCATGAGAATCTTGCGCCGCCCGTAGACGTCGGCGAGGCGGCCGCCCCACCAGATCGCGACGACGGACAGGAGATTCGAAATCATGATGATGGTGAACGTCTCGCTTTGGGCGTACCCGTGCGTGGTGAGGTAGCTGATGCCGAAGACACTCACAATGTAGAAGGTGACGACGATCGGGGCGAAGGCCAGCATCAGCCGGAGGATGGTCACGCCGTGGGTCTTGATCACGATTGCGGGGTTGGTCGACTCGGCGCCCAGTTCCTCCATCCCCTTCTTGAATACGGGGGTCTCCTCGACTTTGAGGCGGATGTAGATGCCCACGGCTACCAGCAGGATGCTGAGCAGGAACGGCAGGCGCCAGCCCCAGGCGAGGAAGTCCTGCTTGCTCAGCACCCCGGAGAGCACTGCGAGCATGAGGTTCGCCAGGACCTGGCTGATGGGTGATCCCATCGCCATGAGGGCTCCGTAGAATGCACGCCGGTCTGCGGGGGCGTGTTCCATGGTCATGAGCTGGGCGCCGGTGGCCTCGCCGCCAAGGGCGATTCCCTGGATGAAGCGCATTAGGACCAGGGCAAGCGGTGCGATAAATCCGATGGCCGAGTAGGCCGGCAGCAGCCCGATGACCATCGATGCGGCGCCCATGAGGATGAACGTGGTCAGCAGGATCTTGCGGCGACCGAAGCGGTCTCCCAGGTGGCCGAAGAGGATCCCGCCCAAGGGCCGGGCGAAGAAGCCCACGCCGAAGGTGGCGAACGAGGCCAGGAGTCCCATTGCCGGGCTGAGTTCATTGAAGAACACAACGGGGAAGACGGTGGCCGCCATGGCACCGTAAACAGCGAAGTCGAACCATTCGAGCGCTGAGCCGAAGGTTCCGCTGAGGACGGCGCGCCTGGCCTCGGCAGGGGCGGGCGTGCTGGGGCGCAGCGGGCGCCGGGCAGCCTGGGTCGAGGGGGATTGAATCATCGGGACTCCTTTGTCGGATGATGCGTGTCGGATGACGATGCGAGGAGAGGGAACGGGAGGGGGAGTGCAGTCGCCGCCGGAGAAACCGGGGGACCGGCGCTGGGATTCCGGCGCCGCCTGACGATGTGAGTTTAGGCATGGGCTTGTGTGATGCGCAATACCCAATATACTTATTGCGTGATGCGCAATAATAATGTTTCCCGGGTCGAGTCAGTCCACCGAGCGCTGATGCTCCTCAAGCTCATGGTTCAGGAGGGCTCGCTCAGTGTGACGGAGGCGGCGAAGGCGCTGGACGTCGACCCGTCCACCGCCCAGCGGCTTCTGGCCACGCTGACGAGCGATGGTTTCGCCGAGCAGGGTGAGCAGCGGCGCTACCGCCCCGGCCCGGAACTCCTGAGGGCGGGAGCGATGGTGTCGGTTCCCTCGCTGCGGGTTCGCGCCAGGCCGTATTTGGAGCGCCTCTTCGAGCGGGTGGGGGAAACCGTCCACTTGGCCACGCTCGTGGGTGCGACGATCCATCACCATGACGGCATCGAGGCCGCGACGCACGCGCTGCGGTTCGGGCTTCGGGTCGGCGTCGTCCTCCCCGCCCACGTCACGTCGGCGGGCAAGGCCATGCTGGCGGACCTGTCGCCGGAAGAGGTGGAAAGCCGCTACCGGAGCGTGCCGTCCGTTGCGGGCGGACCCGCTACCGAGGTGGACTTCGAAAAGCTCCATCGGGACCTGGCCGAGGCCCGCCGGCGCGGAGTGGGCATGAACTTCGAAGAGAGCGAGGACGGCGTGGCCGCCCTGGCCGTATCACTCGGCGTCATCGACGGCGAGCATGCCGCTTTCAGCATTGCGATGCCCATTGCGCGGTTCGGATCCGGCGATGCCGAGCGCCTCGCGGGCCACCTGTTGAGGACAGCAGCGGAATTCAAGGAAGGCATTTTGTAGACAGGGAGGGAAGCGGACGACGGCGGGACGTCCCGCCGTCGTCCGTCACCCGAACGCACCCGGTCAGGAAGTCGACCGTGTGTCGAACGCCGCGGCCGATTCCCGCAGAAGGCGTGCCACGGTGTCCGCAGGCATGCTGGTGGACCGCCGTCGGTCGAACCGCCGCAGGACAATGCGGCGCGTTCCGAGCCCGGGGACGTCCAGGATGTCGACGCCGTCCTGGACCACGCCGCTCAACGCCAGGGTGGGTACGATCGCAATGCCCTCGCCCGCAGCCACGAGTGCGAGGGCGGTCAGTGTTTCCTGGTACTGATGGACAGTCTCCATCCGGGCGCCTGTTGACTGGCGAAGCCGACCGAGCACCGCCGCGTTGGCGGCCGACGGCTCGACGCCTAGCCACGGAAACGGCAGCCCGGCGAGGTCAAGATTTTCGGTGCTGAGCAGGGCGCCCGAGGGAACCACCAGCTTCCATGGTTCGTCGAGGAGGGGCTCTTCGATCATTCCGGCGGAAAGGGAACGCTGCTCGGCCGTCGTCGAGTCCAGCTCGACCACGACGGCGTCCAGCTGGCGCTGACGTAGCAGCCGCATCAAGGCAGGAAAGTCGTCCTCAACGATCCTGATCTCCAATTGCGGGTACTCGACGCGCCACTCGGGCAGGCGCGGGATCACCACTGTCCGAACAAAGCTGGTGAATCCGCCCACGCGCACGACTCCTGCGACCGTGGCCCCGCCTTCGATCCGGGCGCGGGCAACGCTGAGTGCGCGTTCAATCTCCTCGCCTGCTTCGGCAACTGCCAGGCCGGCGGGGGTCAAAACCGAGCCCTTGGGTGTACGCACCACCAAGGCGTGCCCCGTCTCGTCTTCCAATTTGTTGAGCTGCTGCGAGACGGCTGAAGCCGTAATTCCCAGCTCGTCAGCCGCGGCGAGGACCCCGCCCGTGCGGGCAATCGCAAGGAGGACGCGCAGCCTGCGCGGATCGATATCCATGTTAAGTAGTTCTAAACCATGCCTTCAGTGGAATGCAATTGCTCTAAAGGTGTGCCTTCCTCATAATTGCTGTTGAAACGACGGTCCGCGGGAGGCATCCAGGCCGTACGTCCAAGCCAAAACACACACATAGCCCGCCATCTATACTCCGCCCAGCGGACGGCAGCCGGGCACCACCTCTGAAAGGACATCATGGAACTGCTGTGGGAAATCGCAGGTTGGTCGGGGGCAGTTCTGATCCTGTCGGCATACCTGTCTGTCTCCATGGGTTGGTTGAAGGCCGGCAAGCGCTTCCAGGTGGCCAACCTCATCGGTGCATGCGCGTTCATCGTCAATGGTGCCGTCCACGAAGCGTGGCCCTCCGTGGTCACGAACGTTGCCTGGTGCCTTATTTCCGCCATCGCAATTCTTCGTATGCGCGCCACGCCCGAGTCGCCGGTGGCCGCCGTCGAGGCCCCGCAGGTGCAATTCCCCGGCGTACCTGACACAACCGGCCAAATCGCAGTTGTCGAGGCAATTACTTCTGCCGTTCACGGCGACGTCGCCGGGCGCGCCGCTGAGTGCCAGGCCAGCCTGCGCGACGGGCGGGCAGCGGATTCGGCGCTCCTCAGTAGCGCCGCGGGGAAGTGCTAACGACGTTCCCCAGACGTAACCGTCGACGCTTGCAAATCCTCATTGTGGTGGATGCCGAACTGGGCCACCATGATCCTATGGATGCTGAATCAGCCCAAGCGGTGGAACCGAGCCTTCCCCAGGCTTTCCTGCTTTTGGCCACAAACGACAAGAACGGCAAGCCCGAAGTGCCCTTGTTCGCACTCAGGACCACAGTGGCAGGGGCAATACTGGCCGAGCTGGACCTGCTCGGTGCGGTCGAGTTGGAGGGGAAGCATGTCAGGGCCACCGGCACTGCCCCCGCTACGGACTTCCAGGACGAGCTGGAGCTCATCCGCGGCAAATCCCGGGCCCGCACTCCCAAGTGGTGGGTCTCCGTGCTGGACAGCCGCGCCGAAGTGCAGCGTGTGTACGAGGGGATGGCGTCCTTGGGCACCGTGGAACATGTCGGCGAAAAGCACCTAGGCAGGTTCCGGGCCGTGCGGTACCCGGAGAAGGACCACGCTCCGAAGGCGGCGCTCCTGAAAAAGATTGAGGCTGCCCTCAGCGGTGCTCCGGCGGATCTCGAAGTGCCGGACACAGCGGCGACCGATGCGCCTGCGGCTGCCGCGCCAGCGACCGCTCCCGGGGCGCCTTCAGCGGCGGCCGATGCCGGGGCGCCGGAGTCAAAAGCGGCTGAGGCCGCGAAGCCCGGCGCCAAGGCACCCGACGTCAGAACCACGGTGCTGATCGCCCTGCTTCAGGCGGCCGGATTGCTCGGCAAGCTCTTCCCGGCAGCAGATCTAGCCCGGGCCAGTGAGTTGTCCAGGGACTATTGGCCGACCCGAGCCGTGGAGGACGAACTTCGCCTGATCAGGCTGGCGGAAGAAGAAGCCGCAACTTTGTGATGGTGCGGATCGCCTGGATGCCCTAGTACACGGAGCCTTCCAGCAATTCCGAGAGCCTTGCCGCGGCACGCCGAAGCTCGGGGACCCCGGCTTTGAGTGTGGCTTCGCTGGCTGCCTCCACCGGACTGGTGAGCGAAATGGACTCACTTGGCCGTCCCGCCCGGTTCGGCACGGCGACGGCGACAGACAGTACGCCGGTAGCGCGCTCATCGGCCGAGTAGGCGTAGTCGGCTTCGGGCTCGGGCAGCCGGGAGCGGAGCACCTTGGCGGTGAACGTGGAGTCCTCAAGGCCGGCCGCTATCGCCGCCGCCACTACTTCCTGGAGCTCTTCGTCAGAGGCCGAGGCGAGCAGGATCTTGCCTGCGGCGCCGAGGGTGAGCGGAAGCCGCTTGCCCAGCGGGAGGTCATATCGGAGCGGAGCTTCACCGTCCACGCGGGCCACAAGGATCCGTTCGAATCCGAGCCGCGTATACAGCGACGCCGTGAGCCCGGTCTGCGACGCCACCTGCTGAAGGACGGGACGGGCTGAGACAACCAGCGGATCATTTTCCAGGTAGCTCCGGGCCGCCGGCAGCACGGCCGGCCCGATCCGGTAGGACTTGTCGGTCTGACTCACCATGCCGAAGTCCTGCAGGACCCGCAGGATCCTCAACGTGGTGGGCGAGCTCATGCCGCATGCCCTGGCAATGTCACTGAGGCGCTGGGGGCGCTCTGCCCGCTGAAGCTCCGCGAACACTTCCAACGCCCGGGAAAGAGACCGCATATTCGAGGCCTTCGGGCCGTCCTCTGCGGAGCTGCCTGAATGTGTGGAAGTCGCGGTCGTCATTCTTTCATTCTATGTAACATCCTTCCGCTTGACAGCTCACTGTGTCTCCTGTCACTATTTCTCTGTACGCAATATAGTTTCACTGTATGAAATAGCACAGGCGAGTAAGAAGGAAACGATGACAACGGAGTCACTCATGACGAAACCGGAGAGCGCCGCCCGGGTGGCGCCCTCCGTGCTGGTGGGCATCGGCGCATTTGCCGCCGTCGGCGTCTATGTCCTGGTCAGCTCAACTGACCTGGGCCTCTGGACGTCCCTCGGCCCGGGACCGGGCCTGTTCCCCTTCGCGATGGGGGCAGTCCTTGTTGCC
This sequence comes from Arthrobacter sp. B10-11, assembly GCF_033142195.1. Taxonomy (NCBI): domain Bacteria; kingdom Bacillati; phylum Actinomycetota; class Actinomycetes; order Micrococcales; family Micrococcaceae; genus Arthrobacter; species Arthrobacter sp. B10-11. The sequence continues at coordinate 395,621 of NZ_JAWMTH010000004.1, forward strand.
ATGGCTGTTCTCTGGCTGATCCAGGAGCTGCGCCGCCCGAGTGACACCGTCGACGGCGTTGACCGCGCCCTGGTGATCGCCGTCGTCCTGAGCCTGACAATCCTCGCGGCCGTGATGGACCTGCTCGGCTTCCAGCTGAGCATGTTCGTGTTCCTCATGTACCACCTGAAGCTGCGCGGACGCAGGTCCTGGCTCTCGTCGCTGATCACGGCCTTCGCAGGCAGCGTGGGAGCGTTCTACGCCTTCAACTACGGCCTGAACGTGACGCTGCCCGTCTCGGCCTTCCCCCTGCTGAACGCGATCGGACTCTAGACGTGGATATCTTCAACGAACTTATGGGCGGCTTCGCGGCCGCCATGACCTGGCAAAATCTGCTCTTCGCCTTCCTGGGCTGCCTGCTCGGCACCATCATCGGAGTCCTGCCCGGCATCGGCCCGGTGGCCGGCGTCGCACTGCTCATCCCCCTCACTCTGAACCTGGATGCCACCGGCGCGATCATCATGCTGTGTGCCATCTTCTATGGCACCGCCTACGGGGGAACCATCACCAGCGTCCTGTTGAACACTCCCGGTGAAGCTGCCTCGGCAATCACCACGATCGACGGCTACGCGATGACAAAGATCGGCAAGGCGGGAGCTGCCCTGACCATCGCCGCCGTCGGATCCTTTGTGGGCGGAACGATAGCAACCATCGGCCTGGTGGCGGCAGCCAAACCCCTCGGGGAACTGGGCCTGCTGGTCGGACCACCCGAGTTCTTCGCCCTGATGGTTGTCGGCATTTCCCTGCTTGTCGCGCTGGCCGGCAAGTCCATGGTCAAAGCGGTCATCTCCGGCGCCCTGGGCCTGCTGATCGCCATGGTCGGCATCGACCCGGTGGCCGGCGCCCCGCGGTTCACCTTCGGTATGGACCGGCTCCTGGACGGGGTCAGCTTCGTGGCCGTGATCGTGGGTGTCTTCGGCCTCTCGGAACTTCTCTCCTACCGCAAAGACACCGCCACCCCCACTGTGCACGCACCGAACCTGCGTTCGCTGCTCCCCACCGGCAAGGAATGGCGCCGCAGCGCGCCGGCCATGGCCCGCGGCACTGGCATCGGCTTCGGCCTTGGGCTCATCCCGGGCATGACGGGCTCCGTGTCATCCCTGCTGGCGTACGGCGCCGAAAAGAAGTTCTCCCGCCACCGGAACCAGCTGGGCAAGGGCGCCATTGAAGGTGTCGCCGGTCCCGAGACGGCCAATAACGCCCACGCAAACGCCGCACTGATCCCGTTGTTCACGCTCGGAATTCCGGCATCACCGACGATCGCCGTACTGATGGGAGCCTTCCTCCAGCAGGGCCTCACCCCGGGGCCCACCCTCTTCACGGAACACTCCGAGATCGCCTGGGCCATCATCGCCAGCCTCTTCATTGGAAACCTGCTCCTGCTCCTGCTGAACGTTCCGCTGGTCGGGCTTTGGACCTCCATCCTGCGCGTGCCGTCGTCGATCCTGACCGCCCTCATCCTGCTGTTCATGGTCATCGGCGCCTACACGATCAACTTCAGCGTCTTCGACGTTTTCGTGATGATCGGATTCGGTCTCCTCGGCCTCGCCCTGCGCCACCTGCAAATCCCGCTGGCCCCCATGGTCCTGACCCTTGTCCTTGGTCCGCTCATGGAGCGCTCCCTGCGGGAGTCCCTCGAAATCTCGCAGGGCGACTTCGGCATCTTCACCAGCCGCCCCATCTCCGCGGTCCTGATCGGCCTCGGCATCCTGATCGTCTTCAGCCCGCTGCTCAAGCTCCGCAAGCCCAAGGCGCTCAACGAAGACCCCGAAACCTAAACACCACCCTTCCACGCACTGCCCCCAGCACGCACTTCAAAGGAGAAGAACCATGTTCACCCGCTCACGCATCGCCGCTGCCTTCGCTGCAGCCACCCTGATCGCACTGACCGGCTGCGGCGCCAATGCCGGATCCACCAACGCTGCCGCCGCTGACGACTTCCCGAAGAAGGGCAAGTCCATCGACCTCGTCGTCGCCTTCTCCTCTGGCGGCGCCGTCGACACCGCCGCCCGCCTCATCCAGCCGATTTTGGAAAAGGAGCTCGGCACCAACGTTGAGGTCGTCAACAAGCCGGGCGCAGGCGGACAGATCGGCTACACCCAGCTGACCAGCGCCAAACCTGACGGATACACCATCGGGGCGACCGGTTCGCCGTCCGTCGTGGTCTCACCCCTGGATCCTGCCCGGGGCGCCAAGTACACCCGCGAGAGCTTCCAGCCGCTTGGCCGGCAGGTCATCGACCCCACCGTCATCGCAGTGCAGCCGGACAGCCCCTACAAAACACTGAAGGACCTCCTCGACGCGGCCAAGGCCAACCCGAAGTCCATGACAGCCAGCACCACCGGATTGCAGACCGGTGAACACTTCGCCCTGGCCCAGATCCAGGAAACGATCGGCGCCGAATTTGCGCCGGTGCACTTCTCTGAAGGCGCATCGCAGGCCACCACGGCATTCCTGGGCAAGCACGTGGACATCCTTGTTGCCAACGTCAGCGACGTGACGGACCTGACCAAGCAGGGCAAGGCCCGGGTCCTGGGCGTTATGACCCCGGAACGCGCACCCTCGCTGCCGGACGTTCCCACGTTCCAGGAATCAGGCTACGACCTTGTAGCCGGGACCGCCCGTGGCTACTCCGCCCCGGCAGGGCTCCCCGATGCCGTAGCAAAGAAGCTCGAGGCCGCCATTCAGAAGGCCATCGAGGACCCGGCCGTCGCGCAGAAAATGACCGACCTCGGCCTCCAGACCAGCTACCTCTCCTCGGAGGAGTACAAGCAGTTCTGGGCCGCGCAGGAGGAGGACTTCAAGAAGGTCCTCCCGCTCGTCCAGAAGACCGACTAACCCCCGCACTCACTCCACGGAAGAAATCACCATGACTACCCCAGCAATTGACACCATCGACGCCGACTTTCCCCGACCCGACAGGGACGTCGTGGAACGGCTCGCCAAGCTGCCCGCTGCCAACATCGGTGACGCCATGGACCGGCTCGGCGTAGCGAACTCAGCGATCCAGGCCATCTGGCCGGGAGCCCTCCTCGCCGGGCCCGCCTTCACCGTCTGGACACGGCCGGGAGACAACCAGGGCATCCACCGGGCCCTGGAGCTCGCGCGGCCCGGGGACGTCATTGTTGTTTCCGGCGGCGGGGATGAATCCCGCGCCCTCCTCGGCGAACTCATCGGTGAGCGGGCGATCAACCTCGGCATCGCCGGCTTCGCGCTGGACGGTGCAGCCCGCGACGCGGAAGCCCTCGCGGAGATCGGCATGCCGGTGTTCGCCCGGACCACCACCCCGGCTGGCCCCTACAAGAACGGACCCTTCCGCCTTGGAACGCCGCTCGCCTTTGGCGGCGTCCCCGTCCTTCCCGGCGACGTGATCATCGGCGATTCAGACGGCGTAGTTGTGGTTCCCCGCGAGCAGGCAGCTGCCGTCGCTGAGGCGGCGGAAGCAGTCTTCGCTGATGAAACCAACCGCCGGCAAGCCATCGTCGCGGGCCGCCGCTAAAGCAAGAAAGACAGAGAAATCATGACAGCGTGCACCGTTATCGGCCTCGGCGAAGCCGGAGCCACCTACGCCGCGGCACTCACCGCCGCCGGCCACACGGTCAGCGGGTTTGATCCCGTTGCCCCATCCACTCCGGCCGGCGTGAGCCGTGCAGCGACTGCCGCGGAAGCCTGCGCCGGCGCCGACATCGTCCTTGTCCTGACCGGAGCTGCCGCCGCGCGAAGCGTCGCACAGGAATGCCTGCCGGTCTTGCAGGAGGGCAGCTGCTACGCGGACTTTACGTCATCCTCCCCGGGCGTCATGCGCGAACTCGGACAGCTCCCCAGCAAGGCGGAATTCGCCGACGTCGCCATCCTTGGACCCGTGTCCGCGCTGGGAGAAAAGACACCCCTGATGGTGAGCGGGCCCGGGGCTCAGGCCCTGGCTGATCTGCTGGCACCGCTCGGTGTCGACCTAGCAATCACCGAGGGGGAGCCCGGCGCTGCCATGGCGCATAAGCTCCTGCGGAGTGTCCTGATGAAGGGCCTGGCCTCGGTGGTTGTCGAGGCCGTCACCGCGGGGCGGGCGGCAGGGCTTGAAGAGTGGATCCGGGCCCAGATCGCGGGGCAACTGGCCGGCGACGGCCAGGCGGTCATCGACAGGTTCCTCGTTGGTACAGCCAAGCATGCCCAGCGGCGCTCGAAGGAAATGCAGGACACCGCAAGCTACCTTGCTGACCTCGGGGTACCGGCCGAGATGACCGCCGCCTCGGCCACAGCCCTGTCACGGATGGCCCAGGAAACGGTGCCAACGGCTCCGGCCTTGCGCTGACCCCGTCATCAGGAAGAATCAGGGACAAGAATCAACGATGAACTTCCCCGCAGCAGTAAATTCCCCGTCAGGAGCGGCACCATGATCGGCATTTGGGCCCTTGCAGCCTACCTGGCCGTCATCCTGCTATGGACAACACTGGTCAAGCGCAGCGTCGGGGAGGCCATGATCCTCGGATTCCTTGTGGTGCTCCCGTTCACCGGGACCTCCGCGGCGCAGATCGGCGGGGAAGCGCTGATGTCGGCCATGACGGACGAAATCGTCTACGCCACGATGGCCTTCGTCTTCATGGGATACCTGCTGGACAAAACCGGGGTGCTGGACCGGCTCATCGACCTGCTGAACTCCCTGATCGGCGGCGTAAAGGGTGGTCCCGCCTGGGTCTCGACGGTAGCATCGGCGGGCCTCGGCGGAGTCGTCCATAACCAGGCTGCCATTGCCGCGACCGTGGGCTCCGTGACCATCCCCTGGATGGAGAAATCACGGCTGGACAAGCAATCAGCCGCCACGCTCGTCGCGGGAAACGCCGGAATGGGCATCACCTTCCCGTTCAGCGCGTCGATGTTTGTGCTCGTTGGATCCGCCACCGTCGGGCCCCTGCTGAACGTCAACGAGCTTGTCCTGCCCCTGCTCATCGGGGGACTGTGGTGCTTCCTGCACCGGCTGATCGTCACCTGGCTGCTGATCCGCAAGAGCGGAATGGCACCCCTTGATGCTGCACACCGCCTGCCCGTCCGGGCGGCATTCAGCCGGGGCTGGGCCACGATGCTGTTGTTCGTTGTGGTTGCTATCCCGCTGGTCATCACCTCCGGGGCCATCGCCGCCGCCTTGTCGGACTGGACAGGCGGGGACGTCGCCAAGTCCGTCAGCGTCATCGTCTGGATCCCGGTGGTCCTCATCATCACGGGCGCGGTGCTGGGCAGGAAGCAGTTGCCCGGCACCGGCCGCGCATGGTGGGCACTGCTGCAGAATTCCGCCCCGAGGTTCGGCGTCGTGGGCATCACTGTGGTCTTCGCCTTCGCGGGGGCCAATGCCCTCGCCGCCACCGGCCTGCCCCAGCAGATGACGGCCCTGCTCAACCAGCTGGACCTGCCACTGTGGCTACTGGCCATCCTGATCGGGCTGATTGTCATCGCTGTCGCGGCCCCGTTGTCGGCAACGGCCACCATGGCCGCCGTTGGAACGGTAGGCGTCGCCACACTGGTTGCCGCCGGTGTTCCGGCGACCACCGCGGCCGTCGCGGTGCTGGTTTTCTCCTCCTGCGAAGCGGCTGTCCCGCCCGGGGGCGCGCCGCTGTATGTCGCCTGCGGCATCGCAGATGTGGACCCGATCAAGACTTTCGCCCGCCTGCTCACCCACTACGCCCTGCCGCTGCTGGGCATCGGTGTGCTGATCATCGTCGGCGTCCTGCCGATCTAAGGAACCCAGACCAATGCATCAGATCAGACGGACCACCGAGGTCATCTTCGTCCTGACCCTCGGAGCCCTCCTCCTCGGCGGAGTGGTATTCGTGGCCGGCCAGGCACTCGCACTGATCGCAGGCGAAGGAACCTGGCTGGAATTCATCAATGAATCCATCAAGTCCCCCATGTGCATCGCCGCCTCCGTCTGCGCGGTCGCAGGATTCCTCCTCAGCTACAAGCCCCACCAGAAACAAGGGCAGACGCGCCAGGAAGCAACCACGCGATGAACGTGAACACCTACGGCGGAACCTACCCGACCTTCACCGAACTCCTTGACCGGGAGGGAAGACTCGCAGGCACGTCCTGGGGACTGTTTCCCGAGCCGGACCGCGGAACGCCCTCCTTCATCACACAGGACGCCATCCTGGAAGCCAGAAAATCCATCAGGACCGGCGCAGTATTCGGCCTGGACTACCCGGCCGACGCCTTCGACCCCGGAATGTCACTGAAACGCGGCGCTCCCCGGCATACCATCTACTCCTCCCATCCGGCCCACCGCGATGACTACCTGGACGGCTACTACCTCCAGGGATCCACCCAGATCGACGGGCTCAGGCACCGCCGGGCCGACGATGTCGGCTTCTACAACGGCACCCCGGATGGCCGGGTAAAGGAGGGCACACCGGATCTGGGAATCCAGGAATGGGCAGAGAATCCCATCGTCGGCAGGGGAGTGCTGGTTGACCTCGACGGCTACCGCACCGGCCAGGGCTCTCCGATCGACCACGAGGGAGGAGAACCGCTCAGCCTGGATCTGATCCAGTCAGCCTTGACCGCCCAGTCAGTCAGCATCCGCCCGGGGGACATCCTCATGCTCCACACCGGCTGGTGCGAATGGTTCCTGGGGCTGACCGCCAGAGATAAAGAGCAGACCCGCGATGGCCGGCGCGCCACGGGGATTGCCCAATCGGAGGAATTCGTTGCCTGGGCGTGGGACAACAGGCTTGCGCTTCTCGCCGCCGACAATTTCGCCCTCGAATGCCTGCCCGTCGTGCCGGGTAGCCCTTTCCTCAACTCCGCCCCGAACGACCGCGGCATGATGCACCAGCAACTCCTCGCCAAACTCGGCCTGCCGCTCGGGGAGTTGTGGCGGCTTGGACCGCTCTGCCGGCACATGCGGACCACCGGCAGCTGGGACGCCTTCATCAGCATCAAACCGCTCAACATCACAGGAGGCACGGGGTCGCCCGCTAACGCCACCTCGGTGGTGTGAAACGGGGCTAAGCAGCGTCAGCGCGGGGCGAGGACGCAGAACTCGTTGCCCTCTGGGTCGGCGAGGCATACCCATGGCACATTGCCTTGCCCGACGTCGGCGACCGTGGCGCCCAGGGCCCGCAGCCGGGCCACCTCTGCCGCTTGATCGTCGCCGGGGTACGGCATCAGGTCGAGGTGGATACGGTTCCACACGGTATCCTCGCCGGGCGTACGGAGTAGCTCCAGGTACGGCCCGACACCCGAGGGCGAACGCAGCCTCGCATGGTCGTCGGTCACCTCGTGGAGGCTCCAGTCAGTAGCCTCGCTCCAGAACCGTGCCATGGCCCGCGGATCCGTGCAGTTGACCACCACCGTGGCGATCGGCCCGGTGTCCCGGTAGATCTCCCGAGGCTCCAGCACACAGAACACATTGCCCTCCGGGTCAGCCAGGACCGTCCACGGCACATCACCCTGGCCCACATCTGCGGGCGTTGCACCGAGCTCCAACAGTCGCGCGACCAGCTCCGCCTGATGCGCCTCAGAAGTGGTAGCGAGATCGAGGTGCGCGCGGTACCTCACCGTTTCGGGGTCCGGGACGGTGACGACGTCGACGCACACGGCGGCGGGGTCCGGCCAGGCGAAGCCCACGGGTTCAACATTGGTCACACCGGGTCCCTCGCTGGAAACACCCCAGCCGAGCGCCTCCGCCCAAAACCGGCCCAGCGCTGAGTCATCCCTAGCTTTGAAATTCACCTGAACAAGTTGCAACGCCATACCGCCAGACCCTACCCGAGTTGATACCCGATACGGGAGGCCGCTAGTTGTTCAGGGCCGCTAGTTGTTCATGGCCGCGTACAGGTTCAGGCTGGCCGAGAACACCAGCCACGAAACGTAGGGCAGCATCAGCACCCCCGCCGTCGTACTGATCGGTCCGAAGTGCAGTACTGCAAAGGTCGCGATCACGGAATGGACCGCGATCACCAGCAGCGCCAGCCAGAGTGCGGCGGTACCCATCACCGGGTACATGCCGAAGAACACCAGCGGCCACGACAGGTTCAGCAGCAGCAGGCCGCCATAGGCCTTGAGCGCCTCCCGGCGCGGGGAATGCCGCTGACGCCACACCAGCCACGCCGCCACCGCCATGGCTGCGTACAGCACCAGCCACACAGAGCTGAACATCCACCCCGGCGGCGTCCACGGCGCCTTGTCCGCAGCCGCGTACCAGGCGCCGTTCATCCTGATCGGCAGCGAGCCCAGCGCCGAAACAGTCCAGGACGCCGCCAGAAAACCGAGGAGGGCCGCAATCTGCCGCCGCCGCGGCCGTGTGCCGGGGGCGGGAGTGCCCGGGGAGCTATGTTCAACGTTCAAGAGCACCGACTTACTGTGAACAACCGCGGGCCTTCCCGTCAAACCACGACGGCGGGACCGCCCGCCGTCGTCCGCTCACCGTCCGCCCGCCGTCGTCCACCCGCCGCCGTCCGCCCGCCGTCCGCCCGCCGTCGTCCGCCCGCCGTCGTCCGCCCGCCGTCGCGCTCCGCACCTTCCCGGACTGGCAAAACTCACCCATTGTCCCAACAGGTGAAATGTGTTTCACTATTTCTCACGGAGGGGAGTATCCCCTGAATGTTCCGTCGTCAGTCCGGTCGTCCCTGAACGGCCCGGCGGGACAGGTCCCCAGGGACCGGGAAAGACCTCCAGTTGGTTGAACTGACTGGAAGCGGGTTTCACTGATGAATGTTCCCCTCTGGGCCTGGCTGGCCGTTCTTGGCGTCATTGTCCTCATGCTGGCCGTGGACCTTTTCGCGCATCGCCGGGCGCATGTGATCGGGGTCCGGGAGGCGGCCGTGTGGTCAGCTGTCTGGGTGGCCTTCGGAGTTGGTTTCGGCGCCCTGGTGTGGCGGATCTACGGGGCGGAGTTCGGCCAGCAGTACTTTGCCGGCTACCTGATCGAGAAGTCCCTCGCCGTGGATAACGTGTTCATCTGGGCCATCATCTTCACGTACTTCGCGGTGCCCCGGGAGTACCAGCACCGCGTATTGTTCTTCGGTGTGCTCGGCGCCCTGGTGTTCCGGGGCATCTTCATCGCCGCCGGCTCCGCGATCATCGCCAGCGCCGGGTGGGTGTTGTACCTGTTCGCAGCTTTCCTTCTCTACACGGGCTACCAGATGATCCGCCACCGCAATGAGCACCTGGACCCGGAGAAGTCGAAGGCCCTGGCGCTCTTCCGCCGTCGGGTGCCCATGACGGAGAACTTCCACGGCCAGCGGTTCCTGATCCGCAGGAACAGCGCACTCCTTGCCACCCCGCTGCTTGCCGTCCTGGTCCTGGTGGAGGTCACGGACATCATCTTCGCGGTGGACTCCATTCCGGCGATCTTCGCCGTCACCGACGAAGTCTTCCTGGTCTTCACCGCCAACGCCTTCGCCATCCTGGGGCTCCGCGCCATGTACTTCCTGCTGGCCGACCTGATCCACCGGTTCATCTACCTCAAGATCGGACTCGCCTTGGTCCTGATCTGGGTGGGTATCAAGATGCTCCTCAAGATCGACGTTTACTACATCCCCACCCCCGTATCCCTTGCCGTCATCGCCACGATCCTCGGCGTATCCGTGGCGGCAAGCCTCTGGGCCACCCGCGGGCAGGGACGCCACGCGCTCCCGGCACCGCAGAACCCGCCCTTCGGGACCGCCTCGGATGAGGAGATCGACGCCCTGGAACCCTTGTGGCGGCGCCCTGGTAAGAAGCCGATCCGGACATGAACCTGGACGAAGCGCCCCTGCCTGGCCCGCCCGCCTCCGGGCGGGCAGGCTGGACCTTCCTCACCAACCACGGGCACGTGCTGCTGTCCGTGGCGGCCGACCCGGACATCCGCGTGGCGGACATCGCCGACAGGGTGGGCATCACGCCACGGGCAGCGCTCCAGATCCTCAAGGACCTCGAAGACGGAGGCTACGTGCACCGCACCCGGGTGGGACGCCGCACCCGCTACAACATTGAGCCGCACCGGCATTTCCGGCACCCTACCGAAGCAGCCCGGGAAATCGACGGGCTGATCCGCCTGTTTGCAGAGCCGTCACCGTAAGAACGCTGCCCGTCCTCCAACGCGAGCGGACGACGGCGGGAAGTCCCGCCGTCGTCCGCTGCCCTTTCCCCGCGGTCCGGGCAGTTCTGGCCCGCAAGCGTGTCAGTCATAGACTTCATCGCAGAACCAATGGAAGGCGGATCACTGAATGGCGGGAATGCCACCGGCCACGGTGGAAGTGAGTGACGCCGCGGTCCAGCGTCTCGTCCGGGAGCAGCGGCCCGACCTCGGTGACCGTCCTCTGACGCGGGTTGCCAATGGCTGGGACAACGCGACCTTCCGGCTCGGCGACGACCTTGCCGTCCGGCTGCCGCGGAGGACGGAGGCCGTTTCGCTGATACTCCATGAGCAGCGCTACCTTCCGGACATAGCCCGCCGCTCCCCGGTGGCCGTTCCTGTCCCCGTCCATGCCGGCCGGCCGACGTCGGACTTTCCCTGGCCGTGGAGCATCGTGCGGTGGGTACCCGGAGCCGCCGCGGCCGACGTCGGCCCGGCAGGCCGTGGCCCGGCCGCCGAAGGCCTGGCCGAATTCCTCCGGGCCCTCCACGTGCCCGCCGAAACCGGCGTCCCGGTGAATCCTTTCCGCGGTGTGCCGCTGACGGACCGTGACATTGCGGTAGTGGAACGGCTCGGGGACCGCGAACGCTACCCGCAGGCTGCAGCACTGAGAACGGTGTGGGCGCAGTCCCGTGCCGCTAAAGCCTGGGATGGTCCGGCGATGATGCTCCACGGGGACCTTCACCCGGCCAATATCCTGCTGGCGGAGAGCGGCTCCCTGGCCGGCGTCATCGATTTCGGCGACGTCGGGGCGGGGGACCCGGCTGTTGATCTCGCGGCGGGATGGCTGATGTTCGACGCCGGCGCCCGCCGGCGCTTCATGGGCGCCTTTGGCCCCGCAGTGGACGGGGACACCTGGATGAGGGCCCGGGGCTGGGCCCTCATCCTGTCCACAGCCATGCTGAGCAACTCGGACGACAACCCGCGGATGTTCGCCGTGGGAGAGTTCGGCATCAGGCAGATCCTGGAAAGCTGACCTTTGCCCGCAACCTGAAGCGGCGTTTATTGTCGGTGCCTGCTGGGATGCTGTGGGTATGGATAGCAGGGCAGTTGCGGAGACGGTGGAGGCCATGGAGGCTTCCCTTGCTGCGTTGGCTGCTGTGGCCGGTCGCGGGGCCGGGGATGGTGCCGTGGCTGGTGCTGATCCTCTTCGGGATGAAGCGGACGCGTGCCTGGACGGTCTGGGCGTGGCGGGCCGGATGGAAGCCATGCTGGCCGGGTTGAAGGTGCATTTCGCTGCGGGGTATGCCCGCGCTGCCGCCGCCGTGGCGGTCCCGGCTGTTTCCCCGCAGGAGTGCACCGCCCGGGAAATGGCGGTGACGGCAGAGGTCGCCTGTGTCCTGACGGTGAGTGAACGGTCTGCGGCGGCATTCCTGGCGGAGTCGGCCGCGCTGACCACGTCCCTGCCGTTGACGCTGTCTGCGCTGGGGTCAGGGAGTATTTCGTGGCAGCACGCGCGGGTGATGTGTGATGAGACCGCCAACCTGGACACGGGTGGTGCTGCTGCGTTGGAGGCGCATTTCCTGGACCCGGACGCTCCGTTTGCTGCGCGTGGCTGCCCGGCGGGGGAGCTGGTGCCGGGCAGGTTCCGGGCGAAAGCGCGCAGTTGGCGTGAGCGGCACCATCCGGTGAGCATCGAGGAGCGGCACCGCAAGGGCGTGGAGGACCGGCGGCTGGAGTATGTCCCGGACCGGGACGGCATGGCCTGGCTTTCGGCCTACGTGGCTGCGGATGTGGCAGCGGGTGTGTGGTCCCGTGCCACGGAAGCGGCGCGTGCCCTGCAGGGGCCGGCGGAATCCCGGACCCTGGCCCAGTTGCGGGCGGACGTTGCTGCTGACTGGCTGCTGGCGGGGGTGGTGGAAGGTATCCCGTCGCCGAGGGCGCAGGTTTTGGTGAGTGTTCCGGTGTTATCGCTCCTGGGCGCAGGCGAGGAACCGGCCACGCTGGATGGGTATGGTCTCGTGCCGGCGAGTATGGCCCGCCGGCTTGTCGGGGATGGCGCAGAGTCGTTCCTGCGGGTGCTGACCGATCCGCGGACCGGGGCGCCGCTGGAGATCGGACGCGAGAGCTACCGGGTTCCGAAGGCGATGCGTCAGTGGCTGCGGCTTCGGGACGGCCGGTGCCCCTTTCCGGGCTGTAACAACTTTTCCCTGGATAATGAAGCGGATCATCTGCTGGCGTGGTCCGAGGGAGGCGGCACCGGGATCACGAACCTGGCCCAGCCATGCCGGAGGCACCACCGGCTCAAACACACCACGGCGTGGAAACCGGTCGGTGCGACCCGGGACCAGCCGCCGGGCTGGATCTCACCGGCGGGGCGCTCCTATCCGAGCGGCCAACCGGACTGGGAACCGCCACACTGGCCCGACCTTCCCGGCCACGCGGGCGACGACCAAGACCGGGAACCGCCTGACTGGCTGAATGTCCTTGCCAGTGCCGCCGGTCTCGACGAGACCGGGCCGCCACTACCGGTGGATCCCTTCCCTGACTGGGCACTCTTCCTCGCGGCGTAAGGGTGGACGGCGTGCACCGGACCTTATACTCAAGAGTCCAATCCGGACGGCCTAAGTGGGGGAGACATGGACGACGGAACTATTGTGCGTGCACAGGAAACGCAGGGCTTGCCGCCGGTGTACCTGGAAGTGCCGCACCACTCCGGATTGCAGGGCGCTGCGGCATCCAAACTCCTGAACACCGGGCTCACTGCGACCGAAGCCCTCATCGTCTCCGAACCAGCCCCCGTCCAGTACGCCACGAGATCGCAGAAGCGCACCCGGGATATCTTGGGTGTTACGTGGATCCTGGCCTGTATTGCCGCAGGCGTGATGCTTGGCATTTACGGCGACGCGGCAGAGGGACCCAATCCGGCGGAAGCGGACTGGGCGCTTGTGGTTCTAGGAATCATCGCGCCCTTCGCCGTCGTCTTCAGCTTCTACCCGCATTGGCAGGGATGGCGGCACAAAAAGCTGCACAAGGCCTGGCTTGCCCGATTCATCGCATCATGGCCGCTGCGCGAAAAGCTGGCGAGCGTGGAGAGCATTCCCGATGTGTGGCAGCGCATCACGGTGGGCACCATGGCTGACACGCTTGCGGCTGATCGTGAGGCCATACTGCTGCAGGGCGGCGGTGCCTCCGGAGAAGCCGCCCGGCTGCTCATCGACGCCCTTGCCGCCCTGGGCACCTATGCCCGGGCTGTTTCCTCGGATCCGGAGTTGCAGTCGGCGGCCCAGCAGGCTGTTGACCGGTTTAGCGAGCTGGCCGGACGACGGCGGGAACATCTGCCGGAATAGCGGATCACCTGCTACCGGCACCGGTCTCCCGCTCCGCGCAAGGCCGATGGACGGGCCGGATTGCGCGGCGCGGACTTATGCTTTACCTACAGGTTTTGCAGTGAGCCGGAGCGTCTTGATTCGAGCGTGGAACATGGCCGAAGCTACCCCGTCGCACATTGCAGCGGAACAACCCGCTGATTTCCACTCTGCCATCTTGGACACTCCCGGCGTGCATCAGTTCCTTAGCGAGGCCGCGCAGGTATTCATGGACGACGTCGGCGGTGCGGCCCGTGATTTCCAGTGGGCCATCGCGCTCCTCGTCCGGGGCGACGTCCGGAACTTTGCGTCGGGCTCGGCCAGGGCCAGGGAAATCGACGCGTTGCAAAGCCTGTTCGAGGACGGTCCTGCCCGGGCCGCGGTGGCGAGTTCGGAATTCGTTCACATTCCCGATACCGCCCTCGATGGCCGCTGGTCCGGGTACTCTGCTGCCGTTGCCAGTCAGGGCGTGGGATCGGTGCTGTCCGTGCCCATGATTGTTGAGTGGGACGTCAGGGCTGCGCTGACGCTTTACAGAACCTCTGCCCACGCGTTCACAGCGAGGATGTAATCCGGGCGGTTGAAGCAGCGCGACGCATAACCAAACTATGTCAGCTGTTGCTGAAGCTTGGGTTGAGAGTGGGTGCCGTCATCACCCAGATTCCGCTTTCCATGATTGAACTGGACGTGTGGTCCTTGATCCGCGAGTACGGCCTGACAGAGGAAACGGCCATGCGGTACCTGCAGGCAGTGGTGCATCATGCGGCACTAGGTTCCGCGCCAGGTACTCCGGCCGACACGGCGAGTGCGGCCCCGCCAGCCGTGTTGAGTTACGGGCACGCAGACTCTTTGCGGGACCCCCATCCTTATCCAAGGACAGGGTGAGGCCTCGGATGGTTCTCTGCTTCGCCGCAGAGCAACGGGACCGGCCCCGTGGGGGCCGGTCCCGTTTGCCATCTTCGAGGCCCGCGCTTCCGGACGTTCCGGGTAGTCTGCGTTGCCCGTGGGCGGATTGTCCGGGCTGGTAGCGGCCGCCGCCTTTATAGCGGATTGACGTCTGCGCCACAGCATCACTCCGCAAAAAGCCGCTGCCGCCGCGACTCCTGCAGCCCACCACCGGTAAAGCGATTGCGCCCCGCCTCGGGTTGCACCCTTGGCGGGCTCGGTGGTTAACGCCGCAGCCTTAGGCGTGATCCTCGTGATCCCCTCGTGTACACGGGGGACGACGGCTTCGACTCCGCCTGCCAGTTCGTCGGCTATCGCACGAAGGCTGGCTTGGATTCGGGGGGACGCGGCCTCGATGCCGCTGTCGAGCCCGGAAAGCGCCCGCTGCAAAGCCGCCTCAATTCCAGGTGTGGCCCACTCCCGCCCCCTGGCCAGTTGAGTGACGAGGCTTTCCTGAAGCTGGCGGGCCTGGGCTATGCGGGCGGTCTTTTCTGACGTGTGCATTGGAACCTCCACGGTCGGACAGTGTTGGGCAGACCAAGTGATGAGGGGCAGAGTGCCAAGCCACGAATCTGCATGGGCCTTGGCACTCTGCCTTAGTTCTCAGCGGCGGTCGTCGCGCAGACCGTCAGTTTCGATGCGCTCCTTGCGCACCTCTTCATCAACTGTGACCTCGTCGGTCACTGTGTCCTTGTTGAGCCGCACGCGCTCTACCGGAACGGTTTCCTTCTCGACCACGGGCCGTTCCTCGTGGAGGACAACCTCGTGCTCCTCTTCGCTGATGTCGGGCCCGCTCATGGCAGCACCGGCATTGGAATCCGTGATCGGTTCGCGTTCGATCCGAACTTCTTCGCGCTGCACCGGAACGGTCTGCGTGACGTTCTCGGTGGTCACATACTTACGCAGCCTGGCCCTGCCGGTGGTCTGCCGCTCGGTGCCGACGTTCAGGCGCTCCTCGGAGCGGGTCATGGCGTCGTCCGTCGTGGGACCTGACGTGTCACGGCCCACCGTGCCGCGGTCCTCCGAGTCTTGCCGGAATCCCGTGCCGGCCTGGCCTTCAGTGCCGGGAAAATCCGCGCTCCGGCCGGTATCTGCCTCTGTGCGGCCCCTTGCTCCGTTGAGCTGGTAGTGGCGGTAAAGGCGCTCTTCTTCCGAGGGCTCGAGGTGCCCGTCAGTGTCCACCCTGGGGGCGTCCTTAACCTGGTCCTTGCTGTAGGGAAGAACGATGTTGTCGCCGTCGACGCGTGCCCCCTCGAGTGGTACGAAAGACTCGGACGTGCCGAACAGACCCGTCTTGACGGTAACCCATGTGGGCTGGCCGCTGTCGTCATCGGTATAGATCTGGCCGATGGAGCCGATCTTGTCCCCTTCGGTGGACAGAACCTTTCCATCGCGGGTCAGCAGGTCGTCGATATGTTCCTTGGCGAGCATGGTGTCTCCTTGGAGTATTTCGGTGAAACGGGGATGACAACGCCTCACTGCAGGACATTGCACGCCACTACAATAAGCACGCTTACTATTCGCTTGGCAAGCATGCTTACTAAATTTTTTGGCGCACGACCAGAGGGATATTCGACCTTGGGGACGTGCTGGAAAGCGTGGTTACCGTCCCTGGTTAGTTAGTGGGAGCCGGCTAAGTCGGCGGGAAGCGCGAACCACGGCACAACAAAATGCCGGTTACGCCTCGATGGTCACGCCGGGCCAGCACAGGCGGCCGCCGTCGTCCGTGTCCTACTCAGGCGAGTGGCAGAAACACTGACCCCGATCGCACTGTGTGTCGTAAGGTCCCACGAACGTGTAATCAGCAGGAGGATCGGCGTCCTCGGAACGTGAAGCGGCAGTCTCCTGGGCATTTCCGGAACGTGATTTCACGGCTCATTCCCCAACTTAGGCTCAATGGCCGCCCCAGATACGAGCCAAAAATGTTTCCCTTAACGGGACGTTGGAGCCAGCGTACGACCCGCACGTTTCCGCTGCCGATCCACGCCGTTTCGCCTGTGTTACAAGGCAGCACTTAACGAAAGCGGACGACGGCGGGAGGTCCCGCCGTCGTCCGCTGGCAGGTGTCCGGTACTGCTAGAGCGCGCCCTGGTGGGGAGTCCCGGCGGGGATCGGTACCAGTCGGGTGACGTCCACCGGCTTTGCCAGCAGCCCGTCGAGTGAGGCGTTGAGGCGCTTGACGGCGTCGCCGGCACCGTGGGCGTCGAGCAGGTCCGCGCTTTCCCATTTTTCAATCATCATGATCTGGCCGGTGGGCGATTCATGGATGGCATAGAGCAGGCATCCGGGTTCTTCGTGCACTTCAGCAATGGCGGGGGAGAGGGCGGCGACCACCTGGTCGTAGGCGCCCTCTTTCGGAGTGAATTCTGCGGTGACAATGATGGTCATCGGGTGTGTTTCCTTATGCGTAGATGAGATTGAAAGTGGCCTGAACTGCCAGCGTACGGCTGGCGGGGTGGCCCTGGCGTTTAAAGGCGGAGTTCCATAAAGACGCTGCTTGGATCCAGGACGTAGCTGCCAAAGGGAGGGCACTCGGTGAAGCCGTGGCGGACATAGAGCCTCCGTGCAGGCGCGAAATAGTCCTCGGTTCCTGTCTCGAGATAAATGCGCTCGAAGTCCCGGGTCCGGGCCACATCCAGGATGTTCCTGAGCATCAGGGTGGCCACGCCTCGCCCCCGCGCGCTCGCCGTGGTGCGCATGGACTTGATTTCTCCGTGCCTCGCTGAGCCGTCTTGGGAATCGAGGTGCTTGAGCGCGCCGCACCCCAGGAGCACGCCGTCCTCGCGGGCCGTCCAGAACGTGATCGACGGGGTGGACAGTGCGGAATGGTCCAGCGCGTGCACACTTTCCGCCGGCGAGGTGGCGAACATGTCCGCCAGGTGCTCGCTCAGGAGTTGGCTGACATCCCCCCGCGCGGGGTCATCTTGGTCAATGTGAATCATCGGCTCAAATTTACCGGGCTGCCGAGCCCGTACGAAAGTTGCCCTTGCCGCCGCCGTTGTGGTGGCCGCCCAACTGCGCCACCATGATCGTATGGATGCTGAAACACCGAATGGTGAGGAACGGATGGCCGGGGAACCGGCCGAACTGGCCGGGGAACCGGCCGAGGAGCCGGCGGAGGAGCTGAGCGTTCCGCAGGCTTTCCTCCTGCTCGTTACGAACGACGCGGACGGAGAACCCGAGGTGCCGGCCTACATTCTCAGGACCACGTTGGCGGGGGCAATCCTGGCTGAACTGGAATTGATCGGGGCTATCGGCCTGCAGGGGAAGCATGTCCGGGCTACCGGCGCTGCGCCGCAGACGGAGTTCGATCACCAGTTGGAACTCATCCGCCACAAGTCCCGGCCGCACACTCCCAAGCGGTGGGTCTCCATGCTGGAGGGGCGCGCGGAAGTGCAGCGTGTCTACGAAGGGCTGGCGTCACGGGGCATCGTGGATCATGTCGGCGAAACGCATCTGGGAGTGTTTAGGACCGTGCGGTATCCGGAGAAGGACCATGCTCCGGAGGCGGCGATCCGGCGCAAGCTCAATGCCGCGCTGGAGGGTAAGCCGTCCGGTGCCAGGACCACGGCCCTCGTTGCCCTGCTTGAGGCGTCCGGGCAGCTCGACAAACTCTTCCCGGCAGCGGACCGACGACGGGCAAGGGAACTGGCGAAGGACTACTGGCCAGCCCGCGCGGTGGCTGACGAACTGCGCATGATCAGGCTGGCGGAGGACGAAGCGGCAATACTGACCGACCCGGTTCGTGCACGGCACCCTGAGTGACTTGCGCCGGGGGTGCCACCCCGGCGAACTACTTTGACGGGTCGGGAAAAACGACCAACCGGTCGGCGACCAGCCGGCCGTCGTGGATGACCGTGCGGTCGGTGCCGCGGTCCATGACGGTGCTCGTGACGGTCTCGCCGTCCACCAGGACAATGTCGGCCCGATCTCCGGGAGCCAGGCCGGGCCGGTCGTCGGGGCCGGCGAGGCGCTGGACGGTGCGGTCCATGATGGAGGCACCCCCGATCGTGGCGATCGCCGCACAGTGTTCGATCAGCCGGTCCTTGCGCAGCCGGTGCGTAAAGGCCAGTTGCCAGGTGCGGTCGAGCATGTCGCAATTGCCGTACGGGCTCCAGTAGTCCCGCTGGCCGTCCTCGCCCAAACCGACACGGATCCCGGCCTCGGTCATCCGGGCCAGGTCGAACTGCGTGCCGCCGGTTGCCGGGGCGACAGTTGCCCAGGCCACGTCCAACTCGGCCATCTGCTCCACGAGCCTGGCGGTCACATCCGGGTGGACGTTGGCCAGGTCATAAGCGTGGGACAGTGACACGCGTCCCTGCATGCCCAGCGCGCGGGTCCGCTCGAAGACGAGTTCCGCGCTGAAGACCCCCAGATGGCCAGGCTCGTGCAGGTGAATGTCCACGTCCACACCGTACTTCTCAGCCAAGCCGAACACGATGTCCAGGTGGCGGACCGGGTCGCGATCCAGCTGGCACGGGTCAATGCCCCCGATGGTCGTGGCCCCCGCACGCAGGGCCTCCTCGAGGAGCGGGACCGTGCCGTCCTCCAGCAACAAGCCTGCCTGGGGGAAAGCCATGATCTCCACGTCGGCAGCGTGGGCGAATCGCTCCTTTGCGGCCACCACTGCCTCGAAGCGCTCAAGCTTGCAGTCCACGTCGACCTGGGCGTAGGAACGGACGCGGGTGGTGCCCCGCGCAATCATTCGTTCCAGCGTTCCGGCCACCACATCCTTGTAGGGGATGGGGGTGTCGCGCCAGTTTTCCCGGTCATTGCACATCATGTTCCACACACCCGGCGAGGCGGTGTGCTCCCGGAACGGCAGCCCGATCCGGGTCGAATCGAGGTGGACGTGCACGTCCGTGAACGCGGGCAGCGCTATCCGGCCCCGTCCGTCCACCGCCCCGCCGACTTCGTCTGCGGCCCTTCCGGCGGCGTCTGCGGCTGCGGTGTCTGAAGGGACGACGGCGGTCCCCGCGGGATGGACGGCCGCAATCTTCCCTTCGCGAACCTCGAGGTCAACGGCGTCTCCGCCCCAGGGGCGGACGTTGGTAATGAGCATTGTTCATTCCTTTCGGCTGGGCGGTGTTGACAGTGCTGGGAACGACGGCGGGAAGGCGCCGATCCCGGGAACCGGCGCCTTCCCTACCGCAGCATGCATTAGAACTGGAAGGCAACCTGCGCGATGACTGCCGCGGCCAGGAAGCTCGCGGTGAAGGTCATCAGAGCCACGATGACAATCTTCCAACTCAATGAGCGCAGTGCCTTCACGTCGCGGCCGAGCGACATGCCGATCAGGGCGATCATGGGCAGGCCCGCGAAGAGGACGTTGATGTGCTGCGTGGTGGAGGCGATGAAGGGGCCGATGGGCAGGAACGTCGCGGACGCAATGGTGGCCAGGGCCAGGACCCAGATGCTGGACGGGACAGCCGGGACGAGCTTCGCAAGCACCAGCGCGACGGCGGTAAGGGCCAGGAGGATGAGCACGCCAGTAACGTCTACCGGTAGCGCTGAACCGGTTCCGAGGGCATTCAGCAGGAAGCCAGCCGCTCCGGTGGCGGCGAATGCGATGAGCCACGTCCTGGGGGTGCGGACAACAGCGGGGTCCTCTTCGATGCCGTAGACGTCCACCGTGTCGGATGCCTCCCCAGGTTCATTCCTAGCCCGGTCCAAGGGTGCCGCATCTGCGCCGCCCGGCTTGGTTCCCTGCGCAGCGTGAACGAGAGCGCCGCGGCGGACACGGCGGCCGAGGTCGTCCCGTCCAAAGATGCGGGACCACATCCTGTAGAGCTTCTGACACATGGGCAGCGCGACAAAGACTCCGGCGTAGAAGCCGACGATGTTGGTGACCAGGTTGGAGAGGGCCGCGAGGGCCATGATTTCGCCTGCCATCTCCGGGTACAGGATGGACAGGGCGCCCACGCCGCCGAGCATCATGGAGGCGGACCCGAGTCCCAGGCCCAAAGCGAGGGCGCGGGGATCAAAGAAGTCCAGTCCGCCCAGGAGGCCGGCCAGGAGGGAAATGAACACGGCTCCGAAAACGCTGCCCAGCACCCACACGGCGAACACGCCGCGGTACTCGGGGGAGCGGACACCGAAGCGCTGGATGGCAAAGGCGAGGTAGGACTCACGGTCGATCGACCAGGTGGCACCGATGGCCGTGCGGCCCAGGCCAAGCGCAACTGCCACCGGGAGGGCGAGGATTACTGTGCCCACCACGTGGCCCACCTCCTGCAGGAGGATGGCGGGGCCGATGTTGGTGAACTTCGTCAGCGACGGGCCGATCTGCGTGCCAAGGCCTGCCAGGAAGAAAACAATAGAGACGTCCATCAGGTGCGTGGACACCGCCCGGGCACGCCCTCCGATGGGTTTCCATCTCTGGACGCCGAGGAATCCGCCGATAAGCACGGTCCACAGGATGGGCATCAGGACGATGGCGGCCGGGCCGAGGTGGAACTTGTGGGTTCCGATCATGATGGCAACGGCGCAGATGGCGGTGGAGAGGGCGATCATCGCGATCCACTGGGCAGGACGGGCACGGAAAGAACGTGAGGGCGGCGCATCCACGAGGGCGGACACGGTACTGCCTGTGGTCTTCGCTTCATTGGGCATGGAGCAGGCCTTTCCAAAGGGGGAGTGAGGGGATCAGAACAAAGACGTCTCGCATATGCGGAATCAAGCTTTGGTATACCAAATGACTGTATACTCGTACCCATTGAGAGGCAAGTCACATTTTTTAGCCGCCGGTTACCTGCCCCGCGGCTGCCCAAGGAGGCCACGTTGTACAAGAAAATCTCGGCACGCTACGTTTTGGGTTTTGACGGAACACGGCACACGCTCATCGAGGACGGCGAAGTCGTCTTCGAGGGGGATTCCATCGTCTTCGTCGGGCGCGACTACGACGGCCCGGTCGATGAGGATCACGACTACGGCCAGAGCCTGGTGATGCCCGGCCTGATAGACCTGGACGCCCTCGCCGACATTGACCACCTCATCCTGGATTCGTGGCCTTCGCCCGAGGTCGCCGCCGGCCATCTTTGGTCGGACGACTACTTTGCCAACCGGCGCCGGGACGTGTTCACGCCGTCAGAGCGCGCCACGGTCCGCGAGTTCGCCCTGGCGCAGCTCGCCCTCCACGGCATCACGACCTACATGCCGATCGCCTCGGAGATCCACAGTTCCTGGGCTGAGGGCCTCGATGAGCTGGTGGGCATGGCGGAGACCAGCCGGCGGATCGGGCTGCGCGGTTACCTTGGGCCCGCCTACCGGTCCGGGGTCCATGTCACCACTGCCGCCGGCGGCCGGGAGGTCCGCTTCGACGAGGCGCGGGGGCTTGCCGGCCTGCGCGACGCAGGGCGTTTCCTGGATTACGCCGCCGGCCTCGATGACCCGCTCGTCACCGGGGTCCTGCTGCCGTGCCGCATCGAGACGCTGTCCGAGGACCTCATGCGGGAGACGGCGCGGATTGCCCGGGAGCGGGACGCGATTGTCCGGCTGCACTGCCTCCAGTCCCCGCTTGAGGATGAGCTCCTGCAGCGTTCCGCCGGCCGCGGCGTCATGGAACTGCTCGAATCCACGGGCCTGTTCGGCACGCGCCTGCTCATCCCGCATGGTGTGGTGATCGACGGGACGGACCCCGCCGCGTCAGCGCCGGGAGGTCCGCTTGATGTGCTCGCACGGCACGGCGTCAGCATTGTCCATTGCCCGCTGACGTCGTTCCGCTACCAGAAGCAGCTGGTTTCGTTCGACCGTTTCCGTCAGGCTGGCATCAACCTGTGCCTGGGTACTGACTCCTTCCCGCCGGACCTTGTCCGCGGCATGGATGTCGGCATGCACCTGACCCGGCTGGTTGAGGGGCGTCCTGATGTCGGAAGCCTGGCCGACTACTTCGACGCCGCGACCCTCGGCGGCGCGCAGGCTCTCGGGCGGACGGACCTGGGAAGGCTTGCCCCCGGCGTGCAGGCCGACATCGCGGTGGTCTCCCTGGGCCACTTCGGCGACGGCGTGGTCGAGGACCCGCTGCGCACGCTGGTGCTCAACGGAACGGCGCGCCAGGTGACCGATACCTTCGTGGCCGGGCGCCCCGTCGTCGTCGGCGGTGCCCTTCCCGGCGTTGATCTCGCATCGCTGCGGGATGAAGGGCAGCGGCTCTTCGACCGGATGCGCGCTGCCTATTCGGAGCGGGACCTTCGAAACCGGGAGCCCGACGAGCTGTTCCCGCCCACCTATCCGCGCGCTGAAATCTGGCAGCCGATCGCTGTTCCACGCTGACCGGAGCTGCCGGCTCATCATCCGCCCGCTCTTGGCTTGGTATACCAAAAGCGGTAGAGTGGATGCATTGCGCGGCTCCCAGCCCATCGTGGGGGATGCTGATCCGCCCCAGATGGAACCACGACTTTTGACCCATTAGCATCGGCGCCCGCACTGCCGCGGAGCGGCCCCTTCCCCTTGGAGAGAACCATGTGCCTGCACGACCACACCCCTGCTGCCCTGCCGCCAACTGCGGTTCCACGCCGCGGCATTCTTGCCGGGGCAGCCGCCCTCGCCGGAATCTCGGTGGCAAGCCTTGCGGCCCAGTTGGGAAGTGCCCCGGCCGCGAAGGCGGGCGGCAACCCGGTAAGTGCCAACTACCCTGGCCGCCCCGTTTCACCGCAGCCCTTGATCATCGAGGGCGGAACCATCGTTGACCCCAAAACGGGCGATGCAGTGGCAGACGGCGTCCTTGTCCTGGAGGGAGGCAAAGTGACCGCGGTGGGCACCCGGGACGAAACCCGGCGCGCTGTGGCCGCCCTTGCAGGACGGGCCCGCATCGTGGACGCCTCGGGGCGCTGGGTCCTTCCCGGCCTCATTGATGTGCACGTTCATGCGAACGCGCTGTCCGATGCCCGGGCCATCCTGCAGGGCGGAGCCACCAGCGTCAGGAGCGGTTCGAGCAGTTTCTACCAGGACGTCGCCCTCGCTGCGCTGCCGGCCTGGGCCGCCGGTGCCTCACCCCGGATGAGCCCGGCCGGTCTGTTCATTTCGCCTCAGCTTGGGGATTCCCTCCTCGCAGACCCGGACCTGGCACCGCTCGCACCCTTGGCCGGGGGAGTGACGGAACCGACGGACCTTGGATACCTGACCCGGGTCAACCTGAAGCGCGGCGCCCAGGTGATCAAGACAAGGGCCAACCCGCGGGCGGGCCTGCCTGAACAGGACCCCCGCGAACTGGTCTACAACTACGAGCAGCTGTCTGCGGTGGTCAAGGCCGCAGGCAAAGCGGGCGTGCTGTGCCATGCCTACAGCGCGGAAGGGATCGACGGCGCGGTCCGGGCCGGCGTGCGCAGCATCGAGCACGGCGTCTTCGTCAGCGAGGAGACCATCTCCCGGATGGCCAGCCAGGGGACCTACTTCACTCCCACCATGGATGCCATCACCAGCATGGCAGGCTCCGCCAACCCTATCCTTGCCGCCCGGGGCAAGGAGTACACACCGATCATCAAGGCGGCAGTGAAAGCCGCCCACGAAGCCGGCGTGACCGTCGTCGCAGGCACGGACTCCTTCGGATCCGACGTGACCCCGATCGGCACGGAGGTGCGCCTGTTGACCGAGGCCGGGCTCTCACCCCTGGACGCGCTGAGGGCCGCGACAGTAAATGCCGCCGCCTTGCTCGGCTGGAGTGATAACGCTGGACGCCTGGTGCGCGGTTCCTATGCAGACGCCGTCATCGTGGACTCCGACCCCTTGAGCAGCGCCTCCGCCCTCGAACAAATCAAGGCCGTGGTGGCGCAGGGAGTCCTGGTCCGGAACGACCTGCCATGACCCTGATTCTCACAGCCTCCGAGCTCGATGCCCTGGCCGATATGCCTGCGACCATCGCCGCCGTCGAACGCGTTTTTGCCGGCCTCAGCCGGGGCACCGCTGTCCAGCCGGCGCCGGACTCCCTCCTGCTGCCGTCCTCGGACGCGAGGTTCCTGCCCATGGCGGCGCTGTCCGGCGCCGAGGGGCTGGCATCGGTGAAACTGCTGGCAGACATCCCGGCAAACCGGGAGTCCAGCCTGCCCACACAGCGGTCCACCATCATGCTTGTCTCTCAGCTGACCGGCGAGACCCTGGCCATCCTGGACGGCAAGGTCCCCACCCGGGTCCGCACTGCCGCCGCCAGCGCCGTGGCCACGAAGCTCCTGGCCCGGCCCGGCAGCACCACCCTGGGACTGGTCGGTGCGGGCGCGTTGGCCGTGGCGCATGTGGAAGCCATGCTGGCCGTCCTTCCGATTGAGAACGTGGTGGTGTGGTCCCGTTCCGCGGACACCGTGGCGGCCTTCTGCGGGGAGATTTCCCGTCACGGCCTTACTGTCACGCGGGCGTCCAGCGTCCGGGACGTCGTGGAGGCCGCCGACGTGCTCTGCACCCTGACGCCGGCCGTTGAACCGTTGGTTAGGGGTGAGTGGTTCCGCCCCGGACTCCACGTGAACGCAGTTGGTTCCCGTCCCCGGGCGGACCACCGGGAAATTGATTCGGCAGGCATGGTGCGGGCACGGGTTTTCGTCGACAGCCTGCCCACTGCCCGGGCCAAGTCCGGCGGGCTGATTATCCCCGTGGCCGAAGGTGTGATGAGCTTTGATGACGTGGAAGCCGAGCTGGGGGACGTGGCGGCAGGGAAGAGCGCAGGACGCCTCGGCGATGAGGACATAACCTTGTTCAATTCGGTCGGCATCGGTCTGCAGGATCTTGCCATCGGACGGCTCCTGTACGACGCCGCGCTCACCCAGGGGGTAGGCACCCGCGTGGCGTTGAACAACTGAAGGGTTCAACAACTGAGAGGGTTGAACAACTGAGAAGGCGCGGCAACGAGGCGTCCCGGTACTAACGGAGGCATGAATGACAGTCCAGGCGGAATCCCTCGCGTCCTCGGCGGACACTGCCAGGGCTCGGATCCGGGAACTGATCATCTCTGGTGACTTTGCGCCGGGGGCCCGTCTCCGGGAGCGCGAGCTGTCCCAGACGCTGGCTGTTTCCCGGGTGCCCGTCCGGGAGGCCCTTCAGCAGCTGGAAGCGGAGGGTTTCATTGACACCTCCCCGCGGCGTGGTGCCACTGTCAAACAGATCACCCTGCGCGACGTCAACGAGCTCTTCGATGTGCGGCTCAGCCTGGAGGTCCTGGCCGCGCGCCTCGCAGCCAGCGCCGCGGCACGGGGCGAGTCCTCATCGAGGCTGCAGCAGATGATGGACCAGGCGGAGGAAGCCACCCTCCGCCATGACCACGCACAGATTCCGGTGATCAATACCGCGCTGCATGCGGAAATCGTGGCGTTGGGCGGCAACTCACTGTTGGAGTCCGCCATGAAGCCCCTGCTGGGCAGGATGCAGTGGCTCTTCACCTTGACCGGGCATCGTGACCCCCAGGTTCAGTGCGCGGAGCACCTGAGCCTGTGCAAGGCCATTTACGACGGTAAAGCGGAGCTGGCTGCGGCGCTGGCCTTTGCGCACGTGGAGCTGGGCCGCGAACCGTCGCTCCAAGGGCTCGCAGGCCGCCTGCCCGAAAGCTGACGGGACGCAAGCGGACGGGACAGAACGGACGACGGCGGGAAGTCCCGCCGTCGTCCGTTCCTTCTGTTCCGAAACAGCCCGGGGAGTTTTTGTCCAGATAACGGGAGTTGTCGGCCTCATAAGTCGCTGTATCTGGACAAAAACTCCGTATCAGTGCCAGAGGCCCAGGGCGAACTCCGCGATCACGGTGGAGAGCAGGAAGGATGCCGTGATGGCCACCAGGCCCACCGGAATAATCTTCCAGCCGATGTTCTTGAGCAGCGGGATGTCCTTGCCGAGGGACAGGCCTGCGAGCGTCAGCATGACGGTGGCGATGGACAGGAAGTCGACAGTCTTGATGAACCCGGTGAGCGCCTCGGCGCCGAAGAACCACGGGCTGGAGATGTAGGCGCCGATGGTGGTGATGTACACGATCGCCGAGATCTTCCGGGTGACCTTCGCCAGCGCAATGCTGACCAGGACCAGGGCCAGCATGATTCCGTACCCGGCAACGATGGACAGGCT
This sequence comes from Arthrobacter sp. B10-11, assembly GCF_033142195.1. Classification (NCBI taxonomy): domain Bacteria; kingdom Bacillati; phylum Actinomycetota; class Actinomycetes; order Micrococcales; family Micrococcaceae; genus Arthrobacter; species Arthrobacter sp. B10-11. The sequence goes on from NZ_JAWMTH010000004.1 coordinate 422,051, forward strand.
GAACCCCTTGGCCGCGACCGACGCCGTACCGATGCCGAGTACGGTCAGGACCGACAGGGACAGCCACAGCGGGAGCTTGATGGCCGCCGAGGATTCAGCCACGCGCTCGCGGAACCGCCGGTTTTCCTCTGCCTGCGCCTCGTCCCGCTCAATGTCCGCAGTGCTGCGCTCAGCTGTGGCGCCTGCCGTGACGGCGGCATTCTCGCGGGCCGATTGTTTGCGGGTGAGGGCCTTGTAGAAGCGGTCGGCCAGCGGCAGCGCAATGTAGATGCCCACGTAGACGCCCAGGACGGTGGTGATCAGGTTGGAGACGGCTGCCATGCCCAGGATGGCTTCCTGGTCGGCAGGGTAGGCGGCCACGATGCTGGCCGCCGAGGCCGCCATCATGGAGCCGGAACCCACGCCGGCGCCCATGGCCAAAGCCAGCGGATCAAAGATCTTCCAGTTGGCCACCAGGGAGGTGAGGAGCGTGATGAACACGGCGCCGAACAGCGTGCCGAAGACGTACATGGCCAGCACGCCGCGGTACTGGTCCGAATCCGGCCCGTACTTTTCCGAGACCATCGCAAAGGACGGTTCCCGGTCCAGGGAGAACGTGGCGCCCACCGTGGCCTTGCCCATCCGGAGCAGGACAGCCAGGGGGAGTGCCAGCACGATGGTGCCCAGCAGGTGGCCCACCTCCTGAAGGAGCAGCGCCGGGCCCGCCTTGATGAGGCTGGGCAGGCTGGGCCCGATGTTGAAGGCCAGCCGGGCCACCAGGAGCAGCACGGCGACGCCCACCAGGGCAGCGGCGACGCGCTGGAGGTCAAGACCGAGCGGCTTGAACTTCTGGATGGAGACGAGCAGGCCCACAATGAGGCCCCACACCATGGGGAAGATGATGATCGCGCCGATTCCGACGTCGATCTTCGCCTGGCCGATGAACTGGACCGCCACGGCGATCACAAGGGCCAGGGCGGCAATGGGGATGGTCAGCTTGGTGCCGGCCTTGTCTATCCGCGCTGTTTTGGTGGTGCTGCTCATGATGTGCCTTCCTGGGTGACAGTCCGACGGCGGTATGCCGCTGTGATGAAGCGTTCTCTTTGGGCGGGGGTTGAGGCTGCGGCGGCGATGGTCCAGGCCAGCGCGGTGGCTGCCTCGAACATCACTCCGTAGGCCTCGGGGGTGTCGGCAAGCGCGGCGAACGCATGCGAGTGGATGGGAACATCAGCCCCCGGGATGCTCAACCAGGGATGCAGGGACGGGATGACCTGGGAGATGTTGCCCATGTCGGTTGAGCCGCCGCTCAGGCCTGACGAGTGGGAGGTGTCCTTGCCGAACGCATCCATTGCACCGGTCCAGTGCGCGGCCAGGTCGTCGTCCTGGAGCAGGGGCTCGTAGAGGGGCTCGGTTGCCTCGATGGCCAGCGTTGTTCCGGTGGCCAGGGCGGCGCCTTCGAAACAGCGGCGGACACGCTCCAGCAAGGCCTCGTATGCAGGCAGCGTGAAGGCGCGGCATTCAAACTGGACCACCGCCCGCTCCGGAATGATGTTGGTGACGTGTCCGGCCTCCGCAACGAAGCAGGCGATGCGGTGGTCCCCGGGGATCTGCTGGCGGAGCAGTCCGATGGCCACCTGGCTCAGGACGGCCGCGTCCGCGGCGTTCACACCGAGGTGCGGCGCCGCCGCAGCATGCGCCGCCTTACCGGTGAACGTTGCCTTGTAGCGGCCCACGGCCTGGGCGCTGGTACCGGCCGGGTTGTAAGTCAGGCCGTCCTGGACGGGATGGACCATCAGCGCCAGCCCGACGCCGTCGAACGCTCCCTGCTCCAGCATGAGCACCTTGCCGCCGCCGTGTTCCTCGGCCGGCGTTCCGATGGCCTTCAGCGTGATGCCCAGTTCGTCCACATAGGGTCCCAGGGCCAGCGCGGCGGCGACGGATGCGCCCGCGATCAGGTTGTGCCCGCACGCGTGACCGATATCGGGGAGCGCATCGTATTCCACGCACAATGCCACCGTCAGTTCGCCGCTTCCGGCGCTCGCGGTGAAGGCCGTGGGGAGGCCGCCGGAGCCGCGTTCAACCTCGAAGCCGCCCTCGGCCAGCAGCGCCGCGGCCGCCTCGGCCGAGCGCACCTCCTCGAAAGAGATCTCCTTGGCGGCGTGGATTTCCCGGGCCAACGCCTGGACCCGGGGCTTCCAGTTGTCGACGCCTTCCGCAAGGGCCGCACGGAGCGCCGCCAGGGCGGGTGGTGTGTCAGTCAGTTCCATGAACATCTGCCTGTTCTCGTAGGACGTTTGGGTAAGCCGCTGTCAGTAGGCCGCTGTTAGTAGGAAAGGGACGGGAAAGGGGACCCTGCCGCCCGCGTGGGAACCCAGACGGCTTTGGTCTGGGTGTATTCATCCAGGACACCGGGGCCGGACGAGCGCCCGTGGCCGGAATCGCCGAAGCCGCCGAACGGGACCGCCACGTGGATGGTCTTGTAGGAGTTGATCCAGAACGTTCCCGCCTTCACTTCGCGGGCAATATGGTGTGCGCGGGAGATATCGGATGTCCACACCGCGCCGGCCAGGCCGAAGTTGGTGTTGTTGGCCCGGGCAATGGCCTCAGCCTCGGTGTCGAACGCATCCGCGCCCACCACGGGACCGAAGACCTCGGTGGTTTCCAGCCGGTTGGCGGGGGAGACGCCGTCCAGCAGGGTGGGCATGACCCAGTGCCCGCCGGACAGCGCGGACCCGGCGAGGGCATCCGGAAGCGCCGCCCCCGTGACCCGGCGTCCGCCGTCGTGCATTCCTGCCTCGATGAGGGTGTTGACCGTGGCGAACTGCTGCGCTGTGATGATCGGGCCCACCTCGGTGTCCGCGCTGAGCGGGTCGCCCACCCGCAGCCGCGCGGCCTTCGCCGCGACCATCTCGATGAACTGCGCGTGCACGCTCCGCTCCACCAGAAGCCGTGATCCGGCCACGCAGGACTGCCCTGCGCCGGAGAAGATGGCCGAGATGGCGCCGTCCGCGGCGCGGTCCAGGTCGGCGTCGGCGAACACGATGTTGGCGCTCTTGCCGCCGAGTTCCAGCAGCGCGGGTATCCCGGCCTGCGCGGCCGCGACGGCCACCCGGCGTCCGGTCGGGACGGAGCCGATGAAGCTGACCTTGCCGACGCGGCGGTCGCTGGTGAGGGCAGCGCCCACGGTCTGGCCCAGCCCTGCGGCCACGTTGAACACGCCTGCCGGCAGGCCTGCCTGGTGCGCCAGCTGGGCCAGCCGGACCGACGACGCGGGAGTGAATTCGCTGGGCTTGATGATCACGGCATTGCCGGCGGCCAGCGGGGCGGCGGAATTCCAGCCGGCGGTGAACAGTGGGGCGTTCCAGGGCGTGATGGCGACGACGACACCCCAGGGGACACGCTCGGTGTACGTGTGCCACGGCCCGGGAACCGGAATGGTTAGCCCCGTCAGCTTGTCCGCCCAGCCGGCGTAATAGCCGAACATTTCGGCCACCTTGGCTGCTTCGACCCGGGCGTCGCGGATGGGCTTGCCGGTGGTTGCTGACTCAAGGATGGCAAGTTCCTCGGCATGGGCTTCCACCACCCGGCTGACGTTGCGCAGGATGGCTGCCCGTTCGAAACCGTTCAGGGCCCCCCACGCTGCTGCGCCCGCCGTCGAGCTTTCCAGGATGGCGTTGGCGCCTTCGGTGCCAGGGTCCGAATAGGTGGCAAAGGCTTCGCCGGTGGCGGCTGCAGTGAGGGTGATGCCCTCGCCGCTGCCGGTGACAACGCGGCCGTCAAGGAAGGCGCCGAGGCCGGCCGGAAAGGCTGCGTCCAGGACTGCACGGGCGGTGGCTGCCGAGGAGGAGGTAGGTGCTGTGGTGATGCTCAATGTGGTGTTCCTTGTGGGCTCGGGAGGCTTAGGGGGCTGGGGGATCAGGCGACGGCGGTGGTGCCGTTTTCGGTGCCGTCTGCGGTGCGCGGTGCGGCGTCCGGTGCGCCGGACGGCGTGATGGCGGGGGCGACGGTCCGGGCGATTTCGGTGAAATCCGCGCGGGGTCCGAGGACGGCCAGGGCGTCCTGCCACTGGCCGGCGACTGCTGCCAGCAGGGCGGGGCTTTCGCCGATCTGCCCGGCGACATCCACGGCGAGGGCGGCATCGCGGGCCATCAGGCCGAGGGAGAAACCTGAGTCGTGCGTGCCGGTGAGCACCCAGTTGGGATACATGTTGGCCGAGACTTTGCTGCCGCCGGAGGCTTCGCTGATGCTGGCCGCAGCCTTGGCGGGATCGATGCCGTAGGCCTTGGCGACGCCGAGGGCCTCACCGACGGAGACCAGGTTGGCCGCTGCCAGGACGTTGTTGAGGAGCTTGACCACGTTGCCGCTGCCGGGGCCGCCGATGTGGCTGTACTTGCCGCCGGTGAGGGCGAGCAGGACAGGTTCGGCGGCTTTCAGGGCGGCTTCCGTTCCGCCGACGAAGGCGCTCAGCGATCCGGTGGCTGCACCGTCGCGGCCACCGGAGACCGGAGCGTCCACGAAGGCCGCGCCCTGGGCGTCGGCAAGGCCGGCCATCTGCTTGCTGGTGGCCGGTTCGGAGGTGGTGGTGTCAATGATCGCCACGGTTCCCGGTGCCGCCAGGAGCAGGGGAACGGTGGTTTCCACGATGCTGGCCGCCGGCAGGGAGAGGACGGCGTACGGGGTTCCGGCGAGGTCTTCAAGGCTGGCGGTGGTGGCGATACCGGTTTGGTCGGCGGCGGACCGGGCTGCCTCGGAGGGGTCGAAGCCGGTGACGTTCCAGCCGGCTTTGTGCAGCGTTGCGGCCATTGCCCCGCCCATGGCTCCGAGGCCAATGACGGCTATGCGGCGGTCTGTGCTGGTGTTCATGAACTGCTCCTGGGGTATGCGTGTGGGGGTATGCCTGTGGGGGAGGCGCGTGTCTGGGGTGGGATCAGTCGAGGTAGATGTCCAGGTCTTTCCACAGTTGCTGGGTGCGGCGGATGGCGGCGCGGCTGCGTTCGGGATGCGCCGCTTCCATGCCTGCGAGCAGGCCGTAAATCACTGAGTTTGCCGCTGTCACGGACTGGAAGAAGGAGATGCCTTCCGAGGCCACCACCAGGAGGTGGTCGGCGGCAGCGGCAAGGCGGCCGCGGCGCATGTCGCTGATCGCAATGACCGTGGCGCCTGCCTGTTTGGCGGCTTCGGCGGTGACAATGATCTGCCGGATGGAGCGCCACATGTTGACGACCACCAGGACATCGCCTTCACCGAGGGTGTTGGTGCTGGAAGCCAGGTGGACGCCGGCGCGGTTCTCCAACGTGATGGGGTAGCCCATGGTTGAGCCGAGGTGGGCCATCACGCTGGCCGGGCCGGCGAACGAGCCAAGCCCGACGACGGTGATGGACTTCGCGGCCGCCATGGCCGCAATGGCGGCCTCGGCGTCGTCTCCGGTGTTGGAGTCCAGCGTCAGGCGCAGGTTCTCGATGTCATGGTTGAGCGCGTCATGGAGGGGACTGCGGTGTACGCCGTGCTCGGTCAGGGTGTCTTCGGTGGAGATCATGACGAGGTAGCGCGAGCGTAGTTCCCGCTGGAGGTCGGGCCAGCCGCGGTAACCCAGGTGTTGGGCGGTACGGACCACCGTGGAGTTGTTCACGTCGGCCCGCTGGGCGATTTCGGCGATGTCCGCGTAGGAAGACAGCTGCGGATTGCGGGCGATGACATCCACCACCCGGCTCTGGGCTTTGGACAGCGGAACGTCCGGCAGGGCGTCGCCTAGCCATGCCGGGGAGGCGTTCCCGGCGCCGTTGGCGCCTGCCCCGCCGGCTTCAGAATCGACCGCGTTGGTGTTCAAGTCCGGACCTCTTCCGTAATGCAGATCACTCTGCAAGGCTGATTGCAATAAATGTACTATGCAATCTTGTTTGCGAATAGGCTTTTTGGTTTCCGGCTTGTAAATCCTCATTGTGGTGCCCGCCGCACTGCGCCACCATGATCGTATGGATGCTGAAACACCGAACATCGAGGAACCGACGGCGGAGGAACCGAACGCCGCGGAGCTGAGCGTTCCGCAGGCTTTCCTCCTGCTGGTTACGAACGACGCGGACGGCGAACCCGAAGTGCCGGCCTACATACTCAGGACCACGCTGGCAGGGGCAATCCTGGCCGAACTGGAACTGCTCGGGGCTATCGGGCTGCAGGGGAAGCACGTCAGGGCTACCGGCGGCACCCCGCAAACGGAGTTCGAGCACCAGCTGGAGCTCATCCGTCACAAGTCGCGGCCGCATACTCCCAAGCGGTGGGTCTCCATGCTCGAGGGGCGCGCGGAAGTGCAGCGTGTTTTTGAGGGGCTGGCGTCACGGGGCATCGTGGATCATGTCGGCGAAAAACACCTGGGAGTGTTCAGGACCGTGCGGTATCCGGAGAAGGACCATGCGCCTGAGGCCGCAGTCCGGCAAGAGATCCAGGCGGCTCTGGACGGTAAGCCGACCGGGGCGAGGACCACGGCCCTCGTTGCCCTGCTTGAGGCCTCCGGGCAGCTGGACAAACTCTTCCCGGCAGCGGACCGCATACGGGCAAGGGAGTTGGCGAAGGACTACTGGCCTGCGCGTGCGGTGGCGGACGAACTGCGCATGATCAGGCTCGCGGAGGCCGAGGCTACGACCTAGGCCGGCTCTCTTCGCCGGCGGGCTGGAACAGCTCCACCACATTGCCGGCCGGATCTGTCAGCAGGATCTGCTGGCCGCCCGGGCCCTTGACGATGTCGTTCCGGAACGTGACGCCGGCGGCGTGCAGCCGGTCCACTTCTGCCGCAATGTCGCCCACGATGAGGTGGATGCGGTTCCACCCGCCCGGTGACGGGACTTCGCCATCCGGCATTGGCCGGCCTGCCGAGCTGGTCGGGCCGCTCAGCAGGAGCCTCAGGTTGCCGCGGGCGACGTCGGCGAACGCCGGTGCGGCGCTCATCCTGAGGGTGAATCCGAGGTGCTTGGTGTAGAAGTCGACGGCGGCCTCGACGTCGTCCACCATGTACCGGACGCTGACCATGTCCGAAGGGTCGTTGGTCATTGCTGGCTCCTTTCCGAACCCGCGGAAATACTCGATGAGGTGAAGCAGGACCCGCCGCTCCATGTATCCAGTGTGCTTGTTTTGAGGGTCCGTGGGGCTGCCCAGCAGCCCTTTTCTGCGGAGACGCCCGGGGTTAGGATGCCGTGTGACCTTCACCCACGGCTATGCGGACAATGGCGGCCTTCGCATGTACTACGAGGTCCACGGGGAGGCGGCGCCCGGCCAGCCGCCGCTGCTCCTGATCCCGGGCGGCGGCTCCACTATCGGCACCAACTTCGGCGGGCTCATACCGTTGCTGGCCGGACACCGCCAGGTGATTGCCGTGGAGGAGGAGGGCCACGGCCGCACGCAGCCCACCAGCCGCCCGCTCACTGCGGAGAACTCCGCCGGCGACATCCTTGCCGTTCTGCGCCAGCTCAAGGTGGACACGGTGGACGTGCTGGGATTCAGCGCCGGCGGCCACACCGCCGTCGCCCTGGCACTCGGGCGGCCCGCTGCTGTCCGGCGGCTCATCATCGCCTCCACGTTCGTGGGCCGCGACGCCGTGCCCGAGGGGTTCTGGGACGGCATGGCGCAGGCCACCCTCGCGGACATGCCTGACACCTACAAGGACGCCGACCGCCTCCTCAACCCTGAACCCGGCCACCTCGAGCGGCTCTTCGAGCTGGACCGCCGGCGCATCCTGGACTTCCCCGGCTGGTCCGACGAGCAACTGGGCGGCATCACGGCATCCACGCTGGTGGTAAGCGGTGACCGCGACATTGTCACCGCCGGGTATGCCGCGCGGATGGCCGGCGCCATCCCTGGCGCCCGCCTGCTGGTGGTCCCCGGCGGCCACGGCGACTACCTCGGCGAGGAAGCCGCAAGCGGCGGGGACCTGCGGACCATGCACGCGACCGTCCCGCTACTGCTGCGGTTCCTCGACGGGTAGGGGCTTAGGTGTCTGGATTGGCGAGCATTATTTCGGTGTGGACAATGATGCCTGAGCACTGGAATTGCGCACTGCAGGATTGCAGGTATACCGAAGCTGCTGCTGCGCCTTCGTTGAACGCCATCATGTTCGGAATTACTCGTATGGTGACTGTTTGGCTTTGCTTGGTGCAGCTGAGCTGATCGTTTCCGCCGCCCCCGGCAATTCGTCCGTCGCTGACTCTTTGGGTAATTTGCACTATCGGTATAGCCACGATCAACGCGGGATCGGTATCGCACACGAAGGTGACGGGAACATCCACCGCGGCACCGTCGGCCACTAGGACTCCCGGCCCCAGGCTGACGAGCGCGCCGGGGGCTGCTTGGGCGGGGGTAGCAATGGTCACGAGGGTGGCGGCAAGTGCGATTGCGAGGCAGCTTCTTGTGCCTAACATCAGGTTCTCCCTTGAATGGAAGCGTGGCGTCCTGCGTTCCGCATTGTCGGCCAGTGCGGTGACTGGGCGCATTTAATGTACGGGGCCGGGGCCCCTGACGACAGCGCCGTACCGGGTGCCGCCTGATGCGGCCGAATATCCGGTAGGCCGTAGATTACTCAGCACCTGCCTGTGTGACAACAGTTAACGCAAGCGGACGACGGCGGGACCCCTCCCGCCGTCGTCCGTTCCGGTGACGCGTTGCCTTGACGTTAGTCAGCCGTGGTTGTACATGACGTGCTTGGTGCGGGAGAAGTCCTCAAGGGCGTAGACGGAGAGGTCCCGGCCGTAACCGGAGCCCTTGAAGCCGCCCCACGGCATTTCGTTGGCAATGACCAGGTGCGAGTTGACCCAGACCGTGCCGAAGTCCAGCCGGCGGGGAACGGCCAGCACACGGGCAGCGTTGGTGGACCACACCGAGGCAGCCAGCCCGTAGACGGTTTCGTTGGCCCGTGCCACGGCCTCCTCGTCGGTGCTGAACGTCTCCACTGACACCACCGGCCCGAAGATCTCCGTGCTCGCGATCGCGGCACCGGCAGGGACATCTGTCACGACCGTAGGTTCGATGAAATAGCCTGGGCCCTCCAGGGCGTTGCCGCCGACGGCGATCGTCAGGCCGTCCTTGCGGACGTCGTCGAGGGCAGCCAGGACCCTCTCGTAGTGGGCTTTGGAGATCATGGAACCGATTTCGACGTCGTCACCCGCGCCGGGAGTGCCGACGGTGATCTCGCTGACCTCCCGGACCAGTAGTTCGGTGAACTTGGCGGCCACCGATTCGTGGACGAGGACCCGGCATGCCGAGCCGCATTCCTGCCCGCCGTTCCAGAACCCGGCCGAGCGGACCCCCTTCGCGGCGGCTTCCAGATCGGCGTCCTCGAAGACGACGACGGGTGCTTTGCCGCCAAGTTCGAGGTGCACGCGTTTGACGGTGTTGGCTGCACTTGCGGCGACCTTCTGGCCGCTGCCCACGCTTCCGGTGATGGCGACGAGGTCGACATCCGGGTGTTCCGAAATCCTGTTTCCCACCACCCGGCCGGGGCCGGTGACGATGTTCAGGACACCGGCCGGAACCTCGGCGGCGATCAGCTCGGCGAGCTTGAGCGTGGTCAGTGGCGTCTGCTCGGAGGGTTTGAGCACCAGGGTGTTCCCGGCGCCCAGAATCGGGGCGATCTTCCAGGCAGCCATCAGCAGCGGGTAGTTCCACGGAGTGATCACGCCCACCACTCCCACAGGCTCGCGGAGGATCACCGAGGTGTGGTTCTCCGCGTAGTCGCCCGCGCCGGGTGCGGTGAAGGCGCGGGCAGCGCCGGCGGAGAACCTGAAGGTATCAATCGCGCTCGAAATGTCGTCTTCAGCCACGGCGGCCGGCTTACCGGTGTTGGCGGCTTCGAGCGTTTCGAAGAGCTCGCGGTTGGCCTCGATGATGTCCGCGATACGAAGAAGGACCGCGGAACGATCCTTGGGCGTCTTCGCTGCCCAGTCCGCCTTGGCCGCGACGGCAGCCGCCACGGCGGCGTCGACGTCCTCCACGGAACCGGCGGGGACCTGCATCAGGACTTCTTCGGTGGCCGGATTCACCACATCGACGGTTGACGCCGAACTGGACGGAATGAACGCCCCGCCTATGAACTGGCCGAAGGGAGGCAGGGATGCTGCGTGCGTCGCTGCGGCTCGGCGGACGGTGAACAATGCTGTGTCTGTCGCGGTCATGGCTATTCCTCGAGTCCTGTCTTTACTTCTGGTTGAGGGCGGACAGGGCGTGCTGAACCCGTGCGAAGTCCTCGGCGTTCAGCTCGGCCGTGGGGCGCCGGGGCGAGCCCGCGGGAAGGCCCTGCAGGGCGAGGCCGGCCTTGACGGACGGGATGAACGGCACGGAGAGCAGCGCGTCGATGACCGGGTACAGCTGCTTCCACAGTTTGAGGGCTCCGGTGAGGTCGCCTTCGGCGATGCGGCGGCTGACGGAGACGATTTCGCCGGGTACGACGTTGGCGGTGCCGGCCATCACGCCGGCGGCCCCTTCGGCCAGGGCGCTGTAGATGTAGGCGTCCCAGCCGATGAAGGTGCCGATGACGTCGCTGTGGTGGTGGATCAGCTGCAGGGCCTGTTCCCAGTTCGCGCTGGAGTCCTTGATGTACAGGATGTTTTCGACGTCTTCGGCCAGTGAACGGACCGTTGCCGGGTCGAGGTTTACGCCGGTGACGGACGGGATGTTGTAGAGCATCACCGGGATGCTGACGGACCCGGCCACGTCCTTGAGGTAGGTGACCGTTTCCGCCAGGGACAGCGGCTCGTAGTACGGCGTGATCAGCATGAGCACGTCCGCGCCGGCCTTCTCGGCCGCCTGCGAGAGCCGGATGGCCTCGGCTGTTGACGTGGCTCCGGTCTGGGCGATGACCGGGACGCGGCCGTTCGCCTGGTCGATGACTGTCTCGATGAGGAGCAGGCGCTCCTCCGAGGACAGCGCGCCGACCTCGCCCGTTGATCCCGCAGCCACGACGCCGTCCACCCCGGCGTCGATGGAGCGGTCGACGATGCGCCGCAGGGTCTCGACGTCGATGGCGCCGTCCTGGTCGAAGGGGGTGGACAGGGCGGTGAGGACACCGCGGAGATTCGTGGACATGATGGTTCCTCTTCTTCAGTACGTTCTTGGATGCAGTTCTTGGTGACGCTGGTTCAGGCGGTGAATCAGGTGCCTGTGGCCAGGTGCAGGGTGGTGGGTGCCGGGGCGCTTTGGCGCTCCGTGGCAAGGAGGCTGGCGGCTTCCTGGGCTGCCGAGAAGCCGGTGGTGATGGAGCTTTCGGTGTAGAGGGTTCCAAGGAAGTCGCCCGCGAGGAAGACACGGTCCGTGCCCCGCATGAGCGTCGACTGGAGCTTGGCCCGGCCGGGGAAGCAGTAGGGCGAAGCGTTCTTCCACCGGTCGGTCTTGGCCTCGACCACGCTGTCAGCGAATCCGTGGCCGAGGACCTGGTCGAGATCGGCCAGGTGGGTGGCGATGACTTCCTCATCGCTCTTCTCCAGCAGTGCGCGCCCCAGGCTGGCCGGTGAGAAGGTCATGAAGGACCCGCCGGGCTTCCGCACGGATTCGGAACCGCGGACGATGCTGGCCTGGTTCAGGGCGATCGCGAACGAGCGCTTGGGAGCTGCGATGGCGTAGATGTCGTCCCAGGGCCTGGCGGTTGTCTCGTTGGTCAGGAAGGCGGTGCTGACGTGCGGGCCGTACTTGACCTGGCTGAGTGCACCACGCAGTTCCTCCGGAAGGTCCACACCGATTTTGTGCGACACATCAGCGGTGGTCGCCAGGACCACGGCGCGGGCTTCGACCTGGCGCTCCACACCGTCCTGGCTGTACCGGACAACGACGGAGTTCTTCCGGTGCACAACTTCCTGCACGGTGGCTCCGAGCTGGACCCGGTCGCCCAGCGAGACGGCGATCGATTCGGTCAGGGTGGACGGCCCGCCGACGATGCCCCGGTTGAGCCCCTGGCCGATGCCCAGGACCAGGCTGAAGTACCCGATCCCGGCGCCGGCAGAGATCTCGTCCATGTCACCGGCCGAGCGTGTGACAGTGGTCTTGAACAGTGCGGCCGCGTCCTCTGAGAGGTTGCCGATGAAGTCCTGGAACGTGGTGTCGTTCTCGAAGTCATAGATACGCTGCTGCCGCATCGCGCCGGATTCCCCCGAACGCTTTTTCACGACGCCGGTGTACTTGGCGACGCCGCTGACCACCTTCAGACCGGCCTTCAGTGTGTCGATGCGGGAGGAAAGGGACATCGGAATACGGAACGGGTAGGTCGCGATGTGTCCCTCGCGAATGAACTTGCCGTTCATGGACAGGGCCTGCAGCGATCCGGGGATCTGAACGGCCGTCACGCCGACTTCGTTGAGCAAGGCATCGGTGGAGGATCCGGGGCCGGCGAACACGTGCCCTCCCCAGTTCAGCCAGTAGGCGCCACGGCGCTCCGAGCGGATCCGCCCACCGACACGCCCGTCCGATTCCAGCAGCAGGGTGTCCCAGTGCCGAAGCCGCCAGGCTGCCGATAGTCCGGCGAGGCCACCTCCGACAATTACTACATCTTTCATGATCTTCCTTCTTTGTGGCGGATCCGTCGGATCCGTCACCCCCGTTCGCGGCGTCACGGCCGAGTGGGGGTGCGAGATTACGTTTGTGTGCTGTTTACTTCGCTGGCCAAGGGCGTCAACGGCCTGGCCGGAAGTTGATGTCGGTGACGCGTCGCTTTAGTGCGAGTAGCCAGATGCCGCCTCGGTGAGGGTCTTTCCCTTCGTTTCCGGAGCCAGCCACTGGGAGAGCGCTGCGCCGACGAGGGCGACTCCGGCGGCGATCAGCATGGTGGGACCGGCTCCGAGGCTCTCCATCGACATCGGGAGGAGGAAGATGCCGATGCCTGCTCCGACCCGGCTGACGGCGGCCGCGAAGCCTGTTCCGATCCCGCGGATCTCGGTCGGGAGGACCTCACCCGGGTAGACGTTGGTCAACGTGTTGTACCCCGCGTTGAAGAACGAGAAGACCAGGAAGAGGATGAGCACCACGAGCGCCGGCGCGCCGGCCCACAGTCCGATAATCGCGAGGACGACGGCGCACAGCCACTGCGGCGGGACGGTCAGCGTGCGGCGGCCCACCTTTTCGATCAACAGGAACGTGACCACGACCCCGGCCAGGGCGACGGCGGAGAGGCCGACTCCGCCAGCGAGTCCGCCGGCGAGGCCGTACTGCTGCAACACGCTGTCGGCAAAGGTGGCGATCGCGAAGTACGGTGTCACGGCACAGAACCAGAACGCCGAGATGAACAGTGTGGAGCGCCAGTACTGCTTGGAGAACAGCATCCCGAAGCTGCCCTTGCGAACGTCCTCGTGCTGGACGTCGTCGAGCGCGTCATCGGGCATGTACTTGGCGGCGAGGGCGCGGGCCTCATCCTTGCGGCCCACGCTCCACAACCAGCGCGGTGACTCCGGCATGCCGAGCCGGGCGAGGAACAGGGCCACCGCGATGAAGGTGCTCGTACCCAGGATGAAGTGCCAGCTCAGGTCGGTGTACTCATTCAGCAGATGGCCGATGACGAAGGCGATCATAAAGCCGGCGTACCAGGCGATCCCCATCGCGGCCATTAGCCGCCCGCGCAGGCGGGTGGGGGAGAACTCGGCCATCAGGGGCCAGCCCACCGCGTACTCGGTGCCGATCGCGATGCCCATCATCAGCCGCACCACAATGAGTAGTACCGGTGAGTCGACGAAGAACTGCATTCCCGACGCGACAGCGAATAGACCGATGTCGAACATGAAAATTGGCTTGCGGCCCCACTTGTCGGCGGCCCAGCCACCGATCGGTGCGCCGATCAGAATGCCGATCAGGGCGGCCGCGGCGATCAGTCCCTGCCAAAAGGCGGTGAGCTGCAGGTCCTCGGCCATCCGTCCCGACACCGGTCCGATGATGCCGAGGACGTAGCCGTCCAGGACCATGCCGCCGATCAGGACGGTGACCATCCTGATCAGGAAGCGTCGCTTATTTACGGCTGACGCGCCCCCTCGATGCCCGATTGCATTATCTATGGCTGACATTTGTCACTCCTGACGATTGGGGTGGATGACATGGGTTGTGTCGCGTTCATCAGTGCTCCTGATTCGCCCGCAGCGGGCTGTATCTGACAGCGGAAAGAAGGGTCCCCGACCCGAAAATCTGCTTGGCGGTACACGCCTTGTTTATTGGAAAACGTGACTCACACCACTAAAGATACATCATTGTATGATTAATGCAATAGCTTTTGTGGAGGCAAAAAAAGACCGCGCCGGGATGGCGCGGTCTTCGACGGTCCTTTGGGCCTTCTATGTGAGGCTGATCAGCTTCCAGGGCAGGCGGGTGGGGCTGCCCTGGGAGACATCGAGCGAGGTCTCGGCTCGCTTCAGGTCTTCGTCCAGGAGCAGGGTGCCAGTGGCGATGCGCGCATTGTTGGAAGCGATGACCCGGCCATTTGGTCCGAGCAGGACGACGGCCGGGTCGCGGAGCTGGAGCGCCCGAAGGAACACTCCCTCAAGCTTCGCGAGGGGTAGGTCGCATCCGAGGACATGGATGCCCTGTGCGGTTTGGGCGGGAACGCAGAGGGTGATGATGCTGACGTTGATGCCGCCGAAGTCGACGTAGGGACCCACTGCCACCGGCTGTCCGGTGGAGGAGGGGAGTGTGAACCATTCCCGGCCCGTGTAGTCGTAGTAGTTCAGCGAGTCAGGGTTGAGGTCGTGCGTGACAAAGCGGGGTTCAGCCTTGGGCTGGGCCCGCCACCATTCGAGCCAGTGCGGCGCTTCCGGGAGGCTGCCGGGGGCGTAGGCGATGCCGGCGCCGATGATGAGGTCCGAATGAGCGTTGATGAAGGTGGCAAGTTCATTTCGCAGGAACAGGAAGTCGCTGCGGCGGGGAACGCCGGGTACGGCCTCTGCCGCTGCGGTGACCGCGGCGGCAACGCCCTCCAGGTCCGCGAAGACCGCGTTGATGCTGGAAGAGAGCATGTCAGCAGTCCGTTGGAGGGCTTCGCCTACGGCTTCCACGTCACGCACGTCCTTCATCCTGCATCGTCAGCCTGAGATGCTGTTCGATCAAATGTTCTGTCTCGGTCCGGCTGTGATGCTCCGCCGCGATGGCCGCAGCGTCGGCGTCCCGCTTCCGGATCGCATCCACGATCGCTGCATGCTGGTTCGCCAGTTCGCCCTCCCCGCCGGGCAGGCCGGGGTCGCCCCACCACAGGGTCATCAGCTCGGCTTCAAGTTGAAGGGCTGCGGAGGTCAGCCTGCTGGATTGCGAGGCGATGCTGACGGCCACGTGGAACCGGGCGTCCATCCGGCGCCGCGCACGTCCGTCAACGGTGTCCCGGTGGAGGTTGACCAGGTTTTCCAGATGCTCAACGTTTTGGGGGTCGGCGCGGCCGGCGGCAAGCCGGGCGGACATGGCCGAAATGGCAGCCGCGAGGTCCCCCAGGTCCCTGAGGGCTTCGGTGCTGGTGTCGCGCAGCTTGTGCCGCAGCTGCGTGTCCGTGAGTTCGATCTGGCGGCGGATGACGCTCCCGCCGCTGCGGCCGCGGCTGGTTTCAATGAGCCCCTTGGTCCGGAGGGCCGCGAGGGACTGGCGAAGTGTGATGGGGGAGATGCCGAGTTCCGCCGCCAGCACGGATTCGGTGGGAAGCCGGTCGCCTTCGGTCAGGATGCCCATCAGGATCGCTGTTTCAATCTGGTAGGAAACCTGGTCGGCGCGCCCCAGGCCTTCGGGCTCACTGCCCCTCAACAGCAGCAGGAGGTCCAGTGCACGGGTGGAAATGGCGGTGCTCTGCATTCCCGGTTCCCTTCTGCTGCTGATGCATCTGAGAAGGGACGTGGCCAGTGCGGGTCTTTCCCTATTACCTTCAATCTTTGCACATTCGGAGTCGGGGTTGCGCCCCGCCCGCGCCGGGTCTGACGAGTTCGTAGTATTAAACCGTGCGGGCCTGAAACGGCGGAGAACAACCTGGACTACTGCGCTGGCCGTGTTGGGCGCATGGCTCCCGGGAGTCATACCAGTGGCTCAGGTGGCCCGCACCCAACGCAAGCGGACGACGGCGGGAGGTCCCGCCGTCGTCTGCGTCCGTCTCCTAAGCCGGCCCGCGCAGCCGTTCCATTTCGCGGCGGTCCTTCTTGGTGGGCCGCCCGGTTCCGCGGTCGCGCTGGGGAAGGCCCAGTGCCGGTGCGGCGGGCCTGGGCGGGGTGTGGTCGGTGAAGCAGTGCCCGGCCGCCTCGGCGCCCACACGCTTGGCAATGAGCCGCCGGACTTCAAGGATCCGTTCGTATCCCGGCTGGCGGACCCGGACGGTATCTCCGGGCACCAGCGACTGCGAAGCCTTGGCCGGGTTTCCGTTGAGGCGGACATGCCCTGCGCGGCAGGCCGCGGTCGCCGCCGAACGTGTCTTGTAGGCGCGGATGGCCCACAGCCACGCGTCAATGCGGACCGTAGCGGGGGATGCTGGAAGGTTGCTCATGAGTGCTGACGAGTATAGCGGGACGCCCGCCTGTCAGCCGTGCACAGCTTGTGCCGGCCCTAGCCTTCGCAGTCCTTGCAGTACATTTTGCCGTCCTTCTCGCGGGCCAGCTGGCTGCGGTGGTGGACCAGGAAGCACGACATGCAGGTGAATTCGTCCTTTTGGACGGGAATGATCTGCACGAGGAGTTCCTCGTTGGACAGGTCGGCTCCCGGTAGCTCGAAGGAATCGGCCAGGTCGGACTCATCCACGTCGATCTGTGATGTTGCCGAAGCGGAGCGCTCAGGCTTGAGCACGTCCGAGGCCTCGTTTGCCTCATCCTCGGTGGACACCCGGGGTGCGTCGTAGTCGGTTGCCATGGGCCGGTCTCTCCTTGGAGAAGACGGAGACGGAGTCTGCACACCGTCTGAAGAAGAAACATACTAGCCACTCATGGGCGAACTTGAAAGGTCAGCCCTGGACCCGCTGGCGGTACTGCCGCGGGGTTTCGCCCGCGTCGTTGAGGAAATGCCGGTTGAAGTTGGAGAGGTTCGAAAACCCCACCTCGTAACAGATCTCGGAGATCGCTTTGTCACTGCGCTCCAGGAGCCGCCGTGCGTGGGCCAGCCGGAGCTTGCGGACCAGGTCGCTGAAGTTCTGGCCGGTGGCACGTTTGAAGTATTTCGAGAAGGTGGGTTCCGGCATGCCCACCAGCGCCGCTGCCTCCGCCATCGTCACGCTTCCGGCGTGGTTGGTGAACACGTACTCCAGGACAAGATCGACGACGGCGGCGGCCTGGCTGTCCAGCTGCGGCCGGAACCACTCGTCCGCCAGATAGCGCCGTTCCTCCTGCGGTGCATGGGCAAGAACCGCAAATAATTCAAAGAGGTGGTGGAGCCGTTCCAGGCCGGTGGAGGCGCCCATCGCCTCGATGGCTGCGGCCGCATTCCCGGCTGAGCGGCCCAGGAATTCGATCCCGCGGGCGGACTGCTCCAGGAGGGGCTTAACCTCAAGCATCTCCGGGACAAGGGACGCGGTCTGTTCGACCCATTTTGCGTCGAACTGGATGACGGCGTCCCGGTTCTCCAGCACTTCACCGGGCTCAAGGTCACTGACCCAGTCGTGCGGCAGCCCCGACCCCACAAGCGCCACGTGGCCGGCCTCGAAAGTGCCGATATGGTCTCCGACGATGAACTTCCCGGTGCCCTTCCGGATCAGGTGGATCTCGTATTCGGGATGGTAGTTCCACCGTGCCACGGGGCTGGGGTAGTCGTGCTGGTGCCACCGGACGGAATGGTTGGGATCGGGCGGAATGATTTCCCGGTTGGCACGCATCCCCAGCAGCCGTTCGGCCAGCCTGGCCGTTGCTCCGTCAGTAGGCTCGGCGGCAGTCATGGTGGTTCTCCGTGGGCTGGGTGGTTATGAAAAATGGACGGCTCCAAGGAGCCTTCCCCAAGGTTAGCCCCTGCCAAGGTGGAACGGCACGGAAAATAAGTATCAGATTTGGGCAAGCAGGACGCTAGTTGTGCCCTACCGCACACACCTACAGTTGAGGAACATCAGCGCGGCACATCGGGTCTCCGATGCCAAGCCCCGCACCAGTCCGGTACGTCGACGCAGCAGTCGGGGTGCGGCGGCTGTGCACCCCCATGAAGAACAAAGGAGTCCTTGAATGCGCACAAAAATGCGTGCTGCGACCCTGGCCGCCGGAGCCTTGTGCGTCGCCTTGAGCGCCTCGGCCTGTGCCGGTGCCGGCGGAGGCAATTCCGCCAGCGATCCGAACACCATCAATGTCCTGATGGTGAACAACCCCCAGATGGAGGACCTCCAGCGGCTCACCGCGGATAACTTCACCAAGGAAACCGGCGTCAAGGTCAACTACACGATCCTTCCCGAGAACGACGTCCGGGCCAAGATCAGCCAGGAGTTCTCGAGCCAGGCCGGCCAGTACGATGTTGCGTCCCTGTCCAACTACGAGATCCCCTTCTACTCCGCCAACGGCTGGCTCGCACCGCTGGACAGCGTGGCCAATGACCCCGGTTTTGACCAGGACGACATCCTTCCGGCCTACACGGCGTCCCTTACCGGCGAGGACGGCAAGCTTTACGGCGAACCGTTCTACGGCGAATCATCCTTCCTGATGTACCGGAAAGACATCCTCGAGGCCAAGGGCCTGACCATGCCGGAGAAGCCCACCTGGGATGAGGTCGCGGACATCGCTGCACAGGTCGACGGCGCGGCCCCGGGCATGAAGGGGATCTGCCTTCGTGGCCAGCCCGGCTGGGGCCAGGTTTTCGCACCGCTGACAACTGTGGTGAACACTTTCGGCGGCACCTGGTTCGACAAGGACTGGAACGCGCAGGTTAACTCCCCGGAATTTACCGAGGCGGTCGAGTTCTACACCAAACTGGTCCGCGAACACGGTGAACTGGGCGCTGCCCAGGCCGGCTTCACCGAGTGCCTGAACAACATGAGCCAAAGCAAAGTGGCCATGTGGTACGACGCCACCTCGGCCGCCGGAGCCCTGGAAGCCGACGCCTCCCCGGTGAAAGGCAAGATCGGCTACGCCCAGGCCCCGATCAAGGAGACCAAGTCCTCCGGCTGGTTGTGGACCTGGTCCTGGGCCATGCAGGCTGCCTCGAAGAAGCAGGATGCTGCCGGGAAATTCATCGCCTGGGCCAGCTCGAAGGAATATGAAGAACTGGTCGCGTCCAAGCTCGGCTGGGCCAAGGTTCCGTCCGGCAAGCGCATCTCCACCTACGAGAACGCCGAGTTCCAGAAGGCGGCGCCGTTCTTCGAGGCCGAGCGCTTCGCGATCGAGAACGCCGATCCGAAGAATCCGGGAGCGCAGGAACGCCCGGCCGTCGGCATCCAGTTTGTGGGCATTCCCGAGTTTGCTGCGCTGGGCACCAATGTCTCCCAGGGCGTCAGCTCCGCCATCGCCGGCCAGGGCACCGTGGCCGACGCGCTGGCCAAGGGCCAGGAAGCCGCACAAAAAGTCGGCAACAAGTACAAGCAGCCTTAACCGAACCGCAGGAGAACATCATGACTACCGCAACGGCGCGCATCTCCCGCCCGGGACGCAATGCAGCCACACCGACACGAAACGCACGGTCGCGGGAACGCGCCCTGGCCTGGGCACGGCGCGCACCGCTGCTGCCGGCACTGATCTTCCTCATCATCGTCACCCAGCTTCCGTTCGTGGTGACCCTGATCATCTCGTTCATGAACTGGAACAGCCTGAGCCCGGACAAGACCGCCTTCGCCGGCGTCGAGAACTACGTCACCGTCCTCACGGATCCCGACCTGCGCCAGGCGATCTTCACCACCATCCTCCTGACCGTCTCCGTGGTCCTGGCGAGCCTGGTCATCGGGCTGGGCCTGGCCCTGCTGCTGGACAAAAAATTCATCGGCCGCGGACTGGCACGGACCCTGCTGATCGCACCGTTCCTGGTGGTGCCCGTGGCCGCGGCCCTTATCTGGAAGCACGCCCTCCTCAACCCCACCTACGGGTTGATCAACGGAATCCTGACCTGGGTCTGGTCCCTCTTCGGCAGCACCACGCCGCCGCAGCTGGACCTCTTGTCCCAGGCGCCGCTGATGGCAGTCATCATCTCGCTCGTCTGGCAGTGGACACCGTTCATGATGCTCATCCTGCTGGCGGGGCTGCAATCCCGGCCCATGGACACCGTGGAAGCCGCCCAGATGGACGGCGCCACCCCGTGGGCGATCTTCCGCCACCTCACGCTGCCGCACCTGCGCCAGTACCTGGAGCTCGGAGGCCTGCTCGGAGCGATCTACATCGTGCAGAACTTCGACGCCGTCTTCACGCTCACCGCCGGCGGACTGGGCACGGCCAACCTGCCCTACGCCATCTACCAGACGTTCTACTTCGCCAACGAATACGGACTGGCCTCGGCCGCCGGAGTCGTGGTGGTCATCGGCACCATCATCGTGGCGACCTTCGCGCTCCGCACCGTATTCTCGCTCTTCAAGAAGGAGGCAGCACGATGAGCACCCTCACCCCCGCCGCACCCCGCAAGGCAACATCGCCCGCCGCACGTGCCACGGGACCCGTCCGCAGCGGCAAGTCCCGGATGGACCCGACCCGCAACAACACCGCAGCCGGAATCGCGGCCTGGCTGCTGGCCCTGCTGTTCGCGGCCCCGGTTCTGTGGATGATCCTGACGTCCTTCCACTCCGAAACGGACGCCGCCACCAATCCACCGTCCATCGCTGCGAACCTCACCCTGGACGCCTACCGGGAGTTCTTCGGCGAGGCGTCCGGCGTCAGCCCCTGGCCGGCGCTGATCAACTCCGCCACCGCCTCGATCCTGTCCACGGTCCTCGTCCTCGTCCTGGCCATTCCCGCGGCGTATGCCCTCTCCATCCGGCCGGTGAAGAAGTGGACCGACGTGATGTTCTTCTTCCTCTCCACGAAAATGATGCCGGTGGTGGCGGCAATCCTTCCGCTCTACCTGTTCGCCAGGACGGTCGGGGCCCTGGACAACATCTGGTTCCTGATCCTGATGTACACGTCCATGAACCTGCCGATCGCCGTGTGGATGATGCGGTCCTTCCTCGCCGAAGTGCCGGTCGAAATGCTGGAAGCCGCCCAGATCGACGGCGCCAACCTCCTATTGACCCTTCGCAAGATCATCGCCCCCGTAGCCATGCCCGGCATCGCCGCGACCGCCCTGATCTGCTTCATCTTCAGCTGGAACGAACTGCTCCTGGCCCGGGTCCTCACCGGGGTGGTGGCAGGCACCGCCCCGGTGTTCCTGACCGGCTTCGTCTCAGGCCAGGGCCTCTTCCTCGCCAAGGTCTGCGCGGCCGCCGTCGTGATCTCCCTTCCGGTGCTGTTCGCCGGCTTCGCCGCCCAGGACAAGCTCGTCCAGGGTCTTTCCCTCGGCGCCGTCAAGTAACGTCATTCCCCTTCGATTCCCAGAGGATTACCCAGATGACAACATCAACCGCCCAGACCGCAGCGCTCGGGCAGCCTGAAGTGCCGTCCACCATGCGCGCCGCCATCCTGAAGAGCCAGGGCGACATGGCCATGGAAACCCTGCCCGTCCCGCAGCTCGATGCCGACCAGGTCCTGGTGCAGGTGGCCGCGGTCGGCGTCTGCGGCAGCGATGTCCACTACTACGAGCACGGCCGGATCGGCGACTACGTGGTGGACCACCCGCTGATCCTCGGCCACGAACTCTCCGGCCGGATCGCCGCCGTCGGAAGCGCCGTGGACCCTGCACGCATCGGCCAGCGGGTCGCCGTCGAACCCCAGCGCCCCTGCCGCAAATGCAAGCAGTGCAAGGCAGGCCGCTACAACCTCTGCCCGGACATCGAGTTCTACGCCACCCCGCCGATCGACGGCGCGTTCGCCGAATACGTCACCATCCAGAGCGACTTCGCCTACGACATCCCGGACAGCGTCAGCGACGAAGCAGCAGCCCTCATCGAACCCCTCTCGGTGGGCCTCTGGGCGTGCGAACGTGCCGGGATCAAGCCCGGCAGCCGGGTCCTGATCGCCGGCGCCGGCCCGATCGGCATCATCGCCGCCCAGGCCGCCCGGGCCTTCGGCGCCACCGAAATCTACATCAGCGACATCGCCGAGGACCGCCTCTCGTTCGCCCTGGAACACGGGGCCACGCACGCGCTGAACGCGAAGACGGACAGCGTGGAAGGGCTCGACGTCGACGCGTTCATTGACGCTTCCGGCGCACCGCAGGCCGTCCGTTCCGGGATCAAGGCCGTGGGGCCCGCCGGCAGGGTCATCCTGGTCGGGTTGGGGGCGGACGACGTCGAACTCCCCGTCTCCTACCTCCAGAACCGGGAGATCTGGCTCTCCGGCGTGTTCCGCTACACCAACACCTGGCCGCTGGCGATCCAGCTGATCGCCGACGGAAAAGTGGACCTGGACATCCTGGTCACCGGAAAGTTCGCCCTCACCGAATCCGAAGACGCGCTCAAGGCAGGCAAGCAGCCCGGCCAGCTCAAAGCCGTGGTCTACCCGGGCCGCTGACCATGATCACCGTCATCGGCGAATCCCTCGTGGACATCATCAGCGACCCGCGCCGGCCGCAGGAAGTCCAGGAACACCCCGGCGGAAGCCCCCTCAACGTGGCGGTGGGGACTGCGCGGCTGGGCCTGGCAACCAACCTCGTGACGCACTACGCGGATGACCGGTACGGGCTCATGATCGAAGGGCACCTGCACTCCAACGGGGTGACGGCGGTCAGGGGCGGCAGTGCACCCACATCAACGGCCACCGCCACGCTCATTCCCGACGGCGCCGCCAGCTACGTCTTCGACATCAGCTGGGACTTCAACGGGGCATCGCTTCCCGCCCTGGCCGCCGCCGAGGGGTCCGCCCACGTGCATACGGGATCGATCGCTGCCGTGTTGCCGCCGGAGGCCCAGGCCACGCTCGCGTTGGTGCAGGCAGCCCGGGAGCACGCGACGGTCAGTTTCGACCCGAACTGCCGTCCGGGGATCAGCCCTGACGCGACCGCGGCACGCACGCAGGCGGAACTCTTTGTGGCCGCGAGCGACGTGGTCAAGGCCAGCGATGAAGACCTCGCGTGGCTCTACCCGGACAGGGCCCTGGAGGAGAGCCTGCAAGCATGGCTGGAACTCGGCCCGGCAATTGTTGCCCTGACCCGCGGCGCGAACGGACCGGTCATCATGACCCGGCAAGGACGCGTGGAAATGCCGGCGGAAGCCGTCACTGTGGCGGACACTGTGGGGGCGGGGGATTCGTTCATGGCCGGCCTGGTCTCAGGACTCGCGCAGCTGGACGCGCTGGGCGCCGGTGGACGGCAGCGTCTGCGGGACATCACTCCGGGTGAACTTCACGCCTTGGCCGCCTACGCGAACAGGGCCGCGGCCATCACCTGTTCCCGGCCGGGTGCCAACCCGCCCACGTCAGCCGAGCTGGGTTCCTTGACCGGCTCCCTCACCGCAATGGAAGGTTAGACAATGCCTGCACTCGAGCCCAGCGTACTTTCCGGGTTGTCCGCTTCCGTAGCAGTGCCCTCCTACGACCGCTCCGGCCTGACCGCCGGGATCGTCCACTTCGGCGTCGGCGGTTTCCACCGCGCGCACCAGGCCATGTACCTGGACCGGCTAATGAACGCCGGCAACGCGCATGACTGGGCCATCTGCGGGGTGGGGGTCCTGCCCGGGGATGCCCGCATGAAGCAGGTCATGGACAGCCAGGACTGCCTCTACACGCTGGTGGTGAAGAACCCGGACGGTACACGGGACGGCCGGATCATCGGTTCGATCATCGAGTACCTCTTTGCTCCCGAGGACCCCGAGGCCGTCATCGAGAAGATGGCCTCCGAGGCGATCCGCATCGTTTCGCTCACGGTCACCGAGGGCGGCTACAACTTCCACCACGTCACCGGCGAATTCGACGCCGGAAACCCGGACGTGGTCCACGACCTCCAGCCCGGCGCCGCACCGCGGACCACCTTCGGCCTCGTCACCGAAGCACTCGCCAGGCGGCGGGCACGCGGACTTACCCCCTTCACCGTGATGTCCTGCGACAACATCCAGGGCAACGGCGACGTGGCCCGGAAAATGTTCACCGCGTATGCCACCCTCAAGGACCCTGAACTCGGGAGCTGGGTGGAGAACAATGTCCCCTTCCCCAACAGCATGGTGGACCGCATCACCCCGGTGACCACCGACGCCGACCGCGAGGCCATCGCGGCGGAATTCGGGGTCGAGGACGCCTGGCCCGTGGTGTGCGAACCGTTCGAACAATGGGTGCTCGAAGACCACTTCAGCCTGGACCGGCCTCCCTTCGAGGACGCCGGAGTCCAACTGGTGGCAGACGTGGAACCGTACGAATTGATGAAGCTGCGCCTGCTCAACGCCAGCCACCAGGGCATGTGCTATTTCGGCTACCTCGCCGGCTACCGCTACGCCCATGAGGTGGCCCAGGACCCGCTGTTCGCGCAGTTCCTACTCGGTTACATGGACAAGGAAGCCACCCCCACACTTCATCCCGTCCCCGGCATCGACCTCGATGGCTACCAACAGACCCTGATTGAGCGGTTCTCCAACGAGCACGTCAGGGACACCCTGGCCCGGCTGTGTGCCGAAAGTTCGGACCGGATCCCCAAGTGGTTGGTGCCGGTCATCCGCATCAACCTGGAACGGGGCGGGGAGATCGCCCGCTCCGCGGCGATCGTCGCCAGCTGGGCGCGCTATGACGAAGGCGCCGATGAACAGGGAAACCCCATCGACGTGGTCGACCGCCTGAAGGAACCGCTGATGGCTGCGGCGGCACGGCAGCGCGAGGAACCGCTCGCCTTCATCTCCAACCGTGAAATCTTCGGCGACCTGATCGACAATCCGGTCTTCGTGGCGGCCTACACCCAGGCCCTTGATGACCTCCACCGGGTCGGCGCCCGGGCTGCCCTGGAATCGCTGGCGGCCCGTTCGTAGCGGTTTGCAAGTGTACGACGGCGGGAGGTCCCGCCGTCGTACGCTTCACCATGGAATGAATCCAGAAGGTTGAATGTTCAATAAAATATGGACTTTGGCATCTTCACCTTCGGCGAGCTTTCCCGCGACATCAGCACCGGCAGCGCGCTGTCACCACGTCAGCGCCTCACGGAGATCATCGAGCTGGCCAAGCTGGCGGACCAGGCGGGTCTCAGCTTTTTGGGCCTGGGCGAGCATCACCGACGGGATTTTGCCCTGTCGGCTCCCGAAATCGTCCTCGCTGCCATTGCGCGGGAAACCACCAACCTTCGGCTCAGCACCGCCGTCACCGTGCTGTCCACGCAGGATCCCGTGCGGCTCTTCGAGCAGTTCGCCACCCTGGACCTGATCTCCGATGGCCGTGCGGAAATCATCGCCGGCCGCGGGGCGTTCATCGAGTCCTACCCGTTGTTCGGCCACAACACCGACGACTACGACGGCCTCTTCGACGAGAAACTGCGCATGCTGCTCCAATTGCGGGACAACGCCTCCCTGAGCTGGAAGGGGACCCTGACGCAGAGCATTCCCGGTATGGACATCGTGCCCCGGCCGGTGCAGGAACAACTTCCAGTCTGGGTGGGCGTGGGCGGGACCCCGGCAAGCTTCGCCCGGGCAGGCCGGCTTGGCCTCCCGCTGTTCATCGCCCTGCTCTCCGGGCCCCAGCGGTTCCGCCGGCTCGCGGAGCTCTACCGGCACAGCGCCGACGAAGCCGGACATGATGCGGCAAGCCTGCCAGTTGGTGTGGGCGGACACTTCTACGCGGCCGCCACGTCACAGCAGGCGCGGGACACCTTCTACCCGCACTACCGGGCCTACTTCGAACAGAACATGCCCCGCCCGGTGGACCATTTCCCGCGCTCCACCTTTGACGACTGGTCAGAGCCGGGCGGCGGACTGCTGGTGGGCAGCCCGCAGCAGATCACCGAGAAGCTCCTCGAAATCCACCAGACCCTGGGCAACAGCCGCTACATGGCGCAGATCGGCTTGGGCGGCCTGCCGTTTGCCGAGACCGCCCGCTCCATAGAGCTTCTGGCCACCGAGATCATGCCGGCGGTCAACCGGGAGATCGGTTAAGCCGCAGATCTTCCAGTGGTTCATGCCCTCGCCAACCTGGGTGATGACGCCGGCGATTTCGTGGCCCATGGTGCGGGGCAGCTCGGGGAACAGTGGCATCCATCCGGCGTCGTCAATGGCGGTGACGTCTCTACTCCCGCTCGGAAGCGCGGCTATCCCGTTTCGCAGGCCGGACCGGTTTTCGGGGAAGGATGCCGACGCAGAAGTATGGGGGCATGGCGGACATCATCGAATTCCTGGAAGCCCGGATTGCCGAGGACGAGGCGGCCGCGGTGGAGTTGGCCGCAGCCGAGGCGGCCGCTGCCGAGTTGGAGGCTGCGAGTGCCGCTGCGGCTGCCGCCGAACTCGAGGCGAGGCACGGGGGTGGCGGCCCGGGGCCGGGCGCGGGCGGCCAGGGCCAGCCGGTGGTCCGGACCGGACTCGAAGTTTCGCCGTTTACTGCCGCGCGGGTGCTGGCCGAGTGCGCTGCCAAGCGGAAGATCCTGGCCAACGTGCCGCTGGTGACCGACATACCGTCGCAAATGGGCGGGACCAGCGAGTATGTGCTGATGTGCCTCGCCTCCGTGTATGGCTGGCACCCCGAGTACCAGGAAGGCTGGGAAGTCACGGGGTAGGACTTGCCGCAAAGAAGGGTGCCACCCGTTAGCCGGATGGCACCCTTCCTGTAGTTAGCTTGCCTTGTGGCAGCGTCCTGGCGCTTATTCCTTGAAGGCGTCCTTGACCTTCTCGCCAGCCTGCTTCAGGTCCGCTTTGCTTTGGTCAGCCTGGCCTTCGGCCTTCAGGTTCGGATCGCCCTTGGCCTCGCCGGCGGCTTCCTTGCCCTTGCCGCCAAGCTTCTCGGCAGCATTCTCGATCTTGTCATCCAGACCCATGGTGAAACTCCCTCCGGTTGGTAGCCGCCTGCGGTCCGCCTGCGGCTCACAACTTCATCGTAAACCCGACACCCGCCCGATAGTAAGCATGCTGACTGAATTTGTTCGGAGGGTCGATGCAGCCTGCCTGCAACCTTTGAAGTCCTAGCATGGGCGCAAAGGTCCACGAATGACACGACGAAGGGTCAGTCGAATGACGAGAATGTTGATTATCGGCCCGCCCGGTTCCGGCAAGGGGACACAGGCGGAGCGCATATCGGAGCGGCTCAGCGATCTCCACGGGGGACATCTTCCGTGCCCATGTGAAGGGCGGGACGCCGCTGGGCGTCGAAGCCAGGAAGTACATGGACGCCGGGGATTTTGTTCCGGACAGCGTCACCAACGAGATGGTGCGCAGCCGCCTCAGCCAGGACGACGTCGAAACAGGCTTCCTGCTGGACGGCTACCCGCGCACTGTGGCCCAGATCGACTACCTGGACGGGGTCCTGGCTGCCGGCGGGTTGACGCTCGACGTCGTCCTGCAGCTCACCGCTGACGACGAGGAACTGGTCCAGCGCCTCCTGGGCCGCGCCCGGGAAACCGGCCGCAGCGACGACAACGAAGCCGTCATCCGGCACCGGCTGGACCTTTACCACGAGCAGACCGAGGCCGTGGTGGCCACGTATGCCCGGCGCACCATCCTCACGCGGGTCGACGGCATCGGCGCCATCGATGAAGTCACGGACAGGGTGATGGACGCCATCGGGGACCATGGCACGGCGGACCTGGTCAGGGCGCCGTGACTGCCTCAACGGCCCCCGTCGCGCTCCTGCGGCCCGCGCGAACGGAGGCGTCGGCGTCGCCGTCGTCCGGCGCCCCTCGCTGACCACCGCTTCGCATCTACGCTCATTGGAACGGAGTTCCGGTTGGTGCAGGGCGTCGACGAATGGCTGACCCTCATCTCCACGGGACGGGGCCATCGGAATTTCCTCGGGCCACGGCAGCGCAGAATCCGCGGCCGGGGATCACGTACCGGCCTGTCCGCGACGCCCCGCCCATTTCGGTTTTCCTGGCGTCCTGGAAGGACGACCCCTCCGTCCTCATCGCTGATTTCACCCGGCTGGCGCAGGAAGCGTTCATCCCGGATCAGCCGGAGCTGTAGGGGGTCGCGCCCGGGGGGAGCGGCGCCAAAAAGCGAAGTGGACGACGGCGGGAAGTCCCGCCGTCGTGAGCTTGCGTTTGGGCACGGGCAGCCGACGTATGACTGAAAAATGTCAGTGCCTGCTGGGATGCTTTGGGTATGGATATCAAGGCGGTTGTGGAGACGATGGAGGCCGTTGAGGCGTCCTTCGCTGCGCTGGCTGCTGTGGTCCGGCGCGGGACTGGCGCTCCGGGCGTGGATGGTGCTGACCTTCTTCGGGACCGGGCGGATGCGTGCCTGGACGGGATGGCTGAGCTCGCCCGGATGGAAGCCGGAATGGCCGCCCTGAAAGTCCACCTCGCGGCCGGATACGCTGAAACAGCCGCAGCCCTCGCGCCGCCGGCCGTGTCCCCGCAGGAGCACACCGTCCGGGACATGGCGGTAAGGGCTGAGGTCGCGTGCGTTTTGACGGTCAGTGAACGCACCGCCGGGGCGCTGCTGTCCGAGGCGCATGCCCTGACCACCGCCTTGCCGCTGACGCTCTCCGCGCTGGGGGAGGGGCGTATTTCGTGGCAGCACGCCAGGGTGATGGTGGATGAAACCGCGAACCTGGACCGGGCTGGAGCCGCTGGCTTGGAGGCACATTTCCTGGACGCCGACGCACTTAACCCTGCCCGCGGCTGCCCGGCCGGGGACCTTGTCCCGTCCCGGTTCCGGGCCAAGGTCCGTACCTGGCGGGAACGGCACCACCCGGTCAGCATCGAAGAACGCCACGTCCGGGGCGTCGCGGAGCGGCGGGTGGAGTACACCCCGGACCGGGACGGGATGGCCTGGCTCTCGGCCTACCTCCCGGCCGACACCGCTGCCGGGATCTGGGACCGGACCACCAGTGCCGCCCGTGCCCTCCAGGGCCCGGACGAGTCCAGGACCCTCACCCAGCTCCGCGCCGACGTCGCCGCGACCTGGTTGCTGACGGCCGGCCGGGGACAGGCTCCGGACGCTGTTCCGGGCGGGGATGTCCCGTCCCCGGCGGCGCAGGTCCTGATTACCGTTCCGGTGTTCTCGCTGCTCGGCGTGACCGGGGAACCGGCCGTATTGGACGGCTACGGTCCGGTGCCGCCGTCGATGGCGCGTGCGCTCGTGGCCGACGGGGCGTCGTCGTTGCTGAGGGTGTTGACTGACCCGCGGGACGGTGCGCCGTTGGAGATCGGCCGGGCCGGCTACCGGATTCCCAAGGCGCTGCGGCAGTGGTTGCGGCTGAGGGACGGCAAATGCCCGTTCCCGGGCTGCAGCAACCATTCCCTGGACAACGAGGCAGACCACCTCCTCGCCTGGGCGAACGGCGGGACCACCGGGATCAGCAACCTCGGCCAGCCCTGTCCCAGGCACCACCGACTCAAGCACGCCACGGTCTGGACTCCCACCGGGGCCAGCGCCATCGATCCGCCCGGCTGGACCTCACCAACGGGCCGCTCCTACGCCAGCGAACAACCCGACTGGGAACCACCGCACTTGCCAGAACTGGCGGATGACCCCGACTGGGAACCACCCCACTGGCCACCCGAAGCACCGCTGCAAGACGTCCCGTGGCCCGAAAACCTGCTGCCCGAAAACCTGCTGCCAGAAAACCTGTTGCCCGAAAACCTGTGGCCAGAAAACCCGCCGCCCGACCTCGAACTGACAGATCAACCATTACCCGAGGACCCGTTCAGCGACTGGGCGCTCTTTCTGTCCTCCGAGGCAAGCGCGGCCGCCTAGGCGTGTCCGCCGCCGCGCCGCCGTCGACCTTAATCCGTTGGTGCCGGCCGTCCTACGGCAACCGCGATGGCCTGAGCAGGGCCGGCACGCCGGCCTGCCCGGGGTCCAGCGGCACGGGGCTGACCAGCACCGCCGGCCCGCGGTGCAGGATGCCGCCCGAAATAACCTGGCAGCGGACCCCGCCACGTCCCCGCATGGCCTTGTGTGCGCCCGGCGCGAGCATCTGGTCCATCCAGGCGCAGGGGTGGGCCGGCCGTCCGGCCTTGAGCCGGACCACGTCGCCGCGCGATTCCACCGCGAACTCACCGCCCAGCAACGGGGCTAGATGGGCGCCCCTGAGGACCACGTTGCGCCGAGTCAGCAGCGGATCAAAAGGGCCGGCACCCAGCTCCGCGGCCATGGCTTCGAGGGCCTCCACCGCTAGCAGGGTGACGGCGGCATCCATGTGGGCGGCCTTGCCGAAGAACCTGTCGCCCACAATCCCCTTGCCGGCCACGAGCTCCACATGGTCGGCGTCCGTGGTGGGGACGTCGGCGGCACCCTCGCGTGCTCTGCCGAAGTAAGCGTGCGCCGGAGACACCAGCAGATGCAGGACCTCCACGTCGTACCGGTAGCTTTCCGTCATTCCCCAAAGCTACCGCCCACCGGAGGGACCGGCACACGGGCCAACTGCTGGCATGTACTGACAGGTCCTCCCGCCACTCGACCGGGGCCAATACCGTTGATGGCATGACTGAAGACGAACAGGACCGGGCCGAGATCCTGGAAAATTACCGGGCCCAGTTGGAGGCCATGGTTGCCGGCGACACCGAGGAACTGGGGGAGCTCCTGACGGAGGACTTCTCGCTGACGCACATGACGGGCTATTTCCAGCCGAAACAGGAATGGCTGGCGCAGATGCGGGCCGGGCAGTTCGTTTACCACGCTGCCCGGGAGAAAGATGTGTCCGTTCACCTCAGCGGCGACACTGCCCGGCTGATGGGCAGGATCATCACCGATGCGACCGTCTACGGGGCACGGGCCAAGTGGCCGCTTCAGCTCAGCATGGACTTCATCCGCGTGGACGGGGAGTGGCTCGCCTCGCGCTCGGAGGCCACCACCTGGTAGCCCCGGGGGGACAAAGAAAAGGCGAGCGGACGACGGCGGGAAGGTCCCGCCGTCGTCCGCGCGTCTAAGTCACAGCTGCAGCGAGCCGGACCTGGAAGTTCCGTCGTACCCGCCGTCCGGGGCCCTCAGGCCGTAAATGTCGCCGATCGTCGGGGCGACATCGGCAGTCCTTGCGGGGTCGGAGGACACCGTCCCTGGGACCACCAGGGGGCTGCCGCCGGTGATAAAGAAGGGGATGGGCTCGGTGGCGGGGTGCCCGTGGTTACCCGGGATGGGGTTGGAGGCCACATAGGGGTCGGAGAACCGCCAGCCCGCCCGGCAATAGGCTACGAGGTCGCCGGCTTCGGCCCCCAGCCGGAGACCGGCCGGCCTGTTGACGGACAGCACGCCTTGATGCGCACCCACGAGCTGTTCGACGGCGGCCAGGCCGGCTTTGCGGTCCGCATCGGGCCCGGTCCAGTAGAGCAGGTCAGCTCCGCCGTTTTGGGCGATTTTGATATTGTTCCGCAACTCCGGGCGGGACTGCAGGATCAGATCGACCGAAATCACGTTCGTCGGGATGGACCAGTCCATGGAGTGGTCGGCGAGCACCATCACCACGCTGGACTCCCACTTGCCGGTGCTCTTGAGGTGGCCGATGAAACGGCCCACTTGCAGATCCGTGTCCGCCAGGGCGGCCTCCCGGGCAGCGCGCAGCGTGGTTCCGGAAAGGTCGGAATGGCCCGCGCGGTCAATGTCGCCGAGGTTGGTGAACACGAAGTCCGGGTCCGGGCCGCTGACCATCGCCAGCAAGGCGTCCACGGTGGCGGCATCGGGCGCATGACCAGTCACCGGAAGGACCGGCTGGGGTTCCCAGCGGTAGCTGGCCCGGGTCCCGAAGATTCCGTAGAGGTACTGCTTGCTCAGCACCGACCCGGTGGTCAGTCCGCGCGCCTGCAAACGCTCGAGGAGCGTCGGGAACCGCAGGTCGGTGGGCCGGTCGAGGTCGCGGACCACGCCCTCGGCGCGGTCGAAGATGGAGTTGGCAGGAACGCCTGACCGGTCTGGCCGCACTCCCGTCATCATCATCACGTGGTTGGGAATCGTCTCCATGACGGGGAGCGAGCGCGCCGCCGGGAAGTTGGTGCCGGCTGCACGCAGGCCGGCCAGCCTGGGAGTCAGGGCGGCGGTGATCTCGTCCGGGCGGCAGCCGTCCACTACGAGCACATAGCTCCGCGTCCGTCCCGCCGCCGGGGCGGCCCATGCCGTTCCCTGTGCGGCGGAGAGCACGACGGCGGCACCGCCGGCGGCGGCAAGTTGGAGGAACTGGCGGCGTCCCGGCGTCGAACGCATAGTTGCTGAGCTCCTCACAGGAGTCCTCCCTGGGCCGGTGTGACTTTACCCGTATTGGCTTGAACGTTCAACGATGTGGACAGCGTGGATCCTGAGCCGGGGGAGGTGCGTTCGGCGAGGACGTACCAGTCCATCCGCACTCCGGCGGGCGTCACGTCGAGGACGGAGTAGCCGTGCGAGTCGAAGTCGAGGTATTTCACGTGGGGGTTTGCCGCCTTGATGGCGTTCTCCACGGCGACGGATCCAGTCCGGGGCGGAACGTTGAGGATGTCGTCGAGGTTGTCGCTGGTGACGGACGTGCAGACCAGTTCCGCGGCCACTGAATCGCCGGTTGCCGGGTAGCTGGCCGGATCCGCGGGGATGTCGCAGGCCCAGCCGGAGTGGATGTCGCCCGTGAGGAAGACGGTGTCCTTGACCGCGTTGTCCCGCAAATGGCCCACAACCCGGTTACGGTCCGCTTCGTAGCCGTCCCACTGGTCCACGTTGTAGGGCACGCCGCTGATGCTGGTGCCGCCCATCAGCTTCTGGACGGCGGCCAGTTCGGCGGTGCTCAGCGTCGAGGGGACCCGGACGGGGGCGATCATGACGGGGTTGCCCACGAGCTTCCACTGCGGGCCGGTGGATTCAAGGTTGCCCAGCAGCCAGTCCATCTGGGCGGCGCCGGTGATGGTGCGGGCGGGGTCCTTGACCGCGCCGTCAATACCGCTGGCGGCCTGCTGGTCCCGGTAGGAGCGCAGATCCAGCATGGACAGGCTTGCCAGGGAACCGAAGTCCAGCCGGCGGTAAATCCGGCCGCCCGGTTCGTAGCGTACGGGCATCCATTCGGCGTAGGCCTGGTGCGCGGCGGCAAACCGTTCGCTCCATGCCCCTTCGGTGCCTTCAGTGTGGTTTTCGGCGCCGGATTTCCAGGCGTCATTTGCCGATTCGTGGTCGTCCCAAGTCACGATGAACGGCGCGGCAGCGTGCAGCGCCTGCAGGTCTGGATCGGACTTGTACTGGGCGTGCCGGCGGCGGTAGTGGGATAGCCGGGTCATCTCGTGCGCGGGCTCGTGGGGCCGGACCACCACGTCGCGCGCCTGGTATTCGCCCGGCCCGTATTCGTAAAGGTAGTCGCCGAGGTGGAGCACGGCGTCGAGGTCGCCGCGGGCGGCGAGGTGGCGGTACGAGGAGAAATAGCCGGCCTGCCAGTTGGCGCAGGACACCACTCCGAACTTCAGCCGGTCCACCGGGGCGCCGGCCGCCGGAGCCGTTCGGGTTCGACCCGCAGGGGACACTGACTGGCCCACGGTGAACCTGAACCAGTAGGTGGTGGCGGGCGAAAGGCGGCCGGCGACGACTTTGACCGTATGGTCCCGGGCAGCTCCTGTGTTGGCGGTGCCCCTGGCCGCCACCTTCCTGAAGCCGGGATCAGCCGCGACTTCCCAGCCCACCGGGACATCCGGGCCCAGTCCGCTTCCGGGCAGTGCCTCCGCCGACGGGGTGACCCGGGTCCACAGCAGCACACTGTCAGGCATGGGGTCGCCGGAGGCCACGCCGTGGGCAAAGACTCCCGTGCTTGCCGCGGTGGCGGCGACGCCGGGCGCGGCGGCCACCACGGTGCCCGCGGCTCCGGCTGCGGCCACCGCTGCGGCAGAACGCAGAACTTGACGACGAGTAAAGATGTTCATGGTTTCCAGTATTCCTACCGGCCAGTAGTGGATTGGGCTTTCCCGGCCGCTGTTTCCCGGCTGTTCGCCTAGTGTTTGCTCTTTTGGCTGATGGTCCACGCCTGTTCACGGGCCCGAAACCGTCCCGTCCTCGCGCGTTATTCCGCGGCGGGCACTCTTTTCAGGCACCCTCGCTCAGCGCCAGATCGCCTGAGCTGACACCCGTTGATCCGCACCAAGGAGAACCTCCGTGCTCGTGAAATGCGCTGCCACCGCCCTCGTGGCCCTCATGTCCCTGACCGGAATCGCGGGCGCTGCCGTCGCTGAACCGGCCGCCGCGCCCTCCGCCGAAGCACGGCGCGCCGCACCAGCCGTTGTCCTCGGGGAGCCCCTGGCATCCGCGCACGCGCACAACGACTACGAACACGCCCGGCCGCTTTTCGACGCCCTCGAGCACGGGTTCACCAGTGTGGAAGCGGACGTGTGGCTGGTCGACGGCGAACTCCTGGTGGCCCACGACCGCGAAGACGTCAAGCCCGGGGTGACCCTTGAGAGCCTGTACTTGGATCCGCTGGAGGAGCTCGTGCGGAACCAGGGCCACAGCGTGTATCCGCAGTGGGACGGCAGCCTGCAGCTGCTGATCGATATCAAGAGCGAGGGCGAATCCACCTACGCGGCCATTGAACAGGAACTGGGCGAACACCGGGCCATCATGAGCCGCTACAGCAACGGCACCGCCAAGACCGGACCGGTCACCGCCGTCATCAGCGGCAACCGTCCGCTGGCCACCATGCAGGCACAGGAAAAACGGTTCAGCTTCTACGACGGACGCTCCGCGGACCTCACCAGCGGCATGCCGGCCGCGCTCATGCCGCTGGTGAGCGACAACTGGACCAAGCTGTTTACCTGGCAGGGTGTCGGACCCATGCCCGAGGCGGAGCGGGCCAGGCTGCACGCCTACGTGGAGACCGCCCACGCGGCAGGTTACAGGGTGCGCTTCTGGGCCACTCCGGACCAGCCCGGAACGGCTCGCGAGGCAATGTGGACCGAGCTCGCCGACGCCGGTGTTGACCACATCAACACCGATGACCTCCCTGCGCTGCAATCCTTCCTGCTCGCCCGGGACTAGTCACCCGGCATCACCCCTCACACGCAAAAGTTCCGAACTCCCCAAGGAATCCACCATGACCTTCAAGACTCTTTCCGCGGCGACAGCTGCTGCCCTCCTCGCGGTCGGGGCCCTTGCCCCCGCCGCCTCAGCCACGGCCAGCGAAGAGGAGGCCGCCAACCAGCAGGCGTTCAGCTTCGGTGTCATCGGCGACATCCCCTACGGCGAGGCCGAGATCGCAAAGTTCCCCTCGCGCATCCAGGACATTAATTCCGACCGCAGCCTGGATTTTGTGGCGCACGTGGGCGACATCAAGAACGGATCCTCCGTGTGTTCGGATGACTACTTCGAACACATCCGCTCCGAGTTCGATACGTTCGAGCATCCGCTGGTCTACACGCCCGGTGACAACGAATGGGTGGACTGCCACCGCGGAAACAACGGCGCGTACAACCCGCTGGAACGGCTGGCCAAGCTCCGGGAGGTGTTCTTTGACGCGCCCGGCAAGACCCTCGGTGCGACGATGCCGGTCAAGAGCCAGGAAGAGCTGGGGCTGCCGGAAAACGTCCGCTTCACCAGGAACCGTGTGGCGTTCTCCGTGGTGAACATCCAGGGCAGCAACAACTCGCTCCAGCCATGGACCGGCATCGGTGAAACGGCGGTCACGCCCGAACAGCAGGCTGAAGTGGACCACCGGACGAAGGCCGTCCTGGAACAGGTGCGGGACACGTTCAACGACGCGGCCCGCCGCGACGACCGGGCAGTCGTCCTGATGACCCAGGCCGACATGTTCGACCCCTCGCTCCTCGCTGCTGCCACCGCCAACCCGGACGCGGTATCAGGCTTCCGGGAAGTCATCGCGGCCATCGTCGAAGAGACCAACCGCTTCGACGGCCCGGTCTATCTCATCAACGGCGACAGCCACGTCTATGCCGAAAACCAGCCGCTCGCGCAAGGATCGCCCTGGCTGGACATCTACAACCAGGAGGCTGCCGATGATCTGCAGCGCATCACCGTGGACGGGTCCGCCAACGCCACCAACTATGTGAGGTTCACTGTCGCTTCCAACAGTGCCACCGGCCCGGGCGCGCTGTCCTGGGAAAAGGTCCCCTTCAAGCAGTAGCCGGGTGATAATGAAGGCCCGGACCGGAAGGCGCCACCATGGAAATGGCAAAGCCCACTGAGGCTGACAAAGAGCAGTTCAGATCGCTGGTGAGCGGGCTGCCCGGCATTGACGTCAAACCGATGTTCGGCAACCTGGGCGCCTTCGTCAACGGAAACATGTTCGCCGGGCTTTTCGGTTCCACCCTGGGCCTGAGGCTCGCGGATGCTGACCGCGAGGAGCTGGCGGGCAGCCGCGAAACCCTGCCCTTCGGCCCGGCCGAACGGCCCATGGGCGGCTACGTCGGGCTCCCGGTCCAGGGTCCGCCGGAGGAGATTGAGCCATGGCTGGCCCGGGCGCTGGCCCATGTCGCAGCACTGGCGCCCAAGGTTCCCAAAACGGCGAAGGCCCCGAAGGCCCCGAAAGTTCCCAAACCGAAAACGGAATGAACGACGACGGCGGGACGTCCCGCCGTCGTCCGCGGTCCCCTCGCTGTCCTAAGCGCTGTTCCGCAACCGCCGTACGAGGGCGTCAAGGATGGGAAGCTGGCCTTTCACCAGCTTGGTTCGCGCTTCGGTCTGGTTGAACCAGCGGGCGTCGTCGATCTCCGGGTAGTGCTTGATGACGCCGGACCCGCGGGGCCATTCCAGCGGGAAGGTGTTGCTCACAATGCTTTCGGGCCGGAAGTCCCACTCGGCCGCGAACGCTGTGATGACCTTTCCTGACGGCTGCCTGAAAGAGCCCAGATCGCTGTAGTCGGCCGGCGGCGGCGGATTGCCCATTTCCTCGGCGAACTCCCGCCGGGCGGCCGTTAGCGGGTCCTCGTCCTCAGCGTATTCACCCTTCGGGATGGACCACGCGTGCTCGTCCTTGCGGGCCCAGAAGGGTCCGCCCATGTGGGCTATCCAGACCTCCAGCCCGGCGGCCGGGGACCACCGGTAGAGCAAGATGCCTGCACTACGAACCGTCATGTCGCCTCCTGTTCCAAGGCTATATGCGGGCGGCGGCGAGGGCCGGCTCTCGGGTAGTGTGTGGGCATGGTGCGTGGACTTGCCGACATGGGGGCGGAAGCCGTCCTGCTCGCCGGGGCGGGACGCGCAATTTTGCTGCAGATCGCGAACCCTGCGGTAGGTCACGGCGTGGCCGAGCACAGCAACTTCGCGGACCGTCCGCTCGAACGGCTCCGCTCCACCCTGACCTACGTCTACGCCGTGGTGTACGGGACGGAGGACCAGGTAGCGGCCGTGCGCCGCAGCGTCAACCGAGCCCATGGGCCGGTCCGCAGGAAGCCCGATGCAGGTTCCCCCGGCTACAGCGCCTTCGACGCGGAATCACAGCTCTGGGTGGTGGCCACGCTGTACGACACCGCCGTCACCGTCTACGAAAAAATCTACGGTCCGCTGGACGACGAGACGGCCGACCTCATGTACCGGGACTACGCCAGAATCGGCACGGCCCTGCAGCTTCCCCCGGAGCTGTGGCCTGCCGACCGCGAGGCGTTCAGCCGCTACTGGCAGGGTTGCCTGCAGCGGCTGGAAGCCGACGCCGTGACGTCAGGCGTGGCCCGCAGCCTGCTGTATCCGCGGGAACCCCCGACCTGGCAGCGTGTGGTCATGCCGCTGGCCCGCTTCATCACCGCAGGGCTTCTGCCGGACCAGCTGCGCCAAGGGTTCGGGCTACCGTGGACTGCACGTCACGGCCGCTGGTTCGACCGCACCGTACGGTGGTCCGCGGTGGTGTATCCACGGCTGCCGCGCCGAGTCCGGCACTGGCCAAAGAACTACTGCCTGGGCAGGCTCGGTGCAGCCTAGGGAAATGGGGGATCCGTGCGGAGCTTCACATCCGTAGAGCTTTTGATCGATCAGCGGGCACACCGGTTTTTGGACAGCGCGCCCGCGGGCGTTACCCGGTCCAGGCTCACCGAGTTTGTGGTTTTCGGGCTCAAACAGGGCTGGGCATGCATCTTTGGCGCAGCGCTCCTCGCCGTACTGCTGGCAGCGCGCCTGTGGTATCCGGACGACGCCGGTTTGGCCCGGAACGACTTCCTGACCCTCGCTGCCGTCGTCATCCAGATCCTGATGGTGGCAGCACGGCTGGAAACCGTCCGCAGCTCAGGGTCATTGTGCTGTTCCACATTGTGGGGACGGTGATGGAGCTGTTCAAGACCGACGTCGGCTCATGGTCCTACGAGGCCGAAGGGTTCCTGCGCGTCGGGGCGGTCCCGCTCTTCAGCGGCTTCATGTACGCCGCGGTGGGCTCCTACATGGTGCGCGTCTACCGGCTTTTCGACCTGCGCTTCGCCCGGTACCCGCGGCGGTGGATCACGGCGGTCGTCGCCGCGGCCATCTACGTGAACTTCTTCACCCACCACTACATCTGGGACGCGCGCTGGGTGCTGCTGGCCGCCGTCGTGATCGTCTTTGGACGGTGCGTCATGCATTTCCGCGTGTTCCGCGGGAAGTTCCGGATGCCTCTGGTGGCCGCGTTCCTGCTGGTGGCGCTGTTCATCTGGATTGCGGAGAACATCGCCACCTGGTCCGGGGCATGGCTTTACCCGAGCCAGGTGGACGGCTGGCACATGGTCTCGCTCGACAAACTGGTGTCCTGGTTCCTGCTGATGATCATCTCGGTGGTGCTGGTGGCCTGGGTGTACAAGCCGGAGCCGCCGGAGGAGCTTGAGGATGCCCGCGGTGAAGCTGCCCGCGCACTATCGGCCGGGCCGCTGGCCGCGCCGGCCAGCCAGCCGCGCCGATAGCGGTGTCGCTTGGCTCTACAGCCCGGCATTGGAGAACACGCTGCCGAAGAATGCCGCCAGCCGGTCGGCGGTGGCCCGGGCTTCGTCCTGTGACGATGTCCTGGTATTGGCCTCCACGGACAACATCTCCTTGCGCGCGCCGGCACGGACGTGCCATTCGCCCGTCCCGTCCGATAACTGATAGGCGACGGCGTAGCTTGAGTCGGCGGCAATGGTTGTGTTCAGCTGCGAGACGGCCGACCACTCGCGCGAGCCGCCGCCAAGGATGTCCTCCCGGACCGTCGTGCAGTCACGGAGGGCGGCGGCCCGGGTGTCGAACGGATAAGGCGGCGCCGCCGCCGTAGGCATATTGATCACGCTGAACTCGGTATAGTCCAACTTGGTGGCACCCTGAATCTGCCCCTGGCCGCGGACCGAGCCCAGGAGCGAACCGTAATACGCCGAATCGCTAAAGGTACAGGGAGGCACGGGCCCCTGCGGCGAAGGAGCGGCACTGAAGCCCGGCGCCGAGCCGATGACCGAAGCGCCGGGCAGGGCTACGGGACTGCCGTCCGGGCCGGTGACGCCCTTGAACAGTGCCACGAGCTCGTCAGCGGTGCGGGAGTTGGACGGCGGCGGGACAACGGTCGGCGGCTTAGTCACGGCCAGGTCGATGAGCTCCCTCGCCACGCCGGCCATGGAATCGAGGGCAGCTTTGGCATCGGACTCGGAGTTGAGCACGGCCACCGAAAGACTCAGGGTGACGGAAACGGTTCCTGCAAGCACCCGCAACCCGACCAAGCCGAAATCCCCTGGCCCCTTCGGCTTCGTGGTCTGCATCAGGCCGTATTGTTTCTCCCCGAGGGGCTTCCCTCCGACGAGGGGAGCCGGCAGCAGTTGGAGTGCATATGTTGAGGACCGTCCGGACTCCGTCGATGCCAGGTCAAACTGGCTGCAGCGGGAGGCCAGATCGTCCGTGTACCCAAAATCGGCCTTGGCGATGGCATCCTTTTCGGCGCTGCGCAGGGTGACCATGATGGTGGTGGTCGGTCCCGACTGCGCCCCGATCGGCATTACACCCTCGGCGAAGTTCACGCTCTTGTCTACCCAGCGCACGAACGGGTGTTCGGGGACGAAGGCGATGCACTCGCTGGGGGTTGCCTGGGTGCTGACCTGGGGGAAGGAGCCGCTGGCCGCTCCGCTGCGCTGGCGCTCGGAGTCCTGGGCGGCGGGGAACTGCACGTTCCGGTTCTGCGCTACTCCGTTGATGATTGTCGCGAGCTCCTGGTCCGTGAAGACTGCCTCCGG
The DNA here is from genome assembly GCF_033142195.1 of Arthrobacter sp. B10-11. Classification (NCBI taxonomy): domain Bacteria; kingdom Bacillati; phylum Actinomycetota; class Actinomycetes; order Micrococcales; family Micrococcaceae; genus Arthrobacter; species Arthrobacter sp. B10-11. Next base: position 462,122 of record NZ_JAWMTH010000004.1, read on the forward strand.
AAAGCCGGTTGCGGCAGGGCTGCCCGATGAGGAGGCAGGCGGCGCAGTAGTTGTCGCCGTGGGTGTCCCGCCTGGTGAAGTGGCGCCCGGCGTCCCGCCTCCGGATGAACATCCCGCCAGAGCCACCAGGCTCACCACGGCGCAGGCCACCCGGCGCCGGCTCTTCGTGCCCACCCTGAACGTCACGGTTTCGACTCCACGAACGGACATCATCGGCCTCCTTAGCCAGAAGCCAAGGTTATGATCCAACGGGCATACCGGCTAGGGTATTTTGACCTCAGGGGCGGACCGCCGCCCCCGTAGTTTCGCGGGCACGTAGTCCGCGACGGCAATGCATGTGTGCGGCCGCATATTCAGGTGTCGGCTACTCGTGACGGGCCTGGTGGGACTCCTTAGACTTCGGTCACCGGCAGGTGCCGGCAGCCGGATCGCGGAAGGGCAACAGGCAGAGGGCGTGACGTGTCCCAGCAGAATACCTGCTCCTGTCGCACTTGAGCGGTTCACTTATTCGGAAGGAAGCTCGTCATGGGAATTCTCGGTTTTCTCCTGCTCGGCTTGATCGCGGGAGCTATCGCAAAGGCCATACTTCCCGGCAGGCAGGGTGGCGGCTGGGTAGTCACGATGGTTCTGGGTGTGGTCGGCGCCATCCTTGGAGGATGGATCGGCTCGCTGGTCTTCGGCGGCGGCCTCGCTGAATTCTTCGATCTCAGGACCTGGCTGCTGGCTATTCTGGGCGCCGTGATTGTGCTGGGCATCTACGGCGCCGTGACGCGCCGAAGCAGGGCCTAACCGCGCGGTCCGTGAGGCCGCACACCGCAGCAGACCGAGACAGACGACGGCGGCTCCTCCCCGCCGTCGTCCCCTCACTGACGCCTGCCGCGCGAACTACGCTTCCAGGTACCCGCCGCTGGCCCAGCGCCGCAGCGACACCTTCTCGCCGTCGTCGAACTCCATCAGCGCCACCCGGCACAGTTCCTCCACGTTCTCGGTCCAGGCCGCCGCCAGGCCGTCCGCCGTCGCAGTCTCATTGAGGGAGTAGTTGACGTAGCCCAGGCCTTGAATGACAAAGTTCACGGCACCACGGGAGACGGGCTGGCCCGCGGTGACACAGTCGTCCCGGACCAGCCGGGACAGTTCGTTGCGGTTGACCGGCTCGTTGCGGTTGACCGGCGTCTCGCGAAGCCTGGCAGCCATTGCCTGGAACAACTGCCGGAACTGGGCCTGCGACAGCGCGGGCACGTCCGTCACCCTGGTGACCCGCTCTTCGATGCCGGGCTCGACGTCGGCATCCGCGGGCAGGTCGTCACTGGAAAACCTCTGCGCGTCCCAGACCCAGCCGCCCCGGGAGGGGGAGTATTCAACACCGTTGCCGATCTGGGCCACCCAGGTCCCGAACTTTCCGCACCCTCCCCAGTCGGTCTTCAGGGAAGGATCCGCCGTCAGTGCACGGTGGGCCACCATTGCCCCGACAACCGGACCCGGGGCGGCGCGAACGAACTCGCAGACCTCGCGGACGGCAGCGGAAACACTCTTCGACGATGTTTTGGGCTTCGCTTTTGCGGCCGACTGGGCCTGCGGCGACTGAACCGAGGCCACGGCGTGGATCGGCTCTCCGGTGGTGCCGTTGAGGATGGCCACGAAGTCGTGGGACTCCACCACGCTGTCGGCCATCTCGCGGTAGGCAAAGGCCACGGCTCCGGCGGCGATCACGGTGGTCATCTTGTCCGCGGCACGGAAACGCTGGATCAGGGACGTGAAGTCAGCGTCTGCCGAGGCGATGAAGAACTCGTCGATGCCGCCGCCGCCGGACAGGGCGTCCATCGCATCCAGCACCAGGTTGATGTCGGTGCTGGATTTCCCGCGCTGCGTCAGCGACGGGCAGTCAATCACACGGAAACCCGCACGGGTCCAGTACGTCCGGTACTTCGAGTACACCACCGGGTTGAGGTAGCAGTTTCGGATCAGGAAGCGGCGGGAACTTTCGGCGGAGCCGCCGGCGGACAAGGCATCCGCCCAATGTTTGGGGTCTTCGGCGAACCGCTTCGCCGCCAAGGGATCGAGGGCCAGCAGGCCGGTGTACACGTTGTCGAAATCGACAAACATGGCCGCCCGGATTCCGGGCCGTCGGAAGGGAGATCGCGCCTCTTTCATTGGCTCAGTGTGCCAGCAAGCGGGGGTTCCGGGGAGCTTTTTCGCGAAACGCCCGACCAAGCAGACGACGGCGGGAGGTCCCGCCGTCGTCCGCCCGCCGTTGCCGGTGGTGCTTTAGCTCCATTCGGGCGGCTGGAAGGTCGCTCCGCCGTACATGGGGTAGGAGAGGATGCCGCGCTGGTCCTTGAGCTGGGACCAGGGTTTATTGATCCCGAACGTTCCGTATTCTCTGGCCTGTGTCACCCGGTCCAGGTCCAGGACGCCGTAGAGGATCTCCTCCCCGCCCCGGGCCCGCTGCATGATGGTGCCTTCCGGGTCCACGATGACGCTTTCGCCGACCCCTGACGGATCCGCACCGTTGACGTTCACCACAAAGACCTGGTTGACGAAGGCATTTGCCCGGGACATGACCACTTCCATTTCACGGTCCCGCGTGGTGGTGAGGGTGGGCTGGATGATTACCTCGGCCCCGAGCCAGGCCAGCTGCCGGGAGACCTCAGGGAAGCTGCCGTCAAAACAGATTGCCAGCCCCACGCGGCCTTTGCCGGGGATATCGAACGTGATGAACGAATCCCCTGGTGTTGTCGTTTCAAAGGGACGCCAAGGGAAAACCTTCCGGTAGCGGGCAACGATCTCACCCTCGGGTGACACGGCGATGGCCGTGTTGTAGGTGCGCCCGTTGTCCTCCTCCAGCAGTGATCCGGGGACGAGCCAGACTCCCAACCGCCGGGCCAGCCCGGTGATCCGCGTGGTGAGATCGCTGGGGATGGGTGCGGCGGACCGGGTGTCCGCGTCGGGATCCGGCTGGAGGAATTCGCCGGGGGCGGAGAGCAGAAGCTCGGGTGCGACAATGACGTCCACTTCCGGGCCGAGGTTCTTGGCGCACTCGGCCTGCCTGGCGAAGCGCTGCCAGGTCGCTTCGACGTCGTAGGGAACCGACTTGGTCTGAATGGCGGCTACGGACAGGACTCGCATTTATGCCTCAGTTTCGCTGGTGAGAGTGGTGGCCAGTTCGGCCCGGTTGGTGACGTTGCCGCGGGGGATGGTTTGCGCCGAGAAGAACTCCCGGAACCGGTTTTGCAGCAGGGCGGTGACGATCAGGCCGGTGACCAGGGCGCCGACGCCGGTCCAGAACACTGTTCCGATGCCCAGCCAGGAGAGCCCCACGTAGTCGGGGGAGTACATGTCGAGGGCGCTCAGGACGAATGCCGCGATCATCATGGCTGCGCCGACTGACGGCAGGATCCCCTTCATCAGGAGCGACCCGGCGGAGGTGCGCATCTGCGGGGCGAAATACACCACGCAGGCGAGGGCCGTTGCGGCGTAGTACGCGGCTATGAGCAGCCCGATCGACAGGACGGCGAAGCCGATGAAGTCCGCGGCGATGGCCGTTAGTCCCACAGTCATTCCGACGCTCAGCAGCGCCCACCAGAGAATCGAGGTGGTGGGTGTCCCCCGGATGGGATGCATGGTTGCGGCGGCGCGGGGAAGCGCACGGTAGGTGCCCATGCTGAGCCAGGACCGCGGCGTGCTGACGGCCACGGTCATGAGTGCGGCAAGGGCCGATAAGCCAACGGCGAGGATGATGATTTGGCCGAAGACGGTGCCTGTGGCCTGCGGTCCGAGCACCGAGAGCACGTCCGAGACGGTCCCCGGGTCCGTGATGCCGGCGACGCCCGCAAATCCGACAGCCGCCACTGCTGTGACCACATAGAACACCAGCAGAATGGTGGTTGTTATGACGACCGCGCGTCCAGGGGTGCTTTTGCGGTTTGTGGTTTCCTCGTTGACGGCGATCAGGGCATCCCATCCCCAGTAGATGAAGAGGCACAGAATCACGCCCGAGACGAGTCCCGAGGCGTCGTCGAAGGCGAAGGGATTCAGCCAGTCGAGGCTTGGCGGTTCGGCGCCTTCGAGCGTGCCGCTGGCGCCGATCGCGGTGAACGCGCCGACGCAGAAACCGCCAAGCGCCACGAGCTGCAACCCGATGAGGGCATATTGGAGCAAGGCCGAAAGCTCGATGCCCCGCGCTGAAACGACAGCGCTCAGCCCGATGAGGCTGCAGGCAAGGAGGGCCACCAGGATGGGCTGTTCGGCGATGCCCCCGAGGCCCAGGAACTCCAGCAGGTACGTCGCCGCAACCTGCGCAAGGGCTGCTGTGGCAATGAAGGTTGCGATCTGCGGAACCCAGCCGCCAAGGAACCACCCGGCTCGGGGTCCGAAGACCCGGGTAATCCAGACGAAGACTCCTCCGCAGTCAGGCATCTCCTTATTCAGCTCACGGAAGGCGAAGGCAGTGAACAGGATGGGGACGAAACCGAGGAGGAAAGCCGCAGGGGTGTGCACGCCCACAGCGAGGACGACGAAGCCCAATGTGACGGCCAGGCTGTAGGCCGGCGCCACGGCGGCCAGGCCGAGGGCGACGGTAGGGCCGATGCCGATGGACCCTGCTTTCAGGCCTTTGGCGGAGGCCGCGGGCGTGGCGGTTGGGGGCGGAGGTTGGGGAACGGGGCGGGACATGGAACTCCTCGTTGAGTCAGGAAATTTGAATGACATTCAAATTTGAACACCATTCAATATGTGACTAGGATCATTGTCAATAGCCGATTGTCAAGAAGAACGGGGCAGTGCGTTGATGACCGGTCCAACTAAGAAGGAGCTCCGGCGGGGCCATATCCTCGCGGCTGCCCAGGCCGTGGCAGCGCGGGACGGTGCGGGGGCGGCGACGCTGCGGGCGATTGCGTCAGAAGCGGGCATGGCGCCAAACGCCGTGCTCTATTACTTCGGCGGACTGGCCGAAATCGAAGCTGCGGCGGTGCAGGCATCCTCGGACCGGTTCCTGCTAAGTCTGGCGGCAGCTGTGGAATCCCGTGAGGGGCCTACTGACCGGCTCGCGGCCGCGCTGCAGGCTGGAATTTCGGGCGGACTGGAGGACGACGCCTCCCGGATTCTTTACGAGTATTGGTCCCACTCCCTCCGGAACGCTGAACTTCGGCGCATTCAGGAGGAGTTCACCAGGGCGCAGCAGTCCAGCTATGAGGGCATCATCGCCGACGGGATTGCCTCAGGCGAATTTCATCCCGTTCTGGAGCCATCGGACATTGCACGCATCATCGTGGCCCAGGAAGACGGGCTGGTCATGGACGTGCTTTCCGGGGTGGCCAGCAGCCGCCACGTTTTCGAACTCAACGCGCGGCTCGCAGCCGTTCTGCTCGCTGTGGACCCCGCACGACTGCTCCAGCCCGCCGCCGTCCGTTAGCGGAACCTCCGCCAGCGCGGGCTTCACAGTCCCGGCCATTCTGACCGCCCACTGCACCATAGCTACCGTTAGCTGGACAAAAAGGCCGGTGGACGACGGCGGGACCTCCCGGCGTCGTACCCTTCTGTCAGGCACCGCAGCGATGCAGCCTGTCTGGTCTCACCTGACATGAAGCAACGGCACAACGAAGGGTATGTGAATGACGAGGATGCTGATTATTGGCCCGCCCGGTTCCGGAAAAGGCACGCAGGCGGAGCGGATCTCCGAACGCCTCGGCGTCGTGGCGATCTCCACCGGCGACATCTTCCGCGCGAACGTGAAGGGCGGGACGCCCCTTGGCATCGAGGCCAGGAAGTACATGGACGTGGGTGACTTTGTCCCTGACAGCGTCACCAACGAAATGGTGCGCAGCCGCCTCAGCCAGGACGACGTCGAAACCGGCTTCCTGCTGGACGGCTACCCGCGCACTGAGGCCCAGGTGGACTATCTGGATGAGATCCTGGCCAACGGTGACCAGAAGCTGGAGGTGGTCCTGCAGTTGACCGCCGATGACGACGAACTGGTCCACCGCCTGTTGGGCCGCGCCCGGGAGACCGGCAGCAGCGACGACAACGAAGCCGTCATCCGGCACCGGCTGGACCTGTACCACGAGCAGACCGAGGCCGTCGTGGCGAAGTATGCCGAGCGGGGAATACTGACCAGGGTTGACGGCATCGGCGGCGTCGACGAAGTGACCGACAGGGTCATGATGGCCGTCGACAACCAGAAGAAAGTTACCGTCGCCAACTGACGGTGACCCCGGACCACGTAAACCCGTGGGGACCACAAGCCGGAGGACGGCGGCGGGATTTCCCGCCGTCGTCCTCCGCTTCTGTTACAGGGCACCGCACTACCGGCCGGCGCGGAGCAGCCGTCCGAGGATCTCGGGTGTCCCGGCAACAGCCGCGGCCTCTGCGGCTTCCGAAGGGTCTCCGTATCCCCAGGACACAAAGATCGTCGGGATCCCGTGCACGGCCGCGCCGGCAACGTCGTAGCTCCGGTCGCCCACCATGACCGGGCTGGAAATGTCCACACCCTGCGCCTTCAGCCGCGCCAGCGCTTCGGCAATGACATCCTCCTTGGAGGCCCTTCCGGCTGCGTCGGACGCGCCGCAGATGTCAACGAAATGACGGTCAATCCCGAAAGCGCGCGCCAGCCGGACGGCCTGATCCTCCACTTTTGACGTTGCCACCGCCATCCGGCACTGCACTGAACCCAACTGGTTCAAGAGGCCGGCAATACCGTCGAAAAGGCTGGATTGCCCGGCCCCTGTTTCGGCGTAGGCCGCGCGGTAGTGCCGGAGCGCTTCCCGGGCGGTTGCCGCGTCCAGGCCCGCGCTGTGCCGAAACGACTCGTACATGGGCGGTCCGACATATGTGAGCAGGTCCCGGTGCGGAGGGACCGGCGCATTCACTGCTTTGAGGGCCCGGGCAGCGCTGTCCATCACCCCCGGTGCCGAGTCCAGGAGCGTCCCGTCCATGTCGAACAGAATGCAGCTGACGGCGGCGGATGCCTGATTGTCCAGGTGTAGACGTATCATTTCTGCGGAGCCTTTCTGGCTACGGTTTCGGAGCGCACAGTCCCAGGGGCAGCGGCGCGCCGATGATTGCGGCGGAGGGTAGGGATGGACGGGACGGGTTTGGATCACATCGACCAGAAGATCCTTGCGGAGCTCACCAAGAACGCCCGGGTGTCCCATGCCGAGCTGGCCAGCAGGGTGCTCCTGTCCCGGAACGCCGTGCGGCAGCGTGTGGACCGCCTGGAGCGGCAGGGCTACATCCAGGGCTACACGATCGTGGCGGGGGCTGTGGGCCAGAGCATGGTTTCCGCCTTCCTCATGATTTACCGCAAGGACCGCATGCGCGGCGCAGACGTCCTCGCAGCATTGCGGACCATTCCCGAAGTGGTCCTATGTGATGTCCTGAGCGGCGACTTCGACCTGCTGGTCAGGCTGGAGGCGCGCTCGTTGGACAGGGTGCAGGAGATCTGGGAGCAGATCGCGGCTCTCCCCGGCGTGGCCGACACCGTTACCGCACTGACCCTGTCCAACGTCATCCGACGGCGGGGAGCCGACGGGCCCGGCGACGTGCCCGTCGCCGGGCTCTAGCCCGGCCGCCCCGCTAGCTCCTGATGCAGACCACCTTGGCCTGGGTCATCTCCTCGTAGGCGAACCGGACGCCTTCCCGGCCCATGCTGCCGTATTTGGACCCGCCGAACGGCATGCCGTCGAACCGGTAGTCGGAGCTGTCGTTGATCATCACGCCGCCTGCGTCCAGATCCCGGGCCGCACGCATGGCCGCCGCGAGGGAGCGGGTGAAGATGCCCGCATGAAGGCTGAAATCGATCGAGTTGGCCAGCTCGATCGCTTCGTCATAGGTGCTGAACACCTTGAGCATGACCACCGGTCCGAACACTTCCTCCTGCCAGAGGCGGCAATCCTCCGGAACGGACTCCAGGACCGTCGGCAGCAGGATGTTTCCCTCCGCACGGTTGCCGGCCAGGACTGTTCCGCCGCCGTCGATGGCGCCCTGGATCTTGAGCTGGACCTCCCTGACCGCGCCGCGGGTAATCATGGGACCAACGTCGGTCTGTTCCTCGGCGGGATCGCCGGTGACCAGTGCAGTAGTGGCCGCCACGAACTTCCGGCGGAATTCGCCGTAGACGGAGCGGTGGACCAGAATCCGCTGCACCCCCACACAGTTCTGCCCCGCGGCCCAGAACGCGCCGGACACACATGAGTCCACCGCCTGGTCCACGTCCGCATCGTCCAGGACGATCACCGGCGCGTTTCCGCCCAGGTCCATGGCGAGTTTCTTCAGCCCGGCCGCGCGGGCGATTGCCTCACCGGTCGCGAAACCGCCGGTAAAGGAAACCATCCGCACATCCCGGTTCCCGATGATGGCCGCCGCAACGTCCCTTCCGCCGTGGACCACCGTGAGGACCTCCGGCGGCAGGCCGGCGTCGAACAGGGAGTCGGCCAGCAGCTGGGCGGACAGCGGCGTGAGGGCTGACGGCTTGAGCACGACGGCGTTGCCTCCTGCGATCGCCGGGCCCACCTTGTGGGCCACCAGGTTAAGGGGATCGTTGAACGGCGTGATTGCCGCAATGATCCCGAGCGGCTCCCGCGTGAACCAGCCTGTCCGGTCCTCCGATCCGGCATAGGAGTCGAAGGGGATGACCTCGCCGGTACCGCGTTTGGCTTCCTCCGCGGACAGCCGAAGGGTGTTGATGGCCCGGTCCACCTCCTTGCGTGCCTGGCGGATGGTTTTCCCGGCCTCCGCCACGATGGTCCGGGCGAACACCTCGCTTCTGCGCTCAATGTCCGCCGCGGCCGCGGACAGGATGACGGCGCGTGCGTGGCGGGACAGGGACTTTGCCACCGCGGCGCCGGCGCGCGCCGCGGCCATCAGCGCAACAGCCGCGTTGGCATCGGTGGTGGGTACGGCTCCGACAACTCTGCCATCGTAGGGACTGGCCACCTCGTGCAGCTGGGGAACCCGGACGTCCTGAAGAACGGTGGTATCAGACACGGGCCAGACCTCCGGTGACCGTGGCAGCCTGGCGGGACTCCGCTGCTGCCTGGTGGATGGCGATGATGTCGGAGAGCAGCGCATAGGCCGTCTCGATGCGCCCGGCCCCGGGACCGGACACCGTCACCGGGCCCAGCAGGTCAGTGTCGAACGAAACCGCGTTCGTGGCACCCGAGATTCCTGCAAGGCTGTGTTCCACATCGAGGGCGCGCGGTGCAACGCTCGCCGCGATGCCGCCGTCGGGAGTCCGCCTGGCGGATCCGATCAGCTTCCAGCGCCGGCCGGCAGAAGCGGCTGCACGGATATCCTCCGGCGTTATTGCGGAGATGCCCTCCCGCCGGACGTCCTTGAGCTGGAGTTTCCCGCCGAGCAGCTCGTTGGCGAGGATCAGCACCTTCAGCTGCACGTCGAAACCCTCAAGGTCCGCGGCAGGATTCGCCTCTGCGTAACCCAGCTCCTGGGCCTCCCGGACCGCCTCGCCCAGGTCAAGGCCGGCTTCCATGCGTCCCAGAACGTAGTTGCTGGTGCCGTTCATGATTCCTTCGAAGCCATTAAGCTTCAGCCCGCTGAACATCTGCTTGGCGAGCCGGATCACCGGAGTGCCGCTCATGACGGCGCCTTCGAACTCAAAGCGGACTCCCTGCTGTTCCGCCAGGGCCGCAAGTTCCCCGCCCCGGAGCGCCACCGGTCCCTTGTTTGTGGTGCAGACGCTCTTGCCCGACTCCAGGGCCCAGCGCACATGCGAAACCGCGGGCTCGCCGTCGTCGGGGTTGGTGAAAGTGGCCTCACAGATGATGTCGGCCGTGCAGTTGCGGATTACCGACTCGTTGTCGGGCTCCGCGGAGCCGCCGTGCCGGGCAAAGGTCTCGCCGTCGCTGCCCCGCGCCAGGGCCATGGACAGATCAATGCCGTCCGCGTCTACCAGTGAACCGAGGCGCAGATCAGTGATGGCAACCACGCGCAGGCCGAAGCCCAGCTCGGTGCGGAGGGCTTCGCCGCGGGCGGCGATCAGCTCGGCCAGGCTGCGGTTCACGCCGCCGAAGCCAATAAGTGCAAGGTCGTAGGTGGTCATGCCGTGTCCTTCTCTCGGGATTGCCTGGTGGTTCCATGCTCAGGCCGGTCCGTGCCCGTCCCGCCATGTGATTCCGCCCAAAGGACTGCGCAAAGTGACCAAGGATGACGCCGTTTGTACCGTCGCCTCTTAATATTCGTGCAATATATGCATTTACGAATGTTTTTAAAGACCAGAAAAGCGTTTTGGTGTTACTTTCATCACAGCGGCTGGGTGTCCGGACTGGTCCCCAACCCCTCCGAGGCTTTCCGGTGCATCAATCCCGTTCGCACCTCGACTACTTTCCCGGGAGCAATTCATGGAACTCTCTTCCACTACACGCTTGGATCCGCAGACTTCTTCACCACTTGAACCGGGACCCGCCGAACCGGGACCCGCTGAATCAGGGCTGCCTGCGCCGGGGCTCCGTCGGTCCATGGGCCCGCGGCACCTGGTGATGATCGCCATGGGCGGCGTCATCGGGTCCGGCCTCTTCCTCAGTTCGGGCTACACGATTTCACAGGCCGGCCCGCTGGGCGCGGTCCTCGCGTATCTCGTGGGCGCCTTCGTCGTCTACCTGGTCATGGCCTGCCTCGGGGAGCTGGCCATCGCCTATCCGGTCTCAGGCGCGTTCCACATCTACGCTGCCAGATCCATCGGTCCGGCCACCGGGTTCACCACGGCCTGGTTGTACTGGCTGTGCTGGGCCGTGGCCCTGGGGTCGGAGTTCACCGCGGCCGGCCTGCTCATGCAGCGTTGGTTCCCGGGAATTGAGGTGTGGGTCTGGTGCGTCGTCTTCGCTTCCGTACTTTTTGCCCTGAACGCCGTCTCATCGCGCTTCTTCGGCGAATCCGAGTTCTGGTTTTCCATCATCAAGGTGGGCGCTATCGTCGTCCTGATTGCCTTCGGCGGCGCCGCGCTGGTCGGGTTCCACCCGCTGGCCGGGGGTCCCCACCCGTTCCTGCTCGAAAACTTCAACACGTCGGGCGGACTGTTCCCCAACGGCTTCTCCGGCGTCCTGGTGACTGCCCTGGCGGTCTTCTACGCGTTCTCCGGATCAGAACTGATCGGCGTCGCAGCGGGCGAAACGGCCAACCCCGAGACCAGCATTCCCAAGGCAATGCGGACCACGGTGTTCCGCCTGCTGATCTTCTTCGTGGGGGCTATCGCTGTCATCGCCGCCACCATTCCCTATGATCAAGTGGGCCTCGACGAGAGCCCCTTCGTCACCGTCTTTTCGTCCATCGGCATCCCCTACGCCGCTGACATCATGAACTTCGTCATCATCACCGCCCTGCTCTCCGCCGGAAACAGCGGCCTGTTCTCCTGCGCCAGGATGCTCTTTTCCCTGTCCGAGGAAGGGCATGCGCCGAAGGCTTTCCGGAAGCTGACCAAACAGGGGATTCCCCTCATCGCCCTTTGCGTCAGCATGGTCGGCGGGCTGGCCTCCCTCATCAGCAGCGTCGTCGCTCCGGAAACGGTGTATCTCGTGCTGGTCTCTGTCGCCGGGTTCGCCGTTGTGGGAGTCTGGATGTCCATCACGGCGTCGCACTTCTTCCACAGGAGGGCCTTCGTGCGGAACGGTGGAAACATCTACGATCTCGCCTACAGGGCCCCGCTGTTCCCGGCGGTTCCGATCCTTGCCTTCACGCTGTGCCTCATCTCGCTGATCGGCATCGCCTTCGACCCGAATCAGGTCGCTGCGCTGTACTTCGGCATTCCTTTCGTGGGCGCCTGCTACGCCTTCTTCTACTTCAAGTACGGACGACGGCGGCAGCTCGCGAAGTAGCCTCCTGTGGCAGTGTTGCAGTAACGTCTCCGGCCGGCGGCCCAACCAGTGTTGGGCCGCCGGGGCTGTGTGAGAATGGGCGTTGAAGTCCACCAGAGGGAGCGGTTCAGCTTGGAATTGTCGGAAGCGTCGTCGCTGGGCCAGGGCCTTCGCATTGTTCGGCTCATTGTGGACCGCGAGAAGCGGGGCAGGGGACTGCTGGGTGTATCGCAGCTCGCCGCCGAGCTGGACATGGACCAGGGCCGCGTGTCCCGGCTTACCCGGGAGCTGTGCGATCTAGCCATTCTGGAGCGGGTGGAACGCGGACCGTTCCGTGCCGGTCCGGCATTCTTCCAGCTTGCGGCCAGCCTCAATGCTGGTTGGATCGGCCGGGCCCGGAGCGAGCTGGAACTGTTCGTGGCGGAGTTCGGGCTCCGGGCGCGGCTGTCCGTCCGTGACGGTGTGCGCGTGATCCTGCTCAGGACGTCCAGCAATGACGGCGTGCCGGGAAGCTTTGTGAAACCCGGCATGGTCACTCCTGTCTGGTGCACAGGATCAGGCCGGGCACTCCTCTGGGACCACAAGGCCACCGACGTTGAGGAGCTTCTTCAGGGTGTGGACTTTATCGGCGTGGGCGGCCCCAGGGCAGCCCACTCTGTGTCGGAAGTGTGTGAGTTGATGGAACGGGACCGCCCGCAGGGCTTCGTCGGGGCGGCCGAGGAGTTCGAGCACGACGTCCATGAGGTGGCCGTTCCCGTCAGGGACCCGGGCGGACGCGTGACCGCAGCCCTCGCGGTCCTCGGCAGCAGTGCCGCTTTTGAGGGCCGGGCAGGGGAAATTGCCGAGGCGCTCCACTCGGCAGCAAAGCGCCTGTCAGCGGTAGGCTCAGGCCGCGGGGGAGTCAGCTAGGGGCTGGTCCGGCCAGAGCCTCAGGCCGCCCCAGGGCCGCTTCAAGCCATCCGCCCCACTTCCGGGCCGCGGCGGCAATCTCGTCGCGTTTCGGTTCCAGCCGCGCCTTTGCTCCGACCACCTGCAGGGCAGCGACGGCCTCACCGCGGAAGTCGCGTACTGGCACGGCCACTGAGTACAGATTGGGTTCTGCCTCTTCATCCACCACGGAATAGCCGCGTTCCCGCGCCCCGGCAAGGCGGGCCAGGAAGTCGTCAATGTTGGCGGGAGTGTTGGGGCCATGGCGGACAAAATCGGTCTGGCTAAAGACCGCCCGGACCTCGGCGTCGCTGGCGTCCCACAGCAGCGCCTGGCCCGCGTCGCTGCAGTAAGCAGGGTAGGGCCGGCCGATCCACGAACCCACCATCCTGCTGTTCGCCGGGACATGCTCACCGATCGTCACGGTGCTGTCCCCGCTGAGGACACCGAGGAAGCAGCCTTCCCCGGTGTCCTCGACGAGCGCCTCCAGCGCCGTCATCCCCTCGGTCCGGAGTCTTTGCTCAGTCAGTAGCTGGGCATCCGTGTAGAGGCTCCAGTCCAGCGAATACTCCCGGTGCTCGCCACGGAGCAGGAAATGCTCCTGCTGGGCGGCCTTAAGTCCCCGGGATATCTGGCTGCGGTCCTTGCCGAGGTCTGCGGCGATGTCCCCGACGGTCGAGCCCCGCGCTCCTCCCTCGTGACGGGCGCCGACGGCGAAAACGACCTGCATTCCGCGGCCCATGCTGGAGATCTTCGACATGGATCCGATCCTAGTTGCTGCCACCCGGCTGTGTGGGACCGAGTTTAGTGTGGGAGTGAATTTAGTGTGGGACCGGGTTTGGTGAGGGACTGCGTCTAATGGATCGCAAAGACCCGGGCGGGGAATCCGCTTCCGCCTTGAGGCTTCGGCCAGGTAGCCACAAGCACCGCTCCTGACTCCGGCAGGCTGTCCAGGTTTGCGAGCAGCTCTATCTGCCAGCAGTCCTGCGCAAGGATGTAGGTTTCCAGGCTGAAGTCCTGGTGCGACGTCGCTTGGCCCGGGTCCGTATCTGTCTGCTCGTGGCCGATCGCCATGATGTTCCGCTCGGCGACCAGGAAGGTCAGCACGTCCCTGGACCAGCCCGGGGTGTGGCTGACACCGTCGGAATCCCGGTTCGCCATCGCCTCGGCGTCCGGCCAGCGGTTGCTCCACCCGGTTCGGAGCGCCACAAACGCGCCCGCCGGAATCCGGCCGTTGCGCTGCTCCCATTCGCTGACGTCATCGAGGGTTGGCGTCGCGTCAGCGTCGCCCGCCGCCCGCGTGCTGATGTCCAGCACCACCAGGGGCAGCATCATCTCTTCCACCGGGATGTTGTCCAGGGTTCGCCCGCCCCGGATGAAGTGCGACGGCGGGTCCACGTGGGTGCCCCACTGGCCGACGATGGAGTAGACGTGCGCCGTGAAGCCATCGCCCTTTTCCAGGTCGAACAGGGCCGTCCTGCGTTCGTCCGGAAAAGCAGGGAAGTGTGGCTGGCCGGGGTGGAAGGAGTGCGTCAGGTCGGTGAATGACCGGCCGGCCAGCAGTGACCGAAAGTCCTGCCAGAGGCCGGTTGACTGGGCGCCGGTGGACTGGACTGTCATGACGCCTGTCCCAGGGCCGGACGAACTGACGCCGCCGTGGAAACCCGGACAGGATCGGAGAGTTCGATGACCGGCACCTCCCAGGGGTGGACTTCGATCATGCGCTCCAGGAGCCGGCATATGGCCTCTTCAGACAGATCCGCGTCCAGGTAGGTGGTCAGGACAAAGGTGGGCGAAAACGTCCGCTCACCTGCGCGGCCGAAGGTGGGATTCGCCGCCGCCGATGCCGTGAACCCCTCGAAGCCGAGACTCGATTCGAAGACATGCCGGTAGTTTCCAAAGTCCCCCAGATCGGGGCAGGACTCGAGTGTGTCAAAAAGTGACGCGAGTCCGGGGTCCGCTTTCAGGACGTCCAGGTCGCCCTCCACCAGGTGCCTCAGGGAGACTGCATCAATGGGCCAGTGGACGCGGAGTTTGCGCACACTTCTCATTCCAATATTCATGTCTGTTGCCTCTTCCGTGAATCGCGGAGCCCGCCCGTGCGGCTTGAGCATCATCCTGACAGAAAGGTGATGAGCGGCACAAGCATATTTACTTGTCTATAATGCACATAAAGCTTGTTCCGTCCATGAAAGCGAAGTGAACCGTCTTGAGCACCACCACCTCCCCGCTGCTTTTCGCCCTCTACGAACAGGCCAGCGTCGGTTGCGGCGGCGCCCCGAGCCTCTGGACGCACCCGCTTGATAACCGCCTGGAGCTCAACTCCCTGGACCGGTGGCGGGATGTGGCCATCACGGCGGAACAGGCCAATCTTGATGCGCTGTTCTTTGCCGATGTCCTGGGCCTCTATGACGTGTACGGCGGATCGGCCGACGCCGCCCTGGGCTGGGCTGTGGAAGCACCTGCCAATGATCCCTTTATGTATGTGCCCGCCCTGGCCGCCCTGACGCAGCGACTGTCGTTCGTCATTACGGCCTCGACGACCTATGAGCACCCGGTTTCCCTGGCCCGCCGATTCGGCACCCTGGACCATCTCAGCAACGGCCGGATCGGGTGGAATGTCGTCACGTCCTACCTTTCCAGCGCGGCCCGGAACTTCGGTATGGACGAGATGCTCAAGCACGCGGACCGGTATGGCCGCGCGGACGAGTTCATGGATGTGTTCTACAAACTGCTCGAAGGCAGCTGGGCGGGCGACGCCGTCGTCGGAAGCAAGAGCGAAAAGGTGTACGTGCGCCCCGGTTCGGTCCGTCCGGTCAACCACGACGGCGAGCATTTCCGCGTGGACGGACCGTCGCTGACCTCGCCGTCGCCGCAGCGGACACCCACGCTGTTCCAGGCGGGGTGGTCGCCCCGTGGCCGCGAATTCGCTGCCAGGCACGCCGAAGTGATCCTGCTGCCCAAGAAGGACCCGGAGGAAATAGCCGCCGGGCTGGCGGACATCAACCGCCGGGCGCTGGAGCGCGGCCGTCCCGCCGGCGAGGTGCGATCCATGGCACTGGCCCGGATCGTCACCGCGCCAACGGCGATCGAAGCGCAGGAAAAGTATGACGAACTTCAGCGCAACTACCACCTGGAGGCTCAGCTGGTCAGCTATGCCGGTGACACCGGGATCGACCTCAGTAAATATGCCGACGACGAGCCGCTGGCCACCGCGTCCAACGGACTCACCTCCTACGTGGTCAAGGGGGCGCCGCAGGACCAGCCGCTCACCGCAGGGGACGTGCGGCGTAAATTCTCCGAGGTCACGCGTGGAACGGACCTGCTGTTCATTGGCACGCCGGAGGATGTCGCGTCGCAGATCCAGGACCACGCGGCGGTGTCTGGGCTGGATGGCTACATGCTCAACCCGCTGGTGAGCCCGGGCTCCTTGAACGACTTCGCCGAAATGGTGGTGCCGGAACTTGCCAAGAGGGGACTCTACGACACGGAACCCAAGAGGGGCACCTTGCGCTCCCGGCTCCGGGCTGACGGGGCCGACCTGATGGCCGACACGTCCTACGGGGCGGCATTCCGCCAGCGCTAAACATTGACACTCATCTGAGCCGGTTGTATTCTACAACCAAATGGTTGTAGATCAGATGAGTGAAGCCGAACTGGACCGCCTCTTTCAGGCGCTCGCCGATGCCACCCGCCGCGACATTGTGCGGCGGGTGACAATCGGGGAGTATTCGGTCTCCGGCCTGGCCGCCCTCTACGCCATGAGCTTCGCTGCCGTCCAGAAACATGTGGCGGTGTTGGAGCGCGCTTCCCTGATCGCCAAGGAGAAGCGCGGAAGGGAGCAGATCGTGCGGGGAAACCGTGAAGGCCTGGAGAAAGCCCGCCGCCTGCTTGATGAGTACGAGGCGATCTGGCGGCAGCGTGCCGAGCGGATCGCGGACATTCTGGCTGAAGGATAGGAAAGGGTTTCGCAATGACTGTCATCAGTTCAACCAAGAATCTCGAGGCGCTCAGCCTTACCCTAGTGGCTGAGTTCGACGCCGGCGTCGAGCGCGTCTGGCAGATCTGGGAAGACCCCCGGCAGCTTGAGCGCTGGTGGGGCCCGCCCAACTACCCGGCCACGTTTGACCGGTTCGACTTCCAGCCCGGCGGGAAGGCCGACTATTACATGACCACCCCCGAAGGCGAGAAGCCCCGGGGCTGGTGGAAATTTAGAACCATCGAAGCGCCGCGCAAGCTCGAATTTGATGACGGTTTCGCGGACGAAACCGGAGCGCCCGTGGATGCCATGGGCAGTGCCCATGCCACTGTTGACCTTGAGGACATTGGCGGCCGCACCCGCATGACCATCATGTCCACCTTCGATTCCGAGGAGCAGATGGAAGAGATGGTCAAGATGGGCATGGAGGAAGGCATGAAGGAGGCCGCGGGCCAGATCGATGCCCTGCTCGCCGAGCACTCCCACGCCTGACGCGGTCCGCTGGCTTTTTGTTGCGTCTAAAGTCCGTGGCTACGCCTAGACTGCTGCGCCCTGGGCGGCGCTGCGGTTCAGGCTCACCGTGAAGGTGTTAGGACCGCTAAGGGTAACGGCGACGTCGTTCCGGTGGGCGTTGGCCTTCGAGGAAATGTCGTGCACGAGGGCGTCCAGCGTGTGGTCGATCGCGGAGCGGTCCCAGATTTTCACGGTCACGGAGTGATTGGTTTCGAACGTCATTATTCGGTGCCTCATTCATAAATTCGGTCGTGGGCTTCGCATCGGCGCGGAGCCCGGGACGGGTCTATTCATGAACGCTCAGAGGCCTTGCACAGCTCGGCGAGCTCACTGGTTTGGCCTCGTTGCGTCCACCAGGTTGGGTCGTTCCTTGCCGCTGCATTCTCTCCGCCGAAGCGCGAAATCAGGGCTGGTGCGGTTGTGAAATCGCGTTCTCAACCGTCCTTTCCATGATGCACAGAGGGGCGGGGGCGTCTCAAGCCAATATCGGTTCATTGCGCGTGAGACTCATCACAGGGCCATTATCGGCCGATGATCAGGGCCGGTGCCCTTGACAAGTGTACGGCGTACACCTAACGTCGATTCCGTAAGGTGTACGCCGTATACCAAGCCTGCAAAGGATCCGCCATGCCAACCGAAGTCATCAGTCCCGCCGCCACGTCCGTCCGGCGCTCACGGCCCCAGTGGCCCGTGCCCGCCGGCCTCATCCTGCTGAGCCTGATCCCCGTGATCTTTGGCGCCCTGCGGCTGACCGAGCTGACGTCCGGTTCGGCGGTCACGCCCCAGAATGCGCGGTTTTTCGCCTCTCCCGTCCCGGTGGTGACACACATTGTCAGCGTCACGGTGTACTCCCTGCTAGGGGCATTCCAGTTCGTGCCAGCCCTTCGGGGCAGGCGCGGCTGGCATCGCATCGCCGGGCGCATCCTCATCCCCGCCGGCTTGCTCGCGGCGCTTTCCGGACTGTGGATGTCCGTTTTCTATGCACTCCCGGATGGTCTCACCGACGTTCCGCTCCGGCTGTTCTTCGGCTCGGCCATGCTGGTGAGCCTCGTTTTGGGGGTGGCCGCAATTGTGCGCCGGGATTTCGTGGGGCACGGTGCCTGGATGACGCGCGCTTACGCGATCGCCGTCGGCGCGGGAACGCAGGCGTTGGTGGGCATCCCGTGGCTGCTGCTGATCGGGCCCACGGACGTGCCCACCCGTGCAGTGCTGCTAGGGGCGGGCTGGGTGATCAACGTGGCGGTGGCCGAGTACGTCATCCGGCGGGGCGCCACCCGCCGCAGGGTCGCGGGCGTGCCCCGCCGATAGGTCAGTACGCCTTCACCCGCTGCTCCACGATGAGGTGAATGAGGGCAAACGTCCCGTCCCGGTCGATGGCCTGGAACGCGGCGTCGAGGGCGGCCGGCACGTCCTCGTCCCGGGTGACCGTGATGCCGTACCCGCCGAAGGCCCTGGCCATCAGGCCGAAGTCGGGGTTCTTCAGCTGGGTCCCCGATACCCGGGACGGGTAGTGCCGTTCCTGGTGGGTGCGGATGGTGCCGTACTCCTGGTTGTCCATCACGACGATGAGCGGGGTGGCCCCGTACTGGGCGGCGGTGGCCAGTTCCTGCCCGTTCATCAGGAATTCACCGTCGCCTGCGATGGTCACCACCCGGCGCTGCGGACTGGCCAGCGATGCGGCGATGGCCGACGGGATGGAGTAGCCCATGGAGCCGTTCCTTGCGCTGATCATGGAGGCGTAGCGGCGCGTGGGGAAGTACCGGTGCGCCCAGTTGGTGTGCTCGCCTGCCCCGAACGTCACCATGGCGTCCTGGGGCAGCGGCGGGACGAGATTGGCCATCAGGGTGTCCATCTTCGCGGGACCTTCCGCCGCGGACTTGGGCAGGGCGGCAAAGGACGTCTGTTCGGCACGCATCCTGGCCGTCCAGGCTTTCCACTCCTCCTTCACCGGCAGGTTGATCTCCAGCAGATCGCGGACGAAGGCATCCGGCTTGGCCACGATCTGCCGCGAGACGGGGCCTGAGCGGCCCCGCAGCGAGGGGTCGATGGTGACCAGGAAGTTCTGCTTGTTCCAGTCCTGCCGGCAGAGGAATCCGTCCGTAATCACGTCCCCCGGGACTGTCCCGACGAAAACGAGCAGGTCGGTTTCCTCCAGGAGGTCGTACGTGGGGCGGGGGCGGCCGTAGCCAATCGGGCCCACGTAGGACGGCGAATCGAAGGAGACAGTGCCCTGCGTGCGCCATTCAGCGGCGGCGGGTATATGGTGCTTTTCGAGCCAGCCGGTGAGCTGCCCGGCCGCTTCCTGCGTCCAGTCGTTGCCTCCGGTGACAAACAGCGGCTTCTTGGAAAGTGAAAGGGCGCTGGCGAGGGCTTCGGCATCCGTGCTGCTCATCCCGCCGGTGGCAACCGGAATGGCGGGGTGCAGCGCAGGGTCGACCTGCTGCCGGATGATGTCTTCGGGCAGGCCCACCACAACAGGTCCCGGCCGTCCGCTCATGGCAGCGAACATGGCTTCGGCAACAATCTCGGACGCCCGCTCGGCATGGTCAAGCACCATGACCCGCTTGGCCCCGGTGTCGAACCAGGCCTTGATGTCGAATTCCTGGAACGCCTCGCGGTCACGGTGCGCAAAAGGGATGAGCCCGACGAAGAGCAGCATGGGGGTGGAATCCTGCCAGGCCGTGTGCAGGCCTACATGGGCGTTGGCCGCCCCTGGTCCGCGGGTCACCATGGCGACGCCGGGGCGCTGGTTCATCTTGCCGTCGGCTTCAGCCATGTAGGCGGCACCGCCCTCGTGGCGGCAGACGACGGTGTCGATGTCCGAACCGTGCAGCCCGTCCAGTACGTCCAGGAAGCTCTCGCCGGGAACAACGAAGGTGCGCTCCACGCCATGGGCCACAAGGGAGTCAACAATCACGTGCCCGGCGGATTTCAGGGCCCCGCGGCCGCCCATGGCCTCGGGGCCAGCCGAAGGAAGGGGCCGCTCCGGGAGGTGGTTGAGGGTGTCGCCGTCGATCGGCTGTGTGTCGGTTGCTGTCATGGTGGATGCGGACTCCGTTGTCATCACTACTTGTCTTCCGGGGTTGGTTGGATGTGAATGCGGATGTGAATGCGGTGCGCGGCTGTTCGACTACCGGATGGGAGTCGGGTTGGCCACCACGGGCGCGGCGCCGGTGTAGCCGTCACGTGCCTCGGCGATTTCGTGGATCCGTTTCCGGCAGGCGTACCAGCCGGCAACCATGAGGGCGCAGGCGATGAGGGTGACCAAAAGGGTGAGCGGGGAATCGATGAAGACCATCACGAGGACGCTGGCGAGGAACAGGAGTGAGAGGTAGCCGGTGTAGGGAGCACCGAACATCCGGAAGGAGGGGCGTTTCAGCCAGCCCCTGTCCGCCCAGCGTTTGAGCTGCATCTGGCAGAGGACGATAGTTGCCCAGGTGACGACGATGCCTACGGAGGCGACATTGAGGACGATCTCAAAAGCCTGGGAGGGGACGAGGTAGTTCAGCGGGACGCCGAGGAGGGACACTCCGGCGGTGATGGCGATGCCGCCGTAGGGGACGCCGGCTTTGTTCATGCGCTGGGCGAACCGGGGGGCGGAGCCGGCCACGGACATGGAGCGAAGGATGCGGCCGGTGGAATAGAGGCCCGCGTTGAGGGACGACAGCGCGGCGGTGAGGACCACGAGGTTCATGATGACGTCCACGCCCTGGATGCCGATGGAGCCGAAGAAGGTCACGAAGGGGCTGACGCCCTTTTCGTACGAGGTATAGGGCAGGAGGAGGGCCAGCAGGATGACGGAGCCGACGTAGAACACGGCGATGCGGAAGACCACGGAGTTGATGGCCTTGGGCATGATCTTTTCCGGGTGTTCGGTTTCGCCGGCGGCGGTGCCGACCAGTTCGATCGAGGCGTAGGCGAACAGCACGCCCTGCATGAGGATGATCATGGGCAGGACGCCGTTGGGGAAGATTCCGCCGTTGTCGGTGATGAGGCTGAAGCCGACTGCCTGTCCGTCCACCGGCGTGCCGAAGATGACGAAGTAGGTGCCGATGATGAGGAACGCCACGAGGGCGACGACTTTGATGATGGCGAACCAGAATTCCATCTCGCCGAAAACCTTGACTGAAACGAGGTTCAGGCACAGCACGGCAATAAGGGCAATCAGGGCCCATGCCCACTGCGGGACGTCCGCCATCCAGGGGATGTAGTGGCCGAAGAAGTTCATGTAGAGCGCTGCGGCGGTGATGTCCACGATGGTGGTGGTGGCCCAGTTGATCCAGTAAAACCAGCCCGAGACAAAGGCTGCCTTCTCGCCGAAGAATTCACGGGCATAGGAGACAAAGGAGCCTGACGACGGGCGGTGCAGCACCAGTTCGCCCAGTGCGCGGAGAATGAGGAAGGCGAAGAAACCGCAGACGGCGTAAGCGATGACCAGGGATGGGCCTGCAGCGTTCAGCCGGCCGCCGGCACCGAGGAACAGGCCGGTGCCAATCGCGCCGCCGATCGCGATCATCTGGATCTGCCGCGGTTTCAGGCTCTTGTGGTAGCCCTTATCCTCCGCATGAAGGAGTCTGTCAGAGGCGTGCGCGTGGCCGCCGTCTGCCTCGTACTGGCCAACCTCGTCATTGGGGTTGTTGGACATGGGTGATCCTTTCGACCGGTTGAAGATCTACATGGGGTTCTATTGGGGTTTGCGGGAAACAGCTGAGGGGCAGATCAGAAAACAGACCACCCGTTGCGCTCGGCCAGATCGGCAAGGGCAGCAGTCCCGGCCAGGGAATTGCCCTTGGCGTCCAGCCGGGGGCTCCAGACGCAGATGGCGCCTTCGCCGGGGACGATGGCCAGGATTCCGCCGCCTACGCCGCTCTTCCCCGGGAGTCCGACGCGGTAGGCAAATTCGCCGGCGGCGTCATACATGCCGCACGTCAGCATGATGGAGCTGATGCGTTTGGCCTCACTGCGGGAGACCACGGTGCCCTGCGCTCCCTGGCCGTCCTGGGCAAGGAACAGTGCAGCTTTCGCCGTCTCCACGCAGGTCATCATGATGGAGCACTGCCGGACGTAGTTCTCCACCACTGCCTGGGCGGGACGCCGCAGGTTGCCGAAGTCCTTCAGGAAGTGGGCAAGGGCAAGGTTGCGGCTGCTGTTGGCGAGCTCGCTGTCCGCGGCGGCCTCGTCAATGAAAGGGCCTTGCGCGCCCTTTTGGTATCCCGCTTGCCTGGAAAGGAATCGCAGGACCTGGTCTGCGGCGTCGGGAAATCTCTCCATAAGGTGGTCGGTGACCACCAGGGCGCCCGAGTTGATGAAGGGATTCCGGGGAATGCCATGCTCTACTTCGAGCTGGACCAGGGAGTTGAAGGATGTGCCTGACGGTTCGCGGAGCACCCGGGACCAGAGCGCGCCGGGGTCGTCCCCGCCGAGTGCCAGGGCCAGGGTGAAGACCTTCGAGATGCTCTGGATGGAGAACGGAAGATCGGCGTCACCGGCGCTGAACACGTCGCCGGAACTTGTGGCCACCGCAATCCCGAAACGGCTGAACGGCGGAGCCGACAGATGGGGGATGCCGGCGGGAACGGACCCTGCCTCAATCCGGGGCCGGTGGCATCGCACGATGTCGTCCAGGACCAGGCTGAGGGGCGGTGATTCGAGTGCTGTGTTCATGTGTTGCCCAGATGCTCCTTATGCTTGCCGGCCCACTCCTGGATGTGGAGCAGGGCGACCAATGAATGGCGGGGATCGCTGAAGTTCAAACCGGTCACCCGGCTGGCCTTGCTGATCCTGTAATAGACAGTGTTTTTGTGCAGCTTCATGCGCTTTGCGCATTCACCAACGTCCAGCGACGCCTCGAAATACACTCGGAGAGTCTCGGCCAGTTCCCGGTCGTCGCCGAGGAGCGACCAGAGGCTGCGATGGCGGAACGCGGACGCTGTGAAATGTCCGAGTGCTTCGTGGAAGAGGATGTCCGCTTCGAAATCGTCCACGGTGGCCACCGCTGCAGTCCCGGAGCGCCGCATGCAGCCGAGCAGGGCCTCCGTTTTGGCGGTGACGGAATGAAGCGACAGCAGGTCCGGGGCGATGGGTCCCACCGCCGCGAAGGGACTGAGCCCCAGATGCTTCCCGGCGTCCCGAACGATGGCTTCAGCCAGGCTCCGCAGTCCGGCTTCGGCATTGGCGGACTGGAGCGCCGGGATGATCACGGCGGTGTCGCCGTTGAACTGTCCCACGATGGCCGACTGTTTGTAGGCAGCAGCATGGATGGAGGCAAGGTTGGCGAGTTCCCCGTGTTTGAGCGCCGCATCGTCTGACTGCGCCTCACTGGCTGACATTCCGATCAGAAGGAGTGCGGAGGGCCGGTCCGCCGGGATCTTCTCGCTGTGGGCGCTCGCCGCGGCTTCCGCCGGACCCGAGAGGAGCCGCGCAATCCGGTCCTGGCGCATGTGCACCGACTGCTGGTTGCGGTAGCGGATCAGCTCGGCTGAGACCCGCGCCGCGGACCCCGTGAGGACGTAGTCGACGTCGTCCCCGAAACCGCCTCCGGTTTCCTGCAGCCAGATGTATCCCATGATGCGGTCGCCCGCGAACAGGGTGACGGCGATGCGCTCCCGCAGGCCGTCCTGGGGCCGGGCCGGAACCCTGACAGGCAGCCGGGTCCGGTGCAGTTCGCGGTAGGCGCCAAGGTCCTTGAGGAGGAGTTCGTATTTTCGCGGACCGCGGCGGGCAAGGATCGATGCCTTGCGGAGTTCGTCGATGTCATTCGTCACCGTTGAATAGGCCAGGACCTTGTTGGCGGCGTCCTCAATCACCACGTGGCTCGACGTCAGCCGTGCAGTGGTCTGCGCAATGGCGAACAGGTCCTCTTCCAGCAGCGTCAGCACTTCGCTTTGGTAGCTGCGGGGCGTAATCCGGTCCTTGGCTATGGACAGGAGCCGGTCCCAGTCCGCGGCGGGGTCCACCAGGAGAAGGCCTGTTCCGGCTGCCCGGAGCAGCTCTTCAGCTTCCCCGAGTTCGCCGGGAGTGCCTTTGACGGCCAGCACGAGGGGAGGATTCCTGACAAGGCGCCGCAGCGCCGGCAAAGCGGAGCGTCCGCGAACCCCGATCAGCAGGACAAACGAAGCGCCGCCGTCGGACGTCTCGTCGTCGGCGTCAACGATCAGGAAGCGTTCAATCGGCGCATCTGCGCGGAACGGCCGGAGGATGAGACTGGCGAAACCCACGGGGAGGTCCGACAGGATGTCGTCCACTGTAACTGCGGCCATGGGCTTCTTTCTGCATTGATACCCGCCCGGACGGCTCTGTCCGGTCACCCCATGCTATCCAGAGCATTTGCGGGAAAATATGGATGCCGGACTAAATCCGGCGGCACCTTTTAGGTCCCGGAACCAAGGCGCACCCGGCTCGGGGAGAACAGCCCTGGCCCCTTGCCTGTAGTGCCCGGCGGACGACGGCGGGAGGTCCCGCCGTCGTCCGACCATTAGGTGGCCCGTGCCTTTCGGTCAGGAGCCCGAAACTGTTCTTTCAGGGGTGAGGGCGTAGAACGGTGTGAACCGGCTTCTTTCTCCGGGGGCGATGTTCGAACGGACGATCGCAGCGCTCTCAAGCGCGGCCAGATGGTGCCTTACGGAGTCCCGGCAGCAGGCGATGCCGTTGCTGATGTCGGCTACTTTGCTTGCGCCGTTGCTCGCAAGGTAGTCGACGATTAGTGCCTTGATCGGTGTTCTTCGCGTCTTTTTCCCTCGTTGCATGGTTTGCGCGTCCGTCGGGCTCTGAAGCTCCAAGTCAGCGGTCATTGGCCATGGCCTTTCGTTCGGTGGGTGGATTCGGCTGGTTGAAGCGGGTGTGGCTGGGTGAGCGGTCAGTGCATCGAAACGCGCTCAGGTTCCCTGCTGTATTCGGTGTCGTCGGCGCGCGGGGTTGCGGCAGGTTCCGCTTCGAGGCGGGAAGAGGACCTGTCATGCTTCTGGCCGATGACCGCGGTGGCAATGGCATTTCCCAGGATGTTGGTGGCGGTGCGTCCCATGTCCAGGAGCTGGTCGATCACCAGCAGGACACCGATTCCGGCGGCGGGGATGCCGAACCCGGGGACGACGGCCGCTACGACGACGAGTGATCCGCGCGGCACGCCGGCCATGCCTTTGCTGCTGAGCAGAAGCATTGCGGTCATGGCGATCTGCTGGCCAAGGTCCATGTCGATGCCGTAGGCATTGATCAGGAAGACCGACGCGAAGGTCATGTACATCATGGAACCGTCCACGTTGAAGGAGTAGCCGAGCGGCAGCACAAAACCGGTGGTGCGTTTCTCGATGCCGAACCTGGTCAGGCCTTCAATGAGCTTGGGCAGGGCGGCTTCGCTGCTGGAGGTTGCAAACGCGATGACCATCGGTTCGCGCACAATCCGGACCAGCCGGAAGGCAGCGGTTCCGAGGAAGGCAACAGCGACGGCGATCATGACGATCCAGAGGGCCGAGAGGGACATGTAGAAGCCGCCAATGAACGAAGCGTAGGTGGCGAAGGCGTCCAGGCCCTGGGACGTGAAAGCCGCTGCGATACCGGCAAAAACGCCTACTGGAGCAGCCAGCATGACATACCCGGTGACCTTCAGCATGACGCCCATGAGTTCGTCGATGGCATCCGCTATGGAGGAGCGGCCCTTCTTGCGCAGGTTCAGCAGTGCGATGCCGAAGAGAGCACCGAAAACAAGGATTTGCAGCGGGTTGTTGGCCGTCAGGGCTGCGAAGACGCTCGTGGGGATGATGTGGGTCATGAACTCCTGGTAATCGAGGGGCTTCGTTTCCATCCCTGCGTCACCGCCCGGCATTAGGTTCAATCCGTCACCGACGTTGAGGATATGGGCGGTGATGAATCCGAAGGCCCCCACCAGGACGGAGGCGGACAGGAACCAGACCATGGAGCGGCCAAAGAGCTTGCCCACTCCGGCGGATTTTGCCGCGCCGGCGATGCCGGAAACAAGGGTGGCAAAGATCAGCGGGGCAATGATCATCTTGATGAGGTTCAGGAACATGTGCGTCACGGTGTCGAGGACCGTCACAAGGGATTCGCGTGCTTCCACCGGCAGCAGCCAGTGGCAGACCAGCCCGCTGAGGATTCCGAAGACGAGTGCGGCCAGAATCCACATCGTTGATTTGTTTTTCATATTCAGTCCTTGGGTAGGGGTCGGGGATTTTTGGGCACGGCGGTGTGCCCCTGCTCCCTTAATCGGGTGGGGTCCTTAGTTGAGGGACTACTTGCTGAGGTTGGCCAGGCGTTGGGGGCTGAGGAGTTCTTCGAGTTGCTCGGCGGTGAGCAGCTGGTGTTCGAGGACGAGTTCGGCCACGCCCTTGCCGGTGGCGAGGGCTTCCTGGGCGATGGCGGTGGCGGTGGCGTAGCCGAGGTGGGGGTTGAGTGCGGTGACCAGGCCGATGGATTGTTCGACGGTGAGGCGGAGGTGTTCGGTGTTGGCGGTGATGCCCCGGACGCAGCGTGCCGTGAGGGTGCGGCAGGCGGCTTCGAGGTGGGAGATGCTCTTGTGGAGGCTGTGGACGATGATGGGTTCGAAGGCGTTGAGCTGGAGTTGTCCGGCTTCGGCGGCCATGGTGATGGTGACGTCGTTGCCGATGACTTCGTAGGCGACCTGGGAGACCACTTCCGGGATCACCGGGTTGATTTTGCCGGGCATGATGGAGGAGCCGGACTGCACGGCGGGGAGGTTGATTTCGCCGAGGCCGGCGCGGGGGCCGGAGGAGAGCAGGCGCAGGTCGTTGCAGATTTTGGAGAGTTTCACGGCGACGCGTTTGAGGACGCCGGAGAGGTGCACGAAGGCGCCGACGTCCTGGGTGGCTTCGATGAGGTCCACGGCGGTGACCAGGGGCAGGCCGGTGATGTCGGCCAGGTGCCGGCAGGCTGTTTCGGCGTAGCCGGCAGGGGCGTTCAGGCCGGTGCCGATGGCGGTGGCGCCGAGGTTGATTTCGTGGATCAGCAGGTCCGCTTCGGCCAGGCGGAGCCGGTCTTCGCCGATGGTGACGGCGTAGGTCCCGAATTCCTGGCCGAGGGTCATGGGGACGGCGTCCTGGAGTTGGGTGCGTCCCATTTTTACCACGGTGCGGAATTCGGCGGCTTTGTTCGCGAAGGCTTCTTCGAGTTCGGCCAGGGCGGCGAGTAGTTCGCGGGCGGCGAAGATGGTGCCGAGTTTCACGGCGGTGGGGTAGACGTCGTTGGTGGACTGGGAGAGGTTGACGTGGTCGTTCGGGTGGAGGCGGGCGTAGTCGCCTTTGGGGTGTCCGAGGATTTCCAGGGCGCGGTTGGCGATGACTTCGTTGGCGTTCATGTTTGAGGATGTTCCGGCGCCGCCCTGGATGACGTCGACGACGAACTGGTCGCTGAGTTTGCCGTTCAGGACGTCGGTGCAGGCGGCCTCGATGGCGTCGGCGCGTTCGGCGTCGAGCAGGCCGAGTTCGCGGTTGGTGCGGGCGGCGGCGAGCTTCACGGCGGCCAGGCCGCGGACCAGGTGCATGTTGGAGGAGAGCGGCTGGCCGCTGATGGGGAAGTTCTCCACGGCGCGGAGTGTGTGGACGCCCCAGTACGCGGAAGCGGGGACGTCGCGGTCACCCAGCAGGTCGTGCTCGGAACGGAAAGCGGCGGCAAAAGGGATGGTCATGGGGTCCTCACGGGGCTTCTTTGACGGGTTTGGACGGGCAATTTTGGACGGGCAACTGGGCAGAAAAGATCAAGGATTTGGGCAGGCTTGAGGGACGCCGCAGCCAGGACGGAGGCATGGGTGTGCCACGGCAGGGGAGCCGCGCGGTCTTGCGCGGTTGGTCAGGTCAGGGGTGGCTGGGCGAACTGCGGGGCTTGGCGGTTAGCGTGTCGGGCCGGAGTTCTCGCTTCCAGGGACGATGGTGCCCAGGGCGCATTCCACCCCGTGCAGATGCATCCGCATTGCCTGGGATGCTTCCTCGGCTGAACCGCTCTCAATGGCAGCAAAAATGCGTGCGTGTTCTTCGCCCGATTCCTTGCGTCGGTCAGCCACGAGGTTGAGGGTGTTGGACTGGTTGGCCATGGCGTCGCAGATGTCCGACAGGAATGATTCGAACACGCCGTTGCCGCTGCACCGGGCGATGGTCACATGAAACTCGGTGTTCAACAGCACCCACTGGTGGATATCATCCTCCTCGGACATCTCCCGGAGGATTTCCCGGAGAGCCTCCACATCTTCGGCACTGCGGCGCTGGGCTGCCAGGCCCGCCGCAGGCACCTCCACGTGGGGGCGGGCCTCCACCAGGGCGCTTGCCGAGTATTTGCCGAGCTTGAGGTCCTGGGCAACCTTGTCAGCGATGACGAAGGTGCCCTTGCCTGTATGTGTGGCCGTCAATCCCAGGGCGGTGCACGAACGCAGTGCCTCCCTGACCATCGTCCGGCTCACGCCGTACTGCTTGGCGAGCGAGGCTTCCGAGTCGAGACGGGTGCCTACCGGGATCCTGCCGCCTTCTATGGCACCGCGGAGGGACGCGAACACGGCTTCCGCCGCGCCAACTCGCACCACTCGATCTTGCGCAGCTGTCCAGCTGTCCAACAGGTTCATATGAAGACTATGGCACCTGTCACACAGCCTGTCAAAGGGCTCCTGAATGTTGCGGTGTCCGGGGCGGCTCGGCGCCCGCAAGGAACGCCGAATCAGCCGCGGTAGTCCTCCACCTGCTTGGCAGGGCGCACCTCAGCCTCATCCGGATTCTCGCCGTACTGCAGCTTGGCACGTCGCTGGCGAAGCAGGTCCCAGCACTGGTCCAGGTCCTCTTCGATGCGCTTGAGCCGCGTGCGGTCCGGGGCATGCTCGGGCCCGGGCGCAGCAGATTCCGCTTTTTCGCGAAGCTCGCGTTCCTCCTCAACAAGCCCTTGGATGCGTTGCAGGATGTCCTGTTCGTCCATGGTGTCCTTCTTCCTGGCGGGGTACCAGCCAGCGTAGTGTTGGCCGCCGTGCCTGACCAGAACCCCTGTTGAACGGTGGGTTCTGATGGTGACTTTTTACCTCACAGCTGCGGAACGCACTCGCCGCCGCCCAGCAGGGCCAGACCGGCGCGGTCTCCGTCGGCAAGACCCGTCACATGGTTTCCGTCGCCGTACATGAGCTGGCTCGGGTCATTGACGTGGTCAAGTCCCAGGACATGGCCGAGTTCATGAATGATGATGGCGCGCGCCGGCGCGGATCCCTCCGGCCATTGCATGATGTCGGACAGCGTAGGCGCGTCCAGGCGCACCTGTCCCGCGACGAGGACATACGGGGATCCAAAGGTATTCACCATGCTGCTGCCGCCCAGGCCGGCCACATTTCCCGCAAGGCCGGGCGACTCTTCCGGGTTGGACCATGCGATCAGGACCGGCGCCCAGCGTTTGCCGTAAGGTCCGGCTGGTAGGTTTTTCGCTGGTCGCTCGGAGCCTCCGTAGTGACTCCGTCGTACACGAACCGCAGCCCGCTGGCGGCAGAAACCTCGGCGACGGCCTCCGCGACCAGCTGGTCCGCGCCCGGCGGCGCGTTATCCGGACGAACTACATAATGCACAGGCCGGCACGGATCATAGGCGGCGAAACGCTGTTCGGGGTCGGGCGATGGCTGCAGCGCGAAAGAGCGGGACTCCGTAGGCGCAGGCGGGTGGCCCAGCGGGGAAGAAGCGGCCTCAACACCCGGCGGCGGTACGTTGGCGCCCGGCAGGTGCGGGAGAACCATTGGGAGGACGTACCTTTCCAAGAGCGATGGCGTGAAGTACAGCCCCACAACAAGGGCTATCGCCAGGGCAACGGTGGACTTCCGCCCCGCCCTTCGGGTGACAGCCCTCCAAGCGGGACGCCGGAAGAAGCCCGGCTCTCCGGAATTTGAACGCAACAGTGTCCCCCTGGCTGCACAACTCCGTCTCCCCGGACGGATGAGGAAAGCATAAGGGCTGACCAGGTGAAACCAGCATCCAGGCTCTGGCCGCCGCCGGTGTTGTGTGCTGGACTGGCTGGTGGGCGGCACCTGTCACGGGCACAGCCCACCAGTCGGCCAGCCGGCTCAGACCGGCCCAAAGAAGGGATCTGTCGCATGGCAACGTTCAAGATCGGCTACTTCGTCGGAAGTTTGGCCTCCGGCTCCATCAACCGCACCCTCGCCAACGCGTTGATCAAACTGGCTCCGGAGGACCTCGAATTTACGGAGATCCCCATCAAGGACCTCCCGCTCTACAGCTACGACTACGACGCCGACTTCCCGCCCGCCGGGCGTGCCCTGAAGGAGGCCGTCGAGGGCTCGGACGGCATCCTGTTCGTGTCCCCCGAATACAACCGCTCCATCCCCGGCGCGCTCAAGAACGCCATCGACTGGGGATCACGCCCCTGGGGCACCAACTCCTTCGCCCGCAAACCCACCGGCATCATCGGGGCATCACCGGGCAGCATCGGCACCGCGGTCATGCAGTCCTCCATGCGGGCGGTCCTCAGCTTCCTCGATGCGCCCCAGCTCAACGCCCCAGAGGCCTACCTGAAGTTCAATCTCGCCGATTTTGCCGACGACGGCACGGTCACCAACCAGGGCACTGCGGACTTCCTGCGCCACTACATGGAGGAATACGGCGCCTTCGTGCAGCGTGTGCTCGCCGCCAACGCGCCCGGCCACATCGGCGACCCCACCCCGGACGAGGCCAAGCTCACCCGGTAGGGCGGTGAAATCGAGCGAAGCGATGATTGAATCTCCCGCGGGGCCTCTGAATACTGGAAAGCAGAAAATTCAGGATCGGCCAGGGACGGTGCGGACATGCCCAGTGAAGAAGCCGGCGGCGCGTTCAGGCGCCGTCTGGAGCGTGCCGTCGAACTGCGTGCCGTCCGTGCCACCGGCATGACAGTCCAAGAGGAGGCGGAGCTAGCCGCTGCCGAGGAAAAGGAAAAAGAAAAGCGCCGGAAGGTGGATGACGCCAAACGGGCCGAATACCTGATCCGGGATGCCATGGCCCAGGGGAAATTCGACAACCTGAAGTACGCGGGGAAGCCGATCCCCGGGCTGGGCGAAAACTACGATCCGGACTGGTGGGTCAAGGGCCTGATCCAGCGCGAAAACCTCACCGGCATGGGGCCGAAAGCCATCCTCCTGCGGACTGAAGACGCCGAACTGGACGCCCGGCTTGACGCCCAATACTCGGAGAAGCAGGTCCGCGACATCGTGCAGGACTTCAACAAACGCGTGATCGATGCCCGCCGACAGCTCCAGGGCGGCCCGCCGGTCATCACCAAGACCCGTGACGTGGACGCCGAAGTGCAACGCTGGCGCGAACGCCGGGCTGCCCGCGCCGCCGCTGAGCCGCCACCGGAGCCGGAAGTGAAGCGCTCGTGGTGGCGGCGGATCCGGGACGGCGGAACGTGAGGAAGCCGCCGGCGACTGAACCTCGGCGCCTGAACCTCAGCGTCTGAACCTTAGACCGTGCGGGGAGCCCGGGCTGCGCTCTCGGTCAGCTCGGCTGCAGTCTGGCGCACGACGTAGGCCGGACGGTCGCGTTCCACTCGCCAGCTTTCGGACAGCGGGCCGACATTGACGGTGTCGAAGCCGAACTCGTCGTAAAGCCTTGCCACGAGTTCCGCAGCCTCCGGGTAGTCGCTGGCCGTGGCCAGGGCACGGCGGCCCGCGGTGCCGGCAGGCGTCCCGTCAGTGGTGATCTCCTTCGCCATGATGTGGTTGAACCCCTTGGCAACCTTGGACGTGGGAAGGTGTTTCTGCAACAACCCGGACGTTGTGGCCTCACCGCTGTCCAGTTCCGGGAACCGGCCATCCCGCTCCCAGTAGTAGTTGTTCGTGTCAATCACGATCTTGCCCTCCAGCGCGTGCACGGGAAGGTCCCCGATGCTCCTGAGCGGCACGGTCACGACGGCGAACTCGCCGGCCGCGGCCGCCTCCGCCGCTGTTGCGGCCCGGGCCCGGGGTCCCAGTTCAGCCACGAGGTCCTCCAGCGTCTCCGGCCCCCGCGAATTGCTGACGACCACGTCATAGCCGAGCTCAACGGCCTTGCGGGCGATCTGGCTTCCAATGTGTCCTGCACCGATGATTCCGATTGTTGTCATGTCCGGGCCAACACCGCCCGAACGGGGGATATTTCACGGCGTGCCACAAAACGTCATGCAAGGCGCCGGCATCACCGCCAGTCTTCTTCGAAGTCCGGGTGCTCGGCATAGGGCAGTGCCAGGGCCTTCAGCGAACGCGTGGTCCATTCGATGGCCTCCGGGATCCAGCGGGATTCCTCCTCGAAGGGGTCGCTCACCATGGTGGCCAGCGCCGTCTGCCGGGCCGACTCGACGATGCGGATGACCCTCTTCTTCGCCTCGCACTCCAGTAACAGGCGGTGTTCGTACCATCTCGCCGATTCGGAGACCGTACGGTCGCTGAGGATTTTTCGGGCCGCTGCCTCGTCTTCCCGGATGCGCTCGGAGAGGAACTCGACAATGTCCACAACCGTTAGCCTCCGGCGGATGTGCCTTCTGTGATATCGCCGCCTGTGCTATCCCGGGCTGTGACATCCCCGCCTGTGATATCCCGGCCTTCGGCCGGATCCTGCGAATGCACCCGGATGTCCCTCGGATCAGCGTTCTCGTCGCCCTCTGCCGGAGCCTCGCTGTGGACACGCTCCGACGCCTGTGGGTTCTCGCTCATGTCCGCTCCTTCTGCGGTGGTTCGTGCTGTGACTAGTGGACTCCCACTACTGATCATCTAGCTCCCGGAGCCGAGGGGCTGTCAAGGACCAGTCCGGCACTACCCTGGCCGCGCGGGTGGAGGACAATAAGTCCCATCGGAGGACAGCCCAGCGAAGGAGCAGGACAGTGTCAGAGACGAACGGACCACGGCGCGCAGCGCAGCAGATGCAGGAGGCGGCCCGGTATCTGGCCCGTGCCGCCAGGAACCTGGACACACCCTCGGACAGCCACGAAATCCTCCGCAGCCTCACCGAAACCCAGGGCTCCATCGCGCAGGCCATCCGTGAACTGGCCCAATGGCACAGGACCGCGGCAGCAGGAACGCATTACTCACGCCCGCACAACGAAAGCGCCCGCGGCGTGATGATAGCCGTGTCCGAACTGGACCTCGCGGCACAGGAGGCAGACGCCCTCCAGGAGACGCTCAACCGGGCGCACGGCGGCAGCAGCGTGGTGAACTGGCTGGAGACCTCCGAATCCGAGGCGGCCACCAGCGACGACTGAAGCGGGTCTCCACTAACGCCCGCCGCGGCAGTAGCCGCAGCTCTGCCCGGCGGGCAGCCGCTGACGCAAGCGGACGACGGCGGGAAGTCCCGCCGTCGTCCGCTGCTTTCAGTTGTCAGTGCCCGGATGCATGCTGTGCGGGCGTGCTGCTACGCGTGTGAATAGGTGAGGCAGTCCGCATTGTCTGCGCCGGGACCCACATGGACCTCGGGTGCCTTGCACATGAGATGGTCGTTGTGGACGCATTCCGAGCGCTGGCAAGCCCCGACGTCGGCCAGGACCTTCGGCAGGCCGCCGTGCATTCCGGTGTCGATGAACGTGGCGCAGGACGCATGATCCTGGCTGCCGCCCACCGTGATGGCGGCGGCGTTGCAATTCGAATGGTCATTGAAGGAACAATTGGAAACACTGCAGTCTGCGACGTGCGTTGTCATAGGAAGATCCTCCGTGGTTCGGCTGCCCGGGCGGGCGGCTCCCTGTGTCCACGGTAGGCCTGCCCGGCCGGATCAAAAAGACCCAAACGTGTGACCTAATTACGGAAACCGTGGCAAGCAGGGCATAACGGCCTATGGTCCCGCAGGCTCCTGCTTCCTAAAATAAAGGTAGGGCCGACGGCACGACTCCCGGCACGTCCGGGGGGCCTTCCCAAACCGCCGCCGGCCCCTCAACCCTGACAACCGCGCAAGGCAGCTATACGAGGCTGTCTTCTTTTTCCTGCGCCTGGTTACCTGCCGGAGCGTTACCTGCCGGAGCATTCACCTGGTGGTGGAAGGGGTTGAACCGGCTGCGGGACAGCTCGCCGAAGGCGTAGGCAGTTTCCGCGTGTTCGGAAAGGTCCACTCCGACGTTTTCCGCTTCCTCACTGACCCGGAAGCCGAGAGTCTTGTGGATGGCCAGGCCCAGGACAGCGGTCACCAGACCGGAGAGCAGCACGGTGACCAGCACGGCCACCGACTGGGCCACCAGCTGCTGGAGCCCGCCGCCGTAGAAGAGGCCGCCGCCCTGGCCGTCCACCGGCAGCGCGATGAAGCCCAGTGCCAGCGTGCCGATAAGGCCGCCGCCGAGGTGGACGCCCACCACGTCGAGGGAGTCGTCCAGGCCGAAGCGGTACTTCAGGTCCACGAAGATCGCGCAGAGGGCGCCTGCCACCAGGCCCAGGCCGATGGCGGCCACCGGGCTGATGTTGGCGCAGGACGGGGTGATGGCCACCAGCCCGGCCACCACGCCCGAGGCGGCACCCAGGGAGGTGGGGTGGCCGTGGCGGATCTTTTCCGTAACCAGCCAGCTCAGCATGGCCGCGGCCGGCGCCACCAGGGTGTTGATCCAGATAAGGCCGGCCTGTTCCGCGGTGGTGGCGGCACCGCCGTTGAAACCGAACCAGCCAAACCAGAGGATGGCCGCACCCAGCATGATGAAGGGAATGTTGTGCGGGCGGTGGTTGGGGTCCTTGCCGAAGCCCTGGCGTTTGCCCACGATGACGGCCAGGACCAGCGCGGCGACTCCGGAGCTGATCTCCACCACGGTGCCGCCGGCGAAGTCGATGACCTGCCCGAACACGGAGGTGATGGCGCCGTTGGCGCCCAGCAGGCCGCCGCCCCAGACCATGTAGGCCAGCGGGCAGTAAACCAATGTGACCCAGATGGGCACGAAGAGCGCCCAGGAGCTGAACTTGGCGCGGTCTGCGATGGCGCCGCTGATGAGGGCGACAGTGACCATGGCAAACGTTCCCGCGTAGGCTGCCTTGATGAGGTCGGGGGACCCGATGAGATTGGTGAGCCCGAAGCTGGCGAACGGGTTGCCGAAGATGCCCAGCACGCCTTCCCCGCCGGTCATCGAGTAACCCCACAGCACCCAGATGACGCCGACGATGCCGGCCGAGATGAAGCTCATCATGATCATGTTGAGCGCCGCCTTGGCACGGGTCATGCCGCCATAAAAGAGGCCAAGGCCGGGGGTCATGATCAGCACGAGGGCCGTTGACACCAGCACCCAGACGTTTTCCGCAGTGATTTCCACCTGCGTGTCCCTTCTCATCAAGTCATCTGTACGGGGCCCCGAGTGTTCCGGGCCGCGCCCCCGCTCAATGTTTCACGCACCGTGTTTCCGGCAATGGGGCGAAAAGTTGCAGGGACGTTACAGGAACGCGGTCTGCGTGAAGATCACGTGACCGGCTTGTTTCGGGAATGTTAACGACGCCTCCTGGCGGAAGGGACGGAGGGCGGCTGGTGCTGCACGTTTCGGCAAGATGAACGGCGGCTCACTGTGGCCGGGTTGGAGGCTGGTGTCCCGGCCGTGCAATAAAAATGCCGCGCATTAAAAAGCAGTACGACGGCGGGATGTCCCGCCGTCGTACTGCTTTTGTTCTGTTCCGGTTGGGTTGGCCGGCTAACTAACCGGCCAAACCTGCCAGGCCGAAGATGGCGGCAGCGATGGCGAAGCCCATGACGCCGATGAGCGTTTCCATGACGGTCCAGGTCTTCAGGGTGGTCTTGACGTCCATGCCGAAGAAGCGGCCAACCAGCCAGAAGCCGGAGTCGTTGACGTGGGAGACCACCACGGAGCCGGCGGCCACGGCGATGACCAGGGCGGCCACCTGCATGCCGTTCATGCCCGCAAGGGCAACGGCCGGGGCGATCAGCCCGGCGGTGGTGGTCAGGGCCACGGTGGCCGAACCCTGGGCGATGCGCAGGATGGCCGAGATCAGGAAGCCGGCGAGCAGCAGTGGAATGCCGACGTCGCCCAGGACGTCGGCGAGGGCTGACCCGATGCCGGAGGTGCGAAGCACTCCGCCGAACATGCCGCCGGCGCCGGTGATCAGAATGACCGAGCAGACCGGGCCAAGGGAGGATTCGAGCAGCTTCTCCAGGGTGGCGCCGCGGGAGCCGCGGAGCCTGCCCAGGACGAACATGGCCACCAGCACGGCGATCAGCAGTGCCACCGGCGTTTCACCGAGGGTGCGCAGGATCTGGAACCAGGCTTCGTTCTTGGCCGAGGCGGGAAGGACGCCGGCGGAAGCCAGGGTGTTCAGGCCGGTGTTGAGGAAGATGAGGACCAGCGGGAGGAGCAACACACCCACGATGGTGCGGAACCGCGGAGGGTTCTGCTCGGCGGCGGGGTCGGCGTGGCCCAGCAATTCCGGGACCGGGAGCACCAGCTTCTTGCCGGTCCACAGGCCGAACAGGTAGGCGGTGACGTACCAGGTGGGGATCGCGGTGATGAGGCCCGCGATCATCACCAGGCCCACATTGGCGTCGAAGAACGTTGCGGCAGAGACCGGGCCCGGGTGCGGGGGCAGGAAGATGTGCATCACGGAGAACGCGCCTGCAGCGGGCAGGCCGTAACGCAGCACGCCGCCGCCAAGGCGGTGGGCAACGGCGAAGACCACGGGCAGCATGACCACCAGGCCGGCGTCGAAGAAGATGGGGAAGCCGAAGATCAGGGAGGCGAGGCCCAGCGCGAAGGGTGCGCGCTTTTCGCCGAAGAGGTTGATGAGGTAGTCGGCAAGCGCCTTGGCGCCGCCGCTGGTCTCCACGATGCGGCCGAGCATCGCGCCGAGGCCAACCAGCAGGGCCACGGTGCCCAGCGTGCTGCCGAAGCCGCTGACCAGCACCGGAACCACCTTGTCCGCCGGGATGCCGGTGGCGAAGGCGGTTGCCAGGCTGACCAGGATCAGGGCCAGCAGCGCGTGCATGCGCAGTTTGATGATGAGGAACAGCAGCACCAGAATGGCGCCGCCGGCAATCAGCAGCAGGGGGCCTGCGCCGAGGGTTTGAGTCCATCCTTCGATGGTCATGATTCTCCTTTGAAGCGGTTTGTTGGGGGCTGTGGAGCTAAAGGAAGTTAGGGATCAGGAAGCGCTGGGAGCGTGGCCCGCCGGCAGGTGAAGCGCGGCCTTGATGGCCTGCACTAGGTCCTCGGGGGTGCGGGTGATATCCAGCCGCAGGCTGCCGGCCGCGAGTTCCTCCGGCGTCAATGGTTCCAGGGTGGCCAGCTGGCTGGGCAGCAGCGTCACCGGCATGAAGTGGCCCTCGCGTCCGCGCATGCGCTCGCCGAGCAGGGCGGGGTCGCCGTTGAGGTGGATGAACACCACCTTGCCCTCTGCCCCGGAAAGCAGTTCCCGGTAGCTGTGCTTCAGGGCGGAACAGGTCAGGACCGTGCTTTTGCCTTCCGTTGCCTGGGCGGTCATCCAGTCGCGGATGGACTCGAGCCAGGGCCAGCGGTCCTCGTCCTGGAGCGGGGTGCCGGCGTTCATCTTGGCGATGTTGGCCTCGGGGTGGAACTGGTCAGCCTCTGCCATGTCCCACCCGAGATCGCGGGAGAGGGCTCCGGCAATGGTGGACTTGCCGGCTCCGGCGACACCCATGACTACCAAATGCATGGCAGGAAACTTCATTGTTCTACCTCCGTAGAAGACGTCGTTGGCTTCGGATGAAGCTCAGGCCAGCAAGAGACGCTGGTTAGGAAAATAAGATAGCACCATTAAACAGTATTAGTAGCATCTTTTTGTAACACAGGTCATACCTTTGCCTTCCTGTGGCCTAAACTGGAAGCCAGGCGCCACGGCGCAGAGGGAGGCTTCACGAATGTCGACGGCGACAGAGGACCAGGCAGGGACAAGCGACGGGGATGCGTCGGTACCGGCCCTGCACCTGCGCATATTGGATGCCCTCGGCGAAGCAATCGTCTCCGGCGAGCTAGCCCCCGGCAGGCGGCTCACCCTGGATGACCTCCAGCAGCACTACAACGTGTCGCGCACCCTGGCACGGGACACCATGCGCGTCTTGGAATCAATGAACCTGGTGTACTCCCGCCGCCGGGTTGGCATCGTGGTGCAGGACCCCGAGCTGTGGAACGTGTTCGATCCCAAGCTGGTGCGGTGGCGGCTCGCGTCCAGCCGCCGTGCCGAGCAGTACAGCAGCCTCACGGAACTCCGGATCGCCGTCGAACCCATCGCCGCGGCGGGTGCTGCCCGCCGCGCGGGCGCAGCAGAGCGCCGCCAGCTGACGGCGCTGGCCGCCGAACTCAGGCGGCTGGGCGAAGCAGGGGAGCTGGAGGCATTCCTCAAGGCGGACATCGCTTTTCACAGCCTGCTCCTGCACAGCTGCGGGAACGAAATGTTCAAGGCCCTGGACGGCATGGTGGCCCAGGTCCTGTCCAGCAGGACCAAACAGGGCCTGATGCCGTTCAAGCCGCGCCCCGAAGCGCTCGCGGCCCACGAGGCAGTGGCAGCTGCGGTTGCTGCGGGCGATGCCGGTACCGCGGAGACCGCCATGCACCACATCCTGGACGAGGTCCGCACCGCGATGGGACTGCCCTAGGCCCCTGCGGAAAGGTGCCCGGCTAACGGGAGGGGGCCGGCGTCGGCTGCGGAGTGCTCATGGAGGGCGGCGGTGGCGGGAAGGCCGCCGCGGGGTACAGCCCGGCCACCTGCATCATGTAGTTGGCCCACTGCGGCCCGGCCAGCATGTAGCCGTCGATCGCCTTGTAGAAGGTGCCGTTGATGGTGATGTTCTGGCCTGCCCGTTTCTGCCCCTCCAGGGTGTCCCCGAAGAAGGACGCCGTGGCAAGGCCCGACGTGTAGCCCGCAACCCAGGTGGCGCCGTTGTTGTTGGACGTTCCCGTCTTGGCCGCGACCGGCACCCGGCTCTGGACCTTCGGGTTGATGTAGACGCCGGAGCCCATCTTCAGCACGTCCTGGAGCACAGCGTTGACGCCGCGGGCCACCTCGGGCTTGACGGCGTTGCGGCACTGGGAGGCCTCGGACGGGAGGTGCCGCCCTGCCGGGTCGCTGACGTCCGCGATGGCGATGGGGCTGCAGTAGCGGCCGTCATTGGCGAACGTGGCGAAGGCATTGGCGAGGTGGAGCGGAGCCACGCCGATGGCGCCCAGCAGGTTGCCGAGCTGGTGCATGTTCACCTGCGCTCCGTCCAGGCCGCTGTGGATCCCCACTGCATCCACCATCTTCTGGATCCCGCAGAAATCCAGCTGAGTGGCAGAGGCGAAGGTGGCCGTGTTGATCGAGTTGTAGAGGCCGTAATTGATGGGCATGGGGCGGTAGTAGCCCTCGTCGTTGTTCCGGAGATCGTCCGCCGCGCCCTCATTCCTCTGGGCGGTGTTGTAGGCGCCAAGGACCTTCCCGCAGCTGGACCGCCACGGAAAGTCCAGCGGATAGGTCCGCCGGGACGCATCGATGACCGCGTTAAGAGGCTTGCCTTCGTTCAGCCATTCCGCGAACGTGAACGGCTTCATGGTGGACCCGGGCTGGAACCCGCCGGCACCGTTGAGGTCATTGCCGTTGGCGTCCCTCGAGTCGACGTTGAAGTTCAGCTGGGTGTCGAATTTTCCTTCCGCCGGAAGGAACACGGTGTTCTGCGCCATGGCAAGGATCCGGCCGGAACCAGGCTGGACCGTGACCAGGGCGGCACCCCATTTGTCCGGATTAGCTCCGGCGGTTGCGTCCACCTGGGCCTGCGCTACGGCCTGCAGCCTGCTGTCCAGGGTGGTGACGATGGTCAGGCCGCCGCGGTACAGCAGACGCTCCCGGTCCTTGAGCTCCACACCGTAGGCCGGGTTGTTAAGGATCAGATGGGACACATAATCGCAGAAGTACGTTGCCATGACGGCGGCGGCGCAACCCTGCCTGCCCGGGGTGATCTTCAGGTCAACTCCGGTGGCCACGGCGGCGTCGTGCTCGGCCCGGGTAATTTTTCCCAGTTCCAGCATGCTGCCCAGGACCTGGTTGCGGCGCTGCAGCGAGTTTTCCGGGTTCGCGGCGGGGTCATAGAAGCTGGGGCTGTTCACGAGCCCGGCCAGCAGCGCGGCCTGCGGCAAGGTGAGGTCCTTGGCGGATGAGCTGAAGAAGTGCCTTGCTGCGGCCTCGATGCCGTAGGCGTCGCGGTTGAAGAACACGATGTTCAGGTAGCCCTCGAGGATCTGGTCCTTGGTGTATTTCTTCTCCAGCTCGATAGCGAGCTTCATCTCCCGCAGCTTGTCGCCAACGCTCTTCTGGCCGCTGAGGATGACCTCTTCGCCCTGGTCCGCGGAAAGGTAGGACTCGTTGATGACGTTGGTGACGTACTGCTGGGTCAGGGTGGACGCACCCTGCCGGCCGCCCTGGGTGACGTTGTACGTCAGCGCCCGGAGGATGCCCTGCGGGTCGATGCCGGCATGATCATAGAAGCGGCTGTCTTCAATCGCGATGATCGCGTCCTTCATGTACGGCGACATCTGGTCGAGGCTGACACGCACGCGGTTCTCCATGTAGAACGTGGCGATGGGCTGGCCGTCGGCGGTCACCATGGTGGTTGACTGCGACGGAGTGTCGACCGTGAGTTCTCCCGGCAGGTTGTTGAAGAAGGTGATCGAATTGCTGACCGTCACCCCGGCGGCCGCCACGCTGGGTACCACCAGGCTGGCGGCCAGGACTCCGCAGATGGCGCTCACGGCGAAAAATCCCACGAGCCTTCCCAAGGCTGCGGCCAGACGAGAACCCCATCGCTTCTTCGGCGCCATTTGTGTCCAGCTATCAACGTGCCAGTGACTCCAGAATACGACCGGCGGCCACCCGCCAGCCAGAGTCCAACTGCCCACCCGCCGGCCGGAGCACGACGGCGGCGCCCGGCGGGTTTCCGGCGGCGTCCCTGCCGGCTCAGCCCGCGTAGGGGTCCGCGATGCCGATGTACTGGGTGGTGGTGTATTCGGCGATTCCTTCGGAGCCGCCTTCGCGGCCCAGCCCGGATTGCTTGACGCCGCCGAAGGGTGCTGCGGCGTTGGAGATGACGCCGGCGTTGAAGCCCACCATGCCGAATTCGATCTGCTCGGCCACGCGCAGGAGCCGGTTGAAGTCGCGGCTGTAGAGGTAGGAGGCGAGGCCGTACTCGGTGGCGTTGGCCAGCCGGATCGCGTCTTCCTCGGTGCTGAAGGTGGTGACGGGGGCGACAGGTCCGAAGA
Organism: Arthrobacter sp. B10-11; assembly: GCF_033142195.1. Lineage (NCBI taxonomy): Bacteria > Bacillati > Actinomycetota > Actinomycetes > Micrococcales > Micrococcaceae > Arthrobacter > Arthrobacter sp. B10-11. Next base: position 503,495 of record NZ_JAWMTH010000004.1, read on the forward strand.
TTTCCTGTCCCAGGATCGCGGCGTCGTTGGGGACGTTGGCGAGGACCGTGGGCGGGTAGAAGTAGCCGGGCCCGTCCACCGGTGCGCCGCCGGTCACGGCAACGGCGCCGGCGTCGACGGCGGCGGCCACCAGTGCGTGCACGTCGTCCCGGGCGCCGGCGTCGATGAGCGGCCCCACCTGGGTGGCGGGGTCGGTACCGCGGCCGGTGGCCAGGGCTCCCATGGCTGCGGCGAACTTCTGCGTGAATTCGGCGGCCACGGAATCCTGCACCAGGAACCGGTTGGCGGCGGTGCAGGCCTCGCCCATGTTCCGCATCTTGGCCGCCATGGCCCCTTCCACGGCCTTGTCCAGGTCCGCGTCCTCGAACACGATGAACGGCGCGTTGCCGCCCAGCTCCATGGACGTTCGCAGGACGTTCTGGGCGGCGTCGGCCATGAGCCGCTTGCCCACCGGGGTGGAGCCGGTAAAGGAAATCTTCCTCAGCCGCGGATCGGCGAGCAGCGGGCCGGAGATCCCGGACGCGCTGGCGGAGGAGACGACGTTCAGGACCCCGGCGGGCAGGCCGGCGTCGAGCATGGTCTTCGCGAAGTACTGGGCAGTGAGCGGGGTCAGCTTGGCCGGCTTGAGCACCATGGTGCAGCCTGCGGCAATGGCGGGGGCGACCTTGCGGGTGGCCATCGCCAGCGGGAAGTTCCACGGCGTGATCAGCAGGCACGGGCCCACCGGCTTGTGCTGGACCAGGATCTTGTTCCTGCCCTCGGGGGTGGTGAGGTAGCGGCCGTAGTCACGGACGGTTTCCTCGGAGAACCAGCGCAGGAACTCGGCACCGTAGGTCACTTCGCCGCGGGCTTCGGCCAGGGGCTTGCCCATCTCCATCGTCATCAGCAGGGCGAAGTCATCGGCGCGTTCGGTGACCAGGTCGAAGGCCCGGCGGAGGATTTCGGCGCGCACCCGCGGCGCTGTCCGCGCCCAGGAGGCCTGCGCGGCATCGGCTGCGTCGAGCGCAGCGAGGGCGTCTTCGCCGGTGGCCGAGGCGAGGGTGGCGAGCACCTCCCCGGTGGCGGGGTCGTGCACGTCGAACGTGCCGCCGTCGGACGCGTCCGCCCACCGGCCGCCGATCAGCAGGCCGGTGGGGACGGAAGCGATCAGCGACGCTTCGCGTTCCGGGGAAAGGGCAGGGGGCAGCGCAGAAGTAACTGTCATCGAAGAGTCCTTAAGAAGGGGAGGTCAGTAGCTGGCCGGTGTGCCGCCGTCGGCGGGCTTGATGATGTATTGGGCGGCGAGGGCTTCGGAGCCTCTCGCCAGGATGGCGACGTCGGCCCCCACCAGGATGAACTTGGCGCCGCTGTCCAGGTAGTGGTGCGCGGTGTCGGGGTTGAAGGCGTTGACACCGCCAGGCTTCCCGGCCGCCGTGGCGGCTGCAAGGCAGCGTTCGACGGCGGCGCGAACCTCCGGGTGCTCCTGCTGGCCCAGGAGGCCCATCGAGGCGGCGAGGTCCGAGGGGCCCAGGAAGATGGCGTCCACACCGTCCACCGCCAGGATCTCCTCCACAGCGTCGACGGCGGCAGTGGATTCGATCTGGACTGTGACGCTGATGGTCTCGGAGGCGCGGGCGAGGTAGTCCGGCATCCGGTTCCAGCGGGCGGCACGGGCCAACGCCGAGCCGACGCCGCGGACGCCGTGCGGCGGGTAGCGGGTGGCAGCCACCGCAGCTTCGGCATCTGCCGCCGAGTTGACCATGGGGATAAGCAGGTTCTGCACGCCCACGTCCAGGTACTGCTTGATCACCACAGTGTCGTTGACCGGCGGCCGGACCAGTGTGTGGACGGGGTAGCCGTTGATTGCCTGGAGCTGGGCGAGGATGGATTCGAGGCCGTTGGGGCTGTGTTCGGCGTCCACCAGGAGCCAGTCCAGGCCCGCCCCGGCGCAGAGTTCGGCGATGAGCGGGCTGCCGGAGCACACCCACATCCCGGCCAGCGGACGGCCGGCAGCGCCCGTTTGGTGGTGCAGGGCGTCGCGGAACGTGGCGTCCGGTTCTACTCGAAGCGGCATGTGACAACTCCCAGGGGTCCGTAGTCGGCGTGCACGGTGTCGCCCTTGTACACCCACAGCGGCCGGGTGAAGGACCCAGCCAGGATGATGTCCCCGGCCTTCATGCCGTCCCCGTGCGCGGCGATCTTGTTGGCCAGCCAGTGCACGCCGTTGGCGGGGTGGTCCAGGACCCCGGCCGCCACGCCGGTCTCCTCCACGGTCTGGTTCTTGTAGAGGATGGCGGACACCCAGCGGAGGTCCACGGCGTCGGGCTTCACCGGGCGGCCGCCCACCACCATGGCGCCCATCGCGGCGTTGTCCGCGATGGTGTCCACGATGGTCCGGCCCTCCATCTCGATCCGGGAGTCCAGGATCTCGAGGGCCGGAACCACGTAGTCGGTGGCGTTCAGGACGTCGAAGATGGTGCAGCCGGGGCCCTTGAGCGCGTCCTTCAGGACAAAGGCGAGCTCCACCTCCACCCGCGGATGCGTGTACTTGTCCCATTGCACCGAGCAGCCGGTCTCGAGCACCATGTCGTCGAAGATGGCGCCGTAGTCCGGCTCGGTGATGCCGGTGGCCGCCTGCATGGCCTTGGACGTGAGGCCGATCTTGCGGCCCACAAGCTTCCGCCCGGCGTCCTCGTTGCGGTTCCGCCACAGCTGCTGCACGGCGTAGGAATCCTCCACCGTCATGTCCGGGTAGCGGGACGTCAGCCGGGGCACCGGCTTGCGGTTCCGGCCCGCCTCCAGCAGCTCGTCCGCGATGGCTTCGATCGTCTTCGCGTCCAGCATGGCTAGAGCTGCGCTCCGAGCTTGAAGCCTGTCCGGTCACCCTCGGGGGAGCCGTCCTTGCGGGTGTAGGAGAACCCGTCCGCGCCGACGGTGACGGCCATCTCGGACTTTTCCTCGCGGACGATGACGGGCTGCGGGTTGCCGTCCAGGTCCAGGACCAGGGAGGCCTCGGTGTACCAGGACGGGACAACCGGGTTGCCCCACCAGTCGCGGCGCTGGTTGTCGTGGACGTCCCAGGTGATGGTGGGGTTGTCGGGGTCGCCGGTGTAGTAGTCCTGGGTGTAGATCTCCACGCGGTGGCCGTCCGGGTCCAGGATGTAGAGGTAGAAGGCGTTGGACACGCCGTGCCGGCCGGGGCCGCGTTCGATCCGGTCGCTGATGCGCAGGGCGCCCATCTTGTCGCAGATCTGGATGATGTTGTGCTTCTCGTGCGTGGCGAACGCGACGTGGTGCATACGCGGGCCGTTGCCGCCGGTCAGGGCGGTGTCGTGGACCGTCTGCTTGCGGTGCATCCAGGCCGCGTAGGTGACGCCGTCGGAGTCCTGGATGTCCTCGGAGACGCGGAAGCCGAGGTCCTCCAGGTACTTGCGGCCGCGGGGAACATCCGGGGTCACTTGGTTGAAGTGGTCCAGCCGAACCAGCTCGCCGGCGGAGTACAGGTCGTAGCGCTGGGTGAGGCGTTCCACGTGCTCCACGTCGTAGAAGAACTCGTAGGGGAAGCCCAGCGGGTCCTCGACGCGGACGGAGTCGCCCACTCCCTTGGTGAAGCCTTCCTTGCGGCGTTCGGTGCGGCAGCCCAGTTCCTTGTAATAGGCCTCGGCGGCGTCCACTTCGGCGGGGGACTTCACCCGGTAGGCGAAGGCGGCGACGGCGGCGACGGGGCCCTTGCGCAGCACCAGGTTGTGGTGGATGAACTCTTCGAGGGTGCGCAGGTAGATGTTGTTTTCGTCTTCTTCGGTGACGTGCAGGCCGAGCATGTCCACGTAGAACTCGCGGGACTTGGCGAGGTCCGTGACCACGATTTCCATGTAGGCGCAGCGGACGATGTCCGGTGCCGGGACGGAGGGGGTGGGGATGAAGTTGTGCTGTGAAACTTGGCTGTTCATGGGATTCTCTCTTCGTTGAAAGGGGGCCGGTGAGCGCTGGGTCGAAAAACTCAGGCGCCGAACTTGGGGGTGTGGACGGTGCCGAGGGTGATGTGCACGGCCTGCTGGTCGGTGTAGAAGTCGATGGAGCGGTAGCCGCCCTCGTGGCCCAGGCCGGAGGCCTTGACACCGCCGAACGGGGTGCGGAGGTCGCGGACGTTGTGGCTGTTCAGCCACACCATGCCCGCCTCCACGTTCTGGGAGAAGTTGTGCGCGCGGGTCAGGTTCTGGGTCCAGATGTAGGCCGCCAGGCCGTACCTGGTGTTGTTCGCCAAAGCCAGCGCCTCGTCGTCGTTCTCGAACGGGGTGATGGCGACGACGGGGCCGAAGATCTCCTCCTGGAAGATCCGCGCGTCCGGGGCGACGTCGGCGAAGACGGTGGGGGCGATGTAGTTGCCGTCCGGGAGGCCTTCCGGCCGGCCGCCGCCTGCGAGGAGCCGTCCTTCGGACTTGCCGATCTCCACATAGGAGGCCACCTTGGCGAAGTGCTCCGGGTGGACCAGGGCGCCCACCTGGGTCTTGGGGTCGTGCGGATCGCCCACCACGATGTTTTTGGCGCGGGCGGCGTACTTTTCGCAGAACTCGTCGTAGATGGCGCGTTCCACCAGGATGCGGGAGCCGGCCGTGCAGCGTTCGCCGTTGAGCGAGAAGACACCGAACAGTGCGGAGTCGATCGCGGCGTCGAGGTCGGCGTCGGCGAACACGACGCAGGGGGACTTGCCGCCGAGCTCCATGGAGAGGCCCTTGAGGTTGGCCGCGGCGTTGCGGAAGATCGTCTGCCCGGTGGTGGTTTCGCCGGTGAAGGAGATCAGCGGTACGTCCGGGTGCTTGACCAAGGCGTCGCCGGCTTCCTCGCCGAGGCCGTTGACCAGGTTGAACACACCGTCCGGCAGGCCGGCGTCCTTGAAGATCTGTGCCCACAGGGAAGCGGAAAGCGGTGTGAACTCGGCCGGTTTGAGGACCACGGTGTTGCCGGTGGCCAGGGCCGGGGCCAGCTTCCAGGACTCGAGCATGAACGGGGTGTTCCACGGGGTGATGAGCCCGGCCACGCCGATCGGCTTGCGGTTCACGTAGTTGATCTGCGAGCCGGGGACCTTCATGGCGTCGTCGAACTGGGCCACGATCAGGTCCGCGAAGAACCGGAAGTTCTCCGCGGCACGCAGGGCCTGGCCCTTGGCCTGGGTGATGGGCAGACCGGTGTCGAATGTCTCCAGTTCGGCCAGGCGCTCCTCCTGGGCTTCGACGGCGTCCGCAATCTTGTTCAGGATGCGGGCGCGTTCGCGCGGCTTCATCTTCGGCCACGGGCCGTTCTTGAAGGCGTCGCGGGCCGCGGCAACAGCGAGGTCGATGTCCTCTTTCTGGCCCGCGGCGGCGGTGGCGTAGTTGGTGTTGGACACCGGGTCCAGGACGTCGAAGGTCTTGCCGCCCACGGAGTCAACGAATTCGCCGTTGATGTAGTGCTGGATGTGGGTGGGGAGGTCCTGCGGAACGTAGTGGGTGGCTTCTGCGGCAGTGAACGTCATTGTTTTTCCTTACTGCTGGGAGGGCTGCGGGGATGGAGCGAGATCAGTGCGGGCCGCCTGGGCCAGGTAGGCGTCCAGGGTGGCGCTGCGGTGGAGCCGGGCCGCCCGTTCGATCTGGTCTGCGCCGGCCCCGGTTTCGATGAGTTTCAGGATGGCTTCGTGTTCGTCCACCGAGTCATGGGCGCGGCCGGGGACGAAGCGGAAGGTGGAGGACCGCAGCGAGGCGAGCCGGTTCCAGCCGCGGTGGACGAGGTCCAGGATGTGCGGGTTGGGGCAGTGCTCGAACAGGACGCTGTGGAAGTCCTGGTTCAGCGCGGTGAAGCGGACGGGGTCGAAGTGCTGCAGGCATTCGCGCATTTCCTCGTTCACGGCACGTGCCCGGGCAATGTCCGCTTCGCCGATGAGGGGTGCGGACAACGCCGTGGCGGCACCTTCGACAATGCTCAGTGTCTGCATCGTGTAGAGGTATTCGGTGGGGTCGATGCCGGACACGGTGGCACCCACGTTCCGTTCGAACTTGACCAGTCCCTCGGCTTCGAGCCGGCGGATGGCTTCGCGGACCGGAACCACGCTGAACCCCAGGGCTTCGGCGATCTTCGCCAGCACCAGCCGGAAGCCGGGGGAGTAGGTCCCGTCCACGATCCGTGCCTTGACGGCGGCGTAGGCCTGCTCTGATTTGCTGCCAGCCATCACTGTTTCAGTCATGGGCCGGGCCGTCCCATGTTTCATACTTGGCACGCCATTCGGCATTCAGCGGGTACAGGCCGTCCACGCTGTGGCCCTGCTGCACCATTTCGGCGATGAACACTTCCTCGCGTTCCTGCGCAATGGAATCGTCCGCGAGCTCGTCGGCGAGGGCAGGCGGGATGACCAGGATGCCGTCGGAGTCCGCCACGATGATGTCCCCTGGCTGCACGGTGGTGCCGCCACAGGCGATGGTGATGTCGGTGTCCCACGGGATATGCCGGCGGCCCAGGACCGCGGGGTGGGGATTGGAATAGTAGGTGGGCATGTCCATGGCCGCCACCGCGGAGAAGTCGCGGACCCCGCCGTCGGTGATGACGGCTGCGGCACCGCGGACCTGGGCGCGGAGGGCCAGGATGTCGCCGATGGTGCCGGTGCCCTTTTCACCGCGGGCCTCCATCACCAGGATCTCGCCCTCGTTGACGGAATCGATGGCCTTCTTCTGGGCGTTGAAGCCGCCGCCGTGGGTCTTGAAGAGATCCTCGCGGTTGGGAACGTAGCGCAGCGTCCGGGCCAGGCCCACAATCCGCTTGTCCGGGCGGGTGGACGTGAGGCCGTCGATGCTGACGTTGTTCAGGCCGCGCTTGCGCAGCTGGGAGGACAGGGTGGCGGTGCAGACACTTTCGAGCTTCGCCTTCAGCTCCGGGGCCAGGACCGGCGCCGGCGCTTCAGCGGGTGCCAGGCCGGCCGCTTCGCGCGAACCGTAGGCCTCCTCCCGCTGGAGGTCATCGGTCCTGGGCCGGGCGCCGAAGTCGGCGAACGGCGTCGTGCCTTCCGTCACCCGGGTGACCAGCCGGCCGGTGGTGAGGGCGGCGGCAGTGCCGCCCGCCGTCGTCGTACTGGTGCTGACTTCAACCTCGACGACGTCGCCGGGCTTGGCCACGGAGGCCCCGGCCGGGGTGCCGGTGAGGATGATGTCGCCCTCTTCGAGGGTGAGGAGCTGGGACAGGTCCGCCACGAGCCGGGCGAACGGGAAGAGCAGGTCTTCGGTGGTGTCGTCCTGGACCAGGCTGCCGTTGTGCCAGGTGCGGACGCGGAGCTGTGCGGGGTCGACGGCGTCTGCCGCGATCAGTCCGGGGCCCACGGGGGTGAAGCCGTCGCCGCCCTTGGACCGGAGGTTGGAGCCCTTGTCCGCGTAGCGAAGGTCGTAGACGCCGAGGTCGTTGCTGGCCGTGACCCACTCGACGTGGCTCCAGGCGTCCGCCATGCCGACGCGGCGGGCGGGCTTGCCGATGATCAGGGCGATCTCGCCTTCGAAGCCGAGGAGTTCGCAGCCGGCCGGGCGTTCAACGCTTGAAGGGGCTGCTGCCGAACCGGCTGCCAGGGAGGACGAAGGCTTCAGGAAGTAGGAGGGCTGCTCCGGGGTGCGGCCGCGCTGGGCTGCCCGGCTGGGGTAGTTGATGTGCACCGCGATGACCTTGCGGGCCGCGGCCAGGATGTGGTCGGTGACCTGTTCCAAGTGTTACTCCTCATCGAGTACGAAATCGTATACGATAACTATTGCCTAGGAGCTTCCCGCCGTCAACCCCTGATTTTCCGGGAGTTTTCGCGGGCACTTGTAACGCAGGTCATATCTGCGTACAGTTTCGAATGAGCAGTAGATTTCTATTATCGAACTAATAGTTCTGATATCGAACACATTTGACGGCCATAGACAGCCACACAACGAAGTGAGGAATCCCGTGCATTTCCATCACCACGGCTACGTATCCGGTGACCCGCGAGTCCAGCCGGCCGCCGGCGTCGGCATCAACCGTCCCGAGCAGCTTCCCGACGAAGTGGACGTTCTCATTGTGGGTACCGGGCCCGCGGGCATGCTCACCGCCGCGCAGCTGTCCCAGTTCCCCGGCATCACCACGCGCATCGTGGAGCGCCGCCCCGGGCGGCTCGAGATCGGCCAGGCCGACGGCATCCAGGCGCGCAGCGTCGAAACCTTCCAGGCCTTCGGCTTCGCCGAGCGGATCATTGCCGAGGCCTACCGGATCACCGAAATGGCGTTCTGGAAGCCGGACCCGCAGAATCCCGCGAACATCGTCCGTGCGGCCCGCACCCTGGACGATCCGCACGGGATCAGTGAGTTCCCGCACCTGATCGTCAACCAGGCCCGCGTCCTCGACTACTTCGCCGACGTCATGGCGAATGCCCCCACCCGAATGGCGCCGGACTACGGCTACGAGTTCCGCGGACTCCACGTCGGCGAGGGGGAGTACCCCGTTGCGGTGACGCTGGCCCACACCTCCGGCGCCGACGAAGGCCGGGAGCGTGTTGTCCGGGCCAAGTACGTCGTGGGCGCGGATGGCGCACGCAGCAAGGTGCGGGACTCGATCGGCTGCACCATGGCCGGCGACCAGGCCAACCACGCCTGGGGCGTGATGGACGTGCTTGCCAATACGGACTTCCCGGACATCCGCCTCAAGTGCGCCATCCAGTCCCACGACGGCGGCAGCATCCTGCTGATCCCGCGCGAGGGCGGCCATCTCTTCCGCATGTACGTGGACCTTGGCGAGGTGGCCGCGGACGACCGCGGGGCCGTCCGCAAGACCTCCATCGAACAGATCATCGCCAAGGCCAACGCGATCGTCCACCCGTACACCGTCGACGTCCGCAACGTGGCCTGGCACAGCGTCTACGAGGTGGGCCACCGCCTCACCGACAGGTTCGACGACGTCCGCCCGGAGGAACTCGGTACCCGCACGCCCCGCGTGTTCATCACCGGCGACGCGTGCCACACGCACAGCGCCAAGGCCGGCCAGGGCATGAACGTCTCCATGCAGGACGGCTTCAACATCGGCTGGAAGCTGGGCCACGTGCTGGAGGGCCGCAGCCCCGAATCCCTGCTGTCCACTTACTCCGCCGAGCGCCAGGTCATCGCGAAGAACCTCATCGACTTCGACAAGGAGTGGTCCACGCTCATGGCGAAGAAGCCGGAGGAATTCGCGTCCCCCTCCGAGCTCGAGGACTTCTACGTGAGCACCGCCGAATTTCCCGCCGGCTTCATGACGCAGTACGTTCCTTCGATGCTGATCGGCGAGCCGGCGCACCAGGACCTGGCCGCCGGATTCACCATCGGCAAGCGCTTCAAGTCGGCGCCGGCGGTGCGGGTCTGCGACACGAACCCGCTGCAACTCGGCCACCAGGCCTCGGCGGACGGCCGCTGGCGCATCTACGTCTTCGCCGACGGGGCCGCGCCGGGGCAGGAGTCGCCCACCACCGACCTTGCCGAGTGGCTGGCCACCGCGCCCGACTCCCCGCTGGCCGCAACGCCGTCGGACGGCGACCCGGACGCCTGGTTCGACATTAAGGTGATCTACCAGCAGGACCACACGAACATCGACCTCAACACGGTGCCGGCGGTCTTCAAGCCCCAGGTGGGGCCGTTCAAGCTCACCTACCTGGAGAAGGTCTATGGCACCATTCCGGCGTCGGATATTTTCGAGCTGCGCGGCATCGACCGCGGCGGCGTGATGGTGGTGGTCCGCCCGGACCAGTACGTGGCGAACGTCCTGCCCCTGACAGCGACGGAGGAGCTCGCCGCGTTCTTCGCTCCGATCCTGGCAGGAGGCAAGCGGGTCCCCACTAGTTAGGGTCCCCGCCACCTAGGAGGATGAGCGCCGGGCGGACTCCCGGGTCAGCTGCTGACGGTCTGCCCGGCCCGGAAGTCGGCGGCCGCGTAGACGCCCAGGATGCGCACCTCAGTGGTGAAGAAGTCCAGTTCCTCCAGGGCCAGCTTCAGCGGCAGGTCCTCCGGGTGGCCCTCGACGTCCGCCATGAACATCGTGGCGGCAAACTCGTTGCCCACCATGTAGCTTTCCAGCCGTGTCATGTTCACGCCGTTGGTGGCAAACCCGCCCAGCGCCTTGAAGAGTGCTGACGGAACGTTGCGCACCCGGAACAGGAAGCTGGTCACTGCCGGTCCGGGCAGCTCCTCCCGGGACGGCAGTTCCTTTTCAGGAGCCAGGACCACGAAGCGGGTGGTGTTTGACGGGTCATCCTCAACCCGGGAGGCCAGCACTTCCAGGCCGTAAATGCTTGCTGCGAGCGGGGGAGCGAGGGACAGTTTCCGGGGATCGTTCCACTCCCGGACTTCCCGGGCGGAACCTGCGGTGTCGCCGGCAATGACGGGGCGCAGCCCGGCCTCGCGGATGAGCCGCCGGCACTGCCCCAGGGCGTGAATGTGGCTGTGGACCTCGGTGGCCGCTTCGATGGTGCTCCCGGGGATGCCCAGCAGGTCGAAATGGATGGGAAGAAAGTACTCGCCCACTATTTGCAGGCGGGACTGCGGCAGCAGGATGTGGATGTCCGCCACCCGGCCGGCGATCGAGTTCTCGATCGGGATCATGGCGAACTCGGCAGCACCCGTGGACACCAGTTCAAAGGCATCCTCGAAGCTGGCGCACGGAACGCTTTCCAGTTCCGGGAACATCTGCATGCACGCGATATTTGAGTTGGCGCCGGGCTCACCCTGGTACGCAATTTTCTGGGTCACGATCCGTATGGTTTCACGACCTGCGCCCACCCGCCCAAGTGAGTAGCAGCAAGTGTCGTTTTGAGGGCCCAAAACGACACCTGCTGCGACCTAGTTGGGTGAGACGCTTAGTTGGGTGAGACGCGGACAGGACGGCTCAGCCCAGCGCCAGCCGCATCGACACCTGGTACCGGTCCGAGCGGTAGGTCGAAATGGAGTATTCGATGGGCGTGCCCGGATCGTCCTCCCCGGTGAATGACCGGCGCCGGAAGAGCAGCACGGGTGCGCCGGGTTCGATGTCGAGCAGGGCCGCGGTTTCCTCCGGAGCGGCAGCGGCCTCCACCGTCTGTTCCACATGCTGCACCGGATGCCCGGAGGCAGCGAGCACCCGGTAGAGGGAACCGGTCAGGTCCTCCGAGAGCAGGTCCGGCAGGAGCCGGGGAGGCAGCCAGGATTCGTCCACGCTGACGGGCGCCCCGTTGGCCAGGCGCAGCCTGCGGACCTGGTAGGCGTCCTGCCCCGGAGCCAGCCCCAAATGCTCGGCCGCGGCGGCGGCCGGTTCCGCCGTCGTGGCAGTGATGACCCTGGTGCTGGGTTCGAAGCCGGCCGCCCGCATGTCCTCATTGAAGGAGGCCAGATGCAGGGTTGAGCGCACCAGTCCGTGGGACACAAAGGTCCCCTTGCCCTTGATCCGCACCAGGGCACCGTCCTGGACGAGGTCCGAAATCGCCCGGCGCACCGTGATGCGGGAGACGCCGAACTGCTCCTCCAGCTGGCGTTCGCCCAGCAGCGCATCCCCGGGTCGCAGCGTGGTGGCGACGAGGTCCTGGAGCTGCCGGCGCACCCAGACGTGTTTTAGTTCCCCTGCAGTATCCATCCGTCTATTTTTCCGGAAGTTGTCCCGGCAGGTCGAACAGGTGCCCGCCGGCTTCCACGCGGCCGCCGGAGGCAGGAGGTTCAATTGCGTCCGGTGCGCTGTCCAGGATCACCACGGGGCTGCACATGCTGAGGTTTTTCGAGCGGACAAAGCTGACATCAACGCTGATCATCGGATCGCCGGCCCGGACATGGTCGCCCTTCTGCGCCAGCACGCTGAAGCCCTCGCCCTTCAGGCCCACAGTGTCGATGCCCACGTGGACCAGGACTGCGGGCCCGGAGGCGTGCTGGACGATGTAGGCGTGCGGCATGACCTTGATGACGCGGCCGTCCAGTGGCGCGACGGCGGTGAGCACACCGGCGTCGTCGTCCGGGATGACGGCGGCGCCTCCGCCCACAAGGCCTTTGGCGAACACGGGGTCCGGCACCTCGCCCAGCGGGATGAGCCGGCCGGGCAGGGGAGAGGCCACGCTGATGGCCCTGGCCCGCCCGGCTGCTTCTGCCGTGCCGGTACCTGCGGTGCTCACGTCAGGCGTGCTCACATCAGGTCCTGGATGTCTTCAGCCAGGCTCTCGGCCTCGGGACCCACCACAACCTGGACCACCGTGCCGGACATCATGACGCCGTGGGCGCCCGCGGCCTTGAGGGCGGCCTCGTCCACGCGGGCAGCATCCACCACTTCGGTGCGCAGGCGGGTGATGCACCCTTCAATTTCTTCCACGTTGTCGGCGCCGCCCAGGGCGGCAAGGATGATCTCTGCTTTGGACATGTCCACTCCTGTTGATGGTTCGCGGTGAAGGCCGGCGGGCCCGGAGGTCTTTTTTCCTGCCTGAGGTTGACAACTGAGCCCGGTGCACTTCACAGTGATGATTGTCACTGGTTATAACCAGTTAGCAAAACTCTACTGAATCCCGCATCCCCGCACAAGCACCCTTTTCGAAACGAGGAACCACATGTCCACGGAAAACCCCTCCGCTTCCGCCGGGGCCGGCCCGCTGGCCTCGCCGGCCCCGGGAAAGGCCAAAGGCAGCGGCAAAGCGCTGCAGAACATGCAGCGCTTCGGCCGCAGCCTCATGCTCCCCATCGCAGCACTTCCCGCCGCCGCACTCCTCCTGCGGCTGGGCCAGGACGACCTGCTGGGCAGGTTCGAAGGCCTGTCTACCGTTGCCCAGGTGATCGGCGCGGCCGGCGGGGCCCTGTTTGAGAACCTGCCGCTGCTCTTCGCCGTCGGCATTTCCTTCGGCTTCGCCAAGAAGGGCGACGGGTCCACGGCGCTGGCCGCCGTCGTCGGCTTCCTGGTCCTGACCAACGTTTTCAAAGTCATGGCACCGCTGGTGCTGGGCGCCGCCCCGGAGGGCGGCAAGGATCCCGTCATCAACTACGGCGTGCTGGCCGGCATCGTAATGGGCCTGACCACCGCATGGCTGTGGCAGAAGTTCCACCGGACCACCCTGCCGGACTGGCTCGGGTTCTTCGCCGGCCGCCGGCTGGTGCCCATCCTGACCTCCTTCGCCGCGATCGTGATCGGCGTGGTCATGGCCCTCATCTACCCTCTTTTCAATTCCGGGCTGACGGCGGTCGGCAACACGGTGGCGGACAACACCGTGGTGGGCAGCGGAATCTACGGCACGCTCAACCGGCTGCTCATCCCGCTGGGCCTGCACCACATCCTGAACTCGATCGTCTGGTTCATCATCGGCGACTACAACGGCACGCACGGCGACCTGAACCGGTTCTTCGCCGGCGACCCCTCAGCAGGCGTGTTCATGACCGGGTTCTTCCCCATCATGATGTTTGCCCTGCCCGCTGCGGCCCTCGCCATCTGGCACGAGGCCAAGCCGTCCCAGAAGAAGATCGTCGGCGGCGTCATGCTCTCCACCGGCCTCACGGCGTTCCTCACCGGCATCACCGAACCGCTGGAATTCTCCTTCATGTTCGTGGCCTGGCCGCTCTACCTCGTCCACGCCGTCCTGACCGGAACCTCCATGATGCTGGTCAACTTCCTGGGCATCCACCACGGCTTCGGCTTCTCCGCCGGAGCCATCGACTACCTGCTGAACTTCGGGATCGCCCAGAATCCGCTCTGGCTGGTCCCCATCGGCCTGGGCTACGCGGCCGTGTACTACGTGACCTTCCGCTTCGTGATCCGGCGCTGGAACCTGCGCACCTTGGGCCGCGAAGACGAGACCGACGAGAACGGTTCGATGGCCAAGGCCGATGCGAGCTGACCTGACGCGGCCGGGGAACGGCGACATCGACCTCGGGCTGCGGGGGCGGCTCGTCACCGGCCGGAGCGGCGACGGAATGATCGACGACGGCACCGTGGTGATCGCCGGGGGCAGCATCGTCTGGGCCGGGCCGACGGCGGAACTGCCCGCCGCCGTCGACGTCGAAACAACACAGGTTCCGCTCATCCTGCCCGGCCTGGTGGACGTCCACTGCCACGGCGCCGTGGGGCACACCTTCTCCGCGGATGCGGAGGGCGCCCGCCGGGCGGCGGGTTACTACGCGGCGCAGGGAACGACGTCGGTTCTCGCCTCGCTCGTTTCGGCCCGCCCGGACGTGCTGCTCGGGCAGATCGAAGTGCTGCGGGCGCTGGTGCAGGACGGCACATTGGCCGGCCTGCACCTGGAAGGCCCCTTCATCACCAGGAGCATGTGCGGGGCCCAGGACCCGGCGGCCATCATCGACGGCGACCCCGGACTCCTGAAGGAATGGCTCGAAGCAGGACAGGGCACGGTCCGCTCCCTCACGCTGGCACCGGAAACAGCGCACTTTGCTGAGCTGGTGGCCCTGTGCCGCGACTACCGGGTGGTCCCGTCGATCGGCCACACGGACGCCACGGCTGCCCGGACGCGGGAAGTTCTCGGGGGAGGGGACGGGCCGTGGTCCGCCACCCACCTGTTCAACCGGATGCCTCCGCTGGGCCACCGGGCGCCGGGGCCCATCCCTGTCCTCCTGCAGGCGGCGCGGCAGTCGCCGGACCGGATGGTCCTGGAGCTGATTGCCGACGGCGTCCATCTGGACCCGGAGATTGTCCGCATGGTCTTCAGCCTGGTGGGGCCGGGGTCGATAGCGCTGATTACCGATGCGATGGCGGCGGCCGGGATGACCGACGGCCTGTACACGCTCGGCAGCCTGGACGTGCTGGTCCAGGACCGGGTGGCCAGGCTGGTTTCCGCGGACGATGGACGTCCCGGGGCGATCGCCGGGGCAACAAGCCTTCTGCTGGAAAACGTCCAACGCTGCGTCGGGTGGGGCGTGCCCCTGGCCGATGCCGTCACGGCGGCCTCAGCCACTCCGGCCCGCCTGATGGGCCTGGACCACACGGACGCCAGCCAACCTGGTTCCACGCCCCTGGGCTCCCTCGCCACGGGGAAACGGGCCGACGTGCTGGTGGCCACCGAAGAACTCGAACTGGTGCAGGTCTACCGGGCCGGCACACCACTACTGCAGGAAAGGAATGCGCGTGCAGATCATTCTGTGTGAGTCCGCAGAACACGTAGGCGGCAGGGCCGCGGACATCATCGAGGCCCGGGTGAGGCAGGGCCCGGCCGTCCTCGGGCTCGCCACGGGCGGTTCGCCGAGGTCCACGTACCAGGAACTGATCCGCCGGCACCGCGAAGAACGGCTGAGCTTCAGCCGGGTCACGGCCTTCACCCTGGACGAATACGCCGGGCTGCCGCCGGAGCACGAACAGAGCTACCACTCCACCATCCGGCGGGAATTCGTTGGCCACGTGGACCTGCCGCCCGGGCAGCTCTTCACGCCGCAGGGCGACGCCCCGGACCTCGTTGCCGAAGCCGACCGTTACGACGCCGCCATCACGGCCGCCGGCGGTGTGGATATCCAGATCCTCGGAATCGGCGCCAACGGCCATATCGGGTTCAACGAGCCCACCTCGTCGCTGGTGTCCCGCACCCGGGTCAAGACCCTGGCAGGAGCCACCCGTGCAGACAACGCCCGGTTCTTCCCGGCGGGCGACGTTCCAAGGCTGTGCCTGACCCAGGGACTGGGGACCATCCGCGACGCCAGGCTGGCGGTGCTGGTGGCCATGGGGGAGAACAAGGCTGATGCCGTCCAGGCCATGGTGGAAGGCCCGGTCAGCGCCCATTGCCCCGCCTCGGTGCTGCAGATGCACCGCCGGGCCGTGGTGATCCTGGATCCGGCGGCCGCGTCCCGGCTCTCCATGCTGGAGTATTACCGCGAAGCCCAGGAGTTCAACGACCAGCTGGGCCAGACGCCCACCAGGCCGTGGATGCGGCAGCCGGCACTCTAGGAGTTTTTGTCCAGATAATGGGCGCAAACCGCGGCTGAAGTCCCTCTAAGTGGACAAAAACTCCTTCCTAGCCGTTGATCACCTGCGGAACACCCAGGGCCTTGAGGCCTTCGACGCCGAACTCCAGGCCGTAGCCGGACTGCTTGGCGCCGCCGAAGGGAATGCGCGGGTCCACGGCGCCGTGCTTGTTGATCCAGACGGTGCCGGCCTCGAGCCGGGCGGCCACCTTGCGGGCTTCGGCAGGGTCGGAGGACCAGACGGAGGCTCCGAGCCCGACGTCGAGCGCGTTTGCCATGGCCACCGCCTCACCCACGGTGCCGTAACGGATGATCGGCAGGGCCGGTCCGAACTGTTCCTCGGCCACCAGCGGGTTGCTGTTGTCGATGTCGGCGACGAGGGTGGCGGGGTAGAAGTGGCCGGGCTGGCCGGTGTCCGGGTTTCCGCCGAGTAGCACGCGTGCTCCGGAAGCCTTAGCCGCTTCCACCAGGCCGGCCACGATGTCGAACTGGGCCCGGTTCTGGAGCGGGCCGAGGACGTTGTTCTCGTCCAGCCCGACGCCCATGGGCATCGACGCCGCCACCGCCGTGAGTTCCGTGCAGACGGCCTCATACAGCGAGTCGTGGACGTAGAGGCGCTTGAGCGCGGCGCAGGTCTGGCCGGTGTTGATGAAGGCGCCCCAGAAGAGGCCCTCGGCGATGGCTTTGGGGTCGGCGTCGGGCAGGACGATGCCGGCGTCGTTCCCGCCGAGTTCCAGGGTGAGGCGCTTCACCGTCTCCGCGGAGGACTTGATGATCGCCTTGCCGGTGGCGGTGGAGCCGGTGAACATGACCTTGCCGATGGCGGGGTGTTCGGCCAGCCGGGCGCCGACGTCGCGGCCGCCGCTGACAACGGACAGGAGGCCTTCGGGGAGTTCCTCGTTGAGGACCTTGGCCAGGGCCAGGACGGAGAGCGGCGTGTATTCCGAGGGCTTGACCACCACGGCGTTGCCCATCCGCAGGGCGGGGGCGATCTGCCAGACGGTGATCATCATGGGCCAGTTCCACGGGCCGATCGCGCCCACGACGCCGATGGGCCGGTAGTGCAGTTCGGCCCGGGTTTCGCCGTCGTCCACCACGGTTTCCGGGTCCAGCGGCGTGCCGGCGGCGACGCGCAGCCAGGCCGCGCAGGCGCCGACCTCGAAACGGGCGTTGGGGCCGTTCAGCGGTTTGCCCTGCTCCCGGGAGAGCAGGCGGGCAAGTTCCTCGGCGGAGCGTTCGACGGCGTCGGCTGCTTTGAGGAGCGCGGCGGACCGGGCGCCGTGGCCCAGGGCTGCCCACGCGGGCTGGGCCGCGGCCGCGGCGGCAACGGCCGCCTCGAGGTCCTGGACGGTGTGGACGGGGGCGGTGCCCACGAGCGTGCCGGTGGCCGGGTCGAGGATGGCCCGGGTTTCGCCGGCGTCCGGGGTGATCGAGGCCAGTAGGGCGTCGTAAGTTTCCATGGGGTACTCCACTTCGAGTAGGCAATGCGCACCGGCCGGCATGGCCCGGGGCCTTGTCTCGAGTCTGCCCGCCCGCCCGCGGGACGTCTTGTCTATCCGCGAAGAGCTGTTGTGCGGGAGCGAACAGCCCCGGAGGGGGCCGCCCTGGATGCCTCGCGTGCGCTCAGGAACAACAACTGATCGCTGCCAGACAAGCCGCCTCCGGCGGCGACTGCCATGCTGGATTTCACTCCCCCCAGCACTCATGACCGTTAGAAGGATCAAATGAGTATTTCGAATCCCGAATCCCGGACCGCAGAGCCCGGTTCCCGCCAGGAACACTCCACCGCCCTGCGCGCAGGCAGCATCGGCGTCCTGGGCATCCTGTTCTTTGTCCTGTCCGCGCAGGCCCCGCTGACCGGCATCGTGGGCGCGGCACCGCTCGCGGCCGCGCTCGGCAACGGGGCCGGCGCCCCGGGGGCCTACCTCGTCGTCGGCATCGTTATTGTCATTTTCGCCGTGGGGTTCGTGGCCATGAGCCGGAAGGTGCAGACCAACGGCGCCTTTTACGCCTATGTGACCGCGGCGTTCGGGCGCAGGGTGGGCGCCGGGGCGGCATGGCTTGCCCTCCTGGCCTACAGCACGGTGCAGGCGGCAATGTACGGACTGTACGGAGCGGCGTTTTCCGGCCTGCTGGCCTCCGCCGGGGTACCTGTCCCGTGGTGGCTGCTGGCTGTGGTCACCATGGCCGGGGTCCAGGTCCTGGGCTCCATGAACATCGAGCTCGGCGCCCGTGTTCTGGCGGTCCTGGTGGGCCTGGAAGTGGCCATCCTCCTGATGTTCGGATTCTCCGTACTGTTCAAGGGCGGCGGCCCCGAAGGCCTTGATTTCGCCGCCTCCTTCGCGCCGGCAGCCATCGCCAGCGGAGCTCCCGGCGTCGCCATTATGTTCGCGGTGGCCTCCATGTTCGGCTTCGAATCCACGGCCATCTACTCCGCCGAGGCCAAGGACCCGCACCGGACCGTTGCGCGGGCCACGTATCTCTCCGTGGGCATCATCGCCGTGTTCTTCTCCTTCATCACCTGGATGCTGGTCAGCTTCTACGGGCCGTCACACGTCGTCGATGCCGCCGGCGCCGCCCTGGAATCCGGGGACGCCACCTCGTTCGTGATCGGCCCCATCGTCGAGATGTTCGGGCCGTGGGCCGGGATCACCACCGGCGTCCTGCTGGTGACCTCGCTGCTGGCAGGCATCATTGCCTTCCACAACGGCATCAACCGCTACTTGCACTCGCTGGCCCTGCGCGGTTCCCTGCCGGCAGTTGTTGCCCGCACCAACAAGCACCGTGCGCCGGCCGCCGCTGCTTGGATCCAGACCGCGGTGGCCGTCCTGTTGGTGGCACCGTTCGCGCTGCTGGGACTTGACCCGGTGCTGACGCTGTTCTCGTGGTTCAGCGGCCTCGCCGTTGCCGCACTGCTGGTGCTGTACATGCTGTGTTCCCTGGCCGTCGTCGCCTATTTCCGCAGGGAACGGGTGGCCGGCCAGCAATGGCAGACGTTCATCGCCCCGGTGCTGGCTTCCGTGTTGCTGGCGTGGGTGCTGTACCTGGTGGTCAGCAACTTCACGTCCCTCATCGGAGGCAGCACGGAAACGGCCGTGGGCCTGCTGGCGGCCGTCCCCGCACTGTTCCTGGCCGGAGTCCTCGTGGAGCTCCGGGTGGAGAAGCGGGTGCGGGCCTCAGAGCTTGAGTTCGCCGGATAGCGGACTTTCGACGGGAACAACGACGGCGGCGGCCAGCAGCAGGAGGAATGCAAGGACTGAGGCTCCCGCGGCCGCCGACGGTGCCGCCTCGGGACCAGCTGGCCAGTGCCCCGTGATGCCCAGGAGCGCCGGGACCGTGGCCGATGCCTGGCTGGTAAGGATCAGGGACCAGCCAATGAGCGGGGTGAGGCGCTCAAACCCCAGGGCCAGTTGCAGGAAGAACAGCAGCCACAGGTAGGTCCAGCAGAGCCAGAGAACGGCCAAAAGCGGATCCGCCCCGGCCCAGGCCGCGGCGAGGAGGAGGCCGCACACGGCCACCATCCCGCAGAACCAGCCGAGGCCCCGGGAACCTAGTCCCAGCAGGAAATCCAACCCAACGTAGACGTAGGTCAGCCCGAACAGGAACATTCCTGCTGCTCCCAGGAGCAGGGGCGTTCCGCCGGCGTCACCGCGCCCGTCGCCGGTACTCCCCAGGTACGCAATGCCCAGGACCAACTGGGTACCGCCGATGACCAGGCTGAACACGGCAGCGTCACGGCGGGGGAGGAGATCCAGCGCCGCCACGCCGTTGAGCAGCAGCGCGGCCCCGGAGAGCAGCAGGCAAATGTGGGCCATCAGAAGTCCCCTGCCGGACCCCGAACCGAACCCGAAATTTTCGTTTCATGGAAATTAAATGTCACAATACGGAGGTTAGTGGAACATCGATTGGCCATGCGTGGCCCGTGCAGTCACAATTGGGTATGTTGAAGTTTCAATAAAAGGGTGCAGGTCCGGCATATGCCGGAGACATTCCGCGCCCGGTTCGGACGTAAGGAATCATCATGGATGCACGGCTCGAGGCCATCAGGGACACCGTCCTGGCCAGGAACCCGGGAGAAGCGGAGTTCCATCAGGCGGTGGTCGAGGTGTTCGAGAGCCTCGGCCCCGTCCACGACCGGCACCCCGAATTCCTCGAAGCGGCCATCCTGGAACGGCTGTGCGAACCCGAACGCCAGATCATCTTCCGGGTGCCGTGGACCGATGACCAGGGCCGCGTGCAGATCAACCGCGGCTTCCGGGTGGAATTCAACTCGGCCCTCGGCCCCTACAAGGGCGGCCTGCGGTTCCACCCGTCCGTCTACCTGGGCATCGTGAAGTTCCTCGGCTTCGAGCAGATCTTCAAGAACGCCCTCACCGGCATGCCCATCGGCGGCGGCAAGGGCGGCTCGGACTTCGATCCCCGGGGCCGCAGCGATGCCGAGGTTATGCGGTTCTGCCAGTCCTTCATGACCGAGCTCTACCGCCATATCGGCGAATACACCGACGTGCCGGCCGGCGACATCGGCGTCGGGGGGCGCGAAATCGGCTACCTCTTCGGCCAGTACAAGCGCATCACCAACCGCTACGAATCCGGCGTCCTGACCGGCAAAGGCATCTCCTGGGGCGGTTCGCTGGTCCGGCCCGAGGCCACCGGCTTCGGCACGGTGATCTTTACCGAGGAAATGCTGAAGACCCGCGGAACCTCCTTTGACGGGCAGCGCGTGGTGGTGTCCGGCTCAGGCAACGTGGCCATCAACGCCGTCGCCAAGGCCCAGTCGCTCGGTGCCACGGTGGTGGCCTGCTCCGACTCCTCCGGCTACATCGTGGACGAGGCGGGCATCGACGTCGGGCTTCTCCGCCAGGTCAAGGAAGTTGAACGCGGACGCCTCAAGGATTATTCGCTCCGCCGCTCCGGGGTCGCCTATGTGGAGGCCGGTTCGGTCTGGGACGTCGATGCGACGGTGGCGCTGCCGTGCGCCACGCAGAACGAGCTCGACGGCGATGCTGCCGCACGGCTGGTCCGCAACGGCCTGATCGCCGTCGGCGAAGGCGCCAACATGCCGTCCACCCGCGAAGCCGTGGCCGTGTTCCAGGAGGCCGGGGTGCTGTTCGGCCCGGGCAAGGCCGCCAATGCCGGCGGCGTGGCGACGTCCGCCCTGGAGATGCAGCAGAACGCGAGCCGTGACTCCTGGTCCTTCGAGCACACCGAGCAGCGGCTCACGGACATCATGGTGGGGATCCACCACCGCTGCGCCTCAACCGCCGACGAATACGGCGAGCCCGGGAACTACGTGCTGGGCGCCAACATCGGCGGCTTCGTCAAGGTGGCGGACGCCATGCTCGCGCAGGGGCTGATCTAGCCGGGGCTGATTTAGGGTCGCCGCACCTGCGGCGTTGCGGTTCCTGGCGGCTGGTCAGGCGCCGCGGCGCCAGTCGCTGGGGGATTCGCCGTAGGCCTCCCGGAACGTGCGGCTGAAATGTGCTGCATCCAGGAATCCCCAGCGGGCGGCGACTGCCCCCACGGAGGTGCCGTAGTGCAGCGGATCCCTCAGGTCGCGGCGGATGCGTTCCAGGCGCTGGCTCCGGATCCAGCTGGCAACCGTGGCTCCGGATTCGTGGAAGATGTTGTGCAGGTGCCGGGTGGAGATGAAGTGGGCACTCGCAATGCTGGCCGGCGAGAGCTGCGGATCGGCGAGGTTGGCCTCGATGTATTCGCGCACGGACGATGCCAGCAGCACCTGCGGCTTCATGCTGTCCCGCGCCATGTCCAGTTCCGAGTGCAGCATGGTGGACACGAGGTCCAGGGCGTTGGTGGCCAGCCGTGATCCGCTGGGGCCGCTGAGGGCTTCAAGGTTCTCCGCCAGCCTGGCAATGAACGGGCCCACGATGCCGGTCAGCCCGTGCCCGCCTGCCAGCCGGACCGCCGAGAGCTGGCCCACGTAGTCCGGAGGCAGGGACAGGGAATCGTGCGGAAACATGACGACCGTGACCCGTGCCTGCTCTTCGAACGCCAACGTATAGGGACGGTTGGTGTCGTAAATGGCGAGGTCGCCGGGGCGCAGCACTGCCTCGCGGTTGTCCTGGATGAGGAGTCCGGTGCCCTCCAGCTGGAGATTGAGTTTGAAATAGCGCTGGCCCGGCCGGGCCACGAGGGCCGGTGTGCGGTGGACGTTGTGGCCTGAGGCGGAGACCTCCACGATGCACAGCCGGTCCAGGACCCTGGCGCGCATCCGGCCGCGGAAGGTGTCGGGATGATCCGTGTCGGCGGCCAGCGGCACGAAGGACTCCGCCACGAGGTGCCGCCAGTGGTCAAACGAGGTGGCCACGCTGGAGGTGAGTTCCTGGCCCGCGGCGCGGGCTGGAGTTGCAGACATGGATGTTCCTGACGCCGGATAGCCATCTGAAAGTTGGTCCCCCAGGCTGTGTCCTGCGACACAGTCATTTCAGGGTAGCGCCGTTGTGCTGCGATGTCATCTTTTTTCGACAAGCGTGGAAAAAAGACTAGGAGTCCGCCTGCAGCAGGGTCAGGAAGGCTTCCAGCTGGCCGGCCAGGCCGGGGTCCGCCTGGCTGCCGGAGGCAAGGGCTGCGGCGATCTGCGCGCCCAGCAGCATGTTCAGCAGGTGGTCGGCAACTGCCGAATCGTCGACGGCGGCGCGTACGTCCCCCTGGGCGCGCGCCTGTGTCAGGTACTCCAGGATGGCGGCATGCCACTGTTCCATGGACTCGCGGTGGATGGCGGCCTTGTCCGGATCGTTGATCGCCTTCTGCCAGAACGGGACCACGATCCGCGCCTCATTGACGCGCTCGGAGTCCAGCGGCAGCACTTCAATGCAAAAGGCCCGGAGTGCCGGAATCCCCGCCTTGCCCGCCGTGACCTCCGCGATGCGCTGGTTGGTCCTGTTGAAGACGTGCCGGAACGCAAACGTCAGCAGCGTGTCCTTCGTGGGGAAGTAGGGCTTCAGTGCGCCGTTGGCAAAGCCGGCCTCGAGGGCGATCTCCCGCATCGTGGCGCCTTCGATGCCCAGCCTGGCAATGATCCGCCAGGTCGCATCCACCAGCTCCAGGCGCCGTTCATCATGGTCAACAATCTTTGGCACTCTGGTGATCCCCCGGAACTTTTTTGTATCGAACCCTTGTGATCCATCTTACGGACCGCTTATTCTCTACAACTATAGAAAATAAAAATTCCGACCCCGACACGGTCCCGGACAAAGGCAGCGCTCATGACACTTGCACCAACCGGCACAGCCGCCCCGTACCGCCTGGCAGCGGGCGATGAGATCACCGACGTCCAGGGCATCCTGCGCGCCGCGGGACTCCTTGGTCCGGAAAAGCGGATCGCCTATCTCGGCCTGCTGGACCCCGCCCGGGACAGCTCCAAGGATTCCGAGGACCGGCGCTTCCGGGTGTTCATCCACGACGTTTCCGGCGGCCGCCCCCTCGATGTGACGGTCTCCGCCACCCGCGGCGACGTGACCTCCGCCGTCGAGCTGGACACCGCCGTCGCCGGCGAACTGCCCGTGCTGGAAGAGGAATTCGAGGTGGTCGAGGAACTCCTTGCCTCCGACGAACGGTGGCTGAAGGCCCTGGCGGACCGAAACCTGGATGTCAGCAAAGTCCGCGTTGCCCCGCTGTCCGCCGGCGCCTTCGAATACCTGGAGGAGAAGGGGCGGCGCATCCTCCGCGGCCTGGCGTTCGTGCAGGATTTTCCCGAGGATAGCGCCTGGGCCCATCCCGTCGACGGCCTGGTGGCCTACGTGGACGTCGTCAGCAAGGAAGTCACGCAGGTCCTGGACCTTGGAGTTGTCCCGATTCCGGCGGAGCACGGAAATTACACCGACCCCGGGCTCACCGGCCCGCTTCGCACCACGCAGAAGCCGCTCCACATCACCCAGCCCGAGGGGCCCAGTTTCACGGTCACCGGAGGAAATCACGTCGAGTGGGAAAAGTGGAGTGTTGACGTCGGCTTCGATGTCCGCGAGGGCGTGGTGCTGCACAACCTGGCCTTCCAGGACGGGGAGCGGAAGCGACCCGTCATCAACCGTGCCTCCATCGCCGAGATGGTGGTCCCGTATGGCGACCCGTCCCCGATCCGGTCCTGGCAGAACTACTTCGACACCGGCGAATACCTGGTGGGCCAGTACGCCAACTCGCTCGAACTGGGCTGCGACTGCCTTGGCGAAATCACCTACCTCAGCCCGGTGATCAGCGACGCCTTCGGCAACCCCCGCGAAATCCGCAACGGCATCTGCATGCACGAGGAGGACTGGGGGATCCTGGCCAAGCACAGCGACCTCTGGGCGGGCATCAACTACACGCGCCGCAACCGCCGTCTGGTCATCTCCTTCTTCACCACCATCGGCAACTACGACTACGGCTTCTACTGGTACCTGTACCTGGACGGCACCATTGAGTTCGAGGCCAAGGCCACGGGCGTCGTCTTCACCAGCGCTTTCCCCGAAGGCGGCTCAGCCAACATTTCCCAGCTCGCACCCGGGCTCGGCGCGCCGTTCCACCAGCACCTCTTCAGCGCGCGCCTGGACATGGCGATTGACGGCTTCACCAATCGGGTGGAGGAGGAGGACGTGGTGCGGCAGCCCATGGGCGAAGGCAACGAACGCGGCAACGCGTTCTCCCGGAAGCGGACCGTCCTGCGCACGGAGTCCGAAGCCGCCCGGGAAGCCGACGCCCGCAGCGGCCGGACCTGGATCATCTCCAACCCGGAATCGCGCAACCGCCTCGGCGAGCCCGTGGGGTACAAGCTGCATGCCCAGGGCCAGCCCACGCTCCTCGCCGACCCGGAGTCCTCCATTGCCCGCCGGGCGGCATTCGCCACCAAGGATCTATGGGTCACCCGGTTCGCGGAGGACGAGCGGTACCCCACGGGGGACTTCGTGAACCAGCACTCCGGGGGAGCCGGGCTGCCGTCCTACATCGCCCAGGACCGCGGGATCGACGGCCAGGACATCGTGGTGTGGCACACCTTCGGGCTGACCCACTTCCCCCGCATTGAGGACTGGCCCATCATGCCCGTGGATACTGTGGGCTTCAAGCTGCGCCCGGAGGGGTTCTTTGACCGCAGTCCCGTGCTGGATGTGCCCGCCAACCCGAACACCACGCCCGCCGCCGGCGGGCACTGCCACGGCTAGGACGAGGCAATGACGGTCCTGCGGGGATGGGGCCGGAGCGCCGGCCCCGTCCTCCACTCCCGCCCCGTTGTACACCTGCGCATCGTGGCCGCGGCGACCGCCGCGTCAAGCCTGGTGCACCTCGGGCTCGTGATGGGAAACCACCACGGCCTGTGGCTGAACCTGCTGATGCTGGCCATGGTGGGGGTCTGCCTGCCGTGCGCCGTGCACATCTGGCGCGAGGGCCGGATTGGTTCACTGCACCAGGTCATGGCCTGCGCGCTGGCCATGACGGCGCTGCATGCTTACCTGTTGTTGGGGACAGCGTCCGGTGGCGGGTCGCACGGCCACAGCCACGGGGTTTCCGGGCTGCCCGCTGAGGCTGGCTCTGCCGCCGGCGGGCTGCTCGCCGTCCTTGCCCTGGAACTTACGACGGCGCTGCTCGCCGCGACGCTGCTGGCCCGCCTGCGGCGCCGGTAATGCCCCGGTGGTTGAGCCCGTAGGGGCTCAACCACCGGGCTCGACCACCGGTGCCTCAGCGGACGGGGTTGCCCAGTTCGCGCAGCGGGGTCTTGCTGGTCTCGCGGGCCCAGAAGGCGCCGGCCACGGCCAGGATGGATGATGCAGCCACGATCCAGGCTGCGGGGCCCCAGTTTGCCTTGTCCGCACCGACGAGGGCGGTGCCGAGCAGCGGGGTGAAGCCGGCGCACAGGATGCCGATCTGCAGGCCGATGGCCATGCCGGAATAGCGGACCTTGACGTTGAACAGCTCCGAGAACCAGGCCGGGTAGATGGCGTTGGACATCGCGTAGGTGCCGGCGGTGATCAGGGTGCTGGTCAGGAAGATCATGGGGACGTTGCCCGTGGAAATCACCGAGAAGTAGACGAAGATCATGGCACCGGAACCGAGGACGCCGGTGATGAAGACCGGGCGGCGGCCAAACTTGTCGGAGAGCCACGCCATGAGCGGCTGGGTTGCCACGGCCAGGATGTTGCCGGTAATGCTGACCCAGAGCATGGTGGAGGCCGGCACACCCACGGACACGGCGTAGGCCAGGCCGAAGGACTGCATGAAGGTGTTCGTGACGGTTTCGAAGGACATCAGTGCAACCTGGAAGAACTGGGCCGGGTGGGTCTTGAACATCTTGGCGAAGGGGAGCTTCACCAGTTCGCCGTGGTCGTGCTTTTCTTCGAAGACCTCCGGCTCCTCCAACGAGCGCCGCACCAGGTACGCCACGATCAGCACGAGGATGGATCCCCAGAACGGGATGCGCCAGCCCCAGGCCAGGCGGTCGGCTTCGCTCATGGCAGCCACCGGAAGGAAGGCCAGGGAGGCCAGGACGATGCCCGCGGAAATGCCGCTCATGGCAAAGCTGGCGAAGAAGCCGCGCCGGCCTTCGGGGGCTTCCTCGGTGGACAGCGCCGACGCGCCAGCCGTTTCAGCCCCGGCGGAGAGGCCCTGCATAAGGCGCAGGAGCACCAGCAGGGCCGGTGCCCAGTAGCCGGCGGTGTTGAAGTCGGGCAGCACGCCGATGAGGAACGTGGCCGATCCCATCAGGACCAGGGTCATCACCAGGGTGTTCTTTCGCCCGATCTTGTCGCCCAGGTGGCCGAAGACCACGGCGCCAAAGGGACGTGCTACGTACGCGACGCCGAACGTGGCGAAGGAGGCCAGCAGGGCGATGGTGGGATCGCCGGCGGGGAAGAAGATCTTGGAGAAGACCAGCGACGCCGCGGTGGCGTAAATGAAGAAGTCGTAGTACTCAAGGGCGCCGCCGAGGAACGCGGCGAGGGCTGCCTTCTTGGCCCGCTTGAGCTGGCGCTGCTCGGCTCCGATGCTGGCGCCTGTAGCTGTGTTTGTCATGGTGCTGGCCCTTCCGCGCTGAAAGACGGTTGCTTGGTTTGTGCGCATTCCGAACAGCTGTGCGGTATGCGATTATTGAAAAGAGTACCGCAGAGTGAGGTGCCTCACAACACCCTCCAGCAAAGCGCCCGCAATGAAAGGTGTCACCATGGAAAACCGAATGCCCGCCCACCGGCTGTTCCTCATCGGCTCCGAGGCCTCCAGCGCCATGTCTCCCGGGCTCTGGAGCCCCGTCCTGGAACAGCTCGGCAGCAGCTGGACCTACGAGGCCTGGGACGTTCCGGCCGGACAGGACATGTCCGGTGTCCGCGCCGCGATGCTCGAGGCCGACGTCGTGGCCGCGAACGTGACCATGCCCCACAAGCAGTGGGCTGCGCGCACAGCCGACGCCGCAACAGAACAGGTCCGGCTCAGCGGTGCCTCCAACCTGCTGGTCCGGGACGGCCTGAGGCTCCTTGCGCACAACACGGACATCACCGCCGTCGCCGAACTCCTGGGCGGCCGGCACCAGCGGCATGCGTTGATGCTC
This sequence comes from Arthrobacter sp. B10-11, assembly GCF_033142195.1. Taxonomy (NCBI): domain Bacteria; kingdom Bacillati; phylum Actinomycetota; class Actinomycetes; order Micrococcales; family Micrococcaceae; genus Arthrobacter; species Arthrobacter sp. B10-11. Next base: position 530,888 of record NZ_JAWMTH010000004.1, read on the forward strand.
GGGGCGGGCGGAGCCGCCCGTGCGGCCCTGGTGGCGCTGGCGGGCCTGGCGGACCGGATCACAGTGGCAGACAAGGATCCGCTGGTATCAGGACAATTGGTGGACCTGGCCACGGGCCTCGGCATGGAAGCCGCCGCCGTGACGTGGGCAGAGACCCGGGACCATGCGCCTCACGCCTCCCTGATCGTCAACGCCACCCCGATCGGCAAGGGACGCAGTGATGAACCTGCCTGGGGGCCGGCGGAGCTTTCCCCGGACGCCTTCGTATACGACTTCGTGTATGCCGGCCACACGACGGCCACCATCGCCGGAGCGAGGGCCCAGGGCCTGCCATGCGCCGACGGCTGGGACCACCTGCGGGCGCAGGCGGCGGCCATGATCCCCATCCTCGGGCTGGCACCCGAGACCGGCGCACTCCTGGGCCGGGCACTCACGGACATCCGTGTGCAGAGCTGACCGGGAATTGGCCCCGCTGAGGCGGCCGTGCGTTATCCGGATATGATCGGAACCAGCCTGCGGCCATGCGCCTGCCGGTGCCAATAATGAGCTTCAGGGAGGGCAAACCATTCCATGGCGGAGCAACCCGCGTACTTCGTGAAATCGGTGGAGAAGGCCTTTGACGTACTGCGCGCCTTCGCCCCGGATGAGCCCCGCCTGACCGTGTCCCAGGTCGCAGTGAAAGCGGACATGACCCGGGCTTCCGCCCGCAGGTTCCTGATGACGCTGACCGATCTTGGCTATCTTCGGGCCGACGGCCCCTACTTTGAACTGACTCCCCGCTCGCTGGACATCGGCCAGTCTTTCCTGGCAAACCTGGCGCTCCCCAGAATCGCTGAGCAGCACCTGAAATCGCTGGCGGCCGAACTCAACGAAACAACATCGCTCTGCATCCTTGACGGTACCGATGTTGTCTACGTGGCCTGCGTTCCCTCGCCCCGGCTCCTCAGCGTCTCCATCAGCGTTGGCACGAGGTTCCCCGCCTGGGCCACGTCCATGGGGCGCGTCCTGCTCGGGGCGTTGTCCGGCGCCGAGCTGAAAACGTACTTCGACTCCGTCCAGCTGCAGCGCTTCACCGAGCGCTCCATCGGCAGCCTGGACCAGCTGCAGGCGGAGGTGGAACAGGCCCGCGCCAAGGGGTGGTCCATGGTCTCCCAGGAACTGGAGGAAGGCCTCCGCGGTGTGGCCGTTCCGGTCTGGCACGGCAACGAAGTGGTGGCCGCCGTGAACGTGTCCCTCCAGACCCACCGGGCGCCGGCGGAGGCCATCGAGAGAACGGTGGTTCCGCTCCTCCAGGACGCTGCGCGCCAGATCGGCCGCGACTACGGCGGCCGCTCCACCCTTCCCCGTACGGCTACTCGGGGGATGGCATGATCACGCGCCGCGACGTCGACGAAGCAGCTGCCAGGATTTCCGGGCTGGTGCGCCGCACCCCGGTGATCGAAGCGGACAAGGGGAGCTTTCCCGGGACCATCTGGCTGAAGTGCGAGTTTATGCAGCACACCGGCACGTTCAAGGCCCGCGGCGCGTTCAACCGCGTGCTGGCCTGCCGTGAGCGGGGCGAGCTGAACGAGGGCGTGGGCATTGTGGTGGCCTCGGGCGGCAATGCCGGCCTCGCGAACGCTTATGCCGCGGCGCAAGCAGGGGTTCCCGCCGCCGTCTTTGTCCCGGAGACCGCCCCCGCCATGAAGGTGAAGAAACTCCGCGAATCCGGGGCCACGGTGATCCAGCGCGGCGCCGAATATGCCGTGGCTTATGACGCGGCCATTGCATACGCCGCCGAAACCGGGGCCGTGTACTGCCACGCCTACGACCAGCCCGAAATCGCCGCCGGCGCCGGCACTGTGGGCTCGGAACTCCTGGAACAGCTTGGCGGCGTGGACACCGTGCTGGTGGCTGTGGGTGGCGGGGGACTGATGGCCGGAATCGCGGCCGCCGTCGAAGGACTGGCCAGGGTGGTGGGAGTGGAACCCGCAACAGCCCCCACCCTGCACGCCGCGCTCAAGGCGGGGGAGCCGGTGGATGTGGCGGTCTCCGGAATCGCCGCGGACTCACTCGGTGCGCGCCGGATCGGACAGATCGGCTTCGAGGTAGCAGTCCGCACCGGTGTGGTGGGCGTGCTGGTGTCCGACGACGAGATTGTCACCGCGCGCTCGCGGCTGTGGGCCGACTACCGGATGGTGGTGGAGCACGGCGCGGCGGCCGCTTTTGCGGCGCTGACCTCCGGGGCCTACGTCCCCGCGGATGGCGAACGGGTGGCCGTGATCCTGTGCGGCGCGAATACGGACCCCGCCACCGTCTGACCGTCAGATGGCTGCGCGGCCGCCGGGCCGGGCAGCGATCCGTTTTGGTTCCTTGCGGTCGCGGCGGGCGTAGACGCGGGACCGCTCGCTGGACAGGGCGAGGATCAACAGGATGTCCAGGGTGAGGCCCGGAAGGTTGGTCTGCAGCGTGATTCCGGGGCCTCCGTTGACTACATCGATGACCTGCAGGCCGATCGCGGCCGCACTCACGGCCATGGTGAGCGTGCGCGCCCAGTTGCGGCCCAGGAAGACGAACCAGGCAAGCAGCAGTTCTGCGAGGGCAAACAGGACCACCACTGCCAGGCCAAGGTAAAGCACCAGCTGGGACTGGTCCGCGCTCAGGTGCTCGGCGGGGAAGAGCAGGATGGACACCGCCAGTGCCGCGGCTGCCAATGCACGGCCGGCGACGAGGGCCGCCCCGATGATCGTGGGGGCGGGTCGCCTGTTCCGGCTGTCGCTCGGGAGCCGTGCCACGGCAACGCCGGACACCGGCGTTGCCCGCAGGTCAACGATGGGCAGGTCGCCGTCGGTGGCAATTTCATCGCCCCCGCCGTTGCGGGTGTGGTAGCCGGTGGAAAAGTCCCGGATCACCCGGACGGCGGCGGACGGTTCGGCGTCGGACATGGACCTGACGATATGGTCCCGCTCATCGTCCGTGTGTTCGTCGATCTTGTGTGTGACCTGGAGGGTGAACAACGAGAAGCCGACACTTCTGTCATAGGTGCCGGCAGCCAGCCAGTCAGCGGACACGCCGCCGGGGAGCAGCCAGCCGGGCGGACACCGCCAGAAGCGGACGTGGTGGCGCTTGCCGGGATTTCCGTCCACTTCCTGCTGGTACGCGAAATCCTGCTGCCGGCCGAACAGGAAGAGCGGGCTGACGGGGGCCTCGAGGTAGCTGCGGCGCAACACCGTGGAGGTGATGATCCGCCAGCTGCTGGCCAGGGTCACGTCGTCGGCGATGGTCCAGCCGGCCCGGCGCATCACGTGGTGGAGCTGGGCTTCGGAGCCGAGCAGGGCAACATTCACCGGATCACCGAGCAGGCCGTCGCTGGTGCGGGCGCGCCCGATGAAGTAATCCGGCACGTACACGCGGGTCAGGATTGAGTGGAGCCTGGGCAGGACGAGGTAGGCGAGCATGGCCCAGAAGACGAAGGTGAACCATAGCTGGCCCCAGCCCCACTGGAAGCTGAGCTCAAGGAGAAGGTACGTCAACCAGGCGGCGGCGACACCACCGATGAGGAAGAAGATCCGGTCCCAGACGGTATCGAGGGCTTCGCGGGCTACTCCCGCGACAGGGACCCTCACCGCAGGCCTGGTCATGGGCAAAATGATACTGGAGCCGGTGGCTGGTTCCGTGGGCGCAGCGGCCCGGGCTGAGATGCATGGTGATCCCCCCAGAGAATCATGTGGTCATTCAGGTGGAAGCGTGCGCTCAGTCCAATGGAAGCGTGACCGTGACGCAGGTGCCCTTGCCGGGAGCGGTGTCGATGGTTGCGGTGCCGCCGGCTTCGTGGACCGCGATGGACATCAGGAGCAGTCCGAATCCCTGCGGGCGGTTCCCGTGGTGATCGTGGCGGTCGAAACCGGTGCCGTTGTCGGCCACCGTCAGCCGGATGCCGTGATGCACTGCTGCGAGCCGGACGGTCAGTTCGGTGGCAGCGGCGAATTTGAAGGCGTTGCTCAGGGCCTCCTGGGCGGCGTGGTACAGCAGCCCGGCGCTTCCGGCCGGGATCTCGATGCCGTGGTGCGGCGTCTCCCACCGGACCCTGGTTCCCTGCTCCCGGAGCGGGGCGGCCAGCCGGTCGATGCAGCCGGCGAGCCCTAAGGCATGAAAATCCACCGGAGCCTGGTCGGTAATGACGCCGTGGATCGCGGCGACCTCGTTGACCGCTGGAGCCTTTTTCATGGCCGGTCCTGCTTCCTTGCAGCCTGTGATGCTTTCTTCTCGCGGGTGCTGGGTTCCCGCCTGGATGTTATGTCTCAAGGGTGAACCGGGGGAATCAGGAATAACGCGGCATTGATGCAATTTTGGCTCAAGTTCCGCGGCGTGCCTGGCCGGAAGGATGAATCTGCTGGCTTCGCGGTGGAGCTCAGGGTGAAATGGCCGTCGTTGTCACGGGAGCGCCGCCGCGCGTGGATAGGGTGACAGGCATGGAACCACTTCTGAAATTCATGCGGCATTGGGGCGCCCCCGTGGCGGCCGTTCTCTTCTTCGCGCTGTGGTGCGTGGGCGAAGCAGGAAGGATGGGGCCATGGCCCGGACTCAACGTCTGGCCGGGAACGGTCCCGCTGGTTCTCATGACGGCAGCCATCGCCGTGTCGGTGTGGCAGCCGATCGTTTCACTCGCGCTGACGGCGATCCTGCTGACGGGCCAGTTCCTGTACGCAATCCCGGCCATGTACTCGAACCACTGGCCCATCTACATCGGATCGTTCATCGCCCTGGCGTTCATCCTGTGGACCGCGGCCAGGCGGACTGCGGTGGCGGCCGTTTCGGCCAACGCGGTCTTCATCGTGGCCATGACGTTCCTGATGATCTCCTGGCGGTACAGCTACGGTGTGGGCTGGTTCCGTCCGTTGTACAGCGGTGACCGCGTGGCCTTGCAGGTCCACGGCTGGCAGCTCTTCTCCGTCCTGACACTGATAGCCGCCGGCTGCGCCGCCGTCGGCCTCGCACTGAAGCTCTATCAGGAACGCGGCAGCCTGTTCCACGCACGGAACATTGCCCAGGCCGGCCTGAAGGAGGCGGAAGTCGACCTCATCGTGGAGCAGGAACGAACGCGCATTGCCCGGGACCTGCATGATGTCCTGGCTCATTCCCTGGCAGTCATCGCGGCGCAGGCGGACGGCACCCGCTACCTGAGTTCGGACCAGCCCAAGGCCGTGCTCAACGCCCTTGAAAATATCGCCAGCTCCGCCCGGAGTGCCCTGGTGGACGCGCAACGGGTCATCGAGGGAGTCCGCGACGACGGCATGGTCACGCCCCAGCCCCGGCTCAGTGATGTTGCCCCGCTCGTGGACAGGATGCGACAGGGCAGCCTGGCCATCGATCGCAGCGAATCGGGCACTCCCGTGCCCCTGACCACCGGTCAGGAGCTGGCCGTGTTCCGCATCGTCCAGGAGTGCCTCACCAATGCCCTCAAGCACGGCGGACGGGGCACCGCGGTGCGCCTGCACTTTGACTGGAGCGGTCCCGGGCTCGCGCTGCACGTCGCGTCAGCGATGGCCCCCGACGGGGGAGCCGCGGCGGAAACTGACGGCGGGGTCCGGGTGGGGCGGGGCATACCCGGTATGCGCGAGCGAGCGCACCTGGCCGGAGGCTGGGTGACGGCCGGTCCGGACGGCGAACAGTTCCGGGTGACCGCGTTCGTGCCGTACGGACTCCTCCCTGCCGCCGCCGGCGAAGTTACAGCCGCCGGCGAAACATCCGCCGCCGGAACAAGTACTGGCATGGCTGCAGGACTGGCGCCGGGGGAACTGGAAACGGCGCCGCACGGGGAAGCCCGGCCGGAAGCGGCCCTCCGTGGTTGATGCCGGAGGGCGCATCTCGGTGGCGCTCGTGGACGACCAGCCGCTCTTCCGTGCCGGCATCCGGATGCTCATCGAGAGCCAGCCGGACATGGAGCTTTCGGGGGAGGCGGGCGACGGCGGACAGGCAGTTGCGCTCGCCGCGGAACTGACCCCCGATGTGATGCTGATGGACCTCCGGATGCCAGTGCTCGACGGCGTTGCCGCCACCCTGCGGATCCTGCAGCAGGCGGATTGCGAGGGCTGGACCAAACCAAAGATCATCGCCCTGACCACCTTCAACCGCGACCAGGCGGTGGTGGAGGCCGTCCAGGCCGGCGCCAGCGGATACCTCCTCAAGAGCGCGGAACCCGAGTTCCTCCTGGCGGCCATCCGCACCGTCCATTCCGGCTACTCCGTGATTGCGCCCGGCTCCGTCCATGAGCTTTTTCAGCACGCAGCCCGCACCTTGCCGTCCGCGGGCCCGGACCTCTCCGTCCTGGAGGTGCTGTCCGCGCGTGAACGCGATGTCTTCCTGCTGGCGGCCAAGGGGCTGGCCAACGCCGAAATGGCTGACAGCCTGTTCGTGTCCGAGGCCACCATCAAGACGCACCTGCGCAGCGTGCTGGACAAGCTGGGGCTCCGCACCAGGCTCCAGCTCGTTGCCTTTGCCTACGAACGGCGGCTGTTGGGTTAGCTACGCGGGTCTGTTGGGTTAGCGACGCGGGTCTGGCCCGCCGCCCGGCTGCGTGGGATTCTTAACCTTGGCGGAGGGAAGCAGCGTGACTCCCAAGCAACTGGTACTGGTAGTGGCTGCCACCGTGGGCGTCCTGGCCCTGGTGCTGATCTCGATTGACTGGCGGCCGGCGGCCCTGCAGGATCCCGCCCGGACCCTCGGAGTCCTCAACGCCCAGGGGGTCATCCGCTGGGGCGAGAACCCGTCACGGGCACCGTTTTCCGTGACCGAGCTCTCCCTGTTCATTGCCGTGGGGCTCGCCTTCGTCCTGGCTGGCGTGGCGGCGTGGCAGACCCGGCCGAACCGGAATCCCGGACTGCTGCTGGTGCTCGCCGGCCTGCTGTGGCTGGCTGCCGGGGTGCGGCGGTCCAGCGATCCCGTCCTGTTTACGGTGGGGGTGGGCCTGACGCTCATGTACCAGCCCCCGCTGCTGCAGCTGGCCCTGAGCTTTCCGTCGGGAGTCCTGCGCTCGCGGGCGGAACGGGCGGCGGTCGTCTTCTTTTTTGCCGCCTGGGCGGTCATCGCGGTGGCCAGCTGGGCATTCTTTGATCCGCGGCTGCACATCGCCGCAGGGGAGTCCACGTCCCGCAACCTGCTCCTGCTCCGGGACAGCCCGCAGCTCACCAGCGCCATCGGGGACGCCGCGCGGATTGTGCAGGTAGGCATCGGCCTGGCCATCATGGCTGTGCTCGTCTCCCGCTGGCGGGCCGGCTCGGCAGCGTACCGTGCGGCGTTCCTGCCGCTGTGGCTGGCAGTGATCATCAAGACCGCATCCACTGTCTGGGTGTCCCTCGCCGTGGTGCAGCTGACCGGCTCCCTCTCCAACGAGGCCCTGCTTTGGCAGTACCCGGCGACGGCGATCGTCCCCCTCGCAGTGCTGCTGGGCCTGTGGCGCTACAGGTTTGCCCGTGGCACCCTGAGCGACCTGATGGTGGAGATCGGCACGGCGCCGGTCAGCGACCGGCTGGTCCGCGCCCTCCGCAGGTCGGTCCGGGACCCCACCCTCAGCCTGTGGCGGTGGTCCCCTGCGCTGTCCGGATTCGTGGACGACGACGGCGTGCCCCGCGCTGTCCCGGAGGACGGGTCCGGGAGGGCGGCCATGGTGCTCGAGCGCAACGGCGTTCCCGTCGGGGCGCTCGTCTTCGACGAAGCCCTCCGGGACCAGCCCCAGCTGCTCGCCGCCGTCCAAAGCGCAACGTCCCTGGCCCTGGACAACCAGAACATGGAGCAGCAGCTGCGGGACCAGCTGGTCGAGGTCCGCCGCTCCCGGGAACGTATCGTCACCGCCGGGGACGCCCGGCGCCGTGAGCTGGAACGGGACCTCCACGACGGTGCACAGCAGCGCCTGGTGGCCGTGTCCATGGACCTGGCCAGGGCCCGCCGTGCTGCGGGTCCCGCCGAGATGAAACAACTTGTGGAGCAGGCCAGCGAGGAACTTGCCGTTGCGCTGGCGGAACTGCGGGAGCTCGCCAGGGGCGTCTACCCGCCGTCGCTGCAGGAACGGGGGCTCGGCGGCTCCCTTACAGCGCTCGCGGAGCGCTCCGCGCTGCCCATCGAGCTGGACGTTGACCTGCCGCACAGGCCCCCGCCGCCGGTGGAACTCGCCGCGTACTTCATCTGCGCCGAGGCCGTGACCAATGCGGCCAAACATGCCCGTGCCTCGAACCTTAGGATCGGCGTCAAGGGCACGGACACCGGACTCACTCTCAGTGTCATGGATAACGGGATCGGCGGGGCGACCCCCGGTGCCGACGGCGGCCTGCTGGGGCTGGCCGACCGGGCCGCCGCCCTGGGCGGCTCGCTGACAGTCACCAGCCCGGAAGGCCGCGGAACAACCGTGGCCGCAACCCTGCCCTTCTCGGCCGATCCAACGGAGGACATGCCATGACCCTGCGCGTAGCCATCGCGGACGACTCGGCGCTGCTCCGCCGCGGCCTGGCCGCGCTGCTCCGTTCCGAGGGCCTCGAGGTGGTCTGCGAGGCAGTGGACGCCCGGGAACTGCTGGGGTGTGTTGCTGCCCTTCAGCCAGACGTTGCCGTCGTCGACATCCGCATGCCGCCCACCTTCACCACGGAGGGCATCCAGGCTGCCACGGCCATCCGGCGCGACCAGCCCGGCACGGGGGTGCTCCTGTTGTCCCAGTATGTGGAGACGGAGAACGCCATGCAGCTCCTGGGAAACGGGGCAAAGGGTCTGGGCTACCTCCTGAAGGAAAGGGTCTCGGACATCGACGACTTCATCGACGCGCTGCACCGGGTGGCGGCCGGCGGGACCGCCGTCGATCCTGAACTGGTGGCCCGGATGGTGGCCCGGCCGCACAACGGCCACCACCGGGAGGATGAGCTCAGCAGCCGGGAGCGGGATGTCCTGGAGCTGATGGCCGAGGGACGGACCAACCAGGCGATCGGGAAGACCCTGTTCCTGGGGGAGCGGACCGTGGAGGCACACATCCGGAGTATTTTCCTGAAGCTCGGGCTGCGGCCGGAGCCGGAGGACCACCGCCGCGTCCTCGCCGTGCTCACCTACCTGCGCCAGCATTAGCAGACCGGCGGCCGCCCCATGGGGACGGCCGCCGGTTCGCTGGTTGTTCGGACGGGGGGAGCGCTGGTTGGACCTGCGCTAATTCGACATGGACGTGGTGCCGCTGCCCTTCCAGCCGGTGAACGGCGACCAGACGCCACCGGTCCCTTCCTGGTGGCGGACCTTGTGGTACACCTCCTCGTTGCCGATCTCGGTGTTGGTCAGCGTGCGGACATTGTGGATGGTGACGGTTCCGCTGTAGTAGCCGAGCGAACGGCTGAAGCTGGAGTTGCCGAGGTGGTCGTCGCCGTTGGGCCAGTCGTCACTTTCCCAGCGCTGCTGCTCGATGTAGACGGAACGGTCGTTGTAGCAGCGGACCTGGATCTGGTAGTCCACCAGCTTGGTCCCCGAGGAATTGAAGCCGGCAAAGACGGGCTTCAGCGGGGTGACGGTGCAGGCGTAGTTGGTGGTGGCGGCCTGGGCGGGCGCGGCGAGGGCGACGCCGCCCGCAGCAAGTCCCAGCGTCATTGCTGAAACGAGTGCGATCTTGGCGCGGGAGGGGCGGGACTTCGTTGTTCCGGCGGTCATGGACATTTTTCTTCTTGCTCCTGTTGCGGTGATGGTGGTTTCGGCCAGGAATCCTTTCCTGATGCCGTGGTTCCATGGTGCGCGCGGGGCGGTGTCGCTGACTTCCGTGCTAGCACGGTTTGATCGGCACTGTTTGATCGGCACTGTTTGATCGGGGCGGCAGGATTATCAGCTTGCTTATTATTTCCGGGGTTCCTAGTGTTAAACGCGTAAGGCATCCGTCAAGAGGAGGACATATGTCAGCGCACAATATTGCAGGCAAGAAGGTTGCGTTCCTGCTGACCGACGGCGTGGAGCAGGTGGAGCTGACCAGCCCCTGGAACGCCGTGAAGGAAGCCGGCGGCGAGCCCACGCTGGTGGCGCCGAAGGCCGGAAAGCTGCAGGGCTACGACGGCACCGAAAAGGGCGAAAAGTTCGACGTCGACATCACCGTGGCCGAGGCCAAGGCCGCAGATTTCCATGCGCTGGTGATTCCCGGCGGTGTGGTCAACGCGGACCACCTCCGCGTGGACAAGGACGCCCAGGCCTTCGCCCGGAGCTTCTTCGAGCAGCACAAGCCGGTGGCCTCCATCTGCCACGGGCCGTGGCTGCTCATCGACGCCGGCGTGGTCCGCGGCCGCAAGCTGACCTCGTACCACACGCTCCAGACCGACCTGAAGAACGCCGGCGCGGACTGGAGTGACCAGGAAGTGGTGGTGGACCAGGGCTTCGTCACCAGCAGGCACCCCGGGGACCTCAAGGCCTTCAACGACAAACTGCTTGAAGAGATCGAAGAGGGCGAGCACGCCGGCCAGACTGCCTGACCGGCGGCAGCAGCCGGCACGACGTAAAGCCGGCGCAACGCAAAACCGGCACAACGCAAGAAGAGGGGCCCGACCGCGGCCACTGCCCCCCGCGGGCCCCACTGTT